>BOKO01000006.1 GCA_016861025.1 Chloroflexota bacterium
AGCGATCACAGCATCGGGCTGGGCATTGTGCAGGGCGTCGACGCCGAAAAGTTGCGCCGCCAGCGCGCCGAGATCGACGCCTACAACCGCCGCTGCGCCGAACAAGGCTTCGACTTTCGCCTGCTCCAGGGCAGCGAGGTGGAGATTCTGGCCGACGGCTCGCTCGGCTTGCCCGACGACGTGCTGGCGGGGCTGGACGTCGTGGTCGCCAGCATCCACAGCGCACAGCGCCAGGATCGCGAGACAATTACAGAACGCTGCCTCAAGGCGATCCGCAACCCACACGTCGATATTTTGGGACACCCGACTGGACGCATCATCGGCGAGCGCCCGCCAAGCGAGATCGACATGGAGCGCATTTTGCAGGCATGTCGGGAAACAGGGACGGTGGTGGAGATCAACGCCAACCCGGCGCGCCTCGACGTGAACGATGTATATGCACGTCGCGCCGTCGAATTGGGCTGCAAACTTGTCATCAACTGCGACGCCCACAGCCCCCGCGAGCTCGAATTGGCTGAATACGGCGTCGGCGTGGCGCGGCGCGGGTGGCTAACCGCGGCGGATGTCATCAACACGCGACCGCTCGATGCGATGTTGACGCTGCTCAAAGACGCTCGGAAAGGGAGCTCGGATCAATGATGGATGGAACACAGATGGCGCAGACCGTGCGGATGGTTGCGGGACTGACGGCGGTTTTGTTGGTTGCCGTGTTTGTCAGCGCGTGCGCAGATCAGCCTCCAACGCCGCTGCCCGCGCCGCAGGTTACTGTGGAAAGCGGCGTCACCGCGCTGACGTCCACCGCGCCAGAGACCGGTGAATCTGGCGTCGCTACGGTTGACGAACCGGACGAAGAGCCGTCTGCACCGCTGATCGATCCGGACATCCTTGCGGTCGGCGTCGAAGTGCAGGCGCGCGGGATGCTGCGCATCTACGCTGCGGCTGAGCCCAACGCGCCGACGCTCGCCGAATACACAGCAGGCGACCGTTTCACCGTGCTCGGCCCGCCAGGAGACATCATCGTCTATCCGGTCGAGTTGAGCGGTGTGCGCTGGTATCGCGTGCGCGCCGAAGATGGGCTGGTCGGCTGGGTGATGGCGGATGGGAT
Source organism: Chloroflexota bacterium (assembly GCA_016861025.1). GTDB lineage: Bacteria > Chloroflexota > Anaerolineae > Caldilineales > Caldilineaceae > Caldilinea. Next base: position 1,106 of record BOKO01000006.1, read on the forward strand.
CGAGGTCGTTCCATTAGGGTAGGCGAGAGGATAAACGAGATATCAAGTTTTGGCAGCGGCGGAGAGCTTTGACTGTATCAAGTATTGCAGGCGTTTCACGATTGCCAGATCGGCTAATAGAGCCTCCTTGTCAAGCGGGCTTTGAACGCCGATAGGGTAACGACTTTCGATGTAATATTCAGTGATCCGTTGGCTCGGTTCGAGAAACTCGGCGAAGCCTACATCTCGACGAGTTGCCTCGTTGATCAATAACTCTAAATCGTGGAGACGGCGTAGCTGCCATCCAGTCGCAAGCAGATAACCCTTGAGGGACTTCTCCATCGCCTGTTGAAGATGGAAAGCTACAATCATGAGCGGTCCATCTTCAGCCAACAAAATCGTCGCTGCTTGTGCATCCATATCAGCCAAATTAAGCCAATCCTGAGGCAGTGAAGAGTCAACGGCGCTCATACAAGATGATTCCGTTGGCTAGAATGTTTTGATAAAATTCATCGCCCAATGCGAGACGCCGCTCCAACTCTGCTGGCGTAAGCACCAGTGACGAAAACGGCAAACGAAGACCAGCCTTTGCTGCAATCTGGCGCACCTGAATTCTCCGTTGCAGCGGCGGTTCGTCGGTATCTTTCGTTATCAGCAGATCGATATCGCTGTCCGCATCAGGTGATCCCCAGGCCAGGGAACCGTAAAGTACGACCTGCAACGGCTGATATTCCTCGATTAGTCGAGAAACAAGCGTTTGCAGACTCACGTCAATATCCGCAATCATCCCGTCTTTAGGAGTCGGCGATTGACGTATTGTTGATATGCTTGACATGCTTATCATGTGCAGGCTTTCTTATTGAAACCCCAAGAACTTGCCGGAATCGTACTACAGCTCTAAATGTTTGCCAAGCGTCGCTGTTCATACGTCGTTAACACCAATTCCCCTACCCATTGGTAATCATCGGCAGTTTCACACCGTGTGTGCGCGCAAACTCGATCGCCTCCGGATAGCCGGCGTCGGCATGACGGGCGACGCCCATGCCAGGGTCGCTGGTGAGGACGCGCTCCAGCCGCGCCGCCGCCGCTGGCGTGCCATCCGCCACGATCACCTGCCCGGCGTGGATGCTGTAGCCGATGCCAACGCCGCCGCCATGGTGGATGCTCACCCATGTGGCGCCGTTGACGGCGTTGATGAGCGCGTTGAGCAGCGGCCAGTCGGCGATGGCGTCCGACCCGTCGCGCATCCCTTCAGTCTCGCGATTGGGGCTGGCGACCGAGCCGCTGTCGAGATGGTCGCGACCGATCACGATCGGCGCCTTGACCGCGCCGCTGGCGACCAATTCGTTGAACTTCAGCCCGGCGCGTGCGCGTTCGCCGTAACCCAGCCAGCAGATGCGCGCCGGCAGCCCCTGAAATTCGATCTCCTTCTGCGCCATCGTGATCCAGCGCGCCAGGTGTTCGTTCTCTGGGAACAACTCCAGAATGGCGCGGTCGGTGACATAGATGTCCTCCGGATCGCCTGAAAGCGCCACCCAACGAAAAGGCCCTTTCCCCTCACAGAAGAGCGGTCGAATATAGGCAGGCACAAAACCCGGGTAGCTAAATGCCTCGCGCAGTCCATTGTCGAAGGCGCGCTGGCGCAAGTTATTGCCATAGTCGAAAACAACCGCGCCGCGCTTCTGCCAGTCGAGCATCGCCTGCACGTGGCGCGTCATCGAGTCAAGCGACGCCCGCACATACGCCTGTGGATCGCGCTGGCGCAGCTCCGCGGCGGCTTCTAGCGACAAGCCAGCCGGAATGTAGCCGTAGAGCGGGTCGTGCGCTGAGGTCTGGTCGGTGACGACGTCGGGCTGCACGCCGCGCGCCACGAGTTCGGGGAGCACTTCCGCCGCATTGCCGATCAGACCGACCGACTTGGGCTGCCGCGCCGCCCGCGCCTCTTCGACCCAGGTCATCGCCTCTTCCAGGTTGTCGGTGATGGCGTCGATCTGGCGCAAATGTAGACGACGTTCGGCGCGCCAGCGATCGACTTCGACAAAGAGACCAGCGCCGCCATTCATGGTCACAGCCAACGGCTGCGCACCGCCCATCTCTCCCAGACCAGCAGTGACGACGAGCTTACCTGCCAGCGAGCCCCAGCCATGTTGTCGCGCCAGCGCCCCGAAAGTTTCGTAGGTGCCTTGCAAGATGCCCTGCGTGCCGATATATATCCAACTGCCCGCGGTCATTTGCCCATACATGATCAGCCCGTCGCGCTCCCACTTCTCAAAATTCTCCTGCGTCGCCCACGCCGGCACAATGTTGGAATTGGCGAGCAGCACGCGCGGCGCATCTTCATGTGTGCGAAAGACGGCCACCGGTTTGCCCGACTGCACCAACAGCGTTTCGTCCGCTTCAAGCCGTTCGAGTGTGTGCAGAATCGCATCGAGCGCTTCCCAATTGCGCGCGGCGCGCCCACGTCCACCATACACGATCAGGTTATCTGGGTCGAAGGCAACGTCGGGGTCGAGATTGTTCTGCAACATTCGGTAGGCGGCCTCGATCAGCCAGTTTTTACAGGTCAACTGGGAGCCGCGAGGGGCGCGGATCGTGCGTGGCGGCATGGCTTCCACTCCTCTGGTGTATGGTCGCAACACAAACACAATATAGCGCTATCGTATCGGGAGCGACGGGCGTTGTCAAACAACACATCAATATGCATACATCGAGAATTCCACTGTGCTGTGTTGGCGATGCGCCTTTCTCAGGTATACAATGGCCGCCGATAGGCGCACGCGTCAGACTCTTGCACATGGACATCTGCGCACTCTGCGCCATCTGGTCTATGCGTTGGACAATTTTTACAAAGAGGTTTCACAAGGGGACTTGACCATGCAAATACAGGTGCGACTCTTTGCGACGTTGCGTCAGCTTGCAGGCTGGTCGCAGCAGCCGCTCGAACTGCCCGAAGGCGCCACGCTCGACGACGCGCTCGCCGCCATCGACGCGCACTATCCGGCGCTGACGATCGGCAAACGCACCTTTTACGCCGCCGTCAACCAGGAATACGCCAAAGGCGATCAGGTGCTGCGAGAGGGAGATGAAGTGGCGATTTTTCCGCCAGTATCGGGTGGGAGTTGCCGCCATATCAAATACAGCGGACGAAATCGACATTGCCCAACCAGCATAATCTTCATAGGTTGAGTTTGGAGAAACTATGAAACTGTTTGAGATCACCGACCAGCCGCTGTCGCTGGATGATGTGGCGCGGCGGGTGGCGCGACCCGACTGCGGCGCAATTGTCACCTTTGCGGGCGTCGTGCGCGGGGAAACGGCGACGAACGACGGCGTGCGCGGCACCGATTTCCTGAATTACGAGGCGTACACCGAGATGGCGGAAGCGATGATGGCGCGCATCGGCGACGAGATCATGCAGAAGTGGCCTAAAGTGATGGCGGTCAGCATTCTGCACCGCGTTGGCCGGCTGGAGATCGAGGAGCCAAGCGTCGTCATCGCCGTGGCGACGCCTCACCGCGGCGACGGCTGTTTCGAGGCGTGTCGCTACGCCATCGAGCGGCTCAAAGCGATCGTGCCGATCTGGAAAGAAGAAAACTGGTCCGACGGTCAGGTCTGGGTCGAGGGACCGCGCCAGCCCGAACTGGCGCTGTCGCTTGGAGCGGAAGAATAGCAAGCGGATGACGCGAATTTTGCAGATTTGCACGGATTTTAATCCGCACTGATCCGCCGCATCCGCAAAATCCGCGTTCTATTTGGCTATCCACTCCCGCCCGTGCGCGGCAGGGGCGCTAACGGCGCTGGCGCGCAACGGATGCGATTGGCGCGCAAGAAAGCCATCACCATGTCGCTGACCTGCTGCGCCGTGAGGTGGGCGGTGTTGATGCGCAGGTCGGCATGTTCGTATGCGTGCTGCAGCCGCGCCCGTTCCTGCGCCAGGTTGGCGGCGCTCCATTCCACATCGGGACGCCGCATTTGTTGTCCCTCCAGCGAGTTGTCCAGGAAAATTAGAATCCGCGGAAAGCCGAACTGTTTCCACAGATCGGGCACGTCGCTGTGTTCCTGGCTGACCGGGCGCGCATTCCAGCCTGCGTTGCGCAGCGCCGAAACCAATGTCGATTTGCCGCTGGCGCTAATGCCGACGACTTTGATCAGCGGCAGTTTTTCGGTCATCAGGCTGGCGGTGGGCACGACGAGTCGCTCCTTTACAGCGGTGCAGTCATACGCAGGCGGCGCACTTCGCCCTGCTCACACTGCTCGCGCACCTTGACGACAAGGACAGTGGCGTCGTCACGTGGGCGTCCCTGTTCCAATTCGAGTGCAGCGTTCAGAATCGCATCGGCGACGGTTGTTGCAGCTGCACATGGCGGTCTATCGACTGTAGCCACCAACGCCGGCAGATCGAGCACAGGCGAACCGGTTGGGCTGCCCGCACTCCACACGCCGTCGGTAATGATCACCAATGTGCTTTGCGGCGCCAGTTCCAGCTCGGCGACCTGCGGCTTGGTGTTGCGCTGAATGCCGATCGCCTGGCTGGGTTCGTCGAACCAGATGAACTCGTCGCTGCGGCGCAGCAGCGCCGGACAGCGTGCGTTGCGGCTGAGCACAAGCGTGCGCGTCGCCATATCAACGCTGACGATGGTCAGTTCACAGCTCACTTGACCGCTGCGCTGCGTGCGCAGATAGTCGTGCGCGGCGCGCGCCACTGCACCATCGCGCACACCCTCGCCAATTAGCGAGATGGCTTTACGCGCGACAAGATTGCTGATCGCCTTGGCGCTCTTGCCGCTGCGCTGACCGTCGGCGACGACAACGCTGAAGCCGCCGTGCGGGCGCTCCACGATCTCGACGGTGTCGCCGCTTTCGCTTGAGGCGTATTTGCCGACCTTTGAGACAGCCAGATCGACTTCGAGGCGCACGTGCAGACTCCTTCGATTGCTTAGCGAGCGAGAATTGATACAGACTTTGTTGCGTGGGTGCGTATTGCGTGGTGCGTGTTCCCCCAGTCGCTAGTCCAACGCAACACGTAACACACAACACACAGCCTGCTGCGATCAGCCGGGCAGCCGCCGGTGACTCATAACCACGTCCACGTTGACCTGAGCAACGCCCAGATCAACACCCAACACATCGTCGGCGCTGACGCCGTAGCATTCCGCCAGCAAGATCAGTTCGTCGAGCGTCAGGCGGCGCTCTCCGTATTCGATATCGTAGAGCAATTGCTGCGACAGCCCGGTGCGCTCGCGGATGGCGTCGTAGGAAAGACCGCGTGCGGCGCGCAACTGGCGCAACATGGCGCTGACGCGGCTGCGCGCTGCCTGGCGGACCGAAGCGCGCACCTTCGCCTCGTCGAGCGGGTCCGGCTGCAAGTGGTCGAGCGATTGGCTCGTCGGGGCAAGCGACGCTCGCAGCCTGTCGAGAAGCGTCTCCTCACCCATCTCGTGTTTCCTCTTCTTCTGGCGCGACGGGCAGATCGACCAGCGCCGACGCCACCGCCATGCCATCCATTCGTTCGACAACAAAAGTCAGACCGCCATATTCGACGCTTGCGCCAACCTGCGGCATGGCGCCCAGTTCAGCCATGATCAGTCCGCCAATCGTCTCCGCCTCCGGGTGTTCAAGCTCGATGCCCAGGTGCTGCGCCAGCTCATCGATCAGCAGGTCGCCGCGCACACGCGCCTGATTGGCGCCGATCAACTCCAACGGCGCCGACTCCACATCGAACTCATCCTGAATTTCGCCGACGATCTCCTCGACCAGGTCTTCCAGCGTCACCAGCCCGGCAGTGCCGCCAAATTCATCGACGACGATGGCGAACTGGATGTGGCTGCGACGAAACTGTTGCAGCATTGCCTCCAGCGGCAGCGTCGCCGGCGCGTAAAGCGCAGGACGCATACACGCACGCAAATCGAAATTCCCCGGAAAGTTGACGATGCGATGCGCCACATCTTTGGCATGCAACACTCCGATCACATTGTCGCGATCACCCTCGTAGACTGGGTAGCGCGAGTGTGGCTGCGAAGAGAGCGCCTCCAACACTTCGCCTTCGTCGGCGGTGACGGGCACCGCCGCCATCCGTTTGCGCGGCGTCATGATCTGCGCTACGGTGCGTTCGTGAAAGTCAAAGACATTTTCCAGATAGGTTCTCTCGGTGCTGTCAAGCAGACCGCGTTCCGAGCTTTCCTCAACAATATAGGCAAGCTCCGCCGACGACGCAAGCCGCTCTGCTGCGCTGGCTGGCGGCAGATGGATCAGCCGCAGAATGGCGTCGCCAGCCCAGTTCAGAAAGAGCGTCAGCGGCAAAAATAGACGCGTGCAGAATGCCATCGCCCGGTCGAGCCGCACCGCAGTCTCGGCGGGATGTTGCAGCGCCAGCGATTTGGGCGCCATTTCGCCAAAAACCACATGTAGATACGTCAGAGCGCCAACCGCCACGACCGTAGCAATCGTGTGCGCCGCCGCCGCCGAAAGCCAGTCAACTCCTTCCAGCGGATGCAGAATCCATTCAGCAACCGCATGTTCGCCGTACATGCCAAGCCCCAGGCTGGCAAGCGTAATGCCGATCTGCGCGGTGGAAATGTAGCGGTTGAGCTTGCGCGGCGTGCGCAGTGTGTCGAGCACGCGCTGCGCCGCTGCCACGCCCTCCTCGGCGAACTGCTGAATGCGCGTGCGCGGCGCTGAGGCAATGCCAAACTCTGCGGCGACAAACAAGCCGTTGAAGAGAATCAGCACAATGATCACCGCCACGGGCAGGAGAATTTCGTTCATGCGTACAGCTCCCGCCAGCGTTCAAGTTGCTCGGCGTCCAACGCAACGCTTGCCCGTCCGACGCGGTTGAACTCCATCTCCTCGATGCGAAAGTGCGCCGCGCCGATCTCGACCACATCGCCAACAACGGGCAACTGTCCGTGCTGTGCGACAAGCAACCCACCAATGGTGTCGGCGTCGTCTGTTGGCAGGCCGACTTCGAGCAACTCATCCAATTCGTCGATCAACACGTCGCCGCGAATCCAGAGCCGGTCACCAGAACGCAGTTCCATCGCTGGAACACTGCGATCAAACTCGTCCTCAAACTCGCCGATGATCTCCTCGATCAGATCTTCGATCGTGATCATGCCCGCCGTGCCGCCATATTCATCAACGACAATCACGAGATGCTGACGTTGGCGCTGCATGACGCGCAACACTTCCTCAGCCGCCAGCGATTCGGGCACAAAATAGACTGGACGCATCTGTGCGCGTACACTCAACGTCGACATGTCCTGGTCGGGCGCAGCGAGCCGGCGCAGATAGTGCAGGTTCAGCAGGTCGCGGATATGCACAAAGCCGACGATGTGGTCAATGTCGCCCTCGTAAAGCGGCAGCCGCGAGTACGGCGAGTTGGCGAGCAATGTCAACAATGCATCGCACGGCTCGTCGACAGACGCTGTGAGCATTCGATTGCGCGGCAACATCACACGCCGCGCAATTTCGTGACGCAGTTCCAGCGTGTTGACAAGCAACTGCGTCTCTTCTCTGTCGAGCACGCCGCCAGCGCGGCTTTCTTCAGCCAGCATGACGATCTCGTCGGGCGAGTGGATGTGCGCGTGCTCGCCGACGGGCTGTGAGCCGATGGCGCGCAGAAAAATCTGCGCCGACCCGTTGAAGAGCCAGATCAGCGGGCGATAAAGCAGCATCGACCAGCGCATCGCCGCCGCAGTCACAATAGCGGTCTTTTCAGGGTATTGCAAGCCGACATTTTTGGGGATCAGCTCACCGAAAAGCACCTGCAAACCGGTGAGCGAGAGCAAAATGCCTATCGAAAGCGCCGACTGTACGGCGACCTGGCTCCCTGCGTCCATTCCCTGCAGCCAGGGTGTGAGTAGACGTAGAATGTTCGCCTGGCCGTAGAAGCCGAGCACCAGGCTGGAAAGCGTGATGCCCAACTGACAGGCCGCCACCAGTCCATCAAGCAATGCAGGCGTTCGCAGCACGTTGAGCACCCAGCCCGCCGTGCGATCGCCCTCGTCCGCCATACCTGCCAGCCGCGATCGCCGCGCACTGACGACCGAGAACTCGCCCGCCACGTAGAGACCGTTCACAGCAATCAGCGCTGCAACAACAACAGCGACCGTCAACCACTCCATGCCCGCAATCCTGGTGATGTCCGCTCTGGCATCCGACGCACGTTCACGGCACAGACACGTTGATCGTGACCTGCGGCGAAATGATGGTGCGCCCCGATCCACCGCTGGCTGCAATCAAACCGTAGCTGGTCGCCTGTCCACTCATACCTTCCGGCACGGCGACGCGCAGCAACACATAAGCCGTGTTGCCCGGGCCGACGCCAGAGACGCTCAGATCATTGCCTGCACAGACGCCGTCCGGTCGACACAACTGCGCCGGGAATGCACCGCCTTGCGCCAGCACCAGGATCAGCGTGTCGCTGTTGTCGCCACTGTTGGTCATCAACAGGCTGACGTCGCACTGCTGGCCCGCCGTACAGGCGACATCGCTGCCGCTGGCTGGCGCCAACACAACGCCATAGCGAATATTGGGCGTGGGCGTCGCCGTCGGCGGCTGCGGCGTCCACGTCGGCGTATAGACCGGTTCAGGCGTGAAGCTGGGCGTCGGGGTAATTGTCGGCGTCGGCGCCAGGTAAGACACGGTGGTGGTGTAGAGCTGCGATGCCCCATCGGCAAAGAAGACGCGCAGCTCAAGGATGCGATCCTCCTTGTCGATGCACACTTCTCGCTCGCCCTGGCCGTTCACCGGCAAATCTTCGTAATAGACTTCGCGTACATTTCTCACGTTCCAGCGCACCATTGTACACAGACCACGCTCCAGGCTGGGCTGTTCGGCGGCGAACATCACAATTGGCGTGCCAAGCGGCTCCGGCGTGGGCGTGGCGGTGGGCGCTACAATCACCTCCGCCAGCGGCGTCGATGTCGGCAGATCGAAAATCGGCGTCGGGCGGCGCGTGGGGATCGGAATATCAATGTTGATCAGAGGTGCGTCGGCGCCTGCTTCCGGATCGCCGACGCCATCCACCGGCTGCGGCAACGCCGGTTCGACCACAATCGGCGTCGGCGTGACCGCGGCGGGAAATGTTTGTGCGCCGCTCGGCGGCAATACAATCAACGGTGCGGTCGGTCCCACTGCCAGCGGTGCGTCTGCCAACGCCGGGTCGGGTGTGGCAGTGTAGACGACGAACACAGCCGGCGTCGGCGCAACGCTGACTGTATCGACATTGCCGCTGCTGACCGCACGCGCGGGCAAGTTGCGGGCGATCCACTGCCAGCCGGTGTAGCTGGCAACCATGCCCCCGCATAGAAAGACCGAAGCAAAGACCAGCGCAGCGCCGATCCATGCCCAACGTCGCCGCGCGCCTCGGCCATTTTCTTCCGCGCCGAGCAGCGGCTCGAATGCCATCTCTGCGCCCAAAGCAGCAGGGTCGCCCGCCGGCGGCAGCGCGGCCCACGCATCCTCCGCCAGAGCGTGCAACGGCACAAAACTGGCTGGCTGCTCACCGGGATTGTCGGCGACGGCGCGACGAAAGCGCGGACAGTTGCGGTGGAAGTCGGCGAAACAGTAGGTCGCCTGGTCGCCCAACGCGATCAACTCACCTGCGCCCGACGCCAGACATTGATTCTCAAAGCTTGGGAATTCCACCGGCGGCTCGCGACGACGGTCGCCTGTCACCTGCGCCAGGTGAGGGCAAAATTCGTCGGTGTGGTTGTGGCGATACGACAAGGATTGTGACATCTACACAGTTCCGGTCAGCAGCTCGGCGGCCAGCGCCAGACCTTCTTCCGGTGTGGCGATCTCGCCTGCTGCCTGCGCCTCACGCAGTTGCTCCAGCAACGCCCCGATCTGTGGACCAGGCGCCAGCTTAAAATAAGCCATCAACGTGTGACCATCGACCAATGGCTGGCGCGTTTCCGTCAACCCATTTGGCGCCAACCCAAAAGCTATCAACTCGGCGGCATGGCGCACATAATCAGTCCAGTTTGGCGGCGGCGACGCAGCATAGATTGCCTGATAGTCTGCCAGGGCAAGCAACACTGTGTCAATTCCCACCTCGCCTTCGACAGCACGCGCCTGGTTGCCAGATGCACTGTCGCGAAAAAACCGGTAGCAGGCGCGGCGGCTGAGTGGGTCGGCGCCAAACGAAGCGTGCAAGAGGTGCGGACGCATGTGCGCCTGAATCACTGCCCGCATCAACGACGATTCATAGCGGCTAAACTTGAGTGCTTCCATGCGCTGCTCCGCCAGCCGGGCGCCAATCTCCTCGTGCCCCAAAAATCGATAGCGCACCGCTCCATCGGCGATGCGCTCTGCCGTACGCGTCGATGGCTTGCCGACATCGTGCCAGAGCGCAAACCAAACCAGCCAATCCGCCTGGCGGCGCTCGGCGGCGGTGGTGTTCAGCAACAGTTGGCGCAATCTTGGCAAGTACGGCGCCAACGCCGTAGCTATCGTTGCGCCCGCCTCGCTGTCGTTGATCGGCTTCTCGTAGGCAAGCCAATCGCGGAGCGCTACAGCATGGCGAACTGCACGCAGCGTATGTTGGAAGACGTCGGCGTCATGCGGCGTGCTCTGCTCCACACCCTCCATTTCCGCCACTTCCGGCAGCAGAATGTGCAGGAAACGATATTCCCGCAACATTTCTAGCGCATGTTCAGGTTGCGCCAGCGCCAATATCTTCCACAGTTCGTCGCGCACACGTTCTGGGCTAACCAGACGCAGCGCATCGCCGATGCGCAACATCTGCAGCAGCGTGTCATTCTCTATCGTGAAGTCGAGCTGCACCGCCAACCGTATGGCGCGCAACAGACGCACCGGATCATCCGCCATGCTCCACGGCGTGACGCGACGCAACCGGCGCGCGGCCAGGTCTTCACGTCCATTCACCAGATCGACCAGTTCGGTCGCAGCGTTGCGTCGCCAGCGCATCGCCATGGCGTTCACTGTGAAATCGCGCGATTGGAGATCGGCGGCCAACTCGCCTCCACGCATCGCCGCTACATCGCAGACCAACGGCGTCTTGCTTGCCGTAAACACAAGCCGCGCCACATCCCGCTCCGCATCGAGCGCGTAATACGCCCACCCCAACCGATCGGCGACGCGACGTGCAACGCGGTTCGCCTGCTCGACCACAATCACGTCGAGATCGGTCAGCTCTTTGCTACGCCCAAGCAGCGCGTCACGCACAACGCCGCCAACGACGTAAACCGGATCGGCCTCGGCGGCCAGTGCGTTCAGCAATGCCTGGAAAGCAGGAAAGGAAGGCGTCCACGCGGTTGTAAGCGAATCCATAGCCATTAAAGTATATCACGAACGCAGCAGAATAAAGCTTATATCGATGTCTGTCGCAGGTCACCGCCTCCGGCGTGACATGGCGACCCATCACACCAAAAGCGTTGACCTACACGCGGGCGCGATTGACCACGAACACGCCGATCAACACCAACGCTCCGCCGATCAAGTCCTGCACGCCGGGAAATTCGCCAAAGAGCAGCAGCGACACCGCAATCGCCACGACCGGGCTGAGCATCAAGATAATGGTGTGGATGCTCATTGGGAAGAGGCGCAGGGTCTTGTAATAGAGCGTGCGACTGATCACAACATCCACCGTGCCCGCCAGCAACAGCAACAGCCAGGTCTCGCTGTTAGGCCAGTGAAGATGACCACCGCCCAGCGCAAAGAAAAAGAGGAAGATCGTTGTGGACAACAGGCGAAAGACAAAGAAATCCAGAAAGTTCATGTCATCGCCATAGCGCTTGACGATGGCAGCGTGCAAAGCATAGAAAAATGTTGAGGTCAGAATCAGCAAGGCGCCCCACTGTGTCACGGCGCCAGGATGAAAGCTGATCGTCACGGCGCCGGTCACAGCCACTACGGCGCCAATGACCTGGACCCGGCTGAGTCGTTCGCGCAACCAGAGGACGCTCAATAACAGGCTGAACACGATGCCCGTCTTTCCAAGCATCGACGCCGTGCCTGGATCGATGTAGGCAATGGAAAGATAGCTCAGCACGGTGGAGGCTGCAATCAGGAAGCCGATCGAGGCGAAGAACCAGAAATGTGCACGCGCCGGCTGCCAGCGTAGCTCCCGCCGAATCGCTGCGTAAGCGATCACCTGCACCGTCGCCACGGCCAGCACCAGAAAAGCTGAGGCGGTCGGATGAATGTGTGGAAGCAAAAGCCGCGCAAAAATGTAATGAAAGCTATCCACAATCAACAGTGCAGTGAACAGTGCATAGCTTTGCGCCGTGAAGGCAGGCGATTGAATTTTGATGGTCTGTTGCATGTCAACTTCTCGTGATTGGCGATGGAGTTTGACAGAACGTGTTGCGTATTGCGTGCTGCGTCGGGATTATTGACACGAAACACGAAATACGCAACACGTAATTACGAAACACATACCAACCCATCAGTCTACCGGATGACTGATTCGCAGAAAAACTGCGTTCTGTCAAAAGTTGTTGTATGATGGGCGCATGAACTATCGAACGGTGGGGCGCAGCGGTCTTAAGGTGGCGCCATTAGGATTAGGAACTGACAACTTTGCCAATCCGCTGACAGAGCCGGAGGCGTGCTCGCTCCTCGACGCGGCGAGCGCTGGCGGGATCAACTTGATCGACACCTCGAACAGTTACAGCGGCGGCGAAAGCGAACGCATCATCGGGCGCTGGCTGCATCAGCGACGCAATCGCCATGTCGTCGTGCTGGCGACCAAAGTGCACTATCCTGTCGGGCCAGGCCCTAACGACCGCGGCAATTCGCGGAGACACATTCTGGCGGCGTGCGAGGATTCGTTGCGCCGTCTGCAGACCGACTACATCGATCTCTACCAGCTGCATCGCCCCTCGCCAGAAATTCCGGTTGAGGAAACGCTTTACGCGCTCGACATGCTCGTGCGCGATGGCAAGGTGCGCTACATCGGCGCGACGACGCATCCGGCGTGGCAGGTGATGGAGGCGTTGATGGTGAGCGAATTGCGCGGTTTTGCGCGCTTTATTTCGGAGCAGCCGCCCTACAACCTGCTCGACCGTCGCATCGAAAATGAGCTGGTTCCGCTGGCGCTCAAACATGGGCTGGGATTGCTGCCGTGGGGGTCGCTCGCTGCGGGGATGCTGGCAGGACGTTATCAGGACGCCGCCGCGCCGCCGCCCGATTCACGCGCCGTGCTGCGCGGCGGCATCTACGCCGAACGCGTCACCCCGCGCGCGGTCGAAGCCGGGAACCGGTTCGCAGCGATGGCCCAGGAGGCAGGCATGTCGCCTGCGCAGCTTGGCTTGCTCTGGGTGAAGGAGCAGCCGGGCGTTACTGCGCCGCTCTACGGGCCGCGCACCGTTGCACAACTGGCGCACGCGCTACCGATTCTGGAGATGCACCTGAGCGATGATCTGCGTGCAGCGTGCGACGCCATCAATCCGCCGGGGAGCGCCGTCGCCAACTTCCACAACTCGGCGCCGTGGATGAAGATGCGCATCCCCGCAAAATAACGAACAACTGAATGAAAGGATTGCAAATGAAAACGCTATGGACAACGCACGGCGCGCTCGGCGAAACCGATGTCGAGATGATCCTGCCGCACGAACATATCTTTGTTGATCTAGGCCCAATTGAGGCGGAGAGCTATCGCAACGCCGCCGCCGATGAGGTGGTCGCCGTGATGACGCCCTACCTGGAGGCGGCGCGGGCGGCGGGCGTGACTGCGCTGGTGGAGTGCACGCCCGAAGGCGTCGGTCGCCGCGTCGACATTGTCAAGGCGGTGGCGGACGCCGCCGATTTTCCGGTCGTCGTTGCGACGGGCATCTACCGTGAACCGTGGGTTCCCGCTTGGGCGCACGCCGCTAGCGAGGATGAACTGAAAGCATGGATGGTGCGCGAGCTGAGCGAGCAGGTCGGGAACACCGGCGTGCGCGCCGCCTGGATCAAGCTGAGCGCCGGCGACGACGGCATCACACCAGTCGAGGCAAAAATTCTGCGCGCCGCCGCGCGCGCCGGTTGCGAAACGAATGCATTGATAGGCAGCCACACGATCCGCGGGCAGGTCGTGCGCCACCAACTCGACATTCTCGAAGCTGCGGGCTATCGCGCCGATCGGTTCGTGTGGATTCACACACAAGCTGATCCGGACTTTGCGTTGCACGTGGAGATGGCGCGACGCGGTTGCTGGCTCGAGTACGATGCTATCGGCAGCGAGTGGCGCAGCGACGAATGGTTCGTCGAACACATCCACCGCGTGTTGGACGCAGGGTTTGGCAAGCAACTGCTGTTGAGTCACGACCGCGGCTGGTACGATCCGTCCAAGCCGCACGGCGGGACGCAGCTTCCTTACACCTACTTGAGCGAGACGTTTCTGCCCAAGCTGCGTGCGTCCGGCGTGGATGACGCCACAATCCGACAGTTGACCGTCCACAATCCATGGAATGCGTTTGCACGGTAGTTTTTTTGCATAAAAATGTGACAAGGAACCCACGATTCTGGACAACTTGCAGGGCGAAAACGACACGCATATACTATCGACATGAGCATTGCAAACCTACATCGTAAGCGCCCGTACGCCTCGCTCTGCCTGGCTGAAACAATACGAGTATACGGGCGCTTTTCCTTGCACATGACTCGCAATTCAACGCCACGACGGATGACCGGTCGCCAGCAACTTGGTGTAGCCGCCCTGCTTGTCATCCTCTTTGCGATGTTGCCGATGCACCGCAGCGCGCAAGCATATCGGCCTTCTATAGTCCCCGCCGACGATCACCGCGTGGCGACGGCGTGGTTCACCTTGCTGGAGGAGTTGATGCGGCAGGCGCCCGGCTATTCACCACCGGTCGCCGCGCGCGCAATTGGCTATGTCAGCGTCACGCTGTACGAAGCAATCTATCCAGGCGTGCCAGGCGGTCGCTCGCTGGTTGGGCGGCTCAACGAGCTGACGTGGACGCCGCCGCCTGATGATGCAGCCTATCACTGGCCCCTCGTCGCCAACAGCGCGCTGGCGTCGATTCAGCGGCGGCTTTTTGCCCATGCCGGCGAGTCGGCGCGTCGCTCGATCGATCTGTTGGAAGAAAGCATCCGCACACGCTATGAACACGACGTCACACCGGACACACTGCACAGGTCGATTCGCCGCGGGCGGGATGTAGCCGCGGCAATCTTCGAGTGGTCGAAACATGACGGCGGCCACGAAGGTTATTTCTACAACAACCCACGCACCTATCGACCGCCGCAAGGAGAAGGTTTGTGGGTCCCTACGCCGCCCAACTACTACCGTGCACTTCAGCCAACGTGGGGCGCCAACCGACGTTTTGTACTGCCTGACGCCGAGGCGTGTGCGTTGCCGCCGCCGCCCGTCTACTCGACCGATCCGGCGTCGCCGTTCTATGCCGAGGCATGGGAAGTCTACACGACCGTCAAGAATCTTTCACCCGCACAGCGCGAGACGGCGCTCTACTGGGCTGACGATCCGGTGTTGACTGCCACACCGCCAGGTCACTCGCTCGCCATTGGCACGCAGCTTTTGCGGCAGGAAAACGCCACGCTTGCCCGCGCTGCCGATGTCTATTTGCGGCTCGGCGTGGCGATTGCTGACGCGTTCATCGTCTGCTGGCGCGACAAATATGTCTACAATCTCCTACGCCCGATCACCTATATCCGCGATGTGATCGACCCGGATTGGAACGCCATGTCGATCACCGACCCGCTGATTACGCCGCCATTCCCAGAATATCCGTCAGGGCATTCGACCGAAGCGGGCGCAATGGCGACGGTGCTCACCGCGCTCTTCGGCGATGGCTACACCTTCACCGATCATAGTACAGAGCGGCTCGGCTTCGCCCCACGCACGTATGACTCATTCTGGGCGGCGGCAGAGGAAGCCGCTGTGTCGCGGCTCTATGGCGGCATCCATTTTCGCTCGGCAAATGAGAATGGCCTGGCACAAGGCAGATGCGTCGGTGAAGCCGTGCTTGCGAAGCTAGGAACAGGCTCGACTGACTGAATCGACTGACTGAATCGACTGACTGAATCGACTGACTATTGTCATGAGCATCTTTACAGCGAGGCGAGCTGACCGCACGGACACGATATATCGCACGGACACGATATATTCTGTCCGTACGCACCAAAAAATTGAGACAGATTACAGTCACGCCTTCACAGAGTGTAGCAACACCCGCAGCATAATCTCCGGTGCAAAGAGGCTGGCGATCGGCTTGACCAGTTGATTGACATCGTTGAACGCTAGGCGCACGCGTTGATCGTCGGCAAGTGCACTCAACACCTTGTCGATGTACCAACGGCCAAAGCGCTCCGCCGGACCATTGCTGCGCTCGCCGCCAATAGTTTCGGGCCATTCGAGATCGGCGCCGGTCGCCAACAACCAGGCGCCCTTTGTCACTTTACCAAAGGCGATTTCGGCGCGCTTCGCCACGCCATCTAGCTGGCCGCTGCTGCGACGAATTTCATCGGCGAGCGCCATCGCTGACATCGCCGCCACGGTCATCCCTTGCCCATATATGGGGTTGAAGCCACAGAAGGCGTCGCCTAACACGACGAAACGGTCGGGCCAACGCTCTAGACGTTCGTAGTGACGCCAGCGGCTATCGGTGCCGCGGTAACCGATCGGCTTGCTGATTGGTTCGGCGGAGCGCACAGCCGTGTAGAATTCTGGCCCCAGACTTTGTGCAAATTCATCAAAGCCAGCTTCGTCGGTCGGGGGATAGTCTTTGTTGGCGCCAGCCATCATCACCACCCAAACGCCATTTTCTTCCGGGAAGATCAGCCCGCCGCGCGGCATGTGTGGTGGAGTTGCGGTCAAGAGCATCATGCGCCAGTCAGCCTGGAAATTCTTCGGCTGGCGATAACGTCGCGTGACGTAACCGAGGAACGAATCGATTACACTCTCCTGCGGCGCCGTATAGCCAAGCGATTCCAACCACGTCGGCGTCGGCGAACGGCGCCCCAACGCATCGACCACCAGGTCGGCGGCAAGCGACTCTATAGTTGCCGCCTCGTTCTCTTGCGCCTGCCTTCGCCTGAAATGCACCCCGCTCACTCGCAAACGCTGCTCATCAGCCTCCAGCCCTACGACTTCGACGCCCTCCACGAAGCGAATCCGCGCATGTTTGCGCAGCCGCCGCCGCATAGTCGCTTCAAGAAGAAGACGGCTGCAACTCACCAACCACTGGCCCGACTTAAATTGTGGCAGCCAGCGCCCGCGCGTGCGCACCTTCACATCCCAGGTTGCATCAAAGGGAACAGCGCCAGCGGCAATCAATTCTTCTTCCATGCCGGGGAAAAGTTCATTCAGAAGTTGCAGACCTCGGCGCAGCAGAATGTGATATTGTCGCGATTGCGGCGCGCCGGGGCGCGCTTCCGCACCATCGGGTAGATGGTCGCGCTCCAACACCAACACCTGTTCAAAATGATCCGCCAGCACGCGCGCCGTCCATAACCCTGCCATACTGGCGCCCATCACGATCGCTCGAGAGCGAATATCATTGCGCATAAAGTGCAGATCCTGTTTCATCGCCGGATCGTCGGCAGATAGATGTATTGCGCGACCGCAAAGCCCGCGGCCACTTGCTGATCGCCGATCATGTTCACCGTGCAGGTCGGCGTCAATCCGGTGCAGTCACCCTGCCAGCCGGTGAAGATCATTCCTGGATCGGGATGCGCGGTCAGCACCAATGATGTGCGCGTCTGCAGTTCCGCAGTGCAGGAATCGCCGCAGTCAATAACGTCGCCGCCGCTCACAACGCCGTCGCCATTGCCAACAACCTCAACATGTAGCGTCGAAATCGGTGGGGCGAAAACAGCCACGGCGCCGTAGTCAGCATTCATATAAAGCGAGCAACTACTATCGAGCGGCGGGCAGGCGCCACGCCAGCCTGCAAAGACAAAACCTGTCGCAGCGGTTGGGTTCAATGTTGCTGTGTCCCCGCCAGTCAACTGCTGCACGCAGGGAGACGTACTCGTGCAACGCGTCGCGCCGGGTGAAATATCGACAAAACCATTGTCTGTGGTCTGTACATTCAGTTGATAGAACGGCTGAAAGTTTGAGGCAGTCTGCACCACGCCGTAAGGCGACCGAATCGTAACCGGCCCATTGACAGCGCCCTGCGGGACAACAGCAACAAGCTGCGTGTCAGAGGGAATGTTAAAGACTGCCGGCGCTCCTGCAAACTCGACCGCAACGACACTGCTAAATCCGGCTCCGGTCAACGTCACCTGGACGCCGGGTCGCCCACTCGTCGGCGAAAAACTGTTCACCGCCAACACGTTCAGATCGACATATTGTCCGATCCAGGCAATGTAGCGAGAGACGCGCGTGTAGACGCCATACAGCCCCGGGCGAGCACAGCCAAGCCCAAAACTGACGACGCCGGTCTGTTTCCAGCCACCAGCGCCGTCAGGCACAATCATTGGGCCGCCGCTGTCGCCCTGACACGAATCCTTGCCACCCGCAGCGTAGCCGGCGCAGATCATGTTCTGAGTGATTGTCCACGGCAGCGCCTGATTGCACGTTGCATTCGAAACGATTGGAATCGACACTTTCTGCAATGTATTGGAAACAACACCGCCCTCCGAGGTCGTTCCCCAGCCTGTGACAGTCGCCAGTACGCCGGGCGCTGTTAGCGGATCATCGCCAGGGCTGACCAGCAGCGGAATCGTCGCCACCCGGCTATTAAGCGCCGCCGCCGAAGTTAGTCTAAGCAGCGCAATGTCACTGTCGCCGCTGTTTGAATTGTAATTTGGATGCATGATCACCTGAGCGACGCTTTTGGTCTGCTGCGAGGCTTCGGTCTGGCGAATGTTGTGCTTGCCCAGGTGGACAGTCACCGTCGACGGCGGCACAGGCTGTCCCGGCGAATCATCGCGTTCGACGCAATGCGCCGCCGTCATCACCCACTGGGAATCAATCAATGAGCCGCCGCAGATATACGATCCGATGCGTAGAAACGCCTGCCACGGAAACTCGCCCGGCGTCGCTTCCTCGCCGCCGACGATGTCGGGCGATGCACTCCCACCTTCATCTTGCGCGTAAACAATCTGCATCGGCGAACACAAAATAGTAATCAATATCAGAAAAGCGCCCAACGCCAATCGTCCACCCATCTCCCGGCCTCCTCTTCAATCCTTTGTGTTTCTCAGCAAGCGCGCTGAATTACCCACGATCAGCAAGTCGGGAATCGATTGGGCGGCTGCCGCCAGAATCGGCGGCAGAATGCCCATCGCCGCCAACGAAAGCCCGGCTATGTTATACACGGCGGTCAGAAATAGATTGGTCTTGACGACGCGCATTGTGCGCCGCGCCAGTGCAAAGACAGCCGGCGTCAACATCCAGTCATCGCGCATCAATGCAATGTGCGCGGCCTCCAACGCCACATCCGTCCCGGCGGCGCCCATTGCAACGCCGACATCGGCCTGGGCAAGCGCCGGCGCGTCGTTGACGCCATCGCCTACCATGACTACGATCTTCCCCTGCGCCTGGTGCGCCTTGACGACAGCAATTTTGTCTTCGGGCAACAGATCGGCGCGATAGCCGATGCCCAGCAACTGCGCCAGCGGCTCAGCCACAGCGGCGTGGTCACCCGTCAACAGTTCGATATTGTCAACACCCATTGCACGCAACTGCTGAAGCGCAACTGGAATTTCATTGCGCAGTGTGTCAGTCGCAGTCAGCAGCCCGACGATCTCGCCGTCGCAGCTCATCCAGAGCCGACTCTTCCCCTCCACTCCCAGGCGATCAACGGTTGGCAGTGCAGCAGTGGTCAGCGTGTGGCTGCCGACGGTGACGCGGCGACCTTCCACTTCGGCGACGACGCCCTTGCCCGGCACGGCGCTGAACTGCGCAGGTTCTTGCAACGTCAGACCTTCCTCCACAGCGCGGATGCGCACAGCATCCGCCAGCGGATGTTCGGAGTAACGTTCGGCGGAGGCAGCCAGACCAAGCACAGCCTGCGCCGACATGCCGTTGAATGGAATCACCTCTTCAATGTGTGGGCGACCCAATGTCAGCGTGCCGGTCTTGTCGATCAACAGTACGTCGGCGCGCGCCAGCGTTTCAATATATTTACCCCCCTTGATCAATACACCCTGGCGCGCAGCGTTGCCGATGGCCGCCAACATCGCCACCGGCGTCGCCAACGCAATCGAACATGAACAGGCGACCACCAGCACTGCCGCCATCGCCAGCGCATCCTGGCGGATGAACAATGTTAGCAGCGCAATTGCAAGCACGATCGGCAGATAGTAGGCGCTAAATTTGTCGGCGAAGCGTTGCACGTCCGAACGATTCGCCTCCGCTTCCTCGACAAGCCTGATTACGCGGCCAAAGGTGGTGTCGCTGCCGGTGCGTTCGGTGCGCACGCGCAGGCTGCCAAGCTGGGCAATGGTGGCGGCGAAAACACGCGCGCCGGCCGCGGCCTCCACCGGCAACGACTCGCCCGTGATCGCTGCTTGATTGATTGTGGCGTGACCGTCGATCACGACGCCGTCGACCGGAATCTTTTCGCCGGGACGTACGACCACGATCTCGCCTGGCTGCACGGCGGCGACAGGAACCTCGACTTCGGCGCCATCACGCACGACGCGAGCTTGCTGCGGCGCCATGGCAGTCAGGTTGCGCACGGCTTTGCGCGCGCCCTCGGCGGTGAAGCGTTCAACATAGTCGCCGACGCGCATGAAGAAGACGACCACCGCCGCTGTCGCCCACTGCCCAACCGCCAGCGCCGCAATCACGCCGATGGTCATCAGGGTGTGAGAGGTGATCTGGCGCTGCCACGTGGCGCGCGCCACATTCCGAAAGACGGGCCAGCCGCTGATCACGACCAGCGCTGCGCCCAACCAGAACGGCACGCGCTCGGTGATCGCCTCGAACAGCCCCAGCCACTCGCCGATGACGACGACAAAAAGCACGGCGCCAAAGACCAGCGCCATCACCGTCCAGACCTTGTGCGTGTACCCGGTCTGGCGCGCCTCTGCGGGGCTTTCATTGGAATCGGGCACGCTGTAGCCGGCATCCGTCACCGCCGCTCGCAACTGATCCAGTGACACCGCAGATGGGTCGAGGCGCAGGATCGCCTTCTCCGCCGAAAGCAACACCTGCACCGAAACGACGCCCGGCACGGCGGCCAACGCGTGCTCGACATGCCGCGTACACTCGGCGCAATCCATGCCGCCGACCGGAAGTTCGAGCATCTGAAAGTGGGTTGAGGAGTCCGTTGTATGGTTTGTCATCGCGACGACTTCGTTTTCATAACTGATTTCTGAGCGTAGCCTTTCCTTCCAGAGAGCCTGGAAGTTCCCTGGAGAGTGGTTCGCTGTTCAACGCATCTTCCACAAAATCTCTGCGATTTGCAAGTCATTATGGATGACGCCATTGTCGCCAAAAGCATTGTCAATCGTTGTGGCAAAACCAACCGATAAATGCATTGCTTCATTGTACAGCGAGTTGTCGGCAGGACACATTCTTCCAGTAAAATAAGATTGCTATCGATTGGATTTTGATCAGCGACAATACCTGCAAAGGAATACGAAGTATGAAACGCATCTTCATCACCG
Organism: Chloroflexota bacterium; assembly: GCA_016861025.1. Taxonomy (GTDB): domain Bacteria; phylum Chloroflexota; class Anaerolineae; order Caldilineales; family Caldilineaceae; genus Caldilinea. The sequence goes on from BOKO01000006.1 coordinate 22,637, forward strand.
GCATGGGTGCGGTGACGCCGATTGGCAATGACGCGGCAAGTTACTGGCAGTCTCTTGTCGCCGGGCAGTCGGGGGCTGCGCGTATTACGGCGTTCGATCCGGGCGATATGCCCTACACCATTGCGTGCGAAGTCAAAAACTTCACACCACCGGCGTCGAAACAGGGCATCGATCGCTGGCCGCGCGCCACGCAATTTGCACTTTCCGTCGCACAGCAGGCGTTGGCGGATTCGCACCTGACGATCGACAAGCGCAACTGTGAACGCGTCGGCGTCTTTCTGGCAACCGGCGGTGCAGGGCTGCCGTTGGTCGAGACCTACACGACGCAGATGGTCGAGCAAGGCTGGCGCTCGCTTGATCCGCTCAGTCTGCTGCACATGACGCCGGGCGAGGTGAGCGCCGCCGTCGCCATTGAACTGGGCGCACGCGGCCCGGTGATGACCCATGCGCTCGCCTGCGCCAGCGGCCATTATTCAGTGTTGGAGGCGTATCATTTCATGCAGCGCGGGGAGGCTGACGTCTTTATTGCCGGTGGAACCGAATCGTCGATCACGCCGATCACCTTTGCTGCATTTGGCCGCATGGGCGCGCTGGCAAGCGAAGCGTGCCGTCCGTTTTCAGTGAATCGCGATGGATTGGTTGCCGGCGAGGGGGCAGCTGCGGTGGTCATGGAGACAGAAGAACATGCGCGGGCGCGCGGGGCGACGCTCTATGCAGAAGTGCTCGGCGGCAAGCTCACCGCCGACGCCTTTCACATTACCGCCCCCGACCCGGAATCGGACGGCGCAGTGCGTGCTATTGTCGGCGCCCTTGAGCAGGCGAGCACTGCGCCAGAGGAGATCGATGTGGTCTACGCGCACGGGACCGCCACGCCGCTCAACGACGCCGCCGAGGCGTTGGCGCTGCGGCGGGCATTTGGCGCGTGGGCAGATAGACTTTATGTCACTAGCATTAAGAGTATGATCGGTCACGGTTTTGGCGCAGCGGGTGCGCAGTCGCTGGTCGCCGCCGTGCACACGCTGCGCACGGACATCGCACCGCCGACGATCAACTACACACCCGACCCGGCAATCGACCTTCACATCGTCGGCAACACGGCGGAACGCGTCGATGCGCGCCGCGCCATCGTCAATGCGTTCGGCTTTGGGGGACACAATGTCGTGCTGGTTGTTGGGAAAGGGGAGGTGTAACGAACGGGTCAGTGCATCAACCGCGCATATACAGGAAAACGATATAGCCAGCATACAGGAAAATCAGCAACCACCCCTGCCACCGATCGATTCGATGGGGTCGTTTCAGCACCATCAAATAGACCAATGCAGTGAAAGCCAACATCACTGCGAGGTCGGCGCCGATGCCATCGGAAGTGCGCAGCGGTTTGATTGCAGCGGTCAAACCGGCGACGCCGAGGATGTTGAACAGGTTGCTGCCCACGACATTGCCGATTGCCAGATCGCCCTGCCCGCGAAAGCTGGCGACCAGTGAGGTCGCCACTTCGGGAAGGCTTGTGCCAACGGCGACCAGCGTCAACCCGATCACGACCTCACTCACACCCAGCGCCAATGCAATCGTGCGTGAGCCGCTGACCAGCCAGTCGGCGCCAAGCACAAGCCCGCCTAACCCCATGACGACCAGCAATACGTCGAACCACAGTTGCTCGCTTGGACGCAGGATGCGTTCATCGACTGTTGCGGCAACCTCGATTGTCTCTTCGGCGGCGTGCGCCATTTCGTATTGTTTGCGCGCAGCGATGACATTCCACGCAATAAAAGCGAGCAAGCCGACGAACAAGATTGCCCCCTCCAATTGTCCGAGGAAACCGCCATAGAGCATCCAACTAAAGACGATCGTTATGCCGCCCAGCAAGGGATATTCAACAGTGACGATGTGACGATTGACGCGCAGGGCATAGACGCTGCCACACAAACCTAGAATCAGCCCCAGATTGGCGATGTTGCTGCCGACTATGTTGCCGATTGCCAGGTCGCTGCTGCCGGAGTTGGTGATGTTTGCCGTCACGCTCACCACCAACTCTGGTGCACTGGTGCCGAAGGCGACGACAGTCAGCCCGACGACAATTGGCTGGATGCCCAGCCGCAGCGCAATGCGACTCGATCCACGGATCAGCAGTTCCGCGCCGCCAACCAGGAACACGAACCCGGCGACAAACTGTACAACAGCCCAGACAATATCCATGTTGATTGGCGTCTCCGCTCGTCAATCTTGAGAGTGATTGGTTGATGGGCTATTTATGCAGCGGCCAGGTTGATTGTAAAACTCTGCCTGGGCAGTGCAATCCGGTCTGGCAACGGCGAGACATCGCGCACAAAACGCCCTTGCATCGACCATGGCCCTGTCCATGTAATTTGCGCCTCAACCAGGCGCCCGCGCAGCGGTAGATCGCTCTCGATGAAGACGAGCTTGTTCTGGCGATTGCGCCCACGCCACTTGCCTTTGTGTTTGTCCTCCACCAGCACTTCCACGATCTCGCCGAGAAAGCGTTGGTTGATCTCAGCGCTGATCTGCTCCTGCAACATTTCGAGCAATTTATGGCGGCGCACTTTCTCGGCTTCAGGCACATCGTCCACCATGCGGCGCTCGCTGACGGTGCCGGGGCGCGGGCTGTAGCGCGCCAGATGCACTTTGTCGAATTTGAGATCGCGCACGATCTCGACGGTGCGCTCGAATTGCTCGTCGGTCTCGCCGCAGAAGCCGACGATGATGTCGGTGTTGATCGCGACGTCGGGCACGATGGAGCGAATGCGTTCGATCAGTGCGCGGTATTCGGCGTTAGTGTAGCCGCGCTTCATGCGCTCTAACACTTCATCATCGCCCGCCTGGATCGGAACCTCGATGTGTGGACAGACTTTAGGCAAATCGCGCACGGTCTCCAGGATTCGGTCGGTCATATAGTTGGGGTGGCTTGTTAGAAAACGGATGCGCCACAAGCCATCGATTTCGTGGACGGCGCGCAAGAGGTCAGCCAGATCGTATGAATTATAGACTGTAGATCGCGACTGGTGGCTTGTGAATGCATTGACGTCCGACTCGCCTTCCCACACCAGCCCCTGAAACGCTTTCACTGTGGCGCTGTTGCCCAGCTCGCCGCGCCAGTCATAGCCGTAGCGATCCACGATCTGGCCGAGCAGCGTCACCTCGCGCACACCTTGCGCCACCAGCCCGCGCACCTCGTTGACGATCTCCTGCACCGGGCGGCTGCGTTCAATGCCGCGGCGAAAAGGGATGATGCAGAAGGTGCAGGCGTGGCTGCACCCGTAGACAATCGGCACATGCGCAGCAACCGGCGCTTCGCCGCTCAACGCCAGATGCTTGATCGACTGCACCGTGCCGATCGGCTGCGCCTCGTCCTGAAGCTGATAGCGCTGCGCCAGCTGCTGTCGCTCGATTTCAGCCATCTCGGCGTCGATCTCGGCCTGGCGCAGAAAGTTCACCAGCGGCGTCGCCTCGCTTGGCGGCATGAAGACATCGACGTAAGGATAGCTCTCCAGCAACTGCGGGCTAGGCTTGACGCCGACCATGCAGCCCATCAACGCAATCGTGCGGTCGGGCTTGGCGCGCTTCCATGGTTTGAGGCTGCCGAGCTTGCCGATAGCTTTATCCTCAGCGCTCTGGCGAACGACGCAGGTGTTGAGAACGACAACATCAGCCTCATCGAGGCGGTCGGTCGGACCATAGCCGATCTTCTCCAGCTCGGCGGCGACATGGTTGGAGTCGGCCACATTCATCTGGCAGCCGATGGTCCAGATGTGATACTTGCGGGCGGCGGTGGACGTTTTGTCGGTGGTGAGTTCGTAAGTGACAGTTTCATGCGCGTCGCCCAAAGCGCCGACGCTGCGCAACATTCTCTCGCTCATACGCTCCTCCTGTGATCCGGCGTGAACCGGGCAGGTCTCTGTGAACAATGACTGCAAAAAAGGAGGCGCATCTCCGTGCGCCTCACGAAACTACATAAAATTGTAACAATTTCAGCGGCAACTGTCAAAAGCAAATGCAGGTCATCGCCCCCGGTGCGCTGCGTCCCGCCGGAGGCGATGACCTGCGATATGCCCCCAACTGTAGAAGCGCATCCAAACGGCGCCTTCTCAGCGATCCACGACAGGAATGAAGATTCCCCAAAACATATTTGGGGCGCAAATCGTTCAAACAATTTGTGCAGGCTGCATAGTTGCGCTATACTATTTGTTTGTAGGCTTTCAACCAGGTTGGAAAGGAAGGCATGAAATGGCTAAGAAGGGACCACGGCAGATTATCAAGATGCGCAGCACAGAAAGCTCGCACATGTATCTGACCACGAAAAATCGTCGCAATGATCCAAATCGCATCGAGTTGCGCAAGTTCGATCCGATCGTGCGTCGCCACGTCATCTATCGCGAAGCGAAATAAGTGCACGCAACCGGCATACGATGTGGCAGGCGCAGGGAATTCCCTGCGCTTTTGCTTTTCAGCAATCTTTTTTGCCATTTGCGCCATTTGGGAAATTTTGATTGATTCCCTTTGATTAACTTTTCTAGCGAAACCAGGACAACAAACAGAACGTTTTAGTCTTAAATGATATAAGGCGATCTCTATGCGAGCGGATGATTGCATCCGCCCGACACAGTGGCGCCAACACAGCACCGTCGTGTAGTTCTGGCGTATCTCTTTTGTAGGATCACCAAGGAGCGAGGTGACGCACATCCGTCTATACTGGTTGCTGAGCCTGCCGGAGACGCCGCAGATTCGATACACAGAGTGACAGGTTGATTTTATGAAAACAGCATCCATCTATGCGTTTGTGCTGATGGCAATTGCAATGACTGCGACGCCGGTTTTGGCCGCCGAAGCCGTCTCGCCAGTCGCCGCCGTCCGCACGACCGCTGAGCAGACTCAAACAGAGAATCTCACCCCCAATCAGCAGCTGCCAACTCCCACACCAACTCTTCCCGCTTCACTTTCCGTCCGCCAACGACAACCTTTGACCCCAACCGGCAGCCTGACCTCTACAGTCGGAGTGACGCTGACGGCAGCGGTTGAGGTGACAACAACGGCTGCGCTGACTGACACAACCGGAGCGCTTACAGAGGAAACAGCGTTGGATGACGCTGCATTGGATGAGGCGTACGCCGCTGTTTTGGAAGGCACGATTATCGCCAACCGCGCCGATGCGCCGATTCGCTTTTTTGTCGAGGGACGCACCTATGAAGTCGCCCCCTTGCGTTCGATCGGCTTGACGCTGCTGCGCGATACGGCTGTGCTCAATCTGTTCAACTGCGAAGCCACCAAAGATGACAGCGACGCTGGCTGTTTCTGGGATCCATATCTGTTGCTGCGCGACGGGTTTTACGAGGTCGTGATCGGACAGCAGCTCGGACAGGACATCCTGCTTTCGCTGCGCACGGCAGGTGCGCCGCCATCCAATCAGATTTGGATCCAAAATCGCACAGGCGAGCGTGAAACGGTGATTGTCAACAACGAACTATTCGAGATTGCGCCTGCCGCCGTGCAAGAATTTGCGATCGATGAAGATGCCCCGGTGATCGTACAGTTGCGCACGTGCATCAATGCTGGCGAGCGCAGCATCTGCGAATGGACGCCACAGGGGGCGGAAGCCGGTTTCTACTACGGCCTGGTGCGCACCGAAACGCCCGGCCCCAGCAACAGCCAGGTGACAGCGCTTGCTTTGCAAGCCGTCATCGCCAGCAGCGGCGAGACAGTCAAGCCGCCTCCGCAGGCATTCTGTCGGCTGCGGGTGCCCACGCTCAATGTCCGTAGCGGCCCAGGGTTGGAATTCCCGATCATCGCCAAGATTCGCGGCACGGATACAGAGCCGGGTTCGGTTGTAGTCGAGGCATTCGACAGCACCAAGACGTGGATGCAGGTCACGGAGCGCGTGGCGCGCGATGGGTGGGTGACGGCCAACCCCGAGTTCATTTTGTGCGATGGCGCGCTGGCTGACCTGCCGGTGATCGGGCAACCGGTCGTCGAAGCGACGCCTGAACCAACGACAGCGCAGACAATCGCCGCGCCAGCCGAGACGCCGGTGGCGGCAGTCGCCCCAACCGAAGCGCCCACAACTGCGCCGACGGCGGTCGAAGCGGCGCCGCAGCCACCTGCACCGGCGCCAGCGGAGGCTGCACCGACCGAGGTCGAGACGCCGGCGGAACAGATCACACCAACGCCAGAAGTCGCCGAAGTGCCTGAAGGATTGGCGCGCATTGTGGTCAACAACGGGTTCGATCAGACGATTCGCTTCACGCTAGACCAACGCTATCGCCCCGAACGCGACAATTTGAGCGGCGAATGGGACCTGGAGCCGGGCGCGTCGGTGACGATTCTGGTCTATCCGGGCAGCATTGCTTTCTCGGCCAGCAGCGCCTGGCGTGGGCTTTCCGGCAATGCAGAGTTGGTGTTGAATGAGAAGGAAGACCGGGCGCTGTGGATCACTTTTGTGCTCGACCCGATTGAGAAAGATCGCTGGAATCTTATCTACTACTGATAAGCGCCTGATGTAATTATGAGAGGATCAATGACGGCGGATGGGCTTCCCATCCGCCGTCATCGATCTTTAAAGTAAATATGAGTCACCTAATCCAGCTCCTGGGCGTCCGCCAGATCCACCACAAGATTCAATTTGGCGGACGACCGCTGACTTGTTACGACCCGGCGCCCGTGTTTCTCCGGCTGCGCCGCTGCTGGGAAGCAATCAATTCCCAGGCTGAGTTGATATACATCTCCAATTCGGCGTCGTCAATGCGGTCAAGTTCAATGCCAATCCAGCCACGCACACCGACATAGGGTGGTTTGAAAAAACGCTCAGGCGCTGCAACAAGTAGATCTTCTTGAGCGCCTGGCGGGACGGGAAGCCAAACGGCCACACGGCCATCGTTATGATGGTTGTCGGCGAACATCACAAAGACTTTTTTGTGCACAAAGAAGGTAGGTTCGCCATGGGAGAGGCGCTCGCTGGCTGCAGGCAACGCCAGGCAGAGCCGCCGCACGCGCGTCAAGTGGTCCTCGCTCATCAGCCTTCCTTCCGCTGCTCAAGCAGCGTCATTTTTGCACATAGCGAACATACAATTCCCGTGTATTCTCATCCGCCGTCAATTCAAAGACCGCCGCCGGTCCGGCTGGCTGCCCTTGTGGGTCCAGCAATTGGATGCGCCATTCGCCGGCCTGTGGCTCCACAAAAACGACGCTGAAGTTGGTGAAACGTGTGAAGGGGCCGACGCTCTCGCGCGTCTGCTCGGGCAACCCCGCAAAGGAGACTTCATCGACCACGAGTGCAGAGCCGAGATGCTCGACGCGCAACGAATAGCCGCCCAATCCAAGCTCGGCGGGCGAATAAATATAAGCGTAGATGCGCACAACATTCGGCGCCAATGACTCGGTGGGGAACTTGGTGGCCTCTTCCAGTGCAAATGGGTACTCCGGCTCAGGCGTTGGGGTGGGCGTCGGTTCTGGCGTCGGCGTATCGGTGGGCAGTGGCGTCGGCGTGATCGTTGGCGTTTCGGTTGGTGTGGCGGTGGGTTCGGGCGTCGGCGTCTCGGTTGGCGTATCTGTCGACGTTGGGGTGCTGGTTGCAATCGCTGCAGCAATCTGGGTGGGGTCTACGGCTTGCTGCCCAGGCTGAACCGGGCCAGCCTGCACCTGCGGTTCGGCTTGCGGTTGCGACTGCTCGAATTGCGCAGCCGCCGCTTCGGCTGGGGTTGGCGTCCAGGTCGGAATCGGTGTGCGCGTCGGAGGAGTTTCCTGTCCACCGCAGCCCGTCAACAGTAAAACACTGAGCAGCACCACACAGGCCACAACCAGAGGTGAGGAAATCAATTGAGCGTTGACGCGTTGCTTTGCTGGTTTCATCTGTTCTTCGACAACGTGTTTCACAATGATTCTGGTTCCACTTGCGACGCGCTCATGAACCGCGCCAAGCGTCCATAGTAGCGCAAGAGAGCATCGACGCCAAACCGACGTGATCGGCAACAGCCGCACAACGGGGGATTTCGCATCCGCAACCGGTCGCAACACCGCCACAATTCCCCAACGTACATGTTCCGTTGTACAATCATCGGAAGGAATGAACTTATGCGCAAGATGGCAATTGCCCTCTCCAAAGGGGGTGTAGGCAAAAGTACAACCGCAGTCAACCTTGCCAGCGCACTCGTCCAGCGCCAACGACGTGTGCTGCTTCTCGACATGGATACGCAAGGACAGGTCGCCAGGATGCTGAATGTGGCGCCTCCTCATAACGTGGCCGAGGTGATCAGCGGCGATGTGTCGATCAACGAGGCGTTGTTCGAGGCGCGCCCAGGATTGTGGCTGCTGGCAGGTGGTCGCGGGCTGGCGGGTCTCAAGCGCGCCATCGACCGCAAGGAATTTGGCGGCGAGCAAACGCTGTCCGAGGCGCTTGCCTCGTTGGACAGCAGCTACGACTATGTGCTCGTCGACACAGCGCCGGGTTGGGATGTGTTGACGGTGAACGCCCTTTTCTTTGTGGACGAGGTGTTGGCGCCCGTGGCATTGGAGGTGCTTGCCTTGCAGGGCTTGCAGGAGTTCACGCGCAGCCTTGCCGCCATTCGCCGCTATCATCAGCGCCTGGAACTGCGCTACGTGCTGCCCACCTTCCACGACCGCCGCGTGCGCAAGTCAGACGAAATTTTGCAACAATTGCGCAGCCATTTCACCACACAAGTATGCAACCCGATTCGTTACAACGTGCGGCTTTCCGAGGCGCCCGGCTACGGTCAGACGATCTTCGAGTATGCTGTGCACTCCACCGGCGCGGAGGATTATCGCCTGCTGGCAGAAAGGATTTTGAGCGATGAGCACGCGCAAACCAACGCCTGACATTCTCGACGATGTGCTCGGCGCCGGCAATGTCGCCGAAACCGATGCGGAGATTCCCATCTTTCAGACCGCCGCGCAAGCGCCCAAGACGCGGCCAACGCGATCCAAAGCACAGCTTACACCCGAGCTCGAACCGGAGCCGACGCCGCCCATCCCCGTAATTGTCAAACCGGTGGAATGGGAATATCGCGAGGTGATCGTGCGCGACTATCGCGGCTGGCGTGTGCGTTTTGTCGATGGCCGAGAGCGCAGCAACTGGAAAAATGGCCCCACGCTGCGCGAATACCTCGAACAGGTCGGTAAAGAAGGCTGGGAGCTGGTCAGCCTCAGCGAACGCCATCATAACCAAAAAACTGCGTATTTCAAGCGCATCAAGCACCTATGATTCAGCGCCCTATTCTGCTCGACATTCCCAGCGCCTTCGAGAGTGAACGGCTGCTGTTGCGGGCGCCGCGGCCAGGCGACGGCGAAGCGCTCAACCAGGCAGTGCTCGAATCGTTGGAGGAGCTGCGCCCGTGGATGCCATGGGCAGCCGACGCGCCGACGCCCGCCGACAGCGAGGAAGTTGTGCGTCGCGCCGCCGCCAGGTATCAGGCGCGCGAAGATTTCATGCTCTTGCTCTGGCATAAAGAGAGCGGCGCATTGGTCGGCGCCAGCGGCATGCACCGCATCGACTGGGAAATCCCTGCGGTCGAAATTGGCTACTGGGTGCGCACCTCGATGGCCGGACAAGGATACATCACCGAAGCTGTCAACGCTATCACACACTTCGCCTTTACGAATCTCGGCGCGCATCGCGTCGAGATTCGCTGTGATGAACAGAACGTGCGGAGTGCAGCGGTTGCCCGTCGCGCCGGATTTGCGCTGGAGGGTGTGCTGCGCAACGAACGCCGCAACCATCTGACGTTGGAGTTGCGCAACACCATGATCTTTTCCAGGCTCCCGCACGATGAAGCCACAAAGATAAAGCCATAACGAAGTCAAGCTGACAATCCGTTAGGACGGTAGATTGCCAACAACTCCGCTGTTTTGGTGCGATTGGCGGCGTCGCTGCTGATGTGCCGCTGCACGTCAAAGTGGAGGATCTGGTCAGCGTCAGCATACACTTCACGTGTGAACGGGATGTCGTGATTAGAAATGATAACCGGAACGCCGCGTTGCGCTGCACGTTGCGCCTCTTCGGCAAGCCGACATTGACGCACGAGAGCGAAACCATCTTCGCTGTAGCTGGTGAAGTTTGCAGTGGTCGAGAGCGGTGCATAGGGGGGATCGCAATAGACAACATCGCCAGGGACAACAGCGCTCAGCGTGGTGATGAAATCAGCGACCACGAACTCGCAGCGCGACGCCCTCCGCCAAAAGTGAAGCATCTCGTCGCGCGGGAAGTAGGGGCGAGCATATCGACCAAAAGGCACATTAAAGCCCCCAGCGCTGTTGTAGCGACACAGGCCGTTGTAGCCGTGTCGATTGAGATAGACGAACAACGCCGCCCGCTCTTCCAAGTCGGTGGCGGCGTTGAAGCGCTGGCGTAGTGCATAATAGGCGTCGGGCTGGTTGTTGGCCGGAATAAAATACTCAGCGCAGGCGTCAATGAAGGACGGGCCGCCGCGCTGAAGTTGTCGGTAACAGTTGATCAGGTCGCGATTGGCGTCAGCCAACAGGTACCCAGGAAACTCAACATTGAGAAAGAGCGCGCCGGAGCCGACAAAAGGTTCGACCAGGCGTTCGCCTTGTGGCAGCACCGCCTTGATCCGTTCGACCACTCGCATCTTGCCACCCGCCCACTTCAAAAACGGTCTCATTGCATCGAAATCCCCCACACAAACCCACCGGCGCGGCGACCAGGCTCACCGTTGGTTTAGCTCCGCCAACGCCGCTTCGTAGATTTGCAAATCACGCGCCGAAAAGCAGCAGGCGATGACTTGCTCCACAGTATGATTTACAGCCAGGAAAGCGAGCATCTCGCGCAGGGCGATGCGGCTGGCGCGCTCGATAGGAAAACCGTAGACGCCGGTGCTGATCGATGGGAAGGCGATGGTGCGGATATCCTCGTGTGCGGCCACGATGACGAAGACGCTGCGATAACAGCGCGCCAGCAACTCCTCTTCGCCATGCCCACCGCCGCGCCATATCGGCCCGACGGTGTGAATGACATATTTCGCCGGCAAGTTGTAGCCGCGCGTCAGCCGCGCCTCACCGGTCGGGCAGCCGCCGAGCATACGACATTCCGCCAGCAACCCTGGCCCCGCCGCCCGATGGATGGCGCCGTCAACGCCGCCCCCACCCAACAACGATGAGTTGGCGGCGTTGACGATGGCGTCGACATGCAAGGTGGTGATGTCAGCCTGAATGATCGAAAGGCGGTTCACACCTGACATTTCACCTCTCCAATCGCTGAACTTTGCAATCCACAAATCACCGCCTGGTTGTTATTCGCTCACGACAAAACTCCACGTATACGGCGCAACCATCGGCGTTGTCTGTTCGACGTTGAAAACCGTAACGGTGTATTCGCCCGCAGAGAGCAGTGCAGCAGGGGTGAAGGTGAAGCTGCGCCCGCTTGACTGTGTCACGGCGCCTGGAACAGGATCACCGTCGCCATCCACCACCGTAATCACCTGCGCCAGATCGCCGCCCACCGGCGAAACGAGGATGCTGAACTCTACAGTGATGGCGTCGGGAGCGGGGCCGCTGCTGTCGGGCGCAGGCGACGCCGCCGTCACCAGCGGGTCGCGCCAGAATTGGATGGCGCGACGATCATCGGGGCCATCGCCGCCCCAGTCGGTGGCCGTGTCCTCGACCAGCATCGTCCCATCGGCGCCTTTGACCACGGTGAGATGGCGGTTGCCAAAGCCGCTGATCGTCCCCCACTGTTCGACCGTCTCCCAACTGCCACGCGTATATTTGTATTGCAAGCGTGTGCCCTCCTTGAGCGTCGCCGTAAACTCCCAATGTCGCTCATCAGCGGGCGTCATCGGTGTGAGGCTCGGATTGTAGGGCGCTAAGAATGCATCAACGTTGTCGCCGGCGATGAAGATTGTGTCGTTTGGCGGCGTTTCGGCGGGCGTGAGCACGCGCCAGGTCACATCCACCATGCTCAGTTCGGCGGTCAGCGTGATCGCCGGCGACGGATCGGAGACATTGAACGCTGTGTCGACCGACTGCACGGTGTAAACGTAGGTGTGCCCGGTTGTCACGGTTGTGTCGGTGTAGATCGACATCGTCTTAGGAATATCGACGCGAACTGCGCAGCCCTCCTCGCCGGCGGTCAGGTCGGCGCGGCAGATGCGAAATGCGTGCAGATCCGCGGTGCGCGAGGTGCGGATGCCAATGGCGATCAGCGCGCCCGTGCGCGCCACTTCATCGAGGCGGAAGGGCGCTCGCGGCGCTTCGGCGTCTGGGTTGGGGAAGACGATCATGCGCGCCTGGTTGATGCTTTCCGTCCATTCGCGCCCGCCCGTAGTCGAAGCGCGCCATTTGACGATATATTCGCCCACAGCGTCTGGCAGCAACCGCGCAGCGTAGACATCACCGCCGCCCTGGTTGTCGGTCACATATTCGCCGTCTATCCACGTGAACTCGCCATCTCCGTCGATCAGCGACCACCCCGCTTGCATCAACACACCCGGCGCCCTGCCTGTGATCTCGGTCAAACCGGCTGCAAAGACAGCAGCGCGCGTCTCTTGCGACGGTTCGACCGCACTGAGCGTGTGCTGAAGCGTCAGCGGCTCTTCGACCACAACCGACTGCACCACTGCGTGCGGCGTCAGCGCTGCGGCGTCGCTCGCCGCGCTGCGCAGCCCGTTGTAGCCGATGGCGACGACGCGATAGAAGTAAGTCGCACCGTTGGTCAACCCGGCGTCGGTGAAGTCGAAAGCAACGTCGCTGCCCGGCAGCACGGCGATCTCCTCGTAGCCGCCATCGACCGGCGAGCGCAGCACCGCAAAGCGTTCAGCGCTGTCGTCGCCCTGGATCGTGAGCGTGACGCTGCGATTACCCTCCGCAGTGGCGACGAGCTGCGGCGCAGGGGGCGTCGTGAAATCGACATCCGCCGCCGTCATCCAAAGCTGGTAACCCATCGCCGGCGCGTCAAAGGCGATGTTGCCGAGGTCGCCGACGATGAGTGTAGCGGCGCTGAAGGGATCGCGCAGCTCGGCGCCCCACGGCAAATAACCTGACGCGTCGAAGCTGACCAGGCGATCAACGTTGCTGCGGTTGACTGCGATGATCGCAGCGCCGCTCTCGTCCTTGCGCCCAAAGACCACCAGCCCGGCGTCATCGACGAGCAGCGTATCCCACGAACCGGTGCGCAGAAAACTGTGTTGCTGGCGAAGCTGACCCAGCCGCTGATAATGTTCCAGCAGCGTGACATCTTGCTGTCGCCACGCCGGCAGCCCGTCATAGCCGTCGGCATCGGGCCAGGGATAGGGCTGGCGATTATAGGGATCGTCGCGCCCCACATCGCTGCCAAAACCGACCAACCCGACCTCATCGCCGTAGTAGATCGTCGGTGCGCCCGGCAGCGTGAACTGGAGCACCGCCGCCAACGCCAGACGGGCGCGGCCATCCTCGAAACCGTTGTTGGGTTCGAGCGCAGCGAAGTCGATGCCGTCATGGTCGAGCACGCGCACGGCGCGGTTGACATCATGCGAGGAGAGCAGATTCATCGCCGTGGCGAAGGCTGCTGGCGGATAGTCTTCCTGGATCGCGCGCAGCGCCGCCTCGAACTCGGTCGCAGTCAGTGCAGACACGCCGCCGTCGTTGTCCTCAAAATTGCTGTCGCGCAGAAAGCCGAGCACAGCGCTGCGGAAACGATAGTTCATCGTCGAGTCGAACTCGTCGCCAAGCACGCGCAGCCGCGCCTCGTCTTCGCGCCACGTCTCCGAGATGAGCAACGCGTCGGGGTGTGCGGCTTTGACCGCATTGCGCATCAATTCGAAGAAATGAGGGTTGATGTTGACTACATCTGGCACCACGTCGATGCGCCAGCCCTCGACGCCGGGCAGGTCGAGCCATTGAAGCGCAATGCCTTCCACGCCCAGCCAGTTGTCGATCACCTCCTCGTTGGCGGTGTCGAGCTGCGGCAGCGTCGCCACGTTGAACCAGCCGCGGAAGTTGATATCGCCTGCGCACGCGCCCGTGCCAGCCGGTCGCGCTGGATCAAAGAAATACCAGCTCCGGTATAGGCTCTGCTCGCTTTCGCACGCGCCGACGGTTTCGTGACGGCTGAAGCGGTCGAAGAAGGGGCTGTCGCTCGACGAGTGGTTGGGCACGCCGTCAAGAATCAACGTCATGCCGCGTTCGGCAACCTCGGCGGCGAACTGCGCAAAGAAGACGTTGCTCGCCCCCGGGTCGCCCACAATCGCCAGGTTGTCGTCAACCTGCCGGTAGTCGCGGCCATCATATTTGTGGTTGGAAGGCGAATCAAAGATCGGGTTGAAATAAATCGTCGTCACGCCCAGTTCTTGTAGATACTCCAATTTTTCCTGCACACCCTGTAAGTCTCCACCAAAGAATGTGCAGTTGTATGCACCGTACCACTCTGGATTGCGGTTGGGGTCATACGGCTCCGGGTCGGGAACCAGGCTGTTCCACGGTGAGATCGGGCGCGCATGGCCGCCGCACTCATCGGGGTAGAACCAATCGTCGGCGGTCGGGTTGTTGGATGGGTCGCCATCGCGGAAACGGTCGGGGAAAATCTGATAGATCGTGGCGTTCTTTGCCCATTCCGGCGCATCAAAGGCAGGATCGTAGACATAGATATTCCAGCCAAGATCGCTCGACGGCATGGCATTGTAGCTGCGCCCGAGTCCGCCATCGTGCCTTTCGTCGTCGGCATAGTAGACGATCGCACTGCCGTCGGCAACACTAAAGGCGTACGCCAGCACATCAAGCGCGGCGCCGGTGTTGACAGTCGTCTCCCACCACTCGTAGCGATCGTCGCGAGCAACGGATTGCATCGGCGTGAAGCGCATGACGCCCTCGCTGACGCTGCCCCACAGCAATGTGACCTGCTCGACATCGTTGACAGCGGTGCGCAGGCGCAAGGTCACGTCGGTGTTGGTCGGCTGCGCACCGAAGGGGACGCGATAGCGGTCGCTGCGGCTGTCGTGGCGCAGGGCGGCGATCGCAACTGCGTCGTCGCCACGAGCGGTGCGCAACAGCGGAATCGGGCCGCTCGCCGCGCTGACGCTGAGGTTGATCGCGCCAGTCGTGCGGTCGTAGTAGAAGATGACATCGCCGCCAGCGTCAGGCACAGTGAAGCGGATATTCGGTCCATCTGGCTGCCCGCCTGCGCCGTAATTCTCGTCCCATGCGCCGTCGATGGCGACTTTGAATTCGTAATTGCCGCCGGGCAAGGTGACGGTCAGCGTCCATACACCGTCGCCGTCGCCGTCGCTGCCCTGCACGACTGGATCGGCGGGCTGCCAGTCGACACCACTCAAGATCGACGCATAGTCGCCCGGAAAGGAGACGGCGGAGGGCGTTGCGCCCGGCTCCGGTGTGGTCGGCAGACTCGTGGGCAGGTCGTTCGGATCGACCGGTTGTAAAAAGACTTCGGGCACGGCGGAGACGACCCATGCCTCGCGGCCCGTCGCCAGGTTCAGAAACTGATCAGGGCCGGGGTCTTTCTCATCGCCGCGGTGGATAATGAAACCGAGTGCGTCGCTGCCGGCAGCCAACGGCACAACCCAGAAAACCCCGAAATCATCTTCTCCGGCGGGCGCCAGCGGCTCCGCCCACGCCGTCTCCTGTGCGGCGGCGCCCCACACGTGCAGCCCCCAACCGTCATAGTCGCCGTCGGGGCGATGGTAGTGGATCGTGGCGGCGTCTTGCGCCAACGCAACCGGCGCCACGGGCAAGAACGTTGACAGCGTCAACGCAGTCACAAGCAGTGTATGCAACAGGCGACGGATCGAAAACATGAGGAACTCCTTTTGGCACAGGAAAGCGGTGTGAACTCAATAAAAGTGTATCACAATCCGGCGCCTATCCGCTTGCCGAACGCGTGATTGTCACACCACTGCATCCCCTTGCGCAGGGAAAGCGATTTCTGCAGGCGTTGTAGGTTTCGATACACGGCTCCCCCAAATACGCTTCACAACGGCGAAGCGGTTCGCTTTGCCCTATTGCATTCCGCCATCTACGACGCCACGCGCAACGGTCACTTTGATCCCACCGTTGATGAAAGTTAGATCGGTGTCCAGCCGCAGCGCAGTCTGGCTGAGAAGAACGCGATCACTGGAGAGAACAGCGACGCGCCAGCCTGGACAGCGCGCCCTCAGCGTGTTGCCGAACTGTGCATAGAGGTTGCGCAGATCGGCGCCGCCGCGCACGCGCTGACCATACGGTGGATTGGTGACGACAAAGCCGGGTTCGGAGGGAGGCTCGATGGCGGAAACAGCATGACAGGCAAAGCGCACCAGATCGCCGACGCCAGCGCGTTCGGCATTGGCTTGCGAGCTGGCGATGGCGCCGGCGTCTCGATCCGAGCCGTGGATCGTCAACCGTTCAGCCAAATGTGCACGACGCGCTCTCGCTTGCGCATCAGCTTCATCGAGCAACTCTCGCCACAGTTTCCCGTCGAAATCGGGCCACTCCATGAAGGCGAAGCGGCGGTTTCGCCCCGGCGCAATGTGCAGCGCCATCAACGCAGCTTCGATCGGGATCGCGCCCGAACCGCAGAAGGGATCGATCAAGGGCGATGGCTGTTCGGCGCTGGCGTTCCAGCCTGAAGCGAGCAGCAACCCGGCAGCAAGCGTCTCGCGTAGGGGCGCCCTTGCTGTCGCCAGCCGGTAGCCGCGGCGGTGCAATAGCGCACCCGATGCGTCGACGCTGATCGTGCAGGCATCCTGGAAGAGTCGCACGACGATCAACTGCGCGTCGCCTTCACCGCTCTCCTCATCGGTCTTCTTGATGGGAGGCGCGCTGCCTAATCGAGCGCCGATGGCGGCGACGATGCGCTCCGCCACGGCGCCGGTGTGATAGAGCCGCGATTTGTGGCAGGTGACGCGCAGATCGACCGGCTGTCCGGTGCGCAGACACCGCTCCCAACCGAGGGATGCGGCGCGGCTGCGCAATTGGTCGAAGTTTTCGGCATGAAATTCGCCGAGGCGCACGAGGATGCGACTGGCGGTGCGCAGGTGCAGGTTGGCGCGGTAAAGCGCCAGACGATCGCCGCGAAAGGCGACGCCGCCTGGTTCAATGGCCTCGGATGTCTTGCCGGTCAGCAGACCACCCTGCACAAGTTCATCGGCGCAGAATGCCGCCAGGCCAGGAGCAGTGACCGCAAAAAAATTGAACAGGTCGCCATGTCTTTTCATGTTGACGCCTGCCAGGAGAACGTCGTTGCGTTGGTCTCAGACGGTGCAAAGATAGCGCGTGCGGCTTACGATCAGATCGGTGACTTTGGCAAGATACTCCGCCATGTGCGCTGAGTTCCAGTGCGCCTGAAGCGCATCGTCGTCGACATACTTTTCAACCAAAATCACTTGCGTCTGGCTGTCGACCGGTGCAAACACCTCAAAGCTGAGACAACGCCCAGCCTCCAAACGCATCGAGCGTTCGCCGTGAGCGCGCGCCAGCTCAATGAATTCGGCGCGGCGCTCTGGAACAATTTCGAGATGGACGATCAGGCCTGTTGCCATTGGATATTCACCAGATACGTTGACAGTGGATTGACCAGGGATTTACCAGGGGAGAGCGCCCGCGGCTGGATTTGAACCAGCGACCTAGGACTTAGGAGATCCTCGCTCTATCCTGCTGAGCTACGCGGGCATCTCTGCGGTTACGATAGCACAGCCTTGTCTCTGCGTCAAAGAGATTGGGCAGGAGGTGCGCTTCAGCTTATTCCTATTTGATGATGCGCGTGCCAGTCACACCGCGCAGCGCTCGTCCAAGATTGCCCGGATTGGTGATGATGGCAAGCGCATCGGGCTTGCTGCTCTGTTGCAAAAAGCGGATGCACGCCTCGATCTTTGGTTTCATGCTGCCCGGCGCAAAGTGTCCCTCAGCCATATACTGTTCAGCCTCGGCGATTGTCATCTCGTCGAGAAAACGCTGGTCGGGCTTGCCAAAGTTGAGCGCCACCTTCTCGACGCCGGTGCTGATCAGCAACAGATCGGCGTCGATCTTGGTGGCAAGCAGACTGCTGGCGCGATCTTTGTCGATCACAGCATAGACCGAACGCAACTCGCCCTTTGAATTGCGCACAACCGGAATGCCGCCGCCGCCCACCGCCACAACGATCCAACCCATGCGCACGGCCTGGGCAATCGCTGCATCCTCGACAATTGCGATCGGCTCCGGCGAGGCGACGACGCGCCGCCAGCCGCGACCGGCGTCTTCGATCACCTGCCAGCCCTCGCGTTCGAACTCGCGGGCGCGCGCCTCATCCATAAAGCTGCCGATCGGTTTGGTTGGATTGGCGAAGGCTGGATCGTCGGCGGCGACCTGCACTTGCGTAATCAAGGTGATGCACTGACGGTCGAGTTTGCGCTGGAAGAACTCGTTGTTGAGCGTCTGCTGCAACATAAAACCGATGCTGCCCTGCGTGTCCGCCACGATCAGGTCAAGCGGCGTCGGATGCACTTCGTGCGCAGCCAGCTCATTGCGCCGCAAAATAAAGCCGACCTGGGGGCCATTGCCGTGCGTGATGACAGTCGTCCAACCGACCTCAACCATGTCAGCAATGTTGCGCGAGGTCTCGCGCACAGCATCCCACTGATGGGAGACGTCGGGATGTTTGTTGTCGGTGATAAGCGAATTGCCGCCGATGGCGACGACTGCGATGCGCGACGGATTGGTTGCTGCGGTCATAAATGAACCTCACCCCTTCGTGAGAAAAAGGCATTGTGAATCGTGAATAATGAATTGTGAATCACGAAGCTTGTCAAAACAGCGACGCGTCCACGCCTCTCGATTCCTATTCACGATTCACAATTCATGCTTGATTGCACTCTATTTGATCAGCGCCGGCAAAATTGCATAGAACTCCGCAGCCTTGATCACATCCGCCAGCAACACACTGTCCTGCGTGGTGTGCGCAGTCTCTTCCTCGCCCGGCCCAAAGCCGATCGACGGGATGCCAGCCTTGCCCATCCAGTAGATGCCGTTGGTGCTGAAGTTCCACTTGCCCGCCGGATGATCGGGCAGACCGATCAGCCGCGCCGTCTGCAGGCCAGCCTGTACAAGTGGGTGCTGTTCGTCCAACGCCCAGGCCGGGAAGTATTTGTCGACCGGAAAGACAAAGCCGGTGTAGCTTGGTTCGGCGTACTTCATCATCTCGATGGTGATCTCGCCGTTCTTTAACAGGGTCTCCGGAACAAGCGCCTTGACCTGAGCGATGGCGCCTTCCGCCGTCTCGCCAAAGGTGACGCGGCGGTCGATGTAGACGCGCGCCAGGTCGGGCACGGCGTTGATCGACGGCGTCGAAACTTTCATGTCGCTGACGGTGATCTTGCCGTGGCCGAGGAAGGGATCGTCGCCAAGCTGCGGCTCCAGCTTGCTGACGCCTTCGATCAGCGGCAGCACTTTGTAGATGGCGTTGTCGCCGAGGTGGTTGCTGGCGGCGTGTGCGCTGCGCCCGCGCGCGATCACTTCGATCTCGACGCGCCCCTTGTGCCCGCGATAGACCTGCATCTTGGTCGGTTCACCGATCACAACATAATCGGGGCGGATGCCTTCATGTTCAACCAGCGCGTGCGGCGCAATGCCGTCGCACCATTCCTCCATGTTGCCAAAATAGTAGGCGGTCCAGCCGTCCAGCAACCCCAAATCCCTGGCGATCTTAAGACCGTAGATCATCGGCGGCGTGCTGCCTTTCTCGTCGCAGGCGCCGCGCGCATAGAAGCGTCCTTTTTCGATCTTGCCGATGAAGGGGTCCCAATCCCACTCCTCCGGGTTGCCGATGCCGACGGTGTCGATATGGGAATCGTACAGCAAAATGCGCGGCCCATCGCCGATGCGTCCGACGGTGTTGCCCATCGAATCAAACCATACTTCGTCAAAGCCAAGTTTGCGCATTTCCGCCTGTGCGCGCTCGCCGACCGGACCGATCTGCGAATCCATCGATGGGATCGCACATAGTTCGCGCAGAAAGCTGATGATTGTCTCGCTATATTGGCCGACCTGTTTCTGGACGGCTGCGACATCTACGGTGGACATGAAGATTTCCTTTGTTGGCGCGCCATCGACGGCGCGACGCGGTTTTGAGAAGCGTAAGTCCTTCGATTATAGCGACCGCCGCGCGCGGTTGTCAAAGTCAGGCTACTCGCTCGATGTGAGCGCCCAACGCACGCAACTTCACATCGATCTCCTGATAACCGCGATCGATCTGCTGGACATTGCCAATCGTGGTGACGCCGTCCGCCGCCAACGCCGCCAGCACCAGCGCCATGCCGGCGCGGATATCTGGGCTGGTCACCTGCTGACCGGTCAGCCGACTGGGTCCGACGACGACGGCGCGGTGTGGATCGCACAAAATGATCTGCGCTCCCATTGCAATCAACTTATCGACAAAGAAGAGGCGGCTCTCGTACATTTTCTCGTGAATGATCACCGTGCCCTGCGCCTGCGTGGCGGTGACGACGGCAATGCTCATCAGGTCGGGTGGAAAGGCGGGCCAGGGTGCGTCGTCGATCTTGGGGACGGCGCCGCCAAAATCGGGGCGCACGCGCAACTCTTGTTCGGCGTCGATGACCAGTGTGTAACGTTCGGTGGGCGGCGCAGTCGGATCGTCTTCCAGATGCATGCGCACGCCCAAGCGCTCGACAAAGACCATCTCCATCATGCGCAGATGTTCGGGCACGACGCCAACAATACGCACTTCTCCCGGCGTGATCGCCCCCATGCCGATGAAGCTGCCCACCTCGATGAAGTCCGGGCTGATGTACATTTCGGCGCCATGCAGATGATCGCAACCGTGGATGGTCAGCACATTGCTGCCGATGCCCTCGATCTGACAGCCCATCTTGACGAGCAAATGGCACAAATCCTGCACGTGCGGCTCGCTGGCGGCGTTGCGCAGAACGGTGACGCCGCGCGCCAACGCGGCCGCCATGACGCCGTTTTCGGTGGCAGTCACAGACGCCTCGTCGAGCAGGATGTCGTTGCCGTGCAGCCGTCCGGTGGAACGCAGCTCAAACTTGCCGTTGTGCTGAAGAGAAGCGCCAAGACCTGCCAACACCTGCAAGTGTGTGTCAATGCGTCGGCGACCAATGTCGTCACCGCCCGCCGAAGTTTGGACGGAAAAGTGGCCGAAGCGCGCCAGCAGAGGCCCCATCAAGGTCAGCGAGCCGCGAATCTGCGAAAAAAGCGTCGGATCTGGCGCAGGCGTGCGAACGCCGCGCGCACACAGCGTTACTGCGCCGCCGCTTTCGGCAATGGCGACGCCCATTTCGCCCAAGATGCGCAGCATGGTCTGGACATCGCCGATACGCGGCAAATTGTGCAAGACAATCGGTTCCTCGGTCAGCAGACAAGCCGCCAACATCGGCAACGCAGCGTTTTTGTTGCCGATCGGGCGAATGGCGCCGTTGAGCGGATGGCGCCCTTCGATGATAAATGAAGCCATGAGTCGTTTCCTATATGTTCAGTTTATAGATGCAACACATCGTGCAGTAGATACGTCCAGTATAGCAGGAAAGTTCATCCAGACATCCTTTTCTGCGATTCACGTTGACATCGATCCTGCATCGCGCTACAATCTATGCAATCAAAAATTCATTTGCACGCTAGAATCTGCTCATGCCAATCCACGTATCCTACCTTGCTGAGGAAGTTGACAAAGTAGCGCCCGGCATTCGCATCATTGTGCCGATGGACGGCACGCCACAGGCGCAGCGCGGCAGTCTTTGTCTGTTGGTCGACCTGCAGGGTGCACCCGATGCAGAGCTTCTGGCAGAGCGCGTTTTGAGCGCAATGCAGCGCACCTATTACTCGGCGCGCGGAACACAATCGCAGGTGATCGTCGAGACCGTGCGCAAAGCGCAGGCCATGATCGCCGCCGAGACACAAAAGCTGACCAGGCCGTGGAGCGCAGGCGTCGTCTGTGTGGGCATGATGGCGGATCGGCTGGCGCTGACGGGAATGGGCAGCGCCTTTGCCTTTTTGACGGCGGAAGATGGTTCCGTCGGCGTCTTCCCGCCTGATCGCCTTGCTAAACGCACCGTCACGCCCACCGAAATGCTGGAACTGTGGCCGCTGCACCGGCAGAAAACCGGCGCCACCACCGCAATGATAGCGGGCAGCAATTTGTGGCTTGACCTTGTGCCAGTGCGAACGCTGGCTGCCACTGCAGCGTATGTGGACGCAGGCAGTTGCATCGACGCCGCCGATGGGCTGCGCGAACAGGCGGGCCGCGGCGATGTGCCAGGCGTGATCATGGTCATCAGCCCTGACGAGCCGCCTTCCAGCCCGCCCAAAACGCCGCCCACGCCGCTGAGCGATGCACCACCGCCCACTTCCGCCCCAACGCCATCAACACCCGGGGGTGGATTGCCGACAGCACTCAACGCGTCGCCGCCGCTGATCAGTGCACCGGACGCAACAGAGACAGAGCCGGGCGCGCCCGGCTCTGTCTCTGTTGCAGCGCGGATGCCTCCTTCTTTTTCGCCAGCGACCGCCACTTCGACCGGCTCGGTGTTGGCTGGCAACCGCAACGTTGGCGCGCCGCCGCCATCGACGACGGCGTTCGAGCGAACGCCGCCCATAACGCCAGAAGCTGCTGCACCCGGCGATTCCTGGTCAAGCCCATCCACCAGGTTCGTCGCCGGCGCCAGAATCGGAATGCAACGCACGCGTGAGTTTCTCGAGAGCATGTTGCCAGAGCGCAAGGAAGCAGCGCCAGCAGTCGCAATGGCGGAGGCTGTGACAAGCAGCGGCGCCGGTTTTTCCGCCGCGCCGTCGCCTCCCCCTAAAGTGCAGCCAGCGGCTGCGCCGTTCACACCACCGGCGCCAGCCACAGGCAGCCGGGCGCGCATCATCATCGCCAGCGCGGTGATTTTGCTGTTGCTTGTGCCAGCGATTGTAGCGACCCTTTTCTGGCGTCAGGCATCGGAAAGCGGCGCTGAGGCTGACACTCTGCTCAGCCTGGCGGAGGTGCGCTATGAGGCCGCAATGCAGGCGCTCGACCAGGAAGACACTGCGACGGCGCGCGCGCTGTTGACCGAATCTATGAACTTCTTGCGCCGCGCCGAAGAGATCGTTGGGCGCACGCCGCGCAGCGCGGCATTACAGGGTCTGATCGACCGTGACCGCCGCGCCGTGGAAAACATCACACCGCTTTACGGGCTGACGCTGCCGCTCATCTCCTTTCCCGCCGAGATGACGCCGCGTCAGGTCATGGTGATCGGACAGGACATCTATTTGCTCGATACGGGCCGCAATGAGATTGTTTTCCATCGGCTGGCCGCCGATGGCGAAAGCCTGGCAAGCCCGGAGGGTCAGGTCGTTCTACGCACAGGCGATGTGGTGGGAGGCGTCGCCGTCGGCCGGCTGGTCGATCTGGCATGGCAGCCGCCCGTTCCTGGCTACGACGACAAATCCAGCCTGCTCGTACTCGACGAAAACAATCGTGTCTTTCGCTATAACCAACAGGTGGACGGTGCATCGGTCGTCAATTTCAGCGGAGGCCCGGCATGGGGGCGCGCCACACAGATCGAGACCTATCGAGGAAGGCTGTATGTGGCCGACGAAGGCAACAACCAGATCTATCGTTACAACATTGGGCGCTACGACGAGGCGACGCCCTGGTTTCAGCCTACAACGCAAGTCAACCTCGCCAATCTGAGCGCAATGCGCATCGACGGCGATATCTGGCTGCTCTATCAGGATGGCAAGGTGGTTCGCTATCGCAGCGGCGAACAGCTTCCCTACAGCCTGGATAGCAGCGTGGCGTTGCCGGCGCAGGCTGTCGATCTGTGGGTGGGACAGGACGGCGACGATGCACTCTATCTGGTCGATCCGCCGCTCGAACGAATTTTGGTCTTTAACAAAGAAAGCGGCGCTTATATCGAGCAATTTCAGGCCGCTGAAGGCGCTGCACTGCGCGACCTGCGCGGCTTATTCATAGATCAGGTTCACAGCATTCAATATATCCTGACTGGGGACAATCTCTTCCAGGAGCGACTTCCGCGCTAGCGCGGAAGCGTGGATCGATCACTGAATGTTTGCATGAGCACGATGCAATTTGGGTTACTTTCAATTGTCGTCAAATTGTTCTTCGCAACCGACTTTGATATACTCAATCAAGTATGTCGAAGCAATTTCACTTGCACTCAACACCTCCCCCCGACCGTCAGCGCAGTGATTCACAGCGTCTGGCAATCGGCGTAACGGCTGCGTATGCAGCAGTTGTGCTGACGCTGGCGCTTCTGTTTGGTGGGCGTTTGCACGATTGGGCGCAACAGCGCATTGTGCAAAGCTCGATCCTGGCTGAACTGGCGGAGCTGACATCCCCGGCGGCGATCGCCGAGCTGCCGCCGGCAGGCGCTCAGTCGCAGCCTGTCCAGGGCGACCAAACTGAGACGGCGGCGGCAGGAGGTCCGTCCAACCAACCCGTTGCAGAGCAGCCGGCTGCCGAGCTTGAGCCGGTTGTCAACATCCTGCTGCTGGGCACCGACGAACGTCCTGACGAATATAGCCCACCGCGCACCGATACAATCATTCTGCTTTCATTCAATCCGAATACCGGTGCGATAGGGATGCTTTCTCTGCCGCGCGACCTGTGGGTGCCGCTGCCAGGCATCAACGTGACGACCAAAATCAACACGGCTTTCATGCTTGGCGAGCTGCGCAATTACCCAGGCGGCGGCGCACAGTTGATCAAAGACACGGTCAGCAGCTTTGTCGGTCGCCCTGTCGACTACTACGTGCGCGTTAATTTTGACGGCTTTCGGGAGATCATCGACCTGATCGGCGGCGTCACCGTTGAAGTGCCCTACACGATTCACGATGAAGAATATCCGACGCCCGACTACGGCGTGGAAACGTTCCATCTCGACGCCGGCATACGTCATCTTGACGGCGAAACTGCACTCAAATATGCACGCACGCGCCACGGCGACAGCGACTACGGACGCGCCCGCCGGCAGCAAGACATCATCCGAGCAGTTGCAAAGCAGGTGACCAATGCCGGCGCCCTTCCCCAGTTGTTGAGCAGAGCGCCGCAATTGTTGATGACGATGCAGAACAGCATTCAAACCGATATTCCGATCCAGCTAGGCATCGAGCTCGCCCAGCGACTGCAAGAGGGTGCAAACGGCGATGTTCAGCAACTCGTTCTCGACAATCGCTACGGCGAGGAGACCTTCAGCAGCGAGGGCGCATGGATTTTGCTGCCCGACCGCGCACGGGTGCGCACAGCGCTCACGGCTTTCTTCGCCGCCGTCGATGCACCGCCCGGCGCGCAGAAGATTGCTCTGGCCGATCCGTCGGCTGTGCGCATCGAAATTCTGAATGGCACCTCGCAGCCGGGCGCAGCCGCGCGCACAGCACAACTCTTACAACAGCGGGGATGGCAGGTTGCCTCGATCGGGGACGCCGATCGCAGCGATTATGTTCAAACCGTCGTGATCAACTACGGTGTAGCGGATTCGGTCGCGGCGATGGTTTCCAGCCAGCTCAATCTGGAAGCGGAGCAGGCGCAGATCAACGGGCTGGCGGCTTCCGGCCCGATCGACATCCGCATCGTGATCGGTCGCGATGTGCTTGCGTTGATTCAGTGATTCACCATGCGCAGGGCAACGTGGTTTCTTGCTGGTGCAGCTGCAAGCTACGCCATCTATCGCACACTCTGGCGGCAGCCTCCGCTCGGTGTGATCCCGCAAGCCAGACCAATACAGACCTACGCCGAAGCAGAAAGTGCTGCAAACGCTCTCATCGCTGCGTATGAGCCTGGCGTCCGTCCCGATTGCACCGGAAAGCTGCTCACTCATGGACGTCAGACCGACCGCGCGATTGTGTTGCTGCACGGTTTCACCAATTGCCCCCGCCAGTTTTATGCGCTGGCGGAACGCTATTTCGAGCGCGGCTACAACGTCTTCGTCCCACGATTCCCCTATCATGGTCTCTATCATCGCGCACCGAAGGAGTTGTCGAATCTGACTTCGGAAGATTTGGTGCGCACAGGCATGACCGCCGTCGACATCGGGCGCGGGCTGGGCAGACATCTCACGGTGATGGGGCTATCGATGGGAGGTCTGACGGCCGCCTGGCTGGCGCACCATCGCGCTGACATCGATCGCAGCGTATTGGTGGCGCCTGCGCTGGCGTTTCAATCAATTCCTTTTCCCTTGATGCCGGCGTACGCCACCTTTGCACGAGTCACGCCCAACCGTTTCTACTGGTGGGATCCAGAACGGAAAGGGAGCGCCCCCGGCCCCGAGCACGGATACTACGGATTCCATGTTCGCGCCTTCCATGC
This sequence comes from Chloroflexota bacterium, assembly GCA_016861025.1. Taxonomy (GTDB): domain Bacteria; phylum Chloroflexota; class Anaerolineae; order Caldilineales; family Caldilineaceae; genus Caldilinea. The sequence continues at coordinate 48,903 of BOKO01000006.1, forward strand.
GTTGTTGCGGCTGGCTGTGCTGGTCGGTCAGGAGGCCGCAACGAGTGCACCGATGGCACGTTCGCTGGTCGTGGTCGTGAACCCAACGGATGAGTCGATCGATAATGACGGCGTGCGCGCCATCGTGCGGCGCTGGCGGCGTCATGGCGCCAATGTTTTGCTGTATGAAATCCCGGCGGCGTGGAGCCTCACCCATGATCTGATCGATCCGGCGCAGCCAACGCAGCAGATTGACCGCGTCTATCCGCTGCTGATCAAGTGGAGTGAGTATCCTTACCACGTTGCAACACCCTCGTCCGACCATACGTGAAGAACATTTTCCTCATGCAACGCGAATCTTGGCGACAAGCTCGTAAAGCAAACCAAAAACACAGTAGAGGCTTCAAACCGTAACCTATTCAAAAAAAGCATGTTGCGTCTTTTGTCGCTTTCATCTACAATACTTACGCAACATGCACTGCTGCATTCTCTTCGGCGCCGAATTGCCATCGTGTCTGTCACCATTGCATCCGTAGTGGTTGCAAAAACGTCTCTGTCACTTTAGTCAAACGCTATTTAGTCAAACGCTATAGCAAAAAGGAGTTTGTCACGTATGAAACGCCTGTGGACAATCTTGACCTTTGTATTGCTGTTCAGCTTCGTGCTCTCGGCGTGCGCCGTGCCAGCAGCGCCTGCGCCAGGGGGCGAAGCGGCTGCCCCAACCGGCCCCAGGGACTTCATCACCTGGTATCAATACGATGAAAAGAACGAAGACCCCGCCAGCGACGAGCGCGTCGGCAACCAATACCTGCGCGACACGATCCCGCAATTCAATGAAGCCTTTGCCGGCACGTGGAACTGGGTCAATCAGCCCAAGGCGTGGGATCGCATGAACGCCGAACTGGTGGCGGCGGTGCAGGCTGGCGGCGATGTGCCTGACCTCTTTGAGATGGGCAGCAGTGGCCTGACTGAACTATACAAAAACGGCGCGCTGCAAGACTTGAGTGAGTGGGCGCAGGCGCAGCCCTGGTACGCCGATATGGACCCCAACGCGCTGCAGGCGTGCACCGGCCCCGACGGCGGCCTCTACTGCATCCCGATTGCCGAGCGCCCGCATCTGGTCTATGTCTGGAATGATCGCTTCCCCGAAGGGTTCCCAACCACGCCGGAGGAGTATCTAGCTGCCGGTGAACGTCTGAAAGCGGATGGCCTCTACGCCATGACTTTCTTTGGTTCGACCGACTTCAACGGCAACGGCGCCACGCGTGCTGTCTTTATGACGTTCTCGTCGTTTGGCGGCGGCTATGATGACGGCGCGGGCAACATGCTCTTGAATACACCGGAAAATGTCGCAGCCGTTGAATTCTTGCGCACGATGGTGCAGAGCGGCTATGTGCCTGAAATTGCCTTCGCCGGCGGCTTCCAGGAGGAAGAAGCTTTCAAGGATGCATCGGCAGGCTCCTTCCCGACCGGTCTGTTTGGCTATCGCTATGTCAATCCGCTGACAGCGCCCAACGGGACAGAGTATTCCAAGGGCAACGAGGAAGACATGCTCGACGCCATCGCTGCGGGCGATGTGATCTTGCGCCCCTTTGTAGCGCCTGAAGGACAGACGCCGGGCTGCAACAATGAGGTGACCGGTTTTGGCATCCCGGTTGGGGCAAAAACTCCCGAAGCAGCGCACGACTACATCAACTGGATCATGACGCCCGTGCAGAACGCCGACTGGGTTCTGCGCCCCGGCGCCGGCTTCCCAGCGTTGATGACAACACGAGCCTCGGAGCAATTCCAGACGCCTTTCTATCAACAGGCGGGCGAAGTGGTGGCCGCCAGCGCCTGCCGCCCCTGGCATGGCTCGCTGGAACGCCGCCCCGAGGCATTGCGCCTGATCATGGGCGCCGTCTACAGGCTGATCAAAGAAGATCCGACCGCCGACATCGCTGCTGTGCTGCAGGCGACGCAGGATGAATACAACGCTGGAAACTGACGCCTGTACTGAATTCCAGGTTGTCACGCCATATCATCGCAACCTTCCAGGAAGCTTTGAGGACAAAGCTTCCTGGAAGATAAGCAGCCAACAAAGCAACGCATCTCGATGCCATCAACTTCACCACCACAAACACAGACAAAGAAGAAACGCCGTGAACGCACACGCAATCTGTTGCCGTTCTGGCTGATTCTTCCGACCGTCCTGGTTCTCCTCGCCATCCAGGTGTACCCTGCAATTTACACGATCTGGCTAAGTCTACATGAACGTCAGCCCGCCGGTTGGGAATATGTCGGCGTAAACAATTTCACGCGTTTGTTTAACATGGGCATTTTTGCCGAAAGCGCAGGTCACACTGTTGTCTTTTTGGTGGGCTACACTTCGTTGACGCTTGTGCTCGGATTCATCATTGCGTTGTTGCTAAATCGCAAGTTGAAGCTTTCGGGTCTCTATGTCACACTGCTCTTCATTCCCTGGATCATCGCCGACATCATCGTTGGAATCGTTTTTCGCCTGCTGGTGGTGCCCGACTACGGACTGTTGTCTGGCATCTTGCAAAATCCGGCGATCTTTCCACCCAACGGCATTTCGGTGTTGACGGCGGCGCGACCGCCCTCCTGGGTTGGCGGGTTTCCATTCCCGCCAGCGGCGGCAATGGTCTATCTGATCATGGCGTCGGCGTGGCGGGCGCTGCCATTTATCACCCTGCTGCTGCTTGCCGCCATGCAGACGGTCTCCACCGAAGTGGTCGAGAGCAGCCGTATGGATGGCGCCAACGGCTGGCAGGTGGTGCGTCACATCATGATCCCGTTGATGCTGCCAACGCTGGTGGTGGCGCTCTTCAGCCTGACGCTGGGCGGCATGAACGGCGTGGGCATGGTGTTCAGCCTGACCGGCGGAGGGCCCGGCTCGGCGACCGAAGTGCTCAGCTATCTGCTCTACGTCCTCGGCTGGTCGCAGCTCAACTTTGGTCGCGCCGCTGCCCTGGCATTGCTGATCGCTGTTATCAACTGGATTTTGATCCTGGGCACATTGCGCGTCACGCGCGTCGAGGAAAGGACGCACTGAGGTGTTTGGCATTTCACGTCGACAATGGAACACCTGGCTGGTCAATCTGGCGTTGGTCGTCATTTGCTTTTTTGCGCTGATCCCGGTGGCGACGACCGTGTTGATCTCTTTCAAAGGTGAGCGCGACATCATCCGCAAACCGCCAAATTTCTTCCCTTGCGACACACCGGAACGCGCCTTCGACCCGGCTGCCTGCCGCTGGTCAGTCGAGGGGTATCAACGCGTTCTCTCGCCTAAGCCGAGCGAAGGCGGACTGCTTCCCTTTGCCTTGACGGGCAACATCGTGCGCATCTACATTCCCAACTCGTTCCTGTACGCCATATCGACGGCTTTGATTGTCGTCTTCCTGGCCGGCATGTCGGGCTACGCTTTTTCACGATATCGCTTCCGGGGACGCAGCGCGCTGCTCTTTGCGATTCTTGCCATCACCGGCGTACCCTTGTTGACGAACCTGCTGGCGCTCTATCAGATGGGCGTGACGATTCGGCGTGCGCAGTTGCCCTTCTATGACGACCGACTCTTCCTGATCGCGGTCTACACCGGCTTTTTCCTTCCGCTGAGCGTTTGGATCGCCAAAGGCTTCTTCGACGCCATCCCGCGCGAACTGGAGGAGGCCGCGGTCATCGACGGCTGCTCGCCGTTCAGCGCGCTGCTCCGCATCAGCATGCCGCTGGCGCTGCCGGGGTTGATGGCGATCTTTCTGCTGACGTTTGTCAATGTCTGGAATGAGTTCATCGCTGGCTATTTGCTGATTGCCAGAAATGAGCTCAAACCTGCGATGTTTGGACTATACGAATTTTTGGGGCAAAACATCATCAATCTGCAGGTCATCGCCGCCGCCTGCATTTTGATCGCGCTCCCGATCGTGATTCTCTTTGTCTTTGCGCGGCGCAGCTTCTTCGCCGCCATGGTCGAAGGCGCCATCAAGGGATAAAAGGTATGCTCGAACAAGTTATGATGCGCTCCACAGTGGATTCACGTCGCTTTGTCGGCAAAGTTGCAGTGATCACCGGCGCGGCGGGCGGGATCGGCGGCGCGTGCGCCCTGCGTTTCGCCCAGGAAGGCGCCAACATCGCCTGTCTGGATATTGCAGCCAATCACAACGAACAGATGGCGGCGCAGTGTCGCGACCTGGGCGTCGACAGCGTGGCGATTGCGTGCGATGTGACGGATGTCAGCGCTGTCGATGCTGCGTTTGCTGCCGTTGCCGAACGCTGGGGTGGTATCGACATCGTAGTGGCGGCGGCGGGCGTCTACACCGGCTCGCCGCTGGAGGAGGCGCCCGACGCCGACTGGCTGGGCACGCTGGCGACCAATCTGACCGGCGCGTTCTACACCAACCGCGCCGCTGCGCCCTATCTGCGTCAGCGCGGCGCCGGCAGCATCATCAACATCTCCTCGATGGCCGGCAAGACCAGTTGGCCCGCTTCCGCCGAGTATTCCGCCTCTAAGAGTGGACTGATCGGCCTGACGCGCTCGGTGGCGATGGAACTGGCGCCCTATGGCGTCACCGTCAACGCCGTCTGTCCGGGCAACACGCTCACCGGCATGGTGCGCCACGTCGCCGCCATCGTCGGCGGGCGCGATGGGCTTGGCGTCGACGAGTGGCTGGCGCTGCGTGCGCGCGACTGCCCGATGGGACGCATCGCCCAACCGTGGGAGATTGCCGGCGTGGTCGCTTTCCTCGCCTCCGAAGATTCGCGCTATCTCACAGGTCAAGCAATCGAAGTCGACGGCGGCATGGTGATGTCGTAGGTTTCATTTTTTTATGTTCTACACCGGTTATCTCAACTTCTGGTTCACCGACCGGCCGCTGGTGGAGCGGATCGCGCCGTTGGCAGCGCTGGGTGTGCGTCATTTCAACGTCTTCGCCTGGCGCGAGGCGCCGATGGCTGACCTGGTCGCCGAGTGCAAACGGCATGACGTGATCTTCTTTTCCACCTTCGACGGCGATATGGGCGCGCTGGCTGACCCCGCCGACAACGAGAAAACGCTGCGCACCTGGGCGGAGTCGCTGGAAATGGCGGAACAGTACGGCATCGCCGCGCTCTACATCTTCTCCAACCAGATCGACGTGATCGATGGTCGCGAGCTGGTGCGCCCGCTCTCTGGCAACTACAGCCAGGCGGAGCAATACGCCAACCTGCTGGCGCAGACCGAACGCATCCTGCGCCTGGTCGAACAGACTGCGGTCGAGGTGCGCGTCGAGAGCTTGAGCCGCAACGTATTCATCGGGCAGCAAACCGTCGACACGCCGCAGATCGCCGTCGATTGGGTGCGGCGCATGAACCACCCGCAGTTTCGCTACACCTTCGACGCCTATCACCAACAGCGCGGCGCCGGCGAGCTGTTGACGACGCTGGAGCGCAACATCGACATCATCGCCGGCGTGCACATCGGCGACGCGCCCACGCGCCAGGAGCCGGGCACAGGCGAAATCAACTTCGCCAACATCGCGTCGACGCTGCGTCGGCTCGGCTACGACGGCGAGATCGGGCTGGAGTTTTCACCATCGAAGGACCCCGCCAGCGCTCTGGCTGTTGTCCAACAGCTTTTCCCAGTGAAATGAATGAACGACCAGCCGCTCTTGCTTGGCGTCGAAGTGGGCACTTCGGCGATCAAGGCTGTCCTCTACGATCTGCAAGGCATTGAGCGCTTCTCAGCGCGGCGCGCGATCACGCTGGCGACGCCGCACCCTGGCTGGGCGGAGCAAGACGCTGACGCGCTCTGGCAGACGCTGCTTGACCTGCTGCGCCAGGCAGCGACCGCTGCAAACAGTCGTGGCCGCATCGTTGCGCTGGCGCTGGCGACGCAGGCCGGATCGGTCGCGCCGGTGGATGCGGTTGGCGCGCCGCTCGCCCCATTGATCACCTGGCTCGACACGCGCGCGCAGCCGATCGTCGACGGCTGGATTCGCGATCGAAACGCAGCGCGCATCCGCAAGATCAGCGGCTGGCATCCACATCCAGGGCTGCCGATTGCGACGATTGCCTGGATGACGCGCAACACACAACACTTGCTACGCAACGCTCACCATCTTCTCGATGTACACGGCTATCTGCTGCGGCGGCTGACGGGAGAGGCGATCACCGATTTCTCTGGCGCGGCGGAAATGTTGCTGCTCGACCGGGCGACGGCATCCTGGTCGGACGAATTGTGTGCGCTGGCAGGCATTCGTTGCGAACAGTTGCCGACGCCTGCGCCGGCTGGAACGCTCGTCGCTCCGCTGCTGCCTGAAATCGTAGCTGCGACAGGGCTGCCTGCCGATGCGTCAATCGTCGTCGGTGGGCAGGATCAATGTTGCGCGGCGTTGGGCATGGGTGTGACTGCACCGGGACAACTGATGCTGGCAGCGGGCACGGCATGGGTGTTGACCGCGCTGACGCCCGACCTGCCCATTGAACAGGTTCCCGATCACATGGAACTCAATTTCCATATTACGCCGGGTCTGCACACGGTTTCACAATTGCTTGGCGGCTTCGGCGCGGTGAATGAATGGTGGATGCGCGTGCTCTGGCCCGACGCCGTCGACCGTTATGCGGCGTGGGAGGCGGCGCTGGCGGAATGTGCTCCCGGCGCGCACGGCTTACGCTTTGCGCCGATGGGCGGCAGTGCGCAGATCGGCGGCGGACGCGGCGGCTTTATCGGGCTGCGGCTCGACCACACGCGCAGCGATACGGTGCGCGCGCTTTGTGAGGGGATCGCCTTTGAGGTGCGCTGGGCGCTCGACACGCTGACCGCCGCCCAGATGCCGGTGCAATCCATCTTTATGTCGGGCGGCGCCACACTCAGCGCCCAATGGCCGCGCCTGATCGCCGATGTGACAGGTGCACCCGTATATTCGCCGCAACCGGCGAACTGGCCGGCGCGCGGCGCCGCCATCCTTGCCGGCGTCGGCGCTGGCATCCTAGACGCCGATCTGACCACAGTCAGCGAACAATGGCGCACGTCGATGACCGAAACCATCCCTATGCCACACGCGCACGCCCTGTACAACGACGTTTACGCCGACTATCGCGCCGTGGTCGCCATGCTGCGCGAGCGGTGATGACCATCTCAATTGCCCTTCGGAGTGCAACGTCTTCCGACCAAAGCCATGAAGAGAGGCGATGATCGATGAATATCCTGAGCACGTTAGCTGCTTTGACGCCGATTCTGGCTGTATTTCTGTTCCTGGTGTTGCTGCGTTTGCCCGCGGTGCGCGCCATGCCGATCAGCCTGGCGCTGACAGCGGCGATGGCAATGCTGGTCTGGCGCGTTCCACCGGTGCAGGTGCTGGCGGCGACAGTGGAGGGGCTGATCATCGCCGTCTCAATTTTGTGGATTGTGTTTGGCGCTATCTTGCTGCTCAACACGTTGCGCGCCAGCGGCGCCATTGACGCCATCCGCAACGGCTTCATGCACATCAGCGCCGACCGTCGCGTGCAACTGATCATCATCGCCTGGCTCTTCGGTGCATTCATTGAAGGCGCGGCGGGCTTTGGCACACCCGCCGCCCTTTGTGCACCGTTGCTGGCAGCATTGGGTTTTCCGCCGCTGGCAGCCGTGGCGCTGGCGCTGATCGCCAACAGCAGCCCTGTCTCCTTTGGTGCGGTGGGCACGCCGCTCATCATCGGCGTCGGCGAAGGTCTGCAGGCTGGCGGGGAAGTTGCGCCGGCTGTACAGGCATATCTGGGCGAGCGCGCACTCACGCAGTTTCTGCAAAACATTGCGGTGCAGGTGATGCAGGTCGATCTGTTGGTGGGTTCGTTCATACCGCTGTTGTTGGCGGCGATGCTGACACACTTTTTCGGCGCCAATCGAAGCTGGCGCGAAGGGCTGGCAATCTGGCCTTTTGCACTCTTTGCCGGTCTCAGCTTCACGATCCCGGCGATGGTGATCGCTGCGATCTTCGGGCCGGAGTTTCCATCGCTGCTCGGTGGGCTGGTTGGGCTGATGATCGTGACGCCGGCTGCACAACGCGGGTTTCTTTTGCCCAGGCAGCCGTGGGATTTCGGAACAGTTGCGCCCACAGCCGGTTTCACGTCGCAGTTATCGTTGGCGCGCGCCTGGCTGCCGTACCTGCTCGTAGCCGCACTGCTGGTGCTCACCCGTCTGGACTTTTTGCCCTTCAAGTCGTGGCTGCAAGGTGTGACGATCGGCTGGACGCAGATTCTCGGGACGACGATCAGCGCTTCATTTGCGCCTCTCTATCTACCAGGAACGATCTTTGTTGTCGTGGTGGTGATGACATTCTTTCTGCACGGCATGAGCCGCAGCCAGGCGGCCGGCGCCTTCAACCGCTCGGCGCAGATGCTCGCAGGCAGCGCCGTCGCGCTCGGTGCAGCCGTGCCGATGGTGCGCATCTTCATCAACTCCGGCGTCAACACGGCGGGATTGCAGAGTATGCCGATTGAGCTGGCCGGGCAGATGGTGGGTTTGATGGGGCAGGCATGGCCCCTGGCTGCACCGCTGGTCGGCTCGCTGGGATCGTTCATCTCCGGCAGCGCCACCTTCAGCAATCTGATGTTTTCGCTCTTTCAGTTTAGCGTGGCGGAGCAGGTCGGGTTGTCGGCGCAGATTGTGCTCGCTTTGCAGGTGTTGGGCGCCAATGCCGGCAATATGATCTGCGTGGTCAACGTGGTGGCTGCGGCGTCGGTGGTGAATCTATTGGGGCAGGAAGGCAGAATTATCCGCCTGACATTGGGGCCAATGCTCTACTATGTGATCTGGGCGGGCGTGCTAGGGCTTGTGCTGGCGACGGCGCTGTAGGCTCACAAGCGCGCTGCGCCATTCAGAGATCGCAATTCGTCATCATCCTTTGACGTAGGACAACTTCTCGCAAATAAGATTGTCTCTCACCTGGTAGAGATCGACGCCGCGCACATGTCCCTGTCGTCCTGACCGATCCACCCATTCGTAGCGCCACCGCATGACACAGCGCGCACCGACGCCGAAAATCTCCTCGATCTCGATGTGAGCGTGCGGCGACTGCTGAAAAAAGTCTTGCCAGAATTGCGTCACCGCCGCTTTCCCAGAATACATAGAACCCTCAGGAGGGGGGTTTGTATTCTCGAAGACGCAATCTTCGGTCATCAACTGCATCATGCCTGCAACATCATGACGGTTCAACGCGTCGTTGAATGCCAGCACAACACGAATCGGCTCCTCCAGTTGTGACAACCGTTCTGTGCTCATAAGTTTCTATCTTTCGTCATCGGTAGCGCCTGCCGCGCCAGCCACGCACAGCCCAACAGCGCGCCGTCCGTATCGAGCTGGCTGCCCACGATGCGCACACGTTCACCGACCGACTTGAACGAATAGTGGGGCACGGTGCGCCGCGCCGGCGCGAAGAGCAGGTCGCCGCAGTGCGCCACCGAGCCGCCGATGACAAAGTAGTCGATGTCGAGCGTCATCGCCAGCGTCGCCACAGCTGCGCCAAGCGCCTCACCCGCCTCGGTGATCACGCGCAGCGCCAGCGGATCGCCCTGGTGCGCCAGCGCCGCGATCTCCTGCCCGCCCAGCGTGGCGACGGTCTCCAGCGTGGGCGGCTCCCCACGCTGGGCTGCGGCGTAGCGCCGCGCCAGCCACGGCCCGCTCATGAAGGTCTCGACGCAGCCGCGCGAGCCGCACGAACAGACCGCGCCGAAACGATCCATGGTCGAGTGGCCGAACTCGCCGGCGGAGTTGTGCAGCCCGCGATAGATCTGCCCGTCGGCGACGATGGCAATGCCGACGCCCGTGCCAACGATCACGTAGACCATGCTGCGCTCGCCACGCCCGGCCCCGTAGTGATACTCACCCAGCCCGGTGGCCTTGGCGTCATGGTCGATGGGCACGGGCACGCCCAGGCGGTCGCTGAGCAGCGCGGCCAGCGGCGTGTGATGCAGCCCAGGAATGTTGGGCGGGTCGATCAGCGTGCCCGACGCGTGATCGACGGGACCAGGCGTACAGACGCCCACCGCCGCCACGCGTTCGCCGCCGGGAAGCTGCGTCTGCAATTCATCGAGACACGCCGCAATCCGCTCCACGACCGACGCCGGCCCCAAGTGATCCTCGGTGGGAAAGCGCCTGCGCGCCACAATGCGGTTGTCCGGCGCAATCAGCCCCACCTCGATCTTTGTTCCACCCAGGTCGATCCCTGCCACATAAACTGTCATACCGCCTCTCCGTCCGATGGTTCATCAAGGCTTTGCATGAGCTGCATGAAACTGATAATATCTGCCTGGAGTGCGGCATAGCAACTGCGCAGCCCATCACATAACTCGGCGACACGTGAAGTGCGCAGATGAAAGGTGTACAAATTGCGCACCAGATGACGAAAGCTGCGATACTCGTCCAAACAATAGCGCGTCTGCGCCGAGATAACGGCAGGGCGCACATTGGTGATCTCTGCTGCCATCTGCTTCAGCAGCTCCTGATGCCAGTTGGGGCTATCAGGAATCACGCCGTCAAGTGTGCGCGCAATATCCTCAAACATCGTTTCAACGCCGGCGTAGAAGCTGTGGAGATTGAGCGCGATTCCATCGTAGTAGTCATCGTCTTGCGTTGCGCGTGCCTTTCGCAGCATCGATTCTGCCCGCGCCACCACCTGCTCAATATCGAGTAGCGCTTGCTGTGTGCGTCCGGCAAGCGCTGCAATTTCGGACAACCTCATAGCTCTTGTCCTTCCTGTTCAATGGAGGCGAGCAAAGACGGTGCAGCTTCCTCCACACGCACCAGATCAACCAACACATCGGCATTAAGCGCAGTCACATCTGCTACTGCGCGCAAATAGGCGCGTTCATCAATGCCCCACGCGGCCAGATCAACATCCGACCGTACATGGAATCGCGCTGGATGCACCAGCGAGCCGAAAACCACAACGCGCGTTGCACCGTATTTTTCGCGCAGCACTTTGGCTGCGACTTTTGCAACTTCCCAGGCGCGCGCTAGATGGGCAGTGTGTTTTTGCAGAGACTCAGCTTTGCGTCGAGCTATACCCGCTCGGTATTCAGTGCGTTTTGCGGGTGTGAGTTTAAGCATAGATGATTACGTGATGACCTGGGCCCCCATTGCCGCCAGCACCATGTCTTCTTCCTCCGGCAAGCCGCTGACGCCGACGCCGCCCACCACCTGCCCGTTGTAGATGAGCGGCACGCCGCCGCCCCACGCCGTGTAGCGCAGGTCGCCGAAGTTGGTCATGGGCCAGTGGTGGTCGCGTGACGAGTCGCCGATGGCGCGGCTGGGCTTCTGCTCGCGCGCAGCGGTGAACGCCTTGTTGATGGCGATCTGAATCGAGGGCAGCTTGCAGCCGTCGGTGCGCAGAAAGGCGATCAGCTCGCCGTGCGCATCGGCGACGGCGATGGCCGCGCCCTTGCCCTGCTTCTCCAGTTCAGCGCGGATCGCTTCAACCACGCGCATGGCGTCGTGATGGGATAATGTGTGCTGCTGGTGCATGTGACTCTCCTTTGGATTCATCGATACAATCGATGTCGTCGTTTCGCCGCCGAAATGGAACGCGGATTGCGCGGATGCAGCAGATCTGCGCGGACTGAATCAGTGAGGAGATGGCGCTCTCATCCAGTCACACCGCACGGACTTCGCTCGCAACTCGCAACTCGCAACTCGCAACTCGCAACTCGCAACTCGCAACTCAATTGTACCCGATCTGGCGGTTATTCCAACGGTGTGATGTGATGCTGCGTGCGCAGCGCTTTGACCGACAGCAGGCGATGCCAGGCGGCGTCGCCGGTCTGCTCACGCCGTTGGCGGAAGGAGGCGGCTTTGCGTTCGCCCAGGTTGCGCGCGTCAGCGTAGTCGTTGGTGAGAAAGACGATCGTCTCCAGCCACGCCCATTCACCACGTCCTGGCTGCGTCTCCCACCCGACGATGGCGTGATCTCGACTGAGCAGCAGCGCCGGGTTGAGCGAGCACGCTTCGAGCAGGCTGGCGACCAGCAGCGCGGCGTCCAGGCAGTTGGCGGAGCGCTGGCGCAGCGTCTCAGCAGGCAGACGCACACGCTGATCAAGCGCCGCCGCGTCAGGATTGAAGCTAATGATCGACTGCACGTAGGCGAGGGCAATGTCGTGGCGCAGCACGTCGTAGAGCGCGTTCACCTGCAAGCCGACATCCGCCTGATAGCCCGCCAGCCGCTGCTCCGGATGACGCTCGACTGCGCGGCGCAGCGTCTCCATCACCGCCGGCGCGTTGGGCGTGACAAAAGCGGCCAGATAGGGCGTCATGTCGATCCAGGCATTGGTGTGCGGATCGCGTGCGGCAATCGGCGCAGCGTTGCGCGCTAGCAGCGCAATGGGGAAGCTCTGCTGCTGCACGATCTGGTCGTCGTCCAGGTCGCGCACGCTGACGCTTAACTCGGCTTTTGTCAGCTCAGTGATCGCCTGCACCGCGGGTTTGCGCAGCGCCGGAAGCTGGCGCACCGTCTCGACTGCACCGGGCGCCAACGTCACCGTCGTCTCGGCGACGTGGCTGTACTCCTGGATGTGACTGCTGACGAGGATACGCCGCGGCTGGGCGGTGGCGTTGCGCAGCTCGACCTCGACCAGCGGGCGCGCGTCGGGATCAAAGAGGTCAGCCAGCGCGGTGTAGACCTGCTCCATGCGCGGGCGGATGGTGACGGTGAGGCTGGCGGGCGGCAAGGCAGGCGCAAGCGCGTCGAGTTGCGCCTTGACTTGCTCCATGCGCGTGTACAGATCGGCCACCTGCGCCTCCAGAAGCGGACGGTCGGCGGCATTGATCGTGCTCTGCAACTGCTGGCTGGCTGCGTCAACCTGCCGGCTTAGCAGGACATACTGCTGCTCGAGCTGGCGGCGTTTGAGTTCGACGGGTGTGGGCAGGGTCATATTCGTTGCCTCATCTTGATGCTGCACGCGTCACGATGGCATAACGCTGATCTTGTTCGATCCAGGCCATCTCGAACTCAACGATTGGAATACGCTTGTTCGGTTCACGGACTGCCGGATCGTGAACAATCACCGATTGCTCGTCGATGCCTGTCACCACAAGTGCGTGTCCTGTCTGACTCGTCCAGTACGACAGCAGCCCTGTGTTGACAAATACAATCGGTGGTATGCCGTCAATCAGATATACCTGCAGGTCGGCAATCTCACCGCTATCGATTCGGACCGATACGCCCAGTCCAGTCAATGCACGTAATGCAGAGAAGGTTGTACCGTGTGAACGAATGTTGAGTAACTGAAGCAATTGCTCGTAGCGAAAAGAAACACCGGAATATTCAAGAACCATCGCTGCACAGGCAGCAAGGCAATCAGCCTGCTGGCGTTGTTGCCGGTGTGAGACGCGCAGCCATGGCATCCGCTCGCTCCTGCAGTGAAGTCATTTGATTCGAGTTCAGCGGAACGACTGCGCCGGTCAGTGCATCAACATCGATGTAGCCCAATGTGGCGATGTAGCCAAGCTCCGGCAGACAGAGATCGATGTCGAACCGCCACAACGGCTGACCATCCACAACGAGGCGCGGATTGCGCGCCAGCATGCTCATGGCGACCTCGCTGCCCAGATAGCCGTTGGCGCGGCGCCGCGCCACATCCGGCGAAACTGCAACTTCGACGGCGAACGCCGGCGCCTCAATCTGAAGGGGCCCACTGACGGGCCATTCAATCGGTTGCTCGTGAAGAATCTGCACCATCGACAACTCCCCTATTACCTAACCGCCACGCGCTCCGACCACGTCTGCGCCCGCGCCCGCAGTTCATCGACCACGGCGGGCCTAATGCCGTAGACGGCTTTGTACTCATTATACCGTACATGAAAGTGCGGGGGATGATGGCGCACGCCGGTCTCCACGTAAAGCGAGATAATGATACCCAGAAAGCGTGCAATCTCGGCCACGGTTTTACACCCCGCTCGACGTACTCATCACATCGGAAGGATAATCTATCTCAACTATCGGGGTTGCCCCAATCCGGGCGCATCGCGCACACGGACAAGGGACAGCCCCCTTCTGTATCTGTCCGGCCACGACATCGCGGCGCGGACGGGAATCGGCTGCGCCGGCTTTTGCGCCGCGCCGGGCAAGCCGTAGCCGGCCCGGTGTTCTGGCCCCAACGCCGCCGCAGCGACGCCGGGTAAAAAGCCGTGGGACGCCACCCGCAACCCCACATTGTTGTTCGGATTGATGTTGTTGTTGCGGCAGGCGCAGCGCACGTTCCTGTCATTATTGTTGAACGAGCCGCCGCGCACGGTCTCAGCCGACCCCCGCAATCACTGGGCGCCACGCGCTTGACGCGCAGCGTCCAGGTCTTGCCTTGTTCGTTTTTGCCAGCCACCGAGCAGCCGGCCCATTTCCGCCACCATCGCTGAGCAGTGGGCATATTGTCCATCGCTGAGCCAACGCCAGCGATGCGCCAGCCTCAGATAGAGGCGCACCTTGTCCAGCTCGCCGTTGGCGATCGTGAGCAGGCGCAGACGATCGCCCGAACGCATGTTGTTGGCTTCGGTGATCTGTTCCAGAAACGCGTAGCCGGCGGCGAGCAAACGCTGCGTGGCGCCATAGCGATGCGCACGCGGAAAGTGATTGGTCGCCGGCGTCAGCCACGCCAGGAAGTCGTAGGTCTTGGTGAAGATCGCCATCTCGCCGCTGTCATCCTGACCGGCGTCAGCGTCGTGGCGCTGATCCGGCGTTGGGCGCACAGACCGACGTGACGATGCAGCGTTGCTCACAACTTCACCGCCTTCAGCACCGCCTTGCGCAGCCCCCACGTGTCGCCGTACCGCACATGGTTGATCCAGCCGCGCACCGAGCGGTCGATGGGCACCCGCGCCGGGACGCTGCCGTCGTAGCGGCGCAGCAGGTCGCGCAGCTTGCGGCGGTAGGCGATGCCCTTGCGCCGCTTGAGCAGGCGATGCGTCGGATAGACCACAAAGCCCAGAAACGGGATGCCCTGCGTCACCGGCTTGACCTGCGCCGAGCCTGCGTGTAGCGTCAGGCGCAGCTTCGCCAGCCGCGCAACGATGGCCTGTTTCCACGCCCACAGCGTGCGTTTGTCGTCGCCAAAGAGCAGAAAATCATCGACGTAGCGCAGATACGCGGTGCAGCCCAGCTCGCGCGTCACAAAATGGTCGAAAGGATTCATGTAGCAGTTCGCCCAGAACTGGCTGGTCAGGTTGCCGATCGGCAGCCCGCGCGGGCGGTTGACGGCGAAGAGGTCATCGCCGGGGAAATAGACCATCTCGTATTCCTCGGCGAGCACGCCGACCCCGCTTGCCAGGATGCGGTCGATCAGCCGCCGGATGGCGCCGTCCTGGATGTGGCGGTGCAAAGTGCGACGCAAAATGGCATGGTCAATCGAAGGGAAGAACTGGCGTAGGTCGCATTGGAGCACATAGGGATACCGCCGCGCCCAGGTCTGGCACTGGTCAAGGGCGCGATGTGTGCCCTTGTCGATGCGGTTGGCGTAGGAATGGGCAATGAAGCTGCGCTCGAACGCCGGTTCGATGATGTTGCAGAGCGCATGATGCACCACGCGGTCACGGAAGGGCGCTGCGCTGATCAACCGGCGCTTCGGTTCATGGATCGTGAAACTGGCGTACGCGCCCGGCTGATAGCGCTCCTCCGCCAGTTCTGCTTGCAGGCGGATCAGATTGTCCTCCAGCCGGTACTCGAACGCCGCCGCCGGCCCCCGCATCCGCTTGCCACGCGCCGCCTTGCGCCAGGCGCTGTAGAGATTCTCCCACGCATAGAGGTCGGCGTAGACGCCGGTGACCTGTGCAGGCATCGGCGTCAGTCACCATGCCTTTCCAACACAGCCAGGATTTTGTCGACCTCACGCTTGAGCATCGGCAAGTCGTCGATGGCAGTCAACCACACTTGACCAATGTCTACGCCGAAATAGCCATGAATCAGCTTGTCGCGCATCCCGGCGATATCTTGCCAGGGCAAGTGAGGATACTGTTCACGCAGGTTGCGGGAGAGCCGCTTCGTCGCTTCGCCGATGATTTCGAGCTGGCGGATAACGCCATCCTGAAGCAGAGACTCTTGGTGAAACGTCGACTCCTCAACGCCGTCAAGATAGTGCTCCACCCTGGCGATAGCATCCAGGATATGGCGCAGAAAGAGGGCGTCGTCATGCTTCATAGAGGATCTGCACGTCGTCCAGAATCTGCTGGCGCAGATATGGGCTGATGGCGGCTTCGGTCAGCAAGTCCACCTTTCTGCCCAGCGCCTCCGAAAGCCGACGTTCCAGCGCCGCAAATTGAAGGAGGCTGATGCGCGGCGACAGCTCCACAAGCAGGTCGATGTCGCTTCCTTCGTTCATATCCCCGCGCGCCGCCGAGCCAAAAACGCCGATCCGCTTGACACCCTGCGCCTGGCAGATCGCGATCAATTGATTGACATCGAATGACAGTTCTCGCGCCATGACTCTCTGCACCACCTGTAACGTCGCTACGACGAACCAAATCCACTCCTGTCTGCATCGCTGTAGCCCTATCCAACCCACTACAACGGATTCAGACCAACAACGGATTCGTCATGCCCGCCAATCACCCGATCTCTGCGCCACGACGCAACCAAATCCGTTTCTTCCGTAAATCCGCTGTTGTATCCCCAAAAAATTTCGGGCCGCCTTCGGCGGCAAATTGCATGTGGGGGACGCTGCGCTCCCCCACACCCCCTCGCCAGAGGCGCAGAGCGCCAGATTTCCAGAGACCAGAGGTCTCAGAGATCAGAGTCCTCAGAGCCGGGGGACGCCACCCGCAACCCCACATTGAAGTACGGATCGATGTGGCGGTAGCGGCAGGCGCAGCGCACGAGCCCGACAAGATAGTAGAACGAGCCGCCGCGCACGGTGCGCCTCTCCTCACTATGCGAATCCTCACGACCGTCCGTCGTATCATAAGGATACCCTGTGAACAGGCTGTTTGTCCATTCCCATACATTGCCGGCGGCATCCAACATGCCGTAGGGACTGGCGCCCTTGGGATAGCTGCCCACGGGCGTGGTGTCGCCCACGTTCATGTCGAAGTTACAGTGCACTTTGGTCGGCTTTTCGTTGCCCCATGGGTAGATGCGTCCGTCTACACCGCGCGCCGCCTTCTCCCATTCGGCTTCGGTGGGCAGGCGATAGCGCCGCCCCGTCGCCCGCGTAAGCCAGTCACAATATGCCTGCGCATCACGCCAGGTGACACAGGTCACAGGATGCTCCTGTTTGTTGCGCACATCGCTTTCAGGGCCGCGTGGATGACGCCAGTTTGCACCATGCACGTCTCGCCATGTTGAACCAGTCCATATGTAGGCATAACCACGTTCCTCAGCTCTCGTCCGATAGCCGGTTTCGTCCACAAACGCCGCAAACTGCGCCACCGTCACCGGATAGCGCCCAATCCAGTAGCCATTGAGAAAGACCTGGTGCAGCGGCGTTTCATCCTCCCAGGCATCCGGATCACGCCGTTTGTCACTGCCCATCCAGAACCAACCGGGCGGGATGTAGACCATCTCCGGCGCCAGTGCGTGCCAACGCGTTGGGTCGGATGGCTGCGCCGGCTCGAAAATCTCCAGCTCCGACGGCGTCTCCGCCACCGTTGGCGGTGCAGACGGTTGTTCCAGGCGTGGTTTCAACACGTGATCGACCAGGTCTTTGGCATCTGGATACAGTTCCTCTTGCACCCACGCCTGATAGAGCGCCGTCACTGTCTCCCAACTGGCCACGATCAAGATACTTCTCAAGGCGTCCCACAGCGTTCCGCGCAAGTTGCGCCACACTTGCATCTCGGCGCGGTTGCGCGGCGAAGGCGACGCCGCCAGTTGTTTGAGCGCCGCCAGAATTTCCTGATCGCGTGCTACGCCCTCCTGCAAGATGGCTTCGATCCGTGTACGGAAGGCTTCATTTTCTTCCCGCTCCGTCTCCTTCTCCGCTCGCAGCGTTGCAACCTCTGTCTCCAGCGCCGCGACTCTCGCCTGCACTGCCTGAAATTCCTCTACAGACACGGCCGGTGGATCAAGCGCATCGCGCAGTTCGCGCAAGGCGCGACCAGCCTGGCGCCCGAACTCGGCGGCGGCATCAGGATCGGTGAAGATACTCCACAAGGATCTACGTCTCGGATCAGGCGGCGTCGATTGGCTGCTCATGCGTCACCTCGGGCAAAAGGTCTGTCGGCAGATAAGGCATCGGCGTTGCTATGGCGCTGGATGAACACTATTCATCTCCGCCTGCACCGCCGCCATCTCCGCCTCCAACTGCCGCAACTGCTCCTGCAAGAGCGGGCGGTTGGCAGCGTTCAGTTCCAGCGCAAGCTGCCGGCTGGCGGCTGCATACTGCGCCATCAGCACGCGCAGCCGCTCCTCCTTCTGACGGCGCAGGAATGCAGCGACCGGCGGCGACGGCTCAACAGGCGGCGGATTGGGCGACGGATCGGCTGGCGTCAGCGCGAGCGTCTCCGCAAGCGCGCGCAGCGCCGGATTGCCGGGATTGCCGCGCCGTGCGCCTGCGATCAGCTCAGCCGTGCGCCCGGTGCGCTGCGCCCACTCGATCAGGCTGAAGACGACAGCGCGCAGCGTGTCGCCGCCGGCGATGGCGTCGAGATTCTCGTTGAGTTCAACGCGCACCATCATGCGCAGGTCGTCGCGGCGCGGGTAGGCGGCGAGCAGGGCGTCGAGCAATTGAGCGATCTGTGAGCCAGCAAGCATCATCGATGGATCCATGTTCAAGGGTTTGCCAGTTGCGTGCATGATACTACAGGAAAGCAAAGGGCGCACATTGCTCAATTGTATGTAGCTGCGGTTCGCAACCGCAGGTTCCGGTCGTCAAATGGTGTTGCGGGGATGACAACGCCACGCCGCTGCGAGCGGCGTCTACGCACGGTGGCGATGGCGTAGCAGGTTCCGGTCGTCAAATGGTGTTGATGGGATGACAACGCCACGCCGCTGCGAGCGGCGTCTACGCACGGTGGCGATGGCGTAGCAGGTTCCGGTCGTCAAATGATGTTGCCGGGTTAACAATGCCACGCCGCTGCGAGCGGCGTCTACGCACGGTGGCGATGGCGTGTAGCTGCGGCTCACAGCCGCAGGTTCTGGTCGTCAAATGGTGTTGCCGGGTTAACAATGACACGCCGCTGCGAGCGGCGTCTACGTACAGACAAGACAGGGCGGCTGCGAGCCGCCCCTACGCCAGCCATGCCCGCGCAGGGTGACCGTTCGCTCGATGCGGCGTTTCTCACCCACCGATGCGCACGGGCGTTCCTGCCGGCGCAACCTCTGTGGCGACCACCGCCGCCAGCCGCTGCATCTCGGCGTCGGTCAGGCGCGGCTGATCGTCCCACGGATAGTCACGACCCAGCGCCTGGTACTTTGACTTGCCCAACGTGTGATAGGGCAGCAGGTTGATCTCGCTCACCCGGCGCCCCAGGCTCAGCACAAAGGCGGCAATGGCGGATAAGCTGGCGGCGTCAGCGTTGAAGCCTGGAATCACCGGCACGCGCACGATGAGCTTGGGCGCGGGCAGGTCGGCGATGCGGCACAGGTTCGCCAGGATCAGCGCGTTGTCCAGCCCGGTGTGGCGGCGGTGAAGCTCGCTGTCCACATGCTTGAGGTCATAGAGTAGCAGGTCGAGATGGGGCAGCAGCCGCTCGAACACAGACCACTGTGTATGCCCCGACGTCTCCAGCGCGGTGTGGATGCCCTCGGCCTGCGCCAGCCGCAGCAACGCCTCGGCAAAGGCTGGCTGCATCGTCGCCTCGCCGCCGGTGAGGGTCAGCCCGCCGCTGCGGTCGTAGAAGGGCGCGTCGCGGCGCACCTCCGCCATCACGTCGCCCGCACTGCGCCGCTCACCGACCCAGTGAATCGCGCCGGTCGGGCAGACGAAGGGACGTTCGCCCAGTTGCGCAATGCGCAGGTCGGCGCTGCCGGCCTCCTCCCAACAGACCGGGCACGGCGTCACAAACTGGCCGCACGTCATGCAGCTGTGCGCGGCAAGCATCAGCTCCGGCTGCAGGTTCTGCGACTCCGGGTTGGCGCACCATGCACAACGCAGCGGGCAGCCCTTCAGAAACACATTCGTGCGCAGCCCCGGTCCATCATGCACGGAATAGCGCTGGATGTCGAAGACGATGCCCTCGACCAGCCCCCAATCTCCAATCTCCAATCTCTCAACCTCCAATTCTCTCCGCCACCCGCAACGCCTGCGCCGCAATCGTCAACGCCGGATTCATCGCCGCCGACGACGGGAAGAAGGACGAATCGACCACCCACAGATTCTCGACATCGTGCGTGCGGCAGGTTGGATCGAGCACCGACGTGGCCGGATCCGTCCCGAAGCGGGCGGTGCCGCACTGATGCGAGTTGGTCTCGATGCCCATCGGCTGCACAAAGACAAACTGGTAGCCCGCCGCACGCATCATCTGGCGCGCCGCCTCAACCAACTTGCGATGCGCGACCAGGTTGTTCGGCGTCCAATGTACGATCACCTTGCCGTCGCTGCGCAGCTCGATGCGGTTGTTGGGATCGGGCAGGTCTTCGGACATCACCCACCAATCCACGCTGCGGTCAGCCATGCCCTGCAGGATCGGTCTGGGAACGAGCGGCTGGGCGGCGGTCAACATGCCGGCTTGCAGCTTGCCGAGCAGTTGGATGTTGCCCATCGGATAGGCGAAGTCTGGGCCGCGGAAGTAGAAATCGTTGACCGCCATCGTTTTCTGGAAGACGGTCGGGTTGCGGCGGAAGGGATCGACCGCCATCAGCGCGGTGTTGTTGTGCACCATGTAGTTGCGCCCCACCAGCCCGGAGGAGTTCGCCAGCCCGTTGGGATGTTTGTCGTTCGCCGAACGCAGCAACAGCAGCGCCGAGTTGACCGCGCCGCACGCCACGACAAAGCGGTCGGCATGCACGGTGAGCTTCTCGCCGCCCCGCTCCAGCTCAACGCCGACGACGCGCTTGCCCGTGCTGTCGGTCAGCAGACGGTGCGCCAACGTGTTCGTCCACAATGTGATGTTCTGACTCTCCATCGCCGGGCGCACACAGTTGACATCGCTCTCGCTCTTCGCCAGCACCTGGCACGGGAAGCCGTCGCACGTCTTGCAGCGGATGCAGCGCCCGCCCGCGCGCAGGTCGATGCCCATCGGGTAGTGGAAGGGATGCAGTCCCTGGTTGCGCAGCCGCACACTCAGATCGTCGATGTACGGCTCATGCGGCACTGCCGGAAACGGGAACGGGCCAGAACGCGGCGGCTCGGTTGGGTCTTCGCCAGAGGCGCCATGCACGGCGTAGATTTCCTCGGCGCGGGCGTAGTACGGCTCCAACTCATCGTAGGTGACGGGCCACGCTGGCGAAGTCCCGCCTTCGTGCTCAACCGCGCCAAAATCCTGCACACGGAAGCGCGGCAGCGCAGCGCCGTAGACCTTGGTGTTGCCGCCCACGAAGTAATGCACGCCGGGATGGAAGGGCTTGCCGTCGGCGCCATACCAGGTTTCGTCGGGCTTGTAACGCCGGCGGTCGAAGACCTCGACCGGCTGCCAGTTCTGCGGCTCCTGCGGCAGGAAGTCCCCGCGCTCGACGAGCAAGATGCGCAGCCCGCTATTGCGCAGCGCATAGGCCAGCGTCCCACCGCCCGCGCCCGTGCCGATGATCACCAAATCAAATTGCTCAGACATGGCTTCTCCTCACATAAAAGTGATGAATGGAACGCGGATGACGCGGATCAGGCGGATTTGCGCGGATTTTTCTGAACTGTCTTTGATCCGCGCCGATCCGCAAAATCCGCGTTATCCGCGTTCCATTCTTATCTGCTCCAATAATCCAGCACAAGCACCTGGGCGATGTGTGGTCCGACCAGATCGACGAAACGCTGGTGCGCCGGGTGCGGGAGGTAGACATCGCGCCCCGCCTCGTCGCGGAAGGTCACCAGGAAGCAGTGGGTGTAGCCGCGCGCGGCGTTCTCCACGCTGACATCGGTGCCCCACTCGAAGGCAATGATTTCGGGAATCTGCGCGGGTAGGGCGGCGAAGGCTTCCTCGATGGTGCGCAGTTGGTCGGGCGTCGTCTCCGGCGTGAAGCCAAAGAGCACGACATGACGTAACACTGGTTCAGTCGGCATCGCCAAACTCCGTTCTTGAGATGATTTCGTTTTGCAGCTCTTTGTCGAGTTCCGTGAAATAGGCGCTGTAGCCAGCCACGCGCACGACGAGCGAGCGATATTCTTCCGGGTTGGCTTGCGCCGCGCGCAGCGTCTCCGCCGAGACGACGTTGAACTGCACGTGCGGAATGTGCAGCCGGCAGAAGCCGCGCAGCAGCAGCACGAACTTATCGAGCGCCTGGTCGCCGGCAAAGAAGGAGGGCAGGAACTTCATGTTGAGCAGCGTGCCGTTGGACGCCAGCTTGAGGTCGAGCTTGCTCACCGACTGCAGCACGGCGGTGGCGCCGCGGCGATCGCGACCGGCGGTGGGCGACAGCCCGCCATCCGCCAGCGGCGTGCCGGCGTGGCGACCGTCGGGCGTGGCGCCGACATTGGCGCCCATCGGCACGTGCGCCGAGACGGTGTAGAAGCCGGGCTGATAGACGCCGCCGCGGATGGTTTCATGCTGTTCGACCAACTCGGCGTAGCGGTCGCCCCACTTGCTGGCGTAGTGATCAACGCGTGCATCGTCGTTGCCATACTTGGGCACGCGATTGATGAGCCGCTGGCGCAGCACCTCGGCGCCCGCATAGTCGGTGCGCAGCGCCTCGAGCA
The DNA here is from genome assembly GCA_016861025.1 of Chloroflexota bacterium. GTDB lineage: Bacteria > Chloroflexota > Anaerolineae > Caldilineales > Caldilineaceae > Caldilinea. The sequence goes on from BOKO01000006.1 coordinate 71,595, forward strand.
ACTCCTGTCCCGAAAGCCATTTTTCCTGGAACACAGCCTGTTCAACTGCAACCAGGCTGTCGGCGACGTTGGCGATCTGCACGCCCTGCACGCCGGAGAAATTGTAGTGCGCGCCGCCTGCGGTCACGTCCAGCCCGCGCTCGATGCAGTCCTGAATCACCAGCGAGAGGAAGGGCGAGGGCAGCAGCTCGGCGTGAATCTGGTCGACGACGTTGCAGCCCTTGACCATCAGCGGGATGAAGTGGGCAAGCTGCGCGTCGTAGGCGGCTTCCAGTTCCGCCATGCTCGACATCTCGGCGAGCGTCGGCGTGGGCAGCCCGATCTGCTCACCCGTCTGCGGGTCCTTGCCGCCGAAGAGCGTCAATTCAAGCACGCGCGTCAGGTTGAACATCGAGGCGTCGCTCCAGCCCAGCGCCTTGCCCGGCGTCGAAAGCTCCACGCAGCCGACGACGGCATAGTTGCGCGCGTCCTCCGGCGCCACCCCGCGCGCGAGCTGACCGGGGATGATCACCTCATCGTTGAAGACCTGCGGCATCCCGCTGCCCTTGCCGATCACGAACGCCGCCGCGCGCAGAAAGTCGTCCGGGCTGTGGGCGTGGATGCGGATCGACAGGTTTGGCTGCGTCATGCCCAGGTCAGCCTGCGCGCGCAGACACATGAAGGAGAGCAGGTTGGTGGCGTCGGCGCCGTCGGCAAGCTGCCCGCCGAGCGCAATGTTGAAGCCGATCGGGAAGCCGGCAAAATAACGCGCGCTGTGGCTGGAGCGCAGCAACACGATCTCGTTGAACTTGAGCCACAGGCATTCGAGCAGCTCCTGCGCTGCAGCCTGGCTCAGCCTGCCGGACGCCAGGTCCATCTCCAGATAGGGCAACATGTACTGGTCGAAGCGCCCTGGCGAAAAGCTGCTGGCGTTCGATTCGATCTGCAGCAGCACAAAGAGGAACCAGACCGCCTGCAGCGCCTCATGAAAGTCACGCGCCGGATGCTCCGCCAGCCAGCGGCAATTGGCGGCGATGCGCTGAAGCTCGCGAGTTCGCGCTGGATCATCGTTATCTCTCGCCAGTTCCGTTGCCAGATCGGCATACCGTAGCATAAATTCCTGCGCCGCCTGCAACGCAATCAGCGCGGCGTCATAGAAAGTCTCTCGGTCCGAATCGCCCACCCATTGCTCACGCGCTGCCAGCACCTGAGCCCGCAGCCCGCCGATGCCTAGCCGCAGCCATGTCTCCACGTCGGGCAAAATGTGTCCCTGCGCGTGGTCGGTCTGGTTGAGCGAGAAGACGCGCCCCTTGACTGCCACGCGCACGTCGTCTGGCACGCGCTGCGCGACCATGTCCTCCAGCGTGCGCCCGCGCCAGTAGGGGAATATCTCCTCGCGCAGCTCGCGGATCACCGCCGGCGTGGTGTTGAAGCGATCCTGCGGTCGCGTGGGCAGGATGTCCAGTTCCTTGTCGATCCACTCGACCGCACCTTCAGGCGCGATGACGCCCATGCGCGGCAGCAGCGAGCGGTTGCCGACGATCAGCTCGCCGGGCTGGATCGTGATGCTCTGCTGGCGCACCAGGTGCAGCAGCATCTGCGCGCGGCGCAGCGCCATCGGCTGCCCCTCGGTGGCGCGATAGGCTTCGGTCGTGTAGCGCGCCCGCTCCACGTCGAGATAGCGCGGCTCATTGAGCAACCGTTGCTTGATCGCGGCGACGCGAGCGGTGGGGCGGGTGGTCGTCCACTCGTCTTGTGGAAAGCCGCTGCTTGCCACTTCAGATTTTTCACGAATGTTAATCACTGATATCTTCCTTTTCAGTTTCTATGTCAAAACCGATCCGCAGATTGCGCAGATTGCGCAGAAAAACGAAATCCTCTGCGCAATCTGCGGAGAAACTGAGCCACTGCTATAATCGACTGTATGAACTGGTATCCTATTCCATATCCTGCCAGCGCCTACACGTTTCCGTCCGAAGCGCTCATCCACAAGGTGCGCTTTGATGATCAGTATATCCATCTTGACCTGACCGACGGCAGAATCCTGTCGATTCCGCTTTCGTGGATTCCGACGCTGCACAATGCTGCGCCAGCCGAGCGCCAGAAGTTCACCATCAGCCGTGATCGCAAGGCGTTGATCTGGGATCCCGATGTCCGCACCATCAATGACGAACTCTTCATCGATGACTACCTGTGTAATCGCGCACGCTGATACATGACCAGAATCGCAGCTTACCTTGTCATGTATCCCATTGCTAGAACACGGATCAGGAGAATAAACGGATAGGCGCAGCATCGATCCGCATATTCCGCCAATCCGTGTTCTCCTGTTTACCCCTTCACCGACCCCGCCAGGATGCCGCGAATAAAGAAGCGCCCGAGCAAAATGTAGATGATTGCGGTCGGCAGCGCGGCCAGGACGGCGCCTGCCATCACTACGTTCCACTCCACCGAGAAGGTGCCCGACAGGTTGTTGAGCGCAATCGTCACCGGCTGTGCGGCCGGGTTGGGCACGACGGTGACGCCGAAGAGAAAGTCGTTCCAGATGTTGGTGAACTGGAAGATGCCGACGACGACGAACGCCGGAATCGACAGCGGCAGCATCACGCGCGTGAAGGTGGTGATCAGCCCGGCGCCATCGACGCGCGCGGCGTCCATCAGTTCGGTCGGCACGCCGGCGAAGTAGTTGCGGAAGATCAGCGTCGTGATTGGGATGCCGTAAATCACGTGGACGAGGATCAGCCCCGGAATCGTGCCGTAGACGCCCAGGATTTGCAGCGTGCGCACCAGCGGCAGCAGGATGCTCTGGTAGGGAATGAAGAAGCCAAAGAGCATCAGCGTGAAGACGATGTCCGAGCCGCGAAATTTCCACTTGGCAAAGAGATAACCGTTGATGGCGCCGATGAACGACGAGAGGATCGTGGCCGGAATCACCATCAGCAGGCTGTTCATCATGTTGGGTTGCAGCCGCGCCCAGGCGCCGGCAAAGCCGTTGTCGGTGGAAAGCTGCGCCGGCGGAATCCACATGCGTTGCAGGCTGACGCTCTGCGCGTCTTTAAGGCCATTGGCAACCATCACATAAACCGGCATCAGGAAGACGATCGCCATCAAGAACATGACGATCCAGACGGCGTAGGTTCCCCAGTGACGTTGACGACGGCGTGGTTTGGGTTGCGAAAGCGTGGCGGTGGTCATGAATCCTCCCGCAAAGTGCTGGCAAGATAGGGGACGATGACGAGCGCGACGAGCACGAGCATGATGATCGCCGCGGCCGAGCCGAGGTTGTAGCGCGTCGCCTTGAACATTTGCTCGAAGACGAAGATGGCGGGCACGTCCGTCGCAAAGCCAGGCCCGACGCCGGCCATCGTGTAGACCAGGTCAAAGATTTTCAGTGAGACGTGCAACAGGATCACGACGACGCTGATCGTCACTGGGCGCAGCATCGGAATGATCACCTTGCGGTAGACCTGAAACTCGCTGGCGCCATCGATGCGCGCGGCCTCGCGCACCTCGTCGGAGATGGTCGCCATGCCGCCGACGTAGAGCGCCATCACAAAGCCGGAAAGCTGCCAGGTCGCCGCAATTGCCACTGGAATCATCGCCAGCGGGATGCCCCACTTCACCTGCCAGGCGTCGACGCCTGGCAGCACCGCCGCCAGAATGCCGTTCACCTCCGCCACCACGGTCGGGTCGGTGATCCAGCCCGGTTTGAGCGGCGCCATGCCCGCTTGCGCCAATAGGTAGTTGATCCCCAGCACCTCGAAGAGCAGATTCAGCCCCGTCTCCGGGTTGAAGATCCAACGCCAGACGACGCCGGTCACAACAAACGAGAGCGCGTAGGGGAAGAGAAAGATGTTGCGAAAAACATTATGCCCGGCCAGGTGGCGGTCGAGCAGAATCGCCAGCGTCAGACCGAGCGTCACGGCAAAGGCGATGAAGAAGATCGTGAAAACGAAGGTGTTGCGCAAGTCCGCCTGCCAGCGCGCCATGGCGAACATCTCGACGTAGGTGGCGAAAAGCGGCTCGCGCAGCGTCAGGTCAATTTTCAGGGTGCGCCAGTTGGAGAGCGACACCCAGAAGGTGAAGCTAATGAAGACGTAGATGAAGACCGCCAGCGCCAGGATCGACGGCAGCAACAGGAGAATCGTTTGCGCCTGCTCCGACAGATGCCAGCGGCGGCGGTCAAGCGGCCGTGCACGGAGCGCAGCCGGATCGGTGGTGGCGGTCATGGGCGTGCCTTTCGGAGAATAACTCAATCTCTAATCTCCAGTCTCTGGGGGCTGAGATTGGAGATTAGAGATTGGAGATTGACGGTTACTTCCCGAACCCCGAGCTCTGCGCCGCAGCCACGAGCGCGTTGGCGAAGGCATCCACGTTCTTATCGACGACAAAGACCGTCACCGCGTCATTGAGCGCCTGTTGGAAGTCCGCCGGCGCAGCCGAGCCGTGCACGACGCTGGGCACCAGCGCGTCATTGGCGAAGGAGTCCATCGACCAGTTGTGGTAGACGCCGAACTTGGCGCGGTCGCAGTCGGTGCGGGCGCAGATCGACCCCTTGAGCGGGTTGAAGGCTTCCTGCGCCTCCTTGCTGCCGATCACCTTGAGCCAGTTACGCGCATTCTCCGGGTTCGCCGAGCCTTTGCCGATGGGGAAGCCGTCGGCGACGATCATGAAGGAGCCGGCCGTGCCCGGATGGCTAACCCAGCCGAACTCCACGTTGTCGGTCAAACCGGCATTGACGAACTCACCATAGGCCCAGTCGCCCATGGAGTTGAAGGCGCAGCCACCCTCCATCAGCTTCTTGACCGCCTGATCCCACGACAGCGCCGAGTGATCCTCGTTCTGGTACTCAAGCATCTTGCCATAGGTCTCCATTGCCTGTTTGACGCCGGGGTCATCGAAGCGTGTGGAGCCGTCCCACAGCCCGTTGTACGCCTCCGGCCCGATCGCACCGAGCAGCGTGTTCTCGAAGAGCTGCGCCGTCGCCCAGATGCCGGAGTCGCCCACACACAGCGGCGTCACACCGGCGGCTTTCAGTTGGTCAGCAATGGCAATGAACTCGTCGACGCTCAACGTGTCACCCACCTCAATGCCGTTGTCAGCCAGCAGTTGTTTGTTGTACCAGAAGCCGTTGCCACGATGCACGCCGACCGTGACCTGATAGATTTCGCCGTCTTTGGTCATCATGGTGCGGAGCGCCTCAGGCACAACGTCGTTCCAGCCCTCTGCCTCGTAGAGATCGGTGACCGGTTCCACATAACCCGGCTCGACGTACTGGCCGATCAGCTCGAAGCCTGGATGCACCTGCCAGGTGTCAGGCACGTCGCCGCCCGCCAGCCGCGTCTGCAGCACGCCGCGCGCCGCCGATCCGCCGCCGCCCGCCACCGTGGCGTTGATGATCTCAACGTCGGGATATTGTGCGCTGTAGGCGTCGAAGAGCGCCTGCAGCGCGGCTGCCTCGCCGCCGGAGGTCCACCACGAGAAGACTTCCAGTTTTCCGCCGCTTGCCGGCGCGGCTGCCTCGCCTCCTGCCGGGGCCGCCTGACCACCGCTGGGCGCCGGTGCAGGCGCCGCGCAGCCGGTGAAGACCTGCGCCGCCAGCAACATTACCGTCATCACGAACAAGAACCGTTTGCCGAACATGTTGTGTCTCCTTATACTCTTGTTGTTTGAAGCGCGAATCGAACGTTGAAGCAATGGGAAGCAAGTCGTCTTGGGTGATTCACCTCCTGTGAATACTCCAAACTTTCTCTATCGACACGAATTCGACGCTGATAACGCCGGGAGGATGGCAGTGCACTCGACCTCGGCCAAGGACTGTTTGTGCCGCCGCCTCCCTCTCAACGCCGGACCCGCAGGTCCGCAACTCTTACAAGCGTAGCCTCTCCCGTAGACGCCGCTCGCAGCGGCGTGATCGCGTCGTTCAACCACATCCATGCACGCACCGCGCATCTGCGGTTGAGAACCGCACCCACCTCACGCCCGTAGACGCCGCTCGCAGCGGCGTGATCGCGTCGTTCAACCCCATCCATGCACGCACCGAGCATCTGCGGTTGCGAACCGCAGCTACATCACGCCCGTAGACGCCGCTTGCAGCGGCGTGATCTCGCCCTTCAACCACATCCGTGCACGCACCGAGCACCTGCGGTTGCGAACCGCAGCTACATCACACCTGTAGACGCCGCTCGCAGCGGCGTGATCGCGTCGTTCAACCACATCCGTGCATGCCCCCGAGTAGCTGCGGTTGAGAACCGCACCCACCTCACGCCTGTAGACGCCGCTCGCAGCGGCGTGATCGCGTCGTTCAACCACATCCGTGCACGCATCGAGAACCTGCGGTTGAGAACCGCACCCACCTCACGCCTGTAGACGCCGCTCGCAGCGGCGTGATCGCGTCGTTCAAACACATCCGTGCATGCACCGAGAACCTGCGGTTGCGAACCGCAGCTACATCACGCCCGTAGACGCCGCTCGCAGCGGCGTGATCTCGCCCTTCAACCACATCCGTGCATACACCGAGCATCTGCGGTTGCGAACCGCAGCTACCTTAACACCTCCCCGATCTCCACCCACCGCCCTTCCGCCGACGACCTCTCCGCCGCCGCCATCACGGCCTGGATGTGCAGACCGTCCGCCAGCGTCGGGTGCGTGGGCTTGTCCTCGGCCACCGCCTTGAGGAACTGGTACTGGCATTCGGCGTGCGTGCGCACGAAGTCGGGCGCCATCGACCAATCTGGCGCCTTTTGCCCGGCGTAGCGGTTGACCGTCTCGATCTTGCGGAAGCCGCGCATCCCGCCGGTCGGCTTGTCGGCGTCGCGCACGTCGTAGACCTCCAGCCATGCCGGGTCGAGGCCGCTGAAGCGGATCGCGCCCTTCTCGCCGAAAAGCTCGAAGCCGATGTCGTTGGTCAGCCCCGTGCCCATGCGCGAGGCATCGACCACGCCGGGGACGCCATCCTTTGTGCGCAGGGTGAGCAGGGCGATGTCGTCTACATCCACGGCGACGCGTTCAGACGCGCCTGAGCCGGTCGGTCGCTCCTTGATCAGCGTGTCGAGCGTCGCCTGCACGGCGCCAAACTCGCCCACCACGTAGTAAAGCATGTCCAGAATGTGCGAGCCGATGTCGAAGAGCGTGCCGCCGCCTGCAATCGCCTTTTGCTGCCGCCATGAAATCGGCTTGTTGGGGTCGATGTAGCTGGAGCGGTAGTAGCGCCCGCGGAACGAAAAGAGGCGACCGAGAAAGCCCTCCTCGACCAGTTGCCGCGCACGCAGCACCGCCGGGTAGAAGCGAAAGTTGAAGGTCATCTGCGTCTTGACGCCGGCGCACGCGGCCGCTGCTGCCATACGCTGCGCCTCGGCGACGTTCATCGCCAGCGGCTTCTCGCAGTAGATGTGCTTGCCCGCCGCCGCCGCTGCTTCGACGATCTCGGCGTGCATGTGATTGGGCACGCAAATATCGACCGCCTCAATTTCCGGGCGCGCCAGCAGTTCCTGATAATCCGCCGTCCAGAAAGCGCAGCCCAGTTCTGCCGCAGCCGCCTGCGCGGTCTCCGCCCGCGTCGTCGCCACGCCGCCGATGCGCACCGCGTCGGCAGGCAAGCCGTAATGAAACGGCAGCGAGCGGTACGCCATGCCATGCACGCGCCCAATGCCGCCGTAGCCGATCATGCCGATGGTGGGAAAGGTCATAGGCGTCGAATCCTTTGTTGAACAGGAGATTAGAGATTAGAGATTGGAGATTGGAGATCAGGATCGCCGAAGTGCAATCTCCAATCTCTAATCTCCAATCTCCCAGTCTCTCACTCTCAATCCCTCAATCTTCCCTCTGCCGTCCGATACTGGTCGCTCGCGGCGTCCATCACGGCGCGCAGTTTGCTCACGGCGGCGGCGATCTCGCCGGTGCCGGGCTTGAGCTTGCCCTGCGGCCCCTTGAGCAGCGGCGACGAGAACTCGCCGACCGTCATGCCCGCCGCGATGAACTCAGCAACGTTGCCGGCGTTGAGACCGCCGTCCTCCATTAGCTCGATCCGCCCTTCCATGCCCGCCTCGGCAATCATGTCGTGCAGCTTGCGGATCGTGCGCACCATGATCGGATCCATGGTGTGCGGGCTTTGACCCGGTTTCGGCTTGACCCAGAAGGGCGCGCGGCTTTCATACTCGATGATGTCCACGTAGGGGTGAATGAACTGCTCAAACGCACTCGTCGGCACGCCCTGCCACGCCCACACGCCGACCTTGAGTTCCAGCTTCTCCTTGATGTAGGTGATCTGCTGGAAGATCATCTCGCCCGTGGTCTCGATGGGCAGGCTGATCAGGCTGACGCCCAGGTCTTTGAGCTGGTCGAAGACATCGAAGGTCGGGCGGTACATTTGCAGTTGCGCCTCGACCTCCAGGTTAGTGCTCGCCACCGTCGCCTCAATGATATCGAAGCCGCCGCGCGGCATCCCAAAGTCCATATATTTGCCGTCGCGCACTTCGATGTGCAGCCAGTCCACGCCGGCCGCCTCCAAATCCTTCACCTGCGCGCCCAGCACTGCGTAATCCGCCCAAAATAGCCCGGCGGCAATTTTGCATTTTTGTGTGACTTTTCCGATTGTGTCTGCCATTTGGTTCTCCTGAAATGATGATAAAAAAGCGATTGGGAGATTAAGAGATTGGAGATTGGAGATTGGAGATTGCGTGGCGCTTCACGTCCAATCTCTTAATCTCCAATCTCTTAATCTCCAATCTCTACATCTCGATCAACACCTTCATTGCCTGCTGCGTGCGCATTAGTTCGACGCCGCGCTCCAGTTCCGTCAGCGGCAGGCGGTGTGTGACCAGGATCGACGGCTGCACGCGGCGGCTCTCCAGCAACTGGATCGTCTGCGCAAAGGGGTGCAGCCCGACGAACGCGCCATGCAGCGTCAGGTCGTAGCGCGTGATCGTGTACTGGTTCACCGGCGGGTTGTCGTGCGGGCGCAAGCCGAAGAGGATCACCTGCCCGCCGCGCCGCGCCAGCTGGATCGCCTGGTTGATCTGGTTGCCGACCGCATCGACGACGATGTCTGCGCCCAGACCGGTCAGCCGCTTGACCTCGGCGGGGGCGTCGACCTGCGTCACGTTGAGCGCGGCGTCCATGCCGATCTCCTGCGCAAACTCCAGGCGATAGGGCGCCACGTCGAGCAGGATCACCTTGCCGGCGCCCATCGCGCGGTAGAGCAGCGCAAAGAGCAGCCCCATGGGTCCGGCGCCGATGATCGCCACGTTGTCGCCGGGCTGGAAGGGCGCACGCCTGACCGAGCCGACTGCGCACGAGAGCGGCTCGAAAAGGGCAGCGTCATCGCGCGGGACGGACGGGTCGATCTTCCACAGCGCGCGCGCTGGCGCGCGCAGCGTGGGTGCAAATGCGCCGTCGATCGTGGTGCCGATGGTCTGGTAGTTGGTGCACTGGTTGTCGAGTCCGCGGCGGCAGTAGTCGCACTTGCCGCAGGTCAGCCGGTTGGCGATGACGACGCGGTCGCCCGGCTGCACGTGCTTCACCGCCGGTCCAACCTGCGCAACAATGCCGACGCCCTCGTGCCCGATGACGATGCCGGGCGGGGCTTTGTGGGCAGGCGGCACAGCCAGGATGTTGAGATCGGTGCCGCAGATGCCACACGCCTCAATGCGCACGATCACATCGTCGTCGGCGACAAGCTGCGGCGGCTGGCGTTCGACATACTCCAGGACGCCATTACCGCGAAAAATTGGAACCAACTCGGTGTTCATTATCCCCACCCTTTAGAATCAACAATAAAAAAAAACAACCATCCGCAGATTACGTAGATTTCGCAGAGATTTTTTCTGCGAAATCTGCGTAATCTGCGGATCGATTCTCTAGTTGCAGCACTGCGGTTGCCGTGTCCAGATCGGTGCAGAAGACGTCGATCGCGCCGGTGCGCAGCGCGCCGAGGATGGCCTGCGTCTTGGCGGCGCCGATGGCGATCGACATCACGGTTGGGATGGTGCGCAGGTCTTCCAGCCGCAGCCCGATCACGCGTTCGTTGAAGCCGCCGGTGTACGGCGCGCCCTCGATGGTGAAAATCTGCCCCGACATATCGCCGACGCCGCCCGACCGCCGAATCTGCGCCAGGTCGTCGGCGCTGAGATAGCCAGCTTTGGCAAATTCCGACGTGGTGGGGTCGAGATTGCCGACGCCGACCAGCGCTACATCCGCCTGGCGCGCCAGCTCCAGCGGACGCTGGATGTCGCGTTGGCTGCGCAACATCTCGGCGGCGGCGATGCTGTCCACCACCATCGGCGCGGCGAGATAATGCGCGGCGCCGCCCAACTTGGCCGCCAGCTCGCGCGTGAGCGAGGCGCTGTCCAGTTCCGGCGTCGCCAGGGCAATGCTGCCCACCGCCTGCACAACGTTGACATGCCCCTGAAAGCCGGGACGCACGGCGTGGATCACTTCGTAGGTGGAGCGTCCCAGGCAGACGGTTAAGGTCATGCCGTCGCGCAGGGTCTGCTCCAAAAAGCGAGCGCCAAGTTGCCCGACGCGCGCCAGGGCATGGGTGCGGTCGCTGCTCCCCGGCTTGAGCACCAGCGCTTCGCGCAGTCCAAAGTAGTTGCAAAGTTGCACCTCTACGTCGGGAGCACGCTGGATGGGCCAGTTAACCGTGAATTGAATGATCTGCTCGGCGCGCGCCTGCTTCAACAACCGATAAATCTTGACGCGCGACAGTCCCAATTGCGCAGCAATGGCATCCTGCGTCATTTCTTCGACGTAATACATGGCTGCAACCTGGGCGAGCAGGTCATGTTCAGCATAAGTCAACATAAACAAGGTCAAATTGTGCAAATGCACATTAAACGTGCTAATGCACACATTCTACCACGCAAAGTGGGCGCCTGTCAATAGAAAATGCTCGGAAATTTCTGGCGAGTCTTACGAGAAGTCAGCCAATGCGTGGGATGTGCTCAGGGTGATCGGCTTGTTCGATAATAGCGCTGATGATCTCGACCGTGCGATCGATGTTGGAACGCTCGCCTTCTGCCGGCGGGTTGCGATCAAGATAGCCGCCGCGCCCGGTGTGTCCCATTCCGTCCATCCGAATGATGGTCGCTCGCCCCTGGCGCAGAGCGCGGTTCCATTCAGAGGTGGCGATCCATGACCAGCGTCCGGGCATAAGAAATCGCCAGATTTGCGCCTTATCTCTGGTTCCCCAGAGGTGAAAGACGTGGTTGGCAACCAGCAAGCCGGGGTCGCTGCTGAAGATGCCGCCCAACGAAATTACATAGATCGGCGCTTTGGTCCACTCGCGCAGATAGGTGACCGCGCCGATTGCGATCTGCCCGGCGCCACTATAGCCGATGAGGAAAATCGGCGTTTCGCTCTCTGGATCGAAGTCGTAGCGCATTACGGTGTCGAGCATCACTTCAGCCATCGCCTGGTTGTAAATGGGGCCATAGCGTTTGTCGGCGGCAATGGCAACCTGGAGTAAATTGCGCGTGTTGATCAGATAGCCGGCCAATGCCGGACCTTCAAGTTTTCGTCGCAACGCCCACTGCCAAAGCCCGGCGAAGATCGGCTGCCCAGTAAGCGCCAGATTGTTGACCGAATAGGGAAAGATGTTGTCGATCACAACAGCGCCAGGCAGGCGCTGGCGCAGACGGTCGAGGAAGCCCTGCTCGCGATAGCTAAGCGTTTGACCGGAGACGCGTCCGATTCCAGACAGGAACAAGACAAAGGCGGTGGAAGGCTGAGATGGACGCGTTTTCTGTACGTTTGCGCCCTCTTGAGCCTCGTTCAACGCAGTGTCGTGGTAGATGGCATTGCCGAACCAGCCAGCCCACCATCCCAGCGTTTCAAACGGCGTCAGCGACGCCCAGAACAGAAAGATAATCAGCGCCACCAGGGGCAGCAGCAGCAGGTCACTCCATTCGGTGAACATGGGTCTGTTCGTCTGTGGGTTTTCGTTTCTTGCGCACCGGCGGCAGACGAACGCTGCGACGCCGCAACTCAAGTTGTTCGTACCAGTTGGGTCTGCGATGACGTCTCAGGTGCGGCACATCGTCTGGTTTGACGACAAGAGGAACGCCGGCCGCCCGTCGTTGCAACCAGCTCCTAAAGCACAAAATCGGCAACCCCACCGTGCGACGCAACGCCTGCATCACCATCCAACCAAGCGCCGACACGAGCAACGCCTGCCAGGGCTCCATGTTCAGCCCATAGTGCAACGCAAGGATGATGGCAACCATACTCCACAACGAGAGAATGCCCCAGATCAGATTGCCGAGGTATGGCGTCAACTCAAAAAACGCAAACACCTGCGGGGCATACGCCAGCCCGACGACGACGGCGACAGCGCTCCAGGATTGTTCAGCCCCGGAGAGGAGGCTGCCCACCGACCAAATCGTTAATGTCCACAGCAAGTAGCCAACGAGATGGCTCGCCGTTGAGATCGAAAGCGCCAACACAAAGCGTTGCGGACGCACACGGTTGAGAAAGAGGACCACACTCTGTCCCAACGACTCGGAGATGCCGGCGAGAAGTACGATCAAACAGGCGTAGCGCAGCCCCTCCGCCCGATCCTGTAGCAACACATAGACCGATGGATCGAGGCGCAGGGACATCCGCAACGCATCCAAAAAAGTAGGAAGCTCAACATCAGGCATGACGCGGTGTAGTTTGGGCAGTGCGCACGAAAAGTGGCGGTCTTCCCAGGTACTCAAGCAAAAACGCCATAAAGACTGCCAGCAACAGACCAACCACACCCGCCAGCAGAAGGCTGATCGAAATGCTGGCGCCCTCAACGGGCTTGTTTGGCGCAATTGCCAGGGTGCCCATGCGCACCTCGCTGTTGGCGGCGGCGCGCTCGAGGCGCAACTCCGCCTGCTTGGTGCTAAGCGCGCTCAGGCTCTCCCACGCCAGATTGCGTTGCTGCACAAACCGCTGATTGGCAGCATTTTCTGCCTCAAGCCTGGATTGCAACAACTGAAGCTGCGTCTCCAATGTAACAATGCTTTCAGCCATCGGCGCGTCTGGCTCGCTGGAGAGGAGCACAGTTTCGGCGCCGGCCAGCTTTAGCAGTTCGGCGGCCTGCGCCTGCCCGTCGCGCGCCAATGCACTCTCTGCACCGGCGGCGTCGGCAATTTCCGAAAAGAGACTGCGCTGAAACAGGTCAGGATACTGACGACGAATTGCATCAACCAATGCGCTCTGGTCGGGCACGCTGCTATTCAGATTGCCATACTGCTCCCCACTCAAGCGGGTCTCATTGATGGCGGCGATTTCAGCTTCGAGCACTGCCATTTGCTGGTCGAGACCTTGAATCAAACCGTTTAGATCGGCGCGCAGACTTTCCAGCGAAAGATCGCCGGGCGCCGTCAATTCGACTTGAAAGAGCGGTTGGCGCACAGAAGCTCCTTCGGGCGCACCCAGTTGCTGAGTTGTCTGGATGCTCTGCACAGAATCCATGCTCAGGCTTCCTGTCAATGGCGTATTGACGGTAATCACCGACTCACGGCTCCCAACCAGGTCGGGATTGCCGAGTTGCATGGATGGGATGTCACCCGACAAAGAGGAGACTAACTGCAACCTAAGCAGTTGAAGGGCCGCCGCCGTGCTGGCGACTGCACCCTCGCCGCCATCCGCCAAACCAGCCTGCAAAACACGTGCAGCGGAAAGAGCGGCGGCGCTGCGCAGCCATTGGTCATAGTAGAGACGGAGCAGGCGAGCGTCTCGTTGACGCTGTGTATCGAATGCATCGATGGTTGCACTGTTATAGGCAGCCATGTACGCGTCCAAAAGCTGACGCTGCCGTTCTTGCTCCCGTTGAAAGCCAATCAACTGAGCGTCAGTCTGTGCATCCAGATAAGCGGCGACAATGCGGCGATAGGAGCGGAGAATCTCATCAATATAGCCGGAGAGAGCGCTCGAATTGGCGTTTTGCAGCGCGGCGATGGCCTGTTGTGTTTCCTGAACTTCGCGCTGAAGCGCGTTGAGCTGCGAGGTTGCCAGGAACTGTTCCAGGGCGCGCTGCGCATCGTCGTAGGCGCGTTGAGCTTGATCAAGCTCCGCCTGCACCGACGCGATCATTTCGTCGGGCACCTGCCCATAGATGCGATTCACTTCCAAAACATAGTGGCGAGCCCAGGCATTGGCGATTGCCGCGGCTGTGGCGGGTGTGTCGGCGCGCGCAGAGATTACGATCAAATCGCTTTGGGCATTCCTTGCACCGTCCACCCCAAGCCGTGCATCAATTTGCTCAAGCAGCGACGCTGGCTCTTGATATTGGCGATCAAGTTGGTCGTACAACTCTTCGGCGACCCGCTCTGCGATTGAACCGCTGTGCACCAAACCAAGTAATGCGCTGCGCCGCGAGTTGACATCAGCTGCGCCAGGTTGTCCGGAGGAGATGGTGAAGCGATCGTCGAAATTCACCTCGGTTTGGGTGCGAACGATGGCGACGCTTGCATCAGCCTGGTAGACAGGCGCCTGCGTGAACCTTACGACCAAAACCCCGGCCGTTGCTATCGCCACCACAAGGGCGGTGAGCAACACAATCTCTCGCCAACGTTTGATCAGAATATCAATATATTTGCGCAGATCGATTTCGTCGTCCATCTCCCAGGCATCGGGGGGTGAATTCTTTTGAGTTGTATCAGCCGACATCTTCTGACGCAGCCCTTTCCATACTTATACTTGTACATCGTCGACGCACGCGCATCGACACGGCAAAATCATCACACAACCAGCATCTCTTTATGTCAAAAATCGACGCTGACTAACCGACAAATTATACAATGTGGCAGCTCTTTTACGGAAAACCAGAGCTTTCGATTTTCAAGCTGATTTTAAAGACGTTTTGCAAACGTTTCGGAAGAATTCACTAACAAGCCTGATTTGCACCATACATGACAATACACTACAATTGTTCACCATCCCAACAGTTCTACAATGAACGATTTATACCTGAAAAGAACGGACAACAAACCTGTTGCGCTCGGTTGCATCGACACACCTTGACATCGTCTCGTGACAGGTGGAAAGGAGAATGCTTATTGAAGACATCGTGAACGCTGAGCAGGCTCCCGTGGCATGTTGCATGTCAATTCGGACATTGCAAAGAAGGAACATGCAGCAGGGCTTGCGATCGATGACGGACAATGGTTGTCCGATCTTTCACCGGTGCTGTGAGATTCCATCCAACCAGATTGAAGGGGAAAACCAGTGAACAACAAGCGCATTCAGATGGCGCTGAAGGCAGCCGCAGGCAGCCGCCGCGCGCTCTTCTTAGCCATCCTATTAAGTTCGGTGCTGCTCCATACGCTCGCACCTGTCGCCCAGCCGGTGCAGGCAAACGCGTGGGATCGCTCGTCAATTCTCCAGCAAACGCCGGATGATAGCGATTCTGGCGAAGCAACTGAGACGGCGAACAATTTTATTTTCGTTCCTTTTGTCAGCGCTGCCCGTCCAGGAGCGGCAAACGGTGCAGCGGGTGGTGAAGACGCAGAAACGCCTCAACCCAGCCCTTATGATGTGCCAACGGAATATGAAGAATTGGCATTGGTCGAATTCCAACTGCCCGACCGTCTGGCTATCGACCAATTGGTCGAACTCGGCGCTGATCTTGCCGAATATGTGCGCGACAATCCCGACGGTA
Source organism: Chloroflexota bacterium (assembly GCA_016861025.1). Classification (GTDB taxonomy): domain Bacteria; phylum Chloroflexota; class Anaerolineae; order Caldilineales; family Caldilineaceae; genus Caldilinea. The sequence goes on from BOKO01000006.1 coordinate 87,205, forward strand.
CAATCACAATCAATGCTTTCGTCACGCCGCGCGAGCGTGCAATCTATGAATCGATGGGCTTTCCGGCTGGCCTTACGGTTGAGGATCGATCGACATGGGAAGCTGCACGCGCCGAACGTGAAGCGGCTATTGCCGCCGAGCAAGCTGCATTCAGCGCCGCTGAAAGCGACGAAGTAAGTGCAGCTTCGTTCGATCCCGGCGGCGAAGTGACAATCATGCGCGTTGATTATTTCACCAACTACGCCGGTCGTTTTTTGGCGGTTGCAGCGCGCACTTCGCTTGGCACGCCCACCGGCGGACCCACACTCGCCATGGCATGGCGAACCGAAGACGGCGGTTATGGCTCTGCGACCAGCATGTCGAAATTTAACGACGCCGGTCAGTATATGTACCATCGCGTCCTCGTGCGCGTCGGCGCGGCTGGAAGCACGACGCCGGTGCCAGCCTTTGTGCGGGTTGCGTCGAGCACCGGGGCAACCGCTGAAAGCGCGGTGAATGACTGGGTGGCCGGTGGGTTGCCTCCATTGGCGGATGGTTTCTTGATGGATTTCACCACTCGCTACATGGATCCGACCGAAGTTCACCAGCGCATCAACGATCTGGCCGCCGAGTTCCCGGAGATTTCAGAAATCGTCAACCTGCCCTATCTGACAAACGGCTATCAGCGCAAGTCGATGGCGGTGATGGATTCCAACGCCAACATTCTGGCAGCGCCCGGCAACACAGCGCGTGCAGTCTATCTGGAATCAAAAGCATGGGGACACGAAGGCGGCAACCAGGTTCAGGCGGAATTCCTCAACCCAGGCGCAGCCAACCAACCGCTGACCGTCTCGGTCACCGACAGTCGGATCACTGTATGGCTTGGAACGAGTGGAACAGGTGCGATCAACAGCACGGCGGCGCAGGTCGTAGCCGCCATCAATGCGCACCCAGAGGCAAGCGCGCTGGTCACTGCCTACACCTATGCCGGCAGTGCAGGCGGAACTCCTGTCCTGGCGCGCTCGCTGGTCACCCTGACCGATGGACTGAACGCGCCGTCAAGCGTCCAACGCGGCCCATTCCAGGTGCAGATGATCCGCATTGGCAAGCATCGCGATGGCTCGAAGATCGGCGTCTTCTTCTATTGCCAACAACATGCGCGTGAATGGGTGACGCCGTTGGTCTGCCTCGAGACTGCCGAACGGCTGCTGCGCAACTATGCAATCGACCCGTTGACCAAGTCATTTGTGGACAACCTCGACATCTTCATCGTGCCGTCGTACAACCCGGATGGCGCGCACTACTCGATGTATGATTTCGCCAGCCAGCGCAAGAATATGACGCGCTACTGCTCGCTCGCTGCAACAGCCGGCATGCCTACGAACCGCAACTCCTGGGGCGTCGACAACAATCGCAACAACGGCATCGGTTCGATCTTTGACGGGTACGCGGGCGCGTCGACGAGCTGCACCAGCGAAACCTACGCCGGGCCAGCCAAATATTCGGAGCCGGAGAATGCGAACGAGAAGTGGATCGTCGACACATTCGAGAACATCAAATTCTCGATGAACATCCACACTTACGGCGGATACTACATGTGGTCGCCCGGCGCGTATATCCAAAGTGGACGCGTTACGCTGCCGAAGCCGAACATCGGCATCGAAGCGTATTTCTTTGCCGGCGCTGATCTGGTGCTGAACCGCATCAAGGAGATTCGCGGCACCGTGGTGCTGCCCGAACGCACGGGTCCTATCGCCGACGTGCTCTACTCGGCGGCGGGCAACAGCGCCGACGACAACTGGTACCGCAAGGACATCATCGCCTACAGCTTCGAGGCGGGCGCAGATCGCTTTGTCTCGACCTCGACCGGCACACAACAGACGGCGGTCGGGTTCCAGCCCAACTACGCAAATGAGGGGAAGTTTGAAGCGTTGGAGTTTGCGTCGGGCAACTACGGCTTGTTGGAAACCGCGCTTCAGTACGCCTTCGACAACGAACCGCCGATCGCAGAGATCGTCCCCAACGGCGGCGACTCGCAGGACCCGATTCGAGCAACCTTCCGCTATGTCAATGAGCCGGCGATCATCCACTACACGCTCGACGGTTCGGAGCCAACGCTCTCCTCGCCAATGTGGGAGGCGCAGGGACCGCGACGACCAGGACAGGTCTTCCTCTTCACTCAAAATACGACGCTCAAGTGGATCGCCAAGGACATCAAAGGCAATGTCTCCGGGGTGAGCGAGGCGTACTTCAAGGTTGAAAAGCTGGCTGACTTCAGCTTTACGGCGCCGTCGAACAAAACCTACGGCGACGCGCCTTTCTCTGTCAGCGCCGTCGCTTCGACCGGTCAGGTTGTAACGCTGGATTCACAGACGCCCGCTGTGTGCGCAGTCAGCGGAACAACGGTTACGATTCTGAACGCAGGCGACTGCATTGTACGCGCCTCGACGCAGACAGAGCCTGGCTTTGGCGCTTCATCGGCAACGGTGACCATTCCAATCGACAAGGCTGTGTTGAACTACAGCGCAGGCGGCGTCGTGCAGTACAGCGATCCGATCCCGGCCGTCGCCTTCAGCGGTTTCAAGTACAGCGACACCGCCGCCGTCGTTAGCGGCGCTCCGGCATGCACGCCCTCTGGCTTTGCAACCAGTGCGCCCGGCAACTATCCGGTGTCCTGCAACAACGGCTCGCTCGATGCGGCAAACTATGTCTTCAACTACACCGGCGGCGTCCTCACCATCACTGCCGAAGATGCGCGCGCTGCCTACGCCGGCCAACAGTTTGTCTCCACCGGCAGCGGCTCAGCCAGTACAGCGAGCGTCAACCTGGTCGCGACGATCCAGGACATCACAGCCGTTCTCGGTGACCTGGCATACGACGCCTACGCTGGCGACATCCGCACGGCGACAGTGAGCTTCGTCAACCGTGACGCAGGCAACGCTGTGCTCTGCACAGCAGGCCCGATCCAATTGCTTAATGCCGCCGACAGTAAAGTCGGCACAGCAAGCTGCACGTGGACGGCGAATATCGGCAATGCAGACAGCGTGCAATACATGATCGGCGTTGTGGTGGGCGGCAACTACACGCGCAATTCCGCCGACGACAACACCATTGTGACCGTCGCCAAACTCATCCCCGGTTCAATTGCCGGCGGCGGCTATCTGGTCAACCAGAGCTCGGGCGGCGCCAGAGCTGCCGACGCCGGAAAACGCACCAACTTTGGCTTCACGGTCAAAAATGTCAAGAGCGGCGCCAACTTCCAGGGCAATGTCAACATCATCCTGATGAGCGGTGGACGCACCTATCAGATCAAAAGCAATGCGATCAACTCACTGGTGACAAAAGTTGGGACGGGCGCCACACCCGGAACAGCCAGCTTTGCGGGCAAAGCCACGATCACCGACATCACCAATCCGAATGCGCCGGTGGGGTTGGAGGGCAACAACTCGCTGCAGATCACGCTCACCGATTATGGCGAGCCAGGATCGAGCGATTCGATTGCGATCACCCTGTGGGACAAGAACGGCAGATTGTGGTTCTCTAGCAACTGGAACGGCGTCCGCACAGTCGAGCAGACCCTCGGCGGCGGCAATCTGACAGTGCGCTAATGCTTCACATCGGGTAGTGTGACAACCTGAAAAGCGTGAATCCTCCCGCCCAGGGAGAGGGCGGGAGGATTCACGATGAAGCGTCATTTTGTTCGCAAAAGAGGTGCGGACAATGCGTAATAGGGCGTTGCCAGTTGCGAACTAATGAACATCGATGACAGCAATCGAGGAAAACAAATTACCGCTTGAATCGGGAATTGGTTCAAAAGTCTCGGCGTCATAGACAAGGGCAGCCAACAGGTATTGTCCTGGTGTGGTTGAAGTGGGCACAAACAAACCAAAGCGGTCGCGATCCATCAAAATGCGGTCGTTGCTGGCAATTGCCTCTCCTGATTCGGCAAGCAGACGAAACGACGCTTTACGATCAGAATTCAAGCTCCCGATCCATTGAACATCGAGGGGCAAAACGTCACCGGCTGCAATCTCCTGCTTTGTCATCACTGTGGCAAGGGTGAGATCAGCCCATGCAGGCTGCGTTCCGATTTCCTTTAGCGATTCTGCAGAAAAACCGTACACGTCGATCCCAGCGAAGGGGCTGTCCGCTGCAAAGGCGTGATAGGCGTTTGTAGCGCGAGATATCGTGTCGATCAAATCGGTGGCGCCGACATCTGAAACGACGCACCACACGCCTGTTGCATCATCGAGTATGTCCGCCAAAGACGCCTCAGCACGGTCAAGAATCATGGTGCGACGATGGTCAACTTCATGCATACCGACCCAAACAGCCAGATCGCTGCTGGTGTAAATGAGCGTGTCTTGGGCGCGAAGGTTGTTTTTCAAAAATGCCGCTGGCTGACGAGTCGCCTCCACTCGTTCTTGATCGATCAATGGATGACCGGGACCGAGAGGTCGATGGAACAGATAGATCTTATTGCCATCGGGCAGAGAATAACGCTCCACAAAATCATAGAGCGATGCAAATGGGGGGTGATTTTGCAACAGCTCGACGCTGATCCTCCTGGCTGTCTCAGGCGCTGTATCGTTGTCACGTTCTGTGATCACCAGCCACTGCGAAGCCATTGACTTGAGCCATGCTTCCTCGTCTTTCTCCGTCGCGTCGTGCACCACCAAATCCATCCCTCGAAATACTGCTTCATTCCGAAATGCATCGGCGTAAAGTTGTCTTGTGTCAACCAAGACGCCAAGGCTCTGCACACCGCCGACGCCATGTTCAGCGATCGCTTGAAGCACGCGCGGGATCATGTTGAATCGACTGTCAGCAACGCCCCGATTTGCCGGTGTGATATATGCGGACTGCACCAGCCATTGCGAAGAAAGGTCAAACGGCGACGGCAAATTAAAGGTGAACAGGCTCCATTGAAGCGCCAGGACAACAAGCCACGACGCTCCCAGCAACCTCCGCCCCCAAAATGGATACCAGGCGAGACCAATCGCAAACAAAATCGTAGCAAGCGGCGCAAGCGGCGCAAGGATGCGTTCGTCCACCGTCGTTACAAGAGGCAAGACGAAGAACCCAGATACAACCGCAAGCCAGAGCGGAGCTGCCTGACGCAAGAGCGATCGACGCTGGAGTTTCAGAACTATCCAGGGAGCAAGCGCTGCAGGAACGATCAACCAGAACGCCAATAACCCCCACATTGCCTCTGGTATAAAACTCAACGGCTGAAATCGCTCCCACACAGCGCCTTGCACCATGGTCCGCCATAGATCGGTTGCTGCGACCAGTCCTGTATGGATGTTGGGGAGATAGTGCAGGCTGGCAACGAACACGCCCAAAGAAACTGTTGTCAGAAAATTGTTACGCGCCGACCTGGGCAGCGATGCAGCAAAGACGAAAAAAGCGCCCAACAAAGACCATCCCCCTAAAATCCAATCTCCTCCCCCCTGGCTCATGGCAAACGTGCGATTGGGCCAGTAAATCAGCCAGCCGATCAGCGCTCCCATCAGGAGTGACTTGATAAAAACAAGGATTGTTGAATGAAAGACAGCGCCAGAATGCAATTCCCCTTTTTGTCTGGGAGAGGAACGAACAACCCATATAGTTGGCGCAGTCACCAATACAATAAATATCCAGTCGGTCAGCAATCCAAAGCCGAGAATTGCACCCGCCCAGTATGCCCATTCACGCGCCTGAAATCCCTGCGAACGATAGAGAGTGATCAAATAAAGCAAGAGGGCAACCGTCAACGGCAGTTCGGGATAAACGGTTCGCGACAGACCGACCATAATGGGAAGCAGGCTGGTCAGCAGGGCAGCAAACAGTCCCACTTTCCAGGATGCGATCTGAACGGCGAGCACGAAAACCAAAACAATCGAGCACGCAAAGAGCGCAAGACTGGCGAAAAGGCTGCTGTCAAGACGAACGCCCAGAACATGATAGAAAGGTTGGACGATCAGCGAAAGCGTCGGAGCGTCCGAATACGTCAACGATTTGTAGAAAGCCAACGAAGGGATGTCGTGCTGCAGAAACCAGCGATACTGCAAGGAGGTTTGGAGATTTCCACCAGCGTCGCGATCCAGGAGCACTTCGTTTTGCTGAATCCACTGTCCCCCACCCCACAATTGAACAAGAATGATCACAGTCAATCCTGCGATAATAAGCAGTCTGGAATGGGCGGTTAGGACCTGTGGGGATGACGGGATGCATCTGCTGCGAGAGGAGTTATGCTTCATAACGGGAGAGGATCGTATCATGGGACTCCTATTTTTGCACTTTTGGCTGTCGCCCTGAAGCAATTGGCATTCATGGGAAAGGGTGCTATCCACCTATGCCAATCTTGGGATTTTGCGGCGCTATGTCGCAAGGATAAAATTCTTAAATAATGCGTTCACTTCATACATTTGTCGATCAACTCAAGGACACGCGTACATTCCCAGCAAGAACAGTGCGTCATCGGGAATCTTCCTTCACACGTCCGTTTCTGCTATGGGTGAGTTTGTTCGCAGTTGCGCTCGTAGCAATTGCAATGAGGCTTTGGCGTCTCGATTCGCTTCCTCCTGGCCTTCATCTCGACGAGGCGGCAATTGGAATTGAAGCATGGCGCGTGGTGGTCGATCCGACGTATCGCCCGATTTTTTTCGAATCGAACTCCGGCCTGTTGCCCCTGAATGTATACGCCAACGCACTGATGTTCGCTTTGTTCCATTCTTTTGCGCTGGAGATCAGCCCATTCACGCTTCGTCTCACCGCCGCCATCTTTGGATTGATGGGAGTGGCGATGGTGTTCGGGTTGGCGCGAGAAATGCGTCATTATGTACAGGATGAAGACCTGTTGTCTCCAGCCTTCCCCTTGCTGGCTGCCGCCAGCCTGGCAGGAATGCGCTGGCATGTTCACTTTAGCCGAATGGGGATTGAACCGATTCTGACGCCCTGGTTGTGGGCAGGTGCACTGTGGGCGCTTTTGCGCGGTTGGCGAACCGGTTCATGGGCATGGCTGATCGCCTGTGGATTGCTTGCTGGTTTGAGCATGTATGCATACCGAGGAGCATGGGTCATTCCCCCAATGCTTGCCATCGGTGGTTTGCTCCTCGCGGTGCACAGCAGGATGGACGACGCCGAACAGAGAAATCGCCTGTCGTGGCGCGAATTTATACACAGTCGCGCCATAACAAAACGCTTTCTTCTTCTGGCAATCGCCAGCGTCGTCGCAACCATCATGGTCACTCCGTTGGGGTTATATGCATTGGAGAACCGCGAAGACTTCATGTATCGATACAATCGCGTCTCGATTGCAGGGGATGACTCTGTTGCGCCGGACTCGGAGATATTTGCACGCAACATCTGGAAAACGGCGGCCATGTACAACCCCTTTGGGCGTACAGGGGACAAACCTCTCCAGCGAAACATCCCCGGCGAGCCGGCCTTGAACTTCTGGGAGGCGCCCCTCTTCCTGCTCGGCCTGATTGTAAGCTGGAAAAGAAGACGGAACCCTGCCTTCAGCCTGGTTTTGCTTGGTCTGGTCGGGCTGGCGCTGCCGGGGCTGGTCACGGGTACGGTTCCTCATTTTCATCGTATTATCGGGATGGCGGCGCCAACGGCGGTGCTCATGGGCGTCGGGTTGGATGCAATCTGGCGTTGGCGTCCAGTTCGACAATGGTCGATGGCGTGGCTTGCGATCTTGCTGCTGATTCTGGCGACGCTTACATCCGCCAGGCAATATTTCGTGCAGTGGGCCTCTTTCCAAGAGTTGCCCGAAGCCTACAACGCTCCTTCTTATGAAACCGGGCGTTTTCTTGCCAGCCTTCCAGCAAATCAAGAGACCTACTTGATGCCAATCCATCAAATCTATCCGTCTGTTGTCTTCGATTCGGTTCTGGTTGGACGCCCGGAGCCAATCCAATTCGACGGCGTGACCACGTTTCCGATCGTCATGCAGGCAACCACACATCCGCACGTGTATGTCGTAATCGAACGCGAAGACAACCGCTCATCTCAACTGTTGACGCAACTTTTTCCAGAACTGAAGCTGCTGCACGAAGTCAGAGATCATGAAGGCAACATTTTTTCTCGTTTTTTCGAGCGACCTGCCGGTGCATCGCCCCAGATCAACCTTAAACATCGGGTCGAGCTCGACGCCGGCGACGGCATCGAGCTGTTTGCCTATGAAGTACAGACAGACGCGCTGACACGCAGCGAGCAACTGGCGATCACGGCGGCCTGGCGAGCCAGAACACAGCCAACACACGATCTGAACGTCACCGTTCAACTGGTCAAACCATCGACCGATAATCAACCAGAAGTGGTCGCCAGCAGTCGCTATGTTCCTGGTGAGGGGCGTCCTTATGCAGCCGACTGGCGCACCGACTGGCTGCTGTTGGACGAGTATCGGCTTGACACGCCGCGCGACCTGGCTCCTGGCGACTATGAGCTGCGTCTGCTTTTGGAGCGTCCCACCGCCTCAGATGCAGCCATGCGAGAACTATCCATCGAGCTTGGCAGCGTCACACTGTCAACAGAATGATGCTGTTCACCTGGCTGGCGGAACCGTTCTTTATGAGAGGAGCTGATTTGAACGGCATTCTGCGCATTTTGTTCATCTTTGCACTGGCGTACGGGCTGGTGGTTGTAATCGCATTTCTACTTCAGCGCACAATGCTCTACTTTCCAGACCGATCCACACCACCAGCAACAACATTGGCGATGGTTGGGCTGCGCACATGGCCCGAACACGACGATATGCGTGGTCTGCTTGGCGTCACAGCGCCGCGGCCCGCCAATGGCACGGTGATTGTCTGGCATGGCAACGCCGGTGCAGCGTGGCAGCGCGGCTACTACGTCGACGCACTGCAGAGGCTGGGCTTCCGCGTGCTGCTTGCCGAGTATCCGGGCTATGGCGGGCGGTCGGGCGAGCCGAGCGAGGCGACACTGGTCGCCGACGCCCAGGAGACAGTACGCCGCGCCTATGCCGAGTTTGGTGCGCCGATTTACCTGTGGGGTGAATCGTTGGGCGCGGGCGTTGTGGCGGCGGTGGCGGCGCAGCCGTCGGCGCCTGTGGCAGGCCTTGTGCTGCTCACGCCGTGGGATAGTCTGACCGACCTGGCGCAACGGCATTATCCCTTTCTACCTGTGCGCTGGCTGCTGAAAGATCGCTACGACAGCGTGCATAACCTTCAAGGCGTTGCCATCCCCGTGGCCGTCGTCATCGCCGAGCAAGATGAGATCATCCCCTTTGCGCACTCGCAACGGCTGTACGAGTCTATCACTGCGCCCAAACAGCGGTGGGTGCTCGCCGGCGCCGGGCACAACACCTGGCCCGCAGAGGCGTATCATGCCTGGTGGGAGGAAGTGATGGAGTTTGTGACGCAGTCTCAGTGAGTCGTGTCATATTCAGCTCAATCCATCAATGCAACACACCGCCCACTCACCCCTACACCGGCATATCCAAAAAGCGCCCTAGCCACTGCCGTCGCCACATCATGCGCAGCAGCAGCGCCCACAGCACGGTCATTGTCAGAATCGCGACGTGGAAGAAAAGCGGCAGCGGCACCAGCTCGAAGAAGGAGCGCAGCCCCGGCAACAGCAGCAGGACGTAATATGCTGCGATCAGTACGACTGCGGCTGCGCCGACCAGCCAGTGGCCGCGGTAGGGCGAGCCACCCGCAAACCAGCGCAGCGGCGGCTCGGCGAAGACCATGATCAGCACGCCAGCCAGCACAAAGAAGGTGACCAGCGAGGTCTGCGCCGTGTAGAGCACCGCCAGCGTGTTGAACCGGGCGTCGCTCATCGCTTCGGGCGCGATGCGGGCAGCACGGGCGACAGTCTCCACCATCTCCGGGCTGACATCCACCTGCGCCAGACCGCGCTCGGTCACAAAGAACGCGCCGATGTAGATCAACAGCCCAAAGACAAACATCAGCATCGCCGCAGGCAGCGTGAAGTGAAAGACATTGCTCGACAGCCGCGTGCGGTTGACCACCGCCAGCGCCGTCACCGAGAGAATCGCTGGCGGCGCACCGCGCGCAAAGAAGGAGAGAATCGTATTCTGCGGCGCGGTGAAGGGAAAGCCCAGTTGCAGCGCCGAAATGCCGGTGACCAGCAACACCAGCGCAAAGACGGTCACCATGTAGGACTTAAGGATGTTCTGAATGCTGGCGACGATGCGCTGTCCCTCGAGCAGCGCCTTGGGCATCGCCTCGAACGAGTCGCCCAACAGCACCATGCCGGCGACAGCGCGCGTGGCCGTGCTGCCGCTCTCCATGGCGATGCCCATGTTGGCTTTTTTGAGCGAAAGCACATCGTTGACGCCGTCGCCGATCATTGCCACGTACTCGCCCTGAGTGCGCAGCGCATCGACAAGCTGCTCTTTCTGTTGCGGCGAAATGCGCCCAAAGACGGTGGCTTCGGCGGCGGTCTGGGCAAATTCGCCCTCGCTCATTGCCGCCAGCTCGGGCCCGGAAACAGCGCGCAGATCACCGGGCAGCCCGGCTTGCTTTGCCAGCGCCGCCACCGTCTGCGGATTGTCGCCGGAGATCACCTTGAGCTTGATGCCATTGCCGGTGAAAGCCGCCAACGTTTCCTGCAAATGCGGGCGCAGCTCGTCGCTAAAGCTGATCACGCCGAGCCAGGTCAGCGGCGGCAGCGTGGGTTCGCCGTTGGCGGCGTGCAGCGTGGTCACGTCGGGGTTATATGCAAAGACCAGCACGCGCAGCCCGGCGTCCGACCACTGGTGAAGCTGGGCAAGCGCGGCGGCGTCGCTGGCAAAGTGATCCTGCAACATCTCCAGCGCGCCGAGCACGTAGACGCCGCGGATTGCCGGGTCATCGAACGCCAGCCCCGACCACTTGCGCGCCGAGGAGAAGGGCGCCTCGTCGGCGACGCGGCGTTGTGCGCCCGTGCGCCAGGCAATGATCGCTTCGGTCGTCTTGTTGACGGCGGAGGCGTTGCTGGCAAAATCCGCCAGGCGTTGCTCCAGCGTCGCCTTGTCGATGCCGATGGGATGGACGTCTTCATAGCGAATCTTGTTGGCGGTGAGCGTGCCAGTCTTGTCGGTGCAGAGCACGGTGACATTGCTCAGCGACTCGACAGCGTTGATCTGCTGCACCAGCCCACCCTGCTGCCCGATGCGCACTGCGCCCCACGAGTAGTTGAGCGTGATGAAGACGAGCAGCCCCGCCGAGACCGAGCCGGTGATCACCGCCAGAATCTGCAACCAGAGGTCAAAGGGCACGTTGAGCACCCAGAGCGCCAGCACCGCCAGGAAGCCGTAGAAGGCGACGATCAGCAGCAGGATGCGCAGCAGACGGTTGACATCGCGCTGCAACGGCGTCTGCTCCAGCTTGAACTGGCGTGCGTTCTGCGTGATCTGGTTGGCAAAGCTCTGCTCGCCGACGCGCGTCGCCTCGACCAGCCCGCCGCCCGTGACGCAGAAACTGCCCGACAGCACCGGGTCGCCCTGCGTCTTGGCGATCAGGTCGGACTCACCGGTGAGCGCGCTCTCGTCGACTTCGAGTTTGCTGTCGTCCGCCACCACGCCATCGACCGGAATCTGGTCGCCGGCGCGGATCACGAGCACGTCGCCCAGCACCAACTCAGCCGGATCGACCTGTTGATCTTGCCCGTCGCGGCGCACGGTGATTTTGGCACGCGCCAGCAGCGCAATCTTATCGAGCTTGCGTTTCGCCAACACCTCCTGGATGATGCCGACGACTGCGTTGAAGGCGACGAGCATCACCGTCGTGATTGCGCTGCGGATGTCGCCGACCAGCACCATGCCGGCGCCGATGGCGTAGAGCACCACGTTGACCGGGTTGAAGAGGTTGGTTTTGATGATGTCCAGATAGGAGCGGCTGGTGGTCAGTTTGACATCGTTGCCTTCGCCGCGCTGCCGTCGGGCAAGCACTTCGCTGCTGGTGAGGCCTGTCATGGGTGCATCATCACTTTCTGTTAAGCTCGCGCTGGACAAGCAGTTCAAGTAGCCGCGCCAGCACCTCCTCGCGGTCGTCGCCGGTGAGCGCCAGCGCCATCTGTGCGGTGAGCAAGCCGTATTTGACGCCGACATCGTAGCGGCTGCCCGCCAGTTCCAGCGCCAGATATTTCTCGCGGCGCGCCAGCTCGACCAGCGCCGCCGACAGCGTGTAGCCGCGCTCCGGGTGACCGCCGTCGGCGCCGGCTGCGATCTGCGCGTCGAGGATCGTCATCACGGCGGGCGTGAGCACGTGCATCCCAAAGAAGCAGAGATAATAGCCAGCGCGCAACCCCGGTACGATCAGATACTGCTCGGCCTGCGTCGGCGTCGGCTTCTCGATCACGGTGTCGATCTCGTAGAGCGCCTGTGAACCAGGCACACGCCGCCCGCCGACCGTGCCGTAATAGGGCAGCAGGCTTTCACGCGTCGGCTGCACAGCGGAGATTGAGCACGCCTGCGTCTCCGCCATGGTCACCAGCGCCTGCGCACAGCGCTGCTCGCTGCTGCTGACGTAGAGATGATCGCCGACCAGATGCAGGAACGGGTCGCGCCCGACAAACTCCTGGGCACAGAGCACGGCGTGACCGTGGCCGAGCGGCTCGGTCTGCTGCACAAAGTGCAGACGACGGGCGTGCGCGCCGGCGACCTGTGCATACGCCTGCTCATCACCGGGGCGCACGACGACGGCGATCTCGTCGATGCCGGCGGCGAGCACTTCCTCGATCAGGATGGTCAACACTGACTTCTCAACACCGTCACGGTCGATCAGCGTCTGCAACGGCAGGGTGCGCTGTCGGCGTCCGGCGGCGGTGATCACCGCTTTGTTGATTTTCATAACTCTCTCCACTATGGATTGATCTTCTCATGACACGGATTGGTCTTTTCCTGGCATGGATTGATCTTCTCATGACACGGATTGGTCTTCTCGTGATACTGCGGAGAAGAAGGACACGATGTATCGTGTCCGTACGGTTGCGGCTGGCGCCTGAGTATGTGCGTCATTCAATGATCCCAACGTCCTGGAGGAGCGCATTGACGGTGTAGCCGGTTCCTGCCAGCAGCAGCACCGCCACCACCGAGCCGAGGGCGATCACAAGCAGCGCCAGCACGGGCAGCACAAACGCCCGCCAGCCGCGCACATCATGGGCGACCGCCACGCCCAACCAGGTCATCAGAAAACCCAACACCAACATGAAAAGGGCGACGACGCCCTTGTAGGGCAAAAGCGGCGCCAGCAAGCTGAGAATGCCGACAGAGCGCGCAAATCCCATCGTGCGGAAGGTGCGGGTGAACGAGCCGCGCCGCGTCAAGGTGTAGGCAGCGGCAAAGACCACCGCCACGCTCAGGAAATAGGAAATCAGATCGATGAGGATGCGCAGCACGCTGAACATCCCGGCGGCGCTGACGGTGATCAGGATCGTCAGCATCGTCGCCATCAACAGCGCAGGACCCGTCATGTATGGATCGTCCGCAACCTCCTGGTAGGCAGTGCGGTCGAGCAAAAGACAGCCGAGCGCTCGCCGCAGCCACAGCCGCCACTGCTTAATGCCCTGCCAGAGCGTCGCCGGCGCCCACGCCGATATGATCGGTTCGACCGGTTTCGTCTTCTCAATGATCGGCGCGTTGCGGTGGTTGTTGAGAATGTGAAAGACGTCGGTCGAGCAGCGCGTCTCGGGCACATCCATGTCGGCAGGATGAAAAATGAAGGCGTCGGTCTGTTCGCCGCCCAGCCCGCCGTGGTTGCCGATCAGCTCCTCCAGCGCCGCCACCGTGCCGTCAGGATAGACGGTGCTGATCAGCCACAGGTCGCCAGCGTTGGGGAACTCCATCACGCGCCTAAGCTGCCAGACGCGCTTCTCGATGCTGCCAGCGCCGACGCCCTCCGCCGGCGCATAGGGCGCCACCGGGTCAGCGCCGATGACTTCGCCGGTGTGCAGGTTGCGCCGCCCGCCTTTGCCAAGCACGACGACCGTCATGTCATCCTCATAGCCGAGCACCATGCCGATGCCCTCGTGCTGCACCAGCGCATCGACCATGCCCGGATAGGCGGCGTTCAACTCGCTCAGCTTGATCTTGCGCGGGAAGAGATCAAAGTAGACCTGCGCGGCGTTGCCGCTGCCATAGGCGGTCACGGATGCCGGCGTGTCGTCGATGTCCTCCTCGTGATGCGCCGCGCCTATCTGCGCCAGCTTCTGCCCCTGCTTTGCCACCGCTTTGTTGACGGCGTTGGTTGCCTTTGTATCCTGCATGTTTGCCAGCTCGCCAGCGACGCCTTGCAGACCAAACGCACCGGTGTCGCCGCCGATCGACTGGTTGACGCTCGTGCCTTGGGGAAGCTGCTGCTCGATGAACTCCTTGATCGTGACGCCGTAGCGCTGCAAAAAGGTAGGCCCGAAGGACTGGCCGTGGTCAGAAAGGATAATCAAATCATAGGGACGGGACGCCTTTTCTTTGGCGACGGTGAGCAAGCGCGCCAGCGTCTTGTCCAGCCGTTTGAGATCGCCGAACGCGTCGCTTGTCCACGGCCCAGAGTGATGGGCAACCTCATCGTAGCCAAGATAGAGCATGTAGATCGACGGCGCGCCGCGCATCATGTCGAGGATGGCGATCTGCGCGGAGATGTCGCGCATTAGCGTGCTCATGGCGGCGCGCAGGAAGGGATAGCCGTGCGCCAGGCGGTTGATGCGGGGCCAGACGTTCTTGCGTTTCTGCTGCCATGCCTCCCACAGCTCGCGTATGACCTCCACGAAGAAGATCGCCAGCTCGCGGGTCAGGAAGTAGGGGTTCAACAACAGCAGCGCCACATCCTGCGCACGCCGTTTCTTTTCTTCCTCGTCGGCTGCGAACAGGTTTGCCATCGTGAACATCGATTTTTCGGCATCACCGTTGAGCATATTCATGATGCTGGAGCCGTGCCGCATCAGCCCATGACCCTTGGCATAGCGTGCGTTCAACTCGGCGGCGTCGGAGGCCGATACATAGACCTTCTGCTTCGATTTGTCATACCAGCGATAGGCGGGGATGTCGTGGTTGTCGCCGAACATGATGCCGGCTTGACACGACGAAGTCATCGACGGCAAACCGCAGTCGAACCGCGTCAGTTGATAGCCGTACTCGGTTATCATGCGCTCAAGCGTCGGCAGCAACCCGTCATCGAGCGCCTTTTTGATGTGCCAGTAGCTCAGCCCGTCGATCTCGACCATCATCAAGCCGCGCCCAGGTTCTGCGGCGCTGTCAAAGGGCTGTTCGCGGGCGCGGCGTTCGATGCGATTTTGGTAGAACGAGCCTTCCTCGTCCAGTTCCAGGATGCCGGTGAGGACAGCATTGAAGAAGGCGAAAACGAGACCGCCGACCAGCGCGCCGATCCAGGTGACATCGAAGTTGGGCAGCAGCCAGGCCGTGATCCAGAGTGCAATGGCGTTGACGAAGAAACCGATCACAAAAAGCGCCACCCAGCCTAACGGACGGGCGATGAGCAAAATGGCGGGGCGAATCAGCAGATTGACGACCGCCAGCAGCAGCGCCGCCGAAATCGCCACGATGACCGCAGACGCTTCTTCGGTTGTGACCAACGTGATGCCCGGCGCCAGCCACGCCGCCAGCAGCAGCGACAACATGTCGACCAGCCACACAACGATGAAGCGTGCAAACGCAAGCATTGATGTCCTGACAATGGTGGTCATGGTTGCGCTGTCCCCGAAGCCGTGGTTATGGAGAATTGCTGGAGATCAGGTATACCACTGCAGCCATATTCTGGCAAACAAGTCAAAGTTAGGCAGCTATTTCAGGGCATTGTCTTGACCGCGCAAGGCGAGGAAACGTTTGAGCTGCGCGGTTTTGCGCAAGGCGTCGATGACTTTGTTGCAAAACCCTTTTCCTGTGCTGCGCTGGCGGCGCGCATAGCTGCTGTGCTCAATCGAGCTGGCGGAGACGTGGGGGACGCCCCCTCATTGTTTGCATTCGGCGCTCTACAACGTCATTTCGTCATTTCTGACATTCAGTGAATGCTGCGCAGAGACGGCTCCACCAATTCAAAGCGATAGCCATAGCCGCGATCGTTATGGATATACTGGGGTCGATCCGGGTCGATCTCGATCTTGCGACGTAGATGCCAGACATATCGACGTACATAGCCAATATCCTCAAGATATTGTTCGCCCCACGCCTTGCGCACCAATTCTTCTTGAGAGACAACGCGACCAGCATGCTGAATCAATATCGTCAGCAACTTGAACTCGGTCGGCGTCAAGTGAACAGGCTCACCGCTGCGCCAGATACGCCGGTCAGAGAGGTCGATGGTCAGCTCGCCAAAAATTTGCACCGATGGAGCTTCCTGCTGGCTGCGGCTCACCCGGTTCAGAACGGCAGTGACGCGCGCCAACAATTCGGCGAATGAAAAAGGCTTGGCAACATAATCGTCGGCGCCCAAGGCAAACCCACGCAAAATATGTTCTTCTTCAGTGCGAGCCGTCACCATCAACACAGGAACGTTGGAAAGCTCGCGGATGCGTTCGAGCACATACCAACCGTTGCGCACCGGCATCGAAACATCCAGGATCACAAGTGATGGCTGACAGGAGTGCACCATCCGCAGTCCTGTGGCGCCGTCGCTGGCAATTCGCACACTGAAACCGCGATCCTCAAAATACGTCTTCAACAACTCGGTCAAGTTCGCATCGTCATCAATGAGCAGCAAATTATGCATCGGTGAGCGTCTCCTTCGCGATTGGCAAAGTGATCGTGAACTGTGCGCCGGGAAACCGATCGTCTGAGAAAACCGGTGACTTCACAGTCAGTACACCATTCTGTGCTTCTGTCAACATGCGCGCAAAGTAAAGACCAAGCCCCCACCCGCTCGAACCGTCGTCTTCGTTGCGTCGTCGGCGATGAAAACGTTCAAAGACGCGCTGTTGCTCGTCAGGTGGGATGCCGGTTCCGTGATCCGTAATCACAATCTGCAGACAATCCTGTGTCTCTGCGCTGCGATGGATGCCTATCTCCACAGGTTTTCCTGCAGGCGAATATTTGTCGGCGTTCACGAGCAGATTGCGCACAACCTCTTCCAGATAGATTTCATCCGCCCAGGCTGGCGGCACGCCAGTTTCAGTTGCCCAGAAGATGGGGCGGTTGCTGCAGTCCAACGACGAATTGACGCAGCGCGCCACCACCGGTTTCAACGCAACCGGACCAAAATTGAATGTAATTTTTCCGGCCTCCAGCCGCGAGATATCCAGAATCGTCTGGACAAGGCGGGTCAGACGCGAGCTTTCGGAAGCCATCACCTCCAACATGCGTTGTGACTGTGGGGGCATGGGGTGGGATGAATGCAGCGTCATTTCGATCGCTCCATTCAGAGTGGTCAGCGGCGCCCGCAGTTCGTGGCTCACGAGCGATACAAAATCTGACTTGAGTTGATCAAGACGCTGCAGCTCTTTGTTCATGCGCGCCAGCTCTTCATTGCGTTGTGCAAGCGCAGCCGTGCGCTCCATCACCTGCCGCTCCAGGTTCTGGTTGAGCGATGCCATTTGCTTATTGGCAAGATTGAGCCGCTTTATCAATACGCCAATATAGGAGAGCCAGGCAAAGACCAACAACGGCCCCAACATGCCAAAGACCAATATCTCGCCAAGCAACTGGTAATTTTGCAGTACGGAGACCTCGCCCCAATGCTCATAAAGTTCGAAGCCATTGGCGACGACAAAAAGCAAGATAGGCAGCACAAAGCGCAAGACATTTACGTGGCGCGTGTATCTATCGCCAAAGACCGGCGATAGAAGGGACGAGCGTTCGAGCACTTTAGGTGAAGATTGTGACATTGATACTGCGACGTCGCCCATCTTTTACGGACTACTCCACAATTTCGGCTGTGCAATTGCAGGCTGACATCGGTGATTGTAGCGCCGTTTTCAATCATCGAATCCTTGCAAATCGCTGACATTTTGACGCAATCGCGACAATTCCCCAACACAATTTTGACCCAAAACCGATGAAAACCATGCTACGCTTGCCTTGCCGTGATTTTGGATCACGTCGACACCCTGCACCCAAGGAGGACGCATGACTAATCAAAAACGGTGGTTATTGGCTAGACGCCGCGTATTTCGGCTGCTTCACATTGCTGTTCAGGCTGGCCTTGTCTTCATGATAACGCTTTCGCCGCTGCTCGCGCTGCTTCCACAGCCGGCGATGGCGGCGCCCCAGCAACAGGCGACGACAAATCGTCTGCTTCTCACCGTAGTGAGCGCCCGCACCGAACCAGACGCTCCTGGCGGCCCGGTGTTGGCGGGCGATCCGATCACCGAATTCCGTTACATTATCAACGAAGACAACACCGGCGACCCACTGCAACCGCGCAACGCCGGCTGTTCGCCGTTGCTGCCTGGGGGCGCACCGGACCCCAATTACCCGGCAAACTGCGACTGGCCGTCGCTGCGCGCTGTGCCGGGCGCAGCACCGATCGTCACGCAGGGCAATCAAGACGACTTCATCAACGGCGGCTTCGACCTGCCCCCTGGCAGATATCTGATCTCCGTATTGGCGGAGGGTTACAAGATCGGCGGGCAACATTTCACCGTGCCGCTCAATGGTCCCGTCACCGTGCGCCTGCACCCCGATCCGCTGCCAACGGCCACGATTCGCATTAAGGTCTTCGAGGACATCTCCTCCGTCAACGGCCAGTATGATGCGCCGGCGGAACGCGGGCTGGCTGGCTTCCGCGCTATCGTGAACGATACGATAGGGCAGGTCTCAGTCGATATGTTTGGCAACCCACTATGCACGATCTACGACGCCAACATGAACCCGATCGGGCGCGAACTAATCGGCTGCACGATCAGCGATGAAAATGGCGACATCGTGATTCCCAACCTCGGGCCGCTGCGCTACGACGTGATCGTGTCGCCGCCCGACGGCGAACAGTGGACAGAAACAACCACGCTCGAAGGCTCCTGGAGCTGGGACACCTGGCTGCAAGAAGGCGGCACCGGCCTCGACAACGAGTTCGTCGTGGCTGGCGAACCCTTCCCCTGGACGATGTTCGGCTTTGTGCGTCCCACCGACCTGCTGACCAACACGGCTGTCACGGGCGGTGTGCGCGGCACGCTGGTCGCCGCCTCGGTCTTCCTGCCTCAAACAGGCGGCTTGCCCTACTATGGCGACATCTGGAGCGGCTTCAATGGCGCCAAAGTGACCGGCCCCATCGACAACGGCTGGGTGGCGCTCTCCGACTTGCAGAACGGCGACACCGCCGTCTACATCGGCAAAACCGATGAAAACGGTTACTTCGAGATCAACAATGTACCCGACGGCAACTATCTCTTCACCTGGTGGGATGAGAACCTGCACTACATCCTGGATTGGATGCAGGTGACGGTGGAAAATGGCGAAATGTACGACATGGGTGCGCCTTTTCTGACCGGCTGGTTCACCCCCTTCGACGGTTACGTCTTTGAAGACGCCAACGAGAACGGCAAGCGCGATCCCGGCGAGCGTGGCATTGCCAACTACCTGGTCGTGCTCAAGGATCGCGACAACAGCGAGATCGACCGCATGTCGATCGCAGCGACGACCGACGTCAACGGCTACTACGCCTTCGAGAAAGCCTATCCGATGAGTTCGTGGATGGTGCTCGAAGCGTACAACGACCGCTACTACACCACTGGCTTCACCTATCAGGTCGTCAATCAGCCAGAGCCAACGACGATCCTCGGCGCTGGCGTCGATATTGGCGTGCTGCCGATCCTGGGTCAGGGAGCGCGTATCGATTGGGGCGTCAAGCCATACGACGCGACGGGAACACGCGGCGGGCCGCGCAACGGCGGCATCGTCGGCACCGTCTCGTATGACACCACGCGTAACGAGTTGGATCCGCGTTACGCCGCCGTCGAACCTTTCCAACCCGGCATTCCCGACATTCGCGTGAACCTCTATCAACCTGTGCGTTGTGGCGCGAACCCAGGGACGCCCTGCGACGCGCGCCGTCAGTACGAGCTGGCGCCCGACGGCTCCTACGCCTTTGGTCGCCTGCTCGGTTCACAATTGACCGAGACCTGGGAGCATCCGATCGATTGCATCGCCCGCGACGCCAACGGCGCTCCGCTGCCTTTTGGCAACGGCAATCAGGAGGTGCTGCCCACTGACGGCGCTGGCGGTCAGGCGCTCGGCGGCCGGCGTTGCATCGAGGCGCCGCTGACTGGCACACAGGTGCAGAATGGCTTTGCCACGCTCGACGGCAACTACGGCTTCGCTGAGGGCTGTCTGACCACCGGCTACGACGTAGTGAACGAGCAGTGCGTTGGCGGCGTTGCTCCGGAGCCACTACCCGCCGCCGACTATCTGGTGCAGGTCGAGATTCCCAACGACACCATCTTTGGCCGTCCGCTCTATCGGGTGACGCGTGAAGAGGACATCAATATCTTCGACGGCGACGAGTTCGTCATGCCGCAGGTGCCGCCGCCCGCCTGCGCCGGCGCGCTGCACACGGTCGATGTCGCCGGCGTCGGCGCGGATGGTCCGAACGCCACCTACAACCCGGCTTTTGCTGAGGCGGGCGGCTCGATCTACGAAGGCCAGCAGCGCCCGCTATGCGATGTGCGGTTGGTGACGCTCAATAACGGCAAGTCGATTGCGCCGACCTTCAACCTTTTCACCGAAGTGCCGATTCCGGGCAAGTGGAAAGGCTACATCATCGACGACCTGACCGTCTCCACCGACCCAACCAGCATCAACTTCGGCGAGAAGGCGGGCATCTTCAACATCCCGATCGGCGTCTACGATTTCACCAACAATCTGGTGACGACGATTACGCCTGACTACAACGGCGTCTATGAAATCCTGCTGCCTTCGACCTACTCGGTGAACTGCCCAATGCCGGCGGGCGTCTGCGCCGGGATGTATTACATCCTGGGCAACGATCCGGGACAGCCGGGCGCGCTCAACCCGAACTACAACCCACAATACCGTACGATCGGCGCCACCTTCGAGATCTATCCGGGCCTGATCGTGCCTTCCGATCTGGCGCCAACACAGATCGTGCCGGGCATCCTGGCGGGCGGTTCGCAATACGCCACGCCGCCACAGTGCTTCCTGGACGACGCCACGCCGCAGTTGTTTGCGGTTTCGCGCCCCTTTGTGCGGCTCAACCAGCCGTCGGACAACCGCCAGTTCACCATCGAGGGGCAAGGCTTTGGCGCCACGCCCGGTCAGGTGTTGCTGGATGGCGCCCTGCCGCTGCAAATCAATGGCTGGAATGATCGCGCTATCAACGTGACCACACCGACGAGCATCCCCACCGGCGTGCACCAGCTTGGCATCCGTGCGGCAAATGGCAACGCCACAGTCAATGGCCTGTCCTTCCATGTGATCGGCGGTGGCTATAACCCGATGCTCTTTGAGGTCGGACCGGGTCGCGCCTACGCCACGGTGCAGGCAGGCGTCGACGCCGCTGCAGCCGCCAACGGCAACCGCCCGCGCGTCGTCATCGTCTATCCAGGCGCAACAGAATTGTGGAACCCGAACGGCGCCTACTTTGAGAATGTCGTCATCTACTCGCCGTTGACGCTGCAAGGTGTAGGACCTGGCGGCGTGCGCAGCGACGCCAGCTATGTTTTGGGCACGCTGATTGACGGGCGCGGCGTGGCTGGCGACACCGATTACGCGGAAGCGTGGCGCGTCTTTGTGCAGTCGATCAATTTCGACGGCAATCAGGCGCTCTACGAAGGCGCAGTGGTCTACGTCCTGGCGGAAGCCAACGAGATGACGGCGACCCGCTCCGTCGTCATCGACGGCATGACAATCCAGGGCGGCGATCAACAGGGTTTCCCGAACAACCTGACGCCTGCCGACCCGACGCAGCGCGAGTTCGCCGCCGTGCAGGGTGGCGGCATTTTCGCCAACGCCTACGCCCGCTACCTGCGCATCACCAACAACATCTTGCAGAGCAACGGCGGCGCGTATGCTGGCGCCATTCGTCTGGGCACGCCGCATCTGCCTGGCGCGCTCAACGACAATCAGAACGACAACGTGACGATCCGTTACAACCGCATCATTGCCAACGGCGGCACGAATCTGGCCGGCGCGATCGGCGTCTTCTCCGGCGCCGAGAATTACGAGATTGCCTACAACGACATCTGCGGCAATTACTCGGCGGAGTATGGCGGCGGCGTCAGCCACTACGGCTACAGCCCGAACGGCCAGATTCATCACAACCGCGTCTACTTCAACCGCTCCTACGATGAAGGCGGCGGCATTATGATCGCGGGCGAGCTGCCGGCCGACTTCCGCGTCCTTTCGCCAGGCGCCGGCCCGGTCAGCATCTACAACAACCTGATCCAGGCGAACCTAAGCAACGATGATGGCGGCGGCGTACGCTTCCTGATGGCGGGCAACTTCGTCTACAACGTTTACAACAACATCATCGTCAACAATGTCTCGACGCATGAAGGCGGCGGCGTCTCGCTGAACGACGCGCCAAACGTGCGCTTCTTCAACAACACCGTAATGAACAACATCACGACGGCAACGGCGATGACCAGCAACGGCCAGGCGGCGCCGTCCGGCCTGGCGACAGCGCGCAACAGCGCGCTGTTGCAGGCCACGCTACCCGCCGGAGCGCCCATTTTCAGCAACCCGCTGCTCTTCAACAACATCTTCTGGGGCAACCGCGCCGGCGCCTTCACCGGCGGCACGGTCGTCGGCATCGGGCTGGATGGCGATCCCTTCCCGATCAACTATTGGGATATGGGCGTCTCTGACAATGTAGGCATGTTGTCGCCGACAAACACGCTGATGCAGACAACGATGGGTGCGCTCCCCGACGCCAGCAACATCGTGGGCAGCGCGCCGCTGGTCGTGAGCGAGTATCAGACCTCGGTGAGTGTGGCGCCGTGGCGCGGCAACCCGCGCTTTGTGGACACCATCATGGTGACGCCGATGGCGACGCCGAATCTGCTGGGCGACTATCACATCGCCAGCGGTTCGCCGGCGGTGAATGCAGGCGCTGATGGTCGCAACGGCGTCAGCGCACCCGGCGACGACATCGACGACGAAGCGCGCCCGCGAGATGGCGGCATGGACATCGGCGCCGATGAGCTCTATGGCGCAGTGATCGCCTTCCCGTACACGCCGGTGCGCGACAACTTCAATCGCGCCAACGGCGCCATCGGCGCCAGCTGGGGTGGGCAAACTTCGCGGTTTGCGATCAACAGCAATCAACTCAATGTGACCGCTGCTGGACTTTCTACGGTGCATTGGAGCAACCAGAACTTCGGCCCGAACCAGGAGGCATTCTTCACCTTCACCAACATCGCCGCCAATGCCGAAGAAGTCGGCTTGCTGCTCAAACTCAACGGTGCAAGCGCAGCCAGCGCCAACATGTCGGCGATCAACGTGAACTATGATCGCCGCCCAGGTCAGAACAATATCCAAATCTGGACGCATCAGACCGGGCAGGGCTGGCGGCTACGCGCAACGTTCCCGGGCGTCGCCTTCAACGTGGGCGATCAGCTTGGCGCACGCACACTGGCGGACGGTACGGTGAATGTCTATCGCAACGGCGCATTGCTCGGTGTAGCCAACGTGCTGGGTGGTGCGGCGCCGCAGTGGCCGGCGGCATTGGCGGCAGGCGGCGGACGCATCGGCGTCTACTACGTCACGCCGGCGAACAGCGTGCGCGTCGATAACTTCGGCGGCGGCGACGTGCCGCCAGTCTTCGTCCAGATTGCAGCAGAACAGCCTACAGGTCTGATCCAGCCGGTGATGTCGACGGATTACACGGTGCGTCTCGAACGTCAGATGTACGTTGAGAATTCAATCTTCTTGCCGGTCATCTCATCGTCCCGTTAGCGTCATACACTTGCAACGGGCGGCGGTGAAATATCGTCGCCTGTTGCAAGCCAGTTCGCACCTATTGAGGAGAACACAGATGCGAAAACCCATCTCTCGACGGAACTTCTTTAGAATTGCTGGCGGGGCGGCATTGGCTGCGGCGGGGATCAGCGTCCTGCCCGGCATTGTCGGCAAAGGCTGGCTTTCACCTACGCAAAGCGCTGGCGCGCAGGATGTCCCGCCCGATCTCTTCTTCGCGGCCACCGACGGCTGGATCGGTCTGCCGGCGTCGCCAGCCATGCCGCCATATCACCCCGACAATATGGCGCCGACGCCTTTTACGACCTATGTCTTCGGCTTCCGCAATGTCACAGGGCTGAACCAGACGCAGGTGATGGCGCAGAAGATGCGGGCGCAACATTCAGCGCCGATGTTCTGGGTGAATCAGGAAACCACCATGCGTCTGCAGCTCACCAACCTGGGGCTGGCGATCCGCCCGGACCTGGTCGACGCGCATACGCTGCACTGGCACGGCTTCCGTCACGTTATCCCATTCTTCGATGGCGAGCCGATGGGATCGGTCTCGGTGCCCATCGAGCGCAGCTTCACCTACGTCTTTCGACCGCACGATCCGGGGACGTATATGTATCATTGCCACGTGGAGGACATCGAGCATGTGCACATGGGCATGACCGGCATGGTGATCGTGCGGCCAACGCAAAACGGCAACACGTCGCTCTATCCAAGCGGACGCTATGTCTACAACGACGGCGACGGCTCAACCGGCTACGACCGTGAGTTTGGTCTGCTTCTTTCCGAGGTCTGGAATGAGGCGCACTGGGATGACTCGCACATCCAGCTCCCACAGTGGACAGAGTACCGCGTCGACTTCGGGCTGATCAACGGGCGCACCTGGCCCGACACGATTGCGCCGAATGCGCCGTTTGCACCGTCAGCCTCCAATCCCGATGCGTTCACCTTTGCCGTGGCGCGTGCGGCTGACGGCGATTTGACGCCGCCGCCAGGCTCTCCACATCTGCAATATCAGCCTCAATCATCGCTGATCACTTGCAACGCTGGCGAACGGGTGTTGCTGCGCTTCGCCAACCTGGGCTTCACCGAGGCGGCGATGACCGTCACGGGGATCAAGTTGCGGGTCATCGGGCGCGACGCCACCTTCCTGCGCGGGCGCACCGGCGCCGACACCAGCTACCTGACCAGCACCGTGACCTTCAACGCTGGCGAGAGCGCCGATGTGATCTTCACGGCGCCCGCCTATCGCGGTCCCGATCCCTACGACACCTACCTGCTTTACAACCGCGCCTCGACGCACGGCAACGGCGGGCAGATGACCGAGATTCGCGTCCACCCGGCGGGCGCGTTGCCGCCGCAGACGCTGCCGAACACCTAGTCTGGCCGGAACGTGGGAGAACCCAAAGGAGTGAATGCTATGACCATGTTCAAGTTCAAGTGGATGCGTTGGGGGCTGGCGTTGGGGCTGCTGCTAACCTTGCTGAGCACAAATTCAGCAGTGCGCCCGCAAGCGGTCGTCGCCCAAAGCACACCGACAGATGGCATCGTCTGCACGACGAGCGCCAACGCCACCTTCACCCTGCGCACGGAGACCGGCTATGTCGGCATGTCCGACGACAACACTGTTTTCATGTGGGGCTTCTCGATCGCCGGCCAGCCTTTCCAGCACCCCAGTCCCGTGCTTTGCGTCAATCAGGGCGATACGGTCACTGTGATTGTGCAGAACACGTTGAGCGAAGACATCTCGCTCATCTTCCCCGGTCAGGAGAATGTGTTCGCCAACGGTGCGCCTTCAGCGCCCCAGTTTAGCGGCGGAGCGCTGACTTCACTGGCGCCGGTGGCAGCGGCGAACGGCGGCGCGATGACCTACAGCTTCGTGGCGACGCGCGCCGGCGCCTTCATCTATCAGAGCGGAACCTCCCCGGATCGCCAGGTGCGCATGGGGTTGTTCGGCGCCCTGATCGTCCGCCCAACGCGCAGCACCGGCAACCCGGATACTCGCTATGTCTATGACAGCGGCGACGTCGTCTATCGCGCCGGTAAGGAGTTTATGGTGCTGCTCTCCGAAGTCGATCCGTTCCTGAACCAGGCGGTTGAGCGCGGCGAGCCGTTCGATATGAGCCTCTACAAACCGCGCTACTGGCTGATCAACGGGCGCGGCTTCCCGGACAGCATTGCACCGAACTTTGCAGCCTGGCTGCCGTCGCAGCCCTACGGCGCGCTGGCGCGCATCAACCCGTATGACGCCGTCGCCAACCCATACCCGGCGCTCGTGCGTTATCTCAACGTCGGCACGATCGAGTTTCCGTTCCACCCACACGGCAATCACGGGCGCATCGTCGGGCGCGATGGTTTCCCGCTGATCGATGACGGCGGCGCCGATCTCTCCTTCGACAAATTCAGCGTCAACGTTGGGCCTGGTCAAACCTGGGACGCCACCTTCGACTGGCGCGACAACGAAGGCTACAGCGAGAACAACCCTGTGCCGATCACGATCCCGAATCTGCAGAACATGGCGTTTGGCATGTTCTTCAGCGGCAGTCCTTACCTGGGTTTGAGTGGGACGAAACCGGTCGGCGATACAGCGATGACACAATGCGGCGAGTATTACATCATCGCCCACAATCATGCACTCTTCCAGTTGGATTCGTGGGGCGTGCCGATGACCGGCCCGGCGACCTTCACCCGCGTCGATCCGCCGTTGCCCAACACCTGCCCGCAGTAAGGAGCGATCATAATGACCAGGTTCACCAAACACATTTTCTGGATCGTTGTTCTGAGCCTGCTGCTGGCAGTGGCGGTTCTCCCCCAGCCGGCGTTGGCGCAAAGCACGGTGACAATTGACTTGTGCGCCACAGATGGCAGCATGACGCTGCCCGACGCCACGGTCGCGCCGGTGTGGGGCTTTGCCGCCGGCAATTGCAGCGGCAGCCCCACTGTGAGCCAACCCGGCGGCCCGCTGATTGTCGCCAACGTCGGCGAGACCGTGCAAGTGACGCTCTTCAATCGTCTGGCAGAGCCGGTCGCCCTTTTCTTTCATGGGCAGCCCCTTCCGCCGGATCGGGCGGGCGCCGCGCCTGGCGGCAGTGTGACCTACACCTTCACCGCCGCCGAACCGGGCGTCTTCCTCTATGAGGCAGGCCCGTTGACCAACGCGCTGCATCAGACTGCGATGGGGCTGCATGGCGCCTTGATCGTGCGACCGGCGACAGTGGGGCAGGCGTATAACAGCGCTGCAACGGCCTACGACGTGGAAGCCGTGCTCGTCTTGAGTGAACTCGACCCTGCACTCAATGCCAGCGCGTCGCCCGCGACCTTCAACATGAGTAACTTCGCCCCAGAATATGAACTGATCAACGGCGCCGCCTTCCCGAACGCGGCGGTGATCAACGTGGGGGCAGGCGACCGTGTGCTGCTGCGCTATGTCAATGCCGGCGCGCTGCACCATTCGATGGGCGTGCTCGGCCTCAATCAGCGGGTGATCGCCACCGACGGCAATGTGCGCCCGAACAGCTACCGCGTTGTGGCGGAGACCGTGCCGCCTGGCGCAACGCTGGACACGCTGGTCACCATCCCGGCCACTGCACCCGAGGGCGCTCGTTATGCCGTACACGCCGGCAGCCTGCTGCTGCATAATCGCAGCGCCAACGGCTACGGCGGTATGATGACCTTTCTGACCATCCCGGCGGTTGGACCTGGTTCGCCAGACGACGTAACCGGTCCGGCAGCAACCAATCTGGCGCTTACGCCAAGCGGCGGCGACATGATCATCAGCGCCACGATCGATGACAGCGCCAGCGGCGCCAGCAACATCATTGCCGCAGAATATACACTCGAAAGCACAGCAGGGACGCCGGTCGCCATGAGCGCCATCGACAGCGCCTTCGACGCACCAATAGAGAACGTTGCAGGCGTGATCCCGGCGGCGATGATCCAGGCGATGAGCGCCGGCAATCACTCTGTCTATGTACGCGGCCAGGATGCCGCCGGCAATTGGGGCGCCTACAATCTGATCATCTTGACCGTTGATAACGCCGGCCCCTCCACTTCGGCGCTGACGCTCTCACCCAACCCCAGCCAGGGCAATGTCAATGTGGCATTGGGCGGCACCGCCAGCGACGTGGGACGCGGCGCCAGCATTATTGCTGCCGCCGAATATTTCATCGACGCCAACCTGAGCACCCCGCCTGCCCCCGGCACAGGCGCTCCGATGGGGTTGAATATGACGGCGTCCGTCTCGGCGATCACGGCCACCCTGCCTTCCTCCGTGCTCACTACTCTGACGGAAGGCGTCCACACCGTCGCCGTGCGCAGCCAGGATGCCTCCGGGCAGTGGGGCGACTTTGCCACCATCGATCTGTTGATCGACCGCACTGGCCCTGCGACCAGCGGCGTAACAGTGGCGCCAAATCCAAACAACGGGACAACGCCGATCAACCCCAGCCGGCCGGCGATACGCGTCGATGCAACAGTCAGCGAGCCGGGCGGCGGCCCTGTCACATCGACCATCCAGCGCGTCGAAGGCTTCATCGATCTGGTGGGCGCCAACGGCACGGGTTTCCCCTTCACGCCGGTGGATGGTCTCTTCGACAACCCAACAGAGAACGCCTACGCCTTTATTCCACTCATCAATCTGGCGCAGCTTGCTGAGGGTGAGCATCAGATTTCGGTGCGGGGTCAGGACAGCGCCGGCAACTGGGGGCCTGCGACAACGACCCCACTTACCATCGATCGCACGCCACCCACGGTTAGCGGGGTGACAGTGACGCCGAACCCGACCAATTCGGCGCCAAGTGTCACTTTAACCGGCAGCGCCAACGACGCCCTCACTGCAATCAGCGCCGCCGAGTGGTTCGTCGGCGCCGATCCAGGCGCGGGCAACGGTGCGGCGATGGCGATCACCTCTGGCGGCGGCGGCGCAACGCTATCCGCAAGCGTCAATGTTTCGACCTGGTTGACCGGAAATTATGTCCTTTCGGTGCGTGCGCGCGATGCAGCAGGCAACTGGAGCGCGCCGGTTAGCGTGACGCTCACAGTGGACGATCTGATCTTCGCCGACAGCTTCGAGAGCGGCGGCGTGGCGGCCTGGAGCAGTGCAACTGGGGCGGTCAACGTTATCAACGCCGCGGCGATGAGCAATGACGGCGGCACATGGGGTATGGCCGTAACGTTAGCGGCAGGCGCGCCGGGCTACGTCACCGACGCCACGCCCAACGCGCTGACCAGCTACGATGCGCGCTTCTACTTCCACCCGAACGACTCGCGTGCACCCACCAGCGGCATAACGATCTTTGCCGGTTTCAACGCAGCGAACAACGCTGTCTTCACCGTGCAATATCGCCGACCGAACCCAACCAGTCAGCCGCAAATACGCGCCCAGGTGATGCGCGCCGGCGGCACGACCAATACGGCCTGGGTCACACTGACGAATGAACCTCATGCTGTCGAAGTGCTCTGGCGCTCCGGCGCAAACGTTCCGTTTGCGCTCTACGTTGACGGCGTGCAGCGTGCAGTCGCCAATAACCAGAACACCGGCGCCTATACACTCGAGGGCGTGCGCATGGGGCCGTCGTCTGGTCTGGCAGGGACATTGAGCGGGACGCAGTACTTCGACGCCTTCCTGTCAAAGCGATCAACAACTTCGATCTTCGGGCAGTAGGAAGCGAACAGCGACTCTGGGGTGTGATGGAGGGGAGTAGCCATCACACCCCAGAGAGCGAGATCATTTACCGCCCATCTTCAGCCGAAAGAATCATCGTGAGGGGGATACGCATGGCTGAGCTTTTCTCGAACATGAACATAGCGCCAACTGTCAGCCGACGGCTGCTCGCGATTGTTCTATTTTGCGCAGTGATCACGATTGGCAGCGTCTACGCCTATCTGTGGTGGTTGGCGCCGACGCCAACTGCAGTGGAGACAGCCAATGAATTGCTCACCTTCTCGCTCAGCGATTATGCAACGCTGGATGGCGTCTTCTGCAAAGCGCCGGTGACCGGCGTTACGCGCGTCCTCAGCCCATCGGAATTTGAGAAAGAGTTCGGTGTGCGCATCCGGCTGCTCGGCGTCACCGCAGGCGGTGGGCTGATCGACTTCCGCTATCGCGTGGTCGATCTCGCCAAAGCGCTTCCACTGCTCGGAACGCACGAAACGATGCCAGTGTTAGTCGACAAAGCGAGCAAAGCCGAGTTGCGCGCGCCAGAGACGATGATGCACCACGACGCGCTCAAGCAGGATCGAACCTACTTCATGCACTACCCCAACGCTGGCAACAGCATTCGACCCGGCGCACAGGTCGCCATCGTCATGGGCGACATCCGCGTAGAGTGGGTGACGGCGCAATGAGCAAGGGTGCAATGATCATTGAAAGCAAACCAACATGAGACGAGCTTTAGTCTTTTTGCTGCTCTTCAGCCTGGCGGCGGCGATGGTGCGTGACGTTCACGCCGCTGGTGCAGACGTTCCCGATTCATCGAGAAGCCAGGTCTTGCATAAAGACCTGGCTTTATCACAGGTGGCGCCAACGTTGACGCAACAGCCTGCCAGCATTAATAACGGGCTATTGAGTGTGCTGACGCAAACAGCGCCAGATGCGCAGATCACGGTAATCGTCACGCTGCGCGAACAGGCGGCGCCCGTCATTGCCGCAGGAATGGATCGCAGCGAAGCACGCCAGATGACGATTACGGAACGTCAACGCGTCGCCGCCGCAACACAGGCGACCTTGACGCCATTGCTGCAGCGACGTATGGCGCAAAACGCCATCAGCAACGTGATTCCATTTTGGATCTTCAATGGCTTTTCCATTACAGCGACGCCAGAGGTGATCTTTGAGTTGTCCGGCCATCCCTCGGTGCTGTCAATTGCCCCGAACACGGTCGAGCTTTCCCTGGCGCAGACAAACCCACCCGAAGACAACATCCGCGCAATCAACGCGTCGGCGCTATGGTCTTTGGGCTGGCGTGGGCAAGGAGCAGTCGTAGCCAGCCTGGACACAGGCGTCGACCGCTCCCATCCTGACCTCAACAGTCGATTTCGCGGCGGCGCCAATAGCTGGTTCGATCCATACGGTCAACATCCTGCGCCCTACGACGCCAACGGTCATGGAACCTGGACAATGGGCGTCATGGTCGGCGGTGACGCTGGCGGCAACGCAATCGGCGTGGCGCCCGAGGCGCGCTGGATCGCCGCACGCGTCTTCAACGATCGCAACGAATCGACGGCGACAGCAATCCATCAAGCATTTCAGTGGTTGCTCGACCCGGACGGCAATCCCAGCACCGACGACGCCCCTGATGTGGTCAACAGTTCGTGGACGCTGGCGAACCCTGGCTGCGATCTTGCCTTTGAACTCGATCTGCAGGCGCTGCGCGCCGCCGGCATCTTGCCCATCTTTGCGGCCGGCAACTATGGGCCGGCGGCGGGCAGCAGCCGCAGCCCTGCCAACAATCCCTCCGCCTTTGCTGTCGGCGCCATCTCAGACAACGACCAACTCGCCGCTGTCAGCGGTCGCGGCCCCTCGGCGTGCAGCGGGGGAGGGGCGCACTATCCCGACCTGGTTGCACCAGGCGTCGGCATTCGCACCAGCGACAACGGCGGCGGCTATGTGGATAATGCCAGTGGGACCTCGCTGGCGGCGCCGCACGTCGCTGGCGGTCTGGCGCTCTTGCTCAGCGCGTTTCCCAATCTTAGCGTCACTCAGCAAGAGGCGGCGCTGCTCAACAGCGCAGTCGATCTCGGTGCGCCGGGTGCTGACAACGACTTTGGCGCTGGCCGTCTCGACCTCCTGGCAGCCTATCAATGGCTGATTGCGAGCGGCATTGCGCCTCAAAACGGCGCCCCCATCGTTGTCAACACTGCAGGCGATGGCGTTGCTGATGATGGGCTTTGCTCGCTGCGCGAGGCCGTGATCTCTGCAAACACCGACACGGCGGTCGGCGGCTGCACAGCCGGCGACGGCGGCGACACGATTCTTTTCGCCAATTCACTGCCGCGCCCACTCACGATTCAACTGACGGTCGAGGGCGCTGCGGAGGATTCTGCGCAGACCGGCGATCTTGATATTGTCGGCACATTGACAATCGACGGGCTGGGGAGTTCCGCACGGTCGGGACTTAATACGCCGATCATCGTCGATGGCGGCGGGCTCGATCGCATCTTCGATATTCAGCCTGCCGCACATGTCACCATTCAGGGTGTCGCTATCCGCAATGGGAACTCGGTCACAGCCGAATCGGGCGGCGGCGTGCGCACGCGCGGAGAGTTGACGTTGCGCCAGCTCTCGATCCACAACAATGCGGGCGGCGGTGTGCGCAATGAGGGCGGCATCCTGACGCTGAACAATGTGAGCGTTCTCTCCAACACCAACGGGTACGGCGTCACCAATGTTGCACAGGGCGCGCTGACAGTCAACGACAGCGCGATCAACGGCAACCAGAGCGGCGGGTTGCACAACACGCTCGCCACAGCCACACTCAATCGCGTTGAGGTGAGCGGCAACACCGGCAGTGGATTGTTCAATGAGGGCGTCAATACAACCCGACTTACTGTCAACAGTTCCAGCGTGATGAGCAACACCACGAGCGCCAACGGCGGCGGGCTGCGCAATAGCGGCGTCGGCGCCACCGCTGTGGTGGACTCAACGCGCATCGCCTTCAATATAGCAACGGCGGCGGGCGGCGGCGTCTTCAACGGCGGCGCACAGGTGACGATCAGCAATAGCCTGCTCGACCATAACCAGGCGCGAGCGGGCGGCGGCATCGACAACGCCGGCAGCGCGCTGACAGTCGCCAACAGCACCATCAGCGCCAACCATGCCAGTGACAACGGCGGCGGACTCTCCAATCGCACCAGCGGTGTGCTGCGCTTTGTCACATTGTCCGACAACAGCGCCGGCGGCGCCGGCGGCCACATTTTCAACGACGAAGGGTCGCTCGGCGTCGGCGCCACGATTGTCGCGAACGCTCTATCTGGCGGCGGCTGTGTCAACAGCGCCGGGTTCATCAATTCAGTTGGTTACAACGTCGAGGACGCCAACACGTGCGGATTTGCCGGCGCTGGCGATCTGGTGAACACCGATCCGTTGCTTGGGCCGTTGCAGGACAATAGCGGTCCGACGCTGACCCATGCTCTGCGCATCGACAGCCCGGCGATCAACCGCGTCCCTGCAGGCGTACTCAATTGCGGCGGGCTAATCAATCGCGACCAGCGGGGCGTGACCCGTCCAATGGCGGACGCCTGCGACGCCGGCGCCTACGAAGCGACAAGCTGGTTGGGTGACATCACACCGATTCACACAATCCAGGGCGCCGGGCACACTTCCGCGCTGGTTGGCGCAACTGCCACCACGCGCGGGCTGGTTTCGGTTGTCGCCGACAATGGATTCTTCATGGAGTATGCAACGCCCGACGCCAATCCTGCCACCTCGGAAGGCATCTTTGTTACAACCAACGGCGCGCCGACAGTGGCTGTTGGCGACGACGTGATTGTGCTCGCCACGGTCGCCGAAATCAAACCAGGCGGCGGCGTTGACGAGCTAACCGTGACACGGCTGATCAACCCAACAATCATGACGCTCTCGAACAACAACTCGTTGCCGACGCCGGTTATCATCGGGCGCGGCGGGCGCATTCCCCCTAATCAAATCATGAGCGACGCCAACCTGGCGAACTTCGACCCGTCAACCGATGGTCTCGATTTCTACGAAAGCCTGGAAGGGATGCGAGTGCGCATCGACAATGCGCTCGTCGTCGGCGCAACCGGCGCCAACGACGCCATTTGGGTGGTGGCTGACGGCGGTCTCGACGCAACTTCGCGCACGGCGCGCGGCGGCATGATGGAGACGCCCAACGATGCCAACCCGGAGATTATCCGCCTCAATCGCTCACTCTATCCAACGGCGCACACCTGGCCCCTGGTGCATGTCGGCGCAGTGTTCACCGCCACACAGCAGGCTGGCTCAGTTCTGGGCGTCATGGATTACCTCGACGCCGCCTATCAGGTGCGCGTGACGGCGCCGCTGAACGCCGACCGCTCGGGGGAAGTGCAACCGGAGACGACAATGCTGACGGGCGATGAACATCGGCTGACGATCGGTCAGTTGAATGTAGGCGGTCTTAGCGGCAACGATGACGACGCCCGCTTCATAGCAGCAGCCACCGCCATCGTGTCGGCGCTCGCCAACCCGGACATCCTGGTGCTCGAAGAGGTGGGTGACGACGACGGCGCCATCGACGACGGCATGACAACCGCAGCGCTCACATTTGGACGACTGCGCAGCGCAGTGCAAACCGCAGGGGGACCGCTGTATGAATTTGCCCAGATCGATCCGTTTGACGCCGAAGATGGAGGCGCAATCGGGCGCAATCTCCGGCTTGGCATCTTCTATAACCCGGCGCGCGTTCAATTTGCGTCACAGCCGGGCGACGCACAGACCGACAACAGCGTGCTTTGCAGCAACCAGCAGGCAACGTTGGCGCTCAACCCAGGGCGCATCGGCGCCGCTGCCAACCACTTCCTGGATGCGCGCAAGCCGCTGGCCGCCCAATTCACTTTTGACGGGCAAAATCTGTTTGTGATTGCGATCCATCTTGATAGCAAGGAAGCTGACAGCCCGCGCCAGGGTGCGTTGCAGCCGCCTGTACAACACTCGGCGGCGCGACGACTTGAACAGGCGCAAAGCGTGCAAAACTTTGTACAACAAATTCTGGCGTGCGAACCCGAAGCCGCCATCATCGTAGCCGGCGCGCCAAACGACGATCCTTTCTCACCTGCGGTTGCGGCGCTGAAAGGCTCAAATTTGATGGGATTGATGGATTTGCTCAGCGCAGACGCCGCCTACAGCGAAGTGAGTGAAGGAATTAGCCGCGTAGCCGGGCAGATGTTCGTCAGCGCTGCGCTGTGGGGAAGACAGCCAGCCTTTGATGTGGTTCACATCTTTGCAGAATTTGCCGGCGCGCCGATTGCACTTGATCCAACCATAGCGCAGCTGTCGCTGACGGCCACCTCTGAGCTATTCCTACCTCTTGTGGTGAGATAGCAAGAGTTGTTCCGATAGAGCAGGTCGCGCGGAAGATGGTTCTATTGATTGTTCAACCGCCGCTCGATCTGCTCCAGCCGGGTGCGCAGCTCGGCAAGCGCGGTTTGATCAGCGTTCGCCTTGTCTTCAATCGCCTGGCGCATGGCGATCAGCATAGCATAGAGATCGTCGGAGTCATTCACGGTGGGTTGGGTTGAAGGTGCAACCATGCGTGGGCGACGGAACCATTCGCTCAAGAAGCCAGTGAGCGTCGAGAAGAGCGCCACCCCAAGCGTAATCACCACAGCGCCGGTGATGCGGCCGCCGATGGTTACCGGGTAGCGGTCGCCATAGCCAACCGTGGCAATCGTGACATAGCTCCACCACAGCGCATCGCTGGCATTCTGGATGTTGGCTTCGGGATTTGCATCCTCGACCAACAAAATGGTGATCCCAGCCAGCTCAAGACCGATAATGGCGAACAGCAACACACCAAGCAGCGTACTCTGCGCTCGCTTTGCACGAATCGTTACCCCAGCGTTGAGGATATCGATGCGCCGCAATTTGCGGATCGACAATACGGCGCGCAACAAACGCGCAACGCCAAAAAAAGGCAAGGGTATGCTGCCCAGAAACACAAGCCATCCACCGCCGTGCACCAGCCAGCGCACGCCAAAACCGCGCCAGAAGAGACGCATCACGGCGTCGAACAGTAGAAAGGAAACCAAGATCGCATTCATGCTGTTGGCAACGGCGGTGATCTCGCTAT
Organism: Chloroflexota bacterium; assembly: GCA_016861025.1. Lineage (GTDB taxonomy): Bacteria > Chloroflexota > Anaerolineae > Caldilineales > Caldilineaceae > Caldilinea. Next base: position 122,797 of record BOKO01000006.1, read on the forward strand.
CGATGGCGAGCATCTCCAGCAGATCGTTGACAAGCGCGATCACGACAATGCCTAACACGAACAGCTCGTAGTTGGCATGAAGCAGATACCGATTGACTTCAGCTTGCCGGATTGTGGTCGATGACTTGGTCAACAGCACCTCCAGTAATCAGCATACACGCACTGAGCGACGCGCCTCAATCACTTTGCGGCCGCACAAACAGGACTGCGTCATACGCCGGCGCCTGAAGCCTGAGCCAACGCTCTTCCGCCGTGACTGTACGGTTGCCAACCACATCGCGCCAGACGCCATCCTGTGGAACTGGCAGTTCGACCCAGCGCGGCTCGGCGGCGAAGTTGATAGCACACACCGCATAGTCCCCAGCATCGTCCCAGCGGCAGAAGCGGATGAGATGCTCGCTGGGGAAATGATTGTCGAAAAAGCGGATGTGGTCGCTGCGCAGCGCCGCGTGACGTCGTCGCGCTCGAATCAACCGTTTGACCATTTCCATGTGACGGCGGAATTTGGGCTGTCCTAGCTTGCCCCACTGCAACGGCGAAAAATCGATCGTGCGTGGGCTATCGTCGCCGTACTCCTGCCCGGAATAGATCATCGGCACACCCGGCGCTGCAAAGACAGCCACCAGCCCAAGCTTTGCCTGCGCCAGCGCCACATCTTGCAGGCTCATGCCAGCCGGGCGCGGAATGTGTTTGCCGGAATAGAACTTGATTTCATGTTCGGGGCGCACCTCATCATGGCTACACGAATAGTTGATCACTTGCGTCGCCGTGCTGAAGCCAATATCGCGAAAGCCGCCGATGGCGCGATGGATGTCTCGTTTTTCCCATTCCCAGCGACGGTTGAGCACATCGTCGAGCGTGTGATGAAAGTAGCCGTTCCAGACCGCATCCATCTCAGTTTCGTGGACAAGCCGCGCCGCCGTCTTTTCGGGGCTTGTTCCCTCCAATTGCCAGAATTCGCCGATCAGGATGCAGTCAGGTTTGGCTTGCCGCGCCGCCCAGCAGATCGCTGAAATGCCATGATAGGGGTTGAAGTCTGGGCGCATCGGGTTGTTGCTGTCGTAATCGACGCCGCCCACCCAATCGAAACGAAAGCCATCAATATGATATTCAGCCAACCAATAGCGCACGATGTCCTGAAAGTAGCGCGTTGTCTCCGGGTTGAAATGATCCCAATCCACGCCGCCCCACATGTTGATGCTCGGCGGCGTGTGGTGAAAAAAGGGGTTCCAATCCGTCCACCATTCTCCTTTGGGGCCATACATCGGCGGGTAGATATTGTAGTACGGATGTTGACCCCAGGCGTGGTTGAAGGCCACATCGAGAATCACAGCGATGCCGGCGCGGTGACAGGCGTCGACAAAACGTTTGAAATCGTTGGGGCCGCCGTAGGTGTTGGCGATGGCGTGATAGAAGACCGGGTTGTAACCCCAGCTCGATTCACCGGGAAAGGCGTTGATCGGCATCAGCTCGACGCAGTTGACACCCAGCGCGGTCAGGTGCGACAACTGCCGCGTCAGCCGCTCAAAGGCGCCATAGTGGGGGCGCCCGCCATGCCAGGTGCCGGCAAAGTCGCGCACACACAGCTCGTAGATCACCAGATTGCGCAGCGGCGGCGTCCGCCACTTTTTGTCACGCCACACAAACGCCGATTCACGGCTGTGCAGCAGCGCCCATGGCGTTTCATGGCTCCATTGCACCTCGCGCGCATAGGGATCGCCCACCCAGGCATGGGTGTCATCGTCGACAACAACGTAGTAGCCGTAGCGCGTGCGCCCTGGATCGGGCACGCTGATCCACCAGGCGCCTTCGCCGTCCGTCTGCATCGGATGGCTGAGCGTATCCCAGCCATTGAAATCACCGACCAGGCTCACAAACGGTTTGTAGGGCGCACGCATCACAAAGGTGACCAGGCCGCGCTCGACCAGGTCGCGATGCGCGCCGCCGCGAATGTCGGCTGGCAGCCGCTCGCTCGTCATCGCGCGTTCAAATAGGCTGGCAAATTTGGATTCCATTGCGCGGAAAAATGTGCGGAATGGGGCGAGCAGCCGGGATACTACTGCCCGCCCAATGTTGCGCCTCATCACATGTTGGCGATCAACGCCTGACCAAACTCACTGCATTTGACCTCAGTGGCGCCGGTCATCAGGCGGGCGAAGTCGTAGGTGACGATCTTCGAGCTGACCGTCTTTTCCATTGCATTGATCACCAGGTCGGCGGCTTCGGTCCAGCCCATGTGACGCAGCATCATCTCGCCGCTGAGAATGACCGACGAGGGATTCACCTTATCCTGACCCGCATACTTGGGCGCTGTGCCGTGCGTCGCTTCGAAGATGGCGCGGCCCGTAACATAGTTGATGTTGGCGCCCGGCGCAATGCCGATGCCGCCTACCTGCGCCGCCAGTGCGTCGCTGATGTAATCGCCGTTGAGATTCATCGTAGCGATCACATCGTACTCGGCCGGCCGCGTCAGAATCTGCTGCAAGAAGGCGTCGGCGATCACGTCCTTGATCACAATACCGTTGGGCAACTTGTGCCAGGGGCCGCCATCCCACGGCTCAGCGCCAAACTCCTCGCGGGCGACTTTATAGCCCCACTGCATGAACGCGCCCTCGGTGAACTTCATGATATTGCCTTTGTGCACCAACGTCACGCTCTTGCGGTTGTTGTCGATGGCGTATTGGATCGCCGCACGCACCAGGCGACTGGTGCCTTCCTCGCTGACCGGCTTGACGCCGATGCCACTGCTCTCTGGGAAGCGAATTTTGCTGACGCCCATCTCGTTCTGCAGGAACTCGATGATCTTCTTTGCACCCGCCGAGTATGCTTCCCACTCGATGCCAGCGTAGATGTCCTCAGTGTTCTCGCGGAAGATAACCATGTCGATCAATTCCGGCTGCTTCACCGGGCTGGGCACACCGTTGAAATATTGCACCGGACGCACGCACGCATAGAGATCGAGCCGTTGGCGCAACGCCACATTGATGCTGCGGATGCCGCCGCCGACGGGTGTGGTCAGCGGCCCCTTGATGGCGACGATGTACTCATCGATGGCGTCGAGCGTCTCCTGCGGCAGCCAGATCGGCTCGCCGTAGACCTCGTTCGCCTTCTCGCCGGCATAGACCTCCATCCATGCGATCTTGCGCTTGCCGCCATACGCCTTCTCCACCGCAGCGTCGAGCACCGGCTGGCTGGCTGCCCAGATGTCGACGCCCGTGCCATCACCCTCAATAAAGGCTACGATCGGGTTGTCAGGCACATGCAATTTGCCGTTGGTCAGCGTGATCTTTTCGCCATGGCTGGGAACTGTAATTTTCTGAAAAGCCATAAGTTCTACTCCTTTTTGTGATGCAGTTTGTGATGCAGCCGACTGATTCCACTAGAAGCCACGTCGTGCTGATGAGGACGGATGTAAATCTGGTTTCTCCCGAAGTACGCCGTGCAAAGTGTACCAAAGAGCAATCAATCAGTCTATTTCCGGCGGCATTTGCAGACAGTTTGCCCTGGCGCTTCATCGCTATGTTTTACAGGAACGACCAACCAAGACAAGGCGAAATCGGTGCATTTCTTTTATCAACGATTGTGAATTTTCTAACATATATAGACTTCCAGGTTTTGTATGATAATACTTTGGTTTGTTTGAAGGTGTACAAACCTATTAAAAATGGAGGTCGCTGCGGTGGAACCGCAAAGCAAAAAAGAGCGTTCTCCAATATGAAAGGATGATAGTGTATGTTTGACTATAACTTTTTAATGATGTCACGACACGAATACGAAGAGCGGATTCGCAAAGCGGAGCAGGAGATCCTGGCGCAGCAATCACGGCCACAACAGCCCACCGCCTGGGATCGATTGCTCTTTGCGATTGGGCAACGGCTTGAACGCTTTGGCGCCTATCTGAAGGCGCAGCATCAACCGGAGCGACGCTACCAGCCTGCGCCCATGCACCAGAGCTACCGCGGGCGCGCCAGCTAAGCGATGACCGCCAGCGCAGATACAATGACGCATCTGCGTCGCACAAAATTTAATATGCAAAAGTAGCGCCGTTCAAATGAGCGGCGCTTCGCTTTGTGTAGCTGTTGCAACGTTCGAGAAAGAAGCCGGCGGTTCGATGAACAGGGATCGCTTCTGCGCAGCTACTTCCTGTTGCAGATAGCTGCGTTGCACTTTATCGAGCGCGGCGCACAGATATGTTCGATAGAGATGGTGGCGAAAGCGATAGCGTGCGACTTTCCTGTCACCCAGGTGTGCCATATCCATGGCGGTGACCATCTGATAATGATGCGTGAGAGCGCCGCTCAAATGCTCAATCGCCGTTTTGAGATCAAGGTCGCAGACAGCAGCGGCAATTTCGGCGGTGAACTCATCGCCTTCGACACAGGCGGCATCGAGAAGAGCGCGGTCGATCTCTGGCAAGCGATCGACTCGACGACGGATGAGCGCTTCGACGCGTGGCGGCAATAACTCCCAATTGATGCTGTCGGTCGCCCGCCACCCAGCCGGATCGCGTCTACACTGGCCGGATTCACACAGCGCTCGCAGCATCTCTACAGTGAACAGAGCGTGACCCTCGGTGTGCAGGAAAAGCTCTCTGCGAAAGCGATCGTCGAACAGATTCGGTTCACAGTCGAGCAGTGCATCAATAAACTCACGCCCATCCACCTGGTCAAGATCGATCAAACAAACCTCGGCGTGTTGGCGCGACTCCTGGACAAGCTCGTTCAACCAGTGAGCGGATTCATCTCGATTCGCAAAATAGGGGCGGTATGCGCCGATCAAAAGAAGGCGGCTCTCATTTAGTCGCTGCACCAAATCAAACAGCATTGCAAGTGTGGCGATGTCCGCCCATTGCAGGTCGTCCAGCGCCAGGAGAACCGGTTGACACAGCGCCTTACGCTTTAGCTCATGAGCGAGTTGGATGTGAAGCGAAGAGAATGGCGGGGCAAGCCGGTGCGTAGTGGCATAGCCATAGCTCGATGCAAATTCCGCCGAGCCAGGATCTCGATTCAACAGGAAAGAGGCTGCGGTCGGCGGGGGCGCCGCGTCGATCCAACGCTGAATTTCAGCCCCGCCGCCAAAGATCGACAACAGACAGTCAATCAGCGGCTGGCAGGGAATCCCAATCCCAGCCAGCTTTGTACAGGCGGCGACGCCGATCAGCCACGGCTGATCGCTGCATCTGATCTGGTGGACAAACGCATCAAGCAGAGCGCTCTTGCCGCTGCCAGATTCACCTGCTATGAACACGACGCAGCCGCGGTTTCGCTCCGTCTGCTGCGCGCATTCAGACAGCAAGGCGATCTGTTTTGTACGGGTGCGGGCAACAGATTCAACGTTGCACTCATGTCCTAGCCATTCAATGTGTGAAGGGTTGGCTTCCACGAACCCCTTGGAGTCGCCAACGGCAACCAGACGCCCTGCCCGAATGGCGTCAGCCAGCTCGGCTGTCTGTGGTTCCGGTTCTGCGTCAAGTTCGTCCAATATATGCCGGCGAAACGCCGAGTAGTGGAGCAGAGCGGCCGATCGCTCGCCATGATCGACCAGCAACCGCATCAGCCCGCGATGCGCCGCCTCATGGTAAGGGTCGATGAGAAGACAACGACGATAGAGCGCCAGCGCCGCATCATCATCGGCGTGGAGATAGCGGTACTCGGCCAGCGCACAAAATAGTGCAGCAGCGGACAATGCCACCTCGCTGCGAATTGCTGTTGTCCACTGCTCGAACTCCGGGCAGGCATCCAACTCGAAACCATCGAGAAACGGCCCGCGATACAATGCCGCCGCCTGGGCGAGATGTTCGGCCCAATCGGATTCGGTCTTTGGCGTTTTGGCGAGGGACAAAAAATGGATCAAGTCGACGAATACGTCGCTCGCTATGTTGAATTGCACCGTTTCGCGGGTGATCAGCAGACATGGCGGCTGTCTGTTCCTGTCGTCAATCACCGCACGCAGATTAGCCAATATGCGCCGGAAGTTGCCGCACACAACGTCGAGCGGCTGCGCCGACCAAAGCAGCTCCGCCAATCGTTCGCGTGGATGAGGGGCGTCATGCTCGACCGCCAGATACGCCAACAGCGCGCGCGCCTTATTAGACTCGAAGCGGGCGTCCACTTTGTGGTCAAGAAGCAATTGAAACGAACCCAAGAGGTTGAGCGTGAGTCGGTTCATAGACGCCTCCAACTTGCGACGATGCCAGCAAGAGCGCTCCCCCAACTATTTCCAGTATAGCACGATTTAGGGCCGCCCGCGCCTGACAGTTTACGCGCGGTCTCCGCGCGCTCCTCCGCTATGATGAAAACAGTCGGAGCTTGTCTTTACTGTGACAATCGAAATAGAAAGGAGAACAGGTTATGCGGATCCAAGCAAAAGGCTGGCGATCGGTGCGTGCATGGGCGCGATGGCTATCGCTGCTGATAACAATTGCGATGTTCTGCAACATGGCGCTGCCAGCGGCTGCGTTGGCTGCAACGCCTGCAAATGTCGCTCCCCCTGATTCTCAGCAGGAGGCGTCCATTGCCGACCAGGAAGCCGGGTGCAACAATGTGCGCACGGTCGCCATGCACCAAACGTTGACAAGGAGCGTGGCTCAGCAATCGGCTGGACCGGAGTGGATTAAGTTTTCGGCGCAGGCGAACGCCCGCTATCGACTGCAGGTGACAAGCGGTGAAGCGCTGCAATTGTCGCTGCGGGCAGGGTGCGCGCAGAATGCGCCCACCGTTCCCCTGCGCAATGGTCAGTTGGAATTTACTGCGCTGCGCGATGGCGACTTCTATCTTCTAGTCGACGCCAGCGGAGTGACTGGCGCCTTTAGCTACGCGGTCGCACTCGAACCAGCAGCGCCCTTCCGTCCCAATGCGGCGACATTGGCTGAGGTGCCAGAAGCTGTCCTGCGCCGCGCGACAGAGTTTCTGGAGGAGCTGCGCGGCAGCGACCTGGCGCCTGAGTGGAGAGACGCTCGCATCAATCCCGAGGCGCACATCTTCTATCGTCCCGACATCCAGGCGGCAGCCTACTATGAGTTCACTGTCGAAAAACCTGTGGCGCAGGGCTTTGAGCCGGCCGGATACATCGAACTGTCTTCGGGCGAACATGATTATCCGGTGACAAGTTGGGGCGTCACCGGCATCTCGCCAGCCGGTGAGCTTGTCGAACTTGCGCCGCTCAATGTAAGGCTGACTGAATTCTACCGGCTCGATATGCAGTCCTACGCCGCTGAATATGAAGAACTGAGTGCAGTCGGCGTGGCGACGCTGTCAGATGATGTGGTCACGCTCGGCTCGATGCCCGACCGCATTGAGGGACTTGACGCAGTTCCCGATGAGCCTTTTGACCTTGTGACAGAAAGCGCCGACACCGAAGGCAACAAGGAATATGAGGGGCCGACCGAACTGCCGCTGCTCGAAGAAAGCCCCTTCGATACGTGGGCTGACCTGAAAGCCGAGTACAAAGATGTCTTTGCGCCAATGAATCGGTCGCTGAAACAGCGTGCAAGCAGCGCCTGGGAACTCGACAACAATCTTCGCAGATATGGCGAGTCGTTGGTCAAAGATGATGTCCGCACCGTCTATGGGCTGGCGGGCCAGACGATCGATGCGCTGAGCGTAACCGGTGTGGGAGCGTCGGCGCAGTATCTGCAACAAGAAGAAGTGCGCAACGAAGGCGTGTTGGCAGGCGTCAGGCTGACCGTTCTCGACGAGCCAGCCGACAAGGACGTCCTCCTACCTTTCGAGGTCTCCTTGAAGTACACCAGCGGCATGACGGAGAGCATCAAATTTGCGATCGTCGCAGCCGCGGCGCTGCGGAGCGGCAATGTCTATCTGCCTTTGATCTCCACAAGCGGTGGAAACTTTGCCAACGCCGCCTCTGTTCAGGCGCCCGAAACAGTCGCTTCGTGGGGACCCTGGAGCTACTGGTGGGCGGATGGCGATGCGGGCGCAATCCTATACAACCAGTTCCCATCGGGGTCGGCGCCCAACACATCGGCGTGCTGGAGCGGCTGCGGCGCCACTGCCTGGGCCATGATCTTCGGTTGGGTTGACCGTCGCGCAGCAGAAAACCATTGGCGCTGGATCAACCATTGGGGCATCTATCGGATCAATGGCGGCCTGGGCGCCAATGCCGTGGCGCCGCTGCCGATGGACACCGGCGTCCGAAACATGACCTGGGAAATCCGCAATCGCATGGGAACCTATTGCAGCGGCAGCGGGGGCGCAACCTCGTTTTCGCGCATGATCGATGCGATTGAGTATGTGCGGCCGCGCGCAACGGCAGCCGCTGTCATGACCACGCGCTACGATCCAACCAAGCTCTGTTGGTTTGGCGCCTGCAACGACGCCCGCAACCTTGCCAAAGATTCGATCGTGGTGCGCCAGACGCCAGCCATCGTTGGGTACAACAACCACTATGCCATGGCGTACGGCTATGCCCATCGCAGCAAGACAAGTTGCTTCCTGTTCTGGTGCTGGACAGACTGGTCGCGCTGGTTCTACGTCAATCAGGGCTGGGGCGGGTCTGGCAACGACTGGATCAACTGGGACGACGTCCATTTTGGTGCAGTGTACAGGAATCCATGATGAAGCAATGGATTGGCGTCGATTGTAGAGTCGTGATGGGTGCGTTCCTTCTGCTGCTTTTTGCGGCAGTGGGATGCGCACCCATTGCGACCGCGCCAGGTCAATATCGATTGCTCGTTGTCGACGCCGAGAGCCGAGAGCCGCTTTCCGGCGTCGTTGTGATGTTGCACGCCTTTCCAGCGTCTCCTGACGCGCCCGACCCGAACGCAGTGCATGTGAAAGGGAACGATCAGGGAGAAGTTTTGGCGCCCAGATATCATGAAGGGCCTGTGCTCTGGCAGGTGCAGGCCCCCGGCTACATCGAGCAGCGTATGTCATCGACCAAAGGCGGCGTCCCAGCGCGCTATGCTGCGCTGGCGGATGAGAAGTATGACGGCGTCATCCCCTTATATCGCCTGCCGGAGCCGAAGTTGATCGTATTGCTCGACGACGCCTACACAGGGCCGCTGACGATCAATCTGCATCCTGCGCCGGGCTTTGCGTACCGGACGGTTGGCGAGATCAGCAAAGTGTTCGCACCGGTGGGAGCGGAAGCAAGTTTTGTTCAGGGTGTGTCAGGGGAGCGCACCTTCACTACAACAGCGTCGCGAGAAGGTCAAGTCGATGTAACAGTGACGCCCCTTCTCTTTGATATTCAAACACACCAACTGCAGGTGGTCGATGAGAGCGGCGCGCTGCCCTATCGAGACATCGCCGACGCAGAGAACAGTGGCCGGGGAGTGTGGGGCGTTGTCACGGAAGACGACAAATTGCTCCACGAGCAAATACGTCTTTTTATTGGAAGCCGCGACGCCTATCTTGAGTTTTTGCAGACCCGTCCCTGAGATGCGCCTGCTGTCCTTTCTGTTATGAAAGTGAATATGAAAGTGAACGAAAAGATTCGGTGAAGCGAGGAGACCGACCACCTTGCGAAGGCGTGGGATTGCCATGTCTCCTGAGGCTGAAAGGGGGAGACGGAATTATGTCTTGCAACCTATCAGTACGACGGTCGTGCATCGGGTGTTGTACACAGCAGATATTTCAGAGGCTGGGCAATGGTTTGACGATTGCATCGACGCCAACGCTGCGCAAGGTGAACGGGATGCAAGTCACCTGGCTTACTCTTCTGCTGCTTGCAAGTCTGACGATAAGTGGGGCGGTGCTGTCGGCTGATCAGCCCGATGCGTTGGCAAGTCCGCAGCAAGCACAACCCTTTCCACAAGCAGCGGCGCCGGACCTGGTGGTCACCGGCATTACGCTCACACCTGCCAATCCTGGCGCAGGGGGGACTGCAGATATCGAAGTGGTGGTGAAGAACCAGGGGGATGCGGGGACCACGACAGGGTTCAATTTGTATCTGTACGTCGAACCCGCCGATGAACCGCCAACGCAAAGCACGGCTTACACAATCTTCGCCGGCTATGCACTGCCGCTGCCGCCGGGCGGGAGTTTCAAATATACACGCACAGGCCAGGTTTTTGCTCACTCCCCGCCCAAAGTCTATGCCTGGGTTGACCCGCCGTGGGAGAATCGGGTTGTCGAGTCGAACGAAGAGAACAATCTATACCCGCCAACCGCAAGCCAGGGCGACGCCTACGAAGACGACGATATCTGCACCAATGCAAAGTCGATCACGCCGGACGGCGCCGTGCAAGATCGCAATCTGTATCGAGACCCGGACAGCGACGTGGACTGGATCAAGTTCAACGGGACAGGCGGCGTAACCTACGTGGCCGAAGCGAGCGCAGTCGGTGCAGACGCTTCGCTGGTGATCGAGTTGATGGATCGGTGCGACGGGCCGCCAAGCTTTGGGAGCGGCGCCAAACTGGAGTTCACCGCACCGGCGGACAACACATACTATGTCAAAGTGTCGCATGTCAGCCCGACCTATGGCCCGGACAACGCCTATCAGTTTCGAGTCACCAGCGACGCCGGCTGCACAAATGCCTTTGAACCCAACAACTCTTGCGAACTCGCCAGCGACCTGCCACTCGACACAGCGCAGACGCACACCTTTTGTGAGGCTGGGGATGTCGACTGGATGCGCATCGCTGTCAGCGCCGGATCGCGCTATACGGTGACAGCGACGAATGTCGGTCAGCAAGCTGGCGCGCACCTGGGGCTATACATGACCTGCGCCGACGCCGCTCCCGCCGCCACAGGCGGCGCCCTTCAGTTCACCGCTGCACAAGCTGGCTATGCCTATATCAAGGCGGCGCATCAAAACACTGCAGCACATGGTCCGGCCACCAACTACACAGTGAAAGCGGAATTGATGGGCCAGGCTGGCTGCACGCGAGATAGTTTCGAGGCGGACGACAATGCCGCCGATGCCAAACCGATCGGCACGACGGGTTCGATACAGAGCCGAAATTTTTGTCCTGCCGGCGATGGCGATTGGGTCAGATTTGCCGCGGTCACGGGCGTCACCTATAACATCGAGACGCTCAACCTGGCTGCGGCGGCTGACACTGTTCTTTGTCTGCATTCAATCAATGGCAATCAACTTGTCTGTGATGACGACAGCGGTGCAGGAAAAGGCTCCCGTCTTATCTGGACGCCGCCTGCCGCCGCCGACTATCTGCTCCACATTAAGGACCTCTCACCCAGTGTGGCGGGTGAAGAGACAAGATACGATCTACGCATCTCTCGCGGCCTTTGTCAGAAGGACGGTCAGGAAGATGACAATTCTCGCGACCAGGCGAAGGTGATCCTCCCGAATAGCCCGGCGACAGCTCACAACTTCTGTCCTGGCGATGACCAGGATTGGGTGGTATTCGCCGCAGCGCCCGGCGTCTCCTACATCATCGAGACAATCGACCCCGGCCCTGATGCGGATACGGTGATCGAACTCTACAACGCCGGAGGTTCACTCCTGGCGCAGAACGATGACCATACGCCGGGAACCGTCTCGCGGGTCGTATATGTCCCAACCGGCGCGCTCAATCTTTTTGTCAAGGTGCGGCAATACAACCCCAGTTATTTTGGCGCCGGCGCCGAATATTCGCTGCGCATTGCTCAGGGCGTCCCCACACCCACGCCCACGCCCGTCGTCACGCCCACGCCGACGCCCACGCCTACGCCCAATCCGTCGACGGTGCGCACGCTGATCCTGGTCAATCGCGCCCGGCTCGTGCAGTTGCATGGCGAGACCGAAGTGGCGCCGCTGATGAGTAAGCTGGCGGAGCTGGCGCAGCACGAGCGGGTGCGCGGTGAGATCATCCGGCTGGATAACAATACGGAAGTGAGTGCAGCCTACGCTGTCTGGCAGAGCGATCTTGGCAATGCTGAGAAAGCAAATCAACTGACGAGCGCAATTCGCAATGTGGTGGTGAACTATCTCGCAGAGCGCAGCGGCGTCGAGTATCTGATCCTGGTCGGCGATGACCGCGCCTTGCCGATGCGCCGCATCCTGGATCAGACGCCGCGCGTGTCAGAGGCAAGCTACAAACACACAGACGTCGGCAACCCAACCGGCGCGGCGCTGAAGGCAAATCACTTTCTTTCCGATGATTATTTCAGCGACCGCGAGCCGACGCTCCTGCAAGGACGCGAGCTCTACATTCCCGACCTGGCGACGGGGCGTCTGATCGAAACGCCTGCCGAGATGATTGTGCAGATCAACGCTTTCCTGGCGAGACCGGTCACCGTCGTCGACAATATTTTGATCACCGGTTACGACTTCGTGCAGGATTTGGCGGCTGAAGATTGCACCGACTGGTCGAATGACTTCGGTGCATCGAAAGTCGACTGCACGCTGATTGGCGATTCGTGGACCGGACAATCCTTCCGTGCGCTGCAGTTGCGCACAACTGCGCCCTTCACAGTGCAATCGATCAACGGCCACGCTTCGCACTACGCCGAAGGCGCGCCTGTCGGCAATGCGATCCAGGCGCAGGAAGTCATCAACGCCACGCTGACCCTCAGCGGAGGCGTGCTCTACACCCCTGGCTGCCACGCCGGGCTGAACGTTCCGCCAGAAAACACAGTCAATCCCGCCGATCTGCCACAGGCGTTTGTCGGCAAAGGAATGAATTATGTCGGCAACACCGGCTACGGTTGGGGAATGCGAAGCGCCATCGGCCTTACAGAGAAAGTGATGCATCTTTACAGTCGGGCATTGCTGCAAGGGACGAAATCCAACATGGGCAAGGCGCTGGTCACCGCCAAGACGCTTTACTACGAACAGGACACGGACTTTTCCGCGTATGACGAGAAAGTGATGCAGCAGGTCGTTTTCTATGGATTGCCGATGTACGAGCTGGAGAGCGGCGGCGCGCTCTCCGATGAAAACCCCTTCCCAGGCGTCGCCTTTGTCCCAACGATTCCAGATAAGCCGTTGAGCGGAAGCGATGTCGTGACCGGCGCTGTCACAATTGATTTTCGGCAGGCTCAAAATCTGGCGCTGTTGGAAACCGACGAGGGCGGCTATTTCAACCTCAACGGCTCGATTCACACAGTGCCGGATCAGCCGATTCAGCCACTGCACTTTGGCGATGTAAGCGCATCTCAGCTGCCTGCGCGCGGCGTTGTGCTGCGCGGCGCCTCCTTTGAGAGCAGATCGGGTTTTGATCCGGTGATTGCAGCGCCCTACAACGAATATGACGACATTCTCAGCGAGCCTGCACTGCCGAATCCGCTCGCCTTGTATCCGCCCATGCCCGTTTCTATCCAACACAGCCAAAATCGTTCGAGCCTGGTGACGCAACTTGGTCAGTACGACGCTGCGCAACGCGACCTGCGTTTGTTCCAGGATATAGCGGTGGAAATCTACTATAGCACCGACGCCGATATGCTGGCGCCACAAGCGACCGTGATCGATGGCGTCACGCCGATCGGCAGCAACCGGGTCGACGTCAAGGTCGGGGCTGTCGATATGTCGGGCATCGAGCGCGCTGTTGTTTCCTATATCACCGACATTACGCAAAGCACAAATGAGCTGCGTTCTATCGACCTTCGTTTCGACGCTGCGTCGCAGAAATGGTATGGCTCCTTTCCCGGCAACACCAACTCGCGCTATCTGGTGCAAGTCGTCGATAGGGCCGGAAATGTAACCACAGCAACCAACAAAGGACAATACTATAAGCCAGGACAGGTGGAGGCGGCGGCAGGCGGAGGTTGCACAGGTCATTGTGCATACCTGCCTGTGATTGCACGGTAGGAAGCAGACAGAATTGGTGCGGCTCAACAGTGCAGCACACAGGAGGTGAATATGTCTGCCATGGACAGCAAACACACAACAAAAGGGCGCCGTCTTCTCCTCGTGCTCATAGTGCTGGCTGCACTTGCACTGGCGGCGCCTGGCGCTGCGCCGGCGCGCGCACAAAGCCTGAACGACGCCTATGTGGCGATTGGCGGCAATGACGCCAATACCTGCGCCACTCCCCAAACCCCATGTCGAACCATTCAGGCGGCGATCGACAAGAGCGCAACCGGCGGCGTGGTGCACGTCGGCCCCGGCGTGTACACTGAGAACATCCAGATGAAGAGCGGCGTGAGCGTGATCGGCGCCGGGCCGACCAACACGAGCATTGTCGGCGTCGCCTCCGTGTCGGGCGTAGTGTCGTTCGCCAACGTGACCAACACATCACTGCAAGGCTTTCGTATCAGCGTCAGTGCGCCAACGCCGGGAGTGGATCGCGGCGTCGTCTTCAGCGGAAGCACGGACAGAACAGCGCTGCTGCGCAACAATATCATCCAGTATGTTCAGTACGGCATCTTCGTATGGTCTCCCTCCGCGCCGACGATTGAAAACAACACCATCGTGGGCGAACCGGACGAACAAGGCGTTTACATCGGCAACAGCGCTACCTCGCCCTTGATCCGCAACAACATCATCACCGGCTTCTATTACGGCATCCACGTCGTGGCGGGTGCGAGCGCGCCGACGCCTGTCATTCTTTACAACGACCTCTGGAACAATACGGAGAACTACCGCAACTATCCGAGCCAGACCGGCGTGAATGGCAACATCTCGGCGGACCCGGCTTTTGTCAATGCGGCTGTACAGGATTTCCATCTTCGCAACACTGCGCCTGCATCGCCGGCCATCGATGCAGGCGACCCCGGTTCAGCCTACAACCGTGAGCCTGGCCCACATGGAAATCGCATCAACATGGGCGCTTATGGCAACACAGTCGAGGCTGCCACCACGCCAGGCGATACGAAGTTGATCACCTTTGAGTCGCCCTCATTAGGCGCCGATTCGAGTCGCGTCATCAATCCCTACGTAGACTCGGTCACCGGCGTGACATTTCAACGCGACGGCGCTTCGAGCTTAAATTACGTGGTGGGGTTGGTCAAGAACAACGGAACCAGCGCCTGCGTGGACCCCGCTGACTCGAATCAGAAACTGGGGGTCGGCATCGATAATGGCGCAGTTGGCTTCTCTTCCACCGCAGTCAGAGCCACTTTTCCAACGACGCTGAACCCGCCCGTGGTTGTCTCCGCCATCTTTCAGACCGGCGCCGGACAACCTCTGCGGATTCGTCTGTTTGGACCGACCGGGAATCAGGTGGCCGCCAATACCGAGACCTCCTGGCCTGCCAATGGAACGTGCGGCCTGCCTGGCGATCCACGCGCACGCACGGCGGTGACAGCGATCTCTGCACAGCCGGTTGCCTACGCTGTGATCGACATGGAAGCGGCCACAGACAGCCGCGTCTTTGTCATCGACGATTTTCGCTTCATAAGTTCGGGAACGCACACGATCAGCAACATCAGTCTTTCTCCGGCTTCACCCGCCAATCTTCTCTTCAATCAAGATGTGAACATCACGTTCGACTATTCGACCTCCTGGTCCGCTGGCGTGCGCATCTGGGCGCGCCCCATGAGCGGCGGCGCCCCCACGCCCAATTATGCGGCGCACGGCTCGCCGCTCTACCCAGCCGGCAGCGGCAGCGGCGCCGGATTCTTTACGATCAGCGCTGGCAACGCCATCGTCGATAGCATCCGATTTCAGATGTGGACACCCGACCAAAGTCAATTGCTTCTGGAGATGTTTGTTCCGGTCGACTATCGGTTTTCCAATGGCTGTTATGTATTGACGCGCACACACACCGGCTCTGGCGCTGACCCAACTGCAACGCCGACGAAATCCAACTACTGCATCAGCGATGGTCAATATCTGGCTGGCGGCTTCATCAACCTGAGCGCAAGCCCAGCTGCCGGATGGAGCGTTGGCGGTTGGAGCGGCGCCGCCAATGACGCCAGCACCTCAACCAGCAACAGCCTGGTGATGCCCGCCCGAAACCACACGGTGAGCGTGGACTATACGCCCATCTGCTACACGCTCACGTTGGCGCACACTGGCTCCGGCAGCGATCCGGTTGCAACGCCGACAAACTCACGCGGCTGTCCTACGGGTCGATACCGGGAAGGTGAGTCGATCAGCTTGAGCGCTGCAGCTGCGCCCGGCTGGTGGATCAGCGGCTGGATCGGCGCGAACAACGACGCGTCTACATCCTCCGCGAATACGCTCACCATGCCGGGCGCCGACCATCGGGTGATTGTCAAGTATGTGACAACCTGCCACCAATTGACGGTCACTCATGACGGTGCGGGCGATGATCCAGCGGCAACGCCAGCGCAGTCCGCCGCCTGCGCACCTGGCCGCTACATCGCTGGCGAGGCGATCTCGCTGCATGCTGCGCCTGCGTCAGGTTGGCGAGTCGCACGCTGGAGCGGTGTGACAGAAACATCCAGTGCATCGACCGATAATTCGCTCGTGATGCCCGCCAACGACCATGCGGTGAATGTCGTCTACGAACAGACGCCAATCACGGTTGCGGGTGACGCCTACGAAGAGGACAACCAGTGCACCCAGGCGCGCACGATCAACACAGATGGCGTCGGGCAGGAGCACACGTTTCATCAGGCTGGCGACATTGACTGGGTCCGTTTCACTGCGACGGCGAGCGCGCCCTATCGGATCGAAGTCAGCATTCCGAGCGGCTCGCCTGCGGACGTGAACCTGATGCTCTACGACCAGTGCGAAGGGGCGCCGGTCGACCAATTTGACGCTGCCTTCACGGCGGGTGCGCGCCTTGACTTCACGCCTGCCGCCACAGGCCCGATCTACGTCCAGTTGAACAACAAGGATGCACAGACAGCGGGCGCCGGCGTTGCATACAGGGTCTCCGTCCGCAGCCTGCAGGCGGAGATGGGACGCACCAACCGGGTGTTGATCCTGGTTGGCGGCAGCCTGACGACGCCCGATCGTCTGCAGAACAACATCAACAACGTCACGCAGGCGGTCTACACGCATTTCCGCAATGACGGCCTTGACGCGGAGAACATCGTCTATTTGACGAACGCCGCTGGGCTTGCCGGGCGCACCGGCCCTGCAACAGTGGGGGCTTTGCAAGACGCTATTACAGGCTGGGCGAAACAACGGCTCACCGTCGGCGGAACGCTCACGCTTTACCTGATGGATCACGGTGATGACGATATCTTCTACCTGGATAATGCCAATGGGCACCGGTTGTCCCCAACGCAACTCGACAGTTGGCTCGACGAGTTGGAGGAGGCCGTTCCTGAGATCAAGATTACTGTGCTCATCGAGGCGTGCTACTCTGGCAGTTTCATCGAGGGTGCACAGAGCATCAGCAAGGATGAGCCAGGGCGTCTGGTGATCACCTCCACCAGCCATCGACTGCTCGCCTACGCCTCTTCCAACGGCGCTTACTTCTCCGACTTTATGCTGGCGAGCCTGGGACAGGGATACAGCCTGCAAAACAGCTTCAAAGCCACCTATGCGGTTGTGCGCGAAATGTCGAATCTGCGCCAGGATCCGCAGCTAGACGCCAACGGCAACGGCGTCGCCAATGAAAGCGCCGATGTCGTTCTAGCCAGTCGCAATGTCTCCAGCAGCAGCCAGGGCTGGGCGCCTTACATCGTCAGCGCCGAAGGCCCCAAAACGATTGCGAATCAGAGCGGTGCGTTGCAGGCGATTGTCCTTGACGACAAAAAGGTGCAGCGCGTGTGGGCCGTAATTACGCCGCCTTCCTACCAGCCGCCGGAAACCAGCGCCGAGCTTGTGCCGGAGACGCTCCCAACGCTCACCTTGCAGGGACAGGGAAACGATGTGTTCTCGGCAACGTACACCGGTTTCGATGAGATTGGACTGTATCGGATCGCAGTCTATGCCGAAGACGAGGACAAGCTGGTCTCGTTGCCCAAATTCGTGGAGGTGCTGAACGGCGGTCGTATATACGCGCCGCTGATTGCACGTTGAGGGCATTTTATGGAGTCTAGTGTAACACCAAGAATGCTTGATGTGGTCGTATATACGCGCCGCTGATTGCACGTTGAGGGCGCTGGACAGGCCGGCTCACCCTTGTCTAATCGTCACCCTACTTTACATCCCAATGTCTGTGTAAAACAACAAAGACCTGCGACACAAGTCACAGGTCTTTGCACGATTCATACTATAGTAGCCCCAAGGGGATTCGAACCCCTGTCGCAGCCTTGAAAGGGCTGAGTCCTAGTCCACTAGACGATGGGGCCAAGCCATCGAGAACATAAGGCATTGTAGCCGCTCTTGCCCATGCCGTCAAATCAGAGAGGATTGGGGAGGCCTTTTGACATTGTTGCGCGTCGGCCCATTATGGTAGACTGTGAACGGTTGTCAATCGAGCATGGCTCATCAGCCAAGCCCAGCCGTCTGCTGGGCAGTGCGGCGGGGCTGAACTAATAAGAGGGAATCAGCCATTGGAACGCTATACAGTTGCCTGTGTACAACAACGACTCCGGCTTTTTCTGACGCTCGACGAGTATGAGGAGAGCGTGCGCCGCTTTCTGCGCGCCGCCCAGAACAAACAGGCGCGGCTGGTGATCTTTCCTGAATTGGGCGGGCTGATGTTGATCCCACCGCTGTTGGGCGATTTTCGCTCGTCGCTGCTCAAGCGCGCTGACCTGGGGCGGCGGCGCAGCGCCTCGCTCTGGCAGAAGCTGGTCGGCTCGCTGGCAAACAGCGCGGCGGGGGTGATGAAGGCGGACTTTCGCACCGGCATGGCTGGCCTGCTCGACGTCGCCTCAGCCTCGTTGTGGGAACGGTACACCGATATCTTTGGCAACCTGGCGCGCGAATTCAACCTTACGCTTGTGGCGCCAGGCGCGTATTTGCCCGACCCGCTCGACGGCGTGATCCGCAACCTGACTGCCGTCTTTGGGCCGGATGGGACGCTGTTGGGCGCACAGGCAAAGGTCATGCTCTCGCCGGAGGACGAGCAATTCTGCCAGCCTGGCTCAAGCTGGAGCGTGATTCACAGCGAAATCGGCGCGCTCGGTGTGATGGTCGGCGCCGATGTTCTCTTCCCCGAAGTGGGACGGCTCCTCTCGTTTCAAGGCGCCGAGGCGTTGGTCGTGGTTGCAACCAGCGGCAACCAGGCGCAATACAACAAGCTGCGCGCAGGCGCGCTGGCGCGAATGCAGGACAACCAGCTCTTTGCGGCATGCTCCTTCTTAATCGGCGCCAATCTGTTCGGCGCAAAACAAAATGAACCGCTTATCGGCAAATCCGCCATCTTTGCGCCGCAAGAGTTAACACCGCGCTTCAACGGCGTGCTGGTCGAAATGGGAACGACCAACAGCGAAGGCGTTCTCACCGCCGAATGGGATTTTGCCGGGCTGCGCGCCCTGTGGGAGAAAAGCGAGCTGCGCGCGCGTGACCAGTTGAACGCATCACAGGCGAGCCAGCTCCTGACCGCAATCTACCGCCAACTACAGGCGATGCCACAGCTCGAAGCACGCAACGACGCAGAACAAAGTGGGGGAGAAATCGCTGTCGCCAGTGCTCATGACGCGGAAGTGTTGTCACTAGACGACCTGCCCGTGATCGCCTCTGTCACCAGCCGCTGGCCCCCGCACAGCGCTTCGCATGTCGATGCACCGCCCACCGAGGAGACCGTACTCTGGACAACGCCTGATCTGCCTGCTGCGTCCGCTTCGAGCAGCCAGGTGCGCTATGAGGATGAAACCGACGAGATGGATGCACTCAGTGAACGTGAACGCACGCAGCGCAGCGAAAACTGAGCATCCTCATAAGTTGGTTCGTGTTGCGCCGCCGCGCATTTCACATTTGATGAATGCAAACATCCACGCAACACGCAACACTCAATGCGCAGCACGCTCCAAATACATCGCCGCAGCGCCTGCCAACAACGCCACGCCGGTTGAAAGCATTCGCTCATCGAAGTCAAAGGTGGGGCTGTGGTGAGGGCTGTTGGGTGGCCCGTCAGGATCGGCGGCGCCCACGAGCACGAAACAGCCAGGTGCACGCGCCAGAAACTCTGACATATCTTCCCCCACCATCATCGGTTTCATGGCGGCAAGCTTCTCGGGACCAAAGAGAGCGGCAGCGACGTTGCGCACCAGCTCAGCGCCTGTTTCCGAGTTAACTGTCGGCAGCACGCCAGCGGTGAAAGTGAGCAGGCAACGCGCGCCATGTGCAGCGCAGACGCCCTCCGCCACCTCGCGCATACGCCGCACCAGAAAATCGCGCGTCTCCAGATCAAAGGACCGAATCGAGCAAGCCAGTTCGGCGCGTTCAGCAATCACATTCGCCGCTGAACCGGCGTGAAAACTCCCCACCGTGATGACTGCCGGGGTCATCGGGTCGACGCTGCGCGCCACAATTGTCTGCCAGGCGACCACGATCTGGCTGGCAACCACAATGGCGTCGATGGTTTCGTGCGGCATGGCGCCGTGCCCGCCCACGCCTTCGACGACCAGGGTCACCTTGTCGGCGCCAGCCATCAACGGCCCCGGCTGCACCACGATCTGGTCGAGCGGCAGGCGGCTCCATAGGTGCAAGCCAAAGGACGCCGTCGGCCTGGGCGAGTCAAGTGCGCCGTCGGCAATCATCGCCAGCGCGCCCCCCAGCCCCTCCTCCGCCGGCTGGAAGACGAGTTTGACGCGTCCCGCCAACTCGTTGCGATGCTGCGCCAGCACCTGCGCCACGCCCATGCCGATCGCAGTGTGACCGTCATGTCCGCACGCGTGCATCACGCCGGGCGTCTGCGAGCGATAGGGGGCGTCGTTCTCCTCCTCGATGGGCAACGCATCCATGTCAAAGCGCAACATCACCGTCGGCGCTTCGGCGGGCAGGCTGTCCGGCTCCACCAGCGCTACAACGCCGGTCTTGCCAATGCCGGTTGCGATCTCCAACCCCAACGAACGCAGATGATCAGCAACAACGCCCGCTGTGCGCACCTCCTGAAAGCCAAGCTCCGGGTGCATGTGAAAATCGCGGCGCCACGCCACAAGCTGTGGCTGCAATGCGTTCGCCGCGGCTTTGAATTGTTCGAGCAGCGGTGCGTTGCTCATGCGGTCACCGGCTCCAGCGCGTCGTAGATATGATGCACTTCTTCGCCGTGAAAGCGCGCCGTCTGGTTGGTGGGCGGCAGGCTCTCCTCGTAGAAGAAGCGCGGCAGTTCGTCATCGGCGGCGGTGAAGCCGGCCTGGCGGTTGAATTCGCGCTCGTAGTAGAGCGTCTGGCGCCCCAATTCCTCGAAGAAATCGGTCGTCAGGTCGGCGTTGTGTGCAGCATTGAGCGCGTCGGTCAAAAACTCAAGGTTGGTGTTGGTGACAGTCTGCCCGAAGATGCACAGGCCGAGCGAATCATTGGCGGCGACCTTGATCTGCTGCTTGAGGCTCAGATCGAGCAGCGTTTCCAGATCCATCTCGCGCGTCTTGAGGCGCGGCAGATTGCCGGCGGTGTGGTCGGCGCCCTGTGCGGTCGCCATCATGGTGATGCCCGTCGCCTCGATCACACGCGGGTCGTAGGCGCTGATCGCCTGCTTTTTGATCACCGGCACGCGCGCCACATTGTAATGCGCGCCGACGCGCGCTGTGCCCTGCGCCCACAGTTTCCCCTGCTCTGTGCCGCGCCCGATCTCCGCCAGCGCCTCGACCATCCATTTCACATCGCCGAACTCGGCAAATCCGGCTTCCATCAGCACCGCCAGCGTGGCGCCCGTCTCGATCGTATCAACGCCGAGGTCGTTGGCGATGTAGTTGAGCTGCGCCAGGTCGTCTGGGTCGCTGACACCGCAGTTTGTACCCAGCAATCCGAGCGTCTCGTACTCAACCGGCGAGACGACCTCCTTGCCGTTGGCGTCGAAGTAGACGTTGCTACACTGGATGGCGCAGCCCGGCATACAGGGATGGGTTTGTTCGCCGCCGCGGCTGGTGTTGAGTTCGCCGATGTAGTCGCCGCCCATCTTGAAGACCTCGCCGGCGGAGACATCGGCAAGCTGACCTGCGGTGAAGTTGCGCACGGGCAGACCGCCGACGTAGTTCTGATAGTCCGCCATACCCATCGTGCCAACTTTGTTGTAGAAGTTCATGACGATCGAGTCCTCGCGCAGCATCTTGGTGTAATCCTTGATGCTGGCCGCAACCTTCTTGGGATCGCCAAAGGGCGGCGTTTTGTCGAGATCGACGACAATCGCTTTGACGCGCTTACTGCCCATCACTGCGCCGACGCCGCCGCGCGCCGCCAGCCGCGAAGGGCGCAGATCCTTGTCGCTGAAGGCGATGCCGGCAAGCAGCCCCTGATATTCGCCGACGGGACCGCACAGCGCAATCGCCACCTTGCGGCCGTAGCGTTCATAGAGCATCTCGGCGGCGGCAAAGTTGCCTTTGCCGAGATAGGGTGTTGCGTCGTCGAAGTCGATTCCGCCGTCTTTGCGGAAGTGGATCACCACCCAATCCGGCGATGCGCCCCAAAGCGTGAAGCCAGCGATGCGAAGCTGCCCTAGCCCATAGCTGAACGTGCCCCCGCCATTGGCTTCTTTGACGCCGCCGGTCAGGGGGCTTTTGCAGCCGACGCTGGTGCGGTTGGCATTGGAAAAGGTGGAGCCAGCCAACGGCCCCGCCGAGAAGATCAACGGATTCTCCGGCGCCAGCGGATCAACGCCGGCAAGCCCGCGTTCGACCAGCGTTTTGGCGATCAAGTAGCGTCCCGCCCAGACAATCTCCTTACCGTGCAACTCACGACTGGCGATTGACCTTCCGTTCAAATCAATATCATAATAGATTCGCATCGTGACTTCTCC
Source organism: Chloroflexota bacterium (assembly GCA_016861025.1). Lineage (GTDB taxonomy): Bacteria > Chloroflexota > Anaerolineae > Caldilineales > Caldilineaceae > Caldilinea. Next base: position 145,409 of record BOKO01000006.1, read on the forward strand.
TGATTGTGTAACGAAGCCAAAGCACTTTTGTGCAAACCGTAAAGGTTGCGTCGACTTCAGGCAGTCACCAAGATTACCATGCAGTGAGGAAGTTGATCAACTTATTTTCGGGCTATCGGCGGTTTTGCGTTCAAGCTCTTGCAGCAACTGCTGAACGCGCCGGCCGTTGTCCGGCAGCGAGTTGCGCATCGACCATGCCTTTTGCAGCAGCGTCCTGGCTTCGGCGTATTCGCCCTGCTGAATCAAGATTGCACCCAGGTTTGCCATGACGTTCACCGCCAGCGGATTCTTCGCCAGACGCTGACGCAGCTTCTCTTCCTCCACATCAAGCTTGGATTCCCCGCGCAGTTTGACGCCCAGATCAAAGATGATCGACGGCAGCACTTCTGGTCGATAGAACTCGGCGCGGTGACGCACCACGCAGCGCGTACGCGGCACGATCATGTCTAGCTCACGCACGATGCGGAAGTTGAGCACAGCGCACGGGCATTCGTGTTCGACATCGACCTCGATGCGTTCACCGCCGCCGATCACAGCGTTCACCGGCTCCTTCCAGTCATCAGCAGTGATGCTCTGAAAGAGCACGATCTGGTCGCTGCGGTTGGCGACGGTGAGCTTGCGACCGTTGAGCGTCGCCTCGATCTGTTCGGCGACGACGGCGCGCTCACGCTCGACCGACATCACTTGCTTCTGCGGAAACTGGACGTCAAGAATCTCGAAGAAATCGGGCGAGTAGGCGGCAAAGACGCCGACATGCTCGTGCACTTCGTCATCCTCCATCATCTCGAAGACCATCTTCTGACCGATGAAGCGTTCGAGCAGAGGATCGTAGCCGCCGCCGACGCTGCCGATCACGGTCGTGCCCAATTGACGCAGATGCACTTCGCCAGTCTCGCTGATGTAGCGCCCCGCCGGTTTGCGCAGCCCGCCGATGATCAGCCCGATCACCTCGCTCAAGGACTCGGAAGCAAGCGAAATGAAGTTGCGCAGATGCCGAACCATGCGCCGGATGGGGCCGGGGTGCAGCGCCCACTGCAGGTCATTACGGCGACGGTTGCGCGTTTTGTCGTCAAGTTCATCCGTGTAGCGATAGATCGCCTCAATGCGGCTGAACTCGTCGGCGTACATGATGTAGCTCGACTCGACGTGGTTTTCGTCCTGCACGGCGTCGGTGTAGCGCAGCTCTAGCCCACTTGACGCCAATTCAAGCTTGCCCCACACCACTTTGTCATCGGTGCATTCGATGGTCACGACATAGTTCGTGAACGCCTTGAGACATGGGTCACGACGGCGCGCGCGCAGATAGGCGCCGACCAGCGTAGCGAGAAAGATCAAACCAATTGTCGCCAGCAGCGTCACATCGAACGCTTCAGAAAACCAGGAAAACATCGATTATCCCAGAAATCATTATGTCATGTTTATGAATGAAGCTGATAAACCTGATGAGGCGATTTGTCCTGAGCAGGTGTGTCGGACGACTGTTAGTCTGAAAAACATGTTGCATTCTATGCGAAACCTATCTCCAACGCAACCGAGCGGACATGTTTCCAACATTCCACATATGCAATTCGGACATAACGGCGCGATAATGATTGAAGGTTCGCAGAAACGGCTGCGAATAGAATGGACGTTGATATGAAACGTATTGAAGGTGAAGTGCCGTTCGGCGATACATTGGCGTGGTGGTTGGAAGAACTTTGGCTACAAAAGGGCGTGCCCGCTTCACAACGTTCCCATCGGTTTGATCGCCCCTATCTTGCCTGGGAGTCGGTGCGTCTGGTGCGCAACCCATTTTTTGAAAACGGCACCGGCTTTGAAGGCTACTGGGTCGGTCAAGCCAATTCAGCCGAGGAAGTGCTCGATGCATTGCTGCGCGTCGGTCGCGATGCACTGGATAGCCAGACGCGGCTCTATCGTTATCAACAGAGTTTCCGCCGTCGATTGATCAACGCGCTGCACGGCGAGAAAGTGGATTTCGACGTGCTGGCTGAATGGGCGATTACGCTAGGCGCCATCCTCGGCCGGTTGCGCTGCAACATCCACCGCAATCCACAGGCGGACACCTTCCGCCGTGAAACCTACCGTCAGGTCGAAGGACTGCCGTTGATCGAATACCACGAGGTCGGCGACGATCTACAACAAGTCTACGAAATCCGCGACAGCGAACACCCGGAGCGTCCGCGCCTCTATGTCGATCCGAACCACCTGCGCACGACCGACCAGGAAGCCTGGCAGGTGGCCGCTGCGCTTGGCAAATTCGGCCATCCGCTCGTGCGCGAGGTGTTGATGGCAAAGCCGAAGTAGGATTGTGGGATAGGATGATTGTGAATCGTGAATGACAGAGCGGCTCGCCCCTTTTATCGCTCGCTCAGCGCCCAGTCGAGCAGCTGATTTGCCTCGCGCACGCGTTCGTATTCGCGGCGCGCTTTGACCAGCACGTCGCCGAGCGCGTCGATGCGTTGCAACAGATCGTCCTCGCTGGACGCCGATTCCCACGCCTCGCGCAGCAGATCCTCGAACGATTTGGCGCCGTCGACATTGCCCAAGATCATGTCCAGTTCGCCGATCACCAGCTCGAACATGCGAATCTTGCGCGCCAGCAGGTCAAGCACGTGCGCCTCGATCGTCTCGTTGCAGCTCAAATTGAAGATCGTCACGTCATGCTGCTGCCCAAGCCGGTGCAGACGACCGATGCGCTGCTCGACGCGCATTGGGTTCCACGGCAGGTCATAGTTGATCAACTGGTGGCAGAACTGTAGATTGCGTCCTTCAGCGCCGCTCTCCGTGCTGACCAGAACGCGCGCGCCGCCCTCCGCTTCGGGCTTGCGGAATTGGGCGATTGCCGCTTCCTTCTGCTGGATGTCCAACCCACCATGAAAGCCCACCGCCGGCACATTGCGTTGCATCAACCCAACCAGAATGCTCTCCTGCGTTCGCCGATATTCGGTGAAGATGAGGAACTTGCCCGGAAAACGATCCAGAATTTCCAGCACAGCCGCCAGTTTGCGACTTTGCGGGATTGCCTCCGCCAGCGCCAGAAAACGCTGTAGCTCAGCGCGCACCTTCTCGCCGTGGGCCGCGTCCGCCAGCATCTTGCGCAGCGTCGTTGCCAGCGCCTGCGGGCTGCTGCTCAGCTCCTTTTGCAGCGTCAACAGCGTCAGGCGCAGATGTTTGGTGCTGTCGGCGTCGTTGAATCGCCGGCGGATGTATTCGGTGACCTCGCGATAAAGCCTCCACTCCGCCTCGCTCAGCTCCAGATGATAGATGGCGGCCTGGCGCCGCGGAAACTGTACGTTGACTTTGCTGCGGCGGTTGCGGATCATCACATCGTTGAGCAGGCGACGCAGCGAGGAGGCGTTGCGCGGCTGGCGCGGGTCGTAGCCGTCGAGAAAGTGGCGGCGGAAGGCGCGCACCGTACCCAATTGCCCTGGCGCCAGAATCGTGATCAGGCTGTACAGCTCCATCAGGTCATTCTGCACCGGCGTGGCCGTCAGCATCAGCACATAGCGCTTGCGAATCTGGTTGACGAACTCCCACGCCAGCGTGCTGCGATTCTTGAGCTTGTGCGCCTCATCGACGATCAGCAGATCATAGTCGCGCGCCAGGATCGCAGCGCGCTGATGGGCGAGCTTGGCGCGATCGAGGCTGGCGATCCAGCGCCCATGCTCCGCTTGCTGCACAGCCTGCCACGCAGCGGGCTGCTCCATCACGCTGAACTCCTCGTAGAACTTGGTCTGCAGCTCCTCGCGCCACTGTTCGGTCAGCGAGGCGGGGGTCAGCACCAACACCGTGCGCACCAGGCCGCGGTGGATCAGCTCCTTCATGATGATGCCGGCTTCGATAGTCTTGCCCAGCCCCACTTCGTCGGCAAGCAGAGCGCGCCCGCGCATCTCGCGCAGTGCACGCAGCGCCGCCTCCAGTTGATGTTCATAATGCTCGACCACGATCTCGTCGAGGCAGATCAGACGGTCGAAGCCGCGGCTCAGACGCAGCGCCTCCGCTTGCAGACGAAGCTGGTAGACAGGCAGCGACTCCGGTGCGCGGGCGCGCCCATGCGCCCGGAAAAAATTCTCCAGATTCTGTGGCGTCTCGATCAGGCGCGGCGGCAGCGTCACCCCCAACTGCGCAATGCGCTCCGCCATCGAGTGATCGACGTTGTAACGATAGCCGCAGCGGAAGCACTGCAACGCAGTCTCTTCGTCCAGCCAACCGCACTGCGGGCAACGCTTGCCGACGACCGCCTCTGCAGGCTGCTGCTTCTTCTTCACCGGTTGGGTTGGCTGTTCTGGAATCTCCAGCCACTCGAATCGTTCGGTTGTCATGAGGGTGGATCGTAGCGTCAGCGATGGGGGATTGGCAAATTATTTTCTTCTCGAAAGGGTATTGACAATCATTTTCACAAATGGTACAATTGTGAAAATAAATTTCACAACTCAATATTGATAATCCATGGACAACCAGAACAACCACGATCGCGGTGCGCTGGCAATCATCTCTGATGCGCTGCCAAAGCTGACCGGCTCAGCTCAAAAGGTGGCGCATTACATTCTGAATGCGCCGCGCGAGACGATCAACCTGACCATTACAGAACTTGCCATCAAGGCGAATGTAAGCGAAGCAAGCATCGTTCGTTTTGCTCAGTCGCTAGGCTATAGCGGTTTCCACGCGCTGAAGATCAGCCTCGCCGAAGACATCGTTTCGCCCATGTTGCTTGTTCATGAAGACCTGAGTCCAGAGGATAGCCTCGGTGTTTCCGTGCAAAAAGCCATCACGGCGGGTATGCGCTCCCTGGAAGACACACTGCGCATTCTGAATGTGTCTGTACTGGAATCGGTGATTCAGGCATTATGCAACGCCCGCCAAATCGAGCTGTTTGCGTCGGGCAACTCGATTCCGCTGGCAATGGATCTGAACTTCCGGTTGACCAAGATTGGGCTGCGCAGTCGGTTTTCCATTGATCCGACCATGCAGGAAATGTATGCCAGTCTGACGTCTCCTGAAGATGTAGCCGTAGGAATTTCACACACGGGCAGTTCAATCGACACGGTTCATGCATTGGAGCTGGCAAAACAGCGCGGCGCGACTGCGGTCTGCATCACAAACCACTCAGACTCGCCGCTTACGCGCCATAGTCATTATTGCTTGTTCACATCGACGCGGGTCAGCCAATTTCGCGAAGAAGAGATGGCCTCCAATCTGGCGATGCTGGCGCTCACAGAAGCAATTTATGTAGGCATCTGTGTACGGCGCTCTGATGCATCGATTCAGGCGGTCTCTAAAACAATGCGGGCGACCCGACATCGCAAGTATTGAATGCAAAGGACAAGAGAGGAAATAACAGAGGAGGTGAAGGCTGCAGATCGAGGAGAAAGTTTGAAGTTGTAACGCAAGAAAAGGAGGAGAGGGGATGCCGGTTGTCCTGGCCGGCGAACGGCATCCCCTCAAGCAACGTCATAGGGAAACGTTCCAGTGCGCTGCACTGGAGGTGAACTCCCTTTGCCGCTGTTGGGCTATTCTACCGCACAATGTCCATTTTGTTTACCGAGGAAACGCGAGAAAATGAACAAGAGAGTCATCAGTCTGTTTCTGGTCTTGACTTTGCTCGTCGCTGCCGTCAGTGGGTGCACCATTGTTGCACCACAAGCTGCACCCGCGGCGCCTGGCGACGGAACCGTAACGCTAGAGTTCACACAATGGTGGGAGCCAGAACTGCCGGCTGGCGCGTTCCGTGCGCTGATGGATGAGTTCGAAGCGCAGAATCCCGGCATCAAAGTTCAGTTGATCAGCGGCCCCTATTCCACCACCCGTGAGCAGGTGGTGGCAGGCGCCGCAGCGGGCACAATGTCAGATGTGGTTGGATTGGATGGCGCCTGGGTCAATGACTTCGTCAAACAAGGATCGTTGGCAAACTTGAGCGATCTGATGGCGCAGGCAGGCTACGACGACAGTGAATTGGCGGCGCAAATTCAATTGAACGGCGCCACCTACATGATCCCGGTGGTCAACTTCGTCTATCCTGTGTTTGTCAATCTGGATTTGATGGAGGCGGCGGGCATCTCTAACCCGCCTGCCACGCGCAGCGAATTTGCCGCTGCCGCCGCCGCATTGGTGGATCCGGCCAACAATCGCTATGGTTGGGTGTTGCCATTGTCGTTGGAACAGCCGAACGGCATCCAAAACGACGTCATGTCTTGGGTGTGGGCGTCTGGCGGCAGCATGATGGCGGATGGACAGCCGGACCTGACCAACGATGCCGTGCGCAGTGTCGCGGAGTTCATCAAGGGTCTGTACGACGCTGGCGTCATTGCCCCTGGCGCCTTCTCGATGCGTGAACAGGACAAGGTTGAGGAGTTTGTCAACGGCCGCGTCGGCATGATGATCAGCAGCCTGGCGCACATCAACATGATCCGTGAGCGCAATCCTGAACTGAACTTTGCCATCACGGCGATCCCGGCAGAAGACGGCTACACCGGCAGGCGCGGCTTACCGTACGCTTCCTGGGGCATCGGCGTCGCCGCCAATAGTCCGCATCAGGCCGAGGCGTGGAAACTGGTCGAATTCCTGATGAGCGCAGAGACCAACTCCAGACTTTCCTCGATTGCCAATGCCTTCCCTGGCAATATCAACTCAACGCCTGATTTCGTACAGACAGATGAACTGTTTGGCGCAGCGTTTGAGGTTTTCCAGGCCGGCTATCTCGCCAACGAGTTTGTCGGTTTGCCAGTAGCTGAAGAGCTGATGCGCCTCTTCTCCGAACAGTTCCAATTGTACCTGGACGGCAGCCAATCACTCGATGATGCGCTCAACAATGCACAGGAAGCCTGGATGGCGTATTTCTAGGCAATAAAATTTCGGAGGTCAACAGTGCAGCATACGCGGCGCCGTTGACCAAACCCAGGTTTGCTGGAGGCTGTGCAGGCAGTAGTTTGATCCTTGCAGCCTCCGGCAAACCCCATGCGGCAGAGATACTGGTTTCTCCCTCGTCTTGGCGTTCTGCGTCGATGGTTGAGGAAGATCGAGGAAACGCGTTCATGCAGAAAGTCATTAGAAAATCCACCCCGTTTCTCTATCTTTCACCCACGATCCTATTGCTGACGATTCTGTCGCTCATTCCCATCGCGATGGTTTTCACCTACTCGCTCATGGACAATGTCGTCATGAATCGGAACCCGGTGTTTGTTGGCATCGCGAATTATGTGGAAATCCTTACCAATAGCGTCTTTCAGCAGGCGTTTTCCAACACGATGTACTTCACAGTAATGAGTGTTGTCTTTCACCTGATTCTCGGCCTCTCATTCGCCATGTTGTTGAACGCCAGGATGCTCAGCCCGATCGTCAAGGCATTCTTTCGGACGATCTATATCTTGCCCTGGGTGTTTACTGCGACCATCATAGCGATCCTGTGGCGGCTGATGCTGAATCCGAACGGCGTGGTCAATTATCTGCTCGCCACTGTCGGATTGATCGACAGCCCGGTTGAGTGGCTCAGTTCCAGGCAACTTGCCTTACACTCCGTCACCTTTATCAATATTTGGGCGGGCTACCCCTTCTATATGGTCAGTTTGTTGGCCGGTTTACAAGGAATTCCCGAAGAGCTATACGAGGCAGGCACAATCGACGGCGCCGATCGGCGACAGCTTTTTTGGTACATCACAATCCCACAGTTGAAACCGATTATTGTCAGTTTAGCGATGCTGGATTTCATCTGGACAATGCATCAATTCACCTTGATTTGGATGACCACTGGGGGCGGACCGATTCGCGCCACCGAGATGTTGAGCACTTACACCTATAAGCTGGCATTCAGTTCGTACCAGTTTTCACATGCGTCGGCAAGCGCGTTCATCATTCTCGCTTTGTCGGCGTTTGTGGCGCTCTTCTATGTCCGACAACAAAGGGCGACCGATGAATAATACACTTTCCAAACCTGTAAAAAGCGGCGTCACCCGCGCTTTGCTGCTGCTGGCGCTGCTGGCTGGCGCGCTATATGCGGGGTTTCCGGTTCTGTGGATGATCTCATCCTCATTCAAATCGAACACAGAAATTTTCGCCTATCCGCCGCGCCTCATCACCGATTCCTTTTCCCTACGCACCTATGCGTCGGTGCTCTCCAATCCTGAAAAAGTGCGCTTCTTTCTCAACAGCTACCTGGTTTCCATACTGGTGACCATCTGCACATTGATTGTCGGCGTCTTTGCCGGGTACAGTTTCAGCCGCTACAACTTTAGATTCAAAAAGCCGCTGAATATGATCATCATTAGCATCCAGGCTGTGCCGCCGATTACGCTGCTAATCCCATATTTTAGTCTGATCGTGGCGCTTCAATTGTATAACACCTATACTGCCCTGGTGCTCACCTACATGGTCTTCACCCTCTCCTACGCCATCATCATGATGACCGGTTACTTCAACACCTTGCCGCGTGAATTAGATGAGGCCGTGATGATCGACGGCGGCAGTTCCCTTGTCGCCCTCTGGCGGGTGCTCGTCCCGATCTCTCTGCCCGGCATCGTATCGGTGGGCGTCTATACCTTTATGATCGCCTGGAACGAGTTCCTGTTTGCCTTGACGCTGACAAAGACAAACGACATGCGCACAGTTCCTGTCGGGATTCAATTGTTGATGGGGCAACACTCCTACGAATGGAATGAGATGATGGCAATGAGTGTGCTCGGCTCTTTGCCCGTCTTGCTTCTCTTCCTGTTCTTCCAGCGTTACTTTATCGCCGGAATGACCGCAGGATCGGTCAAAGGATAGTAGTGACCGATTCTGTGTTATCAGATAGTTGTTGTTCATCGGTTTGTTTTTTCGATAGTTCGTTTACTTTTATGTCATAAAAAGGTTATGGGGGTATATTTCTTATGTTGATGAACATGAAAGATTTGTTGGCTGTGGCGCGCGCACATGACTTCGCGGTTCCAGCCTTCAATATCAGCAGCAATATGTTGCTGACCGGGGTTATGGAAGCTTCGGAAGAAAAACAGTCGCCTGTCATCCTGGCAATCCATCCGGATGAACTGCATTTCGTCCGCATTTCTTTTGTCAAGGCAGCCATTGAGGAAGCCATCAACGCGTCTATTCCGGTTTGCATTCATCTAGACCATGGCGCATCGGTGGCGCATGTCATAGAAGCCATTCGCTGCGGCTTCACCTCCGTGATGATCGACGCCTCGGCATATCCACTGGAAGAGAACATTGCAATCTGCAAAAAAGTCGTTGAAATTGCCCATGCCGTTAACGTCTCCGTTGAAGGTGAGTTGGGCACCATTGGCACAACCGGCCCAGAAGCGGAAGCTGGTGCAGAAGAAATTATCTACACGAACCCAGATGATGTTGTGACCTTTGTAAATGCCACCGGCGTCGATACGCTGGCTGTCGCCATTGGCACCTCCCACGGCATCTACCCAAAGGATAAAAAACCAGAACTTAAACTCGAATTGCTGAAGGAAATCCGTTCTCGCGTGGATATCCCGCTAGTCCTGCATGGCGGCTCTGCCAACCCCGATGAAGAAATCGCCGCCGCAGTCAAGCTCGGCATCAATAAAATCAATATTTCCAGCGACATCAAGGACGCCTTCTATCAGAAATGCCGCGAGGTGTTGGCTAACCCTGTCTTGCGCGAGCCGAATTCGATCTACCCACCCTGTATCGAGGCGATGAAAAAGGTCGCCCGCTTCAAAATTGACCTGTTCGACGCCACAGGCAAGGCCGCGCTCTACAAATAATAACCCCGGTCAGCCTTGATTACAGACTAACGGGTATGCTTCCAGGAAGTGCAGGAGCTTCCTGGAAGTTGTCACACCCACTCTACGCTTGCAATAGATGACAAACGCTTTATGTCAGAACAAATTGCCCTGGGTTTCGGCAACAATGTAGATTACGAGATACTCTGGGATTCCCGCGTCGTGGAAGACTTGATCGTCCGCCACGATATCCATGCCAACGAACTGAACCAGGAGCGAGAGATTGATTCAGAGCGCGACCTCGTCATTTCGATTCTATGCTTCTTGCGCTCTGGGAACGGCGGCGAACGCTTTGTTGCTTCGTCGGATATTATCGAACGCTTTTCACAACGATTTACAAAGAAAATCACCCTGGGCGGAACGTCGGTGCGCGCTGCGGTGGCGATGCGCACGCTCGGCTATCGTTCGGCGCTCCATCTCGTCACCATCAACGACCACGTGCGCAGGCTCATTCCAGCCGACAGCTTTTATGTGTGCAGCAATTCACAAGACACCCTCTACCCACATCTGATTGTGCAGTTCGACGAAGGAACGCGGGTGTGCGCCAACGATATCGACATTCGCAGCAATCGCGCCAACCGCATTATCTATCACAACGACACCGACAACATTCGTATGCACCTGAACGAGGAGTTCGCACAGCTAGTCACGAACGCAAAGGTGCTGCTGGTTGCCGGTTTCAATGCGATGCAAGACCGCACCCTCCTGCTCGACAGACTGCACACTGTGTTGCGCATCATGCAACACCTGCCCAAAGACGCCCTGGTCTATTGTGAAGATGCCGGTTTCTATGACCCGAGCTTCCGAAAGCTGATCTATACCACCTTAGCCGGTCGCATCAACATCTACGGCTTGAACGAGGACGAGCTTCAGTCACATCTGGGTAGAAATCTGAATCTGCTAGATGCTGAGCAGATGAAAACGGCGTTGGAAGATCTGCACCAACTGATTGGCGTCCCACACATCGTCGTGCATTCCATGCACTGGGCGCTCGCCTATGGCGAAAACGCAGAAAACATGACAAACGCACTCAAAGGCGGTGTGACAATGGCGACCACACGGTTTCGCTACGGCGATGACTTCACACCAGAGAATTACAGGGAAGTGGAGGAGCTGCCGCCCAACCCCAAAGGCTTTGCCTTTAGCAGAGCGATCAAACTGCTCCTGGGCAGTAAAATTTGCTGCACCCCAGTCGCACAGGTTGACCAGACAAACGCAACGACGGTGGGTCTCGGCGACGCGTTTGTTGGCGGCTTTTTGCCCGGGCTATTACCCTCAGCAGCCAGATCATGGTAAACTGCTGCCGACTGGCTGCGCACAAAATTTTCGTCCAAGGAGGAAATGCCGATGGCGCACCGCCTTTACCGCAAGGTTGACGCCGCCCTCCTCTTGATTTCCACATTGTGCGATTGTAGCCAACCCGACGACAAACGATTTCAACCGAAGCCGCGGTTGCGTGCACTCCTCTCTTGTGCTACCTTTGACCACCAGAAAATGACACGCGTAGACCACTAACACTAAAGAGACGAAGATGGAGAATGATTGATGGCAGTTTCGCCTGCGCCGCAGCCCAAGCTGAACTACGCCGCCTGGCCCGATGAATCTGGTCACTTCGGCCCCTATGGCGGCAAATTCGTGCCGGAAACATTGATGCCCGCCCTCGACGAGCTAGAGGAGGTCTACCTCAAGTCGCGGCTTGACAAAGAGTTTCAAGCCGAGCTTGACCATCTGTTGCGCACCTTTGTAGGTCGTCCAACGCCGATCACCTATGCGCAACGTCTGACTCGATATTTTGGCGGGCCGCGTATCTACATCAAGCGCGAAGACCTGGCGCACACCGGCGCACACAAAATCAACAATGCATTGGGCCAGGCGCTGCTGATGAAACGCAAGATGAACAAAACGCGCATCGTTGCCGAAACCGGCGCCGGTCAGCACGGCGTCGCCACCGCCACTGCCGCCGCGATGCTCGGCATTGAGTGCGTGGTCTACATGGGCGCCGTTGATATGGCGCGGCAGGAGCCAAATGTCTACCGGATGCGGCTGTTGGGTGCAGAGGTGCGCAAGGTCGATTCAGGCAGCAAGACGCTCAAGGACGCCATCAACGACGCCATCCGCGATTGGGTCACCAATGTACGCAACACCCATTATTTGCTCGGCAGCGCGCTTGGCCCACATCCCTACCCGACGATGGTGCGCGACTTCCAGAGCGTCATCGGACGTGAGGCGCTGCGCCAGATGCTCGACCCGGAGATCGGACCGGGACGTCTGCCCGATGCAATTGTGGCGTGCGTCGGCGGCGGCTCCAACGCCATCGGAATCTTCCATCCATTTCTCGAATACGAAAGCGTGCGACTGATCGGCGTGGAAGCCGGTGGGCGCGGCATTGAGGGCGGTGAACACGCCGCACGCTTCGCCGATCCCAAACTGGGGCGGCTTGGCGTGCTGCAGGGCACAAAGAGTTACGTCTTGCAGGACGAAGACGGCCAGATCGCACTCACGCACAGCATCAGCGCAGGTCTCGACTACGCCAGCGTCGGGCCGGAGCATGCCTGGCTACGCGACCAGGGGCGCACCGAATACACCTACGCCACCGACGAAGCTGCACTGGAGGGCGTTAAACTGCTCAGTCGCTTCGAGGGCATCATCCCTGCGCTGGAAAGCGCCCACGCCGTCGCCCATCTTGTCGAACTGACGCCGCAGATGAGCAAAGATCAGGTGATCCTGGTCAACCTCAGCGGTCGCGGCGACAAAGATTTGAGCACGATTATGAAGGAGTTAGGTTCGTTATGACCGGCGTCGAACGGATTGAAGCAGTCTTTGCCAAAGCCAGAGCGGAGCAGCGCGCCGTCTTTATGCCTTATCAAGCGATGGGCTATCCCGACCGCGCCCGAACGCTGGAAATAATTCGCACGTTGGGCGATGTCGGCGCCGAACTTTTCGAGATCGGCATCCCACACAGCGACCCCCTGGCGGACGGCCCCACGATCCAGACCGCCACCTACACCGCATTGATGCAGGGCGCCACCGTCAAGGATTGCCTGGCGATGACGCGCGAGTTACGCGCCGCAGGCATGACGCAACCCTTCTGTGCAATGACCTATTACAACCCGCTCTTCGCCTACGGCGTGCAGCGTTTTGTCGAGGACGCCGTCGCCGCCGGGATCGATGGCTTGATTGTGCCCGATCTCCCACCGGAGGAGGCTGAAGAGCTGGAGATTGCCTGTCGTCACGCCGGGCTGGCGACGATCTACCTGCTGGCGCCAACCAGCACCGACGAACGCATTCGCTATGTCGCCAGCCACTGCACCGGCTTCATCTATCTGGTGAGCGTCACCGGCATCACCGGCGCACGCAGCGAGCTGCCGCCCGACCTCGCCGATTTTGTGATGCGCGTGCGCAAACACACTTCTTTGCCGCTGGCCGTCGGGTTTGGCATTGCAACGGGCGAACAAGCTGCAGCGGTGGCGGGAATGGCCGACGGCGTGATCGTCGGCTCCGCGCTGGTGAAGGCAGCTTCCCATGAAGATGGCGTGACGCGCGTCGCTGCGCTTGCATCGGAACTGGTCAGGGGAACGCGCGCTCCAGCCCTTGCATGAATCTTTACCCACGCACCTCAAAAACAAGGACGCCGCTCCAGGAGTGCCTCTGGAGCGGCGTCCTTGTTATTTGATTATCAACGGCCAGCGCGCCAGGTGCGCCGGCGTTCCCATTCAGGACTATCGAAACCGTCCGTGCTGTCCTCTGCATAGAACCAGACAAGAAGCTCAAACACAAGCACAGCAAGCACCCAAATCGCCACAGTCGTCATCGCAGCCCCCTTTTTTACCTGCTAACCAGCCCCTTCGACGCAATCCACAGCCGGCTTTCCAAAAGATTCCAGCCTGACGCCCGTCCACACCATCGCTCGCCCTGTCGCCCGCATCATCGCAAACACGACGTCTGAGCCAATCCCTCCATACGCTCTTGTCCGTCTGAGAGTGCGCAGAAGTCGTTCATTCTCCGCCTCGCGCAGCAAATCCTTGCGCCGTTCCAGATAATACTCCCACTCCCACATCTGCCGCCCCCTGTGATAATCTGCCACCCCGAAGAACACCGTCAAAAATTAGTTTTGATAGTTACAATTGTATCACACCAATCGTAACCTGTCAATGCATATATTGATAGTTACATCATTTTGATGTATGCTGAGTGTCAAGAAAAGATCGCCTTTATGGTTCGACCTTTTTGCGTTCGATGCTAGGTCGATTCTGATGGATGGAGGCCGGGAAGTCACTCAAAATCTTGCGCCGCAATGTGGCGCAACACGCAGCAATTGCAAAATCAACACAAAAAAACAGTGTACGGAAAGCTAAGAGGATGTTGCCTGACAATGGTGGAAAGTGAACTAAATAATGATGCCCACAATCATTTCAAGCATCTAAAAACTGTGGGGGGCGCACTATGTCTTGATTTTGTGAACACAGTCGGCGCCCGCGACACTCCAACGCCAACCGAGCGTCTCCACACCTATGAGGAGCTGGCGGCTTGGGCGGAGCGAGTGGCAATTCTTTCGCCCGAACAGGGGGCTCAGCTTCGGGCTGACGCTGCACATCGAGCAACAGAGGCGGAGGAGACGCTGCGGCGTGCGCTTTCGCTGCGCGAGGCGTTGTTTCGCATTTTTGCGGCTGTGGCGGAAGGCGCCGACGCCGACGCCGATGACCTGGCGCTGCTCAACGACAACATCGCGGCAAGTTACTCCAATTTACGCCTGATGTCGGCGGATGGGGCGCGGTTCACTTGGGGGTGGCGGCAAGACGCTGGCGAGTTTGCCTGCGTGCTGTGGCCCATCGTGTGGTCGGCTGCCGAATTGCTCACAACGGGTGATCTGGCGCGCGTGCGTATGTGTCAGCATGAGCACTGTGGCTGGATGTTCATCGATCGCAGCAAAAACCGCAGCCGGCGCTGGTGCGACATGAAAGAGTGCGGAAACGTAGAAAAAGTGCGCCGATATCGGCGCAAACAGAAGCCATAACGAAAGTGTCCGTCTCGCCAGACCAGCGCAATAGAAAACGCCAGGGATCGTCAGCCGATCACAGCCTGCAGCACGCGCAGCCAGTTGCGATATAACACCTTCTCGATCTCTTCGTCGTGAAAGCCGCGTTCGATCAGGCGTCGCGTCAGGTTTCTGGCGTGGCTGTGATTGGTCAAGCCAGGCGGCTGGTGCGTCTGGATCATGGCGGCGGCGACGGCAGCCTGTTGCTCCGGCGTCCAGTGACGGAAGAGAAACTCGATGAAGTCGAAACCGATGCCCACAGCGTCGATGCCGGCCAGATCGGCAATGTAGATGATGTGATCGACGTAGTGATCGATGGTCGCCATCTCTTTTTGTGAAGAAAGCAGCACGGCGTTGACGCCGATCACGCCGCCGCGTTCGCCCACAGCGCGTAAATGCGCGTCGCTGGTGTTGCGTTCGATGTCGTGAAAGCGGCGCGGGTTGGTGTGCGAAATGATCAGGGGACCGTCCGTCAGCGCCAGCACATCGTCTGTGCCTGCTGGATTGAGATGCGCCAGGTCGAGAAGGATGCCAAGCCGCTGACACTCCTGCACAACGGCCTTGCCAAAAGGACTCAAGCCGGCCGGTGAAGAGCCTGACGGCGCAAAGACGCCGCCGTCGCCAGCCGCATTGCGCCGCGCGTGGGTCAATCCGAGGCTGCGCACGGCAAGTTCATAAAAAACGCGCAGCAGATGCAAGTCTGTTCCCAGCGGCTCGACGCCTTCCATTGTGATCAGCACACCGATCTTGCCTGCAGCGCGCGCCTGAACGATGTCGGCGTAGCTGCGGCAGATCGTCACGTCATCGACTGCCAGCGCTGCTTCCTCATAGAGCCGGGCGATCTGATCAAGCGCAACGCGTAGCCCCATCTCGGGCAGGTGTCTGTCTTCGATAAACAACGCAGCGCCGATCAGCCCGACGCCGCCAGCGCGCAATTCTGGCACGAACTCGTTGCGCAGCAACCCGCGCTGGTGACGCCGGTCATACAGATCGAGCGGGAGGTCGAAGTGCATATCGACGATGCCGGATGCGTGAAATCGATCTATCCGCAAATCAACTGAACTTTCCATCGTTGCGCCTTCTCATGTAGTTGAGAACAGCCAAAGCGCTGTTTGCTTTCTATCATTTCTAATTGCATTGGCAACATACGCCATCCGGCGATAAATTTGCTCCGTAAGAATACATCGAACAGCCGACATAGTTACAATCAGGCGCTGCATGTTACAATGTTTTTTCTTGATCAAAATCAAATAGAGATTTCTAGTGTGCGGCGTCAAATTTTCTGGAAAGCGAGCCGCTTTTCAATGTTCGGCCAAAATGCCGGACATCATCTTACAAACAGGCAAATGCTCATGTCTTCAACACGCACCGGATTGCAGGCCCGTTTCACCGGCTGGACGCAATCACAGCCGCAGATTCGCATCGGATGGGCGCTGGCGATTTTCGCCACAATCTCGTTCAGCATGGCGCCGCCGCTCGTGCGCTTTGCGATTGTCGACGGCTTCGACCCAACGACCTTGCTCCTCCTGCGCATGCTCATTGCGTCGACGATGCTCGGTCTCACGCTGGCGGCGATGGATTGGCGGAAGTTGCAGATGCCGCGCCACGGTGTTGCATCCAGCGCGTTGGTCGGCGCCATCAACGCCGCCGGTATGATGATCTTCTTCACCGCGCTCGGTCTGCTGGAGGCTTCGTTAGCCTCGATGATTCTGGCGCTCAGCCCGCCGATCGTGCTTAGTTTGTTGGCTTTACGTGGCGAGCGGTTGACGCAACGCCATCTTGTACGGCTGGCGCTGGCGCTGGTTGGCGTCTATCTGCTGGTTGGGCCGACGGGCGAGGTCAACTGGCTGGGGGCGGGACTGGCTCTGCTGGCGACGCTTCTCTTTTCGCTGCAAATGGCGTTGACTCAATGGACGCTGGTCAGCTACCCGACGCGCACCGTGGCCTTCTATGTCACTTTGTCGATGACGGTCTGTGTGGCGGTATGGTGGTTGCTGCGCGGCGCGCCCTGGAGTGCGCCGTCAGTCAGCGGCTGGATCGTCGTGATCGTGCTTGCCGTGGTCAGCACCTACATCGCACGTCTGACCTTCTTCGCCGCCATAGGACGCATCGGCGGCGCACAGGTTTCGCTGCTCGGACCGCTGGAAACGTTGCTCAGCGTCATCTGGTCGATCCTTTTCTTGCATGAACGACTGGCGCCAGCGCAGTTTGTCGGCGGCGCCCTGATTCTCGCCAGTGCGCTGTTGGCGGTGCAACGGCTGGGGCGGGTCAACCTGCGCCTGCCGCGCCGCTGAGCGCCTGCAAGCCAGAGAGCTACAAAAGAAACGAAGCGACCATTCCCAACACGATCAGGTGCATCGTCTGGTCGACGACGATGCGCAC
The DNA here is from genome assembly GCA_016861025.1 of Chloroflexota bacterium. Lineage (GTDB taxonomy): Bacteria > Chloroflexota > Anaerolineae > Caldilineales > Caldilineaceae > Caldilinea. The sequence continues at coordinate 162,569 of BOKO01000006.1, forward strand.
ATAGTCGGTCTGGGTCTGGTTAATAAATCGTCCCCACAGATCGGCAAGATTGAATCCGTCGATCAACCAGTGAGAAATGAGAATCGTGACGAAAACGAGCCCAAGCTGCGACGGCGAAATCACGCTGTGGCCGACGAACCAGGCGACCGACGCCACTGCGACTGTGTAAACGAGGCAATGCACAACACATTCAAGGCTCCACCACCGACCGCGCTTGTTGCGCGCCATCCAATCAGTCTGGAGCATCCAATCCCCAATCAGGTGGCCTAGCAACAGCCACGGGAAAATTAACATGAACACCTTTGTTTCTCGCTCCGGTGACGCACCCCTCACGATGACGCACAAACGTCAGCGCACCCATTGCTACGCTTTAAGATGTCAAATGTTGCGCCGTCAGGATTGCAGAACGTCGCACATTGCACCATAATCGAGTCTGACAACAAAGCTGACAGGCTGCCGCATGAAAATACACAAACAGGCTGTGAAGTTCTGCACAACACTGTAGCTGATTGCGCCATCGTACTATTTATGAAGAATTCGTATCCTTTGGGAGGCAAACGTGCGCGAAGAGGCACTGGCCCGGCGAATCGCTCTTTTGCAAAGTATGCCATTGTTTGGCGCTTTACCAGAAAAAGAGATCGAAACGATTGTTTACGATCTACGTCTACGTGAGTATGAACGTGATGACATTATTTTTCGACAAGGCGACGAAAGCCGCGAAGTCTACTTTGTGCTTAAGGGCAAAGTGCGGATTTTTACGACCAGCCCATCCGGGGCTGAAACATCCATTGCGATCTTTTCGACCAACGACGTGATCGGCGAGCTGGCTGCTGTAGATTACGAGCCACGTTCGGCCACGGCCAAGGCAATCACAGCGGTGTCGCTGTTGAGCATGACGCAAGAGCGCTTTCTCTATCACCTGGAGACGATGCCGCGCTTTGCGATGGCTTTCATCCGGCTGCTGGCGGGCAAACTGCGTTGGACAGCGGCTTACGCCGAATCGATCGCCCAATATGACGCCGCCGGCAGGCTGCTGCATATTATTTTGCAAGCCAACGCACACTATGGTCGTGAGGTGACGCCAAACAAGGAGTACATCGTCGATCTCAGCCTGAATCAGACCGACCTGGCATCGATGATCGGCGCCCGCCGCGAGTGGGTCAACCGCATTCTGAACGACTGGCGACGCCGCGGCTTGCTGGAGTTCGACAACGGCGTCATTCATATCCTTGACCTGCCGCGCGCGGTGGCGGAGCGCGACAGCCGCATCGAAGCTTATCGCAGCAACGCCGACTGGTAGAAAGTGCGAGGATTCGCCCCCTTTCCTCGCCGGATTTCGCTTGAGGGGGGAACCATGAAAGAACAATTCATGAAGATAGGGCGGCGGCAAGACAATCGACCGAAACGTATGTACTGGCTCACCTTAATCCTGGTTTTTGTGGCGCTGATGACAAAAACGACCAGCGCACTTGCACAGGAAGACAACGCAGTTGAACCGGCGGGCGGCAACGCAGCAGACTTCTCGACGCAAATCTTCCGCCCGATCGCCGACACTTATGTCGATTCAGCCAATCCGAATGATTCATTCGCCGACGCCGATGTCCTGAATGTCGTCCGGATCAATCTTGGCAATGGAAGCATTCTGCAACGCAGCTATCTACGCTTTGATCTCTCAACGATCCGACGTGGCGCGCCGGTGCAGGCAGCCACCCTCTTGCTCTTCCAAACAACCGGCAGCATCAACCCGCTGCAAATCAACCGGGTGACGGCAGACTGGAACGCCGCCGCCTTGAATTGGGTGAATCAGCCGCAGTTCATCGGCGTCGACGCCTGGACAGCGCCAGGGAATAGCGGCGAGTATATCGCGTACAGCGGCGCTCCTCTGGTTGAACTGGTGCAGAGTTGGGTGAACGATCCTGCGCGCAATTTTGGCCTCATGCTTGGCAGCGGCGGCGGGGCACAGGGCGATGCGCGCCAATTCTACAGCGTAGATTTCGCACAGAATCTCCCTCCACTCCTTCAACTCGACTTTGCGCCAATCCGCGTCTGCTACGACGCCGATTGCCTGAAACCAGCAAGCGACGTTGAAGTCTACAACCGCACAACCGGCAACGCATTTTCAACCGATGAAGCGGGGTATGTCGTGCATGATGGCGAAATCGCTGTCGGCGACCAGCTCTGGGCGCGGCGTCTCGACGAACGTTTGCCTCGGGCGCAACGCTTCCTGACATCGGGCGAGCCGCAAACAGTAACGCCTGATTCCTTTGTCTTGTATCCAGGATACAATCGGCCGGAGATGCGGCTGGTCTTGTACAAACCTTTGCTCGTGCGCGATCTACAAGTCTCGGCGCAATGGAATCTGGAAGGCGATCCTGCCTACAAGAACGCGCTTGCGCGGCGCATCATCGACGCATCCGACCATTTCTACCGCATCACAGATGGCCAGTTTGCGCTCGGGCGCGTGACGGTCCACCAAAACTACGAACGCTGGCATGACCCAGACACCGATCTCTGGCTGCATGCCAGCAACACAATGCGTCCGCTTTCCTATATCAAGGGCGATGTCATCACACCGACGGTCGATCCAGCGCCGGGCATCGACTTTGTCTACGAGCCGGGCAACATGTATATCGGCAGCCACTGGAATCGTTACGGCGCGCCTCCGACGCAACCGCTGCCGCCCGGCGTCGACGTCAGCCGCGATTGGGCCGCCGCGCTCGCCCACGAACTCGGCCATTATCTGCTCGGTCAGTTCGACGCGTACATCGCTGTGCAGCCCGATGGCGTCGTGATCGAAACCTTTGCCTGCACAGGCAGCGCCATGGGCTACGTCTACCATGCCTCCAACCAGGCGTTCATCTGGGATGAAGAGCACTGGGCGGACGCCTGCGGCAACACGCTAGGTGCATACAATGTCAAGCGCACCGAATGGCAGACCATCCGCACCTGGTTCGATTGGGTGCAGACGCCGGAGAGTGTTGTGCCCTTCACCGGAACGTTGCCAATCGGGCTGACCAGTGTGACCTTCATTGCGCCCGCCGGCCCGGCGCCGCTCGTCAACCAAATCTTCGATCTCGACTATCAGAACGGCGAGTTGCCTTCAGGAGAAGCGCGCGCGTTTCTGCTGCGCGATATGGACAACAACGGCGTTTTTGATCGCGTCCTCGACCAGGGACGGCCGCCGCAGAATGTGGCGCCGCCGCAGGTGACGCTGACCGGTGCACAGGCGGGCGACCGGCTCTGCGTGATTGACATTGATCCCCACGCCGACTCGCCGGAGACGCCGCGCCATCAGTTTGGTTGCCAGGTCATCCAGCCTGGCGACAGCGTGCTGCCGATGCGGCGAGAGCCGACATGGGCGCCGATCATCCATATCACGCCGCAGACAGTGACGGAGATCCGCATCAATGTGGAGCAGCCCATCGCCGCTGGCGCCCTGCGCGCCGTTCTCTACCCCGAACACGCCGTTACACCGACCGTCGCGTTGGAACTGACGCCCGGCGATGATGGCTGGTCAGGCGTCTTCACCGTGCCCGGGTTGACTCCGTCAGCCTTTGTGCAGGTGTGGGTGGAAGGAGACGACCAGCCGCTGCGGCGTGAGGCGATTGTCGACTACGGCATCGGCGGCGGCGCCGTACCCGGGCCAAAGCAAAAGATCGGCTTTGCGCCGGTGACTTCGTCGGATGGCAAGGCGTTCTTCCTGTTGCCGGCGCAGATGAGTCTGGCGGCGGACGAATTTGTCGCCATCCAGTCGATGGCTGGTGCGCCGCCGCTGCCGGCGGGCCTGCGCATCTTGGGGCAGAGTTATCGGTTGATTGCGTTGCCACCCTCGCTGGTCGAACAGGGTTCGATCAATATCTATCTGGGCGAAGGTTCGCCAGGGTTGGCGGCGCAGGCGGCGCAAGCGGGCGCCGTGCAGGAGAGTGCACGCTCGCTCTACTTCTGGAACGGCGAGACCTGGGAAGAGTTGCCAACCACCTTCAGCACCGCGGACCATGGCGCCGGCGAGAGCGAAGTGCTGGCTTCGGCGGCGAGTCGGGGCATCGGCGTCTATGCCATATTGACCGAAGCCTCTACGCGTATCTATCTACCTACGATTGCGCGTTGATCGGTTCATTGTTGCGACGAAGGTTCGCAAGACAAAGCGCGTGTGAGTGCGGCGTTTTGAAAGCAGCACTCTGTCACGGATTGTAGACTTGAATTCGCCGCTCTGGCACGCGCTGCGCCAGACGCGCCATGTTTTTGCTCACCTGCGCAATAATTTCTGCCTTATCAAGCGTGCGTAGCTTGCGATCTTGCATTACGATCCGACCATCGACGATTACTGTGTGTACGTCGGCGGCCTGCAGGCTATAAACGAGCGCCGCCGCCACGTTGTGCAATGGCTGGTTGTGCACGCCGTGAAGGTCGATCAACGCAATGTCGGCGAAATAGCCCGGCGCCAGCCTGCCCAATTCACCCATCATCCCGATTGCCGCCGCGCTGCCCACAAACGCAATGTCGAGCGCGGCGTGCACCGGCATCACCTCCGGGTCATTGGCGACAAACTTCTGCGTCAGCGCCATTAGCCGCAGGCTCTCCCAAATGTTAAGCGTGTTGTTGCTGGCTGCGCCATCGCTGCCCAAGCCAATCGCTACGCCAGCCCCCTGCAACGGTCGGATCGGCGTCAAGCCGGACGCCAGTTTAAGATAGGTCTTGGGACAATGCGCTACGCCGACATGTCCTCCGTAGCGGCGCAGCAGTTCGACATCCTCCGGCAGAATCCCACACCCGTGAGCGATCAATGTCGGCAGTTCGAGAATGCCGGTCTGCTCCAACACCTGAATCGGCGTGACGCCGCGCTTCGCCAGGCTGGAGGTGGTCTGCGCCGGGTCTTCGGCGGCGTGAATGTGGATGCCGACATGCAACCGCCGCGCGTGGGCGACCGTGGCGCGCAGAAAGTCATCATCGCAGGTGTAGGGCGCGTGCGGCGCCATCCACGTGCGGATGCGCCCGCCTGCGCCGCCCTGCCAGCGTTCGACAAAGGCGGCGGTGGCGTCGAGCGCGTCGTAGCCTTGACTGGCGAACACGGCCCATCCCAGCAGTGCACGCGTGCCCGCCTCGCTCACAGCGCGCGCCGCCTCGTCCATGAAAAAGTAGTGGTCGGCGACTGTCGTCACGCCAGCTTCGATCATCTCGACCAGCCCCAGCAGCATTCCCCAATACACGTCCTCGGCGGTCAGGTTGCTCTCCACAGGCCAGATAAATTCGTTGAACCAGCGGTTGACCGACACATCCTCGGCGATGCCGCGAAAGAGCACCATTGGTGTATGCGCGTGTGTGTTGATCAAGCCCGGCGTCGCCAGCAGCCCATCCGCCGCCACGACTTGGCGTGCGTCGAGCAGCTCGACCGGCTGCGTCGGCTCGATCGCCGCGATGCGGCTACCCTGCACATGGATGTCGTAATTGGGCAGCGTGACATACACGCCGTCGTCGCTGCGTGCGAGCACAGAGCAGTTGTGGATGAGAAGATCAATTGGCATTAGTGGGATCGCCTTTTTGAGTAATGCATGGCAGCATTTCAACTCGCCCCTATCTCGAATCGAAGGATCGTAACATCTTCAATTCACGCCATACGCCGCGTCCGGCAGCGCGCGCCGCCAGGTTGTCGCCAGCGCACCACCCTGCTTGCCACGCGCAAGCGCATTATCCAGGTTGCAACTACGCCAGTACTCGTCCAGGAAATAGCTGATGAAGGCGTCGCCGCAGCCGTTGGTGCTGCCGGTGACCGACACAGCCTCGATGCGCTCAAGCCGCGGCGCGCGCTGCGGCTCGCATACCAGAACACCGCGTTCACCCAACGTGAAGACGCCCAGCGCGTCGGCTGCCTGCACTGCGCGCACCAACTCCTGCAAGAGCGGGGCTTCGAGCGCACCCTGCCATCCAACAAAAGCCACATCAACGCAACCTACGGTCTCAGAAAAACTCGCCGCATCGAAATCATACAGAGCGAGAAAATCTGCGGAAACCAGCGGGCGATTCAGCGTTTTTAGCGCGCACAGACGCCGAAACTCGCCAAGCACCGGCGCTGTGAGCACGATGTGCAGATGCTGCGCCGCTGCAAGACAAAGCTCCTGCGCGGGCGTCAGACGGTAGTCAGCCCATACACCGGGCGTGAAGTCGTAGACGCGCGCTTCGCCGGAGGCGTCGACTGCAACTTCAATGCGTGCACAAGACCCAGGCGTAAGCAGTTGGTCGGGATGCACGGCGATGTGATGGCGGTTCAGAAATTGTTCGATCACTGCGCCGTCGTCGCTGCCCAGGCGGGTGATAAGCAAAGGAGCCGCGCCAAGCTGCTGCAAGTGATAGGCGTTGTGAAGGATGCCACAGCCGGGCAGCAATTGATCGGTGTCCGTGTAGTGGTCGAGACAGACCACACCCCACAACATGTTGCTCACGTCGTGTCGCTTTCCAGGCCGGCAAGCGGGTTGCGTCGCGCCGCGCCTGCCGCCAGAAAGCGATCATAGCGCACCATGATCACCTTGCTCATCTGCCAGAACGACTCGACGGAGAGATGCTGGCAACCTTCGTTCAACCACCAACCCGTCATCAGCGGGTGCACTGTGATCAACTTCGGATCATGCACCGGCACAACGGCCGGGCTGAGGAAAAAGCCGGGAGATTCGGGCGTGCGAATTTGCAATAGATAATGGCCGCGCATCCCTCGCGCACGCGGCGCGTGATAAATCGCGCCGTCGTTGAGATCGACCAGATCGCACTCTTCCACCGGCGTCTCGACAATGTGCGGCCAGTCGGGGTCATCGACCAGCTCGGCGATCACGCGACGGACGGCGATGTCCTGATAGTGATTCTGGCGCGTATGTGGTTGCAGATACTCGTCGTCATAGACGTTGCTGCGATCATCATCGTAAACATTGCCGCACCATGCTGCAACCCACTCGGCTATCTCAGGATGATTGTGTAGATAGACGCGGTAGCTTTGTTCATATTCAGCAATTGCCTGGTTGAAAGGCACAATCTGTCCACGCACATAGTGGTCGATGCGCCAGCCATCGACGCCAAAGCGTTCATTGAGCAGCGCCTGCCAGGCATGTTTTCGGGCGCCGGCGTAGCCGGGCAGCCCTATTGGGATCAACATCCCCGCCAGCGCTGCACCCGCCAGCGGTTCGATCTGCTTCCACCAGTTGGTGTAGTCGATAGCCATGCTCACCCTGCCTCAGCCTGCTCCTGGAACCGGCGTGCGGCGGCGTTGATGCGGGCGCGGCGGCGGATGTTGTAGATTACCAGCGCCGCAATCGTGACCACCGGCGGGATCATTTCGATGATCTGCGGCGGGATCGCCATCGTGCCGAGCTGCGCGCCCAACGCCGTCGCTGTTCCAAAGATCAGCGCAGCGATCAGCACGCCGATAGGGTTGCGGTTGCCGAGATAGACGACAGCCAGCGCAATGAAACCGCGCCCGGCGGTCATGTTCGCCTGGAAGATGCTCAGGTAACCCATGCTCAGATAGAGGCCGCCCAGCGACGCACAGAAGCCGCTGGCGATCAGCGCCCAGTAGCGCGTGCGCCGCACATCGATGCCAACCGACTGCGCCGCATCCGGCATTTCGCCCGTTGCGCGCAGATGCGCGCCCGCAGGCATGCGATAGAGAAAAACCCAGACCACCGCCACGAGCAAGAAGGCCAGGTAGCTCATGATGTTGTAGCCCGCGCCGTTTTCGCCGTTGAGCAGCGTGCCCACGACCGGGATATTGTTGACAAAGGGAATTTGCAGCGCCGGCAACCGCGCGCTGGCGAGCGTGGAGGTGCTGCCCTTGTCGCCCGTAAACGAGAACATCAGAAAAACGGTTGCACCCGCCGCCAGGATGTTCATGGCGAGCCCCGTGAGGATGATGTCGGTCTTGAGTTCGAGGTGGAAAAAGGCGATCATCCAGCCCATCGCCATACCGACGAGGACGCCCGCCAGCGCACCTATGCCCGCATACGCCCATGCCGGCGCGCCGGGAAACCACTGCGGCGCAAAACCACTGACGATTACGCCGGTGAAGGCCGCCGCCAGCATAATGCCTTCGAGCGCAATATTGATCGCGCCGCCCAACTCCGAGAGCAGCCCGCCCATTGCAGGTAGGATCAGCGGCGTAGAGACGCGGATCACGGTGGCGATGAACGCCGCCGAAAAGATAGATTGCAAGACGACTTCAAAGGACATTGGAGTTCCTTGATTTCCCAAAAAAATAGAACGCGGATGACGTAGATTGGGTGGATTTTTGCTGATTCTCTGTTTGATTTCTTATCCGCAGATTGCGCAGATTTCGCAGAAATTTTGGTCAAAGGTATCTGCGTAATCTGCGGATCAACTCACTCTGCGCCGACTCAATCAGCCACTATCTTTGCAGTTTTTGACTTCACTCTGGAAGTCAACACTTTGACGGCAATTTCTGCGTCTTGCAACGAGATCAAATCCGTTCCTTCCACGAATCCGTTGTAGTGCTGCGGCGCCCCACGCTACAGCAGATTCGTGGAAACAGCGGATTTGTCCTACCACCAGGACGGTGTCGTCAATCAGCATTATCTGCGCAATCTGCGGATCAAATCGCTCTGCGCCGATCTGCTCGATCCGCGTCATCCGCGTTCTATTGCGACCTCACTGCTACGCCGTGCGCGCCACCATTGCTGGAAGCGCGGAAAAAGCTGTTCGGCGGTGATGAGCAGGATGATGATCGCCTGGATGATCAGCACGACCTCGCGCGTCACGTCCGAGGAGCGCTCCATGATCTGTGCGCCGGTGCGCAAATAACCATAAAATAGACCTGCAGCCAAAACCAGTCTCGGGTCGTTGCGCGCCAACAGCGCCACGACAATACCCTCGAAACCCAGCCCCGGCGAGAGATTGATCGTCAGCCGCTTGAGCAGCCCCAGGCTCAGGTGTGCGCCGGCAAGCCCAGCCAGGATGCCGCTGACCGCCATGCTCAAGGCAATAACGCGCTTCGTGTTGATGCCGCCATATTCGGCAAACTTGCGATTGGCGCCGAGCATCTTCAACTCAAAGCCAAAGGGTGTGCGCGCCATCACGAACCAGACCACAACGACGGCGACCAGCATCAGCACACTCATCAACGAGACACGCGTGCCTGGAATCATCTGCGGAAGCAGGACAGACTGTGGAAAGAGCGGCGTAACAATAAAGCCGGCCGTCGGGTCGCGCAGCCAGTTGAAGAGCAACAGGTCAAAAATCTGGAGCGCAATCACATTAAGCATCAACGTACTCACAATCTCATCGACCGAGAGGTACGCCTTGAGCATGCCAGGAATCAGCCCCCACAAAAAGCCGACGACCATTGCCGCCAGCAGCGCCAGAATCAGATGCAAAGGGAATGGAGCGGAGATGTGCAGCGCGACCACCGTCGTCGCCAGCGCGCCGAGCAGCATCTGCCCTTCGGCGCCGAGACTAAACTGGCGCGCCTTGAAGACCAGCGAGACCGCCAGACCCAACAGGATCAGCGTCGTGCTCTCCTCCATCCAATTGCCAAAGCGGTTGATGTTCTTGATCTCGAAGCCGTTCTCGAAGGAGATTCGGGGCAACGGGCCGGTGAGCAGCGCTGTATACGCCTGCACCGGCTCCTTGCTGACGATCGCAGTGATCACAAAGCCGATCGTCAATGCAATCACCACCACCGCCACAATGCGGATCGCTTCAATCAATGCGTTTTGCCTGGTCATCGGTTCCGCGACCTTCGCTGTGGACGCCGTGTGGGGCGTCGATCCGATTTATTGAAGTAGACATCGTCTCGCATGATATGTATACGTCACACCGAGCTGATAACCTACACCTTTCTCGTCCCCTCCTGACGCTTCAAACCGAGCATATACAAGCCGAGCTCCTCTTCAGTCAGGTGTGGCCCGTTCTCCAGGATGCCGACGATCTCGCCCTTGTACATGACGGCGATGCGATCGGAAAGGCTCATCACCTCTGCCAGATCAGCGGAGACCAGCAACACAGCTCTACCCTCGTTGCGCTTGCCGACAAGCTGGTTGTGCACAAATTCAGTGGCGCCGATGTCCACTCCGCGCGTCGGTTGCGCCGCGATCAACAGCGCCGGTTCGGCGGAAAATTCGCGCGCCACAATCACTTTCTGCATATTGCCGCCGGAGAGTGAACGCATCGGGGCATCGGGGCCGGCGGCGCGGATGTCGAACTGCTGCATCAACGTCATTGCCTGCGCCTTGATCTTGCCCGGCGAAAGCACGCCGTGGCGGGTGAACGGTGGGCGGTTGTAGCGATCCACCGCCAGGTTTTCAGCAATCGAGGCGTCGAGCGCAACGCCATTAGTCAAACGGTCTTCTGGAATGTGGGCGACGCCACTCAAGCGAATGCGCCGCGCGCTCTGTCCTTGCACCGGCGCACCGTTAATGCGGATTTCGCCAGTCGTGGCCGGTCGCAGCCCGGTCATCACCTCGACCAGCTCGGTCTGCCCGTTGCCTTCCACGCCGGCGACGCCCAGAATTTCGCCGGCATAGACATCGAAGCTGACATCGCGCAACATCGGACGTCCGGTCTCGGCGACGTAGCCCAGGTTACGCACCTCGGCGACGACGCGACCGCGCTGCACCGGCGGCTTGTCGATCTGCAAAAAGACCGCGCGTCCCACCATCATGCGTGCAATGTCGGCTTCGGTCACATCGGCGGTGGCAACGCGCCCGGTCACCTCGCCGTGGCGCATCACGGTGACGCGGTCGGAAATTTCCTTGACCTCGACCAGCTTATGCGTGATGAAAATGACGGTCTTGCCCTGGTCCACCAGCTTGCGCACAGCTACGAACAGCTCGTCGGTTTCCTGCGGCGTGAGCACGGCGGTCGGCTCGTCGAGGATGAGCAGGTCGGCGCCGCGGTAGAGCGTCTTGAGGATTTCGACGCGCTGACGCATCCCCACCGGCGTCGATTCGATGCGCGCCAGCGGATCGACCTGCAAGCCGTAAGTCTTACTCAACGACTCGGTGGCGGCGATCGCCTGGGCGCGGTCGACGAAGCGTCCCTTGCGCGGCTCGCTGCCCAACACGATGTTTTCGGCGATGGTGAAGGAAGGCACGAGCATGAAATTCTGATGCACCATGCCGATGCCCAGGTCAATGGCTTTGTGTGGGTTGGGGATTTCGACGCGCGCGCCCTTGAGCCAGATTTCACCATGCGTCGGCTGCTCCAGCCCATAGAGCACCTTCATCAGCGTGCTCTTGCCCGCGCCGTTTTCACCGACCAGCGCGTGGATTTCGCCCTTCTCGACCGCAAAGTCCACGTTCTTGTTGGCGACGACGCCATTCGGGTAGACCTTGCTGATCTGCTTCATTTCGACGAGCGCGGACATGAGCAAGCCTTGTGTGAAATGGAGATTAGAGATTAGGAGATTAGAGATTGGCGTGAGACGGGATCGCGTCTCTGTCAATCTCCAATCTCCAGTCTCCAATCTCTCAATCTTTACTGAAACGCCGTCTCGACCACGACCTCGCCGTTGATGATCTTCTGCTCAGCTTCGTCGACAAGCGCCTTGACCTCGTCGGGGGTGCTGGCATCGTAGAATTTGTTGCGCGCCAGACCGACGCCGCCTTCGGCGATGCCCAGCGCCTCGGCCGTGCCGTAGGGCAGCGAGCCATCAAGGTGCTTCTGCACGCCGCGGAAGATCGAGTTGTCAACGTTCTTCATCATCGATGTGAGGATGCGCGCCGCCTGTTCAGGATTCGCCTCTTCAATGATCAATGCCTGGTCTGAATCGACGCCGATGGCGTACTTGCCATCCTCCGCCGCCGCCTCGAAGACTCCCTGCCCGGTGCCGCCTGCAATCTGGAAGACGATGTCGGCGCCCTGACTGTATTGCGCCTTTGCCAGCTCCTTGCCCTTTGCCGGGTCGTTCCAGCCGCCGGCAAACTGGCGGATCACCTGGATGTCGGGATTGGTGTCGCGCGCGCCCTGCTCGTAGCCAACCATGAAGTCCAGAATGACCGGGATTTCCTGCCCACCCACCGAGCCAATGATCGCTTCGGGGTTCATGCCCTCCATCGCCTGCGTGGTCATCGCCGCAGCGTAAACGCCCGCCAGGTAGGAGCCTTCGTTTTGCTTGTAAAGGATCGAGTAGACATTCTCGCACTTGTTGGGTGCGCACGCCTCGCCCGCGTAGTCGACCGGTGCATCGTAAAGGAAGAACTTGCGATCTGGATATTGCGGCGCCAGTGCAGCCAGATACTCCGCCATCTGCCAGGTGCCCACAACCATGATGTCGAACTCTTCATTGGCGGCGGTGTCGATCAACGCCGATTCCCAGTTCGTCGGGTCGATGCCAGCCTCAATCGTCTTTGTCTGCGCGCCGAGCTCATTGGCGGCGCGCTGCACGCCGCGCTGGGCCGAGTCGAAGAATGACTTATCGCCAAGCACGCCGTTGACAAAGTGAACAATGCGCAGCGGCTGTTCACCGGCTGTTGTGCTGTCATCGCTCGATGCGGCCGGGGCAGCAGGCGCCGGCGCAGCCGGTGCAGCGCACGCCGCCAAAATCAGAACCACAACGATGCTCATAGTAAACAAAACTGTCAATTGACGGCGCATAGTGCTCCTCCCATAAGTGATGGTTTTCAGATGTGCAAAGTCAAACCGTATGTTGTCAGTGTAAGGGGAATTATTGTTTTCATGGTACTGGGTTTTGTTGGTTCCGTCAAACTCGGTTGAAACAGAGGGTGTTCATCTGTATTTTCTGCACACAAGTTTTTTTGCAGTTTGATCCTTGTTCGTGGCATCGTGTACAATTGACGCCACGAACGTGCGATACGAGTTTCCTCAAAGCTCAACGTTGTCCGCTTCGTCGCATTGCGTGAGGTCGCGCGGCGCTGCGCGCAGACAGCCTCTCCTTCACAGTGCTCCGTGAACGCAAACACCTGTCGTTTGTCATTGCCCGTGATTTGCGGGCCCGGTTTGCATGAATTTGCATGAAGGAGTCTGCCTTGAACAGCGAATCTGACCAGCGCGGCGTACAGCCCTCCATTCTTCCCAGCGGGATGCCTCCCAAACAAGGTCTCTATGATCCAACTTTCGAGAAAGACGCCTGCGGCGTTGGCTTTGTCGTCAACATTAAGGGACGACGTTCGCACACGATCGTGCGGCACGCCATGCAGGTGCTTGTCAACCTGAACCATCGCGGCGCGTGCGGCTGCGAGGCGAACACGGGTGATGGCGCCGGCATCAACATGCAGCTGCCCGACAAATTCCTGCGCAAAGTGGCGGCGGCATGTGGTTGCGAGCTGCCGCCGATGGGCGAATACGGCGTCGGCATGGTCTTTCTGCCCAAGGACGCCGCACAGCGCGCCATCTTCGAGGCGGAGTTCGAGCAGATCGTGCGCGAGGAGGGACAGGTAGTCCTCGGCTGGCGCACCGTGCCGACCGACAACAGCTCGCTCGGCGCGACAGCGATTGCTGGCGAACCCTTTGTGCGCCAGGTCTTCATCAAACGCAACGCCGACGCATTGATCGGCAGCGACCCGCTGGCGTTCGAGCGCAAGCTCTACGTCATCCGCAAGCGCGCCGAGCGCGCCATCCGCTATAACGGGCACGAGCAGGGCAACCGCTTCTACATCGCCAGCCTCTCCAGCCGCACTATCGTCTACAAGGGCATGTTGCTGGCGGAGCAGGTGGACGCCTACTATCCTGACCTGCTCGACCCGGACATGGAGGCGGCGATTGCGGTCGTCCATTCACGCTTCAGCACCAACACCTTCCCTTCGTGGGAGCGCGCCCATCCCTATCGCTACCTGATCCACAACGGCGAGATCAACACGATCCGCGGCAACGTCAACTGGATGTATGCGCGGCAGTCGGTGCTGCAATCCGATCTCTTCGGCGCTGACCTGGACAAGTTCAAGCAGCAGATCATCGACCCCGACGGCTCCGACAGCGCGCAGTTCGACAACGCGCTGGAGTTCTTGCACCTGGCCGGGCGTCCGCTCCATCACGTGGCGCTGATGATGATCCCCGAACCGTGGAGCAACCACGAAAGCATGTCGCCAGAGCGCAAAGCCTTCTACGAATACCACGCCACCATGATGGAGCCGTGGGACGGCCCCGCCTCCATCGCCTTCACCGACGGCACGGTCGTCGGCGCAGTGCTCGACCGCAACGGCTTGCGCCCCTCGCGCTACTACGTCACCAAAGATGACATCGTGGTGATGGCGTCGGAAGTCGGCGTGTTGGGCGATGCGATCCCGCCGGAGAATGTGGCGTACAAGGCGCGCCTGCAGCCGGGGCGCATGTTCCTGGTCGACACTGCGCAGGGGCGCATCATTGGCGACGACGAGATCAAGGACACGCTCGCCAAAGCGCATCCCTACGCCGAGTGGCTCAAGCAGAACCTGGTCGAGCTCGACAATCTGCCTTCGCCGCCCGACCTGTACCAGGCCGACCAGCACGGCAGCGTGCTCCATCGCCAGCACATCTTTGGCTACACCTTCGAGACGCTGCGCACGCTGCTGGCGCCGATGGCGAAGAACGGCGTCGAGGCGTTGGGCAGCATGGGTGACGACGCGCCGATCGCCGTCCTCTCCGACCGCCCGCAGTTGCTCTACACCTATTTCCGCCAGTTGTTTGCGCAGGTCACCAACCCGCCGCTCGACGCCATCCGCGAGGAGCTGGTCACTGCCACCGACGTCATGCTCGGCACCGAAGGCAACCTGCTGGAGACGATCCCGGAGAACTGCCGCCAGATTCGCCTGAAAAACCCGATCCTGACCAACGAGCAGCTTGCCAAGCTGGCGCGCGTCAAGGAGCGCGGCTTCAAGGCGCAGAAACTGCCGATGCTCTTCCCGGTGCATTCGGGGCCGGAAGGGCTGGAAAAGGCGCTTGATTACCTCTTTATGCTGGCGGACGAAGCCATCGAGCAGGGCGTGAACATCTTCATCCTCTCCGACCGCGGGGTGAGCCGCGAGATGGCGCCGATCCCGGCGTTGCTGGCGACCGCCGGTCTGCATCATCACCTGATCCGCCGCGAGACGCGCACGCAATGCGCCATCGTCGTCGAGTCGGGCGAGCCGCGCGAGGTGCATCACTTCGCACTGCTGATCGGCTACGGCGCCACGGCGGTCAACCCCTACATGGCTTACGAAACGATCTACGACATGATTGCGCAGGGGCTGGTGACCGACATTCCCTACGAGAAGGCGCGCGCCAACTACATCAAGGCGGCAATGAAGGGCGTGATCAAGGTCTGCTCCAAGATGGGCATCAGCACCTTGCAGAGCTACTGCGGCGCGCAGATTTTCGAGGCGCTGGGTTTGAGCAAGGCGCTGGTCGACAAGTATTTCACCTGGACGCCGACGCGCATCGAGGGCATCGGTCTGCGCGAGATTTACCACGAGGTGCGCCGTCGCCACGAACGCGCCTACCCCGAACGCGACGAGGCGCCGGGCGTGCTCGTGCCGGGCGGCGACTACCAGTGGCGCGCCGACGGCGAACGCCACCTTTTCACGCCGATCACGATCCACAAGATGCAGGCGGCGGTGCGCACACGCGGGGACGAGGTGTGGACGCGCGGCTACAAGACCTTCAAGGAATATTCGGCGCTGGTCAACCAGCAGGAGCAGCAGTTCGGCACGCTGCGCGGGATGCTCGAACTGCGCTACGCCCCCACGCCGATCCCGCTGGAGGAGGTTGAACCGGCGAGTGAGATCGTCAAGCGCTTCAAAACCGGCGCCATGAGCTACGGTTCGATCTCGCAAGAGGCGCACGAGACGATGGCGATTGCCATGAACCGCATCGGCGGCAAGAGCAACACCGGCGAAGGCGGTGAAGACCCAGAGCGCTACGTCTGGACGAACGCGCGGGGTGACTCCAAGAACAGCGCCATCAAGCAGGTGGCGTCGGGGCGCTTCGGCGTCACAAGCCTGTATCTGGTCAATGCCAAAGAGCTGCAGATCAAGATGGCGCAAGGCGCCAAGCCGGGCGAAGGTGGGCAGTTGCCGGGCGCCAAGGTCTACCCGTGGATCGCCAAAGTGCGCCACTCGACGCCAGGCGTGGGGCTGATCTCGCCGCCCCCGCACCACGACATCTACTCCATCGAGGATTTGGCGGAGCTGATCCACGATCTCAAGAACGCCAACCACCACGCGCGCATCAGCGTCAAGCTAGTCTCCGAGGTCGGCGTGGGCACGATTGCGGCGGGCGTCGCCAAGGGCCACGCCGACGTGATTCTGATCTCCGGGCACGACGGCGGCACGGGCGCGTCGCCGCAGTCGAGTATCAAACACGCCGGGCTGCCGTGGGAGCTGGGCATCGCCGAAACGCACCAGACGCTCGTGCTCAACAACCTGCGCAGCCGCGTGGCGCTGGAGACCGACGGCCAGCTCAAGACCGGGCGCGATGTGGCGGTGGCTGCACTGCTCGGCGCCGAAGAGTTTGGCTTCGCCACCACCGCGCTGGTGAGCATGGGTTGCGTCATGATGCGCGTCTGCCATCTCGACACGTGCCCGGCGGGCGTCGCCACGCAGAACCCAGAGTTGCGCAAGCACTTTGTGGGTCAGCCCGAAGATGTCGAGAATTTTATGTATTTCATCGCCGAGGAGCTGCGCGAGGAGATGGCAAAGCTCGGCTTCCGCACCGTCAACGAAATGGTGGGGCGCGTCGACAAGCTGGAGCCGCGCAAGGCGATCAACCACTGGAAGGCGACCGGTCTCGATCTCTCCGCCCTGCTCTGGCAGCCGCCGGTGAGCGAGGAAGTCGGTCGCTACTGCTCGATTGGACAGGATCACGGGCTGGATGCGTCGCTCGACCGGCGGGTCTTGCTGGAACTGGCGAAACCGGCGTTGGAGCGGGGCGAGCCGGTGCGCGCCACCGTGCCGATCCGCAACGTCAACCGCGTGGTCGGCACGATGGTCGGCAGCGAAGTGACGCGGCGTTACGGCGCTGGCGGCTTGCCCGACGACACGATTCACTTCCACTTCCAGGGTTCGGCGGGACAGAGCTTCGGCGCCTTCATCCCGCGCGGCGTCACGCTGGAGCTGGAGGGCGACGCCAACGACTACTTTGGCAAGGGCTTGTCAGGCGGGCGCGTGATCGTCTACCCGCCGGCGGGCAGCACCTTCCGCGCCGAGGAGAACATCATCATCGGCAACGTGGCGCTCTACGGCGCCACCGACGGCGAGGCGTTCATCCGCGGGGTGGCAGGCGAACGCTTCTGCGTGCGCAACTCCGGCGTGCGCGCGGTCGTCGAGGGCGTGGGCGATCACGGCTGCGAATACATGACCGGCGGCCGCGTCGTCGTGTTGGGCAAGACCGGGCGCAACTTTGCGGCGGGCATGTCAGGCGGCATTGCCTACGTGCTCGACTGGGAAGGCGACTTCAAGACGCGCATTAACTACGAGATGGTGGGCGTCGAGACGTTGGAGGACGCCGAGGAGATCGCCGAGGTCAAGGCGCTGATCCAGAAGCACGCCGACCTGACCAACAGCGAGCTAGCCTGGCGCGTGCTCATCCGCTGGGACGAGCTGCTGCCTCAGTTCGTCAAGGTCATGCCCAAGGATTACAAGCGCGTGCTCGAAGCCTTCGCCCAGGTCAAGGCGCAGGGTCTCAGCGGCGAAGAGGCGGTGATGGCCGCCTTCGAGCAGAACAAGCGCGATGTGTCGCGTGTGGGCGGGAATTGAGGAGTTGCGAGGGGCGAGTTGCGAGGGGCGACGGGGTGGCGCAGTAGCTGCGGTTCACAACCGCAGGGGTGTGCATACAGCATTGTGATGGGTTTGGCGCAGGAGCATAGCAAGGACGCTTGTGCGGTATAATCGTGCAGAATGCTTCGTTCACATGTGGGCAACACGTTGCTGTTGAGCACCAGGGGATGTAGAGATGAATCATGCCAGATGGCAAGAGCGAATTCAGATTGCGCGAGACCTACATCACGGCGATCCCTGCATTGCAGGTACGCGGGTGCCAGTCGTTACGATTGTCAGCAGTCTGGCAGAAGGCATGTCAGCCGCTGAAGTGATGGCTGAATATCCGCAGCTATCGACAGAAGATGTCTACGCTGCATGGGCGTATGCGCGTGAAGGGAGGTCAACATGATGACGGTCGCCGAACTGACGCAAGACGTTCAATTCACTGTTGATCAACACGGCAAGCTCACGGCGGTTGTGCTCACACCGGCACTCTGGCTGCGCATCGTAGAGAGGCTGGGAAGCGTCGAGGATCGCGCTCTGATCGGTTCGCTGCGTAACCGGATTACAGAAAACGCTTCAGGCGAATTGACTGTCGGCGATCTGCGTAAATCGGGACTGCTCGGAATGTGGAAAGACCGCAGGGACGGCGAAGATAGCTCAGAATCTGTGCAACAGCTACGTGGGGCGGCATGACTGCGTGGGTAGCAACATGAACGAAGTTGCCGTGCTGGCTTGGAGAGGAATCAGCGCATGAAGACAAATGGTTCTCAACCAACAGTGGTTCGCACCGAGCGCGGTCTTACCATTTCAGGCACGCGGATTACACTCTACGACATCATGGGCTATCTCGAAGCGGGTTGGCCACAGCAATTGATCCAACAGTGGTTGAACCTGACTGAGACACAGAGCAACGCAGCTTTTGCCTATATCGAGGAGCACCGCGCCGAAGTGGAAGCCGAGTATCAGACCGTCCTGGCGCAAGCCAAGGCGATTCGTGCGTACTGGGAAGAGCGCAATCAAGAACGGCTGGCGCAAGTTGCCTCTTTGCCTGACATACCTGGCAACGAGGAACTTGTCGCACGACTGCGCGCATGGAAAGCTGAACTGGCGCAGATGCAATGACAGAAGCAGGTCAAGGCGCCAGTGCCATTCTGGTTGATCACAACCTTGAAGGACACGCTACCCTGCTGTGGGGCACATTGCTGGCGCAGGGATGGCTTGACTTGTATCCGCTGCGCATCGTGCGATTTTCAGATGTCGGTTTGGCGCGCAATAGCACCGACCGTGAAGTCTGGATGTTTGTTCAAGCCAGCAGAATGTTGCTGCTGACAGCAAACCGCAACATGGCTGGTGAAGATTCGCTCGAACAGGTGTTGCGGACAGAGAATCACGCAGACGCCCTGCCAGTGATTACCGTAAGCGATAGCGACCGACTGTTTGAGTTTCATTATCGGGAATTGTGTGCAGAACGTTTAATGGAGATCGTCCTGTACTTGCCGAATTACCTCGGCGCCGCCAGGCTGTTCATACCATAGTGCAGCCGAGTATTGGGGTGCGATCAAATTGGAAGTTGTCAAGAGAGAGTTCGCATGGGCAAACCAACTGGATTTCTGGAATATCAACGTGAAACACCCGCCGACCGTGACCCACTGGAGCGGATCAAGGACTGGGACGAGTTTCACCTGCATCTGAGCGACGACAAGCTGCGCACACAGGGCGCGCGCTGCATGGACTGCGGCATTCCGTTCTGCCACACCGGGCAACTGATCAACGGTATGGCGTCGGGCTGCCCGATCAACAACCTGATCCCGGAGTGGAACGACCTGGTCTATCGCGGGCTGTGGCGCGAGGCGCTCGACCGTCTGCACGAGACCAACAACTTCCCGGAGTTCACCGGTCGCGTCTGCCCGGCGCCGTGCGAAGGCTCGTGCACGGTCGGCTTGCTGGAGCCGCCGGTGACGATCAAGAGCATCGAGTGCGCCATCGTCGATCGCGGCTTTGAGGAGGGCTGGATCGTGCCGCAGGCGCCGCCCGTGCGCACCGGTAAGAAGGTCGCCGTCGTCGGTTCCGGCCCGGCAGGGCTTTCATGCGCAGCGCAACTCAACCGCGCCGGGCACTGGGTGACCGTCTTCGAGCGCGCCGACCGCATCGGCGGACTGCTGATGTACGGCATCCCCAACATGAAGCTCGACAAGGAAAAGGTCGTGCAGCGCCGCGTCGATCTGTTGGCGGCGGAGGGGGTGCGCTTCATCACCAACACCGAGGTCGGCAAGGATTACCCGGTCGACAAGCTGCGCCAGCGCTTCGATGCGATCGTGCTCTGCGGCGGCGCCACCAAACCCAACGACCTGCCCATTCCGGGCCGCGAGCTGAAGGGCATCCACTTTGCGATGGACTTTCTGCGCGGCAACACCAAACGCCTGCTCGACGAACGCAGCGGCATCTCCACCAACGGGCACTTCATCTCGGCGGCGGGCAAGGATGTGATCGTGATCGGCGGCGGCGACACCGGCACTGACTGCGTCGCCACGTCGCTGCGCCACGGTTGCCGCAGCCTGGCTCAGTTCGAGATCGTGCCGCGCCCGCCGGACACACGCGCGCCCGATAATCCCTGGCCGCAGTGGCCGCGCGTCTACAAGATGGATTATGGGCAGGAAGAAGCCGCCGCCCGTTTCGGCGCCGACCCGCGCACCTACCAGATTTCAACGACGAAATTTGTGGGCGACGAGCACGGGCACGTCAAGGAGCTGCACACGGTCAAGGTCAACATGAAGTTCAAGGACGGGCGCATGACCTTCGAGCCGATCCCGGGCACCGAAGAGGTGTGGCCCGCACAGCTCGTGCTGCTGGCGATGGGTTTCCGCGGCCCCGAAGATTTCCTGATCGAGCAGTTGGGCGTGGCGCGCGATGCGCGCTCTAACGTGGCGGCGGAGCATGGCAAGTTCCGCACCAGCGTCGAGGGCATCTTTGCAGCAGGCGACATGCGCCGCGGGCAGAGTCTGGTCGTGTGGGCGATCAACGAAGGGCGCGGCGCCGCGCGCGAAGTGGATCGCTGGCTGATGGGCGAAACAAGCCTGCCGTGACGCAACGAGGAGGAATCATGGCAACAAGTGCGACGGTGCGTCACCTGACTACGGCGGAGTTGGAAGCAGGGCTTGACCACATCCGGCAGGCGCCGCGCGATCTGGGCGTATTGGCGATGATCGTGCGGCGACCCGCCGTGGATGAGCGCGAGGTGCTGACCAACGCCGAGCTTGACCCCGCGCAGGGGCTGGTCGGCGACAACTGGCGAGTGCGCGGCAGCACGCGCACAGCGGACGGTTCGGCGCATCCTGACATGCAGTTGAATATCATGAACGCTCGCGCCATTGCCCTGTTGGCGCAGGATGAAGCGCGCTGGCCCCTTGCCGGCGATCAGTTGTACATCGACCTCGATCTCAGCGCCGAGAACCTGCCGCCGGGCACGCAGTTGCAGATCGGCTCTGCCATCATCGAGGTGACGTCGCAGCCACACACCGGCTGCCAGAAATTCATGGCGCGCTTCGGCGCGGATGCGCTCAAATTCGTCAATTCGGCGGTGGGTAGGGAATTGCACCTGCGCGGGATCAATGCGAAGGTGGTGCAAGGCGGTGTGATTGAGACAGGGGACACAGTCAGAAAACTGTGAGCCTGACCTGTCCCCAAACCCGAATCATCACACCAGTTCGATCCTCAGCTGCTTGTCCAACGCCAGCCCCAAGCGCTCCAGCGAATCAAGCATTACGGCTCTATAGTCAGAATCAAGCGTCGATATCACTCTCCATCTGCGCCAGCCATCACATTCGTCAATTGCCCCAATCCCCCAACTTCCACCGTCACCCGGTCGCCGGCGCGTAGCCACACCTTGTTCGCCATGCCCAGGATCACGCCTTCGGGCGTGCCGGTGCAGATCACGTCGCCCGGCTCCAGCGTGAAATGCTGGCTGATGTAGCTGACGATCTCCGCCACGCTGAAGACCATGTCGGCGGTGTTGGAATCCTGGCGCAGTTCGTCGTTGACCCAACACTTGAGCGAGAGCGTCTGCGGATCGCCCACCTCGTCGGCGGTGACCAGATATGGCCCCAGCGGCAGGAATTTGTCGAGCGTCTTGCCGAGCAGCCACTGGCTGGTGCGCATCTGCAGGTCGCGCGCGCTCAGGTCATTGGCGGTGCAGTAACCGAAGACATGCGCCAGCGCCTGCTCCACCGACACGTTGCGCGCCCGTCGCCCGATCACGACCGCCAGCTCGACCTCGTAATCATACTGCTCGGCGCAGGCAGGCAGCGGAATCGCTTCATCGGGCGCGGCCAGGCTGTTGTTGAACTTGGAAAAGAGCACTGGCGTCGTCGGGATCGGCAGGTTCGACTCGATGGCGTGGCGACGATAGTTCAGCCCGACGCAGATGATCTTGCCGGGATTGGTCAGCACTGGCGCCAGCCGCAGCGCCGCCTCATCGTG
Organism: Chloroflexota bacterium; assembly: GCA_016861025.1. Classification (GTDB taxonomy): domain Bacteria; phylum Chloroflexota; class Anaerolineae; order Caldilineales; family Caldilineaceae; genus Caldilinea. Next base: position 184,714 of record BOKO01000006.1, read on the forward strand.
AATGCAGCGGGCGCGCAGCGCCGGATCGCCGAGTGCGTGCTCGACCAGGCTGTGCAGCGCGTCCGGCTGTGCGACCAGCGCCTCCATCGTCTGCTGTGCGCTGCCCGCCGCAACCACATCGACCACGCCCGCGCTGGTGACGACGCCGGGGCGCACAGTTCCGCTGTGTGGATCAACAAAATTGAGGAGTTTCATCGGTTTCTCCGAAATCGTGATAAACAGGCGAATCGATCAACAGCATTGATTGTAACAGAAATCTGCTCAACCATGCGCCGCAGCAGAACACCCCGTGAGAATACCATCCCACAAGCCGCGCAGATACATGGCGCCCAGCGCGCGCTCGTAGAGACCATAGCCGGGGATGCCGGTCTCGCCCCAGATCATACGCCCGTGGTCGGGACGCAGCGGCCCCTCGAAGCCGACGTCGTATAGCGCCTTCATCACCGCTGGCAGGTCGACGTCGCCGTACTCGATCGGATGCGCGCTCTCATAGAAGACGCGCTCGCCGGTGCGCCGGACATTACGGCAGTGGGCAAAGTGGATGCGGTCGCCAAAGCGATGGATCATGCGCGGCAGATCATTGGTCGGGTCGGCGCCGAGCGAACCGGTGCAAAAGGTCAGCCCGTTGTAAGGACTGTCGACGAGACGCAGCAGCCGCGCCAGGTCATCTTCGTTGCAGAGGATGCGCGGCAAACCAAAGATCGACCACGGCGGGTCGTCGGGATGCATCGCCAGCCGCACGTTGGCTTCCGCCGCCACCGGCACGATGGCTTGCAAAAAATAAGCGAGATTCTGCCACAACGCCTCTTCCGTGATCGACAGATAGGCGGCTTTCAATTCATCGGGGCTGTCGTCGAGCGGCCAGTAAGCTGGCAGGTTGGCTGACCACGGGTCGGGCGTCGCCTCAATCTCGCTGTGGTTGTACGCCATTGTGGTCGAGCCGTCAGGCAGCGCCATCGCCAGATCGGTGCGAAACCAGTTAAAGAGCGGCATAAAGTTATAGCAAAGCACCGACACGTCCAACTCGCCGAGAAGACGCAGATTCTGACAGTACACGTCGATGTAGGCGTCGCGCGCTGGCCGCCCCAGCTTGATGTCCTCGTGCACAGGGATGCTTTCCACCACCTCGAAGCGCAGCCCGACCGCCTCGATCTGCTCTTTGATCGCCGTCAGCCGCGCACGCGGCCAGACCTGGCTCGCCGGCGCGTCGTAAAGCGCCGTCACCACGCTGACCATGCCTGGAATCTGGCGAATATAGGCAAGCGGGATTGGGTCGTCGGCGCCAAACCATCGAAATGAGAGATGCATTGGGTTCCCCTTCTTGGTTCAGTCTGAAACAGTCTTTGTGGCGGCAGCACCGTGAATCCGACCATCTATAGCCCGCGCTATGGTGAGACGCCTGCCAGCCGCACCGCATCCTCCAGCGACAGCGCCTGGCCCGCCTCCCAAATCTGGGCAAACTGCGCCTCGCCAAGTGCAATGCGCACATCAGCGGCCAGTTGCGTGTAAGTCTGACGGTGGTCTGGCGCCAGGAAATTTGGAGGGCTGTCGAACTGCTTGAATGCCGCTCCTAGCAACATCCCCGCCCGCTCCGGCTGGCTCTGCGCCAGTGCAATGCCTGCGATTTCTGCGAGATCGATCGAGGTTCCTCTGTCGTCGCGAATCTGCCAGCTCAGATCCAGGCTCCTGTTGAGCGACAGATGCGCCTGACCAAGATTCCCGGCCATGCGTTCGATCTGTCCTATGACTCGTTGCGCAGAAGCTTCCCCCCAGGGGATCGCCAGGTCAACGTAGATTGCAAGAGCCGCCTGTGCATGAGCCTGCGCTGCATCCAGTTCGCCGAGCAACATTTCTGCTTCACCGATCAAAAGCAACGCCAACGGTTGGTTGCGCCGGGAGCCAAGCGCCTGAAAAATACCGAGAGCGTCTTCGCCAAAACGGATTGCAGCCAGATTGTCGCCGGACATATAGGCGAGCGAGGCGAGGCCAAACAAGGCATAAGCTGCACTCTCCTGTCTGCCAAGCTGCGTCGCCAACCGCAATCCCAACTCAAACGCCTGACGCGCCTCGTCGAAGCGGACGCTATCGCCGTCCAATACATGCACTTGAGCGATTGAAATGTGCAGATCGGCGATCAAACCCAGGTCATCAAGCGATTGACTAAGGGCGAGCGCCTCCTCAAACATCGCCATGGCGCGCGACGATTCACCCATGCTGTGTACGATCCAGCCGCCCGTGCGCAGCGCCTCGGCGCAACCAGCACGATCGTCGCTCTGTCTCAGAATCGAGAGAGACTCATCGATCAGTCGCAGCGCCAGCGGGTATTCGTCCTGCGCATGGGCAAAGCGCGCAGCAGCAAGCAGCGCGTGTCCGCGCGCCACGGTGGGCGCCGCGCTTGCCGCCAACGCCTGCTGCAACAGACGCCTGCCTTCAAGAAAATGACCGCGCGTGTACCAGAATTCGCGCAGCGCGCCGCCAAGCCGTTGGGCGGAAGGCGGGTCGTGCGCAATCAACCAGCGCATCGCTGCGCGCAGATTGTCGTGTTCGTGCTCCAGACGATCCAGCCAGAGTTCCTGACTGCCAGCCGCGTTGGCCTCGCTTGCGCACACGGCAAACGCAAGATAGAAGTGTGCATGTTGACGCCGAACGCTGATCTCTTCGCCAGCGGCGACAAGTTTTTCCAGCGCAAACTCGCACAGGATGGGAAGCATTTGGAAACGCTGTTCATCACGGTCGACCGGCGCGCGATGCACCAGGCTTTTGTTGAGCAATGAACGCAGCATCTGCCCGTCACTGCCCAACGCAACCACCGCGTCCATCCTCCAACCGCCGACAAAGACGCCCAGCGCACGGAACAGCCGCTGTTCGTCATGGTTGAGCAGCCCATAGCTGCGTTCGATAGCGGTGCGCAAGCTGCGTTGGTGCGCCGGCAGATCGGATGAACCATCGGCGAGCACCGCCAGACGCCGTTCGCGAATTCGCTCCAACATCGTGTGGGGATCAAGAATATCCATGCGGGCGGCGGCAAGTTCAATCGCCAGCGGCAGCCCGTCGAGATGAAGGCAAATCTCCGCGACTGCACCAGCTCGCTCTGGCGTGAGCACAAAGTCAGGATCAACTGCGTGTGCATGATGAAGAAAGAGATCGACGCTCGGCGCCAGCCCAAGCGGCGGCACCCGATAGCGTTGTTCTGCGCGCAGCCGCAGCGGCGCCGTGCTTGTGGCAAGGATGCGCAGTCCCGGACAACTCTGAAGCAACTCTGCCAGGAACGGAGCGCAGTCGGTCACCTGTTCGACATTGTCGAGAACCAGCAGCAGTTCTTTCCGGCGTAATTCCTCGACCAGGCGCAAGGCGGGCGGTCTGGTGGTTGCGGTTGCAAGCCCAAGCGATGCGGTGATCGCCGAGGCGACAAGTTCGACGTCATCGATCGCTGCCAGCGACACAAACCATGCGCCATCGCGATAGAGCGAGCGCAGCCTGCCCGCCGCCGCCAGAGCAAGCCGCGTCTTGCCGACGCCTGGAGGCCCGGTCAGGGTCAGCAGTCGTCCTGGTGACTCTGCCAGCCGAGCGCAGATAGACTCCAGTTCTGCGGCGCGACCCACAAGCCCAGTCGATGGTTCAGGCAGGTGGCTGGCATTGGTGATTTCCTCCTCAACGATGGTTGTATGCACCGTGCGCGTCAGTGTAACCGCTGCTGGCGGACGTTCGCCACGCGCCAGCGCAGCCAATTCCAGCAGTCTCTGGGCAAGATGAGGCTCATCCTGCAAAGCCAGCGCCGGGATAAACGCATCGGCCACCGAAGCCAGGTCTGGCAGACGCGCATCCTGTTCCAACCGCGAGATCTGCGCCACGCTGAAGCCCACCAGCGCCGCCAGATCACCCTGCGTCATGCCGGCGCGCCGGCGAAGCTGTCTGAGCAAACTGCCAAATGTTGTCGAATGTTGAGATGTTGGCGGCAAACGTCTTTCCTCCAGCGCCCAATAATCAGGCAATGGGCATTGTAGCGGCGCCACACTCGCCCCGCAAATTGGTGAATTTTTGTCAAAAAATCGCTGTATTCCATCGGCGGCGGCGGCGATACTCCATGCATGACCAGATATGTTCGCCGCACCATCACGATCATCGTCACCGAGACATGGACGCTACTTTGGGAGCCGGAACGCGCCCCGCCCCATCATCCCGACGCCGAAAGCACGCCTCTCGAAAACATCCGGCTCGAATGCACGACGCAGAGCATTTCGGTCTACAGTTCGTTTTCACCACGGAAGGAGACACCATGAGGTTCGGAAAAAAGTTCACACGCACAGCGCTCTGTTTTGTTTCTGTAATTCTCCTCAGCCTGCTTTGGCGCCACCATGCTGCGGCGCAATCCATCGTCGTCGGCGACGGGACGCCTGAAAGCTGCGACAACAATGCGTTGGGAGCGGCGTTGATCAGCGGCGGCGACATCACCTTTGCTTGCGGTTCTGCACCGCACACCATCATCGCTGACACCTATGTGATTGCGACGGACACTGTGCTCGACGGCGGCGGCTTGATCACGCTGGACGGCGAGAACTTGCGGCGCATCTTCATCGTGCAGGACAATGCCCATCTGACGTTGCGCAACATCACGTTGACGCGCGGCTTTGCCAGCGATGGGCCGGGCGGCGCCATCTGGAATTTCGGCGTTTTGCTAATACAGAACAGCACTCTCAGCGCCAACGGAACCGACACCGTATTTGCCGGAGGCGCCATCGCCAGCTTCTCACCGGGCGAGATCACCATCGAGCAGAGCGTGTTCGACGGCAACAGCGCCGCCGACGGCGGGGCGATCTACACCTACGGCGCCGCAGCTGCCATCCGCAGCAGCATCTTTCGCAACAACGTCCAACGCGTCAACGGTGGTTACTACGGCGGCGGTGCGATCCTGCAAGAGGTGAACGACAATGCTCTGCTCACCATCACCGACAGCGAGTTCCAAAACAACGCCTCCAACCCTAGCGGCGCAGTTGGCGGCGCCATATCTCTACTGACCGGAAGAATGGTCATCGAGGAAAGCACGTTCCTCAATAACGTCGGCTATGGCGGCGGCGGTGCGCTTTACCTGGCGCCCAACACCAGAACGGAGATTCGTCGCAGTCGACTGATCGGCAACCGCACCGAACTTTCGGTCGACCACAACTTCATCGGCGGCGCCATCGACAATCATGGCGATCTCGTGATCGAAGATAGCCTGGTAAGCGAAAATCAGGCGACGGACGGGGCCGGCATTTTCAGCGGCGGGCAGGGCAGCCTCACGCTGCGCCGCTCGACCGTCAGCCAGAATCAGGCGCGGGGCGGCGGCGGTGGACTGCTGCTCTTTCCCGGCGTCAGTTTGATCGAGAACAGCACGATCAGCGGCAACCGGGCGACGATCGGCGCTGGCATCCGCAGCGGCGTCACCGTCGGCGAAGGCAGCGTCACCCTGCGTCACGTTACGCTCTATGGCAACGCAAGCAACAACCTCTATGTGGATGACGGCTCCCAACCGGTGCTCGTCCGCTGGACGATCCTGGGTGGAATTGTAGACGGCGTCAACTGCAATGCGGGCGCGCCGCTGGTTTCCGGTGGGCGCAACCTGAGCAGCGACGAGAGCTGCAATCTAGGCGGCAATGGCGACATTGTCGGCGTGGCGCCGCTGCTGGCGGCGCTGGCGAACAACGGCGGCGCAACTGCAACGCACCTGCCATTCGCCGGCAGCCCGGCGATCGACGCTGGCGGCGATGAATGCCTGCCGACCGATCAGCGCGGCGTCACCCGACCGCAGGGCGCCGCCTGCGACATTGGCGCCGTCGAAGTGACCGATGACGACGCAACGCCGATGCCGCCGTTTGAACATGCCGAGATCGGCGGCGTCAAACCGACCATCACGGTGAATCCTGCCCAGGGCTACGCCGGACAAAGCTTCACCGTGCAAGGCAATGCTGCGGGTGCATCCGCTGTGCGCGTTGCCTGGTCGCAGAACGGCCAGGTGCTGACGATCGCTGAACGCAGCGTCGGCGCCAATGGCGCCTATTCCATTGATCTGAGTGTACCCACAGGCATGAGCAGTGGCAGCGCTGAAATCTGCGCCGCGGTCGCCGGTCAAACCCTGGCAGAATTTGCCTGTGCACCTTTCACGGTGCTCGATGCACCCGCAGCCATCGTCAGCGGCGTGCTGCCCGCCGGCGTCGTGGGCGCCGGCAACGTTGCGGTGCATTTACTCGACGCAGCAGGCAACACGTTGTACAGCACAGCCGTGGACAACACAGGTCGCTTCAGCTTTGCCGCCACTGTGCCAGCGGGTTTCTACAACTACGCAGTGGTGGGTGCACCAACCACAAACATCGCGGGCGGAATCGCTAACCTGGTTTCAGGCGTCAACACACTCACACAGGATCGCTTCACCGCAGTCAACCGTCAGCTCGATCCCTGCATCTTCAAGGATGCCAACACTGGCGCGTTCTCCGCCACGCCTTCCCATCGAACGTTCAAGAGCCTGATCACCTCAGCCTATGTCAGTGGGATTCGCTCATCGATGTTTCTGCTTCCCCGCAACACAGCGGCGGAATCGAACTACGATGATGTGTACTTTGGCATCTATATGACCGGCGCGCCGCTCACTGTGCAATTCACCGCCAGCCCGCAAGTCACAGCGGGACAGAGCATCGCCAGCGTGCGCTTCACCATCGTGCGCGCCGACAATAACGCTGCGATCGTGATTGGAAACGATGCAACGGCGCCTTACCAGGCAAGTTTCAATGTGGGCGCGCTGCCCGCCGGTCAACACGACATCAAAGCCGAGGCGTTGAATGCGTCGGGCGCCGTGCTCAGCACGATGTGTAAATCGCTCGTTGTGGTCGGCAGCATTCTGCCTTCCGCCGCCGTCAGCACTGCCGCTGTGGACGAAATGCAGAAGACAGTCGAATTCTTCCCCAATCCGACCAACCCGGAGAAAGGCTACTATCGCGTGCGAGGATTTGTCCCAGCTGCGGCGGAACGCGCGTGGCCGCCGGCGCCGATCCCCAATCCTCCTCCGCAATGGCCGCTGATCGGAACCGTCGACAATCGCGTCGGTCTGCGCATGGAGTTCGACATTGAGATGGCGCTGGATGGGGAGCTACGCTTCAGGTTCGTGCGCTCCGACATCTACGCCAAACTCCTGGGAACCGAACTGTGCAACAACAGCCGCGATCTGCTTGCCCGCAACTACACTACGCGGTTCAACTATCTCAAGCCGCAGGAGCTATCCATCTCACTCAATGGCGGCACGCTCTGCTCCTTTAACACAGGACGATCGCTCTTTCGCGGTCAAATCGAGTCACTGTGGGGTCTATTATCCTTTGGCATTGGCATCAGGACCCATTACGACGGGAGCATGTCGTTTGTCGGCAGCCTGCAGCCGATGGCAATGAACATTCAGACAGCGGCGACCGGCTATTTCAATCCATCCTTGATCGTGGACGGTTGGGTCAAGTTGTTCTGGGGAGTTGCCGGCGGCGGCGTCACCCCGCGCGCCGATATTGTCTCAATGGCTTCCGCCAACATCAACACCAAAGTCAATCCGCCCTACAGCTACGTGGCATGCGCGGCGGTTAACGTTTGGGTGAATGTCTGGGCGCGCGTCAATTATCTTTTCGGCAGCAAAACCTGGAATCTGTGGAATAAATCACTCCTGAGCAGAAGCACTTGCTTGCAGGCGGCGGAGGCGCTCGCCAGTCAAGCGCACGACGACCCGCCGCCCCCACGCGTGATGGCGGCGCCGGCGATCGCCAGCGGCGATGGCGGTCAGATGATCACAGTGTACGTTGAGGACACCGCACCCGCTGCGCCGGTGGCACGCGCCCAGATCATGGCCCGCTTCCGCAGCAGCGACGCCAAGCCATGGGGCGATCCGATTGCGCTGACCGACGGTGCGCACATGGTGCAGGACCCGACGGTAGTCTTCTACAACGGCGACAAAGCCATCGTAGCCTGGACGGAGACGGTGATGACGCCCGAAGAGGATGCAGCCGCCACCGAATTGAGCCAGGTGCTGAGCCGCCAGGAGATTTTCTATGCGCTGTGGGATGGCGCGCAATGGGGTGCGTCGGTGCGCTTCACCGATGACGCCGCCGCCGACGGCAGCGCCACGCTTGCCAGCCTTGGCCGGCGCGTCACCCTGGCTTGGGTGCGCGACCTGGACGGCAATCCGGCGACGCGCACCGACTGGCGCATCGCCACCGCCCAGTTGGATGGCGAGGTTGACCAATGGATCACAGCGTATCTGCTCGACGCCGCCCAGTCGATCGGCGCCAGCAGCGCCGGACAGGCGACAGCGGGCGGCATGAACGCCGAGGTCAAGCTGGCGTATGACGCCGCCGCGGTTGACCCAACCGTCTACGCTGCGTGGACCTTCGATGGGGACGGCGAACTGAACACCGGGCTTGATCGACGGGTGATTGTGGCGCGTTGGAACGTTGTCGATGAAGTTGCGCTCAACCCGCAGCCGCTGCCCCCGCGTGACTGGGCGGCGCTCAACCCACAGCCACTGCCCCCGCGCGACTGGGCGCTGCTCAACCCGCAGCCGCTGCCCCCGCGCACGCAGTCGCCGACGATCAGCATCGCCGAGGGCAATGTGCGGCTGGCATTCCTGGTCAACGAGCCGGATGCCGCCGGCGACGAAACCCCGATCACGCTGGGCGGCGATGTGTGGGTCGCACACCTGGCGCAGGATGGCGCAACCTGGCAGGCCATGCCGCTGCGCGACGAACGCGGCGCCATCATCACGGGCGAGGCGCCGGTCTTCGCCAATCGCGGCGATGAGCAACTGCTGCTCTTCCGGCGTTTTGGCGATGCACAGACGGCCGGTGCTCTCGGTCAGCTCAGCTTGAGCCGCGTCAGCGGCGTGAGTGCACCGACGACGCCGATCTATCTGACCAATACACCGCAGCAGCAGTGGCAGGGTGCGCTGGCAATCAATCAGATAAGCGGCATCGCCCAGATCGTCAAGGTGGCGCGCATCGGCGTGCGCGATGTGCAGGCAGCCAGCACCCTGGCGCCCGCCACGCCCAACAGCACGATGCAGGTGCAGACGGGACTGCTTTCCGTCAGCAGCGATCCAGTGGAGACGATCCAGGTTGCCACAGGCGCCGACCCCGCGCTCGATCCGCTTCAGATTTCACAGCGCGCGGCGCCCGCAGGCACGCCGGTGGAGGTGATTGTGGTTGTGCGCAATGTGGGTCGTGGGTTGGCAACCGGGTTGACCATCAATCTTTATTCAGGCCAACCGGGTGCAGGTGTGTTGCAAGGCTCGGCGACGGCGCCGCTGCCGCTCAATCTTAACGAGAGTTATGCAGCTCGCTTCACCATCATGGCGCCAACCGGCGCCGGCGACATCTACGCCGAGGTGACAACCAGCGGCGAAAACCTTAGCACAGCCAATGACCGGGTGGTTGCGCAGTTGGGCAAACCGAGCGCGCCGCTGCTTGTTGCGCTGAGCGAGGATGCCATCTTCGACGGCAACCTGCGTCTGGATTGGCTGCCATCGCCGGGAGAAGCCATCGCTGGCTACCGCGTCTATCGCAGCGCCAGCGCCAACGGGCAATATGAGTTTGTAGGTGAGTCGGGACAATTCTCTTACGTCGATCTGCTCTCGCAGCGCAACATCGAGTATTGTTATCGTGTGCGCGCCTATGCATCCGGCAGTATACTATCCGATGTCAGCGCGCCGCTCTGCGCCAAATTGGGTGACGCGCCAGCGACCGAACGCTCTCTGTATCTGCCTCTGATCAACCACTAAGCAGGTTGTGCACCGCGCCGGTCAGGTGAAGTCGATTAGACTGAACAATGCCTGACCGGTGCGGTGCATCGCTTGGCGCGCCGGTTGATGGGAGGCGTGCTGCGTGTTGCGTGTTGCGTGCGCGTACATAAGTGTCAGGCTGGGAAGCGCGATAGGTTTGCGTGATGAAGCGCGATTGGGATTCACAGTGAGGAAACCAAGATGAACGCATTGTTTACCCGATGGTTGCTTGTCACTATCCTGCTTGCCGGCTTTTACACGACAGCGGCGCCGCTCGCTCATGCGCACATTAGCGCCGATGTGACGCACTGGCGAGCGGATGGGAGGATTGGGGGCGCTTCGGTGATGTGCGCATTGCCGCCGCCAGCAGCGATCAGGAGCGAGTTTCCGTCTACGCCAGCCAGCGCAGCAGCAACGGCGCCGTCACCATCTTGGCAATCAATAAAAGCGGCGGCGTCCAACGCACCCAAATCCGCATCGACAACTTCAACGGCGCAGCATCGGCGCAGGTCTACCAATACAGCCCGTCCAATCTGAACGCCATCGTGCGCGCCGCCGATCAACCGCTGACAGGCGCTGCGTTCATTGCAACACTGCCTGCGGACTCGATGACGCTTTTTATTATACCGGCGGACAATTCGACTCCTGGCGACGAGATGACAAACCATCTATTTCTGCCTGCGATCAGCCGATGAAAGCATCGACCCGACTTGCACGACTTTGACCAATCACACGCAATCCGTCAAAATCCTGTCATGACGATGACAAGAGCCTTGAACGATCAGGCGCACCAGGATGATTGAGACGCTGACCGCCCAACTCGAGGCATTGCCTGCCAGCGCCCCCGACCAGGCGTTCATTCGCCGTTACCTCGGCACGCCGCGCCGCGTGCTGGCCGTGCGCACCGATGACCTGCGCCGCCTGGCAAAGATGACCGTGCAGCAGCACAAAGCCTGGCCCGACGCACAATGGCTTGCGCTGCTCGATCAGCTCTACGCCGGCGATCTCTTCGAGCAGCGCGCTCTGGCTGGCATCCTGCTCGGCGCACTGCATCCGCTGCGTCACCAACTGGAGCTGGAGCGGCTGCGTGGATGGCTGGACGGGCAGGTTGGCTGGGCCGAGGTGGACACGACCTGTCAGTCAGCCTGGAGCGACAAAGAGATGCTGGCGCGCTGGGAGGAATGGGACCCGTTTCTCGATAGCCTCAGCCTGGCGCCAAACGTGAGCCTGCGCCGCGCCAGCCTGGTGCTGCTGGTGACGCCGCTGCGCCACAACGCCGACGCCGCGCTGACCCGGCGCGCACTCGTCAATGTGCAGCGGTTGCAGCACGAGCGCGACCGCATGATCACCAAGGCGGTCTCCTGGGTGCTGCGCAGCATGATTGCCGAACAGCCACAGACCGTGCGCGCCTATCTGGACGAGCACGCCGGCGCCCTACAGTCGACGGTCGTCCGCGAAGTGCGCAAGAAACTGGAGACTGGACGCAAAAGCGGATAGATTTACAACCGGCGCTGCGCAAATGCCAGCATTTTCTCCAAAAACGCAATAATCTCCTGTGTCCCGACTCCATGCCCGGCGTCGTACCATTCGATCTCAATCTGCTTGCCCAGGCTGCGCATCTTGTCGACGTAAATCTGCATCTGGCGCGGCGGGGTGCGGGTGTCGTTGTGCCCCTGGAAGATGATCACCGGCGCCTGCACCTGTTCGGCATACGCCAGCGGCGAGGCGCGGCGATAGCGGTCGGGAACCTGGTCGGGCGCACCGCCAAACCATCCGGCGACCGCCGCCTTGAGCGCGTCGTTGGCGTCTTCGTAGGAAAGCGCCTCGTCGGCGACCGCGGCAATCGCCATGCCGCCGGCCCACAAGTCAGGCGTCTTGCCGAGCAGCAGCAGCGTCAGGAAACCGCCGTAGGAGCCGCCGATCAGGAAGACCTTGTCCGCCTGCGCGATGCCCTGCTCCACCAGCCAGGCGCGTCCGGCCACGACATCCTCGACCTCCCAGTGACCGACATCGCCCCAAATCTGCTCCTTGAAGGCGCGGCCAAAGGTGGTCGATCCGCGGAAGTTGACGCTGAGCCAGGCAAAGCCATGATCGAGCCAGGCCTGGCTGAGCGGGCTGTAGCTGTCGGTCGTCGCAAAGTGCGGCCCGCCGTGCATCTCGACCACGGTGGGAAAGGGGCCGTCGCCCTCCGGCGTCGCCAGCCAGCCCTGCACCAGCGTCCCGTCGGACGAAGGAAAGTGCACCGAACGCCACGGTCGCCCAGGCAGCGCATCGCCGCCAGCCAGCACCACGCGCACCACCTCGCCGCTATCCGGATCAAGTTGCACCAGATGCGCTGGCGTCGTCGAGTTTTCGCGCAACGCCAGGAGCTCGCCGCCCGCGCCAAAACATGACCCGCCGGTGAACGGGTTGTAGTACGTCCCCGACGCGTGCGGGATGCGCTGAAGTCGCCCGCTGGCGATCTCCAGAAGATAGAGCTGCTGCTCGGCGCGGTCGATCTGGCAGAGGAGTAAAAAGCGCCCATCCGGCGACCAGTCAAGCGCCATCACCTCGCCGCCTAGCTCAGGTAGGTCAAAGTCGATACGTGCGCCGCTGGCTGTATCCCAAATCAACGGACGCACGAAGCCACTGCGCGAGGTGGTGGCAAGCAGGCGCAGGTCGCCGGGCAGTGGTGCAAAGCAGACCGCCTCGACGCTCGCTTCCGGCCCGTCCCACAGCTCGGCGACGATTTCGCCCGACGCCGTGTCGAGCACGATGGTGCTGTAGCGCCGCTGACCACCGGCGCGCACTGTGGAGATCATGGCGGCGCGGCTGCCGTCGTGCGAGAGCAGCGCGTACCAGGCTTCGTGCTCGCTGGTGAAGATGATGCGCGGCTCGCCCAGTGCGCCGTCCTCCGTCAGCCGCGCCACCACCAACTGAAAGCCGGCCCGGCTGACCGGATTGAGCGCCAGCCAGCGCCCGTCGCTGCTGAAGCCGACCCCGCGCAGCGTGTAAGGCGGCTGGGCAGGCGTCACATCTTCGACTTCGCCGCCGTCGAACGGCACGCGCACCAGATGCCCCATCTCACTGCCATCTGGGTCGAGGTGATAGTAAATGTGGCGGCCCCGCGGGTCGATCCAGCCCTCCCACATGCCATGCGCCGCATCCGTCGCCTGGCGCAGCGCGCCGGTCGTCGGGTTCCAGGCAAACAACTGTCCCTGCCCACCTGCCTGCGTCGTGATCGCCAGCCCACGCGCCGCATTCGCCCGCGCCGGCTGTGCGCTGATCACAAAGGGAGTGAAGAAGCGCTGTTTCCAGAGGGGGATGGTTTGCGTATTGGTTGCCTGGGACATTTGGGTTCTCCTCCTCATGCGGCGCCAGAAGTCCATTGCTGCAGGGGAGCGCGGCAAGTCACTTGATGATGTTATCGTGAAACTCCTGCCATAAATCGCCTTCGAGATACGGATCCATGCCTGGAAATGGTGACGCCATGTTGCAATTCCTCCGTAATCAACTCCCCCTGTGTGTCAGTCATTATACCATCATCAGACAACCTCCAATGTGACGCTGGATAAGTACATTGCATGGTCGCACTTTCGATTTAGGGGGGTTACGATGCTCACATGATATAATCGCCATCCGTTGAAAGTGACCAGACAAACTCAACAAAGGGAAATCCGCCTCGTGCACACCACAAAGATCGATCGTTTCTACTACGGCTGGATCGTCGTCGCGGTCACGGCGCTGGCGCTGCTGGTTTCGGCGGGTGTGCGTTCGGCGCCGGGCGTCTTTCTGGTGCCGATGCAGGAGGACACAGGCTGGAGCATCGGCGTGATCTCCTTTGCGGTGTCGGTTGGGCTGCTGGTGCTGGGGCTGACCGCGCCATTGGGCGGCTGGTTGATCGACCGCTTTGGGCCGCGCCGGCTGGCGGTGATCGCGCTGGTGTTGATCTCGGTGAGTATGGCAGTCAGCGCCTTCATCCAGGAGCCGTGGCAACTGGCGATCTTGTGGGGCGGCTTGAGCGGTGTCGGCACGGGCATTATCTCCGGCGTGTTGGGCGCAACGGTGGCGATGCGCTGGTTCGTGGCGCGGCGCGGTCTTGTGATCGGCATGTTCGGCGCATCGACCTCCGCCGGGCAGTTGCTCTTCGTGCCCGCGCTGATGCTGGCGGCGACGACCCTGGGCTGGCGCGCCAGCTCGCTTGTGCTCTCGCTGATTGCGATGGTGGCTGTGCTGCCGGTGCTGCTCTTTCTGCGCAACGATCCGGAGGACGTCGGCGCCGCGCCGCTGGGCGCCAACCCACTGACGGTGCAACTGCGTCCCGGCGGCGAGCGCGGGGTGATGCACCGCGCCGTGCGTTCGCCCGAGTTCTGGCTGCTCGCCGGCACTTTCTTTATCTGCGGCGCCACTTCCAACGGCATCGTCGGCACGCACCTGATTCCGTTCGCCCACGATCACGGCATTGCGCAGACGACGGCGGCGGGGATGCTGGCGCTGATGGGCGCCATGAACTTTATCGGCACGCTTGGCTCCGGCTGGCTCACCGACCGCTACGACCCGCGCAAGCTGCTGGCAGTCTATTACGGGTTCCGCGGGATTTCACTGCTCTTTCTCCCCTTCGTGACGGAGCCATTCGGGCTGGCGGCGTTTGCGATCCTCTTCGGTCTGGACTACATCGCCACCGTGCCGCCGACGACCGCGCTGGTGGCCGACAACTTCGGTCGCCACAACGTCGGCGCCGTCTACGGCTGGGTCTTCTGCAGCCATCAGATCGGCGCAGCGTTGGCGGCATGGACGGGCGGAATCGCACGCGACACACTTGGCGACTATGCTCTGGCGTTCCTGTTGGCGGGTCTACTGGCAATCGCCGGCGCTGCGCTGGCGCTGCGCATCAGCCGCAAGCCGACGCCTGTCGCTCTGCCGGCGTAGGGAGAGACGAAGAGCGAATTGTCGGAAGCAGTTGTCGGGCAGACATGATGTCAACCCTGTGCAACGAGCGGTCCGGCAGAAATTAGCCAACGATGGTGAGCGTAACGGAGGGTCGCACAGCCAATTGATCAGTTTGACAGCCAGGCACAACCTGCCTATACTCCTCCTTGTTTGGGAGAAATTGCAGCGCATGAGCATCATCCCAGGCTTCTCACACTTCCCCTGTGAGACAACCAAAAAATTGTAGCAACCATATTTGCGTCAGAGGTCGGAAGCCGATGCCTTCTTCGACCGCCACCTTGCTCAACGTCGAGCGTCTGGGAAAATCATTTCGCGGGCTACAGGCGCTGGAAGCGTACAGCCTAACCCTGCGCACGGGCGAGTTGCTGGGTGTGATCGGTCCCAACGGCGCGGGCAAGACCACGCTCTTCAACCTGCTCACCGGCATCACGCCGCCGACCAGCGGCGTCATTCATTTTGCCGGCGTCGATGTGACGCGGCGCCGCGCCGATGAGATTGCGCGGCTGGGTGTGGCGCGCACCTTTCAGAAGGTGCGTCTCTTTCCGGCGCTGACGGCGCTGGAGAATCTGCGTATTCCGCTGCAGACGCACGAGCGCGCGGCGCTGTGGCAGGTGATCTTGCGGACGCCGGGCTTCCTGCACAGCGAGGCGGCGTTGACCGGCGCCGCGCACGAGCTGTTGGCGACGGTCGATCTGCAGGCAGCGGCGCACAAACCGGCGGCGCAACTCAGTTATGGTCAACAGCGTCGGTTGGAGCTGGCTTGTGCGCTGGCGCTGCGTCCACGCCTGTTGCTGCTGGACGAACCGGCCGCCGGCATGAACCCCACCGAGGCGGACGCGTTGATGCATCTGATCCTGCGGCTGCATGCCGAGTTTCAACTGACGACGATCCTGATCGAGCACAACATGCGGCTGATCATGAACATGTGCCCGCGCATCCAGGTGCTCAATTATGGGCGGCTCATTGCCGAGGGGGCGCCGATGGAGATTCAGGGCGACCCACAGGTGATCGAAGCCTATCTGGGACAGGCGGAGGCCTATGCTGCGGATTGAAGGATTGACTGTCGCCTACGGCGGCATCGAAGCGGTGCGCGGCGTGTCGCTCGACGTGGTGGAGGGCGAACTGGTGACCATCGTCGGCAACAACGGCGCCGGCAAGACCACGACGCTGATGGCGATCTCCGGCGTGGCGCCGATCCGCAGTGGGCGCATCGTCATCAATGGCGAGGAGACCACACGGCTGGCGCCGCACGCCATTGTGGCGCGCGGGGTTGCGCATTGCCCAGAGGGGCGGCTCGTCTTCGGGCGGCTGACGGTGCATGAGAATCTGCGGCTGGGCGCGTATCAACGCAAAGACGGCGCCAGCGTCAGGCAGGACATCGACCGCGTCTATGCGCTCTTTCCGCGCCTGCTGGAGCGCCGCACCCAGTTGGCGGGCACGCTCAGCGGCGGCGAACAACAGATGCTGGCGATCGGGCGGGCGCTGATGAGTCGGCCGCGCCTGCTGATGCTGGACGAACCTTCGTTGGGGCTGGCGCCGCTGATCGTCCAGCGCATCTTTGGCGTCATTCGACAGTTGCACGCAGAGGGCGTGACGATCCTGCTCGTGGAACAGAATGCACACCTGGCGTTGACCGTCGCCGACCGCGCCTATGTGCTGGAGACGGGGGAAGTGCGACTCGCCGGGGCGGCAAAAGAATTGATCGACAATCCAGAAGTTAGAAAGGCGTACCTGAGTCAATGACACTGCTGAAAAACACCTATGTGATTCTAGGCGTGATCATGTTCGTGTTTATCTTGGGTATGGGCGTCTGGCTTGGCTTTGGCTGGCGCGATTCGTTGCTGGCCGCCGCCGCCTTGACGGTGGTGGGGCTGGGGTTGGAATGGCTCCGGCAGACGTTAGGCTGGGAGTTTTGAGAGGAGAGCAACGGCATTGTTCACACCAACCTACGTCGTACAACAGATTATCAACGGCGTCAACCTGGGCAGCATGTATGCGCTGATCGCCATCGGGCTGACCATCGTCTACGGGCTGCTGCGGCTGATCAACTTTGCGCACGGCGATTTGATGATGCTGGGCGCGTATCTCGGCTTGCTGCTGCTCAGCGCTACATTCACGCCGCTGCTGCTCACGCTGTTGATTCCCATGCTGGTGATCGGTTTCGTCGGTGTGCTGGTGGAACGGGTGGCGTATCGGCCCCTGCGCGGCGCACCGGAAGTGACCATGCTGATCACCTCGCTGGCGGTGAGCAGTATTATCGAGAACACGATGGTAATGTCCGTGACAGCGCAGCCGCGCGCCTTCACTTTGCCGCCCGGCGTCAATCAGTTGCACACCGTTGCCGGCGTCAGCTTCAGCACACTCGACGTGGTGACGGTGGCGCTCTCGGTGACGCTAATGACGGCGCTGACGCTCTACATCCGCATGTCGCGCACCGGCATTGCCATGCGCGCGGCTGCGGAGAATCTACGCGCGGCGCGATTGATGGGCATCGACATCAACCGCGTGGTGATGGTGGCGTTTTTCCTGGGATCGGCGTTGGCGGCGGTGGCGGGCTGGCTGTGGGCGGCAAAGTACAGCACGGTGGAGCCGTTCATGGGCTTTCTGCCGGGGCTGAAAGCCTTCGTGGCGGCTGTGATCGGCGGCATCGGCGTAATTCCGGGCGCCATGCTGGGCGGCTACCTGCTCGGCTTTGCGGAGATTTTCTTTGTCGGTTTCCTGCCGCCCGCCTTTTCCGGCTATCGCGACGCCTTCGTCTTTGCATTGCTGCTGATCATCCTGCTGATTCGCCCCAATGGCATCCTGGGCACAGCCACCGACGAGCGAGCGTGATGGTATGAAAGGGTCAACGCGCAATCTGCTGGTGGGCGTCGCCTATGTAGTCCTGTTGGGCGGGCTGTTGTGGCTGGCGCAAAGCACGCTCAACAACTACTACCTGCGCATCCTGGCAGTGATCGGCATCAACATCATCCTGACCGTGAGTCTGAACCTGACCAACGGCTTCACCGGCGACTTTTCGCTCGGCATTGCTGCGTTCATGGCAATTGGCGCGTACACGGCGGCGCTGCTCTCGCTGCCGGTGGCGATGAAAACGGCGTCATTTCCAGGCTTGCCGGAGTGGCTGCAGGGGATCGCCGCACCCTTCTTGCCGGCGACGATCGCGGGCGGGCTGCTGGCGGCGGGCGTGGCGGCGTTGGTGGGTGTGCCGGTGCTGCGGCTGCGCGGGCACTATCTCGCCGTCGCCACACTAGGCTTGATGGTGATCGTGCGCATCGTCGCCAACAACTGGCAGGATGTGACGCGCGGCGCGCGCGGCATCAACGGTCTGCCGCCGGTCAGCAATATCTGGTGGACCTTCGGCTGGGCGGTCATCACAATTTATGTCGTGTGGATGATCGTGAATTCACCCTACGGGCGCGCGATGATCGGCGTGCGCGAGGATTGGCTGGCGGCGCAGGCGCGGGGCGTACGGCTGTTACGCACGCGCATGCTGGCGTTTACGATAAGCGCCTTTTTCGCCGGCGTGGCGGGCGCACTGTGGGCGCATCTGATCACTGCGATCACGCCGTCGTCGTTCTCGTTCGTGATCACCTTCAACATCGTGGTGATGCTGGTGGTGGGCGGCATGGGCAGCATCACCGGCTCAGTGCTCGGCGCCGTGCTGCTGACGCTGTTGCCCGAAGGGCTGCGCCAGGTCGAGACAGCGCTGGCATCCGGCGGTGCGCCTGTCTACGGACTTAGCCAGATCATCATCGCCTTGCTCGCCGCGCTGGTGATGATCTTCCGTAGGCAAGGGCTGTTCGGCGGGAAGGAGTTGCGCTTGCCGGGGATGGTGGAGAGGGAATGAGAGATTAGGAGATTAGGAGATTAGAGATTGGAGATTAGAGATTGGGCGATTGGACGCCAATCTCCAATCTCTAATCTCCAATCTCTGAATTGCTTTCGTCAATTTTTTTGTTCAACAAGGAGGAAACTGTATGCGACACACATGGAAGCTGCTTTCGCTGTTGGTGGTGATGAGTCTGCTGTTGGCGGCGTGTGCGACGCCGGTGGCGGCGCCTGCTGGCGCGCCAGCAGCGGCGACACAAGCAGCCGGTGAGGAGGCTGCGGCAAGCGGCGAGGCAATCAAGATCGGCGCGCTCTACGGCGTGACCGGCGGCATGTCCTCGATCGACGAGCCGGGGCTAAATGGCTTCAAGCTGGCGGCAAAGCAAATCAACGAGGCGGGCGGCATCAACGGCAGAATGGTCGAAGTCGTTGCCATCGATGGCAAGTCCGACCAAACGGCAACCACCAGCGCGGCCACGGAATTGATCGAAGTGCATAAGGTCGTGGCGATTGGCGGACTGAATGATTCGACCTTTGCGTTGGCGGCGGGGCCATTAGCGCAGGCGGCGGGCATTCCCTTCGTGACCGCTGGCGCCACCCTGCCGACCCTGCCCGAACAGATTGGCGACTACTTCTTCATGGCGCCCTTTGGCGATGACGCCCAGGCATACGCTATCGCCGACTACGCCATGAACGAACTGGGCGCCAAGTCCGCCTATATGCTGGTCGACCAGGCGTATGACTTCACCACGGCGCTGGCGCGCTTCTTCAAGGAACGCTGGGAAGCCAACGGCGGCACGATCGTACTGGAGGACACCTACAACTCCGGCGACACCGACTTCTCGGCGCAGATCGCGCGCGTCAAGGCGCTCGACCCGCAGCCGGATGTGCTCTTCATCTCGGCGATCCCGAACGAGGCGGGCATCACCACCAAGCAATTCCGTGAGGCAGGGCTGGCGCAGCCGATCCTCTCCGGCGATGGCTTTGACACGCCGCTGATCGGCGAAGTCGCTGGCGAGCTGGCAGATGCAGTCTACTACTCGACCCACGCCTCGCTCGACAACGCCGCAGAGAATGTGCAGGCGTTCGTGAGCGCCTACGAAGCCGAGTACGGTCGCAAGCCGGAGAATGCCTTCGCTGCCCTAGGCTACGACACCATGAACCTGATCGCCGACGCCATCCGCCGCGCTGGCTCCACCGACCCGGCAGCGATCCGTGATGCACTGGCGGCGACGCAGGGCTTCCAGGCGGTCACCGGCGTGATCAGCTATCCCGAAGGAGAGCGCAAGCCGACCAAATCGGTGACGATCATCCAGGTGCAGGACGGCGTCTACTCCTTCGCGGCGGAAGTGCAGCCGTAAACAGAAAGACGTGGTGCGTGTTGCGTGTTGCGTGTTTCGTTGACGAGCGATAACACGCAACACGCAACACGCACCACCAGGAAAGGATACTACTGTGAACATCGACCAAGTCGTCACCCAGTGCCAGGCGGCGGGTGTGCGCCTGGTCCGGTTCTTATATTGCGACAACGGCTGCACGATCCGCGGCAAGCTCGTCCCCATGGAGCGCCTGGCCGGGCGCATGGCGTCGGGACAGGGGCTGACGCTGGCAATGCAGGCGATGAACATGCTCGACCAGTTGCAGCCGGTCGAGGGCATGGGGCCGGTGGGCGAAATCCGCCTGGTGCCTGACCCCGACTCGCTGGTGATCCTGCCCTACGCGCCGCACAGCGCCGCCATGATGTGCGACATGATCAAGCTCGACCGCGCACCGTGGGAGGCGTGCCCGCGCTCCTTCCTGAAGCGCATGATCGCCCGCCTGGCGGACGCCGGCATGACCATGCAGGCGGCGATGGAAGGTGAGTTCAGCCTCTTCCGCGAGGAGGCGCCGGGCAAGTATGTCCCGATCGACACCGGGCTTTGCTTCAGCACGATCTCCATGACCGCCGCCGCCGATGTCGTCGATGCGATGGTGGCGGCGTTTGAGGCGCAGGGCATCTCCGTAGACGCCTATTACCCGGAGCTGGGTCACGGTCAGCATGAGATGCCGCTGCGCCACGCGCCGGTCTTGCGCGCCGCCGACAATCAAATCTGGTTCCGCGAGACGATCCGCAGCGTGGCCGCACAGCACGGCATCATCGCGTCGCTGGCGCCCAAACCCATGCCCGACCAGGCCGGCAACGGTTGCCACATTCACTGGAGTCTGTGGGATCTGGAAGGCAAGCGCAACGTGCTCTATGACCCCGCCGATCCCTATCTGCTGAGCAAAGTCGCCTATCACTTCATCGCTGGCGTGTTGACGCATCTGCCGGGGCTGCTGGCGCTGACCACGCCGAGCTACAATTCCTTCCGCCGGCTGCAGCCGCACTTCTGGAGCAGCGCCTACACCGCCTGGGGACCGGACAATCGCGAAGCTGCCGTGCGCGTGGCTTCGGGCGTCTGGGGCAGCGAAGCGACGAGCATCAACATGGAGCTGAAGTCCGCCGACTCCAGCAGCAACCCATATCTGGCGTTGGGTGGGCTGATTGCGGCTGGTCTGGATGGCGTGCGCCGCGAGCTGACCGTAGGCGACCCGGCGTTGATCGATCCGGGCAACTACAGCGATGCGGAGCGCGCAGCGCGCGGCATTCGCCGCTTCCCGACGACCCAAGCCGAGGCGCTCGACGCGTTGGAAGCCGACCCGGTCTTGATGGAGGCGCTGGGGCCAGTGCTCGCCAACGCTTACATCACGGTCAAACGATCCGAATACGCTGCCTTCTCCGCTGAAGACATCGACTTTGAGATCAAACATCACATTTACAAATTCTGAGCTTCTCTGCGCAATCTGCGTCATCTGCGGTTCAGTCAACATTTGATCCGCAGATTGCGCAGATTGCGCAGAGATAAAGTGCAAAAAGATTTTCCGGGAGCAAGGCTATGCGCGCTGTTGAACTCAACTTCGACCACATCCCAATCATCGATCATCATGCCCACCCGTTTCTGCGTCGGGCAGCAACCGATGACCCGCTGCGTTTTCAGCGCTGGTTCACCGAATCGACCGATCCTGTCATCCAGCAACAGCATGTCCCGCACCTGCTCGTCTTCCGCACGGCGGTGCGCTGGCTGGCGGAATTCCTGGGCTGCGAGCCGACGGTGGCGGCGATCCTGGCGGCGCGCGCACAGATCGAGGAGCGGGAGTACACGGCGCGCCTGTTCGAGGATGTCAACATCGGCATGGTGCTGTGCGATTACGGCTATGGCAGCGCCGACGCCTACGACCACGCCGCCATGCAGACAGTGCTGCCCTGTCCGGTGCATCCGGTGCTGCGGTTGGAGCGCCTGGCGGAGGAGCTGATCATCGCCGAGCCGAACTTTGACAGCATGGTCGATGCCTTCAACACGACGCTGGCGGAAGCGCGCGACCGTGGCGTCGTCTCGCTGAAAAGCATCGTCGCCTATCGCACCGGTCTGCAAATTGAAACGCCCGACCGCGCCGCTGCCGCAGCAGATTTTGCGGCGCTCAAAGCGGTCGCCATACAACATGGCCGCGTGCGGCTGGCGCGCAAGGCGTTGTGCGACTATCTGCTGCACTTTGCCCTGGCTGAAGCGGCGCGGCAGGAACTGCCGTTCCAATTCCACACCGGCTTCGGCGACAGCGACGCTGATCTTCGCTATGCGAACCCGCTGCACATGCGCGCCGTGATCGAGGCATACCCCAACACTCAATTGGTGCTGCTCCACGCCGGCTGGCCCTTCTTCCGGGAGCTGACGCACCTGGCTGCGATCTATCCGAATGTATGGATGGACCTTTCGCTGGCCGTGCCCTTCGCCACCGTCGGCATCCCGGCGATGCTCCGCGACATTCTGGGGATGGCGCCCTTCAACAAGGTGCTCTTTGCCACCGACGCCTTCACGATGCCGGAAATCTACTGGGTGGCGGCGCGTTGGGGACGGTGGGGGTTGACGCAAGCGCTTGGCGACCTGGTTGCACAGGGGTTACTTACCGAAGCCGAGGCGTATCAGGCGATAAAGGATATTCTTGGCGACAATGCACGCCGTCTTTATCAAGTGTAGCCCTACACCCCCGCAGTGTTGCCTTTGCCCAGCTTCTTGCACAAGGCGCCAAGCTGTTGCTGTTCTTCGGGGGTCAACACGGACATCTCCTCCGCGATCACCTGAGCGTGGCGCGGAAAAATTGCGCTGATCAGCTCCAGCCCCGATTCGGTCAGCTCGACCATGATCACACGACGGTCGTGTGGGTCGCGACGGCGTTTCACCAGCCCGCGCTTCTCCAGGTTGTCGATCACCAGCGTCGTGTTGCCGCCGCTCTTGAGCAATTTGTTGCAGATTTCGGTCTGCGACATGGCGCCGAGGTGATAGAGCGCTTCAAGCGTTCCAAACTGGCTCACGCTCAGGTCAGGATGGGTGCCGCGCTGGGCAATGCGCGCCAACAGGGAATTGTTTGCGCGCGTCAGCTTGATAAATGTGTCGAGCGCCAGCACTTGCTCTGGCGCTCCTTCAAAATGCGTTGGCATACCGTTTGCTGCTCCTCGCCATACACGACACCTTACCCGAAATAATCACTGCTGTCAACTTGTCGACATCCGCCCAGTTTACTTCATCGGCGTGCAGGGCGCTCACGGGCTGACGTATAAATACCAGAAGCGCTCGCGTGGAAAGATCGGCTCCAGCTGGTTATCCCAGAGAAAGCCTGCCGGTTTCGCAATCAGACGGAGGCGGTCGTCAACGCGGGCGATCTGCTGCTTGAGTTCGGGCGTCAAATCCTCCGCCAGTTCCTCGGCCATGAGCTGAATGCGCTGCCGGTTGCGAATCTCGAAAGGATATTCGACGCGCGCGCGTTTTGGGTCGCCCACGACATCATCGAGAAACCAGTTGAGGCTGTCGAGGCGCGTCTTGATCTCACGCTTTAGCAGATTATGAAAGCGCGTGCGCAAGCTATAGATGGTCGAGCGAGCGGCAAGCGCCAGGTCTTTGATGCGCGAACGCTGTTCGGGCGAAAGTTGCTCGCGCACTGCCTCAAGGCGATAGAGGCGCGTCAACAGATCGCCCGCCGACATCTGCACCATTTGGATGCCCGACGGCGTCTGCACGCGCAACGTTCGGTAAACATCACCCTTGATGATGTATTCTTCCAGCTCATCGACCTCGGCAGCCAGCACAGCCAAATCGACTTGCGGCGTTTCAGCAAGCAAATGACTCCCTGTCGTCATTCAGTTTCTCCTTCCCATCTTCAGATCGAGGAGCAAGCGCCGTTTCCAGACTTGGTTAGCAACGATGCGCCCTCAACACCATTTGCTGCAACGCACTCGATACGTTTTTCAGCCCTTGCAAAACCAAAGTCCGTATCACCAACGCGCGTGAACATGTGGACGAATGTAAGTGTCGTAGATCACCTGCGTCGCCTCCATCCGCCGCTGCTCCAGAGGCCCCAGGTCCGACGCCGAACAGTTGTCCACGACCTGATCAGGGCGTTTGGCGCCGGGGATCGCACAGCTTACGGCATCGAACATCAAAATCCAGCGCAGTGCAAATTGAGCAAGCGTCATGCCGGCAGGAACAAGCGGCTTCAATGCTTCCAACGCAGCAAAGGCAGCGCTAAGCGGCACACCGCTAAAAGTTTCCCCTACGTCGAACGCCTCGCCATAGCGGTTGAAGTTACGATGGTCGTCGGCCGCGAAGGTCGTCGCGGGCGTGATCTTGCCGGTGAGCAAACCGCTCGCCAACGGCACGCGCGCCAGGACGCCGATCCGCTTTGCTTTTGCCGTGCGAAAGAAACTCTCTGCGGGCTTCTGACGAAAGATATTGAAAATAATCTGTACAGTCTGCACATTCGGGTATTCGGCGGCTTTGAGCGCTTCGGAGACCTTCTCGACGCTAACGCCGTAATAGCGTATTTTTCCTTCAAGGGTAAGACGATCGAGAGCGTCGAAGACTTCGGGGCGATCGTACACTGCGCTGGGTGGGCAATGAAGCTGCACCAGGTCGAGGCAGTCAGTCTCCAGGTTTTGCAGGCTGCGTTCGACAAAGCTGCGCAGATTTTCGTAGGTGTAGCCGTCCGCCGTATGAGGGTTGAGACGACGTCCAGCTTTGGTCGCCACAAAGATCTCTTCACCGCGCCGCTCCCGCTTGAGACGGGCGATCAGACGCTCACTGCGACCGTCGCCGTAGACATCGGCGGTGTCAATGAAGTTGACGCCCATATCGATTGCCTTGTGCAACGCAGCCATCGACTCCTCATCGTCCACCTGTCCCCAACTGCCCCCAATTGCCCAAGCACCAAAGCTGATTTCAGATACATTCATGCCGGTTCTGCCAAGTGGTCGGTATTTCATTTCTCACCTCATTCAAGATTATGTTTAATAGTGAATTGTAGATTGTGAATTGTGAACGCTAACTCGCCCCTCACAACTCTTTTGTATCCATCCAGATTGTCACCGGGCCGTCGTTGACCAGTTCGATCTGCATGTGCGCCTGAAAGACGCCCTGCGCAACCGCTGCGCCTTCCGCCGCCAGCAACTGACAAAAACGTTGATAGAGCGGCTCCGCCTGCTCAGGTCGCGCAGCGTCGATAAAGCTAGGACGGCGTCCCTTGCGCACATCGCCATAAAGCGTGAATTGACTCACCGCCAACACTGCACCGCCGATATCTGCCAGGCTCAGGTTCATTTTACCATCATCGTCCTCGAAGACGCGTAGCCCGACGATCTTGCGCGCCAGCGTGCGCGCCTCCACCTCCCCATCACTATGCGTAATTCCTACCAATACCAAAAAGCCGCGCTCGATCTGCCCGACAACCAGTCCATCGACCAGCACCCGCGCCGAACTCACCCGCTGGATTACTGCACGCATTTTGTGAGATTTCCTTCTTTACAAATAGAACGAATGTTCGTATAATGATAATATGAATTTTCGGATGGCGCCCGACTCGATCCAAAAACTTTCGCTGCTCGACGATGCGATGCGCTTTGAGCCGGCAGGCGATCAGCCGCTGGCGGAGCAAACGCCGCCGGCGCCCATATCTCGCGCACCCAAACCGCTGCCCTGCATCTCTGAAGTCTCGACGCCAACCGGCAAGAAACCGATCCTGAAGGCGATGATGACAACGGCGTGTGAACGCAACTGCTTCTATTGCCCTTTTCGCGCCGGGCGCAGCAAGACGCAGCGCATCACCTACACGCCCGACGAAATGGCGCGCACCTATGATACCATCCAGCGCGCCGGATTGGTGGATGGGCTGTTTCTCTCGTCGGGCATCATCAAAGGCGGCGCAGCGACGCAGGACAAGATCATTGACACTGCCGAGATTCTGCGCAACCACTACCACTATCGCGGCTACATTCATCTCAAGATCATGCCCGGCGCCGACTATGACCAGGTGCGGCGCACAATGCAGCTTGCCGACCGCGTTTCGATCAACCTGGAAGGCGCCACAGCCGAACGGTTGGCTGCGCTGGCGCCCAAGAAAGATTTCTGGAACGAGCTGTTTCCGCGCCTGCAGTGGATCAGCGAGCTGCGCCGCAAAGAAGGGCTACGCGCCAGCGTGGTGACGCAGTTCGTCGTCGGCGCAGTCGGCGACACCGACCTGGAATTGCTGCACGTCAGCGATCACCTGTACAATCAGCTTGGGCTGCGCCGCACCTACTTCATGGCGTTTAACCCGGTCAGCCAGACGCCCTTCGAGTCGCTGGCGCCGGTCTCACGCCAGCGAGAATTCCGACTCTATCAAGCCGGTTTTCTGCTGCGCGACTATGGCTGGGGCGTGGAGGACATGCCGTTTCTGCCAAATGGCAATCTGCCGCTCGACATCGATCCCAAACTGGCGTGGGCGCGCGCTCACTTGCGCGACCACCCAATCGAGGTCAATCGCGCTGAACGCAATGAGCTGCTCAGCGTCCCCGGCATTGGGCCCAAGACCGCCGACGCCATCGTGCGCGCCCGTCGTCGCCAGCGCATTCGCGAGATGAGCCACCTGCGTTCGCTGGGTCTACGCGACGTTGAAAAAGCCATCCCCTACCTGCTGCTCGATGGCAGACAGCCGACGCAGCAGCTGAGTTTGTGGAGAAATGATTGAAAAATTGGAGATCAGAAGCTGACGTTACGGGAAAACCAGATCTCAAATCTCTAATCTCCTATCTTCCCTTCCCGCCACAACATCGCATCCAACTGAACGGCGTGTGCACCGGCAGCCAGCGATTGATGAACATGCTCCTGGCGATAGACGCCACCACATGCGATCAGCGCGCAGCCTAGTTGTGCGTTCGCCACATCGAGCAGGGCGCGCAACATCGCCGCGAAGGTGAGCGGCCCATAGAGGTCGCCGTTCAACGGATTGGCTGCACCGGTGGCGGGATCGGCGACAAGCACAGCGCCTGGCAATGGCTGTCCAACAACAATGCCAACCGCACCCGCCGCAACGGCTCGTTCAGCCACAACGAGCGCGTTGTCCAGCGGCGGCTTCACCCAGATCGGCGCTTCGATGTTTTGCTGCAGCGCGCGTACGCCCTCGCTCACTTGCGCAGGGGTGACAGAACGCGGCGGTTTCCATTCCACGCCAACCACAGCCGGCGCCTGCACGATGCGCTGTGCGGCTTTGACCAGATCGGCGGGGATTGCATCGACCAACTGCACGATCACCGGGCGATGGAGCCGCGCCCATGTTGCCGCGAATCGTTCCACGGCGCGACGTGCGCTGCGACTGAAAGACGAGTGCGACGCCAGCACGCCGCCGTCCAGTTCTACAAGATTGACCGGTCCGCTGTAGCCGCGCCCCGACGCGCTGACCGGCCCAACCACCACGCCGCCAATGTGCGTAACGTCAAGGCCGTGCGGCAGGGAGTCGCCAAAACCAACTGCGACTGGCGACAATAACAATGGACAGTGCACGATCAAGCCGTGTTTGTGGTTCGGCGCCAGGTCAATATCCGCCACAACGCTCTCTCATTCCCTGTTCACAGGCAGGACTGCGACCTCGGTGGCGTTGCGATTGCCGATCAGCACTGCGCCCTCGAACTCCTGGATCACAGCCGTGAAGTCGACCGGCGCCGGGTCGACGGCAAAACCGATCCGCTCCCACCGGCGATCCGCCGCCCATAACGGCGCAAAGCGTCCCACCGGCGTGTATCGATCGTCGGGTGGCGGCGGCAGATCGTCGGGCAGGTCGCCTGCCGGAAGCAGTGGCTGACGCTCCCAAACGCCGGCCGCCAAATAGACAATGTAGAGTTCGGGGGCATCGTTGAAGCCGACCATGTAGCCTCGCTCAAAAGGCGTCATCTGCGCCGGGCCAATCAACGCCTCGCCCACGGGACAGCCGATTGCAGCGCGCTGATCGCGGTTAAGACCCTCGATATAGCGTCGCAGCGTTTCGTCGATCAACGGTGCGCAGGCGACAAACGTCGCTTCGAGATCCGGCGTCGCCGTCGGCGCTTCGGTGGGCGTTTCAGTGGGCGTTTCAGTGGGCGTTTCAGTGGGCGTCGGCGTTGAAGTTGGCGTTGGCGTATCCGACGGTGCAACAGTTGCTGTCGGCGGAGCGCTGGGAGCGGTCTCAGCGGATGCAGGCGTGGCGCTGGGCGTCACAACATCTGTGGTGTGCGTCGCCAATGCAACAGCGTCCGCGCCATCGCTCAGCAACGCAGCTTCCTCCTCGTCGGGCGGCGTCGCTGTTGCAGCAGATGGTTCGACAGTGGCAGCATCGACGGCGCCAGCATCGACGGTGGCGGTGGCGACAATGGGCGGCAGCGGCGGCGCAGTCCTTAGTAAACGCGGCGTCTGCATCCCAAGTACAATGCCTAGCCCCATGATTGCCGCCCCTCCGACGATGGTCAGCAGCACACTCCACCAGGTGGGACGACCATTGATCCGACCTGTCTCGCCCGGTCTTGCCGCGACAGAGGATGTGGCGACCTGCGATTCAACCAACAGCGGTGCAACCGTCTGCGTGGCAGAAGTCGAGCTGCTGGCGATAGAGCGCAACAGCGGATTGACGCTGCGCCCTGCTGTTCCCGGCGCCGGCACTAACACAGTGGTCGAGGATGTCTCCGCGGGCGGGCTGGCAACAGGCAGCGCCGTCATCGTCAGGGTGGCGGTCGTTTCGCTAACGGATTCGTCGCTGCGGCGTGGGGTGCGGCCAGCTGCCAGCGCCAGCGCATCCGCCAGTTCGTCGGCAGTGGCGTAGCGATCTTCAGGACGCTTCGCCAGGCTGCGCTGAAAGACCTCCACCATGAGCGGCGAAAGCTGCCGATAGGTGTTTTCGTCGATGGTGAGCGGCTCGTAGACATGTGCGTGCAAAATCTGCGTCGTCGTGCCGGTGAAAGGCAGACGCCCGGCGACGCAGCGATAGAGCACCGCCCCCAGCGCATAGATGTCGGCGCGCCCGTCGATCTCGCGGCTGCCCGCGCACTGCTCCGGCGCCATATAGGCGGGGGTGCCAACTGTGCGCCCCATATTGGTCAGTTCGGGCGCATCGAGCGCGCGGGCGATGCCAAAGTCGGTCAGCAGCGGTACGACCGGGTGTTCGAGCGCCTCAAGTTGCACGCTGTTGGGCGCGCCCGGACTGACCGGACGCAACAAGATGTTGCCGGGTTTGACGTCGCGGTGCACGACGCCGTGGCGGTGGGCAACTGCCAACGCCCGCGCAATTGGTTCGAGCAAATTCGCAGACTCTTCAGGGCGCAGCCGCCCACGTTGACGCAGAAGGTCAGCCAAACTTTCGCCTTCGACCAGTTCCATGGCGATATAGGCGACCTCGCCATGGGGCGCTGTGCCGATCTGCAAGATGCGCACAATGTGTGGATGACGGAGGCTGCCGGCGGTCATCGCCTCGTTGCGGAAGCGAGTGTATGCTTTGTCGTCGGCGCCGGGCAACAGCAGCTTGAGCGCCACGGTCTGCCCCTGCACTTGATCATAGGCGCGGTAAACAGTCGCCACCCCACCGCTGCCCAGTTGCTGGCCGATCAGATAACGACCGATCTGCTTGCCAGTCAGATTGGTCAAGCCAGCGCCCGGAGCGACGCCCTCTTCTCGCTCTGCACTGCCGTCTAGCGCGTCCACTGTATTGAGTGCTCCAGCCAGTTGGTCAGGACGCCGTTGATATCGAGCAGAGCCACCACCGGGCCACCATCGATCGGTGTGACGTAAAAACGCCACACACCGCCGCGATCGCTGGCAAAGATGACCAGTTTGCTGTCCGGGCTGATCGCCGGCAGCCCATCCTGCGCCGGCTCATTGGTGAGCTGCACCAACGAACCGTCGCGCAGTGAAAGGCGGTAGATGTCCATATCGCCGTCGCGCGTGCTCATGAAGACGACTTTCTCGCCATCGGGCGACCAGGCCGGGCGTGTGTCGTTGCCGTTGTCGGTCAGTCGCAGCCGATTGCCGCCGTCGACGTCTATCAGATACAGCCCCGGATTCTCGCCGCGCTCATCAAAGCCATTGAACAAAATGCGCGAGCCGCCCGGCTCCCACACCGGGTCTTTGCCAAGACCAAGGTCAACTTCGACGCCGGTGTTGAGGTTGCGCACATAGATGCGTGAGCGCCCAGCGCCGCTGCGGGTGCTGCTGTAGACGATCATCGAGGCGTCGGGCGACCACGAAGGCGGTGCATCGCGCGCATCTTCGGCGGCGTCGGTTACACGGCGCGCTCGCAGGTCTGGGCTTGCAGCGTTGGCGGCGTCGAAGAGCGCGATGCCTGGTTCGGCAGGAAAAGTGCTATGAAAGGCAAGCAGCGCACTGCGGATCGACGCGCCGACTTGCGCGCCGTCGGCGATCAGCAAGGTCGAGACGCCGCCGATCTGTGCAGGGGCGGCGTAGATGTTGTAGCGTTCGCCTTCCTGCGTCGAGTACAGGATTCTGCCGGCGGCGGCGCCTAGCGATTGGTCGATGGCGGCCAGCGCGCGTGCACGCGTGCATTCATCGCGAAACTGGGCCAGCGGCATCTCGGCTGCACCATCGGGCAAGATGGCGAGCGCCGCAGTCAACTGGTTCACTGCGCCACAGAAGCGCTCTGCACCAGCAAGTTGTCCTGCATAATCGGTCAGCGTGCTCCACAAATTCTGTCGCGCCTGGAGATCGTCTTCGTCGGTGGGCGTCGCCAGCAAGGCGGCCAGTGCGCTCTGGATGCGCATCACCGCTTCATCGTCGGGTTGCAACGCCAGCGCCTGGTCAAGCTCTCTGGCTGCGGCGGTGAAATTGGCTGCCGCAAGATACTCGGCGGCCAGTTCGACGCGGCTCTCGAAAAGCCGCGCCACCAACACCTCGCGCTCATACTCCGGGTTGATGCGTCGGACAAGTGTGTAGAGATCGACGGCGACGCGCCAATCTTCGGCGGCAAACGCCTCCTCGGCCTCACGCCAATAGCTTTGAATATCGCCGGCGGGCGTCGGTGGCGTCTCGATTGGCTGCGGCGTGGTTGCGGCGTCTATTGTCGCGGTCGTAGTGGGGAGGGGGGTCGTTGCGATGACATCCGCAGGCAGTGTCGTCAGATTGGGCGTATCGGCAGGCGTCGCCGCAACAGCGTTCGTCGATGCATCTGTGGTGGGAGCAGGCGATGCAATTGCAATTACTCCTGGCGTCGGCGCGTCGATGCGGTTCGAGAAGAGATCGTCAGGCAGCAGGTTGAGCGCAGCCCAGCCTGCACCAAAAACGAAGATCGCAGCCAACGCGATGCCTAGTACAGCGCCTATCCAACGTCGCCGCGTTCCTGGCGGGCGCGTCGGGGCCGGCGACGGTTGCACTATCGAGACATCCGCTTCGATTGCTTGCATCGACGCTGACTCCGTCGTGCGCGGCTGCACGCCGGGTACAAGCACCTGCACCGTCGTTGGCGTCTGCACGGCTTGCAACGCGGGCATCGTGGCGGTTGCGTCAACGGGAGCGTCTTCGTCTGCGATTGGGGAAGACAACAGGGCAAGTTGCTCCAGTGCGTCAGCCATCGCCGCGCCAGAAGGATAGCGCGCGGCCGGCTCTTTGGCGAGCGAACGGCGCAAAATATCGACGGCTGCCGGCGGCAGCGCCACCAGCACATTCTCCGGGATGGTCAGCGCCTCGTAAACATGCGCGTGCAGAATCTGTGTGGTCGAGCCTGAAAACGGCGGACGCCCCACCAGGCATCGATAAAAGACCGCACCCAGCGAGTAGAGATCTGAACGGCCATCGAGTTCATGGCTGTCGGCGCACTGTTCGGGCGACATATAGGTCGGCGTGCCGATTGTGCGTCCGACGCCGGTCAGCTCGGGCGAATCGAGTGCGCGCGCGATGCCAAAATCGCTCAACAGTGGAATGACCGGCTTACCCAGCGCCTCGATGCGCACCGCTCCTGCAACGCCAGCCTCCACCGGGCGGAGTAGAACATTGCTTGGCTTGACGTCGCGATGGATGACGCCTTGTGTGTGGGCGTAGGCGAGCGCCCGTGCAATCGGCGCCAGAAGCGCCGCCGCCTCACGCACGCCGAGCCGATCGCGCAGCTCGAGCACCTCGTTGAGACCCGGCCCCTCAACCAACGCCATCACCAAATAGGTGATCCCGCTATAAGGCTCGTGGCCCTCGTCCAGGATCGGCACGATATTGGGATGGGTGAGGCGACGATGGGTGCGCGCCTCCTGGCGGAAACGCTCGCGCACGATGTCGTCGGCATCGGGCAACAACACCTTGATCGCAACCGATTGACCGCTCTCGCTATCTACGCCACGGTAAACTGCAGCCATCACGCCGCCGCCCAACCGCTCGGTTAGACGATAGCGCCCAAGCTGGTAGCCGACGAGAATGCCGCGCGACGGCTCGCCCGCAGAGTGCAATGCGGGCGCCACAGTTTCGGATGGCGTCGATGATCGTTCGGCTGGCGGCATATCCGGTAAATTCGCGTCAGGACCTAGCTCAAATCTTTGCAGCTCTCCCTGGATGCTGCTATAGTTTCAACGATTGAAGGCGCACGCAAGTTCGTCGCCGAAGCGAGTATAGCACAGCCAATAACAGCGTAGCCAAAGGAGCGCAGCGTGAGCAGGTTTGGTCGGCTGGTTTGTCTGAACGGACCGCAGGCCGGTCAGGAGATCGAACTGAATCAGGAAGTGACGACGGTCGGACGTGCGCCCGATGCTGGCGTACGGCTCGAAGACCAGTTTGCGTCGCGGCGTCACGCCGAAATCCTGCGCCTGGAAAATGGCTATCAGGTGCGCGATCTGCAAAGTAAAAATGGTGTGATCGTCGATGGGCAGCGGCTTGCGCCCGGCGGCTCCGCCTGGCTTTCAGAAGGGGTCGAAGTGCAGTTCGCCTCGACGCGCTATCGCTTTTATGACCCGGCGGCCACCGTGACTGCACCCTCGTTGATCGCGGTGAGCGAACAACCCGGGCTACGCGTCGATATCACGACGCGCCAGGTGTATGTCGATGGCCGCCCGCTGGATCCGCCGCTCAGCGTCAAACAGTTCGACCTGCTCTGGTTTCTCTACCAGAACCGTGGGCGCGTCGTCAGCAAAGATGAGATTGCGCAGGCTGTCTGGCCCGAAGCGCAGGGCGATGTCTACGACGCCAACATCGACCGCATGGTCAGCCGTGTGCGCAGCCGCATCGAGCCAGACCGCGATGACGACCCACGCTTCATCTTCACCATCCGTGGCTATGGGTATAAGTTGGAAGCGTGACAAGCGTAGGCAAACAGTCCGACTTGAGTCCTAATTTTTTCAAGTTTTCCTAATCTTTCACTGTTATCATGGTCTTTGAATTGCGTATTCTGCGCAGTCAAAAGGAAAGGAAAGACCATGACGTACAGTGTCAACACGGCCAATCCAACGTTTTACGCAATATCACCTTATACGGCTGGCGCAACGACCATTCCCTGGGAGACGTCCCAAGGTCAGCGTCTTTCAGCTCTTGACAAAGACATCCAGGCCGCGCGCCTCGGCGACGAACGCGCTTTTGGCAGCCTGATCGATCTATATCGTACAACCGCGGAACGCGTCGCCCAACAGATTTTGCACACCGAAGAAGCCGCCGCCGATGCCGTTCAGGAGGCGATGATCAAGGCGCACCGTGCAATGGAGCGCTTTCAGGAGGGCAACTTTCGCTCCTGGTTTCTGCGCATTGTCACCAACACCTGTTATGACCATCTGCGCCGCCAACGCCGCCGCGCTGCGGTCAGTTTGGACGAGCTGACCGAGCAAGCCGGCATCGACTATCTGCCGGCCGACGATTATGTCGCCGAGGATCCCGAGGCGCTTTTTCTGCAAAACGAAGGAATGCGGCTGCTGCTGTCAGCTATCGAGTCCCTGCCCGAATATCATCGCAGCGTCGTCATGCTTGTCGATGTGCAGGGCTACGACTACGCCGAAGCCGCCGAGATGTTGGGTCTGCCGCTCGGCACGGTCAAATCGCGGCTGAGCCGCGCCCGCTCTACATTGCGCGACCACCTGGTGAAGTCAGGCATCGTAGGCGCACCGATGTAACCTGACGCCAGGTAGCCTGACGCACAGCGCGGCGGCTACGATTCTGCGGCATCGACAAGTTCAAAACGACGCACGTTCGACAATAGCGTGCGTATCCTGCGAGAACACTCATACGTCATCATTAGCGAAGGTGGAATATTTCACCTTCGCTTTTCGCATTGTTGGCGATCTTGCAGGTTTCTCCATAAGGAGGCGCTTATGTCCTTCCGCTCACGCCTGTCGATGCGCATCGCATCTGCCCACCGCGCGTTCGCCTTCGTCTCCGCATTCATCGCTGTACTCATAACCTTCACGGCAGCGCGCGCAGCATTTCCCGCTCCTGTCCAAATCTACTATATTCCAGCGCCCGAGGATCAAGTCTTCGCCGCGTTGAGCGGCATTTATCCAGGTCAGCAGGCGTGCAACATCGGCGCTCCCGACGTCGCCACGCCGATCCAGACCTACATCTCGATCTCGATTATTTCCGCTGATACGCTCGTCTACTACGATCACTGGGAAGATGACTTCGAAGTCGATATTGCATCACCCAAACAATCCTCTACGCAGATTTGGGGCGACGGCAATCCCGCCAACGGCGCGCCACCCGGCATCCCCAGCGATCAACTGGCGCCCGACACCGTGATCGTGCTCAACAATCCGGTTTCGCCGGCGACGCGCAATGCAATTTTTGATTTTGACGGGGGCGACAAGATCGGCGCAACGCGACCGATTGCGATCTCGCGCGCAGCCTGGTCGACCGGCCCTGGCACATTGCTCGCCGGTGCAGTTGAGGTCTACGACATCAGCCGATGGGGTGTGCGCTATGAAGCGCCAGTCGGCGAGAATGTCATCGCTGCAGAGCTCTTCGAGTACACCGGCATGGCGATCATGGCGCAGGCCGACGACACCATCGTGCAGATCGATCTCAACCGCGACGGGATGCCGGAGAGCAGCGTCACCCTTGCCGAGGGCGAGAGTCACCTGATCAACGGCGGCGTGCCCGTGGGCGCGGCGGTGACTGCATCGGCGCCGGTGCAGGTGACATTGATCACCGGCGACCGCTGCGACATCTATGAATCGCGCTGGTACGCGCTCTTCCCGCGCGAGTGGTGGAGTGCAGAGTACTACAATCCGGTCAGCACGCAGGTTGGCAATGGCGGCACGCTCGTCTTTCTGTTCAACCCAGATGCGACGCCGCTCACCGTCGGTTGGGAGACGCTCGGCGGAATGCAGCCATCGCTGACCATCGGCGCAGGCGGCGTGATTTCGACCGTCGCCCCCGCCGGCTCCGGTATGCGCTTTTTTGCCGCCGACGGTCGCCCCTTCCAGGCGATTGCTGCGGTCGGCGCCGACGGCCCTGCTAATGCCAACTCTCGCGCCGATTGGGGCTTTGCGCTCGCACCGGAACGACTGCTCACCTATCAGGCGCTGGTCGGCTGGGGCGCCGGTCGCGACCCGACCAGCAGCGTCAATCCCACTGAAAACGGCAGCCCGGTTTGGGTGACGGTGGAGTTGCCGCCTGGTCAACCCGGTCCTGCGCGCATCTGCATTGACTACAACGGCGATGGGCAGGGGCCGTTGGTTGACAACAACGGCTTCCGCTACGACGTGATGCTGACTCTCAGCCGCCTGCAGAATGCTACAGTCTACGACCCCGACGGCGACCAGACCGGCATGATCCTCTACGTCTGCGACCCGCCCGCTGCGCCCACCAACGCGCGCATCGCTGCGGCATGGGGGCAGGAGCCGGGCGTCGCTTCGGCTGGCGAGCCGGGGCTTGATCTCGGCACAACGGTGCCGCCTGCCTCGACCTTTGCGGCGGGCAAGGGCGCCACCATCATCGGCGACCGTAACGGTGACGGCCGCGCCAATCCCGGCGACATGTTGCGCTACGACATCGTGATCCGCAACGCCTCGCGCACGCCGATCGGCAACGTGATCGTCAGCGACACCGTGCCGCTGCACACAATCTACATCGCATCGAGCACAACTTTCGACAACGGCGCAGGCGTGACGCCGATCCCGGACAACCCGTCCAGCTCACCCTTCCCGCTCGATGAAGGCGGCGTCCATCTGGGGCCGATGCCGGTGCGTGGAGTCTTCACCGTGACCTTCGACGTGCGCATCGACCGGCCGCTCGACCCGGCGGTGGATCGGGTGCACAACGTCGCCGTGGTGACCGTCGGCGACGATCGACTGACGCCGGAGGTCGAAACCGAGGTCGAGCAACGCGGCGGGCTGGCGCTCACCAAGTATACGAACGGCGAGAACGCCGACGCGCCGCCCGGCCCCATCATCGCAGCAGGCGCGCCGGTGACCTGGACGTACATCCTCACCAATACCGGCGACGTGATTCTGACCAGCGTTGCAGTCACCGACAGCGCGTCCGGCGTGACGCCTGTCTACGTCAGCGGCGACAACGGTGACGGTCAGCTTGCCCCCGACGAAATCTGGACATATCAGGCGACCGGCGCGGCGATTATCGGTCAATACACCAACCTGGGCGTGGGTAGCGGCGTGGATCCATACAGCAATGTGATCACCGCCGCCGATCGCAGTCACTATTTCGGTCTCCTCTCGGAGATCAATCTCATCAAAGTGGCATCAACGCCGCGTACGCCTCCAGGTGCAGTGATCACCTACGCCTTCACCGTCACCAACGGCGGCAACGCGGGGCTGGCGGCCATCACGCTGAGCGATGATCACTGCGCGCCCGACTTTGTAGGAGGCGACGCCGACGCCAACACGCTGCTCAATCCAGGCGAGACATGGCGTTTCACTTGTGCGATCACCGTCACCGCGGATGTGACCAACACGGCAGTCGTGAGCGGCGCGGATGCGCTGGGGCGCACGGTGACCGACACGGCGCAGGCCGCGGTCGATGTGCTGACGCCGGCAATCGCGCTTGCCAAGACGCCTTCCGCATCCAGTGTTTTTGCCGGCAGTATGGTGACCTACACCTTCACCGTCGTCAATGCTGGCGAGGCGCCGCTTTTCAACGTGACGCTCGAAGACGATCGCTGCTCACCCATAACGTATGTCGATGGCAATGCCGGCGGCGCCGATGTCCTTGACCTCGGCGAAACGTGGCGCTATCGCTGCGCCGCAATCGTCGTGCGCGACACGCTCAACACGGCGACGGTGCGCGCAGTGGACGGCGCAGGCAACCCGGTCACGGCGACAGCCAGCGCATTGGTGCGGACGCCCATCCTGTATTTGCCGCTGATTCTCAACGAAATTCCGGTCGAATGCCCACCGCCGGACGGCTGCCCAATCCCTGGCGTCGAGGAACTCAAAGGACTGGCTGTGCATCCAACTACGGGGGTTCTCTATGTGACTAGTCGCGGCAACGACCGTGTGCTCGCCGTCGATCCGAACACATTGCGTGTGCTCGCCAGCGCCGAGACCGGCGATCAACCGTGGGGCGTAGCAGTGGACGCGCGCGCCAACCGCGTCTTCGTGGCGAGTTTTGGCGGGGGCGATGTGCGTATCTACGACGCGTCGTCGCTGGCGCTGCTGGCAACCGCGCCGGTGGGCGCTGAGGCGACGCTGATCGAGACGCTGCCTGATCTGGGCGTTGCGTTTGCGCTCGTGCACGACGGCAGCCGCGTCGCCGTAATCGAAGGGTTGACGCGGACAGCAACGTTATCCTCCGGCGGCTCTGGTCCCTTCGGCATTGCCGCCGATCCACTGCGCGGACAAGTTTACATCAGCAACCGTGATTCGGCGCACTTTGCCACCGTGAGCCGGACGACCACCCGTGCGGTGAACGCCTGGCAGACGCGCAGCAACCTGGTGCTGGAGGACGGACGCCGCCTCTTTGAGATCGCCTACGATCCGACGATCAACCGGCTCTACTCCGTCTACCTGGCGGTGGACGGACAATGGTACGTCGATGCGTGGAAGCCTGAACCGTATCCACAGTTGTGGGGACGCGAGGCGACCGTAGCCGTGGAGAGTAGCGGCGTGATCACTTCACCCCTAATTGGCGGTGCAGGGCTGGCCGTCAACCCGGCGACCGGGCTGGTCTACAACGCCAATACGGCGGCAGGCACGGTCTCAGTGATCGACCGTGGTGGGCTGCGCGTGCTTGACACGATCCCGACACGCGGCGATCCTTTTGCGATTGCCGCCGACGGGGCGCACAACATCGTCTATATCGGGCTGCGTGCGTCGGGACGGCTGATCATTCTGAAGTAAGGGTTCCGGCAGTCTGGCGCCCTATCAACACTAGAGGGGCCTCGTGATGAAAATCACTCGCTCTTGGTCTGCGCGGCGCGTTTGGCGCGCTGAAGGTTTTTTGACGTGCATGACTGCGCCCAAACGCCGGTCAACTGATTCTTGGGGTCATTGACCGGGTATCCTTCGATGATCGCTTCATCCGTCGGGTCTTCCTTGAGCGCCGCCTCAACTTTTTCCCATTGTTTGTTGGCGACAAAGACGGCGATGGCTGCTTTGCTGGTGTCGGGCACAGGCGGCAGACCTTTGGGCATAGTGGGGGGCGCTTTTTGTCCCAGGACGACGAGTGTGCAGGTGTCCAGCTTCTTGATCTGTTTCGGTCGACCGATAATCGTCGTTTTCATGACAGCAATCCCCCGTTTTTGCGGATCGATGTTCAATGTGGCCCGCAGCAGAGCGACGGCCTGTTCCAATGTAGGAGGCTGAGCTTTTGGCGACGCAGGCGGCTTTGGCAGCGTTGATTGCGTCGATGGCGCAGCCGATTTGGGTTGCTTTTTGATGTTGAGCGGGTTGGGCGGCAGGCCAAATACTTTGCGCCGCTGACGTGCGGTCATCTGTTCGCGCGCCAACAAAAAGAAGACGCCGCCCGAAGTGCGCCGCCGATCGCCCTGTTTGGTCATCATGCCGCCGGCCGCCTCGATCGTCTGCGTGCGCTGAAAGATCGTCTCCACTGCCTCCATGCCCAGCATAGCGGCTACAGAGCGGATCAACCAGATATTTGGCTCCTGCAATTCCGTTGCGATTACGCGGATGCGCGGCATATCAACAGGGTGGAGGTTGGGATCCACCGTCTCAGTTGATGATAATTCCGAGTTCGCCGTTTCATCCAGGCGGCGCTCCTCAACATCTTCATCCATACGAACATCTCGACTCATGCTGTTCGTGGCGGCTCACTGTGTTTCCAATGTGACAACCCGCCATCCATGTTGTCTATTGGAGTCTATCAGGCGCATGGGATGACTGTCAATTGAGTGAAATGCAAAACATCCGGCTCCAGTTGTCGCTCTCTCCTCATCTTTGGTATACTATTGTCAGCGGCTTATGTCTCCCAAAGATGGGTGCGAGGTGCAAATTGCCGCTCTACGCCTGCCTTCCAGGTGGTTATGGCGACCGACCGAGTGCGCGGCAAACTCGCTTACGCAGGCAACAAAGTCAAGCTCCCACGCCGTATTTCCGAATTTTCAAGGAGGATGTTGTCGCGTCAAACAGCATTGCCAGGCTGCACATGGTGCAAACTGTGCGGTTTTAGGGTGCATTGCATTGACGCGTGCGAGTAAAGAGATTTGAATACACGAAAGGAGTTCTCACCCGATGCGTGGCGAAGAATCCACACTTACCCCCATCAATCCACAAACCGTTGACGCCGTTCGCTGGCATTCACAACCGGTTGAAGAAGTATACACGCAACTTCAGACAAATCCGGATGGTCTGGATCAGAGCGAAGCGGCAGCGCGCTTGCAGCAGTTTGGGCCAAATACGCTGCCGGCGCCGAAGCCGCCTGCACTGTGGCAGGTGATCTTGCACCAGTTCGCCAGCCCTCTGATCTATATCCTGCTGATCGCAGGGGTTGTCTCTCTGTTGATAGGCGACTTTAAAGATGCCGTCTTCATTTTCGTCGTGCTGGTGCTCAATGCCACAATCGGCACGATTCAGGAATGGCGCGCCGAACAGCAGGCGCACGCGCTTCAAAACGTGCTAAAGATTCAGGCCGACGTGCGTCGCAACGGTCGTCAAACTCGGCTGCCCGCCGAAGAGCTGGTTCCCGGCGACATCGTGTTGATCGAATCGGGGGATAAAGTCCCGGCCGACCTGCGCCTTGTACAGGTGAACAATCTGACTATCGACGAATCGTTTCTGACCGGTGAATCTGTGGCGGTGGAGAAGGAGATAACCGAAACCGATGAGGACACCCCAGTCAGCGACCGTCACAATATGGCTTATGCTGGCTCGACCACGATGACCGGTCGCGGCGTCGGCGTCGTGGTCGCCACCGGTGTACAGACGGAGGTGGGAAAAATTGCCAGATCGATCACGGAGACCGAATCCGCCAAGCCGCCTCTACTCATTCGTATGGATCGGTTTGCGCGGCAGGTCAGTTTCGTGATTTTGGGCGCCTCAGGGTTATTGGGGTTGCTGATGTTGAGCCGCAGCGAACCGTTTGGCGAGGTTTTCTTTCTGGTCATCGCGCTGGCCGTAGCATCGATCCCCGAAGGACTGCCTGTCGCTTTGACCGTTGCACTGTCGCTCTCAGCCTCGCGCATGGCGCAACGCAATGTCATTGTACGCAAGTTGGCCGCAGTCGAAAGTCTCGGCAGTTGCACCACGATCGCCAGCGACAAAACAGGCACGCTGACAGTCAACCAGCAGACGGTCAAAAAGATTGTATTGCCCGACGGTGAAGCGTTGGCTGTGGGCGGGCAAGGGTACAACGATCAAGGGGAGGTGCGCACAGACCGCAACCAGCCCCCTGGCGACAACCTGCGTCAGCGTCTCGATGCGCTGGTGATGGCGAGCGTCATCTGCAACGAGGCGACATTGAGTCCAGAAGACGGCGACTGGCGCCACACAGGCGACGCCATGGATGTCGCCCTGCTGGCGCTGGCGTACAAATACGGGTGCAACCCGGAGGAGCAGCGTGAACGTGCACGCGTCATAGGCGCCATCCCTTTTGAATCAGAGCGACGTTACGCCGCGACAGCCTATGTCAACGATTCAAAAGCACATGTAGCTGTCAAGGGGGCGGTGGAGGCGATCCTTCCTTTCTGCACGACGATGCGCACTGCAACCGATAACGAGCCTCTCGACGAAGAACAGATTCATCAACAGGCTCATGCGCTCGCCGAAGACGGTTATCGCGTGCTGGCTGTGGCTTCGGGCGCCCTGGATCTTGTAGAAGAAAACCGGCTCGAAGAAGACGATCTGTGCGGACTCACTTTCCTGGGTCTGGTGGGCTTCATCGATCCGCTGCGTCCTGAGGTGAAACAGGCCGTCAAGGGTGCACAGGACGCAGGCGTGCGCGTCATCATGATCACCGGCGATCATCCGTCGACAGCGCTGGCGATTGCGCGTGAGTTAGGCATTGCGCAAGATGCGAAGCAGGTGGTCACCGGCAAAGACCTCGACAAGATCGACGCCTATGGGACGCCCAAATTCCAGGAAGCTATCAAAGATGTGTTAGTCTTTGCGCGTGTGACGCCGCAACAGAAGCTGCACATCGTGGATGCGCTGGTCAAAATGGGGGAATTTGTCGCTGTCACCGGCGACGGCGTCAACGATGCACCGGCTCTACGCGTCGCTCACATTGGCGTGGCAATGGGATCCGGCACCGATATTGCCAAGGAGACGGCGCTAATCACCATTGTCGATGACAACTTCGCTTCGATCGTGGCCGGGATCGAGGAAGGACGCTTCGCCTACGCCAACGTGCGCAAGGTGACGCTCTTTCTGATCTCCACCGGCGCCGCCCAGGTGCTTCTGATCGGCGCCATCGTGCTTCTCGGTTCACCGGTGCCTTTGCTGCCTGCGCAGATTCTGTGGCTCAATCTGGTGACGAACGGCATTCAGGATGTGGCGCTGGCGTTTGAAGCTGGCGAAAAAGGCGTGATGAAGCAGCCGCCGCGTCACCCGTCCGAGGGGATCATCAACCGGAAAATGCTCGAACAGGTGCTGGTCAGCAGCATCACCATGAGCGTCACCTGTTTCATCGCCTGGCTCGTCATGCTGAACATGGGCATGGACATAGAAACCATTCGCTATCACCTGCTGACATTGTTGGTGCTGATGCAGTTTTACTATGTGCTGAGCTGCCGCTCTGAAACAGTCTCGGCTTTCCGGGTGCCCCTACGCAACAACCCTGTGCTCATTTTCGGCATGGCGGTCGCCTTTGTCATCTATGTGCTGGCGACCGAGCTGCCTCTCCTTCAGGAGCTGCTGCGCACAGAGTCGATGCCGTTGCAGACCTGGTTGCTCTTCGGTGTGAGCGCCTCTGTCGTGATTATTGCGATGGAGGTCTACAAATGGATTCAAAATCGAAGGGCGCAGACAGCGTAAAGCAGACAGAGTAAAGCAGACAGAGTAAAGCAGACAGAGTAAAGCAGAGAGGGTGATAACGGGGACGAATATGACGCAGCCGCAGGCGACAATCTTCTTCATTCTTGCCGCCACCATGGCGCTCTTTCTGTGGGGGCGCTGGCGTCATGATGTGGTTGCGCTTGGTGCGTTGCTGGCTTGCCTCTTCACCGGTCTGGTTCCCGCCGAAGAGGCTTTCGCTGGCTTCGGCCACCCCGCCGTCATCACGGTGGCGTGTGTGTTGATTCTGAGCCAGGGCTTGCAGCGTTCGGGCGCAATCGACGCGCTGACAAAGTGGATTGTCCCTGCGTCTGCCGGGCCGTTGGTCACGCTGACTGTATTGACTGCGCTGGCTGCCGTGCTCTCCGGCTTCATGAACAACATCGGTGCGTTGGCGCTGTTGATGCCCGTCGGCATTCAAGTCGCTGTGCAGCAAAAGTTGCCGCCCGGACGCGTCCTGATGCCGCTGGCTTTTGGGTCGATCTTGGGCGGCATGACGACGCTGATCGGCACGCCGCCTAACCTGATCGTCTCCGGGTTTCGCGCCGAAGCGGTGGGCAGCAGCTTCGCCATGTTCGACTTTACGCCGGTAGGTCTGGCGGTGGCGGGTGCAGGGATTATCTTCATCGCGCTCGTCGGCTGGCGATTGGTCCCCTCGCGCGAGCGCGCCGGCGCCGAGGGCTTCGAGACCGGCGCCTATCTCACCGAGGCGCGCGTGCCGGAAAAGAGCAGGGTCGTCGGCAAGACGCTGGTCGAGATTGGGGATGCGTTAAGCAAAGCCGACGCTCAGGTGATCGCGTTGGTTCGCAACGATGTGAAGATTCCTGCGCCGAACCCACGGCGCAAGCTGCTGTCTGGCGACATCCTGCTCATCGAAGCCGAACCGGAAGGACTAGGCGAGATGCTCTCCACCCTTGAATTGAAGCTGGAGGAAGACAAGAAGGAAGAGCTTCGCGAAGAGAACGACAAAGACGACTCAAAGCAGGCGATCCGCTCCGATGAAATCGTGCTGAGCGAGCTGACGATTCTGCCCAATTCACAGCTAGAGGGGCGCTCCGCCTCCGATGTCCGCCTGCGCACACACTACGGCATCAACCTGCTGGCGGTCTCACGCCAGGGGCGACGTTCAACGGCGCGGCTGCGCTCGATGTTGCTCCGTGCGGGCGACGTGCTGCTCGTTCAAGGCGCCCCAACCAACGTCGCCCAATTTGCCGCCGAGACAGGCTGTGTGCCATTGGCGGAGCGCGAGCTGCGCCTGCCAGACAAACGCCAGGCCATCATCGCCACCGCGATCATGGCGCTTGCTGTGCTGGGCGCAGCATTTGGTCTGGCGCCGGCGGCGGTCGCCTTCGCCGCAGGCGTGTTGGCGACGATGGTGCTGGGCGTGATCCCGCTGCGCCGCATCTACGACGCCATCGATCTGCCGGTGATCGTATTGCTTGCCGCGCTGTTGCCGGTGGCCGGAGCCCTGGCTGCCACCGGCGCCGCCGACCTGGTCGCACAGCTATTGATGGCGAGCGTCGCCCAGGGCTCACCTGTGATCGCGCTCACGTTGATCCTGATCGTGACGATGGTGCTTTCAGATTTTATGAACAACGCAGCGACGGCGGCCGTCATGTGTCCGGTGGCAATCGGTTCTGCGCTGCAACTGGGCGTCAGCGTCGATCCATTCTTGATGGCGGTTGCCGTAGGCGCATCGTGTGCATTCCTGACGCCGATCGGCCATCAGAACAATACGCTGATCTTGGGCCCCGGTGGCTTCCGCTTTGGCGATTACTGGCAACTCGGTCTTCCACTCGAGATCATCGTCATCATCGTCGGCGTGCCAATGATCCTGTGGGTGTGGCCGTTGTAGCGATATCGGCAGACGCGAAATATTGCGGGATGGCGGCTCAAAGAGCCGCCATCCCGCAACACACTATGCACACCCAGGTTATTCTGGCGGCAGCGCTGTCATCTTCCAGGTGTAGGCGAAGGTTGTGACTACGCCATCGCTGTCGTCGCTAGTTGTAAACGCCCCCTCGATCACATCGCCAGCGTCGTTTGCCTGTTGTGTTGGAACGGTTTCAGTCATAAACCAACGATGGGCAGAGTATACGAGC
Organism: Chloroflexota bacterium; assembly: GCA_016861025.1. Lineage (GTDB taxonomy): Bacteria > Chloroflexota > Anaerolineae > Caldilineales > Caldilineaceae > Caldilinea. The sequence goes on from BOKO01000006.1 coordinate 229,070, forward strand.
GTATCGTGTGAACCACCGGCAGGACAGATGTATTGCACCATGAGGCGACTGAACACCTCTGGACCTTCTGAGCCAAAGCCACTGTAGCGTCGGATGCCGGGAGTATACTGTGTTCCTGTCTCATGATCCGTCGCATGATTCCACAGGAAAAGTACTGTGTATACACCCCCTGTCAGGTCGAATGAACCACTGCCGTTGGCAGTGCAATCATAGGAAACCCCACTGTGCGTCCATGAGCCACTGCCCTCGGTAACGCGCAGCACGATAAATGGGTGTGAGTCGCTGTCATCGCCGATCTTCTCACGCATGTACGTTGCATTGACCGTCGTCTTTTCGTTGACGTGGACTTCTGCACCAGTGCTGGTGAGGGTGGCCTCGCCTTCAAACTTCCAGCCGCGGCAACCGACGTTGGTGACATTCAACCGCGGCGGATAGGCTGGCTTGAGCTGATGGGTGCGATCCTTCCACTCGTGATTGCTGATCACCAATGTCAGCTCCGCAATTCGCTCAATTTTCAGATCACGGCAAAATTCCTTGGAATACTTGTCTGTCCATTCTTCCACGATCCAGGGCCCCTCCGCCATGCGATAGATCGCCTGTACGCGCGCAGTGGGCCACTCGCCGCCATGAAAGGGATTGATAAAGAGCACAGAGCGTGCGCCGGGATCGTCGAAGGTGAAATGATAAGTGTGCGCCGCCAGGTATCGGACGTTTCCATCTAGTTCATAGGAGTGATCCGCTGCGCTGCCAAGCGTTACTGCGGTATCAAGCTTTGCCCTGGTGGAATAAAGCAGATTGTCGGTCATGAAGTACGTCTCGACCGGAACATTGTTCCAGTTGAGGCGGCTAAAATCCTTCCAGTGGTGCTCGAAGCCGCTTGCGCCGAGCGCGCCGTTCATGACCGCAAGGCTGTCCGGATCGGTCGCATTCTGCCAGATAGCAGGCATAATCTCTTTGGCGGCGCGCACAAAGTTTGTGGCGTACCACAGCCAAAGATAGGCGCCGTCGCCGATATTGTTGTCGGCTTCCAGCGGCATGATCGGGTAGGTGTTGAGCGACAGATCGGTGTGGTTCAGGAAGTCGTCGGCGACGCTGTGCTCTTCGTTCTCGGTCGGATAGACGTAATCCATCGCCCAGGTGCGGCTCGCCGCATAGAGCCACATATATTCCATGCAATCGGCGCTGTCATATCCATTGACAAACGCGCTCATCACCGCCTCCGCCAGCGTTGACGGCGACCACCTGGCTCGATTGACGAGAATGTAGCTGGGTGTATTGTCGCAGCCAATGTATCCCACAGCACCTGTGTTGGCATTGACCAGGTAGAGATCGAGTTGTTCATCGCCGCCGTTGTTGGATTGTCCGCCGTCGTTCGGCAACGGGCGACCAAAGAGATTCACCAATCGGGGCCAGATCGCACCGCTTACTTCTTCACAGATTCGGCGTGCAGCGGCTGCGTCCTCTGGATGACGCTGCTGATACCAAACCTTGATGTTGGGGTCGGTCTGACAGGTGGTGTGCCAGGTGATGCGATTCGTTGCGCTGCTTTGACTTACCGCACCGGGCGCCTGCAGCTCCAGCCAACTATCTGCGGCAAGCGGCGGTCGCAAGAAGGGCGCCAACACCGTCTGCGTGGCGAGAGACAACTCACCCATCTTTGCCTGCGCCTGACGAAGCGCCAGGCTGGTCGGTGCATTGCGATCATCGCCGCGATACGGGGCGGGCAGACGGCTGTCAGCGAACGCAGCGTAGACGCGATAGAGCAGCGCGGTTTCATCGTCAATCTCGCCTGCCTGTCGCGCCTCTTCGATGAGCGTCTCACTGTTCGGACCCCCAGGCGGCGGCTCCTGGGGGTTTTGCCCGTTGGCAGCCACAAAGGGCAGAAAAATCCGTCCAGCGCTATCCTGTGCCGCAGCGGATCTGGTTGTTGCACCAGTCAGTACAGCCAGCCACAATGCAAGAAAGAGGCAAAAGCCGAAGAATCGATGCCAGGAAATTCGAGTAAACACAGGTCAAGCTCCTTTGAGTGCAATCATTGACGGTTGAAGCATGACCTATTTCAACACGCGATCAATCCTGGCAACAGCAACTAACTGTTACCAAAATTGCTACAGTTTCCTGTGAACTACAAGTCGGCCAGATAGGGCGGCATAAATGGCGTTGCTCCGGGCAAATCGGGCGCAGGAGCCGCAGCCATCATGGGCGCCATCGGCGCCGGCGCAGCCAGGTAGTTCTTCGCCGCCGCATAGCCCAGCGCCACCATTTGCTTCGTATAACTGAAGTCGAAGAATGACAGGTTCTTATCGACGCGCACCGGGATATGGTGCATATCCACCGTGTCGTCGGCTTTGGCGCGAGCGATGTCCTGGATGATGTTCTGCGAGAGCATCACCGACAGCGTGCGCATCAGCACTTCGAGCACGCCCTGCGCCGGCGCCAGAATCTCCTCGTTGTAGCCGGCGTTGATTACGTAAAGCGTCGTCGCGCCGCGGTCGATGGCGACGCTCACCGGCACGTTGGCGACCACTCCGCCATCGACCAGCTGGGCGCCCGAATAATCGATTGGCGGATGGATGGCGGGAATCGTGGCGCTGGCGGTGACAGCGTCGAGCAGCGGCGCATCGGCCTTGTCGCCAAAGACGTAAAGCCGATTGCTGCGCAGATCTGTGGCGGTGGTGTAGAGTGTGGTCTTGCACTGACCAAAGGTCGTCACGCCGGGCGGCATGGCGCGTGCCAGCAGCTTGCGCATCCCGCCGCTCGTGAAAAGGCTGTTGGCTTTGCTCTTTAATCGCCACAGAATCTCCAGAATGCCTTCCGGGTAAACTTCATCCGCTTTTGCCGATGCCCACAGCCTCTCCATCTGCTCGGTGACGGCGACGGATGGGCCATGTGCAGCCAACACGCTGCCATTGAGCGCGCCCGCCGACGTGCCGACGATCATGTCGGGCACAATGCCCGCCTCCAACAAGGCGCGCACCGCCCCGACCTGCAGCGGCCCACGGTTGCCCGCACCGCTCAATACGAACGCAATCATGATCTCCTCCTTTGGATACACTCTGCCGGTTACTTGTTGTCTTCGACCTGATACGCCTCAATTGATTCTCGACTGAACACCTCTGCCAAAGGCTGTTTGCTGTGCATCATAGATATCCTGATTTGGTCTGAGCATTGACGCGTCCGCCCAGCAACTGAAGAATCACGATTGGCTTGAGTCTTGATGATCCGGTGCACGATCCGTGCCAGCGACCACAACAATAAATTCACCTTTAAGCTTACCCTGTTGGCGCACAAAAGACAATAGGGAAGATAGCGTCCCCCGTTCGACGCGTTCGTAGAGCTTGGTGAGGTCGTTTGCCAGCGCGGCGGGACGATCGCCATAGACGGCCAACGCATCCTCCAGAAAGGCGGCCAGGCGGAAGGGGCTTTCGTAGAAGATCAGCGTATGTGGAGAGTCTTTGTCAACGGTGAGGAAGCGACGGCGCTGCCCGCTCTTGCGCGGAGGGAAGCCGCGAAAGGTGAAGCTGTGCAACGGCAACCCAGAAAGCACGACCGCCATGATCAGCCCGGCCGGGCCTGGGATCATCGTAACCGTCGCCCCCTCATCGATGGCGCGACGCACGAGCGAATAGCCAGGGTCCGAGATGCCGGGCGTGCCGGCGTCCGTCACCAGCGCCACCGATGCGCCCCCCTTCAGCAGCCCGATGATGCGTTCGCCGGCGCGCTGCTCATTGTGTTCGTGAAAGGCGATCTGCGGCTTGTGGATGTCGTAGTGTTTGAGCAGCACGCCGGTTGTGCGTGTGTCTTCGCTGGCGATATAGTCGACGGCGCGCAATGTCTCCAATGCACGCAACGTTATGTCGCCAAGATTGCCGATAGGTGTTGCGACAAGATAAAGGGTTGCGTAACTCATAGCAGCAACCGCGCCGGCTCTTCGAGCAGCCGTTTGAATTCCGCCAGAAACGCCGCCGCCGTTGCGCCATCCACGGCGCGATGGTCGGCGGAGAGCGTGGCTTGCAATCGCCGCTGCGGTTCAAAGGCGACGCCGTTCCACACCGGCTGCATTTGCGCCCGCCCCACCGCCAGGATCGCCACCTCCGGTGGGTTGATGATGGCGGTGAAATGATCGACCGGATACATACCCAGATTTGAAATCGTAAAGGTGCCGCCGCGCACTTCATCCGGCGTAAGCGCACCGGCGCGGGCGCGGGCGGACAGGTCGTTGATACGCGCCGCCAGCGCCGTCAAACCCAGCCCATCCGCATGTTGCACAACCGGTGCGAGCAAGCCATCGTTCACTGCAACTGCAATGCCAAGATGAACATCTGAATGTTGCGTGTAGAGCAGTTGGTCGTCATCTGGCTGCAGCCAGGCGTTGAGGCGCGGGTGACGCTGCAGCGCCGTCGCTACGGCGCGTGCGATCCACACTGTCAGAGTGAGACGTCCGCCGCCAGCCTCGACTTCGCTCGCCAGATCCGCCGTCAGTGCATCCACGCGCGACAGGTCAATGGAGGTCGTAAAAAAAATGTGCGGTGCGTCCCGCCAACTTTGGCTAAGACGGCTGGCAATCGTACGCCGCTTGCCGCGCAGTGGTTCGCCCGTCGGCGTCGCGCCTTGCACCGCTGGCTGAACATCGGTGGATGCAGACGCGGCCTGTTGCTCCTTGTTCCTCGCTCCTTGCTCAACATCCACAGCCTGAATGCGTCCCTGCGGCCCACTGCCGGAAATGAGAGCCAGATCCATATTGTGCTCCCGCGCCAGCCGGCGCGCAGCGGGCGTCGCGCGCAGAAGCCGGGCGCCTTGAAGAAACTCAACTTCTTTCGCCTCTGCCAACGCGCTGGCGACATCGCTCTTGGTGATGCGCCCTGATGGACCGCTGCCGACGACCTGCGTCAGATCGACGCCAGCGGCCGCAGCCATGCGCTGCGCCACCGGACTGATGCGCACTTCGGCGGGTGCAATCGGCGATTCATTGCCTGCGGGCGCGACCAGTGCAGTGACAGGCGGCGATGCTTCAGCCGAGTCGGCGATCATGGCGATCACCGTCGTCACCGGCACGGTGGCGTCGACGCCGTAACGCACATCGGTCAGCACACCGCTAGCTGGCGCCTCCACTTCCATATCGATCTTGTCGGTCTGCACTTCCAGAATCGTCTCGCCTTTTTCGACCCGCTCGCCCGCTTGCTTAAGCCAGCGAATGATGGTTCCTTCCTCTTGCGCCATACCGAACTTGGGCATGATCACCGGCGTCGCCATCTGCTCTCACCTCGCCTCTCTGACCAGACGCCGTGCAGCGGCGACAATGTCGTCGACCTGCGGCGTCATGCGCCGCTCCAGCTCGCGGTTGTAGGGCACAGGAATGTCCAATCCGGCCAGACGACGGATCGGCGCGTCGAGATAGTCGAACGCCTCTGACTCGGCGATCACAGCAGCCAGCTCACCGCCGAAGCCGCCTGTCTTGCACGCTTCATGCACGATCAGCACACGCCCGGTCTTGCACACCGAGCGCACGATCGGCTCCGCGTCGAGCGGCTTGAGGGTGCGCGGGTCGACAACCTCAACTTCGATTCCCTCTTCAGCCAGCCTGACCGCAGCCTCGAGCGCACGCACCACCATCAGCGATGTGGCGACGATGGTGAGATCGCGCCCGCTGCGCTTGACCTCACTCTGACTGAGCGGCGTTATGTAATCACCTTCGGGCACGACGCCTTTGGTGCGATAGAGCAGCTTGTGCTCGACAAAGATCACCGGATTGGGGTCCTCGATCGAAGCCAGCAACAACCCCTTGGCGTCGGCGGGCGTGCTCGGCATCACTACTTTAAGACCCGGCACATGCACAAACCAATTTTCCAGGCTCTCTGAATGTTGCGCTGCTGCGCCGGTGCCTGCGCCGGCCGGTGTGCGCACCACAAGGGGAACCTGCACTTTGCCACCCAACATGAACCGCAGCTTGGCGGCTTGCAAGACAAGCTGCTCCATTGAAAGGGTGATGAAGTCCATAAACTGGATTTCAGCGATCGGCCGCATCCCAGTCAGCGCCGCGCCGGTGGCAACGCCGGCGATTCCCGCCTCGGAAATCGGCGTGTCGCGCACGCGCTCAGCTCCGTACTTTTGAAAGAGGCCGTCGGTGACGCCAAACGCGCCGCCGTAGACGCCGACATCCTCGCCTACAACAAAGACGCGTTCGTCGCGCGCCATCGCCAGATCAATCGCCTCACGGATCGCTTCGGCGTAGGTCAGCTCACGACTCATGCGTAGACTCCTTCGAGGATCGTAGCGGGGTCTGGCTCCGGGCTGACTTTTGCAAATTCAATTGCATCGATGATTTCCTGTTCCACGCGCGCTTGCAATGTTGCCAGGTCACCTTCGGTTAGAATCGAGGCTTCGATCATCTGCTGCGCCAGCCGGGCGATAGGGTCGCGCTCCTGCCATTGCTTGACCTCTTCTTTGGTGCGATAGCGCTGTTTATCGCTCTTGCTGTGTCCTTTCCAACGATAGGTGCGCGCCTCGATCAAAGTAGGGCCGCCCCCGCTGCGCGCCCGTTCGACCGCCTCTCGGGTGGCGCGATACACGGCGAGCGGATCATTGCCATCGACAGTGACGCCCGGAATCCCGTAAGCGCAGGCGCGGTCGCTTAATCGCTCAATTTTACTGGCGCGCGCGATCGCCATCGACATCGCATATTGATTGTTCTCGCAAAAATAAACCACCGGCAGGCTCCAGATCGCGGCCATATTGAGGCTTTCATGAAATGCGCCTTCATTGGCGGCGCCGTCTCCAAAAAAGACCAGCGCCACCCGATCCTGGCGCTGCATTTGGATGCTTAGCCCGACGCCCGCCACCATTGGCACACCGCCAGCGACGATGCCGTTGGCGCCCAAATTGCCGGTCGAAACATCTGCGATGTGCATTGAACCGCCGCGGCCGCGACAATAACCGGTCTCCTTGCCGAAGAACTCCGCCATCATCTGATCAACGCGCGCACCTTTGGCGATGCAGTGGCCGTGACCGCGATGGGTGCTAAGGATGTAATCGGTTGGTCGCAGCGCTGCACATGCCCCCACCGCCGCCCCTTCCTGCCCAATGGAAAGATGCATTGTTCCGTGAATCATACCCTGCAAATACAATTGTTCGGCTGCTTCCTCAAAGGCGCGGATCAACATCATTTGATGAAGCAAATCCTGCAAACGCGCTGGCGGCAAATCGGCGAATTGATCGTCCATAGGTTCTCCACATTGAAAACAGAATCTGCGACCAGAACGCTACAAACAAACGCAACTCTGCACAAATGTGCCAAACCTGGTCAAATGTGTATTGTAGCGATTGGAGATAATCCTGTCAATCAAGTGAAAGAGTCAAGGGCCACTTCACATTTGAGGCAAGGTAGATCATCGCCTCCGACTTGAATACATCAGCTTTTCGGGAGGCCTGTCGAAGTGTGAACACCATCGCTCGCAAGTCGGGTAAATGCAAGCGCACATCGCCTAATATCGATGTGCGCTTGCCAAAACCTGCGGATGATGCCTTATGAAAAACCGAGTTTATCCAACGATCTCTAGACTGAATCGACAGGCAAAACCCGGTTTTCTGTCGTAGATGTTTGGGATGGGTTTTGGAGATGGCTGTTCAATCGACTCGCACTACCAACGAGCATCAAGCATGGTCGCGACTTTCGGCAGATTGTCCGCCCAGATGCCGCCCTTCGGCAGGTTGTCCGCCCAGATGCCGCCCTTCGGCAGGTTGTCCGCCCAGATGCCGCCCTTCGGCAGGTTGTCCGCCCAGATGCCGCCCTTCGGCAGGTTGTCCGCCCAGATGCCGCCCGCCTTTACGGTGGCGCCATTGACGAATATCGCAGTCAAAGCAAAAATGGTGGCAAAAACGATTTGTTTGAAGCAATGGATGCGGTTCATGGTGTTGACTCCTTATAGAACTGTGTAGAACTGTGTAGAACTGCTAATTGAATCGAAAACAATACCAGACTTACTAAACGCACGTTTTTCGGGTCAGGATGGAAGGGTATGGGCATCAAACATCTACGATTGTTTTGAGGTGCTCTTGCCTCCTAACTACTATTAAATATTGCTTATTGTCGCTGTTGTAGAACGCAGCACACTGCAACACTTCATAAAACTTTAGCAAAATTAGTGTACAACGAAAGAGCCAAAATTACAATAGCGTAAATTAGACGATTTTACGACAAGCTTAGTATGTTGGGGCGACTTCGCGTCTGGGGTAAAGCAGGTCATCAGTTCCGACGTGACAGGACAACATGTCGCGCCGGAGGCGATGACTTGCTGATTGGGACAGTGTCAAAACGGTGACGGATAGAGAAGAACGGAAGGGAGAAGGCAGTGAACAACGCCGCTTCGACTTCAGATCGACAGCAGACGATTCACAATCGTGAGCAATGGGCCACTTTGCTCAAAACCACTCTCGCTGTAGTCACTGGCGCCGAGAAAGATTTGCCGTCGCGTGCGGCGGATCAAACCAAGCAACAGCCGACGCAATGTATCCTGGCGTGTGGTGAATTCGTCGCGGTCGGTCCAAGGCGCGCCGGGTTGCCAGCGCATCGAGAGAACATAAGGATGCGTCAACGGCTGATAAAGCCGCTCCCACCAACTGGTGGCGCCGATGTCGAGCCAGAACTGCACATCGACAGCGCGATTGCGCAAGAGGAAAGTGTATGCTGGCGCCAGAAAGACCGCCTCAGCCGGCGTCTGCCAGCCCGGCAAAAAGAGCGCCCCGATCGCGCCGCTTTCGGCAAGCAGCACATATTCGCGACCGAAGCGCACAGCGTCAACCCCGCCTGATTGGCTCCCCTCCAGCGTCCAGCGAAACTTACGCGCCGATTCGACCAGCTGACTGGCGACCCGCGCGGCGTCGCGATCGTCATGAAAACCAAAGCCAGGCTGACTGAGCACCTCACCAAAAAGGCGGGCGAAAAACTGATCGAGCGGCGTGAGGGTCGTCTCGCTGCGGTAGGCGTAGAGCCAGTCGCGCAGCCGGGTGTAATGCTCCCCGCTGGCGTAGGTCACGCGCTGGCGTATCTCCTCGGCAAGCGCGCCAAATTCGCCCAATTCGTTGTCGCGGCGGCGCGGTGGATAAACTTTGGTCGAGAGCAGGTTGCTGCGCACCGGATCAAGGTCGCTGATGGCAACCGTCAACGCCAGCGTTACGTCGGTGGCGGCAGGCGGCATTCCCCAAAATGGGTGTGCGAGTCGCGCCAGGGTCAACAGCGTGCGCGCAGCCGGTTCATCTTGCAGCGCGCGGCTGGGGCGATGCGTCGCCAACGCAATGCCGTAGCGGTCGAGTGCAGTTTGCAGGCTGAAACGCAGTGCATCGCTGACAAAGGGCGCCAGAACGGCGATCTCGCCTGGCGCAACGCCCTGATCGTTTACAAGGGAATGAATCTGCGCTGCGGCCCATTCGAGCATCTGCGGATAGAAGCGAAAATGCTGATCAGGAACTACTAATGCCGGGAGGTTCTCCTCTAACTCGACCAGCGGCTGCGAAAGAGTGCGGCGACGTGCATCGAAAACACCGTCGACGCGGCGCGCAACATGCGCAATGGAAGGCGTCATGATGTGCGATCCATCCATGACCGTCTGTACATCGCACAGATCGCGCAATTCGTTGACGCCCTGTGGATCGGCGCCGAGAAAGGTGCGATAACCGGCGTCGCTGTCTGCAATGATCAATGCGCTGTCGAGGTGAGGCAGCCAGGCGGCGACCAGTTGATGCGCGCTGCGCGTGTCCTCTTCGGCGTTGTCGTAGATCAGATGACGATGTGTGCGGAAGAGATGTGTGCGGCTCCAGGGATTCGTGAGTACATGTTCGTTGAAAATCAGGATTTGCAGACTGAAATCGAGCAGCGTTTCTTGCAGACAGCGCTGGCGAAACTGATGGGAGATGCGCCGTGCGGCGCGCAACGCATTGAGCCGCGCTGCACGCTGCTCCCCCAACGGTGCGGCCAGTTCGAGCCGTTCGTACGCCTCGTCGATGCCAAGTCCGTGCAATGCGGCTTTGTTGAGATTGTCCAACACCTGGCTGACAACGCGCGCGCGCTCGACACGTACGCCGTCGAACGCGCCGTCATCAATGGCGGCGTCGACAAGCGGCGCCATGTGATACTGGCTGGTTTCGAGAGTGAGGAAGGTCGGCTCGCGGCCAGGATCGGCGAAACCGACAGTCGGCGCCAACAGGGGCCAGTAGAGTTCCACCGACTGTTGCGCCAGGCTTGCGAACGTAGTGACGCGCACCATCGGTCCTGGCGGCATCGATGCACTACGCATACTCTGTCCACCACGCAACGCCTCGTGATATGGCGTCGCCAACGAACGCTGCGGTAGCAGCACGAGAATGTCATCCCCGCGCACGCGTTCGGTGCGCAACAGCCGCCGCAGATGCTCAATCGCAGCCGTGGTCTTCCCGGCGCCAAATGGACCGTAGAGAAAATGTCTGCGATTTGTGTCGATGGGCGCTGTGTTCATGATGCGTTGCAACCAATTCGTAGTAACATAGGCTGGCAATCAATAGTGACAAGCATGTTACCGTGAACCAAAGGGAGAAGCCAAGATGCGGAGTTATACAATTCCACTTGTCCCCGGCCCTGTGTCCGTCCCCGATGCCGTGCGTGCGGTCTATGCTGTCGATTATGGCAGCGCCGACCTGGAGGAAGAATTTTTTGAGTTGTATGAACGTTGTGAACGCAAATTGCAGCACGTTCTGGGCGCCAGCACGCAGGTGACGATCCAGACCGGCGAAGGGATGTTGGCGCTGTGGGGCGCGCTCAAGAGCGTCGTTCGTCCCGGCGACCGTGTGCTGGCCGTGGGGACGGGGCTGTTCGGCGTCGGCATCGGCGAAATGGCGCAGCAGATCGGCGCTGAGGTTGAAGTCGTCGAGTTTCCCTTCGACAGCATCGTCGATCCAACGCCGGTGCGCGAGGTGGCGCGGCGTTTCCGCCCGAAGTTGATCACCGCCGTGCACTGTGAGACGCCGAGCGGTGCGCTCAACCCGTTGGAGGAGCTGGGACAGATCAGTCGCGAAGTCGATGCGCTCTTTTATGTCGATTTTGTGGCGAGCGGCGGCGGCGTCCCCGTCGATGTGGATCGCTGCGCCATCGATCTCGGTCTGCTGGGCAGCCAGAAGGTGTTGAGCCTGCCGCCCGATCTCTCGATGGTGACGGTAAGCGAACGGGCGTGGGAGGTCGTCGAGGCGGTGAACTATGCAGGATACGATGCGCTCAAACCGTGGCATCGCGGACCAGCGCAGCGTTATCTGCCCTACACGCACAACTGGAGCGCACTGGCGGCGCTCGACGTTGCGCTCGACCTGTTGCTGACGGAAGGCATGGAGGCTGTTTACGCGCGGCACGCCGCCGTGGCGGCATCTTGCCGCCGCGCGCTGGAGGGGATGGGTGTGCGTCTGTTTCCGCAGCGTGAAGAATACAACTCGCCGACGGTCACCGCCGCCTATGTGCCCGACGGCTGGACATGGCCCGAACTGGACAGGGCGCTGCGCATCCAGGGCATGGCCGTTGGCGGCAACTATGGAGACCTGGCGGGCAAGGTCTTTCGCATCGGGCACATGGGCAGCCAGGCAAACGCCGCGTTAGTCGAGCGCGGCATGGAAGTGCTGCGCCGCGTGTTGAGCCGCACGGCCTGAGACTCTGGCTGGCGGATATGTTTTCGATGCGCCAGAGATGGGGCCTTTTCATCAAATTCCTGAGGATGCGCTGATGACCTTCTTGTTGGCGTTTACGGCTGGATTCATCTTCTATTCTCAACAGATAGTGGCGAACGCAACGGCGTTGAGCAAGGGCAGACGGCGCGGCGTTGGCGCAGCGTTGGCTGTGCTTGCCGGCGCGTTGGCGGGCGATGCATTGTGGGCGGCGGGCGCATTGGTCGTCGTGGCGATCTCGCTGCAGGTGGAGCCGCTGCGCGTGATTTTTGGCGTGGTCGGCAGCTTCTTCTTCCTGCGTCTTGCCTGGGCTGCCCTTCTCGACGCGCGCCAGAATGCCATGCCGCGCACCGACATCGCCGACGCACAGGGTGGCTGGCGCGGCGGAGCACAGATCACTTTTCGCAACCCCTATGCGCTAGGCTTTTGGGTCGGTGTGGCCGCGTTGATTTGCCTGCTCACGGCGCCGCAGCCGCTGCTCTCCGATTTTCTCTTGCTCTTTCTGGGCATCATGCTCGGCGCCGGGCTGTGGTGTGGTTTGCTGGCGCTGCGCAGCGTTTCCGCTCCGTCAGCCACCTTCTTCCGGCTGGTCAATCTGATCGTCGGTGTATTGGCTGCGCTGATCGGCGTGTATGGACTGTGGTTCGTCGTCACGCACTCTCTGGCAGGCTAAATGGTATGGTCTCACCTTGCACCAGGCCTACGCGGCATTGGCATCCTAATTATGAGCAAGAGCCGGAGATCGACGAACAGGTGCGCACTCAGGCGCGTCGCGTTGGCAGCGCGAATTCGCCAGAATGAATCAAATCACGGCACAGCCAGCGTCTGTCCAGGCTGAAGCAAGCTGCGCTCAGTCAAGCCGTTGATGCGCAGCATCTCCTGCCAGTCGACGCCGAGGCGGAGCGCGATGGCAAAGACGGTGTCCCCCGTGCGAACGGTGTACGATTTCTGGGCGGGTGCAGCCTCGCCTTCTGGGTTGACGGTCTCTGCGCCGCCGCCGGGGATAATCAAGACCTGCCCGATCTGCAGATAGTCGCGATCGGTCAGATTGTTCGCCCGATATAGCTCCTGCAGCGAGACCTTGTGACTCAAAGCAATGGCGAGCGCCGTGTCTCCGCTGCGCACGGTGTACTCTGTTCTTGTTGGGGCGCCTGACGAAGCGCTGTTCTGGCGATTGGATGTGAACTCGCTGGCAATGGCTGTTGACGCTGTGGCGACAACTTCTTCGGCCTCTGAAGAAATTGACGATTCTTCCTCTTTATCCAGACTTGCAGGCAACGCCAGCTCCTGGCCGATCTGGAGCAGGCTGAACTCGCCCAGACCGTTGACTGCGGCAAGCTCCTGCCAGGTGACGCCATAGCGCAGCCCAATCGAGACAAGCGTGTCGCCTGCGGCGACGGTGTAGCGCTGTTTGCCAGCCACTGCCCCACTACTCGCATCAACGGGGCCTCCGACGCCGCCGATCGATGGCAGGCGCAACACCTGCCCGATCTGGAGCAGGTCGTTTTCCTTCATGTTGTTGGCAATGGCGATGTCTTGCCAGTCGAGGCCGTAGCGAATGGCGATGCCGAGCAAAGTGTCGCCGGCTACTATCGTATAATCCATGCCTCCGGGCGGCACGCGCTCGACCGCGGTTGATGCGGCGGATGCACCGCGTCCTGACGCTGGCGAAGAGGTGATATAGACCGGAGGGCTGCCGTTGGCGTTGCCGAAGTCGGTGACAAAGATGTAGAAGCCGTTGGACGCAACCCCGGCGCCGACGCCAATGTCATCCCAGTGACCGCCGAGGATGTTGACGCGGTGAATCCAATCGTTCATCCACCAGACAATGGCGCGTTCAGGGGATGCCACAGCCACCCAGTTCTCACTCACGGAGCTGCTGCCATAGCCGGCGCGAGCTGCGCGTGTGCGCACGTTGCTGCCATCGCTGCCGTAATGTCCCCAGTTGCCGTTGGCAATAATGTCGTCGACATGACGCTGTGCTGCCAGGGTAAGTTCGGCATTCAGCGCCAGCGGCGGCAGCCCGTGATCGATGCGCGCCTGATTGACATCGTTAAAAATCTGTTGAGCAGCGGGACCTAAGCTGACGCCGCCCTCTTGCGCCGACACGGGCTTGATGAGAAGCAGCGATGCAGTCAGGACAAGTAGAACGATGGTCTGCAAATGGACTGTGAACGTCAAAGCCTTTGAACAAATTTTCATGCTGCGCCCAGCATACCAGACAGTGCGCTGATGCTGCAAACCGGTCGATGCTTTCTGGTCACCCCGCCTGACCGAGACTATCCGCAATCGACGCAGAAAGCGTATAATGGTTGTATCATTCTTGCAGGCTCAACATCGATTTGCGGAGGAAAAAATGCGATCTCTAGAGAATCTGGTTCGGCGCAATCTGGTTGTTATTCTGCTTGTGTTGCTGCTTGGCGGCTTCCTGATGTTGCTGGCCGAGCTGTTGCTCACCGGCCATGTCGATGGAATTCAGAATGTCGCCATCATCGCCTCAGCGATTGGCGCGATCGGTGTGGCGACAGGAATTTTCGTGAAAGGAACAGTGCGACATATTGTTGCGATTCTGCTGCTGGTGCTGACGTTGAGTGGATTGATGGGCGTGAGCCAGCATATTGGGGCGGACAATGACGCTTCGCCGCCACCGCTGGCGCCTTTGAGTCTCTCCGGGCTGGCATTGATGGGGGCTGTCGCGCTGTTGGCGAAACAAGATGAGTAGCCAGGAATCGATGGACTCTTCGCATCACGCATGAGGATTGCATCAATTGTCGGTTCTGTATATGCTGTAAAGACAATGCTATGGACGACGATGTTGCTGTGCGATCTGACGTACAGCAACATCTCATATTAAAGGAGAAGAAGCCTTGTTGCGTCCGATTATTCCTGGCCCGACTTACGCCGAAATGCGCAACCCGATGCTCTTGCCTGCAGAATTGCGGGCGCAAGCCAATGCTGCGCGCGAAAATGAACTGGATCCGCTCAACCTCTATAACATCAATTGGAAGAACACCGGCGACGAGGTCGAAAAGATTGTGCTGCCCAAAGAGCTGACCGGTGTGCCGGCAAACATCGTCGTGCTCAGCGGGCGCACTTTCCCCAGCGGCAGCATGAAAGTGGGGCCTGCCTACGCCACCCTCGCCGAGCACGAAGCGATGGAGCACCTGCGTCCCGGCGACCGCACCGTGATTGGGCCGAGCACCGGCAACTTTGGCATCGGCGCCGCCTACATCAGCATGTTGAAGGGCTACAAAGCGATCGTCGTCATGCCCGACAACATGAGCAAGGAGCGCTACGAGCGCATCCGCAAATACAAGGGCGACCTCGATCTCACCCCTGGCACCGAATCCGATGTGATTCTGACGCTGGAGCGCACGCACAGCGAATATGTGAGCAAGCCCGACAAATATGTGACGCTGGCTCAATTTGAGCTGCTGCCCAACTATCGCTTTCATCGCCACGTCACCGGCAAGGCTGCGCTGGATGCGGTCAAGGGCATCGGCAATGAACGCGTCGCCGCCTTTGCCAGCGCACCGGGCAGCGCCGGCACGTTGGCCGCCGGCGACGCCATCAAAGCCGTCTATCCAGAAGCCAAAATCGTGGTCCTGGAGCCACGCGAATGCAGCACCCTCTACAATGGCGGACAGGGTCAGCATCGCATCGAGGGCATCGGCGACAAGATGGTGACGTTGATCCACAACGTTTTCAACAGTGACCTGCTGATGCTCATCCACGACGAAGACACCGTGCGCGGCATGGAAGTCATCCAGAGCGGCGCGCACATTCTGGCCGATCGGCTCGGTGCGCCTGGCGACGCGGCTCGCTCTCTCTATGGCCGCTTTGGGCCGAGCTGCATCTGCAATATCATCGGCGCGATCAAGACAGCCAAATATCTGGGGCTGGGGCCACAAGACAACATCGTCACCATCGCCACCGACTCGTATGACCGCTACCCGTCGGTGAGCGAGTCGCTCTATAAACGCAACGGCGGCAAGCCGACCGACGATCAGTTGGAGATGTGGGCGAAGAGCGTCTTCCTCGGCGCCAGCCTGGGCGAGATCGTCGATCTCAACAAAGGCGGCCAACACGCACGCCTGCAGCAGATGAAGCTCGACCTGTGGACAAAATTTGGCTACAGCGCCGACTACATCCGCCAGATGGCCGATCAAGATTTCTGGGACGCTGAGTACGAGAAAATCAAAGCGATCGATGCGCTGATTGCGCAGGTGCGTGGCGCATTGTAGATGTTGAGACAGGAGCAAATGAAAAAGGCGGGACAGCGTTCACTGTCTCGCCTTTTTGTTGACGCCTCTCTTTTTATTGCTTTATTGCGCCAGCGCCGCCGCCACTTTTTCCAACCGCGTGCGCGCGTCCTGGGCGACTTCCGTCAACACCGGGTTGTCGTCGATGAGACCGATCATGGCAATCGGATCGCCCAACGATACGATAGAGCCTCCCTGTTCGGCGTCTTCGTAAACGATCACATTGCATGGCAACAGCAGACCCACCGCCAGTTCATTCGACAGCGCCCGGTGCGCCAGCGGTGGATTGCACGCTCCTAAGATCGTGTACTTCCTGAAATCTACGTCGAGGCGATTCTTGAGCGTCGCCTTTATATCAATCGACGTGAGCACGCCAAAGCCTTGTGTTTTGAGCGCAGCGGTCACCCGCTCAATCGCTTCTTCATAAGGTGCATCGAGATGAACACGAATGCCAAGTTGAGTCGCTGTCGCCATATTGTCTCCTTTGCGCGTGTCGCGCATTGTTGAAAGCCGTTTAGTTTGGTTAAGTATCGCGCCAACAACGCTCAGTTTGCGCTCTCTAATGGCTTATGCAACGGATAAGACTAAGCTAATAGCTAAGCACCTTGTGAGATATGGATTGCTCCAGGCTGTCCAAGCTCTAACGCCGAATCACTGGCAGGAAGAACTGCAACGCCACCCACGCATCGGTGGTCGCCTGGTTGTTTTCTGGAATCGTTTCCGGCCCTGCCGAGTCGATCGCCAGCGCCACCGGCAGGCGCATGTCCAGCGGCGCGTCAGGCAGGCCGACCGTGAGCACAAAGTTGCGGTCATCGCCAAAGCTGAGCGGCTGCGACAGCGTCCAGACCATCGTACTGCCATTGACCACCGGCGTCACACCCAGGGTGTCGGCAACGTAGGTCAGGCTGATGTGCAGTGTAGCGGTAATCGCGACTGCAACCGCATCGGTTGCGCCCTTGTTGCCAAATGTAATCGGGATTGCCGCCGCACTCGCCGCCGGCCCTGGCGCCAGCGGCGGCGCCGTGAGATAGGCGTCGACGTCAGGCGTCGTCACTTCAGCCATCGCCAGCTTGAAGACTATCCCATCGAGGCAGAGCCAACTGTCGCAGTCACCGAAGGTCGTGTCGAACGCGCCTGGCGTGGTTGGGAAGGAGTCGGAGTCGGTGTAACCCGCCACCAGCACGACGCCTGGCGCTGCCACACCGATGCCGAGGCCAAGATCATTGTCGCTGGCGCCGACATAGCTGCCGTAGATCAAGTCATTGGCGCCCTGCCCGGCGGGACGCAACCGCGCCACGAAGACATCGTCCGATCCCGCACGTTCACGCTGATATGCGCCTGCAGTGACGGGGAAATCCTGTGAGCCGGTTTCGCCTGTGACGTAGATGTCGCCACTGGCATCGAGCGCCAGGTCGCTTTCCTCGAGCACTTCGTAATCAGCGCCGCCCAGAAAAGTTGCATAGCGCAGATCGGCGGCGCCCTGACTGCCGAGATTGAAGCGCGCCACGAATGCATCCGCCCAGCCGCTGCGCGAGCGAGCAAAGGCGCCAGGTGTGGTCATCATTTCCTCGTCCGAGGTGTAGCCGCTAATATAGACATCTCCGGCAGCATCCAGGGCAATGGCGTGCCCCTCGGTGACACCGTTGGAATCGATGCTGCTGTGTGAGCCGAATAAGGTGCTGTAGCGCAGGTCGGAGGCGCCTTGACCGCCTGGGAAGAACTTGATTACGAAGGAACGCGCCCCACGCACCATGGGGCCGGGATCAAAGGCGCCTACGGTGGAGGGAAAATCGGGCCAGATATGGATGTAGTCAGAGCCTTCGACAGCGTGATAGCCGGTGATGTAGGCAAAGCCAGCAGCATCGACGGCAATGTCGCTGCCGCGTTCTTCGTAGCCTCCGCCAATGAAGGTGCTATACAGCAAGTCCGCGCTCCCACCTCCAGCCGGGTTGAACACGCTGAGGATGATGTCGTCTTTGAGACCATATTCTTCACGTGCGAAGATGCGCTTGAACGCGCCAGGGGTTGTTGGAAAGTCCCACGACGTTGTGAAGCCCGTGACAAAAATACGCCCATCGGCGCTGACAGCGATGCCTTGCCCGTTATCGTCGCCGCCGGAAACCACTCCGGGCAGATAGGAGCCGCCCAGATAGGTGCTATAAACAAGTCGACCGTCGGCGCCGAGTTTAGCCACGAAGGCGTCGCCGCAGTTGAGGGTCTTGTCGTTGTGCGTTTCACATGGTTCACCGCCGTTGTAGGTCGTGTCAAAGGCGCCCGCCGTTGTGGGAAAGTCGTTGGAGAAGGTTTGACCTGTGATGTATGCCGCGCCGTTGGCGTCGATGGTAATGGCGTTGCTCTGATCCATCCACCAGGTGGCAAACTCTGGCGGTGGGTTATAAGCGCCCCCCAGATAGGTCAGATAATGCACTCCGCTGCCGTCGGCTTTGAGGCGCGCCACGAAGGCGTCGCTGTTGCCACTCAGCGTCGCGCCGAGACCAGGCGTGGTGGGCAGGTCGGGCGAAGTGGTGGCGCCAGTGACAAATGCCGCGCCGCTGCTGTCGAGCGCAATATCCGTCGCCGCATCTACACTGCTGCCGCCGAGGAAGGTGCTCCACACTAACGAGGCAGGAACATCCTCCGGTTGCGCGCTGGTCGCTGCAGTGTTTGCAGGAGCAAGGAGCGGAGGCAGCCATGACGTCGCGTGCACATCTGCGCTCTCCACATTCAGGCGTGCAGCGGCCGACGCCATATTGCCGCTGCCTGTTAGCCGCCACGTCCAACGTCCACTCTGCGCATACACCTCCAGGTGGACGCCCGGATAAAGATTTGCATAGCGTACACCACGCCAGACTGGGACATTTGTGCGCCAACTTGTCGGATCAGCGCCGATGTAGTAGTGAAGATGCACATCCTGTGCGCCGAAGGGCGTCACCGTTGGAGATGGGTTGGCCCCGTCGAAAGTAATGCGCGTCGCCGACCGCATTCCAAGAGCAGCGGAGCGACTTACCCACAGCGCATCATCCAGTAGCCAGAGCGTCTCATCGCCAGCACGCACCAGAAAACGTACAGGAGGCTCGAACTGCCCCACATTCTCGACAAAGAGCAATGAGTTGTCGCCGGGCAGGGATGTCTGCGCTATCGCGTCGCCACTGCCACCCGCTAACCACGTCACGACCACGAAAACAAGTATCCAAAATCGATGTGTACACATTTAGGGGTCTCCATCTTTCTTAATCGCCAGCTTTTCGTCACGGGAGAACAGCATGCCAGGCGCTGCAGTTGGCTTGCAACGCCTGCATTGGGGATGAAGAGAGGCTATTGACCGTACACATGCGTGTAGCGATAGTGCAGTTTCGCCACATCCTCGTCGCTGATGCGATCAGGCTGGCCGATCTGCAACGCCAGCCACACTGTTGCAGCCACGTCTTCCACCATCACAGCGGCCTTGAGCGCAGCTTTGGCGTTCGGGCCCACGGTGAAGACGCCGTGATTCTTGAGCAGCACCGCTGGCGATGAACCTATCGACTCGATCACTACCTTGCCGATGTCTTCACCGCCGATCAGCGCAAAGCCGCCGCACGGGATCGGCCCGCCAAACTCGTCGGCCTGTGCGGTGAGATAAACCGGGATCGACATGCCGTTGGCGGCAAAAGCCGTGGCGTAGCGCGAGTGCGTGTGCACGATGCCGTTGACGTCGGGGCGGTGGCGATAGATGTAGAGATGGCTCGCCGTGTCCGACGACGGTTTGAGGTTGCCTTCGACAATGTCGCCTTCCAGATCGACGACGACCATGTGCTCCGGGCGCAATTCTTCGTAGCGGATGCCCGACGGTTTGATCACCACCAGCCCTGATTGTGGGTCGCGTGCGCTGATGTTGCCGCTTGTCCACGTCACCAGATTTTGTTTCGGCAGCTCCAGATGGAGCCAGTGCAATTCTTCTTTGATTGATTCCAGCATCGTAATCTCCTTTGAGATTGGAGATTGAGAGATTATGCGATTAAGCGATTGTAAGATTGCGCAACCTGCTTGCTGTGCCCCTCATCTCCAATCTCCAGTCTCTTAATCTCCCAATCCCTTAATCTTTCAATACTCTTACTTTCAACGCCTTCAACCGCTTCATCACATCGTTGCCGCCGCGTCCGAAGTAGTCGTGAAGCTGTTTGTACTCGGCAAACAATTCGTCGTAGATCGCCTTCGCTGCCGGATTTGGCGTATACTGCTCGTCGCGCAGCCAGGCCATCGCCCGCGTCGCCTCCTGGATCGTGGCGTAGCCGCCGGCAGCCTCACCCGCCGCCACCGCTGCATGCATCGCCGAGCCAAAGGCGCCGCCCTGCTTCGTGCCAGCCACCTTGATCGGACGCCCGGTCACGTCGGCGTAAATCTGCATCAGCAGCCTGTTGCGATCCGGCAGCCCACCCGACGCCACAATCTCATGCACCGCCACATTGCTCGCCTCGAACGCTTCGATGATGACGCGTGTGCCAAAGGCTGTCGCCTCGATCAGCGCCCGGTAGATTTCCTCCGGTTTTGTCGCCAGCGTCATGCCCACAATTGCGCCAGTCAGATCGACATCGACCAGCACGCTGCGGTTGCCATTCCACCAATCCAGCGCCACCAGCCCGGACTCGCCCGGCTTGAGCGCCGCCGCCTTCGCCTCGAAGAGATCGTGCAGGCTGACGCCCATCGCCGCGGCTTCCTGGGTGTAACTGGCCGGTGCGCAGGTTTCCATGAACCACGCAAAGTGATCGCCCACACACGCCTGACCTGCCTCATAGCCGAAAAAACCAGGAATGATGCCATCTTCGACGCAACCACACATTCCGGGCACGATGCGGTCATCCTCACTCAGCAACATGTGACAGTTCGACGTGCCCATGATGATGACCATGCGTCCCGCTTCGCTGACGCCGGCTGCCGGCACAGCCGCGTGGGCGTCTGCGTTGCCGATGGCGACCGCTGTGCCCGGCCGCAACCCCATCCACGCTGCAGCCTGTGAGGTCAGTTCACCCGCTTTTGTCCCAAAACCGTAGATGTCGCGCGTCATCTTCTCATCGACCAGATTCTCCAGCCGCGGGTCGAGCGCCCGGAAAAACGCCTTGGGCGGGAAGCCATGCCGCTTCGACCAGATGCTTTTGTAGCCTGCCGTCGTCAGATTGCGCTTCTCGACGCCGGTCATCTGCCAGACGATCCAGTCCGCTGCCTCGATGATGCGGTCGGCGGCGGCGTAGATTTCGGGATCCTCATCCAGCATCTGCCAGACCTTTGGCACGAACCACTCCGAACTGATCTTGCCGCCATAACGGGGCAGAAAGTCATAGCCTTCGCGCGCAGCAATTTGGTTGAGCTTGTTTGCCTCCGGCTGCGCGGCATGATGCTTCCAGAGTTTTACCCACGCATGGGGCCGATTGCGATACTCGGGCAAAAAACAGAGCGGCGTGCCATCGCGCGTCGTCGGCAAGATCGTGCACGCCGTAAAGTCGGCGGCGACGCCGATCACATCCGCCGGATCGACGCCGCTCTGCTGAAGCACCGCTGGCACAGCATGTTTCAACACCTCGAGGTAGTCGTTTGGGTCTTGCAACGCCCAATCCGGTTCGAGGCGAATGTCCGTCCCGGGCAGCTTCTCATCGATTACACCGTTGGCGTAAGGATGTACAGCCACCGCAATCTCGCGACCGGTCGCCACCTCCACCAGCAGCGCCCGCCCTGACTCGGTGCCAAAGTCGATGCCGATTACATATTTCTTGTCGCTCATGTTGCGCGTTTCGTGTTGCGTGCTGCGTGTTGCGTATCTTGGCAAGCGACGCGCAACACGCAGCATTT
The DNA here is from genome assembly GCA_016861025.1 of Chloroflexota bacterium. Lineage (GTDB taxonomy): Bacteria > Chloroflexota > Anaerolineae > Caldilineales > Caldilineaceae > Caldilinea. The sequence continues at coordinate 250,831 of BOKO01000006.1, forward strand.
TGATACAACAACTTATTGGCGATTGGTCAGGCTTCCAGGATCGCTGGTCGTGCGATGCTCTGCCCGTTGACCGTCATCTCCCATGTGGGCCAGCCCTCGATGGTTGTGAGCACCTCGTTGCCGTTCTCGCCGACCAGGATTGTGTCCTCAGACTTGGCGCCGGCAATCGACGGATTCCACGCGTAGACTTGCCCGGCGACGACCGCCTGCATCATCTCCGGCGTGGCGATCACTTCGCGCGGTTCGTAGGCCGCCGGGCCGCCCTGGTGATGATATTGCCACTCATCGGCGAAGCCGGTGCTGGCATAGGCAGCCTGTGCGCTGCCGAAAATCTCGCCGATGGAGCGTCCAGGGCGTGTGCCCAAGATGAAGGTCGCGTCGATCTGCGCCACCGCCTCGGCTTTGACGCGCAGCGAATCGGGCAGCTTGCCAAAGCGAACCAACCGTGTGATCGAGCAGACCAGCCCATCGCGGCGTCCACAGAGCACGAGCATGGCGTAACGATCCAGCTTCTTGGTGGTCGGCAGCGGGTGACGGAATTTGAAGATGCGTTCGTCGGTGGCGATCAGGTTGACGATTGCCTGTGCGCCGCGACGTTCGGTTTCAAAAGCAAGCTGCGCTGCAATCTCATATTCGCTCATGCCCGGTGCAATCGACCGGATCGCTGCGTTCATTGCCTCGGCGCAGAGCTTGCCAAGCAAGCGGAAGCGTTCGATCTCCTCCGGCAGCAGCAGCGAACGCTGCCACGCAATCGCGCCCGATAGATCGGCGGCGCCCTCCAGGGCAAAGTCGGCGCCGCTGCGTTTTCCGGCAATCAGACGGTTGACCGTATCATCATTTTTGTACCACGGCGCCACCCGAATTTTCCAGCCAGCGGCGACCAAACCTTCTTCCTGATCAAGTCGCGGCGCCTCGATGGTGTTTGTCACCACAAACTGCTCATCGGGTGTAATCACCAGCGTTCCAATGCCGTTCGATGAAGCCGTGTTGACATACGAGCGATGCCCGCCCGTCGCCCATGCGAAGCTGCTCACCTGGCGCAGCGCCAGCGCGTCGATCTCTTGCACGCGCATGAAGCTGCGAATCTGATTTAGTCTATCTTCCTGCAATCCCATAGATTTTGGGCTCCTTGTTGAGTGGAGATAGGAGATTAGGAGATTGGGGATTGAAGGGCCTCAGCGCCAATCTCCTAATCTCTTAATCTTTACGCCTCGTGCCAATACGTCGACCAACCCATATACTTGTTCAGCGCCTCGTTGACCGCCGGCGCAACCTGCGAGAGGTTCATGGCGACGTGATGCTCGAAGCCGTTTTCGCAGATATAGTTGAGCAGTTTCTGTAGCCTGGGCACATGCACCACGCCGTAGCCGCCGAAGGTCTTGATCGGGTCATTGGTCAGTGCACCTTCACCGACATAAGCGACGATGCGCCCGTTGAGGTCGTCGGTCGAAACGCGCAGATAGGTGAATGGCTCGGCCTTGACGCGACCGACGACGGTGCCGAAGGTGTTGTCCTTGCCCACCGTGCCGGCGATAATCTCCTGAAAGTCCATCACGGGGATGTCGTCGGCCTGGATCAAACCGCCCGCCGCCTTAACGTCGCCCTCCTCTACAAAGATGCTCTTGGGCAGGTTCGAGCAGTGGAAGATGATCGCCTTGTCGGGGTCGTCGCCGTAGTTGTTGTTCCAGTCCACAATTGCGCTCGGCTTGCCCGACGCGTAGGCAAGCGCCATCATCGCCACCGTGCCGGCGATGTCAGTCTCGCACGCCGAGGGCATCAGCCCGTCGCTCATGATGCTCATTAGCGTGCATGGCACCACACCATAATACTCTTCCATCGCCGTCCAACACTGAATGGCGCTGGCGGTCAATTCGGTCTCCTGCATCCATTCATCGACGACTGCGCCAAATTTCGCCATGCGCAGCAACGACGCTTCCGGCACGCCTCCCGTCTGAATGTACTCGCCGATCCGCGCCAGCTTGGCCTTGACGACGGCTGCTTCGTTGTCGAGCCGTTCGATGCGACCAAAAACTTCGGAAAGATCGAGCGTTTCCACTGAAATGCCGCTGCGTTCGAGCAGTTTCTCGCTGAAGCGCACCGTGTTGAATGCAGTCGGTCGTGCGCCGATGACTCCGATGCGTGCGTTTTTGAAACCGCGCGTGATGCGACAGACGCCGGCAAAGCGCGCCAGATCTTGCTTGAAGGATTCGCTCTCCGGATCGACCGTGTGCAGGCTGGTCAACGAATATTTGATGCCGTATTGACGGAGATTGTTGCATGCCGACATCTTGCCACAGAAGGAGTCGCGGCGGTCGGCGACGGTCATCTTCGTCGGGTCATCGGGGAAAGCCTGAATCAGCACCGGCACGTCCAACCCTGCCCAACGCAGCGCGTCGGCAATGGCGCGCTCCTCACCAAAGTTGGGCAGCGTCACCAGCACGCCGTCGATCTCATCACGATGCTTCTTGAACAGATCGGCGCACTTGTGCGAATCGGCGTGCGTCACTACGCTGCCGTAGAGCGTCTCTTCGGGAGACAGCGCAATCACACGAAAACCCTGCCCCTCCAGCACCTTGAGCACGGTCTTACGCCCACTTTCAGCCAGATGCGCCGGGAAAAAGCCGCGATTGCCGACGATCAATCCTAAAGTGACAGGTTTGGTGGTTAGTTTCATAGATCGATCTCCATTAGGTTTGAAAAGGTGGATTATCGCAAGAGTTCGGGAATCGATGAGAACTTGAGCGCCAATTGTTCAGCGAACCATCTGCTGGTTAAAACGTTTTAAGCAACTGTCATCATAACACGGGTGACACGACGTGTCAACGATGCCGGCAGGTTTGGGATCTACTCCATAACACCAGTAGAGCCTTTGGCGCAGACGGCGTCAACGCTCGATCAACGCTTCATCGTATACCCTCTTGACACACAGAGAGAACGCCGTCACAGATCATACAATTTGGACGGCCCGAACACAAGAGGGAGAAAACCAAATATGACGAGGCGCAGACAGAGGATCGACCGTGAGTTGCTGATTTTGCTGGCGATTTTTATTGCGTTGGCGTTGGCTGCACGGGTGACCGGACACGGCGCTGGATTTGTCGTGGTGACGGAAACGCCTTCGGCGATTGTCAAGACGGCGCCAGCTATTCACCTGTATGACGCAGCCGCCAATCCATACTGGGCGCCGGCGCATGCCTTCACGCGCCGTTCAATCCCGCTCTATGACGGCGGCGCTTTGCCCACGCCGCTTGCCAATACGCCTGTACATCAGTAGGTCGAGCTTCCGGCGCGACATGACTGTGCACCAGCGTCACGCTACTTTGATTCTCAAGTAAAGCAGCCCTTTTCGGCGGCGGCGAATTGGGAATGGCGTCGCTATATGGTCTACAATAGCCAACGGGAACCAATACGATTGTCGTCCAGCAAGTGAGGCGACCTGACAGGTCGCCTCACTTGCTGGACTTTTTCGCATCTGCATTGAAGGATGGTGCTCGGTGGAACACAGCAATCGGCGAAAGGCGGAGAGCGGGGCGGCGCAACGCCTGGCGGAGGTGTTGTGGCGCCTCCACCGGCGGCCAGAACGTCCAACAGCCTGGCAAGATGGCGGCAACCTGCCGTGGAACGATCCTGCATTCTCGGAGCGCATGTTACTCCAGCATCTCGACGAAACGCATAGCGCAGCCTCGCGTACAACAGTGCAGCGCGTCCAGCAGATCGACTGGCTGTGGCGGAAGCTCGAGCTGAAACAGGGCAGCCATGTGCTCGACCTGACCTGCGGCCCCGGACTGTATGCTGTAGCGCTGGCGCAGCGCGGCTGTGAAGTGACCGGCGTCGACTTCTCACCGGCGTCGATCCGATATGCCCGCACGCTGGCTGCAGATGTTGGCGTCGCCGATCGCTGCATTTTTGTCGAGGGTGATGTGCGCGAAGCAGTTGTTGATAGCAGTGCATACGACGCAGCGCTTTTTCTCTATGGTCAACTCGCCGTCTTTCGCCGTGAAGAGGCTGCCGCTCTTCTGCGCAAAATGGCTGCGGCGTTGCGTCCGGGCGGACGCGCCTGTATCGAACTGCTCAACCAGGACAACGTAGATCGTCAGCACAGCACCTGGTGGTTCACCGACGACGCCGGGCTGTGGGGAGACGCGCCGTTTCTGCATCTCGGCGAACGCTTCTGGGATGAAGACGCGGCAATGTCACTAGAGCGATTTTATACAATTCATCTCGACAGCGGTGCAATGGACGAAGTGCTGCTGTGCGACCAGACCTACGCAGTGGCGGAGATGACAGCGCTTCTGCAGGCGGCTGGCTTCGATACAGTGGACTGTTTCCCTGCGTGGGATGGGCTGCCTCTGTACGACGCAACGGAATGGAACGTCTATGTTGCGCAACGGCGTTCATAGACCAGGAGTTATTTGACCATGAACGAACAAATGCACCTGTCGTCCGCTGTTGAACCGGCACTGGCTTCAAGCGGCGATGAGAGATTGGAAAAACGGTTGGAGTTGGCTTACGAGCAGGAGAACGCACACTCTTTCGGCCCGCGTCTGATCTCGCGACGGTCGTTGATGTGGATGATTGGCGGTCTGCTCAGCACTTCAGCCGTTGGCGCCGGCTATGCACGTTTTGTCGAGCCTGCACACGTGCAGATCGATTCGGTTACGCTTGCGATCGCCGGTTTGCCGGCAAGCTGTGCCGGCAAACGTATTGCGCAGATATCCGACATCCACATCGGCGCCTATTTTCAGCCCGAAGACGCCGCAGCCGCTATTCAGCGCGTCAATCAGCTCGACGTTGACTTGCTGATGCTGACCGGCGATTTTGTCACTGTGCGCGAGCGCGACCGCAGCCGGCGCTCGGAACTGCGCACGCAGGCGCTCATGTCATTGGTCGAACCACTGCGCCTGGCGCAGATGCCGATGGTGGCGGTGAGTGGCAACCACGACCACTGGGGTGGGGTCGATCCGGTGGTGCGCATGTTGAACGAAGCGGGCGTTCATCTCCTGCGCAACGAGGCCATGCCGATCGATGACGGTCTATGGCTGGCTGGCGTCGAGGATGTTTGGGGCGGTCGACCCGACCTGGGCGCTGCGCTGCGCGATGCGCCTGCGGGCGCAACCACGCTATTGATGTCGCACTCGCCCGACTATTTCGACAATGTTATCCAGCGCAATGCGCCCATCGCCGTGCAATTTAGCGGTCACACTCACGGCGGGCAGGTGCGACTGCCACGACCCACACCCGGACCGGACGGGCTTTTCAGCTATGCGCTGATCGTGCCCGAATATGGCAAACGCTATCCTATCGGGCTACGTCGCGTTGGCGAACGGATTGTTTACACCAATCGCGGGCTGGGGTCGTGGCCGATTCCATATCGATTCAACTGTCCGCCCGAGATCACGGTCTTCACGCTACAACAAGCGTAAAAGCCTTTTGAGACGGACAGTTGCAACGTCGCCCTCAAACACCAAGCTGATTGCGGCGCAGAATCTCATCCGTGCCCTGGCGCGTCGAGGGTTTGTGCCCCGGCAGCGGCAGGATGCGCTCGTGTACGGCGTCGACGATCCACTCTTTGGTGGGGAAGAACATATCCTCCAGCTCGGCCGGCGGCGTGATCCAGTTGCGCGCACCGACGACGACCGGCGGCCCGTCCAGGTAGTCGAAGGCAAGCTGCGTCAGGTTCGACGCCATTGTGTGCAGGAAGGAGCCGCGTTCGCACGCATCCGAAGCCAGAACGACTTTGCCGGTCTTCTTCACTGACTCGACCAGCGGGCTATAGTTGAGTGGGTTGACAAAGCGCGCGTCGATCACCTCGGTCGAGACGCCGTATTTTTCCTCCAGCACCTTCGCCGCTTCCAGCGCCCGATAGAGCGTGGCGCCGACGGTAATGATCGTCAGATCGCGGCCGCTTTTGCGCAGCGCCGGTTCGCCTTCAGGCACGATGTAATCCTCGACCGGCACACCGCCCTCAACCAGCGTCTCTGGCTCTGGGTAGAGGCGCTGACTCTCGAAGAAGACGACCGGGTCGCTGCCGCGCAGGGCAAGCGCCAGCATGCCCTTGGCATCATACGCCGTCGCCGGGAAGTACGCCTTCAGCCCCGGAATGTGTGCGATCATGGCGCTCCAGTCCTGCGAGTGTTGCGCGCCATACTTGGCGCCGACCGAGACGCGCAGCACCAGCGGCATTTCCAACACATCGCCCGACATCGCCTGCCACTTTGCCATCTGGTTGAAGATTTCGTCGCCGGCGCGCCCCATGAAATCGCAGTACATCAGCTCGGCGACCACGCGCCCGCCGCTCAAGGCATAGCCGACGCCGGCGCCCACGATCGCACCTTCGGAGATCGGCGAGTTGAAGAGGCGCGGGTAGGGCAGCGCTTCGGTCAGCCCGCGATAGACGCCGAACGCACCGCCCCAGTCGCGGTTCTCCTCGCCAAAGGCCACCATCGTGGGGTCGCGGTAGAAGCCCTCGACCATCGCCTCGTAGAGCGCCTCGGCATAGGTGAGCGTTCTGAGCCTGGGATGGGGCTTGCCGTTCTCGTCGAAGGCGTAGCGGAACTTGGCTTGGGTCTGCGCCAATCGGCTCTCCTCTTTTTTCTGGAGCACCCACGGCTCGCCTTCGGCGTATTTCTCGCGCTGGCGGTTGGTGAACATGATCTCGCCGATGTATTCGGAATCGAGCGCCACGCGCGGCGCCAGTTCGTCGTTGACGGCGGCGCTCAGCACGCGCACCAGGCGGTCGATCACCTCCTCGCTGATAGCGTCCAGATCGGCGTCGCTGGCAAGCCGGTTGGCGACCAGATAGTCGCGGTAACCGATCAGCGAGTCGTGCTGACGCCACAGATCCATCTCCTCTTTGGTGCGATACGCGGAGGCGTCCGAAGGCGAGTGCCCGGCAAAGCGATAGGTGACGGTGTCGAGCAGCACGGGGCCGCGCCCCGCCAGCAAAATCTCCTTTTTGCGCGCCACGGCGTCCGCCACCGCCAGCGGATTGTAGCCATCGACGCGCTCGGCGTGCATCGCTTCCGGGTTGACGCCCAGCCCGACGCGCGCCAGCACCTCAAAGCCCATCGTCTCGCCGTAGGGCTGGCCGCCCATGCCGTAGAAGTTGTTCATAAAGTTGAAGAGCATCGGTGGTGCGCCGCCTGCCTCTGCGGGCCACAGCTTGCGATATTGATCCATCGCCGCAAACATCATCGCCTCCCAGACGGGGCCGCAGCCCATCGACGCGTCGCCAATGTTGGCGATGACGATGCCCGGACGCCGATTGACGCGCTTGAAGAGCGCGGCGCCGGTGGCAATGTCCGCCGAGCCGCCGACGATGGCGTTGTTGGGCATGACGCCGAAGGGCGGGAAGAAAGCGTGCATGGAGCCGCCCATGCCCCGATTGAAGCCGGCAAAGCGCCCGAAAATCTCCGCCAGGGCGCCAAAAAGGACGTAGTCGAGCGCCAGGCTCTTGACGCCGCCATTTTTATGGAAGGTCTCGACCACCCGCAGCGTGTCGCCGTTGTTGTAGGTGGTCATCACCTTCTCCAGGGCGGCGTCGTCCATCTGCGCAATCGCCGACAGGCTCTTTGCCAGAATCTCGCCGTGCGAACGGTGCGAGCCGAAGATGTAATCGTCCGGCGTCAACGCCAGCGCCTGCCCAACCGCCGACGCCTCCTGACCGATGGAGAGATGCGCCGGCCCTTTGTGCTGGTATTCGATGCCCTGGTAGGAGCCTTCTTTCTTGATGCGGTCGAGCATCGTCTCGAACTCGCGGATCACGACCATGTCGCGATAGACGCGGACAAGCGTCTCACGCCCGTAACGCGCCGCTTCCGCCGCCGGGTCACTGACGTACTGGTTGAGGGGAATCTCCGGCGCCTTCAGCACAGAAGGCTTCCGCATTTCAGTCGGGTCGATCAAAATTGCCTTTGTCATAGCACGTATCCTGCGTCCTTTTTTGTTTCAAACCAAATGACTCGACGCGAAGGCGCAGAGTGAAAGAAGATATAAACCACAGTTCCACATTTTCTCCGCAAATCTCTGCGCCTTCGCATCAACAGAATCCTTGTCAGCAAATAAACTATTCCCTACGCGGGCGCGCCATCCAGCGTTCGGGTGCAGCCAGCGCGTCAAAACCGCCATAGCGGCGGTACAGTTCGTGCGCATCGCGCGTCGCCAGAATGAAATTGCGCAACCCCTGCAATTCCGGGTGAGCGATGATCGCCTCGACCAGCTGCTTGCCCAGACCATGTCCGCGATACGCCGCATCGATGAAGACATCGCACAGCCAGGCAAAGGTGGCGTAGTCGGTGACGACGCGCGCAAAACCGATCTGCTGCGCGCCATCGTACACGCCAAAACAGAGGGAGTTGGCAAGCGATTTTTCCACAACGGCGCGGCTGCGCCCAATTGCCCAGTAACACTCCTGGCTGAGATAACGGTGGATATAGTCAATATCCAGGCGGGTGCGGTCAGTGCTAATCTCGAACATACTGGTGGGCATCATGTGATAGTGAAAGGTCCGCCCGGTTCAAATGAACACTGCCGGCGACACATGAAAGCGTTCCGCCAATGCTCGAATCTGGCGGATGTTGAGCCGCCGCTTACCGCGCAGAATCTCTGACACCACGCCCTGCGAGCCGATTTCCGGCAAGTCGGACTGCGTCAGGTTGTGTTCCTCCATCAGGAATTGCAACGCCTCGATCCCGGTGGCTTTGGGCATCAGTGTGTGTTCCTCTTCGTAGGCGCGGATCAGCGTGCCCAGCGTGTCGAGCAAGCCGTAGAGTGGGTGCGTTGTGTCGTCGCCCACTTCGTCGAGCAATTCGTTGAGTCGCGTCACCGCCCGCGCATAGTCTTCTTCCGTGCGCACCGTCAGCACCGGCTCCACGACTGCCCAGTAGGGTTGCACTGCTTCAGCGAATTTCTTTACCTCTTCCATCTTTCCTGATCGTACTCCTGATGCGTCAGCACGTCGCGCACATAGACCTTGCCACGGTCATAGTGAATCGACGTAATCAGTCGATACTTGTTACCGCCAATGTTAAAGACGGTGTAGCGCCCCACCATGTCTGCCGATGGGAAGGTTTGGTGCAGCTCCGCAAAGCTTGCAAACGTGCTTCTTTCAACAATCCGATGCCATCGAATCAGCACCTCCTTGCTGTCCGGGTGCTTGTCCCAGAAATCAGCCAGCGCCTTGTGCGAGATGATATGCATATAATTGTATCTCAAAATGAGATAATGTCAATCTCTACCCTACCAGCAACAGATCGATGGTTGCAATCGCCTGTCCCAATGCCTGTAGGAAGCGGGCGGCGGGTGCGCCGTCCACGACCTGATGGTTGATCGTCAGCGACAGACCGATGTGCGGTACGAACTCGACCTTGTCGTTGATCTCGGTCGGCTTGAGCTGGATGCTGGAGACGCCCAAAATGGCGACCTGCGGCGGGTTGAGCACGGGCGTGAAGCTTTCGACGCCGAACGCGCCCAGGTTGGTGACGGTGAAGGTGCCGCCGGTCAGTTCGTCGGGTGTGATCTTGCTCTCCAGGCAGGCGGTCGCCAGGCGTTTGGCTTCGGCGGAGAGCTGACGCAGGCTGAGCGTCTCGGCGTTGCGCACAACCGGAACCATCAATCCGCGCGGTGTGTCGACGGCGACGCCCAGGTGAACGGTGCGGTATTGGTGAATTTCGGCGCCGGTGAAGAGCGCGTTCAAGCCAGGAAAGGAGGGCAACGTGCGCGCCACAGCAAAGAGCACCAGGTCGTTGATCGTGATGCCGCGCACGCCCATCGCCTCTGGGCTGTCCTTGAGCCGTTTGCGCAGCGCCTGCAACGCGCGCGCATCCGCCGAGGCGTTGAGCGTGAGCTGCGCCGTAGTCTGCAGCGATTGCAACATCCGTTCGGCGATGACCTTGCGCACGCCTTTGAGAGGAATGATCTCGGCTTCGGGAGATTGGAGACTGGAGATTGGAGTTTGGGCGATTGCGCCGGGCGCCTCTGCTTGTTTCATCTTCTCCTTGTCTACCCCTCTCCCCATTTCCTGCTCTTTGACCAGGTCTTTCGAGGTGACGCGACCGCCGGGGCCGCTGCCCTGCACGGGCACGGCGAAGCCGCCTTCGGCCACCATGGCTTTGGCGACGGGCGTCAGTTTGGGTTGCGCTGCAATCGCCGCCTGCACGTCGCGTTCGATCACGCGACCGCCGGGACCGGAGCCAGCCAGCACGCTCGCTTCGATGCCCTTGCGTTCGGCGAGGTGACGGGCGCGCGGAGAGACGGGAGATTGGAGATTGGAGATTGGAGATTGGGAGATTGGGAGATTGGGAGATTGAGTAGCAGAAAGCACCGGTGTTTCGATGGGTGCAGCAGGTGGCGGTGCGGCTTCCTCGCCCTTCGCCCCTCGCCCCTCACCCCCCGGCACTGCCTCGCCTGCCTCGCCGATCCAGGCGATCGTCGCCATCACTGGAACCTCGTCGCCGGCGGCGAAAAGGGTCGCCAACAGTGTGCCGGCGACGGTGCTTGGCACTTCCATCGTCGCTTTGTCAGTTTCGACTTCGCACAGCACGTCATCCACGGCCACAGCCTCGCCGACCTGTTTTTTCCAATCGACGATGATGACGCTTTCGACGGTGTTGCCCTGTTTGGGCATGACGATGGGTGTTGCCATGATGAATCTCCCTGCTCTTTGCTGATTTCAGAATCTATGTGCTGCGTGTTGCGTGCGCCGTGTTGCGTGTCGAGACGTGCTACGCACCACGAAATACGCAACACGCAGCACACCTGCCTCTCGGAACTCGCCCTTTGCAACCCCTACAACTCCACATCCCCGATCGATTCCAGGACGTAGGTCGGCTGGTAGGGGAAGCGCTCGATCTCTTCGCGTTTGGTGACGCCGGTGAGGACGAGTGCAGTGTCAAGCCCGCTGCTCACCGCGCCGACGATGTCGGTGTCCATGCGGTCGCCGATCATAATAGTCTCTTCCGAGTGCGCGCCCAGGAAGTTGAGCGCGCTGCGCATCATGTACGGATTCGGCTTACCGACAAAGAAGGGCGCCACACCGGTCGCTTCCTTGATCAGCGCGGCCATAGCGCCGCATGCTGGAACAATGCCATCTTCGGAGGGACCGGATGGATCAGGATTGGTCGCTACAAAACGCGCTCCGCCAGCGATCAGCCGGATCGCCTTCGTGATCTGTGCAACATTATAGCCATGCGTCTCGCCCAACACCACGTAATCGGGGTTGGCTTCGGTCATCACATAACCGACGCTGTGGATGGCATCGGTCAAGCCGCTCTCGCCGATGACGAACGCCTTGCCGTTGGGACGTTGCCGCTGCAAGAAGCGCGCAGTGGCGATTGCTGAGGTGAAGATGTGTTCTGCCGCGACATGTAGGCCGGCGGTTTGCAGGCGGTGCGCCAGATCGCGCGGTGTGTACATTGGGTTGTTGGTAAGCACAAGATACCGTATGCCGCGTTTGTTGAGTTCGTCGATAAAGCTCTGCGCGCTGGGGATCGCCGTTGCACCGCGCACCAGCACGCCATCCATGTCCATCAAATAATTCTTATATTGTTTCATAAAACATTCTCCGTGAAGTCTTTGAACAAAAAACCACCGCCCAAGTTTACCAGCAGTTGGTTAACTTCACGTTATGGTTTTTCTCGATAAAATCAGTCTATTGATCTGTGCAGATCATACAATGACCACCTCGACGCCAGCGGCGCGCACTGCCGCCACCATGTCACCTGGCGCGCCTTCATCGGTGATGATGACGCCAAGTTGGTCAAGGCTGGCAAAGGAGGCGACGCCCACCCGCCCCCATTTTGTGGCGTCGAGCACGGCGATCACCTGGCGGCACATAGCGGCAAGCGGGCGTTTGACCGCCGCCTCATCCGGGCTAACGTCGGTGAGGCCCGCCGTCAGGTCGATGCCATGCGCGCCGAAGAAGCCTTTTTGTAAGTTGAGGCTGCGGATATCCTCCAACCCCTGCGCGCCGACGAAGGACGCGGTCTCGCGCTGCAAGACGCCGCCAACCAGCACAACATCCACCGCCGGCGCGTCGAACAATTCGTGAACGATCTCCAGGCTGTTGGTCACCACCGTGACATAGCGGTGCTGCTTGAGGTGGTGCGCAATCGCCAGCGATGTGCTGCTCGAATCCAGAAAGACGGCGTCGCCATTGGCGATCCAGCCAGCGCCGGCCTGGCCGATGCGGCTCTTCTCCTTGACCTGCTGCTGACGGCGCAGCGCCAGGGCCAGATCGCCGCTGTCGCTGCTCGCCCGCACCGCACCGCCATGGGTGCGCACCAGCAGCTTCTGCTCCGCCAGCGCCTGCAGATCGGCGCGGATCGTCACCTCCGAGACGCCGAAGCGCTGGCTCAGCTCGGCGACGGCCACGCGCCCTTCTTGCTGCACCAGCTCGACGATGGCGCGGCGCCGCTCGGCAAGGAAGAGGTCGGGTGATTGCTCTACTTGGTTTTGTATAACTTCATTAACTTTCATTTACTTTCGATTTTCGCGCAAAACAGATGGTTTGTCAATGATCAGTTTTCACGTTTTTCGTTGCTTGGGGACCGTCGGACGCGAGGAATTGTTGCCCAATTCTTCTTCTTACGCTTGATACGACCTGTTAAACATGAATCGGCTCACTGCGTTCGATTCGTTGCAGCCAGGCGACAGCGTCAAAATCCGCATCGAAACTTGCCACAACTGCAATCCCTCGCTCACGACATGCCAACGCAATGAGCGCATCGTTGAAGTTCAGTTCCCCTAAACTTGCTCCGATTAGTGCAAGTATGTCGTCGTACAATCGTGGTGAATCTGGCAGAATCCAAGTGAGTCGATTAGCAGAAGTGCTTCTGCTATCTCTGCAAGAAAGCTATGAACCTCCGAAAACTTCTGCTTTTCGTTAAGCCGACGCAAGATCGTAGTTTCTGCGTTCCCATAGCGTCCCTTTTCTTCTGCCAGATCGGATGACATCAAGAGAAGCTTCCCGATCAACTTCGAGCGTTTTGTAGTAGTCGGTGGTCATTGCATTCACCTCAGGATTGACATGGAGCGGTGTCAAACAGGGCTTCCGATTAACTAGACGCAATCCTGGGGTAGGTAGCACTACAAGATAGCGTGTAGCGATTTGGGTCTGACCGAGAAGCAGAGAAGTAGCTCTCGGACGGACCAAACGTCGCTGGTGATGTCGGCGGCCATGGCAGGAGTTCCCTGTAGAGACGCATGAATCTGACAGAAGTTATAGACGCAACCAGTCCAAAAGAGCGCTGTACGAAGGCGGTCTTGACAACGAGCAGGGGTGCGAGAGCGCCGCGTCAAGGCAGGGAGCCATGTGCGCAGAGATGCGTTGAGACGTTCGACATAAGCAGTATTGAACTGTCCGAGTTGCGTCTGCGAGCAAACCAGGCATTGGCAAGCGGCATCCCAGGCGCCATGCAGCAGGCGGTGCGAAATCGAGACGAGTCGCTTGCCCGCTTTGTGCTTGATGACCTGGACGAAGGAAAGCTCGGGCCAGAGTTGCAGGCGAGGTCGTCCGCGCTTGCCGGTGCGGATCGGGTCGCGGAAGACTTTGGTCACAGCTTTTGCCCATGCCCCAAAGCCATCCGTCACCCACAGCAGCGGGCCACTCCGCTTGAGCGCCATCCAGACATGTTCAACGACTCGATGCACCAACCCGGTGTTGCGTTGGGCATCGACCTCTCCCCAGATGAACAATCGCGAAAAGACGCATATGGCTGTCGCAATCCAGACTCTTCCTCCTTGCATCTTCACACAGAGTTCATCCGCTTGTATCTGTTTGGCCTCAATCCGTCCCTGGCACACCAACTTCTCCTGCACACGTTGTGCATGGCGTCCGGCCCGTTCCTGCCATTCCGACACCGTCCGTTCATCCAGACCAAACGCAAACACAATTGCCTGGACAGGGCATCCGTGCGACAACAGCGAGAGCACCACAATCACCAACCAGTGCGGATAGTGCAGCCGGTGCAATGGACTCCCATGCGTTTCGGCATAGGTTCGTTTACACACGCCACACCGCAATCGTCGCGTTTTCTGCGAGTGGATCCAGATGCGCTTATTTTCCCCGCACGATGGACACGTCATCAGGCTTGTGTCCAACGGCGGTTCTGTCATAAACTTCAGTTCCATGAGGGCGTCTCCTCTGTTTGATGGTCGAATCTCCGCACGCCACGAAGATTCTACATCGCTCAGAGGCGCTCTCGTTATCTTTTACACGCTTTGTTGCGGTGCTACCCTGGGGTAAAAGTAACACCAAAAATTTAAGATTCTGAAAAGAGTTCTGTTGGCCTGACTTCGAAGTAAGTGCTTCGATAACAGGTCACGAAGCATCTGCACGAATTCCTGCAAGTTCGTGCAGATGCTTCGTGTTGATTCGTGATAACTTGTAATACTGGCAGCGGATCGCTTACGCTTACCCACGCAAATGCGCAAAAAGATCGGTGCTCAGATAGCGTTCGCCGTTTGATGGGACGATGGCGACGATCAATTTGCCGGCGTTTTCGCGGCGTTTCGCCACCTGGATGGCGGCGTGCAGGATCGCGCCGGAGGAGATGCCAACGAGCAACCCTTCCTCGGCCGCGGCGCGACGCGCCATGGCGAAGGCGTCCTCGTTGCTGACTGCGATCACTTCGTCGATGATCGCAGTGTTGAGTACGCCCGGCACGAAGCCAGCGCCGATGCCCTGAATCTTATGTGGGCCTGGCTGGCCGCCGGAGAGCACGGGCGAGGCCGCCGGTTCGACGGCGATGGCTTGAAAGCCAACCTTGCGCGTCTTGATCACTTCCGCCACGCCTGTGATCGTGCCGCCGGTGCCTACGCCCGAAACCAGGATGTCGATCAGGCCGTCGGTGTCCTCCCATAATTCCTCGGCGGTGGTAGCGCGGTGGATGGCGGGGTTGGCCGGGTTCATGAACTGCTGCGGGATGAAGTAGCGGCTGTCGGCGGCGGCCATCTCTTCAGCTTTGCGGATCGCCCCCTTCATGCCTTCAGCACCAGGCGTCAGCACCAGCTCGGCGCCATAGGCGCGCAGCAAAATGCGCCGCTCCATGCTCATGGTTTCGGGCATCACCAGCGTGCACTTGTAGCCCTTGGCCGCGGCCACGAACGCCAGACCGATGCCGGTGTTGCCGCTGGTCGGCTCCAGAATGATTGTATCCGGGCCGAGCAAGCCTGCCCGCTCCGCCGCTTCGATCATGCTGAGACCGATGCGATCCTTGACGCTGCCAGCCGGGTTGAAGAACTCTAGCTTGGCGGCGATGGTGGCGTTCGCATTGTCGGCGATGCGGTTGATCTTGACCAGCGGCGTCCGCCCGATCAGTTCAGTAATGTTGTTGGCAATTCTCATCAGTTACGGCTCCTTTTCGATGGTGATTGATGAAAAATGGAAATCATAAATTATCCATAGCGCGTACGCACAGCAGCGATCAGCGTGACAATTTGCGTCGCTGCACTGGCGAACCCACTCTCACGGAAGCCTGGGATAACTTCCAGTTCGTCGAGCGTGGCCGGTGCGCGCTGTGAAATTTCTTTGAGCAGCACATTGCTGGCAATGGTGAACGGCTTGACGCGGCTGCCGATCGCCAACTTCTGACGCAATTCCTGCAAACGCATGTACACCTGCTTCTGCACCTGCGGGGAAATGGCGGCCTCTCTGTGCGCTGCGGTCGCCTGCTCGGCGGCGACCGCAGCCCTTTCCAGTTCACGTCGCTGCGCAGCGAGCCGCTCCTCGTCGCCGGGCTGTGGCGGATGGAGATGAATGATGTCGATGATCGCCTCACCGTAATGTTGCATCCGCTGGGCGCCCATGCCGGCGAGCATCGCCAGCTCGTCGAGCGTCTGCGGCCGCGTCTCGGCGATGCGCAACATCAGTTCGTTGCGCATCACCACATAGGGCGGCTGTCCCAATTGGTCAGCCAGACGGCGACGCCACAGCCACAGCGCCTTTTGCAGCGCAGTGTAGCGGTCGGACGCCTCATCCGGTTCAGGCGTCTCTGCGTCCGGCGCGGGCGGCGTTTCACCATAAGCAGCCAATTCTGGGTGCTCAGCCAGCCAGGTTTCCGCCTCGATGCGCCCGCGCAACGTTGGCGCCAACACCAGATAGTCCTGGCGGTTGTATTGGCGCAGCCGGTTTTCTTCGATCAGATCGTCGATATAGGCGGTCACGCCCGCCTCGCCTAAGGCCTTGAGCGCGCCATGATGCCGCGCCTGATCTGGTTTGACCGGCGCGCGCAATGACCCCGTCAGAATGCGCGCCAATCCACTGCGACCGACCGGCTTGGGCAGGCTGATCAGGCAGTCGATGATCATCGGCTCGATGTCCACGTCGTCGGGCAGCAAATGATCGACCCGCCCAGCTTGCTGGATATCGGGGCGCACACCTGTGCAGTTGTCGCAGACGTTGCATTTTGTGCGCGGCGGGCTGCCGAAATAGGCGCTAATGTAGCCGTGACGACAGGCGTCGGTCGTGGCATAACCGATCATATCATCGATGCGCCGCAGCCCCACCGCCTCGGATTGCGCCAACAATGCGTCGAGACGGGCGTTCAGGTCATCTGGCTCGGCGGGCAGCTCGATATACATGGCGCGGCGCCCGAATCTGAGCGAGAAAACCTGGCGGTCCTGCCACGCCAGCAGGTTGGCTTCAGTCTCGTGCAGAGGCCAACGCATGAACCGCGCAATGTCAGCGAGGGCAAAAGTGGCCGTCTGGTCGGGTCCGAGCTGAAGCCCTTTGAAGAGCCGGGCGATGCTGCGCTCCTCCAATGCAGCGCGGTTCAGACGCCTGGGTGCAGTGATTGTGACTTCACGCGGCAAATCAAAACCGCGATGCAACAGACCGGCGCGCTCCAACATGCTAATCGCCACGCGCAGCGCAGTCTCATCGCTGTTGAGCACCTGCTGCAAACGGCGCAGATCGACAGGGCCGGCCACGTCTCCGGCGTCTGGCGCGGTGATGCGCGTCTGTTCGACGGCGCCCGGCTGCGTTTCATAGGCTGCCATCGATCGTGCGTCCTCATTTGCTGACAGCTCCGTCTCGATCGGATAGAGGGCGACGCCAAGCTGTGAAGCCACCGCAGCATAGACGCGACGCAAAAACTGCGCCGAATATTCGTCGGCGCGCGCCCAGCGGCGCAGATTCGCCCAATCGTTATTGCTGTAGAAGAGCACGCCCTGACTGAGCTTGCCGTCGCGACCGGCGCGACCGACTTCCTGATAATAGGCGTCGAGGCTGCGCGATGGGTGAAAATGGACGATAAAGCGAATATCCGGTTTGTCGATGCCCATGCCAAAGGCGATGGTCGCCACCACCACTCGCGTCTGATTGCGCATGAAGCGATCCTGCACGGGCGCACGTTCGCTCAGACCTGCATGATAAGCCTCAGCGCTGACGCCAGCGCGGCGCAACGTTATCGCGATCGTCTCCGCGCGGCTGCGACTGTTGACATAGACAATGCCGCTGCCTTCAGTCTTGACAACGTAGTCGATCAGCGCCGCCAGTTTCTCATCCTCGTTGTGGAATTGCAGCGCCGAGAGATGCAGGTTGGGGCGAAAAATGTCGAGCGCAATCACATGCGGCTGCGTTGGCTGCCCATCAACATCCTTGCCGCCGATATACTCGGCGATCTCATCGCGGATGCGTGGGGGCGCGGTGGCCGTCATCGCCAGCGCTGGCGGATTGCCCAGTTCGCGCCGCGCTTCATGGATAAAGAGATAGTCAGGGCGAAAATCGTGCCCCCACATGCTGACGCAGTGCGCCTCATCCACGACGAACAAATCAAGTCCGGCCCGGCGTAAAGCGTGGAGAAACGCACGCTGCCGCAGGCGTTCGGGTGCAGCGTAGATCAGCTTGTAGGCGCCGCGCGCCACACCCTCCATACGTTCAAACATTTCGGCGTCGCTCAAAGTGCTGTTGATAAAAACTGCGCGCGCCTGCGCCGCTTTGGGCAGCCCTTCGACCTGATCCTTCATCAGGGCAATCAATGGGCTGATGACAAGCGTGGCGCGGGGCAAGACAAGCGCGGGCAATTGATAACAGAGCGACTTGCCGCCGCCGGTCGGCATCACCATCAACACCGACCGGTTGCGCAACATCGCCAACGCGATCGTCTCCACCTGTCCCTCGCGCAGATGCTCGAAGCCAAAATGCCGGATTGCCTCGATCTGCACGCGCCGGCGCTCCTCGCGCGTCAGATCGACCGACTCCAGCCCGGTGTATTGACGATAAAAAGCATTCGGGTCCGCGGCAAGCAGATCGGCGCCTTCGATGAAGGGCGCCAGCGTCTGCCGGAGGTTCGTCAATTCCTGCCGTCGGCGTCGATCAAGTTCAAGCTGCGCCGCTGCAGCGGTCTCCCGCTTCCTCAACTTCTCGGCAATGGATTGCAGCAGGACGAGCTGTTCGACCTCAATGCCGGCGGGGATGCCACCGCCAAGGCGCTGCAACTGCGCATCGGCGAGTTCTGTGCGTCCGTGCGTGACGGCAATTTGCGCCAACGTCAAGACGCCGTGCAGGTCATAAGGTCTTGCTTTCTGATAGTCGCTGACAATTGCCTGCGCCTCGTCGTAGGTTGCCGTCTCGGAGAGAATGCGCGCAGCGATGAGGACAACCATCGGATTGCGCAGACTGGTCGCCGCCAGCTCGCGTGCGATCCGCTGGGCGGCGTCAACCTGTCCAAGCGCCAGCAAAATGCGCGCTTCCAACGCCTGGGATGAGGTTGTGGTGTTGCGTCGCTGTCGCCGTTCGATCAATTCGAGCGCCTGACGCGCATCGCCGGCCGCCAAATGCGCCTGCGCCAGATAGTCGAGCAAGGCAGGACGTGCACCGTGCGTGCGACGCAGCAGCTCAGCGACCTCGATCTGCTCGGAAGGCTCGCCCCATCGCTGCAGAAAGGCAAGCAGCTGGTCGCGTAATTCTGGCGTCAGGCTGACGATGCTTTCTGGCGGCAGATGAATCTGGGTTACGATTCGGGCGCCCGTTTCGTCCATTGACAGCGTGCTCTCCTGAATTAACAAGTGTGCTTTCCTGATCGGTTCTTCAGCGGCCGATGTTGTTTTCATCGACAGTTTGGCGCTCTTACCAGGCTATCAGTATAATTCAGATAGTCATTCCGAAAGAATCAATTCTAATGCCGCCTCTCGAAATTACAAGCGCTAACCAGCATCGACAGCCAATGAGAGGGGCGCAGAAAAACAGCGCATCGGTTCATTTTGTTGGATTTCCAAATTCGCGTCGCAATTTCAAAATAGCAGAGCGGGCGCAGTAACTGCGCCTTTTTCGCATCAGGGCAAGGATGACTCTGGTCTGCTCGAACAAAGAAAGTGAGCATTTTCAAATGAGACGAGTTTTTATCACCGGCATGGGCGCAATCACCCCGATTGGGAACGATGCCCCGACCTTTTGGCGCAACCTTCTGGCTGGCAAATCTGGCGCAGGCCGCATCACCAGTTTTGACACCGAGGACATGCCACACAATATCGCCTGCGAGGTCAAGGATTTTGACCCGGGCAAGTATATGGATCGTAAGACCGCGCGGCGCATCCATCGCTCATCGCAATTTGCTGTAGCCGTCGCCAGACAGGCGCTTGATGACGCCGGGCTGGTGATCGACGCCAGCAACTGTGAGCGCGTCGGCGTCTTGATGGCGACCGGCGGCGGCGGCATCACCGAGATCGAAGCGGCTGCGCTCGATGTCGTGCGCAAAGGATGGCGCTCGGTTGGGCCATTTGTGGTGCCAAGCGCAATGGCGAACGCTGTTTCGTGCATCATTTCCATCGAGGTCGGCGCCAAGGGACCTGTGATGACAAGCACAGCCGCGTGCGCCAGCGGTCACTATTCCGTGATCGAAGGCTATCACTATCTTCAGCGCGGCGAGGCGGACGTGATCATTGCAGGCGGCGCCGAATCGTTGATGTCGATGCTGACGATGGCGGCGTTCGGGCGCATGGGGCCGCTTTCCAGCCGCACCGACGACCCCGAACGCGCCTGTCGTCCCTTTTCGGTGGATCGCGACGGCTTTGTGGCAGGTGAAGGTGCAGCAGGGTTGATTCTGGAGACAGAAGAGCACGCCCGCGCACGCGGCGCCAAACTCTACGCCGAAGTGTTGGGCGGCAAGCTCACCGGCGATGCGTTTCACATCACTGCGCCCGACCCGAACGGCGATGGCGCAGCGCGTGCGCTCAGCGGCGCGCTGCAAATGGCGAATTTGCGGCCCGAAGAGATCGATATTGTGATGGCGCACGGCACCGGCACCGCGCTCAATGACATCAGCGAGACGCTGGCGCTCAAGCGCGCCTTCGGCGAGGCGGCGTACAAGCTGAAGATCACAAGCATCAAGAGCATGGTGGGTCATGCGTTGGGCGCCGCTGGCGCCGAATCGGTGGTGGCTGCGGTCTATGCCCTGCGCGAAGGGATCATGCCGCCCACCATCAACTACACACCCGACCCGGCGATCGACCTGCACATCGTCGGCAACCAGGCGGAGCAGGTCGATGCGCGCTATGCGATCGTCAACGCGTTTGGGTTTGGCGGGCAGAATGTGGTGGCGGTCTTCGGGCGGGTTGATGAATGACTGAGGCGGGGAGGCGGGTACATGAAAGCATCTGCAAGCGATGAGCGGCTTTCGACAGGCGTCTCCGGCCTGGATGAAATTCTGCACGGCGGATTGCTGCCAGGGCGCGCCTATCTGATCCGCGGCGGGCCGGGCACCGGCAAGACAACGCTCGGCTTGCATTTCTTGATCGCAGGGGCGCAACGCGGTGAAAAAGCGCTGTTCATCACGCTGGAGGAAGAGCAAGAAGATCTGTTGACGGACGGCGCACGCAGTGGAATGAATCTGGAGGGCGTCGACTTTCTTGACCTCAGTCCGGGATCGGATTACTTCGCTGAAGTGCAGACCTATGATATTTTTGCGCCGGCAGAGGTGGAGCGCGAGCCGCTCACCAATCGGATCATCGCCGCAGTCGAACAAATTCAACCGACGCGCGTCTTCCTCGACCCGCTGACACAGTTTCGCTACCTGTCGACGGACACTTTCCAGTTTCGCAAACAGGTGCTGTCGTTTCTGCGTTTCCTGACCGAGCGCGGCTGCACGATCCTCTTCACGTCGGAGCACAGCGCAACCACACCGGACGACGATCTCCAGTTCATGGCGGACGGCATCATCGAGCTTAACTTCGACGAATATGGCCGCAACCTGACCGTCGTCAAGTTTCGCGGCTCCGACTTTATGGGGCGCAGCCACGCAATGAAGCTTGGCGGCGCTGGCATGTCAGTCTATCCACGTCTGATTCCGCAAAACTATGGCGTCACCTTCCATGCCGATCTGATCAGTTCCGGTCTGCCAGAGCTGGACAAGCTGCTGAATGGCGGGCTGGAGCGCGGCACGGTCAGCTTTTTCTCGGGGCCGACGGGCGTAGGAAAGACGAGCCTGGGTTTGCAGTTCATCAGAGAAGCAGCGCGGCGCGGCGAATATTCTGTGCTCTTCTCGCTCGAGGAAGAAATCGACATCATCCTCGGACGCAGCAACGCGATCCAGCTCGACGCGGCAGCCATGCTCGACAAAGGCGCGCTGCTGCTCGAAAAGATCGAGCCGTTGCAGTATACGCCCGACGAGTTTGCCCGGCGCGTGCGCCATGAAGTCGAACACAACCAGGCGCGCATCGTGATGATCGACAGCGTCTCCGGCTATCGGCTGAGCATGCGCGGCCACGATCTGGTCAGCCAACTCCATGCGCTGATCAAATACCTGCAAAACATGGGCGTCGCTGTGCTGTTGACAGTGGAGACGGCGCAGCTCACAGGCGACTTCCGCGTCACCGATCACGAAATCAGCTATCTGGCCGACAACATCATTTTTCTGCGCTATCTGGAGATCAACGGCGAAATGCGCAAGGCGATCGGCGTACTCAAGAAGCGCCTCAGCAACTTTGAAAAGACGCTGCGCGAATTCGAGATCACGGGCGAAGGCATCCGAATCGGCCAGCCGTTGAGCAATCTGCGCGGCATCCTGACCGGTGCGCCAACCTGGATCAACCGGGAAGGCGCACCGTGAGTGATGCGGCGGACAAGTTATTGATCGTTGGCTGCAACCCCAAGAATCAGGAGCTGCTGGCGGCGTTCATTGCACGGCTGGGATACGCCAGCGTGCGCGCCGACACGCTGACGGAGCTGGCGCAGATTTTGGACAACGAAGAACCACTGCGTTTTGCGCTGGTGGACATCAGTGGCTTCAACCAGGAAATCTGGTATCTGTGCGCACGGCTGCATGCACGCGATATACCGCTGCTTGTGATCTCGCCGCGACAGAGCGCTGCGGTCAGAAAGCTCGGTTACGAACACGGCGCACAGACGGTGATGGAAAAGCCCCTGGCAATGCGCGAACTTGCCGACGCTATCCACGGCTTTATACAGGCGGATCAGTAGGAGGGCGTATCATAGATTGCGCAGGAGTCGACGATGGATACGATCTTGCTGTTAATGGAGAAGACACAGGATCGCCGCCTGCTGGAAGAACATCTTCAGGGCAAGTACGCGTTGGCGGCGTCAGCGCCCGATGTCGCGCTTCGTGCAAACTTCGATCTTTGCATCGCCGACGGTGTAGCGCTGAGCCGCTATCGTGACCAGCTTGCAGCGCGCAAGGCTATCAATAAGGATGTCTATCTGCCGGTGCTGCTCGTCACCACCCGGCGCAAAGTCAGCCTGTTGACCGGCAACATCTGGCAGGTCATCGATGAGGTGATCACCACGCCTATCCAAAAAGCGGAGCTACACGCGCGCGTCGAGGTGTTGTTGCGCGCACGGCGACTATCGCTGGAGCTGCTGACGCAGAAAAACCTGCAATTGCAGCAAACTCAGCACTTGCTGCAGGAAACGAAGGCGCTGCACGATGCAATCATCGCCTGTTCGCCGCTGGCAATTTATGGACTCAGCCCAGATGGCAGGGTGATCTCCTGGAATCCTGCGGCGGAGGAAATGCTCGGCTGGCGCTCCGATGAAGTGCTCGGGCGCAGGCTGCCCTTTGTTCAACAAGACAAAATCGAAGAATTTCATGACCTGATGCAAAGACTTCTCCGCGGCGAAACGCTCAATGGCGCTCACGTGGTTCGACAACGCAGAGATGGCTCACTTTTCGACGGTCAACTCTTTGCCGCACCGATTCGCGACGCTGCCAACAAAATCATCGGCGTGGTCGGCGTGCTTGAAGACATCACCGAGCAAAAGCGAGCGGAACGAGCGCTGCAGCACTCTCACGAGCTGATGCGCTACATTATTGAGCACGTTCGCAGCGCCGTCGCCGTCCACGATCGCGACTTGCGCTACATTTATGTCAGCCAGCGCTACCTGCGTGAATTCGGCGTCCAAGAAACGAACATCATCGGGAAGCATCATTACGAGGTCTTCCCCGAGCTGCCGCAAAAATGGCGCGATGTACACCGGCGAGCGCTTGCAGGCGAAGTGTTGAGTGCAGAAGATGACATATACGAACACGCCGACGGCAGCGTCGACTGGACGCGCTGGGAATGTCGCCCCTGGTATGAGGCGGACGGCTCCATTGGCGGCGTCATCGTCTACACGGAAGTGATCACCGAACGCAAAAAACTGGAAGAGCAGCTTCGCCAATCCCAGAAGCTGGAATCGATCGGACAGCTGGCCGGCGGTGTAGCGCACGATTTTAACAACATGCTGGCGGTAATCTTAATTCAGACCGAGATGGCGCTCATGGGCATAGGGCCGGAGCACCCCCTCTATAACCGCTTCGAGGAAATCCGCAAAGCCGCCCAACGCTCCGCCAGCCTCACCCAGCAATTGCTGGCTTTTGCGCGCAAACAGCCGATCAACCCGCGCGTGCTCAACTTGAACGAAATCGTGACCGAGGTGTTGAAAATGCTGAGGCGGCTGATCGGGGAAGATATTGAGCTGGTTTGGACGCCAGCCGCAGACCTTTGGCAGGTGAAACTCGATCCTGTGCAGATCGACCAGGTGCTGGCGAACCTGTGCGTCAACGCACGCGACTCTATCGCCGGCGCCGGCAAGATCGTGATCGAGGTCAGAAACGTCACGATCGACGCCGATTATTGTGCACGACGGCCCGAAGCGCAGCCGGGGCAGTTTGTGTTGCTCTCCGTCAGCGACACCGGAACAGGCATTGCGCCGGAGAATCTGCCCCGGATATTCGAACCATTCTTCACGACCAAGGAAGTGGGACAGGGCACCGGACTGGGATTGGCGACTGTCTACGGGATCGTCAAACAAAACGGTGGATTTATCAATGTCTACAGCGAGTTGGGTCACGGCACAACATTCAACATCTATCTGCCGCGCTACACTGACGCCCCCGCAGAAGCGTTCGCCAGAAGAGACGACGCGCCAGGCTATGGGCAAGGCGAGGCGATATTGCTGGTGGAGGATGAATCGGCGGTGCTCGACGTTATCCAGTCGATGCTCGAACAGTTGGGCTATTGCGTTCTTGTCGCCAACGCTCCACGTCAGGCGATAGAGCTGGTGGAGAAACATTCACCACACATCGATCTGGTTATCACCGATGTGATCATGCCTGACATGAACGGGCATGAACTGGTTGAGCGCCTGCGCATTCTTGTCCCTCAGATCCGCGCCATTTTTATGTCGGGTTATCCAACCAGCGTCATCGCACATCGCAATGTTCTCCGCCAGGAAGTCAATTATATTCAGAAACCGTTTACAGTTACAGAGCTGGCGGCGAAGATCAGGTCAGTGCTGGAAACCTAGATCCAGGCGGAGGCAAGCGATGTGCTCATCCAACCGGCGTCAGCTATGTCACCGACATAAAATGTATGCAAGCCAAGCAATTTGGTGGAAGAATCGGTGGTATAGTAGGAGATGCACGGAAACTTTGTAGGCGTAACAATCAGTGAAGCTGCAACAACGTTTTGGGGATAGCCGTCGTTATTTGCAGAACATTACATACAAAATACAAGGAGAATTTTATGGACAAGCAAACATTGATTAAACACCTCAATGAAGACCTGGCTGGCGAACTTGGCGCCATCATTCAGTACATCACCTACGCCGCCAAAGCCACCGGACCATATCGCCCGCAGCTTGCGCAATTCTTCCTGGCGGAGGTCGCCGACGAGCAGTTGCATGCACAATTTCTTGCCAATAAGATCGTGGCGCTGGGCGGTGAGCCGACCACCACGCCGCGCCCTGTGCCGGCGGCTAAAACCAACCGTGAAATGCTCGAGGCGGTGCTTGCCGCCGAGTTGAAAGCGCGCGACGATTATACGCAGCGCGCCAAAGAGGCGGATGAATTCGGCGACAAAGGATTGGCTGTCCAGCTCGAGGATATGGTGCGCGACGAGAGCGGCCATTCCGAAGAGACCGAGCGCATCCTGCGCGACTGGCCGCTTTGATCGGCAAGGCGTCAGCCAGTAGCCGGGCGACGGCGCGGGCAGGCCAAAGGTCTGCTGCACGTCGTCGCCCAGGCCATGCCGCCTTCAAACGCGGGGAGACGCTGCCATGTTTGCCGTAAATCTAAAAGCCTTCCTCAAAACCCCTGTGCACAGAGATGATCAGGTCGATATGTCCTACACTGCCGTCGGCGCAATTCGCTGCAACGAACCCGCAACAGGAGTCGAAACGCTGTAAGACGCGCGCCTGTACGCTGACGATGTCGCCATGGACCTCGAACTCAAACGATTTCGCAGAGAACATTTTGCCGAATATGCTTCATGATTTGTCGATCTGGAGCTTGACCGCCATTTGGGACCCATTGACAACGCCTGGCTGGAAGCAGTGTTAACCGAGCCGGAATCCGAGGGTGTAACTTGGGCAGTGTTTCGCCGCGAGGAGATGGTCGCCGTCGTCGAAACTGTGTTTGATCCTGAAATGCGCTTGCCCGCTGCGATCACGGCTGTCGCCACCAAACCGAGTCTCCGTCGGCAGGGCATCGGCGCAGCCGCCCTACAACAGATTCTTGCACTCCACAAAGACAAAGGAATTGTCGAACACGTGGGGTATATTGCGATGGACAATTTAGCAGGGCGGCGATGCGCCGAAAAAGCAGGTTTTGTGGCAATTACGTCTGAACCAGACAAGCCCGGCTACATCCAGTTTTATCACCGTCAATAAAAGGATAAGGATGTTGTCATAATTCTGTGCGGGTTCCCTTTTACTCCTTTCCCAAAGGCCTACTCATGCATCCTAAAATGGTTGCAGTGACCGTCTTGCTTCTGGCGATGGTTACATTTATCCCTGGCGCAGCATCGGAAGCCAACGTTGATCGTCAGCCAGTAGACGATCCCACCGCCCCCACCTCCTTGGCCCTCCTTCCCCTCATTGCCTCCTCTGATTTTGTCTATCTTGGTGCTTTTCGTGCACCCTACGAAGACCATGCCGGCAATCCCCTGACCTGGGGCGGTTACGCCCTGGCTGTGAATCCGTCAGCTTCAACAGGGGCGACCTCAACAGGGCTGTTCATCGGTTGCCACGCCTGGTGGCAGCGTCTGGCGGAGATCGCCATTCCTTCCGCCGCGAATCTCTCCGCGACAGCCGCGCTGCGCCAGGATTGCACCGATGTGACCGAAGGACGGCTCGATTTAGTGGACGACATGCCCAATTTAGGAGGCGCCCTGGTCTATGGCGGACGACTGATCGTCTCCGCCTATGGATATTACGACGCAGACGTCAGCCAGACGCGCTCTCATTTCGCCTCCAGCATGAATCTTGCCCAGGCCGGCGACGTCGTCGGTCCGGAGCAAGTCGGAGAGGAGGCAGGCATCGTCGCTGGCTACATGACAACCATCCCGGAGGAATGGCAAGCGTCTCTGGGCGGCCCTGCTCTCACCGGTCAGTGTTGCATCCCCATCATCAGCCGAACGTCGGCAGGCCCGGCCGCCTCCGTCTTTGACCCAGAAGACGTCGGCCGTCGCAATCCCGTCCCTGCCAGCCCTTTGTTGCACTACCCTCTGGAGCATCCGCTTGCGCCAGAGGACGCCCAGAACAACCTTTTCAACCTTACGACGCAGATTGTGGGCATGGCTTTCCCGCCGGGCAGTCGCAGCCTGCTCTTCGTCGGCAGACATGGCATTGGCCCCTACTGTTACGGCACGAACGAGGAGTGCAATGACCCTGTAGACCCCTACAAAGGCCCTCACGCCTATCCTTATGTGCATCAGGTGTGGGCTTACGACGTGTTGAACCTGCTGGCCGTGAAGCAAGGCCAGCTGCACCCCTGGGAGGTGCAGCCCTATGCAGTGTGGCAGCTGACGGAGATGGACGCCGTAGGTGGTGCAAGCATCGCCGGCGCCGCCTTTGACCCCGACGCCGGTCGGCTCTACATCACGGAGCAGTATGGCGATGAGCCGGTGGTGCACGTCTACCGGATCACCGCAGCAACGCCCACTTCCTGTCAGCAGCCGATGAACGACCCCGGCCAACACTGTCTCCATCTGCCGCTGATAGCGAATTGATGGAGTGCGTAGGGTGAGGTGGTGACGCACCCGGTGACCGAGCGCTTTGCTCCTGACGCCGTGGTGGCGCCTTTTGAGAGGCTAGGGATCACCGTCATCCGCGGTTGAAATTTCGTTGCTTCAGCAAGTTTCTGGTTACGCCTTGAGCCGATAAGACACGAACGCCAACGTGCGGCTGTCGGGCGCCCACGAATTGACGTTGATCGTCCCCTGTCCGCCGAACAATTTGGCGATGGTGCGCGAGGCGCCGCCGGCAGCGGGGGCCAGGCGCAGCTCCACGTGCTTATTGGCCGGATGATCGCCCGGCGCAACTTCATCTTTGTCATACGCCAGATAGACCACCCATTTGCCGTCCGGGGAGACGTGCGGGAACCAGCAGTTGGCCTCCTCCTGGAACATGTGCACCGGGTTGGCGCCGTCGGCGTCCATGCGCCAGATTTGCATCAGCCCGCTGCGCACAGAATTGAACCAGATGTAGCGACCATCGGGGGAGTATTCGGGGCCGTCGTCCAGCCCGGGCGAGTCTGTCAGTTGCGTCTCCGGGCCGCCGTCCACCGAGATGATGTAGACGTCATAGTCGCCGTTGCGTTCGGCGCAATACGCCAGTGTGCCACCGTCGGGCGACCAGCCGTGCAGATAGCTAGGGCCGTTTGCCGTCACCAGCATCGGCTCGCCGCCGTGAAAGGGCACGATGTAAATTCTCGATAACGCATCTTCGTAGGTGAAATGGCTGATGGCAATCAGCGTGTTGTCCGGCGAGAGGACATGGTCGTTGTTGCAGTCGATGGCAAAGCCCGTGTCGACTTGCGTCACCGCACCGGTGGCAAGTTCATAGGTGTAGATGCGTCCGCCGCTGTTGTAGACCAGAAAGCGACCATCGCGCGTCCAATTGGGCGCCTCGATGACGTAATCGAATTCTCTCAGGACAGAACGGACGCCGGTGGTCACATCGATGGTTTCTAACATGCTGATGGCGTCGCGTGCGGCGATATAGCGGCGTAGGGTGTGGATATCCATAAGGTTTGTCTCCGTTGGTTAGGTGCGTGCTCGATACAAAATATACATTCCGCTGACGATCGTCAACGCAGCGCCGATCCAGGTCAACCAGGTCGGTATTTCACCCCAGATCAAAAAGCCCCACAGCACATCGATGGGCAGCGCCAGATACTCGAAGGGCGCAGCGACCGAAGCCTGCGCCAGACTGTAGGCGCGCGCCAGGAAATACATCCACGCCGCCCACACGACGCCCATCCCGGCCATGATGACGAAGTCCACAGGCGTCGGCATGGCCCAGGGACGAAACAGAAACGTCAGGCTGGGGTGGGCGTCGGGCGTCTCGCCGACCAGGGCGGCCAGCGGCGCCAACACCGCCGCCGCCACAAGATAGACGAGCGTGCCGTAAAAGGCCATGGTGGCGCTGCTGTCGGTGTGGCGCAGCTTGTTCGTGACCATGGCCGTCAGCGCGTAAAAGAGCACCGAGATGAGCACAAAGATCGAGCCGAGGTTGAACGTCGCGGCGCCAGGTCTGACGATCAGCAGCACGCCCACAAAGCCGACGAGCAGCGCCAGCCAGCGTCGCGGCCCCACCGTTTCGCCCAGCACCACGACCGAGAGCAGCGTGATCATCAGGGGACCGGAGTTGCGAATGGCGGCAGTCTCCGCCAGCGGCAGCGCCGCCAGCCCCATCATGAAGGTGGTGTAGGAGAGAAAAAGAAAGAGACCGCGCGTGATTTCAAGCGTGCGGCGCGGCGTGGTGGGCAGCCCGCGCCCGCCTTCGTAACGAAAGAGCAGTAAGGTCAACGGCAACGCCGCCAGGCTGCGCAGCATGACGATCTGCAGCACCGGATAACCGCTGCTCAGCCATTTTGCCGCCACGGTCTGGAGCGAAATCGTGAAGAGCGCCAGCACGAGAAAGCCGACGCCGCGGACGTTGCTGCTCAAAGACCAACCCCTGGCTGACTTGACGCAGCAAAGAACGCATCCTGTAAACGATCGCCTGTCAGTTCTTCCCAACGCATCATGACCTCCTTTTGTGTTTGATAAATTGCATGTTGTTGTCTGTATTCGATTGGCGGCAATTGCTGGTGCGCTTTCGACCGTTCTGGAGAACCGGCGAATCGGACCATAGATAGGTCGTCAGCGTCACATCGAGGCGATCTTCATAGAGCCTGATTGTTTGTGGGAGCATCTGAGTCTCCGTTGTTCGGTTTGCATTTATGCAGGAGCTGAGAGGTTTTGATAGAACCGGTCATGGAACTCATAGCGCGCCCGGTTCCGCTCCACCCTGACGTGGGGATGCACATCCCAGACCATGTACTGCTCCTCTGCGCCTTCGCCCAGACGAGGCCATGTCGGCAGACCCGGCCCGTTAGGATCGCCGGTTTTGACAAAGTTGGCGTAATAACCCTGCATCAGCGCCGAGACCTGCTCATCCTCCGCCGTCCAGGCGTAGACCCGATTGGTCGCCAGGTTGCCCATCGCGTACTCGATGTCGGCGGAATGCACGGCGCCCTTGGCCGGAGGCATGGCGATGACCTGGGCGGCTGCGTCCGAGTCGCGGATCACGCCGCCCGCCAGTCCGGCTGCAGCGTCGCCCATTTCCGGGACCATCGGCGGCCGCGGATGGGCGTAGTAGTAGCGATAGACCGGGCAGCCGGCTTTGCGATGTTCGTCCGCCCACTTCCACGTGCTGTAGACCAGAAAGCGGTCGCCGGCCAGGTCGGTGGCGGACTGTTCGACCTGCTCCGGCGTCTCGCCGGGGTAAAGTCTGAGCACTTCATCGGCCTGCTCGCCGTAGAGTTCCTGCACCACCGCTGCGTAGTGCTCGGGCGTCGGCGCCTGCGCGCCCAGCAGCGCCCGGTAGTTCATCTCTTCGGAATTCCAGCCGATCATCAGCGGTGTGCGCGCCTGCTCTCCGGCGGCGAGCATGGCCAGCGGCGAGCGTGGGAAGAACCACCCGTCCACCACGATGGAGAAATCACGCGGCGTCATGTTGGTGGTGGCCTTAAGCAACTGCTCCGCCGGCATGGAGCGCAGCTCCGCCAGCGATGAAGCGCCCAGTTTTTTCGCGAAGGCCAGCCAGCGTTGCTCGGCCTCTTCCAGCGGAATGGGTGGCAGGGCGCCGATTCCCCCGCTTGAGCCGATGGCGCCCGCAATCAAATCCCTCGAAAGCGGAGAAACCATCTGCGCGTTGACCGACATCGACCCGGCCGACTCGCCAGCGATGGTCACGCGTTCGGGGTCGCCGCCAAAGGCGGCAATATTCTCCTGCACCCAACGCAGCGCAGCGTGTTGATCGAGCAGGCCGTAGTTGCCGGAGCAGCGTTGGGGCGATTCGGCGCTCAGCTCCGGATGGGCGAAAAAGCCGAAGATGTTCAGCCGGTAGTTCACCGTCACGGCGACGATGCCCCGCCGCGCCATCTGCGCGCCGTCATAGCGCGGCTCGGAGCCGTCGCCTGCGATGAAGCCGCCGCCGTAGAAGTAGACCAGCACCGGCAGCCGCGCCGCAGGGGAGGGATCGGGCGTCCACACATTCAGGTAGAGACAATCCTCGCTCATCCCATCGGAGCGAAAGTTCATGTCGCCAAAGACGGGCAGTTGCATGGCGCGCGGCCCGAAGTGGAGCGCCTGACGCACACCAGACCAGCGCGGCGCAGGTTGCGGCGCCTTCCACCGCAACTCGCCGACCGGCGGCGCGGCGAAGGGGATGCCCAGGAAGCGATAGACGCCAATGCTTTCGTCAAATGCGCCGGAGATCTTGCCGGCAGTTGTGGTCACCGGAGATGTCATAAGATGTGTTGCTATCCTTTCTGTGTCAGAGCGTCCACAGCGTAAGAGGTGCGTTTCCTTCATCAGCCATGTTGCGCTGAAGGCGATGACCTGCTTTCATCGGTCACTCGTGTCCGACGATCGGGTGGGGCAAATAAGGCTCTTCCATGTACGCGATCTCCTCAGCGGTGAGCTGGATGGACGTCGCCTCGACCGCAGTTTCGACATGTGACAATTTGGTGGCGCCGATGACGGGCGCCACGACCGGCTTCTTGTGCAGGAGCCAGGCCAGGGCGATCTGCCCGCGCGGGACGCCGCGCTTTTGGGCGACCTCAGCCAGCCGCTCGACCACCAGGCGATCCGCCTCGGCGGTGGCGTCGTACTTGCGCTTTGCGATTGGATCGGTCTCGTAGCGCGTGGTGGTTTCCGACCAATCGCGCGCCAGGCGACCCGAGGCCAGCGGGCTGTAAGGCGTCGAGGCGATCCCCTCGGCGCTGCAGAGCGGCATCATCTCCCGCTCTTCTTCCCGGTAGATGAGGTTGTAATGGTTCTGCATGGAGACGAAGCGCGTCCAGCCGTGCTTTTCAGCCACGTAGAGCGCCTTTTGGAATTGCCAGGCCCACATCGCCGAGGCGCCGATGTAGCGCGCCTTGCCGGCCCGGACGACATCGTGCAGGGCTTCCATGGTCTCTGCGATCGGCGTGTTGTAGTCCCAGCGGTGGATGATGTAGAGGTCCACGTAGTCCATGCCCAGGCGCTTCAGGCTTTTGTCGAGCTCGCTCAGGATCGCCTTGCGTGAAAGCCCTTCGCCGTTGGCGCCCTCATGCATCCGGCCGCGCACCTTGGTGGCGATCACCACCTCGTCGCGATTGGCGAAGTCCCGGATCGCCCGTCCCAAAATCTCCTCGCTGACGCCACGCGCGTAGACGTTGGCCGTGTCAAAGAAGTTGACGCCCAGTTCCAGCGCGCGTTGGATGATGATGCGGCTCTCCTCCTCATTCAGCGCCCATGGGTTGTGGACCCAACCTTCCGCTTTGCCGAAGCTCATGCAGCCGAGGCAGATGCGTGAGACATCCAGGCCGGTGTTGCCGAGTTTGACGTAGTCCATCCTTTTATCCTCCTTGGCTTCCTATAGTTCGCTAGAAGTTTTTGTTTTATTGATTTCTAGGTTGTCGCGTGATATCGCTCGCAATCTTCCCGGAAGCTCCAAAGCTTCCGGGAAGATAAACAGTCAACCTAGTGGTCAGTAGATATTCAAGCCGGCGTCAATCTGAGCGTCGTCGCCCGCACTTCTGGCGTCACCATCGGCGCCACGTACTGCAGATAGCGACCGTACTTGGCGTGGTAGGCGGCGTCGATCTGGTCGTTGATGGCAAGATCGTTTTCTTCAATGAAGACAACGTCTGTCTCGACGCCGCCGGCCCGGATGCGTCCTGCGTGGGTGGCCTGTGCAGCGCGGAACCATGCGCCCGCACGCCCGCGATAGGAGCGGACGTAGAGGTTGTCGCCCACGCGCACCACCCAGACAGGCAGCGGCTTGCGCAGCTTGCCATCCGGCTGCCGCGGCGCGATCTCCAGCTCTTCGGCGTTGCCGATTTTGTTGAGTTCTTGGTTTGTCCATGAGGTCATAGCGTCTCTCCTTGTGAATGTAGACGCAGCTCGTAGCTGCGCCGGTCTACCCACAACCTTGTGCTTTGCCGAGAACGGGCGGCTGTGAGCCGCCCCTGGTATCGTGAAAGTGAGCAGGCAATAGACCGGAGCCGCACCAAATTGAACGAGATTGCAACGTAGATGGGTCAGGCGCCTGCTCACAAGTATACTAAAGACAGGTATTCGTGAAGTGCGGGTTCGGCAGCAAAGGAAACCGCAGCCGCACCGGAGTTGGTGCTTGAAAATAGACAGGTTGAAAGCGGGCAGTTGCCCTCCATCGGTGCGAACGAAGAGAATCATAGGCGCAGAGCCAGCATACCAGGATGTAGGTGCATCGCATCGATGGCGCCAAGCCGAAGCAACGCACGAGTGATCAATAAAGGAGATAGACATGAACATCCTCTACGTTGGTGTGGATATTGCGCAGGCCAGCTTTGATGGCGTAGCCTGGTGCAAACGGGCGCCGAGACAGGTCGAACATTATGCTAACGCTACGGCTGGCTATCACCAATTTGGCGAGCGAATCGAGACGTTGCGCAAAGCTGAAGGCGCAGAGGCTGTCCATTTGATTGTCGAACCCACCGCAGGCTATCAGACAGGTCTCCTCCTCTTCGCCTATCGCCGGGGTTGGAAAGTCACGCAAGTTAACCCCTTGCAAGTACGGCGCTGGGCGCAAAGTGCTGGCAAGCGCGCCAAGACCGACGTCCAGGACGCATTGATGCTGGCGGAGTATGGCGAGCGCACGCAACCGCCTCCGCAGGAAGAAGTGGCCGCAGAGTTGCAGGCGCTCGATCTGTTGCTGCGCCGTCAACAAGATGTCAAAGAATTGCTGCAGGGCGAGCGGAATCGGCTTTTCAATCTCCAACATTATCCTCATCTTCCTGACAGCGTGCGGCAGAGTCTTCAGCGCACGATCGAGCAATTGGGGCAAGAGCTAAGCCAGCTTGAGGAGGACATCGAGACCTTTCTCAAGCGTCATACCCATTTGGATGACGAACAACGCCTGCTCCGTTCCATTCGGGGCGTTGGCGCCAACAGCGCCCCTCCCTCTCCTTGTCCTCTTGCATCGTTTCCGCGCCATTACTGCTGGCAAAGGTACGGCGAAACAACTGGTCGCCTTTCTTGGTCTCGATCCGGCGCCCTATCAAAGCGGGTGTTCCGTTCATCGCCCCTCCTCCATCTCCAAGAAGGGCGACAAGATGGGTAGGGCGCTCCTCTACATGGCCGCTTTGGGCGGCGTCTCTGGGCATAATGCTCTCCGCTCTTTTTATCGTGCTTTGGTCGAGCGCGGCAAACCGAAAAAGGTCGCTCTCGTCGCATCTGCTCGTAAGATTCTCGTCTGGGCTTGGGCTGTCTTTTACTCCCGCACCCCTTTCACCGCTGTCCCACAACCCATTACTTGAATCTCGCCAGTTGACTTTTACGAGAGAATCTACTTTGATTACCGGGTTATTTTGTTAATCTTCATAATTCCGAACTACAGTTCTTTGAAGGAGATCGACCGATGACCACCACCGCCATCCAACACGCCATCCATCGTCTCTTTGCCCATCACGATCTGAGCGCCGAGGAAGCCGACGCCGCCATGACGCAAATCATGGAAGGCGAAGCAACGCCCGCACAGGTCGGTGCATTTCTGGCCGCGCTGCGCATGAAGGGCGAAACCGTGGACGAGATCACCGGCTGTGCGCGCGCCATGAAACGCAGCGCCGTGCCGGTGCGCCCTCAGATCGGCGACGCCATGCTTGTCGATGTCGTCGGCACAGGCGGCGACAGCATCGGCACCTTCAACATCAGCACCACCGCCGCGTTCGTCGTGGCTGGGCATGGCGTCAAGGTGGCGAAGCACGGCAATCGCGCCGTCAGCAGCCGCAGCGGCAGCGCCGATGTGCTGGCTGCGCTTGGCGTCAATCTACAATTGACAGCGGAGCAGGCGGCGGAGTGCATCGAGGAGGTGGGGCTGGCGTTTCTCTTTGCGCCTGCCTTTCACCCGGCCATGCGTCACGCCATCGGTCCGCGCCGCGAACTCGCTGCGCGCACGATCTTCAACATCCTGGGGCCGCTGACCAATCCGGCCAACGCCACCAACCTGCTCGTCGGCGTCTTTGACCCGAAGCTCACCGAGCCGATGGCGCAGGTGTTGGGTCAGATGGGCGCCCGCGCCGCGTTCGTCGTGCACGGCGCGGGCGGCGCCGACGAGCTGAGCCTGACCGGCGCCAACCACGTCAGCCATCTCCACAACGGCGAAGTGCGCACCTACGACTTCGACGCACAGGAGTTGGGGCTCAGCAGCGCCGCCATTGCCGAGCTGGTCGGCGGCGCCGCGGAGGAAAACGCCGCCATCACACGCGGCATCCTGGCGGGCGAAATCCACGGCGCCAAGCGCGACGCCGTGCTGCTCAACGCCGCCTTCGCCCTCAGCACCGAGTGCGGCGATCTGGCGGCCGGGTTAGAGGAAGCGAGACAAAGCATCGACAGTGGCGCCGCACGGCGCGTGCTGGACGCATACATCCAGAAGACACAGAGCTATGGCGCGTAGTTCGGTTGGAAATAATGGTCATATTCGTGATACCATGTCTCGTATGGCAGCACGAACAATGGTTTCCGAACTACGCAAATACGCTGTATTGAATGTAGACGCCGCGCGGCAAATTGCCCACGTCTGGCTGGAACGAGCTCGCCTACACAATGCCATCGTCTTTGGGCTGCCCGAAGTCGATGACCGTTATCATGTCTGGCGCGTGCCCCTGGTCAACAAGGCGACTCAGGAACGCATTGGCGAGGTTGTCATCGACGCATATTCATCGTTGATTCTCGAAGACAAGTCGACAGCGCCGGAGGTCTTAGAAGCGCGTCTCCTGGGACGCGATGAAGACATTCGGAAGTCACTCACGGCGCGGACGTTGCCCAACGGATACATCCTATCCTCATTGCGGAACTGCATTGCACAGGGCGATGCCGAGGAGATTCTACAGGAATTGCCCGCAGAGAGCGTTGACCTGATTTTTACATCACCGCCCTACTACAATGCTCGCCCTGAATATGTTGACTACATTGGCTATGAAGAGTATCTGTTGAAGATTCGCAAAGTGTTGCACCATGCACATCGAGTCCTGGCGGAAGGACGTTTTTTCGTGATGAACGTCTCGCCGGTCTTGATTCGCCGTGCCAGTCGCAGCCAGGCGTCGAAACGAATCGCAGTGCCATTTGACATGCATCGCCTCTTTATCGAGGAGGGCTACGACTTCATCGACGACATCATTTGGGAGAAGCCAGAGGGGGCAGGCTGGGCAACCGGACGCGGGCGGCGCTTTGCTGCTGACCGCAACCCTCTACAATACAAGCCTGTCCCGGTTACGGAGTACATACTGGTCTACCGTAAGCATACGGACAAGCTGATCGACTGGAATATTCGCACGCACCCCGACAAACAAGCCGTCGCTGAGTCAAAAATCGACGACGACTACGAGCGCACCAATATCTGGCGCATCAAGCCAGCGCACGATCCGCGCCACCCAGCGATCTTTCCTGTCGAACTGGCAGAGAAGGTGATCCGCTACTACTCTTTCAAGGGAGAAGTTGTACTCGATCCGTTTGCGGGCATTGGTACAGTCGGCAAGGCGGCTGCCATCCTGGGACGACGCTTTGTCTTGATCGAGCAGAACCCCAAATATGTGGCGATTATTCGTGACGAAGCTAAACGCTGGTTAGGTCACGACGCCCGACACATCCTTACCCTTCACTGTGCGCCCATCGAAACCGACGATGTTCTGCTGTGAGAATCTATCATGCCACCCGAAGAATTCCGCACCTTAAGCGAGTTGCTGTCACCATCCGCGATCAGACTGCTTTCAGCAAGTGGCAGCGAACTTGTGCGCCAGATTGGTCTTGATGTTGTGCGCGGCGTTGTCCTGGATGTGTTCAGCGGCAAAAACCTGCGTGACTCGACCGAACAGTTGACGCGACGGCGCATTGCAGCACTGAATCTGGCAACTGTCGAGCTGTTCTTGAACGGCACAGCAAGAACACAGGATTTTGTTGCAAGATTGCCTGAATTGGCGGCAGAAATCCTTTCTCAGAAGCAGCTCCACAAGTCCGAACGTTGGCTGGCGCAGTGGATGCTTGGGCTAACGGACAAGGCATTCCAAAATGTGCTGCGCGACAATCCGAACGCTATTCAAGAGTATAAACAGCAATACGTCGCCATCTGCGCCGATGTTATCGCCAGCCACACCCGTGAACATGGAGAACTGAGCGGCTCGATTCGGACAACTGCTGGACTGAGCGCTGAGGTGAACTGGCTCTGGCTGACCTATCTTCTCAACACGATAGGAGCACAGACCCTGGCGGTGCGCGGCTCAGAGAAGTCTGCGTATGGCAAGCTGTTCGAGAAGCTGATTCTTGGCGCACTACTGTACATGCTTGGTTTCAAGCACATTCTCCCCCCGCCACAAGAATTTGAGCGCGTCTTTTGGCTCTCGTCACGCGGCGAACGCAGGGAGAGCGACGCCACACTCCTGTATGAACCCGGTAAGGGTGTACGCTTTGACATTGGCTTTATCGGTCGTGGCAATCCAGAAATCTCGTTGGATAAGGTGACGCGCTTTGAGCGAGAAATTGCATTGGGGCGCTCCACCTACTACATGGCAACCATCATTCTGGTCGACCGCATCGGCGGCAACAGCCGCATCGAATCGTTGGCACGCGAAGTCGGCGGCGCCATTGTACAAATGAGCGCAGGTTATTGGATTCGCCAGGTGGTTCAGGTGCTGCACACGTCACTTGGATTTGAGCACGCACTGCTGGCGATGGATGATGATCAGGTCGAAGCGTTTCTACAGGAGCAGATTCAGCAGGCGCCGTTGGAGGATTTTATTGGCTTGTCGAATAACTTTGAACCACATTTTGTGCGTGAGTCTGGAGCTGATTACACCGTGGAACACCCTGAGTCAGGAATAGACGAGTCTCTTTGATACCTCGGTGTGTTATGCGATAGGACACGAATGAACTGGGCTCAAAGATAGTATCAATGGAACAGCAAATTGCGGTAATTGTTGAAAAGCACAATGATGGTTTTGTAGCTTACTCGTCTGGATTACGCGGCGTAGTTGTGGGTCAGGGTGACACGCTTGAAAGCGCGCTCGCAGATGTGAAATCGGCAATTCAGTTTCATGTTGAAACCTTTGGCGCTGACGTTCTGCGCGGTCAACCTAATGGAATGGAAGAAAACGAAGATACAAAATGAAACCATCCAAATTCGACATCGCCAAACACAAGGGCGAAGTGCTCGACCAAATCATGGCGTGGAAGCGGCAGGAAGTGCCGAAGCAAATGGAGATAATGCCGCTGGCGCAGGTCAAGGCGTTTGCGCGGGTGACGCCGCCCGCGCTCGATTTTGCCGCAGCGTTAACTGCCAGACCCGGCGCCAGCCTGATCGCCGAGGTGAAGCGTGCCAGCCCATCCAAAGGGGTGATTGCACACGACTGGGATCCGGAGCTGATCGCCGAGACCTACGCGCGTAATGGTGCGGCGGCGATCTCCTGCCTGACCGACAGCCGCTTCTTTCAGGGGAAACTCGAATACTTGACCGCGATCAAGGAGCGACTGCGCGAGATCGGTAAACCGGTTCCGGTGCTGCGCAAAGATTTTCTCTACCATGAATACCAGGTCTACGAGGCGCGCATGGCCGGCGCCGACGCCATCCTGCTCATTGTCGGCGTGCTCGGCGACAACGATCTGCGCGACCTGCGCGAGTTAGCCGAGAGCCTAGGCATGGCCGCGCTCGTCGAGGTGCATGATGAAGCGGAGACCGAACGCGCTCTCAAAAGCGGCGCACTCATCATCGGCGTCAACAACCGCAACCTGCGCACCTTCGAGGTGGACATCGAAACCACTGGGCGTCTGCGCAGCCTGATCCCGCCGGACAAGCTCCTGGTCGGCGAGAGCGGCATTCGCACAGTGGCCGACGTGCGGCGCATGGCGGAGATGGGCTGCGACGCCATCCTGGTCGGCGAGACTTTCTGCAAGCTGCCTCAGGCGAAGCGCGGCGAAGAAGTGAAGGCGTTCGTTGAGGCAGGAAGAATCATCCACAAAAGCGAGCCTGGCAGATGAGCGAGTCTACATCGTTTCACATGACCCCCGACGAGTTCCGCACGTTCGGTTACGCTGTGATCGACTGGATCGCCGACTATCAGCGCCGCGTCGAATCGCTGCCGGTGATGGCGCAGGTGCAGCCGGGCGACATTCGCGCCATGTTGCCGCCGCATCCACCTGTTCACGGTGAGGACTTCGACGCTATTCTGGCTGACATCGACCGCATCATCCTGCCCGGCGTCACGCACTGGCAATCGCCCAACTTTTTCGCCTATTTCCCCGCCAACGCTTCAGGTCCGGCCATCCTGGGCGATCTGCTCTCGTCAGGCTTGGGCGTGCAGGGGATGCTCTGGCTCACCAGCCCGGCATGCACCGAGCTGGAGACGCACATGATGGACTGGCTCGTCGAGATGCTGGCGCTGCCGGAGAAGTTCAAGTCGACCTCGACCGGCGGCGGCGTGATCCAGGATTCGGCGTCGAGCGCCACGCTCACGGCGCTGCTGGCGGCGCGTGAACGGGCGACCAACTTCACGATCAATCGCAGCGGCGGCACGGGCAACCTGGTCGCGTATGCCACGTCACAAACCCACTCCTCGCTCGAAAAGGCGATGATGATCGCGGGGTTGGGGCGTCAGAATCTGCGACTGATCGAGGTCGATGAAACCTTCGCCATGCGTCCCGATGCGCTTGCCCAACAGATCGAGCGCGACCGTGCCGCCGGTTTGACGCCGATCTTCGTGTGCGCCACGGTCGGCACGACTTCATCGAACGCCATCGATCCGCTGCCCGCCATCGGCGCAATCTGCCAGCGGGAAGGCGTCTGGCTGCACGTCGATGCGGCGATGGCAGGCACGGCTGCGCTCTGTCCTGAGTTCCGTTGGATTCACGATGGGTTGGCGTTCGCCGACTCCTATTGCTTCAACCCGCACAAGTGGATGTTCACCAACTTCGATTGCGACGCCTTTTTCGTGGCCGACCGCAAGGCGCTGATCGAAACGCTAAGCATCCTGCCCGAATATCTGCGCAACGAAGCCACCAAGACCGGCGCGGTCATCGATTATCGCGACTGGCAGATTCCGCTCGGACGACGGTTTCGCGCGCTCAAGCTCTGGTTTGTAATCCGCCACTACGGCGTGGAGGGGCTGCAATTTCACGTGCGGCAACATGTGCAGATGGCGCAGCAATTTGCCGAATGGGTGCGCGCCAGTGATGACTTCGAGCTGGCGGCGCCGGTTCCGCTCAACCTGGTCTGCTTCCGACACAAGGGCGGCGACGCGGTCAACCAGCAGATCATGGATCGCATCAACCGCAGCGGCGACCTCTTCTTCACACACACCAGGCTCGACGGCAAGCTGACACTGCGCATGAGCATCGGGCAGACGCATACGCAGATGGAGCACGTGCAGCGCGCCTGGGCGCGCATCCAAGAAGAGACAAAACAACTTCTTCAGGAACAAACTGTGAGAAGTTGATATTGATCCGCAGATTGCGCAGATTTCGCAGAGAAAATCGCATCTCTTTCTGCGAAATCTGCGCAATCTGCGGATGATACGAATCAGGCGATGGGAAGATGACGATTGTTAAAATCTGCGGTTTGACCAATTTGGAAGATGCGTGCGTGGCGGCGGGGGCGGGTGCGGATTTGCTGGGCTTTATTTTGTATCCGAAGTCGCCGCGCTATGTTGCGCCGGAGACAATCGCGGAGATCGTGGCGGGTCTGCGCAAGGCGTTTGCTGCGCCGCCGCGTTGCGTCGGCGTGTTCGTCAACGTGTCGCCCGCGCAGGTTCTGGCAACGCTGGATCGCGCTCAGCTCGACCTGGCGCAGCTTCACGGCGATGAATCAGCGGCGGAGATAGCGGCGCTGGCAGGGCGCGGCTTCAAGGCGGTGCGCCCGACAAATCTGGAGGCGGCGTTGGCTGCGGTTGATATGTTTGCTCCGCTCGGCGCAGCGGCGGGGCCACAACTACTGGTGGATGCGTACACGCCGAACGCTTACGGCGGCGCCGGACAAGTGGCGGATTGGTCGCTGGCAGAAGCGGTTGCACAGCGCGTCGATCGGCTGCTGCTGGCGGGCGGTTTGACGCCGGAGAATGTCGCCGAAGCAGTGAGGCAGGCCAAGCCGTGGGGCGTCGATGTCGCCAGCGGCGTCGAACAGGCGCCGGGGCGCAAAGATCACGCAAAGGTGCAAGCGTTTATTGCCGCAGCAAAGGGCGCAGATGTAACTCTACGGGAACTGCGGGCAAGTCAACCGTGACTATCGGATCACCGATTCACTAACGGCAGGTACAGGCTCCACTCCCTGCGTTCGACGACGGCGATCCCTACTACGCCGCCTCGCTCCGTCGAGAGGGTGATGGGAGTGATTGCGGCTGACAGCCCATCCGGCAGCGCAATGCTGAGTTGATATGCGGCTGTTGCGACGCCGATAAATATGAATCGACCGTTGTTATCCGTCACCGCTGTTTGCCCAGCCATCGTCACCGGCACGCCTGCCAGCGGCGCCTCCCACGACTGGCGCATTCCGTCGCCGTTGCTGTCCAGCCATACGCTGCCGCGGATCGTGTTCGGCGCAGCCACCGCCAATGCTGCGCCCTGGCCGGCGTTGGCAACCAGTGTGATCGACTGTGGCTGCACTGTCGGCGTCGTCGCCGCCAGCGCGTAGCTACCCACTGCCGTGCCCAGAAATAGACTACGTCCGCCCATCGTCTTCGCCTGTACTGCGTCTAGAGTCAGGGTGAAGGAGGTGCGGAACAACGGTTCGTCCGGCTGTTGACGCCCGTCGCCGTCCCAATCTTCGTAGACGACGGCGCTGACCAGCCCGGGCAGTTGCAGCGCAAGCTGAATTGCACCGCCCTGGGCAAGATTGATCGTGCGGCTGGCGATGGCGGCATAACCGATAGGCGCAACTGCCGTCAGCGTGTACGCACCATCGGGCAGATTGGCGAACTGTGCGCGGCCGTTGGCGGTCGTTGTAGCGTTTGCGGCGGCGGCGCCTGTCAAGCTCACATTGACGCCGCCTACACCCGTCTCGCCAGCATCCTGCACGCCATCGGCGTCCAGATCGACGAAAGCCTGCACGGTAGTCAGCCCAGCCGGTCGCAGAGGGATGGCAGGTAAGGTCACATCTGCGCCTTGCACGGAGAGATGGCGTATCGTTGGGCCATTGACCACGTAACCATCAGGCGGCGTAATCGTCAACGTGTGCAGCCCACCAACCAGTGCGAGGGGTTGTCCCCAACCAGTTTGCCCGGAGACGCCGCTGCTGCTGCCGTCCGCCAGTGTTGCGCCGGCCAGACCCGGCTCGCCAGGATCGCGGGCGCCGTTGCCGTTGTCGTCGCGGAAGGCGCTCCAGACCACCTGTGCTGTGCCGTTCGCGCTTGCCCGGAGCGGCGGTGGGGTTGGAGTGAGAGTGATGTCGATGATTCTGCCATACCCGCCGTTGATCAGATAGCAGCCTGCGGAGTAGGGACCGCACCCTCCCCAGCCATACGCCGCAGAATGGTTGAAGCCGGGCACATCCACCACTCGGAAACAGCCACCTGTGCCTGACGAGCCGTACCCTCCATCGAGACCGGTGTATTGGTCATATTGGATGGTGGGATTGGCGACGTTGCAGGAACCGTTCACCGACGCATAGTAGATGATTCGCGCGCCGGCAATGGGGATCAATGCCTCGCCCTGCTGGTAGCGCACAACGCCGCCCACGTACTGGTTCCCCGCCGTCGGTGGGGTCTCCACGCCGACGCCAAGCTGCACCACGGTATGCTCAGCGCCGACAGTGAACACGCCGGGCGAGGTGGTGATGAACAAGCTGGACGGCGCGCTCACCAGTTGCAGGGCATAGGGTGTATTTGCCGACAGTCCTTCAAAGCGGAAGTAGCCGGCGGTGTCCGGCGTCGCGACGGCCACTTGCTGCCCGCCCGCGCCGACCAGCCGCACGGCGTAATCACTAACGCCCGGCTCGTTGTTGTCCCACTGCTGGTTGCTGTTCATGTCGTTGTACACTGCGCCGACGATGTGGCCAACAGGAACCAGGCTCAGGTTGTTGTTGCTCAGGATTTGGCCGGTCTGGTAGGTGATCAGCGGCTCGCTGTTGACTGTATAGCCCGGCGGCGGCGCGGGCAGGCGCAGGCGGTATGTGGCCGGCGCCAGGTTGACGAAGCTGAAATTGCCATAGCTGTCGCCGGTGGTCGCAACGGTGGCGGCAGTGGCGATGTTTTGCAGTTGCACCGTCAGCCCGGACGCCAATGAGCTGCCGCCCAGGGAAAAGCCGCCCGTGTTCGGTGGAAAGACCTTGCCGCTGATGCGGCCAGCGTCGCGCAGGGGCAGGCTCAGTGTCTGCGCGGCCTGCGCGACGCTGACCCCAGCGATCTCCCAGAGCGAGCTGTACCCGGTTGGCGGCGTGAAGCTCAGCGCATAGACGCCCGTGGGTAGGTAAAAAGTGGCCCCCGCGCTGCTGATCGTCTGCTGGATACTGTTGATGGTGATAGAGCCCCCGCTGATGAACGGTTCGTCGCTGTCACGGGTGGAGTTGCTGTTGCTGTCCAGAAACGCTCGCACCAGCAGGGTGTTGACCGCTTGCACCGCCAACGGCATGGGCGCGCCGCCGCTGCGCGGCACGTTGACGCCGTTCGGGCTGGCGGGCAGCAGGCCGTCGGGCAGGCCGTCCATCGCCTGGGCGCAGACCGGCGTCAGTCCGCTGGCAACGGGGTTGAAGGTCGCCAGACCGCCGTCGTTGCTGTTGACCATCTGCAACTCCGCGCCCGAGCTGCCGCAGGGGACGTCGCGCAGGCGCACGGCCACACTGGCCAGCCGCTGCTCGCCGGCGTCCACCACGCCGTTGTGGTTGCCGTCGATGAAAACTAGCACGC
The DNA here is from genome assembly GCA_016861025.1 of Chloroflexota bacterium. Lineage (GTDB taxonomy): Bacteria > Chloroflexota > Anaerolineae > Caldilineales > Caldilineaceae > Caldilinea. The sequence goes on from BOKO01000006.1 coordinate 294,654, forward strand.
GCGGCTGGTTGTCCGGCGGCAGGGCGAAGTCGATCAATGGCACACCACCATCTACCGGAATGGAAGCATCGCGCGTCCAGCTTTTCCCGTCATGGTTCAGCGTTACTCGGTACTCCCCGCTGTTGATCGGCGAAACCTGGTAGGAGCCGTCCGAGGCGGTGGTGCGATTGGCTACCGATTGCCCGGATGGGGTGGTGACGGCCACGCTCGCCCCCGCCACCGGGTCATCCCAGGCCGGGTCATAAAGGCCGTTGCCGTCGTTGTCGCGGAAGACGCGGCCGCCCAGGACCTGATTCGTGTTGAGTTGGTAGCCCACCTCCAGCAGCTCGACTGCGCCGACGCCGGTCAGATTGAACCAGCGCTCCACGCCTGTGGTGGGGGCGTAGCCCGACGGCAGATTGACGCGCGCCCGATACACGCCGACCGGCAGGTTGGGAAAGCTGAAATAGCCGGTGTTCCAGGACGGGCCATTGGCGGTCACCGTGCTGGCGACTTCCCCACCGCTGGCGTTGTAGAGCACCACCGGGATGCCGTTGTTGCTGGGCACGTTGCTCTCGGTGCAGTTGTTGCCGTTGGCGCGGACACCCAGCGGCGCACAGCGATCCCAGAAGGCGTAGCCGGCGATGGTCTGCGGGTTGGTGGGGTTGTAGGGGTAGTAGACGTTGGCGTGGGTGTTGTTGTCCAGCGTGACGATTTGCGAATAAGTGGGCCAGCCTTCCTGCCCGGGGATGTCCGGGGCGGGGATCAGGCGCACCTCCAGCGTGGCCGGGTTCAGGTTCCAGTTGCTGGTCGCGGGCTGGCTGGCGGGCAGGTAGCCGGTTTCGATCAGGCTGCCGCTGAGGGTACGCACTTCGTAGATGCAGGCGAATCCCTGGCCGAATGTTCCCGCCAGTTGGCAGAACATGTTCAGCGAGCGAGAGAGCGTGCCGCTAAAGTTAAGCGTGGCGGCGCTGTCGTTGCTGACCACCGCCGTTCGCTCCGCCGGCGTCAGTTGCAAACCGGGGACCAGGTTGGCGATCTCGCCCCACGGCCGCACCGTGTATGTACCCGGCGCTAACCCCTCCACCAACGCCTCCCCCTGGGCGTTGGTAAAAGCCACCCGCACCTGGCTGCCATCCAGCAGCAGCTCGAAGGGCAGGAAGGTGATCGGCAGCGCCTGCCCGTTGACCACCTGCACCGCTTTGATGGTCAACTCGCCCTTCTTCAGCAGCGTCCAGTTTTCTACGGCGCTGCCGTTGAGCGTCGCCGGCACGAAGCGCTGTGTCACGCCATCGGCGGTGACGTAGGTGGCGGGTGGGGCGAGTTGCAGGGTGTAGTTGCCGTTGTCCAGGCCGAAGAAGCCGTAGCCGCCACCGGGGAAGAACAACGGTTGCAGGTTGCCCGGCAGCAAGTTCAGGGCCGCGCCGCTGACGGCCGCGCCGCTGCTGTCGCTGATCTGCCCGCCTATCGTCCCACCGGCGGCGAAGGGCAACTGCACGCTGACCATGTTCATGCCCGCCACGTACACCTCGACCTCACGGCTGGCGGGATAGATGCCGCTCGCCACGTTCATCTGCACCCGGTACAGGCCCGGTTCGCTGATACGGAAGGCGTAGGCCCCGTGGCTCCAGCTTGAACCGGTGACGTGGGTGGCGAGTTGATTGCCGTTGGCGTCTAGCAGGCGGACGGTGTAGCTGTTCAGCGGAAACTCGTTCGGGTCAGGGTAGCCATTGGCGTTGCTGTCAAGCCAGGCGCGGCCGACGATGTAGCCATCGTCCTCCGGCTGCGGCACAAACGGCACCGACATGATGCCGAAGTTGACTTCGGTGCCGCCGTCTGCGCCCATGGCCACGGGCACCGGGTTGGGGGTGGAAATGCAGTTGGCGATAATGGAGCAGACGTAGAGGTTGGTGGCCTCCACCAGGTAGACCCCGGCCTGGGGCGTGAAGATCTGGTAGTTGCCATGAATATCGCGTCCAGCCGTCAGCACGGTGTGGGGTGGCTCTTGCAAGGTGGTGGTGACAATCGTGTTCTGCACGACGTTGTAGCTGGTCTCGCCCAGGCCGAAGAAGCCATCCGCATCGCGGTCGAGCCAGATGACGCCGTTGATATTCGCCGGCTCCAGGACGCTGACCAGGGTGCTGGTGATGGCGCTACTGCTGTTGTTTTCGGCTGCCACGGTGACCGTGTAGGTTCCCGGTGTGGCAAAGGTGTGTTCGACCAGCGCGCCGCTGCCCAGCCCGCCGTCGCCGAACTCCCAGGCATAGTCGATGCCCGTGCCCGCGCTGATGCTGGCGACAAACTGCGCGGGCAAATCGGCGTAAATGGGCGGCGTTACCTGGATGGACAGCCCGGCAATCGGCACATCGGCCACCCCTCCGGCCGCGTAAGCCAGCGAAAACTCCGAGGTGCTGCCATCGGCATGGGTGGCGGTAGCGCTGACGAACTGGTTGGGCGGGATGGCAGCAGGCAGGGTCACGTCGAAGGCTGCATCGCCGCTGACGTCGGTGGCGACGCTGGTCGCGCCCAGGTAGTACTCCCCTTCGCCGTAGCCGCTGGGGTCGGCAGCCGCGCTGTAGTAGAAATCCAGGGTGAAGGAAACGTTCGGGTTGCTGTTCAGCGTGCCATGAATGCGCGTCGTGCCGTTGGCATAACTTTGGGCGAAGGTGACGACCGGGTAGTTTTGCAAGTTGTTACCGCCGGTGTCCGGGTCGTCCGGGTCGTTGATGTTGACGCCATCCGGCCAGCGCAGGTCAATGCCCAACTGCGAGTTGGCGTAGATGCGGTTGCCGCGAATGCTGTTGCTGAGACCGGTGTTGCCCACTCTCACGCCGCTGTAGAACGCCGACACCGTGCCGTTGTGGGCGATAATGTTGGCTTCGCCCGACCCGGTACCGCCGATGAGGTTGTTGTTGCCCGATAGGAAAAGCCCGTTCTGCCCATTGCCCAATGGCGTCACGCCATCCGCGCCCACGCCAATCCGGTTGCCGGTAATCAGCATATTGGACGAATGGGTAATGATGCCTTCGTAAGTGTGGCCGGCGATCACGTTGTCGCGGATGATGACCGGTACGCTGGATGTGCCGCCGATGCCGTAATTGTTGGGCAGGGCGGCCAGGCCCGTGGCGTTCACCCCCATCCAATTCCCGGCGATGATGGTCGGCGGCGCGTCGGGGTTGGGCAGGTTGTTGAAGTAGATAGCCGAGATGGAGGTCTGGCTGTTGCCGGAGATCAGGTTGCGTTCCAGCTCGTCGGAGAGGCCGTCGCTGTTGGTGCCGATGCGGTTGCCGTAGCCGCCCAGAATAATGCCGGCGCGAGGTGCGCCGCCGTACCCGTTGGGGATGGAGTTCATGCCGGTGATGTCCGTGCCGATCTTGTTGCCGGCGACGACGTTATTCAGCGCGCCGGTCTGTTGGAGCATGACGCCAAAATCAATGTTGCCGGAGATCAGATTGCCTTCCAGGGCGTCGGAGACGCCGTCGCCATCGGTGCCGATGAGGTTGTCGTAAGCGACGTAGACGCGCACCCCTTCCACCTGGATGCCTACGCCGGCCGTGCCGCTGGCGTTCGTGCCGATCAGGTTGCCGGAGATGCGGTTGTGGTGGCTGCGGTTGACGGTGGCGCCGGTAAGTTGGATGTTGTAGGTGTTGCCGCTGATGACGTTGCCTTCCAGGGCGTCCCCCTGGCCGTCGCCGTCTGTGCCGATGACGGTGTAAGCTGCTTCCTGGATGAGGATGCCGTTAGTGGCGACAGTTTGATTGTTTACGCCGACTGAGGCCGTACCCGCGGCGTTCAACCCAATATAGTTGCCCATGATCTTGTTGCCGGTGGTGGTGGGCTGGTAAATCCAGATGTTCTGCTCGACGTTGGCAGAGATGACGTTGCGTTCGGCCACGTCGTTCACGCCGTCGGCGTTCGTGCCGATGCGGTTGTTGCTGGAGCCGCCGTCAATCCAGATGCCGCGCTGGTTGGCGATGCGGGTGTCCCCGGCAAAGTTCGTGCCGATGTAATTGCCGTAAACCCAGTTGCCGCCGCCGGTTTGCAGGCGGATGCCGCCAGCGAAGCTGCCGATGGCAAAGCCATTGATCACCAGCCCGCGCACGGTGCTGCCGCCGCCGGTGATGTTCAAGCCGACCACGCTGCTGCCTGCCAGGCTGCCGTTGAGCTCGATCAGCGGCGGGCCGGTGTAGCCTGCGCCGCCCTGGCTCCAGCCGTCGATGGTGACCGCCTCGCTGATGATCGGCAGCACGCCTGTCGGCTGGAGCGTTTGCTGGCTGCCGGTGGCGCCGATGGCGAAGGTGATGGTGTCGGCGCCGGGGTTGGCGTTGGCGTCGAGGATGGCCTGGCGCAGTGAGCCAGCGCCGCTGTTGGCGGTGGTGGTGACGGTGAAGGTAGCCGCGCGCGCCGGCGTCGCCAGCAGGAGCAAGCCAACCAGAAGCAGCATCAGGACGCACAGGCTGCGCCGCACCCAGAGATGTTCAACGTTCGTTCGCATGGTTGTCGTCTCCCTTTGGTTCAAGCTGGCGCAAAAACGTCCACAGATCAGCTGGCGCCGTAAACCGTCGCCGCACGCCACTCTGTACATGCTCGACTTCGGCGCGCCATTGCGCGAGTGCTGGCGGTTCGGTCTCTTCCTGCCAGACGCGCACCAGATATGAGGTATAGTGAGATGGTTCGTTGTGCATGGCGGGAGGATAGCAGAGCGGTGTCCGCAGATTGTCCGCAGGTCTCTATCGGGTGTACTTCAGCATATTGATGGGCGGGAAGGTTTCTCTGCCCGCCTTGGTAGCGTTGCGCCTGCGACGCTCTCCCGCAAAAACGCCTCCCGCAACCCCGGATCGCTGAACAGCGCCGCCTGCGCATCCAGCGCGGCATACGCCGCCGCCAGCGCCGCCTGGTCACCCGTCACCTGATAACGCATAGCGTGCAGCCGCACGTCATAGCGGCGCAGGTCGGTGGCGGCGAGGTGGCGCTCCGCTTCGGCAACCGCATACGCCGCCAGTGTCCTCTTCCCATGCGCCCACGCCGCCTGCGCCAGCAAGAGCAGCACATCGGCGTCGTGCGGCGTGGCGTGCGCACGCCACCACCCCACTGCCGGTTGCACGACCGCCAGCGCCACCGCCGCATTGCCCGTCGCCAACTGAAACTCCGTCATTGCCTTCGCCCAAGCCAGATAGGGACGCCCCGGCGCAAGCCTGGAGGTATCCAGCGAGCCGAGCAGCGCGCCGGCGACCTCAACCTCGCCTGCGGCGATCAGGACGCGCGCCAGCCCGGCGCGATGCCAGATGCCGTACTCCGAATCGGCAGGCAGCCCCACCGCCTGGCTGAGTTCCACCAGTTTGCGCATGGCGTCGATGGCGTCGGTGTGCTGCCCCATGTTGCTGCTATAGAGACCGTAGTTATAGAGCACGGTCCCATACGCCCACGGATCGTCGAGCGTGCGATAAAGGTCGAGCAGCGGACGCAGCAGACTGCGCGCCTCCTCCCAGCGACCGAGGTACGCGTTCGCCTCGCCCAACTCGCGCAGTGCATCGGCAAAAGCAGGATGAGGTTGGCTGTTTGGGGAATAGGAAGTAAGCGCCAGCGCCTGTTGCGCAGATTCACGCGCTGCGGTGCATTGCCCCTCGGCGCGCTGGGCGAACGCCAGATTGCAGAGCGCCTGATAGTGCGTCTGCCGGTCGCCAGCTTCATGCGCCAGCCGACACGCGATCTCCAGATGCGTCAACCCCTCGCGTGATCGTCCCAACGCATCAGCTAGATGCCAGCCAAACGTCTGATGGATGCGCGCTGCAGCCCGCAGATCGCCAAGTCGCGCTGCCAGGGCAAGCGCCTGCGTCGCGCCCTCCTCCACCGCTGGCAGTTCCGATTGCAGCACGTGCAGGCTGATCTGCGCCTCCAGCGCATCGAGGCGAGCATGATCATCCTGCATGAGGTCAGCCAGCCGCAGCAGCTCGTCGATGTCCGCCTGCCACGCTGGAATCTGCACCAGGATGCGGCGCAATGCCAGCCGCTGACGTAGCGGTTGGATTTTGAGCGTCATCGGCTGCGCCACATGCGCCAGCAGCGCAAACGCGCGCTCAAGATGGGTCAGCGCCACGCCAAACGCGTACTGATCACGCGCTTGCGCCGCTGCCTGCTGTTCATACGTAATCGCCGTCTCCCACTGCTCCGCTGCTGCGAAATGTTGCGCCAGGGTCGCCGCATCGGTGGGGCGTAGACGCTGCAATGCTTCCGCGGCGCGGCGGTGAAGCAGCTTGCGTCGCCACGGCGTCAACCCGGCGAGCACCGTCATGCGCAGCAGCGCATGCGGAAATTCCATTGTGGCGGAGGGCGATCCACGGTTGGGCAGCCGTAGAAATTGATGCGCAGTCAGCTCGTCAAGCACATCGACGGTCTCTTCAGGTGTGCGCGCTGCAGTCGCTTGCACCAACGCATCGTCAAGATGGGGATCGAGGATGGCGGCCGCCTCCAAGAACTGGCGCGCAAGCGGACGCAAATGCGTCAAGCGCGCCTGGATTGCCTCACGCACAGTGGCTGGCAGCGGCAGATCGGACGGCGGATTGCTGAGTTGATCGCGCTTCTGTAGCTCGCGCAGCGTTTCCAACATAAAGAACGGGTTGCCGCCGGTGATGGCATGGATGCGCGCAGTCAGATCGGATGCAAGGAGATGCGGTAGATATGCAAACAACCGCTGCGCCGCGTCCAGGCTCATCGGCTCGATCACCTCCTCAGCCAGCCGTCTGGCTCTCATCCAACGCTGACGCAAGTTGTCAATCGCAGGTGTGCAGGTCGCTGCCGACGCCACAACAACCAGCGCACTGGAGTTGGTGGCGACCAACGAACCCAGCCAGCCAAGCGTTGCCTCATCGGCAAGATGCAAGTCATCCATGCAGAATAACAACGATTCTTGCCCGGCAAACTCGCGCAAGGTGCAGGTAAGCGCAGTGTAAAGATGCTGCTGCGCAAGCGCCGTGTGAGCTGTCACGGGTGCGGCGAGATCAGGAAATATTCCCCGCAGTTCGGGCAGCAACGGCAGGAGTTCGCTGCGCCAGTGCGGCGGAACTCTTTCCCATAAAGCATGGTCTGATAGCGTTGAGCGCAACGCCTGAATCAGCGGAGCATAGGGCAGCGACTCACTGCCAACATGACACACAGCAACCAGCACTGCACCGCGCCAACGCGCCACCAACTCACGCAGCAGCCGCGACTTGCCCATACCCGCCTCACCCATGATCAGGATCAAACCGGCGCGATCCGTTCGCCCACGCGCAAAGCGATTACAGACATCGTGCAGTTGCGTCAGCAGTTCATCCCGCCCGACCAGCGGCAGATCGAGCGAGGGCGTCACCGGCACTTCGGGCTTTGCTGCGGGCTGCCAGTTTATGTGCAAGGCAGCGCGCGTCTCTGGCAATGGACTGACGCCGAGCTCGCGCTCCAGCAGAAGCGTACACTGTTCGAACTGACGTTGCGCGGCGACGCGGTCGCCAGAGGCAACGTAGAGTGCGATCAGGCGGCGGTGCATCGGCTCCGCCAGCTCGTCGACCGACAGATAGCGCCGCGCATGGTCGATCGCTGCCAAAAGGTCGCCGGCTGTCGTATAGTGTTCGACCAATTTTTCCAACAGCGAGAGGTGCATCGCGGCAAAGCGCCGCGCTGTCGTCGCCTGCCATGCTGCATATTCGGGGACGTCCGCCAACTCAAAACCGGCCAAAAACTCGCCGCCGTAGAATACAAGGGTGGATGCAAGCGTTGCGACATCGTTCGTGGCGTAGCCTGCGACAAAGGCATGACAGTCCACAGTGACTTGCCCCAGATCGAGTGCAGCCATCTCCTCATCAACAAGCAGCAGCCGTGGATCAGGCAACGCTGCGCGCAAGGCGGAGAGCAGGCGCGTCAACTGGCGGCGCGCCTGTGCGTCAGGCTCATCAGGCCAGAAGAGAAAGGCGAGGTGGCTCCGCGGCGTCGGCATCGCTTCCGCAGCCAGGCGGTAGAGCAGTGCGCGCACCTGGCGGCGATGTAGCGTCCACGATTTTCCTTGCCACAAGAGTTGAGGCGCCCCTAACAAATGAATCTCCATGTTGAAGATTGTAACAGGAAAATGACATGTTGTTGCGGTGCACTGCCCACCAAAAATGGGGTGTAATTCAAGGGTGTCCGTCGTGGGTCATCGCCTCTTGCATGACGGGACGCAATGTCACCGCAGGAGGCGACGACCTGCTTTGCCCCAGCCGCCAAGCAGACCCGTCAGAAGAAACGCTTGCCAATCGATGCGTTACTGTAGATAATTTCTGTGCAGCGATCGCTTCCCAAGGCGGGCTGGCGTTTTCTTCTCAAAGATTGCTCTTTAGATGGCCCGGTGTTTACGATCAGTATGTACGATCAGGAGCCCGAATGAATCTTGCAGAGTCTTTGTTGAGCGCCTTGCGCGACCATGGCGCACGTGAGATATTCGGCATCCCCGGCGACTTTGCGCTGCCGTTCTTCAAAGTGATCGAAACGTCCAACATCCTTCCTCTATACACCTTGAGCCACGAGCCAGGCGTCGGCTTTGCTGCGGACGCAGCCGCACGCATTCGGTCAGCGCCGTCAGTGGCGGCAGTGACCTACGGCGCCGGCGCTCTGAACATGGTCAATGCTGTCGCCTCGGCTTACGCCGAGAAGGCGCCTGTCGTCGTTGTTTCTGGAGCGCCTGGTCGAGCGGAGTCGAGTCGGGGGCTGCTCTTGCACCATCAAGTCAAGTCGCTTGATTCGCAGCATCAGATTTATCGCGAGATCACCTGCGACCAGGCGCGTCTTGACGACCTGCGCACGGCGCCCGAAGCGATCGCTCGCGTATTGCACAATTGCGTCACACAATCGCGCCCGGTCTATTTCGAGATACCGCGCAATCTGGTCGCCGAACCATGTGCGGCTGTCACGCGGCTCTCTGCCGATCCGGTCGATGTCGAGGCGGTGGAGACCTGCGTCGATGAGGTGCTGGAGCGGCTCCAACGCGCAGCATCGCCGGTGTTGATGGTGGGTGTAGAGATTCGTCGCTTCGGTTTGGAGCAAAAGATCGAACTGCTGGCGCGGCGTCTCGGCATTCCGGTTGTGACCTCATTTTTGGGACGCGGCCTGTTGGCGCACTCGACGGCGCGGGTGTTGGGAACCTACATGGGCATTGCCGGCGATCCCGAACTGACTCAGCTTGTCGAGCAGTCGGATGCATTGCTCCTGCTCGGGGTGATTCTCTCGGACACAAATTTCGGGGTTTCCAGCCATCGGTTGAATCTGCGCCATGCTATTCACGCCGAAGATGGCGCAGTGAGGCTGGGGCACCACATCTATCCACATATCCCGCTTGAGGCGTTCGTCGATGCGCTGTTGGCGCGCGTTGATCGCCCAGAGGCCACGCCTACACCCGTACATGCCTATCCGCGCAACCTGATGCACGACGACCAACCGATCACGCCGACGGATATCGCTCGCGCTGTCAACGATTTCTTCGCCGCGCACGGATCGATGCCGCTTGCCTCTGACATGGGAGACTGTCTTTTCACTGCGCTAGACATGGATAACACCGAACTGGTGGCGCCCGGCTATTATGCGACGATGGGTTACGGCGTGCCCGCCGGCCTGGGTCTCCAAGCTGCAACCGGGCGTCGGCCGATCATCCTTGTGGGTGATGGCGCGTTTCAGATGACAGGCTGGGAGCTAGGCAATTGTCGGCGCTATGGTTGGGACCCGATTGTGTTAGTGTTCAACAACCGCAGTTGGGAAATGTTGCGCGTTTTCCAGCCGGAGAGTGGTTTCAACAACCTTGATGACTGGAATTTTGCCGTGCTGGCGCAAGGGCTGGGCGGCATTGGCGTCCGCGTCACAACGCGCGCTGAATTGGCGATGGCGTTGGAGCGCGCCGCGTCAATTCGTGGGCGATTTGTCTTGATCGAGATCGTACTCCCACCGAACGCAGTGTCGGCGACTCTGGCGCGTTTCGTGGCCGGGCTGACGATGGGGCGCGGGAAATAAACGCAGCTTGTCCACAGACAAGAACGAATCATACACGGCAAACCGTATCGTCCTGAAACGATCGCGGCTTTTCAACGATGAGGCCGCAAACTCACGCGTCGAGAGTGGAGCGCACAGCAGCGAGCGTCGGCTCGATGACGCGCACGTCGCCGGTCACCTCCATGGCGGCGCGCACATCTTTAAGGCCGCTGCCGGTGTTGATGACAACCACCGTTTCATCCTTGTGCACCAGCCCATCACACCAGGCCTGTAACAGCCCAGCGTAGGCAGCGGCGCCCGCTGGCTCGGCAAAAACCGCGCCAAATCGCGCCAACGGCAGCATCGCCTGCAAGATCGCTGCATCCTCGACCAGCACATACGCGCCCCCACTCTCGCGCACAGCCGCCAGCGCCTTGATCGCATCACGCGGGGCGTCGACGCTGATGCTGTCGGCGCGCGTGGCGGCCCGCACCGGCGTCGGAAGCTCTGCTCCGCTACGCCAGGCGTTGTAGAGCGCAGGACTCAGGGCGGACTGCACACCGTAAATGCGCGGCATACGCTCTATCCAGCCAAGCGCCAGCAAATCCTTGAAACCTTTGTGAACGCCGCCGATGATGCAGCCATCGCCCACCGACACAAAGACGGCGTCGGGCGCCAGCATTGGCGCATCGCCATCGCTTTGTTCAGCCAGTTGCAACGTTATCTCGTAGGAGACAGTCTTCTTGCCTTCAGTCATATATGGGTTATAGCCGGTGCTGCGATTGTACCAGCCAAACTCCAGACACGCCTCGGTGCAAAGGTCGAACGCATCGTCGTAGCTGCCGTCGACAGCGAGCACTGTGCTGCCATAGACAAGCAACTGCGCGATCTTGGCGGGCGGTGCGCTCTTGGGGACGAAAATGACCGTTTGCTGACCAGCGGCGGCGGCCTGTCCCGCCAGCGCTGCAGCAGCGTTGCCGGTGCTGGCGGTCGCCACGATCGGACGGCGCTCAGCCTGGGCGCGCGCCACAGCAATCGCCGACGCCCGATCTTTGAAAGACGCGCTTGGGTTGCGCCCGTCATCCTTGACCCATAGATTTGCCAGACCTGTGGCGGCGCGCAGGCGCGGAACCGCCAACAGCGGCGTCCCCCCAACCGGCAAGGGTGGCAGACTGTCACGATGAGGGATCGGCAGTAAAGGCCAGAAGCGCCCAATCGAGCGATCGCAATCGGCGCGCAGACTCGCTGGCGTCACAGAGCGCGCCACAGCAGCGTAGTCATATTGCACATCGAGCGTTCCCAGGTCGCTGCCGCGATTGGGACGGCAAGAACAGACATACTCGACTGCGCCAGGTGCGTATCGCGCGCCGCAACGAAGACAACGCAGGCCTGTGACAAATTTCGATTCCCTTTCAGTCCATGTTGCCCGGTCAGCTTTCATGGCGTTCTCTCCCCGCAAAAAATAGCGCACAATTATTGACGTTTTGTAAGCAAACTGACATGACTAAACTGTCAGCATCCGCATACACTGCAAATGCATGATCCAACTGTCAGGTTGTACGCTGCGCATCCTTAAAACCACCGATAGCGTACCGCAACTCATGAATGGTGCAAAACCAATTCTCGCTGTGAAGCCAGTTGTTCGTAAATAATTTTCCAGACAATAGACATTTTGCAATTCCTGTGGGATAATCATCCCCAGGATTTTCATGAGGGAAGGGAGAAGATGCACATGGAAAAGTCAGGTCGGTATCCGAGCTATACAGTCTGTGTGGCTCGTGCATTGAGTGCATCGCCACAACCGCTTTCGATCGAGGCGTTGCTGACGACGGTTGGTCGCCAGCGTCCCATGGGGAAAGGCGCTCGACGGGCGATCTATCGAGCGATCAGTGAGCTGTATCAAGCCGTGCCCGTGGCGCCCAGCCAGATCGGTTGGCTTTCTCATCTTCTGCAGAACAGCACCTTTCGCCACCCGCTCACTGCCGATGAAGCGCGCCGCGGCTATCTGTTGCTCGACGAGCTGGAACATGCCGTATTCTTTCCGCAGTTTTTTCAAAACCATCGCACCGACCTTCGTCATGTTCAGATCGAATTGATGGGGGGGCCTACGCTAAAGGCGGAAGCAGCCGTTGAACGCAAGACCTGGTCGCTGCGCCTGGGGGTTGCATTTGCGGAATGGATCGATGAACAGGGTGGGCAGGGGCGTGATGACATTCTGATCACAGTCAGAAACGCCATCGATGGTTACTATCTGGTGCGCTTGCAGCCGCGTGAAAGCCGCGATGAAGAGACAATCCGCGAGCAGAACATGCGGCTGGCAATGGCGGCGGAGGAGCTGGTTTCCTCGTCGCGGCGCCTGGACAAAGTGATCCCTGTTTGGGAGCTGGCAGCACTCTTGATCGGTCGCAAACTTTACACCGGCCCGGTTCCACCCGATGATCTGCACATGGTGCTGCACAAATACAGCATGTTGCGCATCGCTGATGACGGTTCTGGTTATACGCTGGAACGCCTCATCTCCGCCGATGCAGCCCGCCCACAGCCGGTTCGGAGCGTCACCGCCGCCAGACGCAAGCAAAGCGACAGCAGTGACGAGCCAGACGACGATGATATCGACGCCTTCCTCTCGCCGCCCAACTTCACTTTTGAGGAGTCAGGCGACTGGCTTGACGATGAGGACGGCTCACCCGATGCAGGCGGTTTTGAGGATTCCTGTCCAGATTACGAATCGTATCTCGAATCGCATCGAATGTCGGGCGACTTCGACGCCCCGCTGTCACATAGCGACTACCACCTGCTCGAGGCTGAGCTAGAAACGCTGTTGGGGCTGGAGCAGGAGTTCGGTTATCTGCTCCCAGAACAGAGCAAACGGGTCGATGACCTGGCTGAACGCCTCTTTATCGATCCGGAGTCGCTCGAATTTGACGATGACGACGACGACGGTTTTGGCAACGGGATGCCGTTCTGGAACAACTGATTCCCGAACAATTTACATCCCAACGCAGAGGATGGCGCGATGGAGCGTCAAGACCGCAGCTCCCCGATGCGGTCTTGCTCATTTTAGAGAAATCGTTGACTGTTCATGAATAAACCGGTGAATTGTCGCTACTTCTATGGCGACTATTTCCGTGGCAAAAACAAGGAAGAATGCCGGCTGATTGCCGCCAATCAGGAAAATCAGCACCCGTGGAAGCGCAGCTACTGTGACTCTTGTCCTGTGCCGGAAATCTTGATCGCAAGCAATACGCGCGAATTGGCGCTCGAGGCAAAGGTTGCAAAACGCTTTCTGCGCGGGCAGATCGAGGTGACCTTTGCAGTCTGCACCAGACACATGGTGGAATTGTCCGATCCGCGCTACTGTCCGCAGTGCGCGGCGGAACAGCAAGCGCTGTCAGGAGGCGACGATTGAAGCGAGCATTTGTGCTGAGTGGCGGCGGCTCCCTGGGCGCCATGCAGATTGGCGCGCTTCGCCTGCTCCTGGAGAAGAACATCAAACCAGACATTGTGGTCGGCTGCTCTGTCGGCGCGCTCAACGCCTCATTTCTTGCCACTGACCTCAGCCTCGACGAGCTAACCCGCGCCGAAGAGGTGTGGCAGGCTGTCACCACCGACATTGTCTATCCAGGCGCCAGGCTGCGGGCAGCGTGGCGCTTTCTCACCGGAGAAGACAGTCTCTACGACAATCGGCGTTTCTATGAATTTTTGCAGGCGAGCGGCTGCACGCCTGCCCTCACTTTTGGCGACCTGCACAGCGCTCGTCTCTATGTCACCGCCACCCACCTGCGCACAGGCAGCCTGCACGTCTTTGGCGACAATCCACATGATCTGGTGCTCGATGCGTTGATGGCAAGCACGGCGCTGACGCCGCTGCATCCACCGTGGGAGATCAACGGCGAACGCTATGTCGATGGCGGAACTGTTACGCCGTTGCCGCTGCGCGTGGCGCTCGACCGCGGCGCCACCGAAATCTATGCGCTGCATCTTCATCGTCCGACCGCCGAACCACCCAAGAAGCGGCTGCGCGGCGTCGCTGAACACATCAACCAGGCCGTCTCGACCATGTTGCGCCTGCAAGCCGACCACGATCTGCACCTGGCTGAAACAGCGCGGCGCGTGCGGCTGCATTATCTGCCGCTATGGACAGACGACCCGATCGAGCCGATCGACTTCAGCCATTCGACGACGCTGATCGAACAGGGTTACGCAGCCGCTGAAAGATTGCTCAAGCGCGGCGATGTTGCTGCCCTGCTCGACGAGCATTCGTCCGGCCGTCGTTGGTGGAGGGGATGGGGCTTTTTAGGCAACAGCCAGCCGAGTCGCAACCAAATGAACAATGCGTGACGCAAGACTCATGATGACAAATCAAGCAGCCTGCCATGCTTGATCACGCCTTCGACCAGATTGACGCCAAGCCAGTAGACCAGATGCCGATAATCCGGCGCATTTAGAATCAGCACGTCAGCCTGTTTGCCCACCTCCAGCGATCCGAGCCGGTCACCCAGTCCAATGGCATGGGCGGCGTTGATGGTGGCGGCGTTGAGCGCCTCTGCGGGCCTCAGCCGTTGATAGCGGCACGCCAACGCCATCACCAACGGCAGCGACAAAATCGGCGCCGAACCAGGGTTGAAATCGGTCGCCAGCGCAATCGCTGCGCCCGCTTCGATCCACGCCCGCGCGTCGGCGAAATGGCGGCTGCCCAAATGCACATTGACGCCGGGCAGCAACACCGCGACCGTCTCTGACGCCGCCAGCAGTTCCCTCTCTTCCGGCGGCGTCACGTCGAGATGGTCGGCGGAGATCGCCGCCAGCTCGATCGCCAGCCTCGCCCCACCCAGGGCGACAAACTCGTCGGCGTGAATTTTGGGGCGCAACCCCAGCCGCGCACCCGCATCGAGCACACGCTGCGCCTGCGCCACATCGAAGACGCCCTGCTCACAGAAGACATCGTTAAACAACGGCGCGTCACCCGCAGCAAACCGCGATACGCGCCACCATGCCGCCACCGCCGGCAGCATCTCGGTGCAGACCAGGTCGACATAGCCTTCGGGATCGCCGGCAAACTCTGGCGGTGTGGCGTGCGCGCCGAGAAAGGTTGGGACAATATCCTGCGCCGCGATCGCGGCAAGCTGCTCGATCGCGGCCAGAATTTTTAGCTCTGTGGCGACATCGAGGCCGTAACCGCTCTTGATCTCAACCGTGGTCGAACCCAGACGCAGCATCGCCTGAAGATGGCGACGTCCGGCGGCAACCAGCTCATCCAACGAAGCATTGCGCGTGGCGCGCATTGTGGAGAGGATGCCGCCGCCCGCCGCCAACAGTTCCTGATAGGTGGCGCCGGCCAGTTTGCGCTCGAACTCCGCCACGCGCTCGCCGCCAAAAACAAGATGTGTGTGACAATCAACAAAGCCAGGGCAGAGCACCTTGCCTGTCGCGTCAATCTGTGTGCGCGCCTGATAACGCCCACGCAACGCCGCCGTCTCGCCGACCGCCACAATGACGCCATCGTCGATCGCCACCGCCCCATCTACAATCACACCGGCGTCAGCCAGCGCTGCGCCGCGCTTTGGCGCCGGCGCAGCACATGTCGTTGCCTGTGCTGCGTTGAAGATAAGGAGATCAACCTTCATCGGGAGGCCACCTGAGTCTACAGTTACGCATCCACAAATAGCGCCGCTACATCGACCGCAAAGCCCTCGATCACTTCTGAAACCGCCTGCTCGCCCGCAGCAAAGACGCCGCGCCTTTTGTACTCGCCATCTTCCAGCACCAACACCGTGACCGTGCGCAGGCGCGGCTCGACGATCCAGTATTCAGGAATGTCAGCGCGGGCGTATTCGTCACGCTTGACGACCAGATCGCAGTTGGAGATCATCAGGGCTGACCACTTCCAATCCATCACCCTTGATCGAACTGCATCCACACCTCGCCTTGACCGTCCGGCACGGTGAAGGTGAAAGTCTGGCTGTCGCGCTCACCGTTGCCGTCGAGCACCCAAATGGCGTAGGCGCCCGCAACGTTGTTGCCGGGGATGTCGCCTAACCCGACCTTGTACTCGTAGTTGAACTTGCCCAATGTCCCCTGTTGATCTTGTAGGGCAATGCTGCGCACACCGTCGGAGATGGGCAGTTTCACCCCATCTTTTTCGACCCAGACAAAATAACTCCCTTGCGGCTGCCCGCCATCGACCCCACTGTGAATGAAGTGAATCTGCAACTTAAGCTCCGTTCCGCCGTTGGGTGCAAAGCTCGGTCCGCCGCGCAGCCTGAATTTGCAGCCGTCGCCGCCGATGTTGGCGCAAGGGTCGGCGGCTGGCGGCGCCGGCGCCGGCTCTTCGGCTGCGGGAGGCGGTGCAGCCGCTGGCGGTGGAGCGGCGGGCTGCTGTGCGGGCGCCTGCGCGACCTGCTGCGGCGGCGCGGGGATGTCGGTGATCACCTGCGCAAACTGATCGTTTTCGCGGTTGGTCAGGTCGCCAAAGACCCACACCTCCTTGCCGTTGACGCAGCAGATCAGCCACCATGTCCGCTCGGCGTTGCTGCCGACAATGGTGAACTCCTGCCCCTGGTTCACTGCACCCGCCAACCCATAATTCGTCCCGGGTCCCAACCGAACATTGACAGCATTTTCTCTGACGGTCAGTTTGGGCTGTGGCGTAGCCGTCGGTTCGGCTTCTTGAGCAGCCGCTTCAGCCGCTGTTGACTCGCCTTGCGGTTGCGCTTCGAGGTCGAGCGCAATCACCAACGTCGGAACTGCTTCGACCGGCTCCGGCGTCGGCGGCGACGCTTCGGTGACCGGCGTCGGCGTAAAGGTTGGCACGACCGGGCGCTCCACGGCTGGCGTTGGCGTCGCGTCCTCAGCGCCGCCGCCAAAAAGAAAACCACAGCCGCTCAGGCTCAGCGCGATTGCAAGCGCCATTGGCGCAATCTTTGTCCTTGTTGAGATGCGAGTCCGCTGACCGATCTGATGCATTGCTTACCTTATCTCCTTAAATGCTCGATTGCATGCACAAATTGCTTGTGGCATAGTACCACCATGATCGCTCAGCCCGATAACCTGCCGGACGATCAGATCGAAGTCTGGCAGCAAGCAGTCGAGTCGTTTCAGCGCGCGTACCGCATGCAGGTGCAGGGCGACATCGCCGCGGCCATACGCGAGTACAAGGCGTCGATTCGGTTCTATCCCACCGCCGAGGCGTACACCTTTCTGGGCTGGGCATACGCGCATCTGAGTCTCTATGAGGAGGCGATCACAGCGTGTAGACTCGCCATTGAGGTCGATCCCGACTTTGGCAACCCCTACAACGACATCGGCGCCTATCTGTTGGAGTTGGAGCGTGTGGAAGAAGCCATTCCGTGGTTCGAGCGGGCATTGGCGGCCCCGCGCTATGACGCACGCGTCTTTGCCTTTTTTAATTTGGGGCGCGCTTACGAACGATTAGGAAAGTGGCGCAACGCACTCGACTATTACCAGCAGACCGCAGAGTATTTCCCCCACTATCGCCCAGCCATCGACGCTGCACATCGGCTGTTGGGGAGGATGAATTAGGAGATTGGAGACTGGAGATTTCGGAGATTGTGTTTTCGTGTAGATCTGTCGTACTCGCACACGGTCTCCAATCTCCAGTCTCTCAATCTCCCGATCTCACAATCGCTTGATACTCTCCACCAGCCGCGCGCACAACAAGTTTGTCGCCGTCCTTAACCATCTCTGGCTTAGTGACGACGACGCCGTCGCGGCGTTGGACGATGCTATAGCCGCGGCCAAGCACGCGCAAGGGATTGAGCGCCTCCAGCCGCTGCACGGCGGCGAGGCTGCGTTCGCGGCGTCGCGTCAAGATGCGCTGGATGGCTTGATGCAGCCGGCGCTCGCGTTCGTCCAGTCGTTGGCGCTGGAGGTCGAGCCGGCGCTGAGGATGAATGCGATGTAACCGCGCGGCCAGGCGGTCGAGCGTGCGTCGCTCCTGTGCGATTCGCTGCACGACGCGCTCTCTCACGGTTTGGACGCGCGCCAGGGTCTGTGCGTGTTCTTCGATGCGCGCCTGCACGGCGGCGACTGCGGCGGCGGTGGGCGTCGGCGCGCGTAAGTCAGCCACAAAATCGACGATTGTGAAGTCGGTCTCATGTCCCACACCGGAGATAACCGGGATGGCGCTATTCGCCACCGCACGCGCCACGCCCTCGTCGTTGAACGCCCACAGGTCTTCGATGCTGCCGCCGCCACGCGCCACGATTAACGTGTCGATGGCGGCGACCTCAGCCGCGTACCGGTTCGCCGCGGCGATGGCGGCTACGATGCGCGGCGGCGCCTCGGCGCCCTGCACCAGCGTCGGGAAAATCACCACCTCGACCAGGGGCCAGCGTCCCGCCAGCGTGCGCAGGATATCGCGCAGCGCGGCGGCGTCGGCGCTGGTCACAATGCCAATGCGGGTGAGGCGGACGGGCAGCGCACGCTTGCGCGCCGCGTCGAAGAGACCTTCGGCGCGCAGCTTTTCCTTGAGCGCCTCGAACTGCGCATAAAGCTGGCCCCTGCCTGCGGGCTGCAAACGATTGGTGTAGAGCTGATACGCGCCGCTTTCGGGATAGACGCCGACGTAGCCGTGCGCAATCACCTGGTCGCCCTCGCGCGGCAGCCAGCTTTGCGCCATGACGCTGCCCTTCCACATCACGGCGTTGATCGTGGCGCCGGCGTCCTTGAGCCGAAAGTAGATGTGACCGCTGGCCGCGCGCTTCCAGTTGCTCACCTCGCCGACGACCTCCACATCGCGCAGGGCGTCGTCCTGCTCGAACATGCGCGCAATGTGGGCGGTGAGTTTCGAGACGGTCAGCATCGGTCACGCCCCTGCTGGCGCAGAGACCAGCCCGGCGCCGTCCACGCGCTGCGACGCACGCACGACCTGCTCTTGCCGCTTGAACTGGCTCATGTAGAGGTTATAGTAGAAGCCCTGCCGCGCCAGCAGCTCCTCGTGCGCACCGCGTTCGATGATCTCGCCCTTGACCAGCACCAGCACCTGGTCGGCGTTGCGGATCGTGCTCAGGCGATGGGCGATCACAAAGCTGGTGCGCCCCGCCAGCAGTTGCTCCAGTGCAGCTTGAATCTGGCGCTCGGTGCGCGTATCGACGCTGCTCGTCGCCTCGTCGAGGATCAGCAGCCGCGGGTTCGAGAGCGCGGCGCGCGCGATCGACAACAGCTGGCGCTGTCCCTGGCTGAGACCGGCGCCGCGTTCGCCGAGCACAGTGTTGTAGCCTTCGGGCAGCCGCTCGATGAAGTCGTGGGCGCGCGCCAGTTGCGCGGCGGCGATCACTTCGGCGTCGGTGGCGTCGGGCTTGCCATAGCGGATATTGTTCGCCACGGTGTCGCTAAAGAGGAACGAATCCTGCAACACCACGCCAATCTGCTTGCGCAGGCTCTCCAGCGTCACCTCGCGCACATCGACGCCGTCGATGGTGACGCGCCCGCTCGACACGTCGTAGAAGCGCGGCAGCAGGTTCACCAACGTCGTCTTACCGGCGCCGGTGGGACCGACGATGGCGATGGTCTGCCCCGGTTCCGCCGTGAGGTCAATGCCCTTGAGCACCGGTTCGCCGGGCTTGTACTCGGCGCCCACGTTCTCGAAAACGACGCGTCCCTCGATCGGCGGCATCGGCCTGGGGTCGAAGCGTTCGACAATCTCCGGGCGTTCGTCGAGCAGGTCGAAGATGCGTTCGGCGCCGGCGACCGCACTCTGTATGTTCGCCCACAACACCGCGATCTGCGCAATCGGCTGGTTGAAACGCTGCACGTAGCCGATGAAAGCGATCATCAGCCCCAACGTCACCGCCGAGCCGCCGAGCGTCTGCCCTTGCAGCATGAATGCGCCGCCGACGCCAGCCACGATGGCGATGGCGACGTAGCCCAGCGCTTCGAGCGTAGGCGCCAGCGCCGACGTGTAGGCGACGGCGCGCACGTTGGCGTCGCGGTTGGCGGCGTTGCTGGCGCGGAAGGATTCGATGTTCGCCTCCTCGCGGCTGAACGCCTGCACCTCGCGCACGCCGGAGATGCTTTCCTCCAGCTCGGCGTTGACGTTGCCGATCTCTTTGCGGGTGACGCGGAACGCCTTGCGCGCCTGCCCGCTGAACCAGATCGTCGCCACCGCCATCAGCGGCACGACCGCCAGACTCAGCAGCGCGTAGACCCAGTTGAGCGTCAACATGTTCCACGCGATCCAGCCAAGCAGCAGAAAACCGCTCAGCACCTGGATCAGCGCAAAGCTGATCGCCTGCTGGATCGTGCTCACGTCGTTGGTGATGCGGCTCATCAGGTCGCCACTTTCGTTGCGGCTGTAGAAGCCGAGCGACAGCCTGTGCAGATGCGCAAAAACGTCGACTTGCAGCGCACGCAGCACATGCTGACCCGCCCACGACATCATGAAGAACATGGCGCCGCCGGTGATAGCGCCGAGCACGAAGATGGCGATCAGCCCAAGCACCAGCCGCCCCAGACCGGTCATATACGCGTTGGTCGGCGACCCGGCAGGCACGTCGCCAAACCAGCAGGCGAAGCTGCCGGCGCCCTGTGCGGCGTCGGCGGCCGCAGGCATGCCCTGCGCGCCTTCAGCGGCGAAGAACTCACCCGCCACTGCCGGCGTCAGATAACAATCGACCGCCTGACCGAGCAGTTCGGGCGTGATCACCTGCACCCAGGCATTGACCACCATCAGCAAGAGCACGCCAACCAGCGCCAGCCAGAAAGGCCTGAAATAGCTTGCCAGCCGCCCCAAGGTCCTGCCGACGCTGCGCGGCTTGCTCACTTCCTGTTCGAGTAATCCACGTGGGCCACCGATCATAGCACCAACTCCAATTCTTTGTCGTGCGGCTCGCTGGTCGGGTCTTCGACAAGCTGGCTGCGGTAGATTTCAGCGTAGACTGGGCTGTCTTCGATCAGATCAATGTGCCGTCCCTGCGCCACGATTTTGCCCTTCTCCAGCACAATGATCGTGTCAGCGTTGAGCACCGTGCTGATGCGCTGCGCGATCACGAAACTGGTGCGCCCTTTCATCAGCTCGTCGAGCGCGTGCTGGATCAGCAGTTCGGTCTGCACATCGACGGCGCTGGTCGAGTCGTCGAGGATCAGGATGCGCGGGTTGAGCAGCAGCGCGCGGGCGATAGCAAGTCTTTGCTTCTGCCCGCCGCTGAGCGTCGTGCCGCGTTCGCCCACCGCAGTGTTGTAACCATCGGGGAAGCTGACGATGAAGTCGTGGGCGGCGGCGGCTTTGGCGGCGGCGATCACTTCTTCGTCGGTGGCGTCGGGACGGCCAAAGGCGATGTTGTCGCGAATTGTGCCGGTGAAGAGGTTGGTCTCCTGCAGCACAATGCCGATCTGCCGGCGCAGCGACTCGATGGTGACATCACGCACGTCGTAGCCGTCGATGCGGATGCTGCCGCCGGTCACATCGTAGAAGCGTGGGATCAGGTTGATGATGCTGCTCTTGCCGCTGCCGGTTGCGCCCAGGATCGCCACCGTCTGCCCCGGCGCGGCGCGGAAACTGACGCCGTTGAGCACCGGCTCCGTGCTGCCAAAGTAGCGGAAGGAGACATTCTCGAAGACAACCTCGCCCTCGATCGGCGGCAGCGGCACAGCGCCAGGCTTGTCGGTCACTTCGTTGTGCGCGTCGAGAATCTCGAAGATGCGGTTGGCGCTGGCGGACGCCTGGCTCATCTGCGAGATGATGAAGCCAAGCTGACCGAGCGGGAAAAAGACGAGGACGAGATAAAGGCTAAATTTCTGCCACTCGCCGATGGTCAGCGTGCCCGCAATGATCTGGGCGCCGCCAAAGTAGAGCACGGCGGCTTGCCCCAGGTTGGCGATCAAGAAGATCACCGGGAAGAGAAAGCTGAAGATGCGCGCCACGTGAATCTGCTGGTTCATCAGATCGACGGCGGCGACATCGAAGCGCTTCTGCTCCTGCGGCTCGGTGGCGAACGCCTTGACGACCTTGATGCCTGCCAGATTTTCTTGCAGAATCGTGTTGAGCATCGAAAGTTTTTGCTGCACCTTCATAAAGAGCGGCTGGGTGACCGCGCCAAAGATCATGAACATCACCATCGCCACCGGCAGGATCGGCAGCACGACCAGTGTGAGCCGGAGGTTGGTGAGCAGCAGCAGGATCAGCGCACCGACCAGCAGCACCACCGCCTGCACCGCCAGTAACAACCCCTGTCCGATGAAGAGGCGCACCTTCTCCACGTCGTCGGTCGCCCGAATCATGAGCTGACCCGTGCGGTTGCGGTCGTGATAGCTGAAGGAGAGACGCTGAATCTTGGCAAAGAGATCATTGCGAAAGTCGAAGGCGACGCTCTGCCCGGCTTTTTCCGACATGTAGGATTGGGCGAAGGCAAAAAGACCGCGCACCACCGCCAGCACCAGGATCAGCGCCAGCGCCCAGTAGAGCGGCGTCAGCGGATTGCTCAGCGTCTGCTCGAACTGCGCCTGGCTGAAGCCTGCCTGGGCGAGCGTTGCGGCGCGCACGTCCGCGGGCGCCTGCGCAAGCTGTTGCGCCATCATGCCCTGCGTCACCGCGTCGAGGATGTTCTGTACGAGCTGCGGCACAAGCAACTGTGCGCCTGTGCTCAGAAAGAGCGCAACGTAGGCGGCGAGCGTAATGTTACGGTAATGCCCAAGAAAGCGAATGGCGCGGCCAAGATTCTTGAAACCGGGTCGCGGCGGCTTGTCCGCTTTGGGTTGAGCGGATTTGGGTTGTGCGGTCACACATCCTCCTTGTGTGCGTGTGGATTAAGCGTCGAGAACGCGGCGTCGTGAGCAGGGCAACCATCGCCAGCATGTGCGCACAGCGTTGCATGAAGTTTGCCGAGCAGAAATTGAAGCTGCGCCGTTTCTTCCGCGGTGAAGGGCGCCAACATCTGGTTGAGCAGGTGCGCGTATGCCGGCGTCAGTTCGCGCACCAACGCCCGCCCGGCGGCGGTGAGGTGAATCCTAAACTGGCGGCGGTCGCTCTGGTCAAGTTCGCGTTCGATCAGACCATCTTCTTCCAGCACGCGCAGATGTTCGCTGATCGTGTTTTTGGAAACATGCTGCGTCCGGCTCAGATGGGTCGGATTGACTGCGCCACAGCCCATCTGCTCTTCGAGCCACAGCCTCAGCAAAATGCGCCAGCGCGGCGCTGAGACTGGATTGTTGCGCGTCGCCTCATTGAGCAGGCGATCGTAGGCGCTGTTGACCATACTGATCAAACGCAACACCTCAAAGCCGTGCGTCCCTTCGACGCCAGCGTCCGCCAGCAATTGTTTCAGAATTGCAGTCACCGGTTGTGACAGCGCTGTTGAATTTGTCACGGAACGAATTGTACGCCTCCGAACTATTTTTCAATGTAAGCGGCATTCAAGTTTCGAGCGCCTGACGTTGGGCGCGGTACAATCGTGGTTCGTGGTTCGTGCTGCGTGGTTCGTGGTGCACATCGGTGTGGGTGCAGCGGCGCTGCAAGACGCAATACGCAACAATCAACGCAAACAATGAAGGAACAATTATGCTGGCGGCCTACAAGGGCGCACTGCGGGCAACGGGTCGCAATGCTCGCATCATCTTGATCATTACAGCGATCATGGGCTTGAGCATCGATGGCGGCATTTACTCAGT
The DNA here is from genome assembly GCA_016861025.1 of Chloroflexota bacterium. Taxonomy (GTDB): domain Bacteria; phylum Chloroflexota; class Anaerolineae; order Caldilineales; family Caldilineaceae; genus Caldilinea. The sequence continues at coordinate 318,225 of BOKO01000006.1, forward strand.
CATCCTCAATCTTTATATTTTGCGACTAAATTTTGGGCCCGAGTTTGTCGGTCAGATCAATTCGGCGGCGAATCTGACCTTTGCGTTCGGCAGCCTGACGGCAGGTTGGCTGGGCACGCGCTATGGCAGCCGACGCATCATGATCCTCGGCATAGCGATCGGCGCGGTCGGCGCACTCTCGCTGCCCCTGGCGGATCTGGTCAGCCGCGCATGGCAGGCATGGTGGCTTGTTGCAGCAATGGTGCTCATCTACGGTGGGCTTTCGTTCTATTTTGTCAATTCGGGCCCATTTCTGATCCGCGTGACGGCGATCAGCGCGCGCGGCGCCATCTTTGCGATTCAGTCAGCGATCAGCGGCTTGGCGTCATTTGCCGGCGGGCTAATTGGTGGGCTATTGCCGGCGCTCTTCGCTGCGGTGATGGTCGTCTCGATGGCGAACCCTGCACCATATCGAATGCCGTTGCTGGTGGTCGGTCTGCTGATGGTGGCTGCACTGTTTCTGGTCACGCGCACCTATGAACCCGATCCTGACGAAGCCGAACCACAGATTGTCGAGGCGAGACCCGGGGCGCCTCGTCCGCGTTCCGCCTATTCGCTGATCGTATTGATGTCGGTGGTGCGCTTTTTACAGGTGGCTGGCGTAGGCGCGGCAGTCACCTTCTTCAATGTTTACATGGACGATGCGCTCCATGTGGCGACGCCGACGATCGGCGTGATTGCAGCTTCGGCGCGCCTGCTGGCAGTGCCCGCCGCTCTGTTGGGTCCCGCGCTGGCGCGGCGCGTCGGCTATGGCGAGGCGGCGGTGATCGGCTCGATGGGCGCCGTGCTCAGCATGCTGCCGCTGGCGTTGATTGCAACGCCTTGGGCGGCTGGCATGGGCTTTATCGGGTTGCTCGCCTTCACGTCGATCCGCTTTCCGACATTCTATGTATTTGTGATGGAACGCACGCCCCCACGCCTGCGCGCGGCCATGACCGGCGCTGGCGAGATGGCTGCTGGCTTCAGCTTTGCGTTGATTGCACTGGTGGGCGGTTTCCTGATCGTGCGCTACGGCTATGACGCAACCTTTCTTTTCGGCGCGCTGCTCACACTGGCGGGGACGCTGCTCTTTGCCGGCTATGTGTGGCATCTGCGCCGCCGCCCCGATGCGACGCGCTTCACCCCACCGCCGCGCCAGGATACAGCGATCATTCCGCCGCTGGTCGGGCAGCCAGCCGTGGAAACCGATACTTCACAACCGGAGGATAAAGAATAGAGAAGGGCAGGTCTGACAGATGCACTTGCAACACATTCAACAGAGTTTTACGCCTGGTGTAAAGGCGCCGGATGTTCACAACCCGGCGCGCTGGTATCTCTATCAAGGCGACCGATTGATCGTCGACGAACGCAACGGCGCACCTGCCATCCCGACGGCAACGGCGTTGGACATGCTCGGCCTTGCCGCCGAACGCGTCGAATATCTCGGCGTGTTGCAAGACGAGCAGGCGCTTCACTGCTTTTCAGGGACGATGGCGGAGGGTTCGATATTGCCGCCCGGTTTTGCCGCCCACGACCTGCGCTCGCTGTTCGGGCAGTTCAGCGACTTCGAGATCGGGCTGGCTGGCCGCGCCAAGCAGATCGCACACTGGGATCGAGATCATCAGTTCTGTGGGCGCTGCGGCGCTCCTACTGAAATGCTGACGGAGGAGCGCTCGCGGCGCTGCCCGCGCTGCGGGTTAACGAGCTACCCGCGCATCTCGCCGGCGATCATCGTCGCCGTCACCCGCTGTGATGGGGAAAAACCGCGCATCCTGCTGGCGCGCAACCATCGCTTCCCTGTCGGACGCTACAGTGTGATTGCAGGCTTTGTTGAAGCTGGTGAAACATTGGAAGAATGCGTGCGCCGCGAAGTAAAAGAGGAAGCCGGCGTGCTGGTGGGGTCGATCCGGTACTTTGGCAGCCAGCCGTGGCCCTTCCCCAACTCGCTGATGATCGGCTTCACCGCCGACTATGCGGGCGGCGAAATCGTCCTCGGCGACGGCGAGATTGCCGACGCGCAGTGGTTCACATCGGACGCGCTGCCGCTGCTGCCGCCGAAGATCAGCATCGCCCGCCAGTTGATCGAAGCCTTTGTAGCTAACGCACAGGCTGGCGCTGCAACCTGAACACCTCAAAATCTTTTTTTCTGGTTATTGATCTTCGCGTGCATATAGTATAATCTGTTCAGAACTTATGTTCGTTTTCATTTCTTGGCGCGCACAATGGCAACCAGATCGACCAGACGCAAGAAGCCAACCAAAAAGCCGACGCCGCAGCGCAAACCGAGCCGTCGCAGCGGCGGCAGCGGCGCGGACAGCGTCGAGAAGCTCAGCCGGGCGCTCTTCCGCGCCGAGGTGGCGGGCGTGCTGCTTGTGCTGTTGGCGGTCTTCACCCTGCTGAGCCTGCTGACGGCGAGCCGGGGTCAGCTCACCGGCGGCTGGGTCGATCTGCTGCAGTCGCTCTTTGGCCGTGGGGTGTGGGGCATGCCGCTGGTGCTTGGACTGCTCGGCTTGTGGGTGGTGATCCGCGCTATTGACCAGATGCCCAATCTGCCGTGGCAGCGACCGGCCGGGCTGTCGATTCTCTTCGTGGCGGTGATCACGGCGATTTCGCTGCTCTTTGACCCAATTTTGCGCGGCAGGATGGCGGCGGAGGGCGATGCGGGCGGCGTGGTCGGGCAGTTTCTCGCCGACACGCTGCAGCAATCGCTGAGCGCGCCGGGCGCGTGGGCGGTCGTCACCTTTCTGACGCTGGCCGGCGTTTTTTTGCTCTTCGACCAGGCGCTGCTCGACGGCTGGTACGCGCTGTCGAACTGGAGCCGCACGCGTGAGCACGAACGCGCGCCGACTGCAACGCTGCCGGTCAAGCCGCCCGTGCCGATGCCGTCGGGTCAACTGCCGTGGTGGAAGCGCCTCTTCCCACCGCAGCAACAGCACGCGGAAAGCATCTTCATTCCACCGACAGATGACAGGCTGGTGCGCGCCGAGCCGTCGAACGCAGCGCCGGTGCAGCCGGTGAGCAACAAGGGCAAGCCATCCGAAGCCGCGCCCACCGCGCGCACCGCCGGACCCAACCTGCCGCTGACCAAACCGCTGGCGGAGACCGAACTGCCGCCCCCACGCATCGTCGGCGGCGCGCAGGAGTGGAAGCTGCCCGCGCTCGGCGCGATTCTGACAGATTATGATCGCATCGCCGACGACGACAACCACATCCGCATGCAGGGGCGGCTGATTCAGGAAACGCTGGCGCTCTTTGGCGTGCCCGCCGACTTCGAGGGCGCATACAAGGGGCCGTCGGTGACGCAGTATTTGATCAAGCCTGGCTACGTCGAACGCAAGATCGGCAATGAATCGCAGCGCGTCAAGGTCAAGGTGGCAAAGATTGCGGCGCTTGCCAACGACCTGGCGCTGGCGCTGGCTGCGCCGAGCGTGCGCATCGAGGCGCCGATCCCTGGCACCAACTACGTCGGCGTCGAGGTGCCCAACCAGGCGAGCAACATCGTCGGTCTTAAGGAACTGATGGAGAGCGAGGCTTTCACCGAGAAGAAACGCGTGCTACCGATCGCGCTTGGTGAGGATGTCAAGGGGCAGCCGATCGTCACCGACCTGACGCGCATGCCGCATCTGCTCATTGCCGGCGCCACCGGTTCGGGCAAGTCGGTCTGCATCAACTCGATCATCGCCTGTCTGCTGCTCACGCACACGCCCGACAATCTGCGCCTGCTCATGATCGACCCCAAGATGGTGGAGCTGAGCGTCTACAACGGCGTGCCGCATCTGCTCAGCCCGGTGGTGACCGAGGTGGATAAGGCGGCGGGCGTGCTCTTTTGGGCGGTCAAGGAGATGGAGCGGCGCTACACGCTCTTTTCCAAAGCCAACGCCCGCGATCTGCCGCGCTACAACGCCTATCTCGAAAAGAACGGCGAAAAGCATCTACCCTACATCGTCGTGATCGTCGACGAGATGGCGGATCTGATGATGGCGGCGCCGGAGGAAGTCGAGAAGCACATCTGCCGGCTGGCGCAGATGGCGCGAGCGGTCGGCATTCACCTGATCATCGCCACGCAGCGCCCATCGGTCGATGTCATCACCGGCCTGATCAAGGCGAATTTCCCGGCGCGCATCGCCTTCGCCGTCACCAGCCAGACCGACAGCCGCGTGATCCTGGACATTCCCGGTGCGGAACGGCTGCTCGGACGCGGGGACATGCTCTTCATGGCGCCCGACGCGTCGAAACTGGAGCGCATCCAGGGCACGATGGTCACCGACGACGAGATCGCGCTGCTGGTGCGCTACTGGCGCGGCTTCCGCACCCTCGACAGCAGTCGCAGCGGGCCGGCGACGCTCGATCTGCCCGGCGCGTCGCTCGTCGTCGGCGAGGAGAGCAGCACGCCCAAACGCCCGCAGCCAAGCCTGCCGCCGCCGGTTGCCAGCGACAGTGCGCCCGGCGCCAAATCGATGAGCCAGCCGCCGCTCTTCGATCAGATCGATCAACTGCGCGCGGCCGAGGCGCGCGACGAACTCTTCTACGTCGCCGTCAATATCGTGCGCGAACATGGCCGCGGCTCGGTCAATTTGCTGCAACGCAAGCTGCGCATCGGCTACACGCGCGCGGCGCGGTTGGTCGATCAATTGCACGAGGCAGGCATCCTGGGACCAGACCTGGGCGGCACGCGCGGGCGCGAGTACCTCGGCGACGATTTGCCGGTGCGCGCTACTGTACGTTACAGTGACGACGAGGATGCTGAATCCTGGCGCCGTTGGGAGGACGAGCCGGACGACCGCGCGTTGGACGATGACGATTGGGCTGATGCGCCGCCGTGGGACGAGGACGCGCCGTTACAGCCGACCGCGCAACGTAGCGAAGCGCCCGATGCCGACGACGCAGCAAGGGGTCTAGATGTGGGTGACAAGACGCAACCGCCGCCGCCAACCAAGCCCGCGCCGCCAACCATCTGGTTCTGAGTAGGTGCGGTTCTCAACCGCACGTGCTCAATTTGCCGGAAACGTGCGGTTACATGAGGATTAACAAAATAACCCAGTAATCAAAGTAGGCGCGGCTCTTAGCCGCACGTTCTCGCCAGACCGGGAAATGCGGTTGAGAACCGCATCTACGATTACCGAATCTATTTGTTAATCTTCATAGAACCGCACCTGCCCAAATCCCAAACGTGCGGTTCTTAACCACACCTACCGGAGAACCTTTCGCGAGACAGGAAAGTGAACGCTATGTACGATCTGGTGATCCGCAACGGGCTGTTGATCTACGCCGACGGCGTGGTCGAAGCCGATCTCGCCGTGGAAGATGAATCCATCGCCGCCATCGGCGCCGGGTTGAAGGGACGCCGCGAGATTGACGCCGACGGTTGCTATGTGCTGCCCGGCGGGATCGACCCGCACGTGCATTTGCAGATGCCGCTGGCGGGGCTGGTCAGCAGCGACAATTTCACGACCGGAACCATTGCGGCGGCGTGCGGCGGCACGACGACGATCATCGACTTTGTCGAGCCGCAGCCAGAGCAGTCGATGCTGGAGGCGCTGGCGATGCGCCACGCTGAAGCCGCCAACCAGGTCGCCATCGACTTCGGGCTGCACATGACCGTGCCGACCTGGCACGCCACCGCGCCGCACGGATTGGACGAGGTTCCTGCTGTGGTCGAGGCGGGCTGCCTCAGCTTCAAGATGTATCAGGCGTATCAGGGCATGATCCTCGACGACGTGGCGCTGCTGCGCGCGCTGACCGCAGTCGGCGAGGCGGGCGGACGCACCGTGCTGCACAGCGAAACCGGCCCCGTGCTCGACTATCTACGCGCCGAGGCGCTGGCGGCGGGACACACTGAGCCAATCTGGCACGCCTACACGCGCCCGGCGCCGCTGGAGGCAAGCGCCGTCCACCGCGCCGCCGAGCTTGCCGACCTTGCCAGTTGTCCGCTTTATATCTTTCATGTCGGCTGTCAGGAAAGCGTCGAGGCGATTTTGCAGGCGCGGCGTCGGCGCATCGATATTTGGGGCGAGACCTGCCCGCAATATCTGCTGCTCAACGCCGAGGAGCACCTGGGCGGCTTGAGCGGCGAGCTCTATGTCTGCGCGCCGCCGCTGCGCACGATAGAAGACAACCGCGCGCTATGGCACGCGCTGGCGCAAGATGCGCTGCAAGTCGTCAGCACCGACCATTGCCCGTGGACCGCCGAGGAGAAGCGTCAGCCCGACTTTACGTGCATTCCCGGCGGCGTGCCAGGCATCGAAGCGCGGCTCTCGCTGGTGCATCACTTCGGCGTCAACCAGGGGCTGTTGACGCTGGAACGCTGGGTCGAGGTCTGCTCGACCAACGCCGCGCGCTGGATGGGACTGACGCGCAAGGGGCGGCTCTCGCCCGGCTGCGACGCCGACATCGTGATCTTCGATCCCGATCGCACCAAATACATCGCGCCCGACACTCTGCACGAAGCCGCAGGTTGGACGCCCTACGAAGGCATCGAAGTCAGCGGCTGGCCTCGCACCGTGCTGCTGCGCGGCAAAGTCATCGTCGAGGACGAGCAATACATCGGCGCCCCCGGCGACGGCAGATTTGTCGAGCGCAGGTAATCTCTAATCTCCAATCTCCGACAACGGAGATTAGAGATTGGAGATTAACAACATCCCACCTACATCTTGACCCACGCACGCTTTCTCTTTCGATCCTCCATCATGGTCATGGCCTTCTATGGCTTGAGCCGGATGACGGGCTTTGTCAAGCTGCTGCTGATGACGCGGCTCTTTGGCATCAGCGACGAGGCGGACGCGTTTGCCGCCGCCTACCAGTTGCCGGAACTGCTGGTGACGATGCTGGCGGGCGGCGCGGTGGCGGCGGCGTTTATCCCGGTCTACACGGCGCAGCTTGCCACCAGGGACGCACAACGGGCGGCGCGGCTGGCGGACACCGTGGTCACGCTGACGGTGGTGGGCATGGGCGCGGTGACGCTGCTCGTGTGGGTCAGCGCACCGTGGCTGACTGCGCACGTGCTCACGCCAGGTTTCTCCGCCGAGCAGCAGGCGCTGACCGCGCGGCTTGTGCAGGTGTTGATGCTGTCGATGTTCTTCTATGCGATCGGCAGCATCTTCGCCAGCATCTTGCAGTCGCACGACCACTTTCTGGCGCCGGCGCTGGGCACGGTGCTGATCGACGTCGGGCAGATCGTCGGCGTCGTGCTGCTCGCCGGCGCGCTTGGCATCGTCAGCGCAGCGTGGGGGCTGGTCGGCGGCGCGCTGTTGATCCTGGCGATCGAGGCGCCCTTTCTGTGGCGGCTGGGGATTCGCACGCGACCGGCGCTGGCGCTGCGCACACAGGGAATGCGCGAACTTGCGTATCTTTTCTGGCCGCGGCTGGTGACAATGGGCGCGATGCAAGCCGCCGACCTGATCGTCGTGCGGCTGGCGTCGGGATTGGCGCCGGGCAGCATGTCCGCCTATTTCTACGCCGTGCTGATCATGGCGTACATGCCGCGCGGCCTCTTTGCGCAAGCCATCGCCACGGTGATCTTCCCGACGATGACGCGGCAGTACAACAGCCGCGATCTCGCCGGCTTGCAGCAGACCACCACCGCCGGGCTGCGCGCCGCGCTCTCGCTGGTGATCCCGTCGGCGGTCGGCATTCTGGCGTTGGGGATGCCGGCGATGCATTTCCTCTTTCCTGGCGAGGCGCTTGACGGCGAGGCGCTGGCGATGGTCTTTGCGCTGGTGGCGATTCTGTCGATCCGGCTGATCGGCGATTCAAGCGTGGACATTCTCGCGCTCACTTTTTATGCGCGCCACAACACGCGGCTGCCGATGCTCGCCAGCGTGTTGTGGATGGCGGCGGTGCTGCTGTTGAGCCTGCTGCTGGTCGGCCCGCTCGGCATCTACGGGCTGGCATGGGCGTCGGCGCTGGCATCGGCAGGGCTAGCGACCGCCTACTACATCGTCGTTGGGCGGCGCTTTCACGGCGTCACCGGGCGCACGCTGGCGGCCACCGTCGGGCGCGCGGTCGTGGCCGCAGCGGCAATGGCGGGTGTGGTGCGCCTGCTCAGCCGCGCCGACCTGCCGGAGACGATCTTTGTCGTCGTCGCAATCGCCGTGGGCGCAGCGGTCTATGTGGGCGTGTATGTGGTGATGGGTGGTCGCGAGCTGCTCACCCTCCTTCGTCGCAGAGCAGAGGGCACAGTCGCGTAGCGGCGGCTCGCAGCCGCCGGTTCTTGGCGCACAAATCGAGCACGTTGGGGAGGAAGGAATACGCCGCTGCGAGCGGCGTCTACGATGGCGGTGTGTTGTAGCGGCGGCTCGCAGCCGCCGGTTCTTGGCGCACAAATCGAGCACGTTGGGGAGGAAGGAATACGCCGCTGCGAGCGGCGTCTACTTCAGATCAAACCCTGCGCGCGCGCAACGTCCAGCTCGCTGGGGCGCGCTGCACCCTCGGGCGGAAAGACCCAGTCGATCTGCAACCAGAAGCCCGGCAGCACACGCGAGTGCAGACGGTCGTCGATCGGTTGAACGCGCACGAACTGCTCCTGCTCCGACACATAGATCGCCACGCTGCGTTCGATGGGATCGACCAGCCAATATTCCTGCACACCGGCGCGTGCGTAGTTGATGCGTTTCTCGAAGGCGTCGTAGCGGCGACTGCTGGGCGAAGTGATTTCCACGGCCAGGTCGGGCGCACCGTCAACGTAGACCTCGCCCGCCAGGTGCAGACGGGCGTTGCTCAGAAAAGATACGTCTGGCTGGTAGACATTGTCGTCGTTGAGGCGATAGGCGGCGTTTTCGCCCAGCACTATGCCAAGCCGGCGTGTGTTGACGAAATTGCTGAGCGTCGTGATCATGAACTGCTGAACGGTCGCATGTTCTAGAGAAGCGGGAGACGCCATAACAAACACTCCTTCGATCAAATCAGACTTGTGCGCGCTCTGCGGGGAGGCGATATATTCATCGGCGGACATACGCGCGCGGGCGGGCGTATCAAAGAGCGATTCGAGTTGTACACTCATTGTTGCAGCCTCCATTTTGATCAGACGACGGCGGAACGAACGCAACCGCCTTCACGCTGCACCATCATGGCGGTTGCATCGCAACTGAACCTGCTATCCACACCAAATTATATCATTTATACCATAGCGCTGAAGCACTGGACTTTTGGCAAACCAGCAGCAGACGACACGTCGCTGCGAGCGGCGTCTACGCCCGATCAAAATTCAATCCGACGGATTTCCATAAATCCGTTGTTCTCCACCTCGATTTGTGCAATAATAAACCAAGCCAACCAACCGCCGGCGCCGCCAGCCAGCGACGCTCGCCCCGAAAGGAGCCATCATGCATTCACTCTCCCAGACGCTTGATTTGACCTGCGGTCAATGTGGCCGCGCCCTCCGTTTTGAGGTGTGGCTGATCGTCGACGCCGGCGAGCGCCCCGACCTGCTCGACCGCGCCCGCGCCGGCGCGCTGCACACCGTGGCTTGCCCCGTGTGCGGGCCGCAGGGCGAGGTCGATGCGCCGCTGCTGCTCTACCTGCCCAACCACAACCCCGCCACGGGACAGCCGCCGCTGATCTTCTCGCCCGCGCAGCAGACGAGCGCGGAGCAGGATCAACAGATGGCGGTCGGGCTGCTGCGCGAGCTGGCTGGACGGCTGGGCGCAGCCTGGCAGGACGACTGGCTGGCGCAGGTCGCCAGCGTGCGGCGCGATCTGCTGCCGGTTGCGCTCAGCGACGACCCGCTGGCGGCGATGCGCGAGATGGTGGAGAGAGGGAGAGGAGGAGAAGGGGAGAGGGGGAGCGCGGGAGAGGAGGGCGATGCGGAATTGCCGCCTGCAATTGCGTTGGCGCTGATGGAGATTGCGGCGGCGCTGGCGGCGGAGGGTGTGCGGCTGGAGTCGCCCGATGACCTGGAGCGGGTGCTGGCGGTGCGTCCCGATCTGGCGGCGCGGCTGGAGGAGGCTGTGCGTGCGGCGATTGCGGAGGACGCGGGGGATGACGACGCGGATGCGCCCGCCGCAAACCTTCCCGGAAGCTCCAAAGCTTCCGGGAAGGTGGCTGACGACGACGCCCCTGCCGACGAACTGCCCGACCTGCTCGAACGCTTCATCCGGCTGAACACGTGGGACGATGCGCAGCGGATGGTCGAAGCCAATCCGGCGCTGCTCAGCGACGCAGCCGACGCGCTACTTGCCTCTGCGATTGCTCAGGCGCAAGCCGCGCAAGATTCCAGCACAGCCGAACACTTCACCGTGATGCGCGGCGTGCTGCGCCGCTGCCGCGAGGCCGGCATTGCCCGCGCCTTTGCCGAGCAGATGCTGCCTCCTGAAGGACTGGCGGAAGCGGAACGGCTGGGCATGACGCCGGAGGAGTTTCTGGCGGAGATGCACGCCGTGCAAGATCGCATGCCGCCGGCGCTGCGTGAGGTGCTGGAGACGCTGGCAGCCGAAGGTGTTGACATCCGCAGCATCGAAGAGCTACAGCGTGCGCTGGCGGCGCGTCCCGACCTGGCGGCGCGGCTGCAAGGCGTCATGTTTGACGCCGCAGGGGAGGAGGACGACGCGCCCGCCGACTAACCGCTTGGAGATTCGTTCATTGATTCAGCGAATTGAGAACGTCTATTCCCACCAACCATCACTGTTCTGGAAGGAGGAGACAAATTGATGAGCTTCTTTCGCCGTCTATTTGGCCGTCAGGAATCGAAAGTTGGTCTGAATTCGATGAACCGTGTGGATTATCTTGTGTTTCTCACCACAGATTCGTTGGATAAAGCACGGCGTATCGTCGAACAGCACCCGGAGTTGTTGAGCAGCGCTGTCGACGAACAGGGTGCGAAATACCTCAAAGACATAGAAGTCAATCCCAATATAATGCAATTGCTGACCGAACGCCGCTCCCTGCTGCGCCGCTGCCGCGAAGTTGGCGTTGCGCGTGCCTTTGCCGAGCAGATGTTGATGCCGGAGGCGCTAGCCGAAGCCGAACGGCTTGGTCTGACGCCAGAGGCGTTTCTAGCGCAGGCGCGCTCAACTCGCGGTTCGGCGAGCGCCAACCTTGCTGTTCCACCTGAAGTGCAGCCGCTCATTGCAGAACTGAGTCGTCTGACGCAGCGCACCGACATGCCCCGGCGCATCGAACTTTGCCGCCAGGCGTTGGCGCACGTCGAACGCGGCGCCAACCCGCGGCTGTGGGCGGCGCTGCAGGTCGAGCTTGGCAACAGCCATGCACAGAGCCTGCAGGGTGGGAGGGCGGAGAACATCGAGGCGGCCATCGACGCCTACCAGCAAGCCTTGCAGGTGAGTACCCGCCAGGCTATGCCGGTCGAGTGGGCGATGACCATGATGAACCTGGCGAACGCCTACGCTGACCGCATTCGTGGCGACAAGGCGGAGAACATCGAGGCGGCCATCAATGCTTACCAGCAAGCCTTGCAGGTGAGGACCCGCCAGGCTATGCCCGTCGAATGGGCAATGATCATGATGAATCTGGCAAACGCCTACTCTATACGCATTCGTGGCGACAAGGCGGAGAACATCGAGGCGGCCATCGACGCCTACCAGCAAGCCTTGCAGGTGATGACCAGCCAGGTCATGCCGGTCGAGTGGGCGATTACCATGATGAACCTGGCGAACGCCTACTCTAACCGCATTCGTGGCGACAAGGCGGAGAACATCGAGGCGGCCATCGCCGCCTACCAGCAAGCCTTGCAGGTGAGGACCCGCCAGGCCATGCCGGTCGAGTGGGCGCAAACCATGATGAACCTGGCGACCGCCTACTATTACCGCATTCGTGGCGACAAGGCGGAGAACATCGAGGCGGCCATCGCCGCCTACCAGCAAGCCTTGCAGGTGAGGACCCGCCAGGCCATGCCGGTCGAGTGGGCGCAAACCCAGAATAACCTGGCGAACGCCTACTATTCCCGCATTCGTGGCGACAAGGCGGAGAACATCGAGGCGGCCATCGCCGCCTACCAGCAAGCCTTGCAGGTGAGGACCCGCCAGGCCATGCCGGCGGACTATTTGCGCACTGTGCGGACGCTGGGCAATGTGTGGTTCGATCAGACGCGGTGCCCGGAAGCAATCGAGCATCACCAGGCTGCGCTCGCCGTGGCTGAGGAACTGTACGCGGCGGCGGCAACGCCGGATTCACGCCAGTCGCTACTCCAGGCATTGGGCGATGCGCCGCAGCGGCTGGCGTATGCCCAATGCCGCATTGACGACACAGCCGGGCGCCAACCGGCGGTGGTTGTGCTGGAACAAAACCGGGCGCGCTGGCTGCGCGAGGCGTTGGAGATGCGCAGCGCCCGCCCGGACACCGTTTCTGAAGCGCTGTGGACAGCGTATCAGATGCAGGCGCAGACGGTGCGCGAGCTGCAAGCGGAGGTGCAGCTTCCCGACCACACGCCGGGGCGACGCACCTTCTTGCAGCTTTCGACGCTGCTCGGCGACGCCCGCGCCAACCTGCGCGCCACCGTCGACGCCATCCGCTCTGTAGCGCCCGACTTCCTACCCAAGCCATCCTTTGATCAAATCCAGGAAGCCGCGCAGGATGGCCCCCTGGTCTACCTGCTGGCGACGGCCGCGGGCGGGCTGGCGCTGATTGTGCATGGGGCGGCGGCAAATGACCTTCCTGGAAGCTCCGCAGCTTCCGGGAAGGTGGCGGGCGAAGTCGAGGCGGTGTGGCTGGATGGGCTGAGCGAGGCGGAGGTCAACCGCATGCTCTACGACCAGAAAGGCGAAGTGGGCGGGCGCTATCTGCGCGGGGCGGCTGGCGGCGACCACGCAGCGCTGACCGCCACGCTGGCGTGGGCGCTGCCGCGGCTCGGCGACCGGCTGGCGCAGCCGCTGGCAGAGACGCTTGCCGCCCGCTACCCACACGGCACGCCGGTCACGCTGGTGGCGTCGAGCAACCTGGGGCTGCTGCCGCTGCACGCCGCACCGGTCACGCTCGATGGGCGCACGGCGCCGCTGCTCGATTTCTTTGGCGTGCGCTATGCGCCGTCGGCGACGGCGCTGCGCACTGCGCCTCCGCAATCCGCAAGTGTGGCGCCGCTGCTGGCGATCGGCAATCCGCAGCGGTCGGTGCATCCTGCACTCTTTACCGACTGGCTGGCTGAAGAGGCGGCGCGGCTGGCGCAGAGCGACGCCGTGCTGCTGCACGATGCTGCGACCGTTGCGGCGGTGGAGTCGGCGCTGGCGGCAGCGCCGCCAGCCCATCTGCTTTTTGGCTGTCATGGCAGCTTCAGCGTTGCCGAACCGCTGCGGTCGGGGCTGGCGCTGGCAGACGGCGACCTGACGCTGGGACGGCTGCTCGACCAGCTGCGCCTGGACGGCGTCGAGCTGGCGACGCTGTGCGCGTGCCAGACCGCCATCACAGACTTCCGCCGTGCGCCCGACGAAGTGATCGGTCTGCCAGCAGCTCTGCTGCAGGCAGGTGTGCGCGGCGTCGTGGGCACGCTCTGGTCGGTGGAGGCGCTGCCCACCGTGCTCTTGCTGCGGCGCTATCTGACGGCAATGGCGGGGGGCGAGGCAGCGTTGACAGCGCTGCGCACCGCCGTCCGTTGGCTGCGCACGCTGCCGCAGGCGGAGGCAAAGGCGCAGATTCAGATAGTGCGCGCCAGTAAGCACATCGATCCCCGCAGCGCGGCGTATCTGGACCTTCTTGTCGCAACGGACGCCCGGTTCAACGCCCCCTATCCCTTCGCCGACCCGGCAGATTGGGCGGCGTTTACCTTCACCGGTTCGCAGTGGCGGCAGACGTTGCCGCCTTCTCCGCGCCAGCGGTGAGGCTTTGCGGAAGAGGAACGTGATCAAAAGGAGAGAATCATGGCGCTTGAAATGTCGTTCCAATGGCCAGCTGAACGCGTGATGAGCGATCAGTTTCTGACTGTCTCCGCCCGTCTAGCCGTGGGCGAGGCGAGGGCGCAGCTTGCGATCGGTCAGCCGCTCGTGATTGTCGGCGAGGATGGCTTTCCGGTTGGCGTGCTGCCAGAAGAGGCGCTCGGCTTGCTGGCGGATGCTGACGCGCGGCTGGAAGATGTTTCCAGCCAGTGGCTGCTGCCAACGGTTACGCGACCCGACGCACCGCTCGCCTTGCTGTGGGCTGGCATGCTCGACGACCCGACAGCGCGCTGGCATGTGGTCTGGGATGGGCGTCCCGTGGGCGTGATTGACCCTGCCACGCTCTTTCGACTATTGCGCGAGCAACAGAATCAGCAGCCGGTCGATTTTCTGCCGCCGCAAGTGCGCCAGCTCCTGGATCTGTTGTCGAATCTGCCGCGCCTGGTCGCCGCCGCCGATATGCTGCCCGGTGATCCGATCGTTGCGCCGGACACCCGCTGTTTTCGCTGCACTGGGGGCGACGCGTTGCACTACGTCTGTCGCGGGCGTGAGGTGCGCGCCAATCCCCACGCCGCGCCCACGTGCCCGGATCATCCGGGGCAGCGGCTTGTTGCCTTGACGCCATGTCCGGGGAGTTGCACATGATCAACACATTCCTGACCCGGCTTGGGTCGATCTTCGATGCGCGCTTTTGGGTGGCGTTCTGGGCGCCAGCGTTTGTCGCCGTAATGCTCAGCGGCGTCGTGTGGTCAGTGCAGAGCGGTTTTGCCGAGGTTGCGGGCTGGTGGGATGGTCTGCGCGCCACACAGCAGGTGATGACCGGGCTGGCGTTGCTGCTGTTGGTGACCGTGGTCGCCTATGTGTTGGAGGCGATGGATATCTGGGTCGTGCGCCAGTATGAAGGGTACTGGCCGTGGTGGCTGGCGTGGTTCCAGCGCAAAGCCGAGGATGTACAACGCGCCGCCAAAGCTCGCTATGTGGCGCAGCATCACAACGAAGCATGGCCTGCGTTTCCGAAGGATGACCACCAGGTGCGCGCAACGGGGTTGGGCAACCGTATCCGCGCTGCCGAGGAATATCCGGCCATTCTCTACCGGCTTGACGCTGTGCTGTGGTGGCCGCGTCTGGCGTCGGCAATGCCGGCGGAGATGCGCACGCGCGTCGACGCCGCCTTCACGCCGGTGGTTGCGCTGCTCAACCTTTGCACGATTTTCTGGTTGTGGGCGCTGGTTGGCGGCGCCTGGCTCTATCGCTTCGATCCCAGGGCGTGGGTCTTTGCGGCGGTCTTTTTTGGCGGGCTGCTGGCGGCCTGGATCGCCTATCGCGCCGCAGTCGTTGCGGCAGCGAACTACGCCAGCGTGGTGCGCGTGGCTTTCGATTGTCATCGCCGCGACCTGTTGACCAAGCTCGCCATGCCGCTTCCCGACAACTTCCAGGCAGAAGGCGAGCTATGGAACGCCCTGACGCAGCTACATGCCTACGCCAGCTGGCCCTGGGAGGATAACCAAAGCCCTTATTTCGACAAGCCCTTCCATTTCAACAATCACAGCACAGCAACGCCGCCCAAAGACCCTATCTACACGGTGCGTATTTTGACCGCAAGCGGCGGCGCACGCCGTGGCTGGAGGCGCCCTCATGCTTGACACGTTGCGCAAAGCATTTCCCTGGCCCCCGACGCCGCAGCAAGTATTCGTTTGGATTCTGTTGGCGGTCGGTCTGATCGCGACGATTGCAAAGCTGGTGACTGCGCCCACGTCGCAGCCAGTGGTGGTTGCTGCCCGCGACTTACCGGCGTTCACGCGCCTGTCCGCCGCTGATGTCAAGGTGGAAAACCGGACGTTGACGAACGCTGCCGTGCTCAACGACACCGCCCTCGCCGAGGGACGATTGCTCACAGCGCCGGTCAAGTCCGGCGCCGTGCTGGAACCGGCGTTGCTCATTTCGCCGACGATTGACCTGCAGGATTGGTGGACGCTGCGCGTGCCGATCTCGATGACGACAATGCCGGCGGCTGGCGAGATGGTTCTGCTGGTTGGCATCGAGCCCAACGCCAGCAACGCACCGCTGCTGCAATCTCCTACGTTGGTGCTTGGCGTTGATGGCGCCTATGCAACCGTTGCCGTTGCGCCAGATGCAGGTGCATCGCTTGTCGGCTATCAGGTTGATGGTCGGGTAATCATCGCAGTGCGGATGCTGCGTTGACCACCCAGAGACACACGCTGCTGCGAGCGGTGTCTACGTGGCGGCGGTGGGCGTCGTAGCGGCGGCTTGCAGCCGCCGGCGCCCGGCGTGCAAATGAAGGTTGTTGAAGGGTGAAGGACACGCCGCTGCGAGCGGCGGCTACGTGGCGGCGGTGGGCGTCGTAGCGGCGGCTTGCAGCCGCCGGCGCCCGGCGTGCAAATGAAGGTTGTTGAAGGGTGAAGGACACGCCGCTGCGAGCGGCGGCTACGTGGCGGCGGTGGACGTCGTAGCGGCGGCTCGCAGCCGCCGGCGCCCGGCGTGCAAACGGAGTTTGTTGGGAAGAGATCCACGCCGCTGCGAGCGGCGTCTACGGATGGGGCGGTGCTTCGCACCCCTGTCATCATTGTAGCAAGTCGCAAGGAGGCGACCATGGTTTCATCAAGATTCTCATCAAGCGCATGGTTTGGCACGGCGTCGCGTCCGTGGCGCGCCGTGCAGGTGCTGCTGACGGCGCTGCTGTTGCTGCTCGCCTCAGCGGCGATTGCGGCCGCGCAGGCGCTGCAGCCGGCGCTCTCCCCAGCGCAGGTGACGATTGCAGGTACATGCGGCGCCGTGGAGCAGCGCACGATTCTGCTCCGGCTCCCGCCCGACGCCAGCGATATCCGCTTCGTGGCGCAGGATTTGCCGACGACCGACGGAACCGGCGTGCTGCCGGCGGCGGCAATCCGCGCCGACATTCCGGCGGCGGGTGTGCAGAATTCAACCGCGGTCACCGGCGCGGTGACGCTGCCGCTGAGCATGGCGCTCACGGTCGATCTGCGCGAGGCAAACAGCGGCGCCTACACGGGCGCGGCGCTGGTCTATTATGCCCTGCCCGGCAGCGTCGATGCGCCCACCCCGGTGCGGCTGACCGCCGAAACGCTGGGGCTGACGGTCAACGTTAAGTCGCCGCCGTGGTGGCCTGCGCTCGTGCTGGTGCTGGGCCTGGCGCTGGGCCTCGGGCTGACTACCTACCGCGAGCAGATGGCACCGGTTGACCGGCTGTTGGTGCGGCTGGCGACAGTGAAAAATCGGCTGGACGGCGACGCCGAGCTAAACGAGGAGGGCAAAGGCGCTGCGTTCTATACACTGGCAAATCGTGCGCTTACCGATGCACTGACCCGCCTGCGCGCCGGCGATCAGCAAAACGCCGCACGCCTGGCATTGCGCGCTGAAACGATTGTCAACTTGTGGGTGCGCGAGCGGGAGCGTTGGTTGCGTGCAGTGGCGATGCAGAGAGATCTGCTCAAACAGGTCGCTGAGCTGCAGCAAAGGCTGGAACCTGCTGTGCTCGCACCGGCAGGCGCGCATCTGGAAAAGCTGCGCCTCCTGGTCGAGGCTGCCGACGAAGATGTGCTTGAATCAATTCTCGCCGAGACCAACCAGGGAGATGGGACGCACGCCCAAAAGTTGTCTGCCCGCCTGGACGAACTGCGCGCCAGGCTGCGCGCCTTTACCGGTCTTGCGGAGAAATTGATCCAGATTGCCGACAAGCTGGCACAGCAATCGAACCCAGATTTCAACAATTTGCTGAAAAAGGTAGAGGCGCTCGACGCTGCGGCCGCGCTCACGGTCTACACCGACCAGGTCAAGTTGCTCTATGACGAAGCGGCGGCGCTGCTCGGGGCGATTTCGGCGCCCAAGGTTCGCGAAGAACCAAAGTCTGCTGCCACGTCAGCGCCTGGTCTAGCTGCACCGGAGAGCGACCTCTTCGCCATGCTGCTCGATGCGGGTATGCTGCCCTCCACACCAGAAGAACTGAAGCAAGACAAGTCGTCAGTTCGGCGGCTGCGCACGCTGACGCTGTTGAGCTGGGCAGTGGCGCTGCTCCTGCTTTGCGCGGCTGGCTTTAACCAGTTGTACGTAACCAAAGCCACCTTTGGCGCCACGCCGTGGACGGACTATCTCGGTCTCTTTGCGTGGGGCTTCGGCGTTGAGGTGACGCGTGATGCGGTGGTGAAGATGGTGCAGGGTTGGGGCATCCCTGCGAAAAGCCCGACAATTGCGTGATGCTCGCCGGTTCTCGGTGCAGGAACGGAGGTTATTGGGGAATCAAGGACACGCCGCTGTGAGCGGCGTCTACGTTGGAGCGGCGGCTTGTAGCCGCCGGCGCCCGGCGTGCAAATGGAGGTTGCTGAAGGGCGAAGGACACGCCGCTGCGAGCGGCGGCTACGCTGAGGGTGCGTGCTTCGTAGCGGCGGCTTGCAGCCGCCGGCGTTCGATGCACGAGCGACGGTTGCGGGACGAAGGACACGCCGCTCGCGGCTGCGTATACGCAGGCCGTTGTAGGGAGCAGAAGCTACAAACGAAGATGTAGCTCCTTGCAAGACAGTTGGAGTGAGCGTCGCACACTTGGTACAATACGGGTGGACAAATCAAGGGAGGATGTTTGATGTCGACCACGGTGATTCTGAAACTAGAAGAGGTGACGTACCAGCGTGCTCGCCGCCTGGCAGATACTCAGCAGCAAGCCGTTGCTGATGCTCTGGCAGCCTGGATCGAGGCGACCTTGCCTGCTGAAGACGGCGAGACCATACACGAAGCCGTGACAGCCGGGGAGAGTGACGAAGCTGTCATTCGCGAAATGGCGGCGTATCTTGAATTGCACCCACAGCTAAGAACGCAGTATCTTGGACAGTATGTCGCAATTCGTAACGGCAGATTGATCGACCACGACGATAGCTACGATCGTCTCTTTGATCGAATCGATGTCGCTTTCCCCGATGAGTTTGTGTGGCTGACCAGGGTCGAGCAGGAACCGCTAACAACGCTCACCTATCGCTCCCCGCGTATCAGTTCATCGGCAGAATGACCATGATCATCCCGGTCACATATCTAAAACAAGTTGGGGCGCGCAAGACCGCAAAGGTGTGGATGCGCGGCGCTGCCGACCAACGCCGGCTGGTCGACCTCTACACCGTATGCCTGCAACTCGGCGACCTGACAACGCAACGACTCCCAGTGGTCGGCGGATCAGGCGAGAGCGAAGTCATCGTTGGTCGCGATGTGCTGAACCAACTGATCGTTACGCTCAATGGACTGGCATCAGTTGCCGAAGTCACCCTGTAGAACTCGCTTTGCCAATTCTTGGTGCATGAGCGGAGTGATGTTGCCATTGTGCCATATACGTCCCGGCAACACAACGAGATCACGGCAGCGGCGTTTTCGCAACACCGCTCCAGAGGTAGAGCCTCTCTGCGCTTTCTTGACACAAGGGCGACGCCATCCCATAATCATAGGAACACTGCACGTATAACTTCTCACGTCGTCTTGATGCAAGGAAGTGTACCATGGATCCACTCTTTTTCTCGCGCGTCCAGTTTGGCTTGACGGCGAGCTTCCACTTCATCTATCCGCCGCTTTCGATTGGGCTTGGCTTGCTGCTGATCATCATCGGGCTGCGCTATCTGCGCACGCGTGACCCGAAGTGGCGGCAGCTCTCGTTCTTCTGGGTCAAGGTCTACGGGCTGGTCTTTGCCGTAGGCGTGGCGACCGGCATCGTGCAGGAGTTTGCGTTTGGCACGAACTGGCCCCTCTATTCGCGCTTTGTTGGCAACATCTTTGGCAGCCTGCTGGCCGCGGAGGGCGTCTTTGCCTTCTTCCTGGAGGGCGGCTTTCTCGGCTTGATGCTCTTTGGCGGCAACCGGCTGGGGCCACGGCTCTGGCTGTTTGCGATCTTCATGGTCGCGTTCGGCGCGCATTTCAGCGCGCTCTGGATCGTGATGGCGAACTCGTGGATGCAGACGCCGGCTGGCTACGTGCTGCAAGAGACGCAGTTTGGTG
>BOKO01000007.1 GCA_016861025.1 Chloroflexota bacterium
ATAGAGCGCCTGCTGCCGAAACATATTCATGCTGTCACTGCCGATGGCTTCGAACTCAAGACCATTCTCTTTGTCTTGGCTTCCTCCATCTTTTCTATCTTCCACCTATAGGTGGCAACTTAGGTTATTTATCATTATCGTAGCATAGACTGCCCTTGCAACGAAACAACTATCCATGCAATGATTTATTTGTCTACTTGCTCACCCAGACCGGTTCAGGATGGATGTCTGGTTCGGGACGCGGACCTGGGTCTGGTCGCCCGCTGCCTTCAAGCCGGCTGATGGCGCGCACGGTCATGTCATGGTCACAGATGATCTGACAAGAGAGGCGGACGCCGCTCAGACCGCGTTCAGCCAGTTTGTTCTTCTCCGCCTCCGTCATCTTGTCCGGCTCTCCCTCGATGAACTCGACGCGGCATGTTGTGCAGCGACAGTTGCCGCCGCAGGCATGAAGCTGATCGACGCCTGCTTCATCGATCAGCGCCAGTACAAGCCGTTTTCCTTCGGGCGCTTCAAAGACGCCATAATTTTCCACAGTAAGTTTTGGCATTGTCTTCTCCTTGCAACGATTGGGTCTGAATGGAATGACATGTCAAACAAGAAATATCGTTTGGTTACATGCGCTGTACATATCAGCGCACGCTGTCGATTCTTGTAGATTCTTCTGCAAAGCGTTGTATGATTGTTCACATTTGGCTAAAAAATATGGAGTGTTTTGAGGCGCTCCTGTTTGGCTGTTGCTTCAGCTATCGAGTATCGTTACGGATTGGCATTGTATCTGTGTGCACAATGTCGTCGATTGTTTAACAAAGAGAGAGTTTTGCATGGAATCGTCGGTAGTCACCACACCTGAGTTTGTTACAGAACGCAAGAACGTCAAGGATTACGTCGGCGTCTACGCTGCTGGTTTTGCCATGGGCAGCGCCGACGTCGTTCCGGGCGTCTCCGGCGGTACAGTCGCCTTTATCGTTGGCATCTATGAGGAATTGATCGGCAGTATTCGCGCCATTGGGCGGCCGGTGTTCTGGAGCGCCGTGATTGGCATGCGCTGGCGCGACGCCCTTCGGCTCATTAACCTCTTGTTTCTTGTCACATTGGGCGCCGGCATTTTGAGTGCAATTCTGATCCTGGCGCCGGGCATCGAGTGGATGCTGATCAATCAACCAATTATCATTTGGAGTTTCTTTTTTGGGCTGGTGGTGGCGTCAATCACGGTGGTTGCCCCGCGTGTAAAGATATGGTCGATCAGCCGCTGGGTTGCGTTGGCGCTCGGCGCGGTCGGCGCCTATTTTCTGGTGGGTCTCGTCCCTGTGCAGACGCCAGAAACCTGGTGGTTTCTGATGCTGAGTGGCGCCATTGCTATCTGTGCGATGATCTTGCCCGGCATTTCCGGATCATTCATCCTGGTTCTGCTTGGCAAATATCAGTTTTTCATCAACGCCGTCAATCAGCGTGATCTGGTAAGCATTGCGTTGGCCGGCATCGGCGCATTGATCGGTCTTGTCTCTTTTGCCCAGGTGCTTTCGTGGCTCTTTCGCCGATATCACGACCTCACTGTCGCCGCACTGACCGGCCTGATGATCGGCAGCCTGCGCAAGGTGTGGCCCTGGAAGGAGACGCTGCAAACCATGATTGATCGCCATGGCGTGGAAGTGCCGCTGGTTGAACGCAATATCATTCCGCCATTGATGGTTGGAAACGCTTTCAACTTCGAGATTCTCTACGCATTGGCGGCGGCGCTGCTTGGCGTGGCAGTGGTGCTTCTGGTCGAACGGATTGCAATGGCGCGCAACAATCATTGAGCATCAGACAGGGATTGTTTCGGATCGGCAACAAAGGCATGAACGAATGAATGAGGGCGGCGCCGACGGCGGATCGCCCACCGTTCATTCGTTCATGCCTTGTTAATGGCTCACGCTGCACAGGTCACCGGTCTGCCAACAACAGGGCGCCGATGGCGGTGGCGTAGCCAGGCAGGTCGACAACCTCCAGTTCGGCGGCGTAATATTCGCCGACCAATCCCACGATGTGACGAAAAGTCGCCATATCCATCATGTGCCCTGTAAGCACAACATGCTGGCAGCCGTGCGCGCGGGCAGCGTTGATTGTGATCAGCGCGATCGTTTGCGCGATCAAATTGACCAATGCCGCCGCCAGGTCCTCGCGGCTGACCTCCCCCTGAAAGCTGCGCCGGCCAAGTCGCCCGAAATTAACTGCCGTGGCATCGGCCGGCAGCGATCCGATCGGCCCGGTGATCACGTCAGCCAGGCTCAAATCCGCGCCATTGCGGTCGCCTGCCGCAGATAGCCGCTCGATCTCCAGCGGATCCATTGTGCCGAGAATCAACCGCGCCAGACCAAGCATGGTGCCGCCGCCGACCGCCGTGCCGGAAACATGAGCGTAGCGGTCACCCTGCGCCGTGATCAGCGCCGTCCCGGAGCCACAGCTTGCCACCATCACCAGATCGTTGCGGTTGACCTCAGCCGTCAACTCCAATAACGCCTGCCCGCCGCGCCCGATCGCCTGCACTTCGTTGATCTTGACCACTTCGGCGTCCCCAATCCTGTCGGGAAGCACGCGGTGGCGACCGCCGGTCACCGCCAGCCGCGGCAAGTCAGCCAGGTCGATGTCTCGCTCCGCCAACAGCGTGCGCACACTCGCTTCGTCGGGATCGCGCAGATAGGGCTGGCTCCACGTCAACAGCTCACCCTTGTGTAGCACGGCGACATCGGTGTTGCTGATGCCAAAGTCGATGGCAGCGACAGGTTTGTGAGATTGGCTAAATAAATTGGCTAAAGGATGCATATCATTCTTCTCTCGATCTGGATTGTAAGCGTCGCTAAGATTCGCAACAAAAGCATGGTGAATAAGCCTGAACTCACCTGCGCAACAGGAAGTCTACGATTAATCCATGGACAACCTGCTCCACTTGCGAACGATCGTCGGTGAAGATGGGGGCGTCAGATGGCGGCAATGCCTGGCGAGTGTGCAGGGCGGCGGTGTTGACGAAGGCGATAAACTCGGCTGGCAATGTATCCGGCAGCGCAGCAATGTTGGCCTCGAATTGCGCCAACGTTGTGGGGTGTTTTGTCGCCACGACCAGCGAGTTGGCGAGTGTGGCTGGCGGGCCCGGCTCATCGACGATGAAGACGCTTGGAAAAACCTGCTGCATGGTGGCAGACATCGCATCGACTAGCGCGTAGTTGACATCGCTGCGCCCGACATTGACAGCGACAACGCCGTTGTCGGTCAGATGGTCGCGCACAAGCTCGAAAAACTCGACGGTTGTCAGGTGAAAGGGGATGTACGGTGGCCGGTACGCGTCAATGGCAATCACATCGAAGCGCGCTTCGACAGGTTGCTGCGCCAGCCAACGCCGACCATCCGCCGCCACCGGCGTGTAGTTCGGCCACATCGCCGCAAAATACTCCTCGCCGACGCGCAGAATCTCTGGATCCAACTCAACGCCTGTGATCGCAACAGGCCCATAGATCTCCGTGTACAGTCCGGCCACCGTCCCTGCCGCCGCGCCTATCAGGAGAAGATTGGAGATTGGGGATTGGAGACTGGAAATTTGTGAGTTTGATTTTCCAATCTCCAATTTCCAATTTCCTGAACGCTCAATCGCTGTGTTGCTAAACAACGGCGCCAACAAAAAATAATCCCAGATTCCCTGGCTGAGCAATGAGTCGGGGTGATAAACGCTGTGGATGCCGATGCCATCGTTGAGCTTAAGATGGCGTTCACTGCCCCATTGGCGCACGGCAATGTAATTGAAGGCGCTCTCATCTTCATAGATGATCTCGCCGCTGCGTCCATCATCCCAGGCGGCGCGCACACCATGTGGCTGAAGCAACAGCGCCATTGCCAGCACGCCGAGCATCGCAGTCAGCGGTATCCAGCGATGGGGTCGGTGCAACGCGCTGAGCGTCACGACCACGAGCAGCAGCAGCGCCAGCAAATAGAAAGTCCACCGCGTGCCAAAGGTGGGGATGAGCCATAACACGGGCAGAAATGCACCGATCAGACTACCGGCCGTGGCGGCAGCGGAAAGGCGACCGGCGGTCTGGCCGAGATTGGAGATTGGAGATTGGAGATTGGGGGATTGGGAGAGATAGGAAGAGAGGGTGTTGACTTTTTGCGTGTCGCGCTGCGTTTCTTGCCTTTCTTCCATCGCAAGACGGACGGCCCACGGAGTTGCCGTGCCCAGCAGCACAGCGGGAATGGCGAAGAGCAAGCCAACCGCGATCAGGGCGCCAAGCAGCAGTCCGGGTGCGAAGTCAACAAGTCCTGCGGAAGCCAGCCGCAGCACCGGTGCACTCAACAGCGGCACGAGCGCCACACCGACTGCGCCTATTGTGAGGGTCAACTCCAGCGCAGGACGGCGCGGGTAGCGGTCGGCAAGCCAGCCGCCCAGCCAGGCGCCGACAGCCAAACTCAATAGGATCAGACCGATGATCGCCGCCCACACGATCTGGCTGTTGCCGAAAGCTGGCTCCAGCAATCGCGAGGCGCTCAGTTCCATGCCAAGCGTGACCAGTCCGGCTGTGAAGACAAGAAGATAGAGAGGTCGCATAATAGCTGTATTGTAGCACGACTAGGGAAACTGACCGCCGATCCACCATGCCAGGCTGGCCGCCAGCAAGAACGCTATGCCCAAGAAACCGGTGATAGCGGGCAATATCCACAACGGCGGCAGGCTAAATGACGATGCAATCCGGGCGTGATCTGGGCGCTCCGGATCGTAGACGACAGGGACGCTTTGATCGACTGCGTAGGCTGGCGGATCGCTGCCTTCGGCGAGCTCCACCGAGTGACGGGCGCCGTCCGGCAATCTGAACGTTATCACTGGATGGTAAAAGACATCGCCGTTGGCAGTAACGCGTGTGGTCAACGCTGTTACTGCGCCAGTTGTGCGCACTTCACGCAGATACAAACCAACAACCTGACCGCCGGCGACCACAGCCACTGTCAGCATCAACAAAGCAATGCAGACAAAAAGCAACGCGATCAACTTCTCTGGCGATAGGTTTGATTTGCGAACGGTGGGTCTGGTCATTGCAACAGTGCATCTCACAGAGTAAATGCGCAGGCGAATTGTTCTTTCTGCCAGTAATTACAAAGCAATGATACAATGCAATCGTAGCACCATTTCGCAAGGCAAACGAAAGGACATCGTCGCCGAACGCGCGTTGAATTCATCAATCTTCAGAATCGAGCGGATCATGCATTGGATGAACGAGCCACAACGTTGGCAACACACCGAACAAGCGATCTCTGTCCACGTCGAGCCGGGCACCGATTTCTGGCGCAAAACGCACTACGGTTTTATCCGTGACAACGGCCATGTTTACGGCGCGCAGGTCAGCGGGGACTTCATGGCTGAGGTCAAGGTCTCCGGCGCCTACCGCGATCTCTACGACCAGGCCGGCTTAATGGTGCGCATCGACGCCGAACACTGGATCAAGACCGGCATCGAGTTCGTCCACGGCGTGCAATATGTCAGCGCCGTCGTCACCAACGACTTTTCCGACTGGTCGGTGGCGCCGCTGCCACAGAATCCGGCCTCGATCTGGCTGCGGCTGATTCGCAAAGCCGAGGCAGTGGAGATTTTCTACTCGCTCGACGGCGAGCACTTCACGCTGCTGCGCATCGCCTATCTGCTGCCGAGCGCCGAAGCGCTGGTCGGCGTGATGTGCGCGGCGCCTGATGGCGGCGGCTTTGACGTTGTTTTCGAGCACTTCTCCGTGCAGCCATTGACCGAAACTGAGGTGCACTGATGGCGCGCAAAACAGTTCCCGCCGGCGTCTGTGCGTTTTGCGAACGCGAAGTCGCCGCTGCCGGCATGACCAAACATCTGGCGACCTGTGCAGCGCGCCAGGCTGCGATCGACAAAGCCGAAGCCAGCAAACGCAAGCCGCAGCCGCTCTATCACCTGGTCGTGCGCGACGCCGTCGATGGAACGTACTGGCTACATCTGGAAGTGGCGGGCAGCGCGACGTTGCAAGATCTGGACGTCTACTTGCGGGCGATTTGGGTCGATTGCTGCGGTCATATCAGCCACTTTGTCTTCGGGACAACGCGCTATCAGGAGCTGATCGACGGCTTTTTTGCGCTGGGCGACCAGAAGAGCATCACGACAAAGGCGGTGGATGTGCTGCGCGCCGGTCTCAAGGGCAAATATGAATATGACTTCGGTTCGCCAACCGAACTCAAGATCGAGGTGATCGCCGAACGCACAGGCAAACCGCTCACCACCAAGCCGGTGACGCTGCTGGCGCGCAACCTTATGCCAGCCCAGGTCTGCGTTGAGTGCGGCGAACCGGCGACGCACATTTGCATGCAATGCTATTACGAGCAGGGTGAGCCAGGCTGCTATCTCTGCGCCGCGCACGCCCGCACACACGGCTGCACGCTCTACGGCGGACCCAAGCGCCGTTACAACTCGCCGCGCACCGGCCGCTGCAAATATGATGGCCCTGCCAAACCGCCTTATTCCTGATTCCGGGAAAAAGCCGTGCCAACATGATCCAGCTATGCCAACCGAAGATTCAATTGGTGGTGGCCTGCTTCTGCTTATACGCCAGCTTGAGCGGCTGCCACTCGCTCCACTTGAGCAGGCTGTTCCAACCAGCCGGGCGCGCCAATGGATGCAGTGAAGTCTGTGGACTATCAACCAGGTTCATCATCACCGCCACTTCGTCGCAGCGATGGAACTTGGGGCAATAGATGCACGCCTGCCAGATTTTGGGGCTGATGCTCCAGCGGTCGACCAGCTCAAAGCCCAGCCGCACGAAGAAATTCTCACGCAGAGTCAGCGCGCAGATTTGGTGATAGCCGCGCTGTCGCGCCAGTTGCACAAGATGGTTGACGACATGCCCGCCCAGCCCCTGACCCTGCTGGCTTGGATGCACCGCCAGTGAACGCAGTTCCACCAGCGTATCGGTCAACGGCACAAGCGCGCCGCATGCCAGAATTGGCGGCGCGTCCTTGTCTGCGCCAGGATCGACCGCGACTAACCAGTCCGCCAGCGTCTGACGCACGCTCTCCTCGGTGCGCGGCAACATGACATTTTCGGCGGCGAATAAATTCACCAGTTCGGTGATCGGGAGCACATGGGCTTCTTCAGCCGGTTGAATGATGATCGGCATGTCGGCAATCCTCACAGTCGTAAAAGGTAAAACGATTTTCAAATCGTTTTACAATGCGTGCAACACGCGCGTCAGCCGTTCGACGACGACGTGAATCTCTTCTTCCGTGATCACCAGCGGCGGCACCAGGCGCAGCACATTCGGACCAGCGTTGACCAGAATCAGCCCCTCTTCGTAGCCGCGGTTGACGACCGCCGCTGCCTCGATGTCGAGTTCGATGCCGACCATCAGCCCCTTGCCGCGGATTTCGACGATATGCGGGCTGTTGATCTCTTCAAGTAGATCGCGCAGCAGCCTGCCTTTGGCTTCGACCTCGGCAAGAAAGTGCGGCTGCCCGACGCGGTTGACGACGTGATGCGCGACGTGCGTCACCAGCGGGCCGCCGGCGAAGGTGCTGCCGTGGTCGCCTTTTTCGATCACATCGGCGACGCGCTGGCGCATCAGGATCGCGCCGATCGGCAGACCGGCGGCAAGCGGCTTGGCGGCGGTCAGGATGTCCGGCTCGAACTGGCAGCCATCGGTGCAGGCGCAGCCGCTCGCCTTGGTGCAGTAGCCTTGATGCGCCCACAGCGCGCCGGTGCGCCCGACGCCGCACTGCACTTCGTCGTAGATCAGCAGCGCGCCGTACTCGTCCGCCAGCTGGCGCAGCCCGGCGAGAAACTCCGGCGTTGCGGCGTGGACGCCGCCCTCACCCTGGATCGGCTCGACGATGATCGCGCAGACGGTTTCATCCATCTGGCTGCGTGCGCTTGCCAGGTCGTTGAACTCGGCGAAACGTACACCGGGCATCAACGGCTTGAAGGGGTCTTGATATTTTGGGCGCGGCGTGGCGGCGAGTGCGCCCATTGTGCGCCCGTGAAAGGCGTTGGTGAAAGCGAGAATCTCGACCTTGTTGTCGCCGCCGTGGGCGCGGCCATAGCGACGCGCGAACTTGAACGCGCCTTCGTTGGCTTCGGCGCCGCTGTTGCAGAAATGCACCTTGTCGGCAAAGCTGCCTGCGCACAACAGTTCAGCCAGCCGGGCGTGCGGCGCCGTGTGATAGAGATTGCTCACATGCAACATTCCCGACGCCAGCGCCTCACCGATTGCCTGCGCCACGCCGGCGTCGTTGTAGCCAAGCGCGTTGACGGCAATGCCCGCCACACAGTCGAGATAGGCGCGCCCTTCGGTGTCATAGAGCGTGCTGCCCGCGCCGCGCTCCAGCACAAAGGGCGCCCGCCCGTAGACGCCGAGTACATGCGCCTGTTCCAGTTCAATCACTTCCTGCGCGTTCATTCCCCTTCTCCTTTTGCCCCTTCAGCCGCTGCAATTGCTTAGCCGGTCGCCATAGCCCGTACCTCATTTCGACGCGCCCCGAACCATCATCAGCCACTTCACAATTCACAACTCGCAATTCACGATTCACGATTCATCGACTACCAATCACCCCAGTCCCCGTCCCATCCTGCACGCCGGCCAGGTTGGTGATCACCGCTTGCGCCACGCCGTTACGCACAGCTTCGATGGCGCTGCGCACCTTGGGGATCATGCCGCCGAAGATGATGCCCTCCTCGATCCACTGCTCCGCCTGCTGCGCGGTCACGGCGCGCACGACGCGATCCGCGACCAGAATGCCGGGCACGTTGCTGATGAAAACCAGCTTGATCGCGCCCAGTTTGGCGGCAATCGCGGTGGCGGCGTGGTCGGCGTTGACGTTGTAGCTCAGCGCGTCGAGCGCGCCAAAGCTCACTGGACTGACGACCGGCACGATGTCGGCGGCGATCAGCGCGCGCAGCAGATGATCGTCGACATCCTGCACCTCGCCGACGCGGCCAAGGTCGCCGAGCGGATGCCACATCTTCTCGACATAGATCGTGCCGTCATCGACGCCGCTGACGCCCGCGGCGCGGATATGTGCGTTGACAAGCGTGCGCACGATGCGTTTGTTCATCAGCCCGCTCAGCACCATCTCGACCACCTCCATGCTGGCGTCGTCGGTGACGCGCAAGCCTTCGACGCGGCGCTCTTGCAAGCCGAGCTTCGCCTGCAGATCGGTGACTGCTTTGCCGCCGCCATGCACGATGACCGGATGGTGACCCTCGGCGCGCACCGCGGCCACAGCATTTGCCAGCCCGTAGAGAAAATCAGGGTCGTCCAGCTCATTGCCGCCGACCTTCAACACGACAATGTAGCGATCGTTGGCGTCCTCAGTGTCCATACGTTCCTCGCAAAAGAAGTGCTACAGCAAACCAGCGCTCTCGTCCAGCCCAAAGGAAATGTTCATACACTGCACGGCCTGGCCGCTGGCGCCTTTGATCAGATTGTCTTCGGTGGCGACGATGATGAAATCGCGGCACGCCGGGTCGCTGGGATTCTCCGTGGTGATGCTGATTGCACAGCGGTTGGTGTGCACGGTGTGGCGCAGCGTCGCCTGCTGACCGGCCGGCAGCAGATGGATGAATGGCTCGCCAGCGTATTGTTCCATGTAGCGTGCGCGCACCTGCTCCTCCGTCACGCCCTGCGGTGCGCGCACATACATCGTGCTCAATATGCCGCGGTTGACCGGCAGCAGATGCGGCGAAAAGGTGAAGTGACACGCGCCATTGGGCGACGCCGCGTTGAGCACCAGCTCCATCTCGGCGATGTGGCGGTGACGATAGCCGATGTTGTAGGGCGTCATGTTCTCATTGCTCTCGACGAACATATACGGCAGCTTGGCGGTGCGCCCCGCGCCGCTGATCCCGCTCTTGCTGTCGATGATCACGCGCTCGCCTAGCCAGCCCGCCGTTGCCAGCGGATACAGCCCCAGATTCACCGTGGTCGGATAACAGCCGGGCACGGCGATCAGGCGTGCGCCGCGCAGTTGCTCACGGTTCACCTCGCACAAGCCGTAGACGAAGTGCGGCAACAGCTCCGGCGCCGTGTGCTCCAGCCCGTACCAGCGTTGATAGGCTTCAGCGCGACCGAGGCGGAAGTCAGCGCTCAGATCGATGACATGGATGTCTGCTTCGGCGAATCGACGCGCCGCCTCGATCGATTGGCCGTGCGGCAGACAGA
Organism: Chloroflexota bacterium; assembly: GCA_016861025.1. GTDB lineage: Bacteria > Chloroflexota > Anaerolineae > Caldilineales > Caldilineaceae > Caldilinea. The sequence goes on from BOKO01000007.1 coordinate 10,188, forward strand.
GAAAGACGACATCGACCTCACTGGCGCGTGCGTAGGCATCGTCCAGCGCGATTAGCGTGTACTCCCACGGCACAGCGTGTACATCGCACAGCCGCTTGCCCGCGCTGCTGGCGCTGGTGATCCAGCCGATCTTAACCTGTGGATGCCGGTGCAACAGTTGCACCAGCTCGATGCCTGTATAGCCGGTGGCGCCGGCGATCCCTGCCACGAGCATGCGGTTCTTCTCCCCTCGTGCAACCAAACAAAAAAGCCCTCCCTCTGGAGAGCTTTTTGTGGACAATTCGAGCAAATGTCAGCTCGCGCCGCGCCAAAAGTTCCAGATGCGTCTCATCCAGACAATTTCCTCGCCAACCTGGCGCGCAGCGCACAGACATGCCGTATACGAACATGGGGTTGAGTTGGTGACATCATGTGCGCAAGTGTAACATGTGTGATCCAGGGTGTCAATCTGCACCAAAAATGTTTGACGCGAATTGACAGGTGCTGCGTGTTGTGTGTTCCATGTTCCGTGCCAAGCATCAGTTGCGCGACTCTTGACACGCAGCACGCAACACTCGACACGCAACACGCAACAGACCCTGGCAATCGAAGCGTATGACGAAAGGCGCGTAGCAATGACAGAGACACACGTGGTGCTGGTGCGACATGGCGAGACGACCGCCAACCATGAACAACGCTGGTTTGGCGCGCTCGATGCGCCGTTGACCGAACGTGGCAAGCTGCAGGTGGCGGCGACCGGCGAGCGCTTCCGCAGAAGCCGGCAAGATGCGCCCGTCGATTACATTTATGTATCACCGCTTCCGCGCGCCCGCAGCACCGCCGCCGCCATCGCCGATGCGCTCGACATTGAGCCGATCATCGAGGACGGGTTGCGCGAGTTTAGCATCGGCGACTGGGAAGGGCGCACTTTCCGCGACCTGATCGACAACGAGCAGCTCTGGCAACGTTGGGCGCAGGACCCAACCTTCACGCCGCCCAATGGTGAGTCGCCGGTCAGCTTTGGCCGCCGCGTGATGGCGACCGTACAGGCGCTTGCCGAGCGGCACCCCAACCAACGCATCGTGCTCGTCACCCATGGCGGCCTCATCAGTTGCCTGCTCGACAACTGGATTGGCGAACGCACGGGCGATTGGGTGCGCTGGGATCCGCACAACTGCGCCGTCACCGAGCTGGTTTGGGATGGCGCCACCTGGCGCGGCGAGACGATCAACGACATCAGCCACCTCCCGCCCGAAGCCGTGACCGATGTGCGGCCTGCCTACAATCCCGAAGCTTGAGTCTGCATCGTTTGGAGCGAACCATGGCGCTGTCAACTGCGCGCACTGCTGGCAATGAGATTGCCGACGAGAGCCTGGCGCCGATCTTCGCCGAGCTTGCCGAACGCTTTGCCGCGGGCTTTCCGCTGGAAATGCCCGCGCTGCGCACGGTTGGGCGTGAGGCGGAATTTCCCATCGTTGCGGCAGATGGCGAAGCGGTCGATGCACGCCGTCTCTGGCAGACGCTCCTCATCAATCCACAGCTTGAGCCAGAGTATGGCGCCAGTGCGCTCGGCCAGCGTGATTTCATCGTTGGCCTGAAAGGCCCCGATTTCTCCTATGCGCTCGAAGTTGGATTGGGTACGATTGAGATCAGCACGCGTCCCTGCAATAACCTTTTTGAAGTTCAAGAAATCATGCGCAGTGCAGTTGCGCATCTGGTCAGTGCAGCGGCGCGTGCAAGCTGGCGTGTGCTTGGCTATGGCGTGCAGCCGCGCAGCCGCCCCAGCCTGCGCATCATGTCGCCCAAGCAGCGTTATCTTAGCCTCTACCGCGCCATGGCCGACCCCTGGCTTTGGTACACCGTCACCGCCGCCGACCAGTTGCACGTCGCCATCAGCCGCGGCGAGATGGTGCGGATGCTCAACTACGGCAGTCTGATCACGCCGATCATCATTGCACTGTGCGCCAACTCGCCGGTCTATGCGGGCAAGGAAAGTCCCTATTGCAGCGCTCGCGAAGGGGTGATGGCCGCGATCCGCGCCAACGAACATCGACACGGCATGTTGCCGCGCCCCATGCGCGATCTGGCGGACTTTGTCGAGACGATCTCACGGGCGACTTACCTGATCGTGCGCGCCGGCGGCGAGATCGTGCCTAGCTCCATCCCTTTCACCGAATATTTGCGTGAACATGGCGCGGACTATCCGGCTTTTCTCTTTCACGAGCACTATATCTGGAACAGCGCACGGCTGCGCGCCGCTTACGGCACGATTGAGATGCGTCCGGCGTGTCAACAGCCGTGGACAGAGACGATGGCGGTTGCTGCGCTCAACCTCGGCTTGATCGAGGCGGAGGCGGCGATTCATCCCTTGATCATCGACGAACTGGGCGAGGAGTATTGGGGGCGGATGCGCACCTATCACCAGCAAGTGATCCGTTTTGGTCTCGACGCGCCCCAGCCGGCGCCAGACCTACTGCGCCGCGTGTTGGGGTTGGCGGAGGCGGCGCTTATCGGGCGCGGCTGCGGTGAGGAGCATCTGCTGGCGCCGGTTTGGCGACGGCTCGACCGTCGCCAAAACCCAGCGCAACGCGCCCGCATCGTCTTCCGGCATGACGGCATGGCCGGGCTGATCGACCACGTCACAATTCGACCGGGCGAAGTGAAGCGCGCAGGACACCGTTAAATTTGCGCTTCTCGCAATGCTTTCTACCGATTGCGCCCATACTTCTCGTGGCTGGAGACCCAGTCCGACGACGAGATCGCCGACGCCAGCGAGATTTCGCCCGCCAGCACCACGCCGGCAATGATCTCCGCCAGGCGATTGACCTTCCCGCGCCCCCAACAGCCGAGCAGTTCCAGACATTCGCGCTGTGTGGCGAGACCGGTGCCGCCGCCATAGGTCGCCACAATGAGCGACGGGATTGTGATCGAAATGTAGAGGTCTTTTTCGGGCGTCAGCTCCGTGTAGATGATGCCCGCCGATGATTCGGAGACATTGGCGACATCCTGACCCGTGGCGATGAACATGGCGGTGATGCCGTTGGCGGAATGTGCGCCGTTGTTGTTGGCGCCGGAGAGGATTGCGCCGACGTTCGACACGTTGCTGTGATAGAAGAGGCTTTCCGGCTCGACGCGCATGTTCTCGATCAACACGTTGCGTTTGAGGATCGCCTCGGCGACGACGCGCTTGCCGCGTGTGTGCATGATGTTGACCTGCGACGCCTTCTTGTCGGTCGCCAGGTTGGATTCGAGGAAGAAGTGCCGGATGCCGGGATAGGCGTCGAGAATCCACGAACAGGCGGCGAAGGTGGCGCGCCCAACCATGTTTTGGCCAGCGGCGTCGCCCGTCGAGTAGTTGAAGCGCAAATAGGCGAATTTGCTGGCAAGGTAGGGGTCAATGTATTGCAGCTTGGCGACGCTCGACGTGGCTTCGGCTTCCTCGGCGATGCGCGACAGATTCTCCTGCACCCATTTGACGAAGTCACGCGCCTCCGCTGCGCTGTCAAAGACAAAGACCGGCGCACGCTGCATTGCATCGCCGATCACCGTACACTTGACGCCGCCGGAAAGGTTGAGCACCTTCATGCCGCGATTGTACGACGCCACCAGCGTGCCTTCGGTCGTCGCCATCGGCACGATGAAGTCGCCCTGCGCATGTTCACCGTGGATCGTCAGTGGGCCCGCAAAGCCGATCGGGATCTGCGCCACGCCGGTGAAATTTTCGATGTTGCCCTTGAGGATGTGCGGATCGAACGAATAGTGCACAATGTGTTGCAATTTGTGACCCGTATATTGCTCGATGAACTGCTGGCGCGCCTTGATCGCGGCGTCGCTGTAATCGTCGGCGGCATCGCGTGGAATCTGAACGCGACGCTCCTCTTCGTGGGCAATCGAGCCATCGACCTTGAGCGTGAGCGTGCCAAAGGGCGCCGCATCGAACTTGACTTCGATCTTATGTTTGCCCAGTTCGAGTGGTGGGATTTTGCAGATGATGTCGAGCGTGCGCCGCAACGGAAAGTCGACCGGGTTCTGCGCCAGCTGGTCGGGTGTGAGCGCTGTGCCGTTGTCAAGCACGATCGTGATGGCATCGCGCGGGACGGCGACATCGTTGAACTTGACATGATGCAGACCAGTGATCGTGGCGTCGCTCAGCCGATTTTTGAGCGAAAACTTGACGCCATCCGCCGTATTTTTCAGACTGCCAAAGGTGTAGAGTTGTTTCAAGATCATGCTGGGGATGGGAAAAGCCATCGTTTGTTCCTCCGCTGGTTGAATGGGGCGAGTCGATTGGTGAATTGATGGGCGGATTATACCATATTGGCGCGCACGACAAACTGATCGATAATGCAGAAACCAAACGCGAGAAACCAGCCATGACCGACGCCACACCACCCATCTACACCATCGGCTACGGCGACCGCACGCTCGAACGTTTTCTTGCCGTGCTTGAGGCCAACGCCATCGCCTATCTGGTCGACGTGCGCACCGCGCCCTACTCCCGCTTCAAGCCGGAGTTTTCCAAAGAGGCGTTGGCGAAGGCGTTGGCGGAGCATGGCATCCGCTACGTCTACCTCGGCGACAAGCTCGGCGGTCGCCCCGATGACCCCGCCTGTTATGTCGATGGCCGCGTCGATTACGACAAAGTGCGCGAGCGGCCCTTCTTCCAGGCTGGCGTCGAGCGCGTTGAGGCTGCCCACCGTCAGCGCCTGCGCGTCGTGCTGATGTGCAGTGAAGGCAAGCCGGAACAGTGTCACCGCAGCAAGTTGATCGGCGAGGCGCTGGTGGCGCACAGCGTGCCGGTGCTGCACATCGACGAACACGACCGACTGATCACGCACGACGAGGCGATCCAACGCCTCACCGACGGACAATTGAGTCTGTTCGGACAAGAGAGCTTTGCGTCGCGCAAGCGATACAGTTCGGCAAAGGAAGGGGAAGGCGATGAATAAACTCGTCACCATCGGCGTGTATGGCTTCAACGAAGAGAGTTTCTTCACCGCCTTGCAGCGCGCCAGTGTCGATACACTATGCGACATCCGGCGGCGGCGCGGGGTGCGCGGCAGCGAGTACGCCTTCGCCAACCGCGCCCGGCTCGAAGCGCGGCTGGCTGCGCTTGGCATCCGCTACGTGCATCGCCTCGACCTGGCGCCGAGCAAGGAACTGCGCCAGGGTCAATACAGCGTCGACGCCGCCGAGGGCGTCAGCAAACGCCAGCGCGTCGTGCTTTCGCCCGCCTTTGTGGAAGGCTACCGCCACGAATGCCTCGACGCCTTCGACAGCCAGCGCTTCGCCGCCGACCTGGGCGAAGACGCTCATGTCGTCGCCCTGTTGTGTGTGGAGACCGCGCCGGCCGCGTGTCATCGTTTGCTGGCGGCGGAACGGCTGGCGCAGGATTTGGGGCTGGAAGTGGAGCATCTACTACCAAGCATCCGATAAAGCTTATACAAATAGAACATTCCGCCGATGCACATTTTGTGCAATCTGATGCATCATACACCTGATTCACAGAGCCCCCGAATTCTTTGCGCACCTGCCGGAGGGAGTCCCGTGAAAGTCCTGATCGTAGCCAAGACCCGCATGGGCGGCGGCGCCTGCGTCGGCGCAATTGCGCTGGAGGATGGGCGCAGTCTGCGGCTGATCGATGCGCACGTCGAGGCGCACAACGGCGGCGGGATGCACTATGCCGTGGGCGAAGTGTGGGAGATCGACGCCGCGCCCGCAGCACAGATTGAGCTGCCGCACAGCGAAGATTTCATCGTGCAGAGCAGCCGGCGCATCGGACGCATGAGTAATCCGGCGGCGTTCGTGGAACAGCACATGCCGCCGGCGACGGACGGGCTGGAGACGCTCTTTGCGGGCAAGCTGCAGCGTACATCGGGCGGCGCGCTCTTTGTGGCGGCGTCGACCGGGCTGCCCGGCTTCAGCACCTGCTTCTGGCGCCCCGATCGCCCGCTGCGCCGCGTCGAGACCAGCTACCGCATCCGCTATGTCTACCCGACCGACAACGGTGACGCCACGCTGGTCTTTGTCGGCTTTCAAGACCCGCCCGCCGAGATCCCCGCCGGGACGCTCGTGCGCGTGTCGTTGACGCGACCGTGGCGTTCGCCGGATCGCCCAGACGATGAACTGCGCTGCTATGCCCAACTTTCCGGCTGGCTCGACGCTGTCGCCGAAGACATTGCACCGATTGTAGAACAGCGCGCTCACGGTGGTTCACCTGACCTTGCCCAGGCCCGCCGTCTGCTCAAAGAGGTCTTCGGCTACGACGATTTCCGCCCGCTGCAGGAGCGGATCATCGCCGCCGTGCTTGCCGGTCAGGACACGCTGGCGATCATGCCGACGGGCAGCGGCAAGTCGGTCTGTTACCAGATTCCAGCGCTGATCTTCGACAGCCTCACCGTGGTCGTGTCACCGCTGATTGCGCTGATGCAGGATCAGGTCGAGCAACTGCGCCAGTTTGGCATCCCGGCGGCGTTTCTCAACAGCACGCTCGATTACCGCACTTACGCCGCCACTGCTGCGCGCATCCGCAGCGGCGCAGTCAAGCTCGTCTACATGGCGCCGGAGACGCTGCTGCGCCCGGAGACGTTGGTGATGCTGGAAACGTGCCGTCCGGCCTGTCTCGCCATTGACGAGGCGCACTGCATTTCGGAGTGGGGGCACGACTTCCGTCCGGAGTATCGCCAGATTCTTGGGGCGCGGCGCCGCTTCCCACAGGCGGTCTGTCTCGCCGTCACCGCCACCGCCACCCCGCGCGTGCAGCAGGACATCAAGCGGATGCTGCACTTTAGCGACAGTCAGACCTTCGTCGCCAGCTTCGACCGCCCCAACCTGCATTTGAGCGTGCGTCCACGCGGCGACGGCGTGCGCCAGGTGCTGCGCTTTCTGGCGGATCACAAGGAGGAGTCCGGCATCATCTACTGCAACACGCGCAAGCAGGTCGACGAGCTGGTCAGCCGGCTGGCGGCGGAAGGCGTGGCGGTGATCGCCTATCACGCCGGGCTGGAGAACGATGTGCGCGCCGCCAATCAACGCCGCTTCTTGACCGAGGATGGCTGCGTGGCAGTGGCGACCATCGCCTTTGGCATGGGCATCAACAAGCCCGACGTGCGCTTTGTCGTTCATTACACCATGCCTGGCAGCATCGAGCACTATTATCAGCAGATCGGACGCGCCGGGCGCGATGGACTGCCCGCGTACTGCCTGCTGCTCTATCACCCGCAGGATTTGAGCACGCACTACTTTCACATCGAGGAGGGCGCCGCCAACGAACGCGCCGGCCGCGTGGCGCGCTTGCAGGCGATGGATCGTTTTGCGCGCACGCGCGAATGTCGTCGCGCGCCGCTGCTGGCGTACTTTGGCGAGACGATGGACGAACCGCGCTGCCAGGCGTGCGACAACTGTCTGGCAGGCAGTGCATCCGCCCCAACCGCCGATGTCACGCTCGAAGCGCAGAAGTTTCTCTCCGCAGTGAAGCGCACGGGCGAACAGTTCGGCATCGGCTACGTGGTCGATGTGCTGCGCGGCTCACACCGCCGCGAGATCGTGGCGCGGCGGCACGATCAGCTTTCCACGCACGGCGTCGGCAAGGAGCACGCCGCGCCGGTGTGGCGGCAACTGGCGCAGGAGTTCGTGCTGCAAGGGCTGATCGACCAGAACCTGGAGCACGGCGGGCTGCGGCTGACCGACGCCGGCTGGGCAGTGCTGCGCAAGGAGCAAAGCGTCGCCGTGCCCGCCGAGATCGTGAGCGGCGCCCGCGCCGCCGGCAAAGCGGAAACTGGCGCCAGAACAGCGGTTGGCGGCTATGATGCGCAGTTGTTCGCCCGTTTGCGCATCCTGCGGCGGTCGCTGGCGGATGAACTGCACGTTCCCGCATACGTCATTTTCGGTGACCGCACGCTGATCGAGATGGCGACGCGGCTGCCGCAAAGCATCGAGGAGTTGCGCGCGGTCTATGGCGTCGGCGAGCACAAGCTGCGCCAGTTTGGTGAGCAGTTCCTCGCCTGCGTGCGCACCTACTGCCAGGAAGAAGGCATCGAACCAACGCAACGCACCTCGCGCACGCTGCCGACTTCAGTCAAGCGGCGCTTTGAGGAAGTGGGCGAACTCTTCAAGGATGGGCGGAGCGTGGCGGAATTGCAGGCAACCTTCAGCGTCAAGCGTAACACCGTACTCGAGAATCTGGAACGCTATCATCGAGCAGGTCATTCACTCGACCACCGCCGTCTGCTAGAGGCGTCGGAGCTTGAACCAGAGCTGCAGCGCGGCGTGCTGCGGCGGTTGGCGGCAACAAATGCACAGATGTTAGGCCCCATCTTCGAGGAGTTTGGCGGTCTGGTCTCCTACGACGAGCTGCGCCTGCTGCGGCTCTATCTCGCCTGTCGCCGCGCCTGCGACGAGCAGGCAGTCTTCGAGCGGAAAACAGGTTACATAGCGTCCTCAGTCACAGCAACGTAGCTGGCGAGTCCTCACCCCTGCGCTTTTTTGTCGATTAACGCACGGACACGCTGGATGATCTCAGGCGCCAGCCCTCCCCATTGATTTCGATAGCAATTACCAACACAAACCACATCGATCCTATCCGACTGACCGGTGACAAATCGTTCGACTCGATCAAAAATAATAACGAACGTTCGCTTTTTTTGCGGAGATAAATCGATGACCGACGAGCCACTGCGCAAAGGAGAACAGACACAGGCGCGCATCCTGGATGCGGCGTATGACCTATTTATGGCGCAGGGTTATCACGGCACCTCGATGCGGCAGATTGCGGAGCGCGCCGGACTGACGTCTGGCGGGGTCTACACCCATTTTGCCGGCAAGGAGGATATCTGGAAAGCAGTGCTTTTCGATCGCCATCCCTATCACACAATTTTGCCGGCGCTGCGTGCAACCGAGGGGGACAGCGCCGAGGCGTTTCTGCGCAACGCGGCGCAGCGGCTGGTCGGCGAGCTGAGCAAGCACAAAGACCTGCTGCATATCATGTTCATCGAACTGGTGGAGTTCAACGGCGCGCATGTGCCGGCGCTGTACGAACGCATCATGCCTGAGGCGGCGCCGTTGCTCGATGTAGTCCAGTCCAACGCCAGCGCGCTGCGTGACATTTCACCGCCGCTCCTGGCGCGTTCATTTCTGGGGTTCTTCTTCGCCTACTTCATCACCGAAGCGATGATGCCGCCGACCTTGCGCGCCATGATGGGCGACGACGCACTCGACGCCTTCATCGACATCTATCTGCACGGCGTGTTGACGGATGGAGCTGCAAGGGACGAACTGCAAGAGGCGAGTTGCGAGGGGCGAATTGCGATGGGCGACGACTTGGCGCAGTGATGTCAAGATGCAGAGATGTGCAGGGAAACCCGCTGGAATCCGCCCTATCCGCAAAATCCGCGTTCGATTGAGCTGAGGCATTGCCCGCTATGTGGAATCGTCTGAGCAGTCTGATCCGCAAAGAGTTTATCCAGATCACGCGTGACCCGCGCACGCTGGCGATGACCTTCATCATGCCGGTGGTGATGATGTTTCTGCTTGGCTATGCGGCGACCAACGACGTGCGCAACATCGCGCTCGTCGTGCTCGACCGCGATCAGACGCCTGCCTCGCGCCGCCTGATCGACGCCTATCGTGTGGCGGATTACTTCACAATTGCGCAGCCCGTTGGCTCTGAGGAAGATCTGCGCAATCTGATCGACCGCAACGCCGCGCGCGCAGGGCTGATCATCCCGCCGGGTTATGGCAGGACGCTGGCGGGCGGAGGCAACGCACAGGTCGCCTTTGTCCTCGATGGCTCCGACCCGACGGTGGCGAGCACGGCGCTGGCGGCGGCGCAACTGATCGGACAGGCGCAGGCTACTCAGATCAGCATCGAGCGGCTGCAGGCGCGCGGGCAGACGGTGATGACGGCGCAGCCGATCGACGTGCGCACGATCGTTTGGTTCAATCCCGGTCTGATCAGCGCATATTACATGGTGCCGGCGATGATCGGCATCATTTTGCAATACCTGACGACGATGCTCACCGCCACCTCGATTGTGCGTGAGCGCGAGCGCGGCACCATCGAGCAGTTGATTGTCACGCCGCTGCGTTCGTGGGAGCTGATCGTCGGCAAATTGACCCCCTATGTATTGATCGCCTTTCTCAACACGATCGAGGTGCTGACGATCGGCGTCGTGCTTTTTCACGTGCCGATCAACGGCGACCTGGGGCTGCTGCTGCTGCTGACCGCGCTCTTTCTGGTGACGACGCTCGGCATCGGCTTGCTTATCTCCAGCGTCGCCAACACGCAGCAGGAGGCGATGCTGACCACGATGTTCACGCTGTTGCCGTCAATCTTTCTCTCCGGTTTTTTCTTTCCATTGGCGGCGATGCCGGTGTGGCTCCAGGCAATCAGCTATGCAGTTCCACTGCGATATTTTTTGATCATCGTGCGCGGGATTGTTTTGAAGGGCGTCGGGCTGGCGGCGCTGTGGCCCGAAGTGCTGGCGTTGGGCGTCTTTGCATTGATTGTGATGAGCGCCGCCGTAATGCGCTTCCGCAAGAGTTTGGATTGATGAGGAATCGCCATGCATCCTGATCCGCGTCGCATTGTTCCGGTGTTTGGCTTGCTGTTGCTGCTGGCGTTGGCGGGCTATTATCTTGTCTGGCCTGCGCTCAACAAGAACGGCGCGCTCGTCGTCTCTGGCACAGTCGAGGCAACCGAGGTGCGCCTGGCTTCCGAATACGGCGGGCGCATCGACGATGTGCTGGTCGTCGAAGGAGAACGTGTGGCGCCCGACCAGACCGTGGTTTCTGTGCGGTCAGGCGCAGCCACGCGTGGCGCCTCCTCGCACGAACGCATTCGCACGCCGATCGGCGGGGTGGTGCTCTACCGTTCGGTCGAGCCGGGCGAATTCGCCGCGCCGGGTGCGCCGTTGATCACCATCGCCGATCTCGACCGCCTGACGTTGACCGTCTATGTCCCTGAAGACCGCTACGGCCAAATTATGTTGGGTGGAACCTACTCGGTCACGGTCGATTCGTTTCCGGGCGAGGTCTTCACCGGAACCGTGGGCCATATCGCCGACCGCGCTGAGTTTACCCCGCGCAATGTGCAGACGACCGACAGCCGCAAAACGACCGTCTTCGCCGTCAGGCTCGATCTTGCACCCAGCAATGGCAAGCTCAAGCCGGGAATGCCGGCGGATGTAAATTTTGGAGAATAGAGATTGGAGATTAGGAGATTGGAGATTTGGGTGATCGCCCAATCGCTCAATCCCACAATCTTTAGTCTCCAATCTCCAATCTCAAAATGACTATGTCTGACTTCTTGATCGACGCCTATGACTTGCACAAATCCTTTGGCGACACTCACGCCGTCGCTGGTGTAAGCCTGCGCGTGGCGGCGGGTGAGATTTATGGGCTGGTGGGGCCTGATGGCGCCGGTAAGACAACGATTATGCGACTTCTCTGCGGTGCGCTCGTGTTGGACGCCGGAGAAGTTGAAATCGGCGGCTTCGACATCCGTCGTCAGGTCGAACGTGCACGTGAACAGATCGGCTATCTGGCGCAGCGCTTTTCGCTCTATGAAGAGCTCACGGTGCAGGAGAATCTACGCTTCTTCGCCGAGGTGCGTGGACTGAAACCGACGCAGTGGGCGCCGCGTAGCCAGAAAATCCTCGAGTTTGTCGGGTTGGCGCCTTTCCGGGATCGTCGCGCCGGGCAGCTTTCCGGCGGTATGAAGCAGAAGCTGGGGTTGGCGTTGGCGCTGATCAACGAGCCGCGCATTCTCCTGCTCGACGAGCCAACGACCGGCGTCGATCCAGTGACGCGACAGGATTTCTGGCGGCTGATCTTGCCCTTGCTGCGTCGCGGCGACCTGGCTGTGCTCGTCAGCACGCCATACATGGACGAAGCGCTGCGCTGCACGCGCGTTGGTTTCATGCGCGGCGGGCGCATCATCAGCGAGGGGCCGCCGGCGGAGCTGCGCCGCCGGCTCGATGGCCGCATCCTGGAATTGACCGGCAAACCGGAGGCGCTTGTCGTTGAAATCGCCCGCGCCGATCCAGCCGTGGAGACCGCCGGGCGCTTCGGCAACCGCTTCCACGTGCGCGTGGCGCCTGGAGAGGCAGGCGTCGTGCTGGCGCGGCTGCACGAGTCCATTCAGGCAGCGGGAGGCCTGGTCGAAAGCCTGCACGTCATCGAGCCGCAATTGGAAGATGTCTTTATCGAGTTGGCGGAGGGCGAAGCCGACAGGTGAGTTGACGGTGACGTTTCTTCGACGCGGAGACGCGGAGATGCAGAGATTCGCAGCGAACGATCAAACCGCAAATATCGTCATTCACACCGAAAATTTGACGCGGCGCTTTGGCGACTTCGTTGCGGTCGATCACCTGAATCTCGATGTGGCTGCCGGGCAGGTATTGGGCTTTCTCGGTCCCAACGGGTCGGGCAAGACGACGACGATCCGCATGTTGCTGGGGCTGCTGCATCCGAGTGAGGGGCGCGCCGAGGTGTTGGGGCTGGACGTGGCTGCACAGCCCGACGCGGTGCGCGCTCGCACCGGCTACATGTCGCAGAAGTTTGCGCTCTACGGCGAACTGACCGTGTTCGAAAACCTCGCCTTTTACGCCGGCGTCTACGGCGTCAACGAGGCTGCTCGCCTGCACGGGATGTTGGAAAGCCTGGGGTTGGTGGAGGTGCGCAACCAGCGCGTCCATAGCCTATCCACCGGTTGGCGGCAGCGGCTGGCGTTAGCAACCGCCCTCATTCACAAGCCGGGTCTGCTTTTTCTCGATGAACCGACGAGCGGCGTCGATCCGGTGGCGCGACGCTCCTTCTGGGATTTGATCTACGAGCTGGCGGCGCAAGGCGTGACGATTATGGTCTCGACCCATTACATGGATGAAGCCGAGTATTGCACGCACGTCGGCGTGATGCGCGCCGGCAGATTGCTGGCGCTCGACGAACCGGATCGCCTCAAGCGCGCTCTGCCCGGCCAGGTGTGGGAGGTGCACGCCGCGCCGATGCTCGATGCGCTGGACTGGTTGGAGGCTCAGCCGTTCGTGTTGCGCGCGGCGTTGGCTGGCGACCATCTGCGCGTGGTGATTCCAACCGACGCACCATCTGACAGCATCCGCCGTGCATTGCTTGACCGCTCGATCCAGGTGCAGACGCTCACGCCGGGAGCTGCCACAATGGAGGATGTCTTCATGACGCTGGCGACCGCCACGGACGCCGCATGAATCGAAATCGACATCAACTTCATCACTGGCTCCAATCCACGTCGTCTGCCAGGAGTTCGTCTGCGGTGGGGAATGCGTTGCCATAGCGCACGGCAGTGTAGGCGGCTGTCAGCGTATGCAGTGCGGTCTGCTGCCGTGGGGTGAGCTGGTCGAGTTGGGCGGCGTAGACGGCGGGGGTGGCGGCAGGCGGGCGCGGCTTGCCTTGCGCAGTCATTGCCGCCAGGAACGCCTGATAATGGGCGCGAACCTGGCGACGCGTGGGCGCTTCGCCGTCGAGCGAGAGAAAGACGGCGTCGTTGTCCGCGCCAGCCTGTGAGCGTAGCCGCGCCCATAGCGCTCGCAACTGCTCAGCTAACAACGAGCGCGACAGGATCGACTCACGCGTCTCGTCGACATCGCCGCTTTCATTTATGCGGAGGAAACGCAGCGAAAGCGCAAAAATAATCGCAGCGGCGATCACCACAGCGACGATCACGCCCCAGCGGAACGGTTCGACCAGCTCGGCGGGCGCGGCGGTTGTCTGGTCGAGAAAGAGTGGCGAGGGCGGCTGCATCCCACCGGCCTCAGTCGGCGTTTCCTGAGTCTGCGCCGCTGCGATCAGTGCGCGCAACCATTCGATCAGCGGCGTCAACACCAGAAAGAGCATGTAGACTGCGACATAGACTATCGCCAACAGCACCTGCGCCAGCGCATTGACGACAGGCGCCAACAGCGCCAACGCCTGCGCCAGACTTTCCGGCGCGATCAACGCGCTGACCACGAAGCCAAGCAGCAGAACCGCCGCGATCACCAGCGCCACGCTGCTCAGCCAGTAGCGGTTGAGCTGCAGTCGCGTCACCGCAGCCGCGCCGCCTGCATAGAGCGAGCGTTCCAGGCTGGCAAGCGCCAGCGCCGCCATGCCCGCGGTCACGAAGATCGCCAGCCATAAGGGCGCCCCTGCTGCACTCCCGCCCGCCAGATGACCGCCGATCAACAACACGGCAAAGGCCACGCTGCCTGTCACAAAGCTGCCGACAATTGCCTCATGGTCAACCGGCGCGCCGGCGTCGAGCACACCGCGCAGCCACAGCCAGGCCGCTGCAAAAAAGGCGATCACCGCTGGCGCAACCTCGATCGCCCACAGCTCCGGGCTGCCCGTGGCGAGTTGCAGCCAGCGCACATCCCAGATCGGCAGCGGGCGACCATAGAGCCACCAGAGCAGAAGCAATAGCACAAACGGGCCAAGCATCGCCATCCACAGCCGCGCCCGGCGCAGTGAAGATGTGCGCGCCACCGCCGCCTGTGCTGTCGCGTGGCCGCCCAGCAACAGCGCATAGAGCGACCAAAGCGGCAGGATCGGCTGTGTGTGCGATGGCGCCATCCACGCGCCCACGGCCAACAGCCACGGATAGATCCATGCTACACGCATCGTGGCGGTCAGCGCTGCCAGCAACCAGGTCAGCCGGAGTGAGCCGCTCTGTCTTGATGAAGCCTGCGCCGCAACCGATAAAGACTTGTCGTTCATAACGCTCATTGAATCATAAAAAAGGCGAGCGCCGCAAGCAAGGGGCAAAAGAGATGTCGTGTATTCGCAATGCGTTCAAACCTTTACGTTAGGTGCGCTCTGTGTTGAACGCCGTCTCTCGGAACATTCGCACCCCGCCAGCCGTCCTCAATGTGGTTGCGCCTGCACAGAAAAAGGTCTATGATCGTCGAGAAAACACGCAGCTACGCGCCGTCGTATGCGCAGGTGCGGTTTTGTCCACGGTGCATATCCAGGTCTGATGCAAGGGTGCAAGGTGAATCACCAACAAAGAGGAGGTCGTATGAACATCCGTTTTCGCTCGCGTCGCACCTTGCTCACTGCGGTCAGCGCGCTCGTCGTCTTGTCGATTCTGGTCAGCGCGGCGTGGCCCGTAGGCGCGCAGGTGGCTGCTGTCAGCCGGCCCGCGCCGCTTACCCTTGCGCCTGTTGCGCAGGAAGGAGTGAGTATGTCCGCCGCCGACCCGACGCCGACGACCGTCGCCGGGCTGGAATTGCTGCTCAGCGAGGGCGCGGCCCAGCCGCAGCCGGTGACGCCGGTCGAGCAGCCGCCCACCCAGTCGCTCGACGCCGCCGACATCCAGCCGATCCTCGACCGCCTGCCGCCGCTCGAAGCGGAAAGCGGCGATGCTGAGGCGTTCAAGCTGCCGCCGCAGTCGCTGCCCCCGCCCACCGCCAGCGAGGTCGTGACGCAGAGTTTCCCGCCGCCGCCCACCGACCTCACGCCGCCCGCCGTAGAAAGCGGCGCACTCCAGGTGCTGCGCTATGCGCCGGAGGGCGAAATTGCAATTGCGCCTTTCATCAACGTCACCTTCAACCAGCCGATGGTTCCGCTCAACACGCTCGACGCGCTGGCGGCGGCAGCTGTGCCGGTCAAGGTCACGCCCGACCTGCCCGGCGTCTGGAAATGGCTGGGCACGCAGACGCTCTCGTTCGAGTATCACAGCGACGACCTCAACCGCTTCCCGATGGCGACCGAGTACACCGTCGAAGTGCCGGCGGGCACAACATCCCTGACCGGCGGCGTGCTCGAAGAAGCGGTGACATGGACCTTCCGCACACCGCCGCCGACGGTGGTGCGCGCCTATCCGAACGTCAGCCCGCAGCCGCGTGAACCGCTCTTTTTCGTTGCCTTCAACCAGCGCATCGACCGCGCCGCCATGCTCGATGCGATCAGCGTGCTGGCTGGCGGGCGCACCTATGCCCTGCGCCTGGCGACCGCCGACGAGATCGCCGCCGACAAGAACGTCAACAGCTACGCCAACCAGTTCGCCGCCGATCGCTGGCTGGCTTTCCGCGCCGAGGAAGCCTTCCCGACCGACACCACGGTGACCGTCAACATCGGGCCAGGCGCGCCGTCGGCGGAGGGACCGCTGACAACGACGGAAGCGCAGTCGTTCTCGTTCCAGACCTATGCTCCGCTGCGCGTGGTCGACCAGAACTGCCGAGAGTCGAGCTATCCCTGCTATCCGGGGCAGCCCTTCTTTGTGCGCTTCAACAACCCACTCAAGATCGAGCAGATCACCAACGACGCCGTCACAGCCGAACCGGCGATCGCCAATATGGTGGTCAGCGCCGCCTACGATGGGCTGTCGATCAATGGCTCCACCGCTGGGCGCACAACCTATAAAGTTACGCTCAACACGGTGATTGAGGACATTTTCGGGCAGCAACTCGCCGCGCCGGTGACGTTGACCTTTCACACTGGCGATGTCGGCGCGTTTTTCTCGGGGCCGAGCCAGCCGCTGGTGACGCTCGATCCAACTGCGCCGTCGCCAGCCTTTACAGTCTATTCGATCAATGTGCCCAGGCTGCGGGTGCGCGCCTACAGCGTCACGCCGGCGGATTGGCCAGCCTATCGCGCCTATCTGAACGACTATTACCGCGACCCGAGCCAGACGCCGCCCGGTCGCGAGGTGCTGAACACGACCGTCCCTGTCGAGGGCGCGCGTGACACCATGGTCGAGACCAACATCGATCTCTCGTCCGCACTGGGTGGGCGCTACGGTCATCTGATCGTGAAGGTCGATACGCCGCCATCGCTGATCGAGATGATCTTTCCCAACCGCTATGCGCCGGTCATACAGACGTGGGTGCAGGTGACCAACCTCGGGCTGGACGCCATCAACGACGCCGATGACCTGGTGGTGTGGACGACGGCGCTCGACAACGGCGCGCCGCTGGCGGACGTGACGGTCAGCCTCAATCCCACCGGCGGCGAAAAGCGCACCGACGCCGACGGCATGGCGCGCTTCACGTTGAGTTCCACCGCGCAGCCGCTGCTGATTGCGCAGCTCGGCGATGATGTCGCCTTCCTGCCGCACGCCGACAGCTACTGGCGCGATGGCGGCTGGCGGAGCGAATGGCGCGGGGACGACATGCGCTGGTTCGTGTTTGACGATCGTGCGATGTACCGCCCCGGCGAGGAGGTGCATGTCAAAGGCTGGCTGCGCGTGCTCGGCGCCGGCCCGACTGGCGATGTGCGTCTCGACGCCGCCAGCAACGCGGTGATTGACTACTTTGTCACCGATCCCCAGGGCAATCAGATCGCGCAGGGTTCGGCGCCGCTGACCGAATTGGGCGGCTTTGATCTTGCCTTCACGATCCCCACAAACAGCAATCTCGGCTATGCCAGCGTGCAGCTCAGCACCCGCAACACTGCGGTGTTGGGCAGCTACTATCACTCTTTCCAGATTCAGGAATTCCGCCGCCCCGAATTCGAGGTGACGGCGCGCAACGAGAGCACAGGGCCGTACTTCCTGGGCGACGAGGCGATCGTGGCGACATCGGCGCAGTACTACGCCGGCGGCCCCCTCCCCGGCGCCGACACGACCTGGACGGTCAGCGTCAACGCCACGACCTACACGCCGCCAAATTGGGATGAGTTCATTTTCGGCGAGTGGACGCCGTGGTGGTGGCGCGGCGCCTATGCCGACGAGTATCCAGGTTATTATGATGATGGCGCCGACAGCGAGGTCTACACGGCGCGCACCGACCCGACCGGCAATCACTACCTGAAGATGACCTTTATCTCTTCAGAGAAGCCACAGCCCTACAGCATCAACGCCGAAGCGGCGGTGATGGATGTCAATCGCCAGACGTGGGCGGCGCAGACCAACCTGCTCGTGCATCCGTCGAAGCTCTATGTTGGTCTGCGCAGCAGCGCCGCCTTTGTCGAGAAGGGCGACGATCTTAAGTACGACGGCATCGTCACCGATGTCGACGGCAATGTTGTCGCCGATGTCCCGTTCACGGTGCGCAGCGTGCGGCTGGCGTGGACTTTCGAGAACGGCAAGTGGGTGCAGCAGGAGGTTGACGAACAAACCTGTGAACTGATTTCAGGGACGGAGCCGGTGACATGCACGCTGCCGACCACGGAAGGGGGCCAATATCGCGTCACTGCCGAGGTGCGCGACGACGCCGAACGCCTCAACCGCACCATCGTGACGACGTGGGTCAGCGGCGGCTTTATGGCGCCCTCGCGTGACCTGACGCAGCAGGAACTGACGCTCGTGCCTGACAAGCAGACCTATGCGCCGGGCGACACTGCGCGCATCCTGGTGCAGGCGCCCTTCGCCGATGGATCGGGCTTGCTCACCGTGGCGCGCAGCGGCATTCTCTACACCCAGAACTTCTCGCTCGACGGCGGCGCGGCCACCTTGGAGATTCCCATCGAAGAGGCGCACCTGCCCAACCTGAACATTCAGGTCGATGTCAACGGCTCTTCACCGCGGCTCGATGACAAAGGCAACCCGGTCGAGGGTGTGGCGCCGCAGCCTGCCTACGCCACTGGCTCGCTGCAGCTCGACATTCCGCCGCTGAGCCGTGCGCTTACGGTCGAGATTACGCCCGACGCCACGAAGCTCGATCCAGGCGCCGAAACCGGCGTGAGCGTCAGGGTGGTCGATGCGCAGGGCGCGCCGGTCGAGGGCGCCGAACTCGCCATCGTGGTCGTCGATGAGGCGGTGCTGGCGTTGACCGGCTATCAGCTTGCCGACCCGCTGGCGACCTTCTACGCCGCCCGCAGCGCCGACACCAACAGCAGCTACGGGCGCAGCAGTCTGATCCTTGCCAACCCTGACCTGCTGGCGAAGGGCGGTGGCGAGGCGCTGATGCGCCAGGCGGCGCCAATGGCGACCGCCGGTGCATTTGCCGAAGATAGCGTGATGATGCTGGCTGCACCGGCGGCTGCCATGCCCGAAATGGCGATGGAACAGGCGTCAGGAGTGCAGGCTGCTGCTGGCGCGCCGATTGCCGTGCGTGCCGACTTCAACCCGCTGGCGCTCTTTGCACCAGCCGAACGCACCGACGCCAACGGCGAGGTCTATGTCAATTACAAGCTGCCCGACAACCTGACGCGCTACCGGCTGATGGTGGTCGCCGTCACCGAAAAACAGTTCGGTTCGGCAGAGAGCAACCTCACGGCGCGGCTGCCGTTGATGGTGCGCCCCTCTGCGCCGCGCTTCCTCAACTTTGGCGACCGCTTCGAGCTGCCGGTCGTGATCCAGAACCAGACCGACGCCGCGCTCACCGTCGATGTCGTGGCGGAGACGAGCAATCTCAAGCTCGACGCCGGGCAGGGGCAGCGCGTCGAAGTGCCCGCCAACGACCGCGTCGAGGTGCGCTTCCCGGCTTCGACCGACAGCGTGGGCACGGCGCGCGTGCAGCTTGCCGCCGTTGCCGGCGATTACGCCGACGCCGCCACCGTGCAACTGCCGGTCTACACGCCGGCGACGACCGAAGCGTTCGCCACCTACGGCGTGCTCGATGAAGGCGCCGTAGCCCAACCGATTGCACAGCCGCAGGATGTCTTCCCGCAGTTTGGCGGGCTGGAACTGAGCACCTCCTCCACCGCGCTGGCGACGCTCACCGACGCCTTCCTCTACCTGCAGGCGTATCCCTTCGAGTGTTCGGAGCAGCTCGGCGCGCGCATCATGAGCGTCGCCTCGCTGCGCGATGTGCTGACGGCGTTCCAGTCGCCCGACCTGCCCTCGGATGAGGCGATTGTGGCGGCGATGGCGCGCGACATCCGCACGTTGAGCCTGATGCAGAACTGGGACGGCGGCTTCCCCTACTGGACGAAGGGGCGCGATTCGATCCCCTACAACTCGGTCTTCGTGACGCACGCGCTGACGATTGCGCGCGGCAAGGATTACGCCGTGCCGCAGGAAATGTTCGACGCCGCGCTGGGCTATCTGCGCACCATCGAATCATACTACCCGGACTGGTACGGGCCACGCACGCGCCACGCCATCAGCAGCTACGCCGTCCACGTGCGCAGCCTGCTCGGCGACTTCGACTACGCCAAGGCGCGCCAACTCTATCATGACCTGCCGCTGGCGGAGCAGTCGCTGGAGGCGCAGGCGTGGCTGTGGCAGGTGCTGTCCGGCGACCCCGCCGCCACCGATGCGGTCGCCGCCATCGAACGCAACCTCCAGAACCGTGTGGTCGAAACGCCGGGCGCCGCCAACTTCATCACCTCCTACGACGACCAGACATGGGTGATGCTGCACTCCAACCGCCGCACCGACGCCATCGTGCTCGATGCGCTGATGACAGAGACGCCGGAAAGCGACCTGATCCCGAAGGTGGTCGCCGGGCTGATGAATGGGCGCACCAACGGGCGCTGGTACAACACGCAGGAGAATGTCTTCGTGCTGGTGGCAATGGATCGCTATTTCAACACCTTCGAGGCGACGACGCCCGACTTCGTGGCGCGCATGTGGCTGGGTGAGAACTACGTCGCCGAGCACACGCACCGGGGGCGCACGACCGAAACGCAGCAGACTGTTGCACCGATGAGCCTGCTGGTTGAGCAACCCGGGACGCAAGACCTGATCATCAGCAAGGACGGCGACGGACGGCTCTACTACCGGCTTGGCTTGCGCTATGCGCCGACCGACCTCGGTCTCGACCCGCTCGACATGGGCTTCGTGGTGCAGCGCACCTACGAGGCGGTCGATGACCCGGCGGATGTGCGCCGCGACGACGACGGCGTCTGGCGCATCAAAGCCGGGGCACGCGTGCGCGTGCGGCTGACGATGGTGGCGGTGAACCGGCGCTATCACGTGGCGCTGGTCGACCGCCTGCCCGCCGGGCTGGAGCCGATCAACCCGGCGCTGGCGGTCTCGGAGAGCGTGCCCGCCGACCCCAACGCCACGACGAGCAATCGCGGCTACTGGTGGTGGGGCCCGTGGTACGAGCATCAGAACCTGCGCGACGCCGGCGCCGAAGCCTTCACCCCCTTCCTGTGGGATGGCGTCTACAACTACAGCTACGTGGCGCGGGCAACCACGCCGGGCGAGTTCGTGGTTCCGCCCGCCAAGGCTGAGGAGATGTACTCGCCGGAGGTGTTCGGGCGCAGCGCCAGCGATCGGGTGGTTGTGGAGTAGCTGCTGAAAAGGCTGAATTGCATGACAGGGAACAGAGAGGGTAATCCAACCTTCTCTGTTCCTCTTTTTTCGAAAGCCGGGGACGTGCGGCTGGGAGCCGCACCTACGAAAAACCGTCGCCACTCCGTAGGCGCTGCTCGTAGCAGCGCTTCCTCAATTCATCCCAAGCCTTGCGGCCTGCCGGGGACGTGCGGCTGGGAGCCGCACCTACGAAAAACCGTCGCCACTCTGCAGGCGCTGCTCGTAGCAGCGCTTCCTCGATTCATCCCAAGAGCCTTGCGGCCTGCCGGGGATGTGCGGAGCAGCACCTACAAAGCCTCTCATCGCCACTGGGCGTAGGGCGAGGCGGCGATGACGCCGATCACCGGACGCAGCCGCGGGGAGGCGCTCGTCACCGTGGACTGGGGATTGCCCGCGCCCAGGTAGTCGATCAGCGCGCTGCGGTCTTGGGGATCGATCTCGCGACCCACGAACCGGTCGAGCAGGCGGTCGGTGACCTGAGTGGCCGTAGCCGGCGCGACGATGAGCTGGTCGAGCGCAGCGTTGACAGGCGCGCTATCCACTTCCGTCTGATCGCCGAAATAACGGCTAATGAGCGCATTGGCGAGCGTCCAACGGCCAAAGACCTGGTTCGTGTTCCACCAAGCGAAGCGCACGTCGGGCAGGCCGGTGGGCGCCGAAAACTCAAAGAGCTTCTGCCCCAGCATCTCGATCTGGCTCTCGAAGAAGCGCGCGCCGAGCGCGTCGTGCCAGTCGTCCGGCAAAAAGTTGATCATCTCCCGAAGCCCCAAGGCGCGCATCGTCGAGATCAGGAACTCGAAGGGGCGTTTGATCTTCTGCCCCCAGCTCGCTGCGAATTTCGGATGCAGCAGGATGGCGCGCACGGTGGCGCGGATATCGCCGTGTGTGCCCAAGAACGCCTGCGCGCCCGCCTCGATGACGTCCGGGCAAAAGGCGTCGGGGAAGTCGCTGATGAAGCGCCGACAAAGCTTGAAGGAGATGAAATAAGCGGTGCTGGGATGCTCCGCCAGAATGTCGAGCAACTGTTCGCCCTGCTCTTCGCCGCCGTAGGGGAAGTAGTAATAGTCGTCGTTGCCCAGCCACATGCGTTTTTCATGCCAGTGATGCGCCGGCCAGGCGCGCCCGGCGTTGAAGCGATAGGCGTCGTCGGGCGAGCCCATCGTCGTCCAGCCGCTGAGGATTTGCGCCGCGGTGTGCACATCCTCCTCGGTGTAATTCGGTCGCGTCAGAAAGCCCGGCCCCGGCACGCGACTGTAGCTGCCCATCGTATGAAGCTCCATCAGCTCGCGCGCGTAGTTTTCGTTCGGGTTGGCGCCGTCGCTGTAGGTGTTGCTCAGGAAGTAGAGCATCGACGGGCTTTTGGCGCTGGCGCCGATCAGGTCACGGAAATTGCCCAGCGCATGGCGACGAATGACGTGATAATCCTCCCAATATTTCAGACGACTTTGGAAATTCGTCTGCAAATGGTTGGTCCAGAAATCGACCATCACCTCGAACAGCTGGCGTTTGCTCAGCAACGCGCGAGCATAGGTGACCGTCCACAGATGGCGCTGCAAGTTGCCGTTGGGCCAGCCGCCCGCCGCCTCGCTGGCCTGGCGATAACGCTCGATCTCCGCAAGTGAAGCCTCCGGCGGCGGTGTAGCGATCCCCTGGGGATCGATGCGGTCGAGTCCGGCGATGTAGGCCTCGCAGGACGAATCGTCGATGCTCTCCGGCGCGAGCTGGGCGTCTACATAGCCGGCGAAGTCAAAAGCGGAGAGATTCGCCAGGTCCTCGGGGCGCGAGCCGAATCCCAGCCGATTGTAAGCCAGCCTTGCCAGCGAAGGCGCCTCGCCGGGCGGCGTGGAAGGAGAATCGATGCCCATGACGTTCATCTCTTACAGCTGTTTCTTCTTTCAACGCTCTTCAAAATAAAAGAGACCCAGAGCGCACTGCGATCATCGTCGAACGGAAGGCAAGTAAACTTTTTGCGAAAGATCGATCGGGACGCCCTCCGTCGTCGCTGCGACGAGCGTCGGCGAGCGGCCGTTGCTGCGCGTCGGGAAGACCGCAATCCACCGCTGCCGGAGCGCGTCATAAACGACGGCGCCGGCGCTGTCGCCTTCGTACCACTGGCCGTCGTAGTCACCCTCCGCAGCCCAGTTCGTCGTCGCCTCGCCAAGTCGCTGAACCGTTGCCACGGCTCCGTTGCGGATCAGCGCCGCGTAGAAATTCCAACTTCCTTCGATGCGTGCGGGGTGCAGCACCATCACCTCATTGTCGGGGCCGACGGCAAGCGTCGGCCTGCTGGCGGTGCTGTTATGGTGTTCTTCGTCGTCTTGCGCAACGGTGAATCCAACGCGCAGAGGCGCGCTGAAGGTGACGCCGCCATCGCTTGACATTGCATAGAAAACGTAGCTGTCGTGCGGCCACTCGTCCGGCGGGTTGCGCAACGCACAGCCGGACCAGACAAGGTGCAGGCGACCGGCGACGTCGCTGCGCATCTGGGGATATTGCTGCAAACACCAGTTTGAGGCGACGGGCGGATTCACTTGCGTGTAGCTCCAGCCGCCGCCTTGCAGGCTCCGTCGCGCCGTCATCAGACGGCCACGTCCATTGTCGTCCCATTCGCCCCAGGCGACGACGATGTGTGCATCGCTGAGCGCTATCGTCACAGGCACGGTCCAGCGATCGACCATCGTCGCCGGAAGCACCGGCTGCGGCGACGTCCAGCCTGCGCCGGAGTTCCACGTCGCATAAAGCTGAGTCCAGGATTGTCCATCCCAGCGCGCTTCGCTCCACGCCACGGCGACGACGCCGTTGCGCACGGCGATGGCGGGACGGTGGCGCTCACGGCCGTCGTCCTCGTCTCCGCTCAGCCGCTTTGGGTCGCTCCAACGCCCCCCTTCAAAGACGCTGTACAGGATGTGGCGTCCATAAGGCCAGAGATACTCGCTCCACACCGCATGGACCCTGCCCGCGGCGTCGACGGCAGTCTGCGCGCCATGAGCAGCGATATGGCCGGCGTTCGCCCAGGTCGGCAGGCGCGTGGGCGAGGTCCAGGTCGGCGTCCCCAGGGGCAATGTGCTCGACCACAGCTCGTTGTAGCCTCGGCGATTGTCGAGAAAGACCAGATGCGTTGCACCGTTGAAGCTGACCAGCGACGGCGCCATTTGATACGGGCTGCGTGCGGCGGCGCTGTTGACCACTGCGCCATCCGACCAGCCCCCGCCCTGCCAGGAGGCCATGTAGATGTCGTGGTCGCCGTCGCGTGCATCTTGCCAGGCGATGCGGACGCGCTCTCCATCCGCAGCCAGCGCAGGCGCCAGCTGCATGCCAGGGGCCGTCGTCACCGGCTGCTCTTCCCATCCGCCGCCGTTCCAGCGCGCCGCGTAAATGTCCGGATTGCTCGCCCCGTTGCGATAGTCCTGCCAGGCCACAAACAGCCCTGCTGCGCCGCCGGCGATGACGGGCGCAACCGAGCGCACGCGCGGCGGCGCAGCGTCGACGCGTTGGGGCGCGTCCCAGCCGGAGCCGTTCCAGCGCGCCGCGTAGATGTCTGCCGGGGCTGTCGCTGCGCCTGCGTGATGCTCCCATACGACGAAGAGGCTGCCGTCGGCGGCGAAGGCGACGGCAGGTCGCGTGGCGCTGTCGATGCGGCCTGCCGTTGTGGAGGGGCGAGAGACGCGCACGTTCGGCCCCCAGGTGCGGCCCCCATCATTGGAAAGCGCAGAATAGACCTGCGGCGCCTCGGCGCCGTACTCTCGATGATCTTCCCAGACCACGGCGACCTGCTCCCCGCGGCGGGCGATGCGCGGGCGGCGTTGGTCGCCGCGACTGTCGTCGCTGTTGAGTTTGACGTTGACGGCGTCGCAGGTCATCGCCACGCCGTTGCAGCGCGTCGCGTAGATGTCCCCGCCCTTGCTGTTGCGCCAGTCGTCGCTCCAGTCCAGGTTGCGGTAGTCTTCCCAGACGACCACGAGATCGCCGGACCCGTCACCGACGATCTGCGGGTATCGCGCCACGGCGATCCAGTCCTCAAGGCCCTGCGTCACCTGCATCGGCGCGCCCCAGCGATTGGTGGAAGGGTTGTAGCGCGCGAGGCGCACCTGCTGCTCATCAGCGTAGACGACAAAGGCGCGGCCGCTCGCTTCGACGGTCGCCGCCGCGCCGAAGGGGCGCTGAACGTCGAAGTGCGGGGTGAGGTTGGTCGCGCGCGCTTCGGCGACGGCCTGCTCGCCGTTCCACATCACGCTGTAAAGATCAGGAGCTGCGTTGCGCGAGTCGAGCCAGGCTACCAACGTCCGCTCGCCGGCCAGGGCCACCGAGGGTTCGCTCTGAAGAGAAGGCCACTCATCCACCGTCACCGGCGCCGGCGCGCCCCACGTCGGCAAAGAATGTTGTGCAAGCGGCGCAGCGTTCAAGCTTCGTCCCTGCCACCAGGCGAACGCAACGAGCGCCGTCAGGATGAGGGTCAACTTCCAGCGCATCATATCCTTGTCTTGACCATACTCGATGACAATTGCATGGCCTATCTTGCGCTACCGAGGAACGCCGATCCCAAGGCCAGACGCATAATTCAGGCCGGGGAAGATCACGCTGTTGACCTGCTGCACCCCGACGTTCATGCGCGCGGTGAGGATGTCGGCGAGCACGCGGCGATAGTCGGTGGTGATCTGGAGACCGTCGTTGAAGCCGAAATGCTTCAGCCCAGGCCATTCGCCGTAGACCTGTCCCCCGCGGATGTTGCCGTGGCTGCCGACGACCAGCATGACGTTGCCGGCGCCGTGGTCGGTGCCGCCGCTGGCGTTTTCATAGAGCACGCGGCCGAATTCACTCACGACGACCACCACAAAGCGCCCGCGCCAGGCCGGGTCGGCGTTCATGTCGTCGCAAAACGCCTTGATGTTGTTGGCCAGGTTGGTGATCAGGCGACAATAGCGAGAGTTGCCGCTCCAGTCTGCGACGCCCTGGTTGTCGTGCGTGTCGTAGCCGCCGCCCACGTCGATGGTGGCGACGCGCAGCGGATTGGCGAGCGAGCTTTTCGCCAGTTGCGCCACGGTTTTCAATGAGTGGCCGAAATGACCGTAATCCGCCACGTGCGACGCATCGGTCAGATACGGCGCCGACGGCGTGTAGCTCGTCTCCAACACGTCGCGCAGCATGTCGTAATTTTGCAGGGCGGAGCGCCCCACCTGCTCGATGAAATCGCCCCCACGCTGATACATCTGCTCCAACAGCACCCGCTGCGCCGCCTCCAGCGCCGAGGCGTTCTCGTGCGAGGTCCATTGCCGCGTCTTCCACTGCGGGCCAAAGTTTTCCGGATCGGGAACCGCCACTGCGCTGCGACCGGTCAGCGAAAGGAGCGAGGGCGGAATGCCCCATTGCGGCGCCACCGCCAGCGCATCGTTGGGTTCGCCCGCGGCGTCGAGATAGCGCGCCAGCCAGCCGCCCTGATTGTTTTTGCCCCCCAAATCGACGTACAACTCGGTGTCGAAATGGGAGCCGGTCACGTCGGGCGAGCCGCAGGCGTCGACGATCGCCAGGTCTCCGCGCTGAAAGAGCGCATGAAACCCGCCCGTGTCCGAGCCATGCGCGTTGGGAACGTTGACGCCCGCTGCACCACGCGCTGCATCAGGATGCAGAGCAAAGCGCCCATCTAGATCGCTTGCTTTACGCGCAGCGGTCGAATTGGGAGCTGGCACGTTGAGGGTGGGGCGCAGCTTATTGTAATACAGGTTCTGATCGTTAACGCTGGTGTTGAAAGGCACGAGCAGATTCAGCCCGTCCAATCCTCCGCGCACGAAGATCATCACCAACAGATCGCGCTGATTGGGCGGCTGCTGGGGTGAAAACGCGGCGTCCGCCGCAGCAGAAACCGTCAACTGGAACGGCGCATGGCTATCAAAGAGCAGGTTGGTGATGCCAAAGCCGCGCATGGCCGCCGCCGCGGCGAAACCCGAGCATCCCTGCAAAAACGTTCGGCGTGAAATCGGGCGAGTCATATCGCCCGATTATAGGCGCCTGCTCCGCGCGATGTCAACCAATAATTTTCTGACGGAGCGCCTCTGTGCAAGTGACGAATGTGCTACGTTCGAGTCGCTACGATTGACGCTACACCTCTCTGTTCTGACAGAAAAGCTTCAGGCTGTGAAGAATGCAGAAGGTCTCTGCAACAATTGTACAGTTCCTCACGGCGTTTCGGCTGCAACAATCATACAGTATAGTTGTTTCTTCCTCCTCCTTTGTGTACAGAGTGCGGTGTGCTTGCACACCGCACTCTGTCGTTTGCCGATCAAAACGAGACAACCCATTCTTTACTAAAAAAGTGCACTTGCATCAAAATCTGGGGCGGCTATAATGATTGCAACTTGCAGGCAATCAACCGATCTACCCTCATCACAAGCATCAAATATGAGCCAACGACAGACAGCTATCGACTTTTATCATGAACTCTGCACGACCGGAGCGCTGGCGCAGGATGCCTGGGATGTACTCCTGCCCGGATTATCGGCGCGCGGTTTGATCTTTGGCGACAGACCGCTGACAACGGTGCTGCGTCCGCTGTTGCACACCGGCATGGACTGGCATTATCTGCGCTGGCGCAGCACGGTGATCCTGGGCGTCTTTCGCAAGATGGCGGAGGCGCTACGCGACGACCCGGCGCTGCGCACGCAAGTGCATCTCACGCCAGAAGAGGAGGAATTGATTCAGATTCCGGTCGGCTTTGACGCGATTCTGCCCACGGCGCGACTGGACAGCTTTTTCACCGTTCACGCCGATGGCTCTTATCAACTCAACTATGTCGAGCTAAACGGCGAAAGTCCGGCCAGCATGGCATACAGCGATGTCCTCTCCGAGCTCTTTTTAGAGACGCCATTGATGAAGGCGTTCAGTGAACGCTATCATGTTGATACGCTGGCAGTCGGGCGACGCAACGCCGTGGACGCGCTGCTGCGCATCTACTACGAATGGCGAGGCAACCGCAGCAAGCTGCCCGACCTCGTGATCGTTGATTGGGAGGGCGTGCCGACGACGACGGAGTTTCATCTCTTTGTGCGCTACTTTGCGCGCTACGGCGTCACCGTCACGATCTGCGACCCAGGCGCGATGGAGTTTCGCAATAACACGCTCTACGCCGACGGTCGCCCGGTGGATTTCGTCTACAAGCGCGTGCTGACGACCGAACTCTTGCAGCGCTATAAGCTTGACCACCCGATCATCGAAGCGCTGCGCGCGGGCGTGATCTGCATGGCGAACCCATTTACATGCAAGCTGGTGCACAAAAAGGCAAGCTTTGCCGTCGCCTCCGATGAACGCAACGCCTGGATGTTTTCGCCGTCTGAACACGAGGCGATCCGCCAACACATCCCTTGGACGCGCGTCGTGGAGGAGCGGCGCACCGTTGCGCCTGACGGCGGTTCAATCGACTTGCTGCCGTGGGCAAGCGATCACAAGGATGATCTGGTGCTCAAGCCCAACGATGAATATGGCGGCAAGGGCGTTTTGATCGGCTGGGAGTGTGAACAGGCTGAGTGGGACGCTGCGCTGCAGGCGGCGCTCGACGATCCCGCCATCGTGCAGGCGCGGGCGACGATTGCCTACGAAGACTTCCCCTCGCTCACGCCGGGCGGCGCCATCGACATCAGCCGTCGTCTGGTCGATTCTGACCCATTTATCTTCAACGGCGACATGATCGAC
Organism: Chloroflexota bacterium; assembly: GCA_016861025.1. Taxonomy (GTDB): domain Bacteria; phylum Chloroflexota; class Anaerolineae; order Caldilineales; family Caldilineaceae; genus Caldilinea. The sequence continues at coordinate 39,001 of BOKO01000007.1, forward strand.
GGCTGTCTGGTGCGCCTGAGCAAAGTGACCCTGCTCAACGTCACTGCTGGCGGCGGCTCGGTCGTGCCGGCGTTTATTGTGGATAAACGAGAGTAAGAGATGAAAGGAGATTAGGAGATTGGAGATTAAGAGATTGGCTTGTGCAAATGTGCGTACAGTTGCACAAGCCAATCTCCAATCTCTAGTCTCTCATTTCCCACAACCTCTATCCTGGAGCCAACCTGTATGTACTATCCTTCCTTCAACATCGGCATCGAAGAAGAGTACCAGTTGATCGACCCGGAATCGCGCGAATTGCTCGGCTATGTAACGCAGTCGATGGCGCGCGACAAGATGGTGGTCAACGAACGCGCACCGAATGCGGACCTGGCTTCCCTGATCCGTGAAGGGGCGGTTTCCGCCGGAACGCCGGTCTGTGAAGACATCAACGAAGCGCGCGACAAACTGCTGCGCGTGCGAGAACAGATGTTGGAGCTGGGCGTGGCTGGCGGCTTCAAGCTTGCCGGCGCCGGCACGCACCCTTTCAGCCACTGGGAAGGCCGCGAAGATATGCTGGCGCAGTATCGCCAGATGGCGGAAGACGCCCAAATGATCGCGCGTCGCATCCTGGCGTTTGGTCTGCGCATTCACATCGGCGTCGAGGACCGCGATCTCGCTATCGATGTGATGAACACAATCCGCTATTTGTTGCCGCATATTCTTTGTCTGAGCACAAGCAGCCCCTTCTGGTTTGGACGCAACACCGGCCTGAAGAGTTATCGCGCCGTATTGGTCGATTCGCTGCCGCGCACCGGCATTCCGGGCGCGTTTGCCAGCTATCACGACTATCGCAGCTATGTGGACACCCTGCTGCGCACCAACAGCATCCCCGACCCACGGCGCATCATGTACGATGTGATGCCGCACTATCGCTTTCCGACGCTCGTGATCCGCATTTGCGACATGCTGCCTTCGGCGCGCGATGTGTTAGCCGTCACTGCGCTGATTCAGGCGACGATTGCGTGGATGGTCGACCTGCGCCAGCGCAATATGTCGTTTCGTCTTTACGACCGCACTTTGATCGCCGAGAACAAGTGGCGCGCTGTGCGCTATGGTCTTAGCGGCAACCTCGTCGATTTCGGCATCGAAGAGCAACTGCCGGCGCGCGAGCTGATCACGCAATTGCTCGAGCGCGTCGAGCCGTTGTCGCGTCGCCTCAGCTCCTGGCACGAACTCAAACATTGCTACACCATCCTGGAGCGCGGCAGCTCCGCCGATCAGCAGCTTGCGGTGTGGCGCAACAGCGGTGAAGATATGCGGGCTGTGGTCGATTTTGTGATCGCAGAAACGGAGAAACTGGCATGATCAAGCCATCCCTTACTATTGGCATCGAAGAAGAGTATCAGATCGTCGATCCAGAGACGCGCGAACTGCGCTCGTTCATCACCCAATTTCTCGACGGCGAACGTGTGGTCATGGTCGAACGTGAGATCAAACCGGAGCTGCACCAGGCGATGGTCGAGCTGGGCACGCCGGTCTGCTACACCCTGGAGCAGACGCACGAGGAATTAGCCAAGCAGCGGCGCTTCATCATCGATCTGGCCGCGCAGAAAGACCTGGCAGTCGTGGCGGCGGCGACGCATCCCTTCAGCCGATGGTTTAGCCAGGCAGTCACGCCGCTGCCGCGCTACAAAGGCGTGTTGGAGGAGATGCAGCTTCTGGCGCAGCGCCTGCTCATTTTTGGGATGCACGTGCACATCGGCATCGAAGACCGCGCGTTTGCGATCGACGCCATGAACGTCGTGCGCTATATGCTGCCACACGTGCTGGCGTTGAGCACGAGCAGCCCGTTTTGGTCGGGTCGCAAAACTGGATTGAAGAGCTATCGGTCGGCGGTCTTTGCCGATTTCCCGCGTTCGGGCACAGCGGAAATCTGCCGCACTGTGGCGGATTGGGACAACCTGCTCGGCGCGCTAACTCGCTCTGGCTGCATTCCCGACGCCAGTAAAATCTGGTGGGACTGCCGCCCACATCACAAATACCCGACGTTGGAGTTTCGCATCTGTGACATCTGCACGCGCGTTGATGAAGCAATTGCCATCGCCGGCGTCTTTCAGGCGTTGGTGTTGTGGCTGTGGAAGCTGCGCCAACGCAACATCACTTTCCGCGTCTACCGCACCGAGTTGATCGACGAGAACCGCTGGCGCGCCGCCCGCTATGGCATCGACGGCAAAATGATTGACTTTGGCAAGACCGAGGAGCTGCCCACGCGCGCGCTGGTGCGCGAGCTGCTCGAACTGCTCGGTGAAGAGATCGACGAGTTGGGCATTCAACCGTACATCAAGCCGATCGAAGACATTCTGGCGCACGGCTCTAGCGCCGACCGCCAGCTGCGCGCCTACGACGCCAGCGACGGCGACATCAAGGCTGTCGTCGACCATCTGATCGCCGAAACGAAAGAAGGATTGTAGAGGGCGCTCTGAACTTACGCCGCAATCAACACGATCGCCGCCAACGCTGCGGCCACGCCGATCGCCTGCGGACGGTTGAGTCGCTGGCCGAGAAGCCCCCACGCCAACAACACGGTGACGCCAGGATAGAGTGACGCCAGGATTGCGGCGACGTCGAGCCGGCCCACTGCCGCGGCCAGCGCAAAGAAGAGGTTGCCGCCCGCATCGAGCAGCCCCGTCAGGGAGTTGATCGGCAGCACCGATCGCGGCGGCAGCAAGGGCTTGCGCATCCCAACGATCGCTGCCAGCAGCAGCAGGCCGCCGAGCGAACGCGCCACGGTCAGACTCCAGAAGACGTTGCTTTCACTCGTCGCCGCATCGATGAACACAAAGTAGAACCCAAAACTCACCCCTGCAATCAACGTGTAGAGCAAGTCGCGCCGGGTGAGCGTCTCGCCCGCACCGCCAGCCAGCAGCCAGACCGCTGTCAGCGCCACCAGAAATCCAACAAGATGCAGCGGTTCAGGCAGTCCGTCGGTGATCAGACTGAACACGATCGGCATTCCGCCGGAGATTACGGCGGTGAGCGGCGCTACGATGCCCATGTGGCCTGTGGAAAGCGCCTGGTAAAGCACCAATAGCCCTACTGCGCCGAGGAGACCGCCCGCACCCGCCCACAGCAAGGGCGCCGGGCCGGGCATTGCCTCGCGGAAGGTCAGCGCCAGCGCCGCCAACAGCGCCGCGCCGACAAACTCTGCCACAAAGACGACTGTATACGGATCGGCGCGCCGCGTCGACAGCCCGCCGCAAAAATCGCCGCCGCCCCAGCTCAGGGCGGAGAGAAGACCGAAGAAGAGTGCAGATAGCTCGAACATGATTGATCAAAGTTGGCGATTGAGCGATTAAGCGATTGAGAGACCGGAGAGCAGAGATTAGATTGGAGAATGGAGATTAGTGCGCCGGTTGTCGTTCAGTCTCCAATCTCCCAATCTTCAGTCTCACTTCTTCGCCCTTCGCGCCTTTCTCCGCTCGGTGCGCGTTAGTTCCATGATCTCGTCGGGCGTTTTGCCTTGCTCCAACAGCCATTCGCGACGCGGTTTGAGCGCGCCGGTGGGACAGACGCCGACGCATTGCCCGCAAAAGACGCACGTCGTTTCCGGCATCGACAGATCAAAAAATGTGCCGATCTGCGTCTCAAAACCGCGCCCGTCGAAGCTGAGCGCAAAGGTGTACTGCGCATCCTCGGCGCAGACCTGGACGCAGCGCCAGCAGAGCACACATTTGGCATAGTCGCGAATATACATCGGATTGTCATCGATCGGTGCGGGGGCGCGGCGTTCAGCTTCCGGGAAACGGCCGGGCTGAGCGTCATAGTCAGCCATCTGCGCCTGAATCTCCGGCGCGTCGCTCAGATCGACAGCGGAGTCGAGCATCTCCAGAATCGTGCGTCGGCTGCGTTCAACGCGTTCGCTGCGCGTGTGAACAACCATCCCTTCGCGCACCTGCGCCACACACGCCGGCTGCAGCAGCCGCTGTTTTTCGACCTCGACGACGCACATCCGACAGATTGCGTTTGCAGTGCACGCCTCGTGATAACAGATCGTCGGGATATCGATGCCCAGCCTGCCCGCCGCCTGTAGAATCGTCGTCTTGTCCGGCACAGTGATCGGGCGCTCGTCGATAATTAACGTCACGTCGCTCATCGCGCTTCTCCACTTTCAAAAAGCTCGGGCCAGCGCTTCATCGCGCTGAACACTGCGGCCGCCGCCGTCTGCCCCAGCCCGCACAGCGACGCATCGGTCATCGTCCAGCCGACATCGCGCAGACGACCCACATCGCCAGGCAGCGGGCGTCCCGCCGCCAACCGCTCCAGAATCTCGTATTGGCGCTGTGTTCCCAACTGACAAGGATAACATTTGCCGCACGATTCATGGGCAAAAAAGCGCGCCAGGCGGCGCAAAATATCGCGCAGGTCGCGTTTGTCGTTGAAAACCATGATCGCGCCCGAGCCAAGCGTCAGGCCTGCATCGCGCAGCCCTTGAAAGGTGATCGGCGTGTCGAGTTCAGCCGGCGTCGCAAACGCGCCCGCCGCGCCGCCGATCAACATCGCCTGTAGTTTGCCGCCGACCACCCCGCCTGCCAGGTTTTCGATCAGATGACGCAAGGTGGCGCCAAAGCCGATCTCGTATAACCCAGGGCGCACCACATCACCTGAAACGCAGAGCAGCTTGGGCCCGGTCGATTCAGCGGTGCCAAGACGTTGGAAGGCGTCTGGGCCATGAATCAAGATGTAGGGCGCCTGTGCAAGCGTTTCGACGTTGTTGATTGCGGTCGGCTTGCCAAAGAGGCCGTGCGTCGTGGGGAAGGGAGGTTTGACGCGCGGGAAGCCGCGCTTGCCCTCGATCGATTCAAAGAGCGCCGTCTCTTCGCCGCAGATGTACGCGCCGGCGCCGCTGCGTATCTCGGCGTCGATGCTGAAGCCAGAGCCGAGGATGTTGGCGCCGAGATAGCCAGCGCCGCGCAGTTCGTGCAGCGCCGCTTCGACCCGCTCGATGGCGAGCGGATATTCGCCGCGAATGTAGATGTAGATGCGGCTGGCGCCGATGGCGTAGGCGCCGATGATCGCTCCTTCGAGCACACGGCATGGATCGCCTTCAAGCAGCACGCGATCTTTGAAAGTTCCGGGTTCCGACTCGTCGGCGTTGACGACGAAATACTTGGGTTGACCGGGCGCCCTGGACGCGCCGTCCCACTTTGCCCAGGTCGGGAAGGCCGCGCCGCCGCGACCCAGCAAATCGGCCTGATGCATCGCCTCGATCACTTCCGCCGGTTGCATTGTCGTCAGCACTTTGCGCAGCGCCTGCATCCCGCCCACTGCCTCATATTCGAGCAGCCGTGTGCGTCGTCCGCGGCCACACAGCGGCGTGACAATGCTCAGGTCGCCGCCAACATAATCCTCGCTCCAGAAGTCGGCGGTGGTGCGCCCGCGCCCGTCGAGCAGTTCCTCAACCGTGTCGGGTGTGACGTGGGCGAAGGTGATGTTTCGCTGCGGCCGGCCAAAGGAGACATTGACCGACACGCCCGAGTTGCAATGACCCAGACAAGGCGACCGCTCGACTGTCACTGCGCCGTCGGCGGAAGTCTCGCCGACCTCGACGCCAGCCAGCGCACAGGCCGCCGCCAGCACCGCATCGCCGCCGCGCAGCGCGCATGATGGATCGGTGCAAACGCGCAACACTGTGCGCCCAACCGGTTCGTTGTAGAGCAATGCATAAAATTCGATGACGCCGTGCACATCAGCCAGCGGCGTATTGAAGGTTTGCGCAATTTCTGCTGCAACCGGCGGCGAAATGTAGCCGTAGAGCGCCTGTGCGTCGAGCAGCGCAGGCAGCAGACCGCTTCGCCCAAGCGGTGCGTGTCGCTGCAACACGGGGTGCAACGGCGTGAGGTCAAGTGGGTCGAAATGAAGTTCAGGCATACCGATTCGCTCAATCAAACATTGGTGCGATAGCAGGAATGTGTGCGAGTATAACCGAGTGCGATGAATCCAACAAGCGTCAAAGCCGAGCGCTTTCTCCAGATTTTTGGTTTCCTTGAAGCCGATTGCATCTTGTTGGTATACTATCGTAGCGAAAACGCAGTGAGCCGACAATCCCAGAAAGGATTTTCCAATGAGACAACGTATCATGCGTCCGGCGTGGACTGTGGCGGCGCTGGTTTCGATAGCGGCGGCGGTGTTGCTGAGCGCCTGCGCCCTGGTCAGCGCGCCGCCCCCTGCTGCGCCCTCCATTGCGCTTCCTGATCCTGCAACCGACTGGCAGGCCATCTCCGAGGCGGGTGTGATGGTCGTCGGAGTCACTGTGGATTATCCCCCTTTCGAGTATTACACCGACAGTTTCCAGATCGATGGCTTTGATCCGGCGTTAATGCGTGCAATCGGTCAACAGCTTGGCGTGGAAATAAAGTTTGTCGACCTCGCCTTTGACGGCCTCAGCCAGGCGCTGGCAGCGGGACAGGTGGATGCGGTGATCGCTGCTTTGTCAGAGACGCCGGAACGCGCCAGCGTTTTGGATTTCAGCCTGCCTTACTTTGTCTCGGAAGACGCCTATCTGGTGGATAGTGGATCAACACTTGTCGTGGAGGCTCCTGCTGACCTGCAGAATCTGCGCGTGGCGGTGCAGCTTGGCTCTATCTATGAAGACTTGATACAGAAGACGTTGGTCGATACAGGACTGATCGCTCCACGCAACGTGATCCGCTACGACAACATCGCCAGCGCAGTGCGCGATCTTGCCAGCGCGCGCGTCGACGTCGTCGTGCTCGATCTATTGGCTGCGCAGCGCTTTGTAGACGATGGCGTCGCCCGCCTTGCGGGTCAGGGCTTGAACGCACAGCGCTATGCAATCGCCGTGCGCAAAGGCTCCAGCGAATTGCGTCAGCAACTTGATCGATCGCTCGATGTCCTGCGCACACGCGGTGCGCTGGCGCGGCTTGCCGAACAGTATCTGGGCATCCCGCTCCAGGAGTTTCCGGCGTTGCCCACCGAATCAATCGCCGCAGCGACAAAAGCCGCTGCGATGCCTTCCTGTCTCAACGCAATGGCGTGGGTATCTAGCCTTTCCTACGACGACCTGGAGATGACGGCGCCGCCGGTCATGTTCCCCGGTCAACCCTTCACTAAGGCGTGGCGAGTTCAAAACGTTGGAACCTGCACCTGGGACGAGAGTTATTTTGCAACTTTTGCACGCGGCTCTGCGCCCGGCGCCGCCATGGGGGGCGCGCCGACCAACCTGCGAGGTTCAGTCGCGCCGGGCGAGACCTACGATCTTTCGGTCGATCTGGTGGCGCCGCTGTTGCCTGGCGTCTATCAGGCGCAGTGGGAAATGCACGACAGCGACGGCCGCGCCTTCGGTCAGACATTGCGCGTCGGCGTGCAGGTGGCCGGCGCACCGACGCCCACCCCAGCGCCAACGCCGACGCCGGCTCCCGGCATTGTTTTCTATGCCGATACAACCAGGGTGACGCGCGGACAGCCGCTGACCTTTGTCTGGGATGTGCAAGATGCACAGGCAGTTTATTTCTATCAGGAGGGTGAGGACTGGCAGGTCAACAATGTCGCCGCCACTGGTCAGCAGACCGTGACTCCGGATCGCACAACCGGCTATAACCTGCGCGTCGAACGCAGCGATGGCTCTGTGGAAACGCGAACGATCAATGTCGAGGCGCTGCCGGGCGCCGGACCGCAGATCGAGTTCTTTGCAGTGGCTCCCAACGACAATGTCCCGCTCGGCGTCTGCGTCGATATTTCCTGGCGCGTGGTTGGGCAAGGCGTCCAAATTACATTGACGCGCGACGGAGAAGAATTGTGGGAGGATGCGCCGCAGGAGGGACATCTCGAAGATTGTCCAACGGCGCCCGGCGATGCTGTATATCAGCTCACAGCAACAGACGCCACGGGTGCAGACACGCGCCAGCAAACTGTACGCGTGATCGAGGCAATGACGATGATGGCGCAAAAAGCGGATGGCGCCCCGGTCATCGATATTTTCGCTGTGACGCCTGAAAACATCATCGTCAACGGCTGTGTCGTCGTCAACTGGAACGTTGGCGGAGATGTCAAGACGATCCAAATTCTGCGCAACGATACGGTGATCCTGGATGGCGCGCCGCTTACAGGCTCTGGGCAGAACTGTCTCACCGAGGTCGGTGAATTTCGCTACCGCCTGGAAGCTACAAGTTCGACCGGCGCTGTCAGCAGCGCAGAGGTCAATGTGACTGTTTCGCCAGCAGTGCAAAGTGCGCCGGCAGGCGCCGTCGGCGCCTCTGATCCGGTGCTGAGGGACAAAACATGGGTGTTGATTTCGATGTTCGACGGCGTTGGCGCCATGACTTCGCCGCTGGCTGGCAGCCAGATCACAGCAACCTTTGGCGCAGACGGCGGAATGACGGGGCTGGCGGGTTGCAATAATTACAACAGCGCCTACTCAGCAGCCAATGGGTCAATGAGTATTGGTCTGGCGATCAGCACGCGCAAATTCTGCGCCGAGCCAGCCGGCGTTATGGAGCAAGAGGCGCTCTATCTGGCGCTCTTGCCGACTGTGGCAAGCTACACCATCCAGAACGGTCACTTGACGCTGTTGAATGGCGTGGCGCAGGAGGTTGCCGTTTACGTGGTGGGGCAATAGTATTGTCATGAACGCCTTCCAGGAAGCATCAAACTCGCTGGAAGGCGTTCATCAGAATCAATCTCCGGCGATTGCCAACACGTCGACAAGATTGACCTGTGCATCGCGCTGGAATGCTTCCACCGTGATTGTGCGGAAGAGCAGCAACGCCGCAATCAGGCCGGTGATTTCCAGCCCGAAGACTGTCATATACCCCAGGGCGACATCGCCCGTGAGATGGTAAGCGATATCGCGCAGCAGTGCGCCGCCGACGGCGCCGAGCGATTGCGCTACAAAATTTGCGACGCCCCATGCGCCCATGTACAGCCCTACGCTCTGTGGCACAGTCATATCGAGCATAAAGCTGAGATTGCTCACTGTCATCAATCCGCTGCCCAGGCCGAGCAGGAAGACGGATGCTTGAAAGAACAGGCTGTTGCCCATTGAGCCAGCCACAATGATCAGCCCGAACGCCGCAATTGCTACGATGGCGCCGGCGTAGGCATTGACGCGTTTGCCAAACAAACGCACCAGCCCCAACCCACCTAGAAGCGTGATAAAGACGCCTATGCCCCAGATTGCCTCAAGCCGCGTCGTCTCACTCACCGACATGCCCAGCGTGTCGGCGGCGTACGGTTCTAGCAGCACATCTTGCGCGCGAATTCCCACCAACACCAGCAACAAATAGAAAAAGAAACGCTTTGCCGTTGCATTATGCGCCAGCGCTTGCAACGCCGTCATCGGATTGTCAGCTTTGTTTTGCAGAGTTCGTTTCCCGTCGTGGGCTGGCTCCACTCCCGCCGAACCCAACAAGATGAACACCGTCGCCACCGCCCAGATCGCGCCAAAAGCAAAGTAGATGCCGTCTTGCGACGAATCGAGCGCTAAGAGGCGCGACAGCGAAATGCTGGCGATGATCGTTGAGAGAATCATTGCCGTCCACATCACGCCGACTGTAGCAGTGCGCCAGGTTTTTGGCGAACGCTCGGTCAACTCACTGGCAAGCGAGAGATAGCTCACCGATGCCACGTTGACGCCGACGCCCCACAACGCAAACACGGCGAAGGATGCAATCAAGCCGGGCAAAAAGTGCTCGTCCATATAAAACACAGTGTGTGCTGTCATGTAGCTGCCAAAGGTCGCCATCAGTCCTCCCACCAACATCCACGGCGAACGATGCAGCCCCCACAGCGGGCGTCGATCCGCATAGGCGCCAACAATGACCTGAAACGGCGACAGCATATATGGCAGCGCCACCAACAAGCCGACAAACACAGCCGGCATTCCCATGTCGGCAATCATGATGCGGTTGAGGGTTCCAGTAATTGGAACAACTGTCAACGAGACGCCCACATGTACAAGCGATAATTGAATAATTGAACGAGCATTCATGTCCTTGACTCAACAGTTTTTATAAAGTCATCCTGGCGGTTGTATGCAACAGTTGTGCGCAATGTAAAAATAATAGATTTACATCGAGTTGCACAGCAGTTTAGTATAGATTTTCATAGATTTCAACCTGGGGTCAGGAATGAATTCACCAATCGATTCGCTGCTCTGAAAACTTGGAGAATTGTTGCGCACGTCATACGATCGATCCATGTCGACCGAACCCGCATCTGTCATTCACCTCAACGCTCATTCCTGGTTCAGCCTATTGTGCGCCACACCGCCGGTCGAACGATTGGCGGTGCGCGCTGCACAGGAGCGGATGACGCATCTGGCGCTGACCGACACGAACGTGCTCTACGGAGCGGTCGCTTTCCATCGCACCTGTCATGCAGCCGGTGTGCAGCCGATTATCGGTATGACGGCGACGTTGGAGGCGCCTCAGGGTCTGACCATGCATCGAACACCTGGAGAAGTCGTCCTGCTTGCAACCGGGCCAGCCGGCTATCGATCACTCTGTCGGCTTTCTTCAATCGTGCAGGCGACGCCCGGACGCGCCGGAAGCAGGATCACCCAGGATGAGCTAAAAATGCACCACGACGGCTTGATCTGTCTGTCGGGTGGGCGTCGAGGGTGGGTCGACCATCTGCTCCGGTTGGGAGAACGCTCCGCTGCGGGTCGTGTCGTGAGCTGGCTGGCTGGCGTCTTTGGTGAACGCGCGTGGCTCAGCATCGACTGCTCGGCGTCCGATGGTGCAGCGGTGGGGCGCGAGATCGAATCGCTGGCCGCGCGCTTTGGTCTTGGCGTCGTCGCTGCGCAGCCGATCTACTGCCTGGACGCGGCGGAGCGCAGTCGGCTCTGTCTGCTGGCGGCGATTGCCCGCAATACTACGCTCGATGCGCTGACCGACGAAGACCGGCTTGATGGCGGCGACGAATCCGTCCTGTTGCATTGGCTGTCCCCGCAAGAAATGGCTGAGCGTTACGCCGCCTTTCCCCAAGCGCTGCGCGCCACCGTCGAGATTGCTGCACAGTGTCAGCCGGCTCTGCCCGATGGCCGCCCGATCTGGCCCGTGCTGGCGTTGCCTGACGCGCACACACCCGACCAGACGCTGGCGGCGCAAGCAAACTCTGGTCTACGCCAGCGCTACGGCGATGTGCAGCATAATGAGTGGTCGGCGCTGACGACTCGTCTCGACGCTGAATTGGACGCCATCGCCCGCCACGGATTTGCGCCGCTTTTCCTGCTCGTGGCCGACATCGTGCGTTTTGCGCGCAGCCGGGATATTCCTGTTTCAACGCGCGGCAGCGTGGCGAACTCGCTCGTCGCCTACTGCATCGGCATTACCACCGTTGATCCGGTCATGCACGATCTGCTCTTTGAACGCTTTCTCAACCCTGCGCGCAGCAGTTTGCCCGACATCGACCTCGACTTTTGCAGCGTGCGTCGCGATGAAGTGCTCGATTATGTGCGCCAGACCTACGGCGCCGAGCGCGTAGCGCTGGTTGCTACGATCAGCACGCTGCGTCTGCGCTCCGCTCTGCGCGAGACGGCAAAAGCGTATGGGCTGGACGAAGCGACGATCGGTCGGCTGGTCAAACTGTTGCCGGAGGACTGGCATCCCGACCCGCGACGACGCAGCGCACAGACGCTCGACGCTGCGCTGGCGAAGGTGGAAGATGAGAGGCTGCATCCAGTTGTGCGCGCGGCGTTTGGTCTGCTGCGCCAGCCAGACCACCTGAGCGTTCATCCGGGCGGCGTTGTGATTACACCGGGGCCTCTGACCGACGTGGCGCCGGTGCAGTTGGCGCCGAAAGGCTTCCTGATTACACAGTTCGACCACGGCGATGTTGAAGCGCTTGGCCTGCCCAAGATCGACCTGCTCGGCATCCGCGCCTTGACAGTGCTGGCTGACGCCGCTGAGCTTGTGCGCCGCCATGATGACCCTGGCTTTCGCGTCGACGCCATCCCGCTCGACGATGCATTGACCGGCGATATGCTGGCACGCGGCGACACGATCGGCGTCTTTCAGTGCGAATCGAGCGGCGCACAGCGTACATTGCGCCAGCTCAAGGCGCGCACTGTACAGGACTTGGCTGTCGCCAACGCCTTTTTCAAACCGGGTCCTGCACTCGGCGGCATGGCGCAGCACTTCATCCGCCGTTATCGAGGTGAGGAGCCGGTGCGCTATCTACACCCGGCGCTGGAGCCAATCCTACGCCGTACAAAGGGGGTGCTGATCTTCCAGGAACAGATCTTGCGCATCGCACGCGAGATCGCCGGCCTGTCGTGGGCGGAAGCTGACCATCTGCGCAAGGGGATGAGCAAGTTTCAGGGCGCCGAGATGGAGGCGATGCGCGAGCGGTTCGTGGCAGGTTGTCAGCGCGCTGCGCCCGACGGCCCGGCGTTAAGCGAGGTGCAGGCGCGCACGCTGTGGGAGCAGGTGGCGCCCTTTGCTGGCTATGGCTTCAACCAGGGACACGCCACCGCCTATGCAGACGTGAGCTATCGTTCAGCCTATGTGCGCGCACATTGGCCTGCTGCGTTCCTGGCGGCGCGGCTGGCGAACTGGGGTGGTTTTCACCATCCGGCCATCTATATTGCCGAAGCGCGGCGGCTAGGCATTGCAGTGCGCCCACCGCATGTCAACTTCAGCAACCAAGAATTTACGCTCTTCTCGCAAAGGGTCGATGCGGAGTCAGTTGCAAACGCTGACGCAGAGATGACGGGCGCTGTACAGAGAAATGCAAGAAGCGCCGTGCTGTACATGGGGCTGAATCAAGTGCGTGATCTGCGCCAATCGAGCGTACAGGCGCTCATTGCGGAACGCAGCCGCGCCGTATTTTGCGATCTCGCCGATCTCCTGCGTCGTGCACCCCTGCAACGCAAGGAGATCACTCACCTGATCCAGTGCGGCGCGCTCGATGGATTGGGTGAAAGCCGGGCGGCGTTGCTTGACGAAGCCGGACGCGGCGGCGTCGCCAGTGCACAGCAAGCCACGTTTGCGTTCATGGCGCAGCAGGTGAAGCACGAGAGTGCGGCGCAGCGGCTGGAGTGGGAACAACACATCTTGGGGCAACCGGTCAGCGTGCAGCCGCTTGACCTGGCGCCCAACGCCCGCGCCGGCTGTATCTCGCTGGCGGAGGTTGTCGCCACACCCCGCCAGATTGTACAGGTGGTGGGCATGCGGCTGCCTGGCTGGACAGGCGGTAAGGGGTTCTTTCTGAGCGACAGTGAGCGTTTCTGCATTGCCGTCCCACCGCGTGGGGTCAGCAATCCGCCGCCGTGGGCGATCGTATGCATCCGCGGACGCTGGCTGGAAGATGAATGGGGCGGCGGCTGGTTACAGATCGAGCAAATCGAACGAATTGAAGAGATAGAAGCTGTTACAAAAAAAGGAAAAGTGAGTTGTGAAACTTAGCATCAGTATGTGGAGCGTGGTGTCTGCAGTGCGCCAGAAGCGCATCGACCTGCCCGGTTTCATTGAATTTGCGGCGCGACAACAGGAGAACGGCGCACGCGGCGTGGAACTGCTCGATTATTTCTGGATCGATCGCGCCGCTGAAATGGGCAAGATCAGGCGACAGATCGCTGACGCCGGGCTGGAATTGGCGGTCTATTCAATCGGCAATGATTTTTTCCAGCCTGAACGAGCGGCCTGGGAAAAGCAGCTTGCCGATCTCAAGGTCGGCGTTGAGGTGGCGGACCGTCTGGATGTACGCACGCTGCGCGTTTTTAGCGGCAACGCCAAACCCGGCTATGCCTTCGAAGATGGGCTGGCATGGATTGTGGAAGGATTGGCTGCTGGCGCCGAGTATGCAGCGAAGTACAGGGTGACGATGGCGCTCGAAAATCATGGTTTGATGGCTGGGCGCAGCGACCAGGTGCGCCAGGTGATCGACGCCGTGGGTTCGCCGTATCTGCGCGCCAACATCGACACCGGCAACTTCCTGCTTGTCAACCAGAACCCGACCGATGCAGCGCGTGACCTGGCGGCGCTGGCGGCGCTGGTGCATCTAAAGGATTTTCGCCGCGCACGCCCGGACGAAACTGAGCACATCTACAAAGCATTGGATGGAACGGCGTTCACCGGCGCGGTGGTCGGAGAGGGTGAAGTTGATCTGCCTGCGATTGTGAGGATACTCGGTGAAGCTGGCTATACTGGCTGGCTCTCGTTGGAGTATGAAGGCGGCGAAGACCCACTGGAGATTGGCGTGCCGCAAAGCCTGCGTGCGGCGCAGAAGTTGTTGAGGTAAAGTTGCTGAGTGAAACAGGGCAGGTGCGGAGCGCCAACGCACCTGCTTCCTAACATCATTTGCTGCGCGCCAACGTTGCTGGCCGTGCAATGACGATAATGCGGTGCGTGTTGTCGTTGCGCGGCCAGCACGAGACAAGCGTCAGACGGTCGTCGGGCGTTTCTTTGATGTAGTTGGCGTTTTCGCGACGCTGCTTTTCAGAAGCGTATTTTTCCGGGACGATCAACACTTCGTCCACGATGTATCGATGTTCGCGCCCGCCTGCGAATAGCTGAAGCAGATCGCCGCGTTTGAGTTGATCCAGTTCTCGAAAGACTGCACCTTTGATATTGTTGTGCCCGCTCAGCACAACGTTGCCAGATTCACCGGGCAATGAGCTGTTTTTGTGCCAGCCAGCTGCGAATTCAGCCACATCCCACTCGCTGAAGATGGCGCCGCTAGAATCCTTCTTCGTGCTCCACCCCAGCTCCACAACTGGCATGTCAGCCTTGATCGCCGGAATGACAAGACGGCTTGGCAGCACTGGCTTGGCATTGGGTTGATGAAAAACCGGCGCTTTCAGCGGCGCAACAGGGCGGCTCGAGTCCGCCACGTCGGTTCTATCGACATAGTTGGCGATTTCTTCGACGGGAAGCGCCTTTTCCTGTGCAGAAGCGCTGCGTCCACAGCCAGCCAGACTTACGACCGCAAGAAGCAATACACAACAGATCACCAAACGAGCCATAAACACCATCGCACAACCTTATCAATCGATCGATAACGCATACGCTTATTGCTTTATAGCAGCAAAATGAGACTCTGCACAAACTGCGAGCAGTGAATCCACCATATCCAATCCGTCATGTTCTACTTCTACGGCTGCACCGCCGAAATGCGCCGCCCCTGTGCATTGGCGACTACTCGCGCCACCGGTCCCCCCGCCGGCGCCAACATCGTTGTGAAGACCGTTTCACCGCCGCGCGGCACGACATTATGTTCCGGTTCGATCTTACGTGTTGCCACAACCCGCCCCAGCGCATCGTACGCCGTCAACACGACCTGCACCTGCACCGCTTCCTCTGGACCAATGTTTTTGACGCGTCCGCTCACTGTCAGTGCGGCGTACCCTTCCTTGAGAACCTGGATGTCGTTCACTTCCAAATCACGATAATAACTGCCGACATATCCTGGCACAGCGCGCAGCGCGTAGACCTGATAGCGCGCAAATTTCCCCGGTTGCTCGCCGAAAAGCACGGCAAAAGGCGCCCGCTCATCGACGCCAATGAGATCGAGTGCGGCCAGCCCCTCGGCGCTGCCCACCTCTTCGCCAGCTTCATCGAGCAGTGTGACGCCGACGCGCACCTGCTCTAGCGGAGCGCCAGTGTTGTTCCAGACTTCGCCGAGCACAGTAAGCCCGCCGATCGTTGTCTCGCTAAAATGGATATTCTCTATGGCGATGGGCAGCGGTGTAGGCGTGGGCGTCAGCGTCGTGGCGAGCGCGGCGTCGAATTCCTCTTGACGTGGAATGACCAGTTCCTGCCCAAGCTGCAACAGCCGTGGGTCAAGGATGCCATTTGCATCCTGCAGCGCCGCAACGCTGACATTATACTGAGATGCCACCGAAAGCAGGGTTTCGCCAGCGCGAATAACGTGAATCACCGGCGTCGGCGTGACTGTAGGCGTGGGCGTCGGCTCAGGCGTATAGGGCGCCGGCGTCGAGGTGGGCGGCAGCGTGGCGACGACGATGTCGATGGATAAGGTGGCCGTTGGCGGCGGTGACGGCGTGGGCGAAAGCGTGATAACCTGGCCGCAGCCAGCCAGCAACAGCGCAATTGCGAAAATGCCCGACTTGAGAAGATAGGTGAGGAGCAAGAGACGAAGGTCAGGGCTGTTGGCGTTGCGCTGTCGCCATCCTCTCTTGCCAGTTTGGGTCACATCGCCTGCCAGATCCGCCGTTTGCATTTGCTGTGCGAACATATACACTTGAGTATAACATACGCACGCAAACAGCCGAATGTAGGGTGATTTGGCGAATCGCCTTACAAGCAGTCGAAAGGGGTTAGTATGACCAAAATCATCATCATATCCGACAGCCACGACCAGATCGCCCATCTGAACCAGGCGCTCGACGTGGCGCTTACCGCCGACGCCGAGGTGTTGTTGCACTGCGGCGACCTTTGCGCGCCCTTCATGCTCAACCAGATCGGCGAACGTTTCAGCGGGCCGGTGCATGTTGTGTTTGGCAACAACGACGGAGATGGGCGGCTGTTGCAGGTGATCGCGGCGAAACATCCTCACATCAGCCTGCACGGCATCTACGCCGAACTGGAGTTCGATAGTCGACAGATTGCCATGATTCACTATCCCGAACCTGCACGACGCATCGCCCAGTCAAGTCAGTTTGACCTCGTCTGCTACGGTCACGATCACACAAGATTGCTGGAGCAGGTGGGCCGGGGCTGGCTGCTCAACCCTGGCGAACTACTCGGCATGAAGGGTCAGGTTTCGTGGGCGATCTACGATACACAGACCGGTCAAGCCAAGATCGAGGTTGTTTGAACATGTCTTGTCGATTTGACTTGTGCGATTTGCCCGTTCACTCTTGCTGCGCTACCATCCCCAAAGATTGAACCAGGAACAGCATGGCGCTCCCCTTCAGCGTTGGACTTCAGGAGGGCGTCGAACATAGGATGAATTCGCCATGAATTATCAAACAACCATGATCGATCGCTTCAACCGTCGTGAAGCGCACGTCGCCGTCATTGGGCTTGGCTATGTCGGGCTGCCGCTGGCCGTTGCCTTTGCCGAGGCTGGCTACCGCGTCACCGGCATCGACCTTGACGCGCGCAAAGTGGACGCCATCAACCGCGGTGAATCCTATATTGAGGATGTGCCGGCGGCGGCGGTGGCGGCGCTGGTGTTGGAAGCGGAGAGGGAAAGAGCGGGAGAGCGGGAGAGCGAGAGATGGGGAGATGGAGGGATGACCACCCTGCAACCCTATAGTTCCATCAACTCGCATCCCTATCGCCCCAAACGTCTGGCCGCCACGACTGACTTCAGCGTGCTGGCGAGCTGCGACGCTGTCTCGATCTGCGTGCCAACGCCGTTGAACAAAACCGGAGACCCTGATGTCTCCTATATCGCCAGCGCCGCCGAGCAGGTGGCGCGTCATCTGCATCCAGGCATGGTCATTGTGCTCGAATCGACGACCTATCCGGGCACGACGCGCGAGATGTTGCTCGCCCAATTTGCCGACAATGCGCAGGGTTGGCGTGTAGGCGAAGAGTTTTTTCTTGCCTTTTCTCCAGAACGCGTCGATCCTGGCCGCACCGACTGGACAACGCATAACACGCCCAAAGTGATTGGGGGCGTCACGCCGGCGTGTCTGTCAGTGGCGACTGCCTACTATAGCGCTGCCATCGAAACGCTGGTGCCGGTCTCCTCGCCTGAAGCAGCCGAGATGACCAAGCTTTTCGAGAACACCTTCCGCTCGGTCAATATTGGGTTAGCCAACGAGCTATTGCTGATGTGCGACAAGCTGGGGTTGGATGCATGGGAGATTTTGTCAGCTGCTGCCACCAAACCCTTTGGCTTCATGAAGTTCACACCGGGACCGGGGTTGGGAGGGCATTGCATTCCGATTGATCCGCTCTATTTGTCGTGGAAGATGCGCACGCTTGCCTATACTGCCCGTTTCATCGAGCTGGCGAGCGAGATCAACACCGAAATGCCGCGCTACTGGGTGCAAAAAGTGCAAGATGCACTCAACGACGTTGGGAAAGCCGTAAAGGGCAGCCGCATTCTGGTGTTGGGGGTCGCCTATAAGAAAAATGTGAGCGATCTGCGCGAATCGCCAGCGCTCGACATCATTCACCTGCTCGAAGAGAAGGGGGCGCACGTCGCCTATCACGATCCGCACGTGCCTTCCTTCCAGTACGATGGCATGGAAATGGTGGGCGTCGCCGATTTAGGCGCGGCGCTGGTCGAAGCGGACTGCGTGGTGATCGCCACCGATCACGACGCCTATGACTGGACAGGCGTGCGCCAGAAGTCGCGGCTGCTGGTTGATACGCGCCATGTAGTGTGAAGCTCGATTATTAAAAATAAGAGCGAGCAGGTCATCGCCTCCGGTGTGATATGACGCCCCGTCACGCCGGAGGCGATGACTTGCGATGGGCGCACGAGGCACAACGATGCTTCCGCGCCCTTCTCATTGCCAAACTCTTACTACTCGATCGGCCGTTCGGTCAGCGTCAGCCCCTCCGAACCAAAGAGTGACTCATCGTATTCGACGGCGACCAGGTTGCCTTCGTCATCAAGCTCGAAGACGATGACGACTGGCTCGTCGTAGGTCGTGTCTTCCTGACCGGTGAGGGTGACGGTGAGAGCGCCGTTATCATCTTCCTGCCACGCGCCCACTTGCACGATTGGCGCCTCCTCGTTGAGATAGTCGGAGCTCATCGTGAGTGTATTGTCGGCATAGAGGGTCAGGGTGATGATTCGCCCAGGGCTGCTGGCGGCAGGCAGCACGTCGCTTTGGAAAACCGCCGCCACCGCCGGCGCCAGCATCGCGTCCATCATGGCAGGCGAGATTTCCGACAGTTTGAAGAAGAAGAAGGCGCCGTTTTGCAGCATGTCGCCGGATTGGCGATAGATTGTCACCGATTCTTGTTCGTATGCTTCATCCATCGAACCGGTGATCGTCACCGCAATCGAACCGTCGTCCTGTATTTCCCAGACGCCGACTTCGGTGACGGCGCCCTTGGTCAGGTAGATGGTCGTTTGTTCGGCGTTGTTGTTGGTATAGAGCGAGAGCACGACAACATAACCGGCGGCGTCGGCGGCTGGATAGACATTGGTGACATAGGTTCCGACTGGGTCTGCTGTCGCCAGCATATCTTCGGGTGTGACGGTGAGCCAGCGTGTAAGCGCAAACGCGCCATCGACGAGCGCATCGCCGTCGATTGTGTAGGTGGTTGTGTTTGGCTCGGCGTAGGCTTCATCCGTCGTGCCGGTCACGGTGACCGCAATTGCGCCATCGGCGTCCTCTTCCCATCCGCCGACTTCGGTGACAACGCCTTTGGTCAGGTAGATGCTGGTCTGCTCCATATTGCCGTTGGCATAGAGCGCCAGCACGGTGATAAGCCCGGCGGCGTCGGCGGCCGGATACACATGCGACACCCAGACGCTATCCACTTCACCGATCGGCGCCGCCTCCACATCGCTTTCGGCGGCTGCACCAACATCGGTGGCTGCACCTTCGAGCATGGCGTCCATCTCCTCCGGCGTGACAACGGTGAGCGCGCGATAGGTGAAGATGCCGTCGGTTAGCTGGTCATCAGTTGGAACCAGTCTCAGCAAGGCGGGCTGCTGGTATTCCACATCTTCGTTGCCGGTGAGCGTGACATCGACGCCGCCGTCCGCATTGGTTTCCCATGAGCCGGTTTCCACAATCGTTCCCCTGGTCAGATAGATGGTGACCAGCTCGGCGGCGTTGTTTGGATAGAGCGCAACAATCTCCATCATGCCCGGCGCGTCGGCTGCGGGATAGAGATTCGACGCCCAAACCTGTATTTCGCCGCTTTCGTCCGTCTGCGCAGGCGCTGCCGCCAAAACCGGCGCCATTGCGCCAAAGATCAACAGACAGGACATCAGGATCGCTGTCAGCAGCATCGATTTCGTTCGTTTCATCAGGGCCTCCAGTTGAGTAACGTTGGATTCGGGACAGATTTTGCATGACCAAAACGTCAGTATACCAGACAGCGGTTCCGTACAGCGATTGACTCAGGCTCAGACTTGATCTACCATACACCCCACCATTTGCGCTTGAATTCATCAGCTCGTAAGCTCGTAGCTCTGGCAACAGACGAAAGCTCGAACCATGATCACACCAGATCGTATTGTCTCGACCACCTGTCCCTACTGTGGCGTAGGCTGCAACCTGCACCTGCACATCAAGGACGACTTCATTTATCGCATCACTTCGCCGCACGACGCGGTGGTGAACAAAGGCAATCTTTGCGTTAAAGGGCGCTTTGGCTATGACTTCATGTATCATCCCGACCGCGTCGTCACGCCGCTGATCCGCAAGACGCCGCAGCGACCCGGCCAGCGCACACAGGCATTCGACCGCAACGAATGGCTGGAGGCGAGTTGGGAGGAGGCGCTCGACTATGTAGCCGACCGACTGGTTGAAATCTATCAGCGCGACGGCAGCAGGGCGATGGCGGTCTACTGTTGCGCCAAGGCCACCAACGAAGACAACTATCTGCTCCAAAAGATGTTTCGCGCTCTCTTCCGCACCAACAACGTCGATCATTGCACACGACTCTGTCACGCCGGCAGCGTCGTTGCGTTGCAGATGGCGCTGGGCACCTCGGCGATGAGCAACACTGCGTCCGAAGTCATCTATAGCGACTGTTTCATCGTCACCGGCTCCAACACAACCGAGAATCACCCGATCATTGCCTTGCAAATGAAGGAGGCTGTGCGCAAACATGGCGCCAACCTGATCGTCATCGACCCGCGGCGACTGGAGCTATGCGATTACGCCGCGCTCTGGCTGCCGCTCAAGCCGGGCACGAACGTTCCGCTCTTTTCGGCGATGGCGCATGTGATCGTCAAAGAAGGGTTGGTCAACCATGAATTCATTGCGACGCGCACCACCGGCTATGATGAATTTGTGCGTTCACTGGAACCCTTCACTCCAGAGTACGCCGAGCAGGTCGCCGGCGTCGATCGCAACCTGATCGCCGAGGCGGCGCGTATGTACGCCACAGCCAGAAACGGCGCCATTTACTGGGGCATGGGCATTTCGCAATTTAGCAATGGCACCGCCAGCGCGCTGGGACTGATCCATCTGGCGCTGCTCACCGGTCACATCGGGCGGCTGGGCACAGGGTTGAATCCGCTGCGCGGACAAAATAACGTGCAAGGCGCTTCCGACGCCGGCGCCATGCCCTTCCACTACCCTGGCTACATGGAGGTGGACAAGGAGGAGAACGCGCGCAAGTGGGAGAAGGCGTGGAACATCGAGCCGGGCGGGCTGAACCGCACGCGCGGGCTGACCACAACCGAGATTCTCGCCCACGCGCATCCAGGCGGCGTGCGCGCGCTCTATATCATGGGCGAAAACCCAATGATGACCGAACCGAACCTCAACGTGACGCGCCAACACATGGAGCAGCTCGAATTTCTGGTGGCGCAGGACATCTTTATCAACGAGTCCGGCGCGTTCGCCGATGTCTTTCTGCCTGCAACTTCGTGGGCGGAGAAGGAAGGCGCCTTCACCAATACCGACCGCCGTGTGCAGCGCGTGCGTCGCGCCATCGCCCCGCGCGGCCAATCGCGCCCCGACGCCGAGATCATCTGTGATCTGGCGCAGCGCATCGAAGCCCGTTTGGGGCGCCCGACCAGCGCCGGGTGGCGCTACACCGGGCCGGAAGAGATTTTCCGCGAGATGGCAAGCGTCGCCACGATGTTTGCAGGCATTACCTACGACCGTATCGACAAGGTTGGCTTGCAGTATCCTGTCCCGGATGAGAAGCATCCAGGCACGCCTTTTCTCTTCGCCGATAGTTTTCCTTCCGGTCGTGGGCGCTTTTTCCCGCTCGAATATGTGCCCGTAGCTGAAGAAGTCGACGATGAATATCCCTTCATCCTCACCACCGGGCGGCTGTTGGAGCACTGGCACGGCGGCACAATGACGCGTCACTCACAGCTTGACGCGCTTTACCCGACGCCGCTGGTGGAAATCCACGAGATCGACGCTGCGCGGCTGGCGGTAAAGACAGGCGACGCCGTACGCGTTTCGTCGCGACGCGGCTCGGTGACACTGCGCGTCGAGGTTTCACCCAAAGCGCGGCCGGGCGTCGTCTTCATCCCAATGCACTTCACCGAAGCCGCAGCCAATCTGCTCACGATCGATGCGCTCGACCCACAAGCCAAAATTCCAGAGTTCAAAGCATGTGCGGTCAACATTCAGATCGCAGAGCCGCATGAGGCGGCGCAATTGCCCGAACTTGTGGCGCGCGGCCGCTATTGAGTGGTCGATAGCTTTCGTTAACGCCTTTTTTACAGAAGGATCGCCCACAACAACGCGTCCGTTAATGCACGCCTGCTATGCTCCTCTTCAAGAGTATGCTTGAGACAAGCGTAGGAGGATGACATGCAGCGAACGCGCGATGGAAAACGCTTGGAGGGCTTTTTGGCAACGTGCCGGGGCGCGACGTTGCGCCGTGCACTTACGGAGGAGTGGCTCAACACCTTGCTCCCCGGCATCCGGCTGCTGGTCGGCTGTGAACAAGGCGACGACATTCATCTTGAAGGCGATGTTGCAACGCACACGGTCATGGTCTGCATGGCGGCGCCGATCTTTGCGCGGCGCTATCTTGACCGCGAGTTGGACTTTGTCGAACGGCTGGCAATGCTGATTCACGATTGGAAGAAGCCAGTCTGCCGTCGCAACCCCCGAAGCAAGCCGCCCTTTCCAGGGCACGAGACATTGGCAGCGGCTGAGATTCCGGCGCTGGCGCAACGGATCGGGTTGAACCTCGCCGAGGTTGAGCAGTTGCATTTTGTGGTTGCAAACCACGGTCTTGCCCACGAACTTCCATATCTGCCGAGCGCCAAACGAAGATGGCTGGCGGGGTCTCCACACTGGGCGTCGCTAGGAGTGCTCCAAGCCGCCGACGCGTATAGTTGCTGGTGTCCAGGCGGCGGGCATCTGCCCATTCATTGGGAGCTGCTGGAACAGGAAGCGTTGGCGGCGTCGAACAGCGCAGATTCAACCTGGCCGGTGATGTACGCATTCGCTATTGCACCGCAAGCGGCGGCGTCATCTCGTGCAATTTTGGCGTCTGAGGTGCAAAATGTAGGCGCTCAGTTGTGACAAAATGCACAATTGGCTCTCGCCAATTTTGTGCATTTTGCCCGATGCAATTATAATGGTGTACATACTACAATAAGTGTGAAGTTTACTGGGGAGCAAACTTCGCACACATTCACCTCTTCCCGGCAACGGGAAATCTCCTTTTTCCTCCGGGCGTCATCGTCGGGCACACCCCGGCGATGACACCCACTCCTTCTATCACAAAAGTACGCTGACCGAATTGAATCAGGGCGCAAGGATCGTTCGTGTTGTATGGTGCGTGCTGCATGTCGGGTGTTGAACGATGTGCGACAGATTCGCCATCTTTGGGTAGAATGACGCCATCGATTTCTCTCATCACTTCTACAAAGAGGCGCATTTATGGAGATCACTGTCGGCACCTTTAACCTCAACAACCTGTTTTCGCGCTATAACTTTCGGGCTGAAGTCGAGATCGTGAGTGAAGGCGGCATAGAGGTCGACGCCGAAGTGCGTTTCACTTTTGTCGAACCGGTCGGCTATGTCTTTCGCTCCTACATGGGTAAACTCGTCAAACCCAAGACGCCGGCCGAGCGTAAACTCATTGCAGACCGCGTGCGCGCGATCAATGTCGATGTGCTCGCCGTGCAGGAGGTGGAGGACATCGGTGTGCTGCGCCAGTTTGCGCTGGAAGACCTGAGCGGCATGTATCCCTACCAGGTGTTGGTGGAGGGCAACGATCAACGTCTGATCGATGTAGGATTGCTGTCGCGCTACCCAATCGGCGGCGTCACTTCGTGGCGTTTTGCCGTCCATCCCGATGAACCGCGCGATTATATCTTCAGCCGCGACCTGCTCGAAGTCGAGATTCTCGATCCAAAGCGCCGAAATCGTCTCTTTACCCTTTTCAACACTCACCTCAAGAGCAACTATGTGCGTTGGGGCGAAGATGAGGCGTCGGCGCGCGGCCGCATCCTGGAGCGACGGCGGCGGCAGGCGGAAATGACGACGACTATCGTAGCAGCGCGCACGCGCCCCAACAGCAACTACATCATCACAGGCGACATGAACGACGACGTGAACAGTGAATCGCTGGCCGCGTTCCGCCAGGCTGGCTGGAGCAATGGACTTACTGCACCGAAGGAGACGCGCCCAGCCAAGCGTGAATCAGTCGCTGCGGACAACCCAACCCACACTGCGTGGACACATCGGTATAAAGTCAATCGACAGCCGCCGCGCTTTGATCTCTATGATCAGGTCTGGCTCAGTCCATCGCTGGCGCACAAACAAGTGGATGCCTGGATCGATCGGCGCAAGAGGCACAGCGGCGATGGCAGCGACCACGACCCGGCGTGGGTGACGGTGAGGCTGTAGCAATCAAATTCAGCAAGGAGACCCAAACGTGAGCGCACTTGATTACTATCTCGAACGCAAATCTGTTGTGCTGGCGCAACGCCGCGCCGATTTCACTGCCACGCCCGAAAAGGCGACGGTGCGCATCCAGGCAAAGTCCTGGGTGGCGGGCAATACGGGCGCACGCCCTGTCAAAATGGGTGAGACGCTCTTCATCACCGATTCGGCGCCTGCGTTGGCCGGTCACGCGCTTGGCCCGACTGCGCCGGAAATGCTGCTCGGCGCGCTGGCAAGTTGTCTGGTGCACACCTATCTGATCCAGGCTGTGCTGCTCGACATCCCCATCGATGGCGTCGAGATCGAAGTGCATGGCGCTGTGCCGATGGGCGGCGTTGTTGGTCTCCCCTACGAGAAGCCGCCGCAGATGGAGGAGATCACCTACACGGCGAAGGTGCTTACATCGGTTGCGCCCGAAGAGGTCGAGCGGATGCACCAGGCAGTGGAGGAGACCTGCCCGGTGCTCAACACCATACGCTTTCCGACAGCGGTGACGCGAATGAACGCGCCATAGAACTCGATTCGGTTTCCGACGGCTTTCACTCTTGCGCTACAATTGAGCCGGTATGCATCGTTTTGCTGACAGCCGCACGCGCGCGGCGACATGGCTGCGCCCGGCTTTGCTTGTGTTTCTGCTTGCCGGCTTCGCCCTCCGCCTTCACGAATTGACGCGCCAGGATATCTGGTGGGATGAAGCGCGCAACATTGATGTTGCGTTGCGCCCCTTTTTACAGATTGCCACTGCACCCGAACTGGACATTCAGCCGCCTTTCTACTACTGGCTTCTTCATGTCTGGAGCATGTTGGCGGGTGCAGCGATGGGGCAGCCACCCACACAGCTTGCATTTTTCATGCGGTGGATGAGCGTCTTTGCAGGGATGTTGGGCGTCGCCTTGCTGATGGCATTAGGGCGTCGCGTCGGCGGTGTAACAGTCGGGGCGTTAGCTGTTGCGATCGGCGCACTATCACCCTTCTGGCTTGCTGAAAGCCAGGAGACGCGCATGTACACGCTCGGTTTTGCGCTGCTGACGGCGGCAGCCGTGCTCTTTCTCGACCAGCTGGCGCGCAGAGACAGCGCGCCCGATGCGCTGTTCAATCGCTCCTCGCTCTTGTTTGTATTTTTATCGGCGGCGGCGTTGCTGACCCATTACAACGCCGTCTTTGTCCTGGTCGCCTGGTATGGTTGGTGGGGCGTCTGGGCGCTGCTGCGGGTGGAGCGCTGGCGACAAGTAGGCGTCGTCAGCACACATGGGCTGCTGATGACGCTGCTGGTGTTGCCTGTCGCACCGATTGCGTTGCGCCAGATTCCTGGCTACGAAAATCCCAACATCGCCATCGTCACGCTCTCCGAGTACCTGCGCCAGAACTGGCAAGCCTACCTGGGTGGCTACGCCTACGATTCGACAATGCTTGGCGGCTTTGCAGACGCCTGGCTGTGGGGCGCAGCGATCATCGCAAGCGTCGGAATTCTGATCGGCGCAATGAGAGAGGAAGAAAGAGAAAAGGGCGGAAAAGGAAAAGCGGCTCCGATCGCTAATCTCCAATCCTCCAATCTCTCAATCTCCTTCATCCTTACATGGCTATTCGGCGCGCTGGCGCTCTACTACATTGCCGTGCTCGACCGCAACGCCTTCAACGTGCGGTACGCCAGCTTTGTCACACCGGCGCTCTATATAATGCTTGCCGTCGGGCTGACAGGTTTTGGGCGCTGGTGGAGGCCGCTCCCCTACTTGCTTGCCGTGGGGCTGGCTATCGGGCTGGCGGCTGCGGCCTACGCCGATCTGTACGACCGGCGCTTTGATCGCGAGCATATTGCCGCCGTGACAGAATGGCTACGCGCCAACACAGCGCCCGGCGACGCCATTTTCGTCGACCAAAAATATCCGTTCGGCTTCTACTATCAACCATATCTTATTGACGACGTGCAGGAGCCGCCGGCTTCGGAAACGCCGCTGGCGCGCTACCTGTTTGTCGACATCAACACTATCGACCAACAGTTGAGTGCATGGGCGCGCGACGCACGGCGCATCTTCTGGGTGCAATGGTTCGAGAGCGACACAGACCCGCGGCGTTCGGTGCATTTCCTACTCGACAAATATGGCCGTCACAGTGGAGAGCAATGGTTTCAGGGCTACGCCATCGATTGGTGGGAATTGGCGCCGCCCACGCACTTTGAGCTTGCCCCCGACATGCAGCCATCAGTGCATCAGTTCGACCAGGCTGTGCGCACCGTCGAAATTTCGTTGCCGCCAGCCCTGCGCACGGGCGAACCGCTGGCAGTTGCGCTGCGGTGGCAGCGCGTGCCTGGGGGCGCTGTCAGCCGCCCGCTCAAAGCGCGCGTTGCGCTTTACAACGCGGCGGGCGACAGAGTGGCGCAGGCGGACGAGCGTCTGCTCAACGACCGCCACCGCGCGCCCGATCAATGGCAAATGGATGACCGCCCGCTGGGCGTCCACCTGCTCACTGCGCCAGAAGACCTGGCGCCAGGACGCTATAGCGTGCGCCTGCTGGTCTATGACGCCGACACGTTGGAGCCACTGACGTGGATCGACGCCGCCGGCGCGCCGGCGGGAATCGAGCCAGAGCTGGGGACAGTGGTGATTGATGGATAGCCTTCGGAGCCGTCGGGCGGAACAGGCTAATGCTATAATAATTCTTGAGCGGTTTTGGTGAAGATGTGTACGCATGATGAAATTGGCGATGAAGCTATGCTCGATCGTAATGTTTTGAACAAACTCGTGGTGATTTTGGATGAGCCAAAGCAAGTTACAGCGATCAACTTCTAACGCACGCCCCTCAATCTGCGCCTCATGATCCAGCAACTATCCCTCTTCCCTTATCTGGAAACCCAAGAGTCGGCGCGCCCGCCGGACTTTATCCCAGTCTATACGCCGGTGCTTAATGGTCGGGAGGAAAAATATGTGCTCGACGCCGTGCGCAGCGGATGGATCAGCAGCCTGGGCAGTTATGTGACGCGCTTTGAGGAGGCGTTTGCGCGCTTCTGCGGGGTGCGCCACGCAGTGAGCGTCAGCAACGGCACCGTGGCGATTCATCTGGCGCTGCACGCGCTGGGCATTGGCCCTGGCGACGAGGTGATCGTTCCCAGCCTCACCTTTGTTGCGACCGCCAACGCGGTGCACTACACCGGCGCTACACCCATGTTCGCTGACGTCGATCCGGCGACCTGGTGCATCGATCCGGACGATGTACGCCGCCGCATCACACCGCGCACGCGCGCAATCATTCCCGTGCATCTGTACGGTCACCCGGCGCCGATGTCAGCCCTGCAGTCGCTGGCTGATGAACATGACCTGCTGTTGATCGAGGATGCCGCCGAAGCGCACGGCGCCGAAATCGCTGGACGACGCGTGGGGGGATTGGGGCGCATCGCCACCTTCAGCTTTTATGCCAACAAGATCATCACCACTGGCGAGGGCGGGATGCTGACGACCGACGACGACGCGCTGGCAGCGCGCTGCCGGATGCTGCGCGACCATGCCATGCCGCCGCATCGCCGTTACTGGCATGACGAGGTCGGCTTCAACTACCGGATGACAAATCTACAGGCGGCGGTGGGTGTGGCGCAGATGGAGCGCATCGATAGCTTCATTCGGCGCAAACGGGAGATTGCTGCGCTTTATCGTGAGGGTTTGGCAGGCATTCCCGGCGTCACCTTCGCCACGGAACGCGCCGGCTGCACCAACGTCTACTGGATGGTCTCGGTGTTGATCGAGCCACCCTACGCGCTTAGCCGCGACGAGCTGATCCCGGCGCTGCGCGCATGCGGCATCGACAGCCGTCCCTTTTTTCACCCGCTCGACACGTTGCCGCCCTATTTGAGCACTGCGCCGCGCCCGGTGGCGCTGCACCTCAGCCGGTGTGGGCTGAATCTGCCCAGCTCGCCTGCGCTGACCGACGCGCAGGTGGCGTATGTGTGTCAGGTTATGCAAGAACTGGCTGTGTGACAACGTCAGGGTCTATGCCACGTCTGGGCAAAGTAGGTCTCGCTAGAGGCGTGCTCTACGACGGACGCCCTCAAATGAATTACACTCCCTTCAATCCAACCTGTATTTCCTGTTTTCACATCTGTACGCGTACAATGTCATTTTGTGACTACGCAAACACTGAACGCTCAGACAGCGCCGACAGCGATCGATGTCTCTGTAGTGCTGCCGACCTATAACGAACGTGACAACATCTGCGACCTGATCGACGCCATTCGCCGCGAACTGACGCCGACAGGATATGCCTATGAGGTGCTGGTCGTCGATGACAACAGCCCAGATGGCACCGCCGAGGTCGTGCGCCAACGTTACAACATCGATGCACACGGCATTGGCAGATTGCCCGGCGACGACTGCATCACTGTACGGCTGGTGGTGCGCACGCAGGACAAGGGGCTGGCGAATTCGATCCGCGATGGGCTGATCCTGGCGCAAGGGCGCACACTGGTGGTGATGGACACCGACTTCAACCACGACCCGGCGATGATCCCGCAGATGGTCGATCTGCTGCGCTACTATGACCTGGTGATCGGCAGCCGTTTCGTGATGCGCGGCGGAATGGAAGATCGCCTGCGCTATCACTTCAGCCAGTTGTACAACGTCTTTATCCGCGCGCTCTTTCAAACGCAGATTCAGGACAATCTGAGCGGCTACTTTGCCATTCGCCGCGAACGACTCTACTCGCTGGCGCCGCTCTTCCCGGCGATTTTCTACGGCTACGGCGATTACTTCATTCGCCTGTTGTTGGCGGCGTGGCGACGCGGCTGGAAAATTCTCGAGGTGCCAGTCTTCTACATCCTGCGCCGGCATGGCGACAGCAAGACCGGCTTCTGGTCGATCTTCCAGCAATACACCGTGGCTGTGCTGCGGCTGCGCATCCACGGCTTGCAGTGACAGACCAGCGCGCACTGGTAAACTGTGCGGGCAAGGTCACTGCGCCGATAGGTTGAATCTCAATTATGCAACGAATTCGCATTTTCGGCCTGCTCCTCTTGATGGCGCTGTTGATCACAATCTACACGTTGAGCAGCTCTGGCCGATTTCACATCATCGACGAAGTCAGCCTCTTCGCGGTCACCGAATCGCAGGCGTTGCGCAGCGCCGTTGACACGAACGCCATCGCCTGGACGCAGTGGGTCAACAGTCCGGGCGAAGTGCTTGGCGCGTTCGGTCCCAATGGCGATGTTTACAGCAAGAAGGGGCCGGCGCCGGCGTTTTTGGCGGTTCCCTGGTATTTGCTGCTGCATGTCATCACGGAACTCAATGTCGGCATCGGCCAGCTTCAGGCGACGCTCCTATGGAATGGCATCGTGACGGCGGTGACAGCGGCGTTGCTCTGGTTGACGGCGCAGCGGCTTGGTTACAGTGAGCGCACCGGCATGGCGCTTAGTCTGCTCTTTGGCCTGGCGACGATTGCCTGGCCTTATGCCAACCAGTTTTTCGGCGAGCCGCTCAGTGCGCTGAGCCTGTTGCTCGTTTTTTACGCCATGCTTTCCTGGCGGGCGACCAGACGTTGGTGGTGGATGGCTGTGGCGGGTGGTGGAGCAGGGCTTGCGCTCGCCGCTGTAACCGCACACGCACTGCTGATCGTCGTCTTTGCTGGCTGGTGGCTGGTCGACTGGCTGCTGCGCCGCCGGAGATCGGTCGATGAAGTCGTCGACATCCGCCAATGGGCGATTGCTGCGGCTGCCTTTGCTGCGCCGATCGTGGCGGCGGGCGCGTTGCTGATGCTCTACAATTTCGTGCGTTTCGGCAATCCTTTCGACACCGGTTATCACTTCGATGCTGGGGAGGGGTTCACCAATCCGCTGCTCAGCGGCTTGTGGGGATTGCTCATCAGCCCCTATCGCGGCGTCTTCTGGCACACGCCGCTGTTTATTGCCAGCCTTGCTGCATTTGCCCTCTTTGTGCGTCGTCACCGCAGCGAAGGCGTTCTGATCGCGCTGCTGAGCACCGTTCTTATCGTCACCTACAGCCTGTGGTGGATGTGGTGGGGCGGCTTTGCATGGGGACCGCGCTTTCTTGTGCCGCTGACGCCGTTTTGGGTGCTGCCGCTTGCACCGGTGGTGGAGACTCTGGTCAGGCAAAGACAAGCCAAAAATGGAGATTGGAGATTAGAGATTCGCTCCCAAACTCCAAACTCCAATGCTCAATCTCCCTTCTCCCCCACTCTTCGTATTCTCACCTGGTTCACAGCAGCGATGGCGCTTATTTCCTTCATCGTGCAGCTTGGTGCGGTGAGCGTGAACTTTGTCAACTACGAAATTTTGCTGCGCAGCCTTTACCCAACCGATTGGTCGGACCCGCTGCTATATGGTCCGCCTGCCCAGAGCCTAGCCGACTTTATGAATAGCCCCGTGATCGGACAGTTCAAATTGATGAGGGAGTTCATCGTCAACAGCGACCTGGCCTGGCTGTGGGGAACTGGCGAACCGCCCGATCTGCAAGTGACGGTGCTCTGGTTGGTCGTCTTGATTGGGGGCGCCGCTGTGGTCACTTTGATCGGCGGGCTGATCCTGTGGTGGCGAGTGAGCGCTGCGCCGGAACAGGCGTTCGGCGTCATTGGCGCACCCACCCTGGCGCTTGTGGTGCTGGCGCCAGCACTGGTCATCGCTACATGGACAGGCGAAGTTGCACG
Source organism: Chloroflexota bacterium (assembly GCA_016861025.1). Classification (GTDB taxonomy): domain Bacteria; phylum Chloroflexota; class Anaerolineae; order Caldilineales; family Caldilineaceae; genus Caldilinea. The sequence continues at coordinate 70,118 of BOKO01000007.1, forward strand.
CCAGCCCGGCTACGGAGCGGAAGGCGTGGGCTATCGCGCCATTATCACCGATATTTGCCGCAATGTTACAGAGTCGGATGCGTTCGTCAACGTTGCTCCCACCGACTATCATATCGTGATGAACTGGATGCCAGGCGAGTGCAAGATCGACATTCCCACGTTTGGCTATGCGCTCAACAGTATGAATTATCCCGAAACCGGACAAGTGCTCAATCGTCTGCTCGTTGCGCGGGATCGCATCTGGTTTGTCACCAGCGGCGTACAGCCCAACGATCCCGACAATACGCTGGAGCGGTGGCTGGCGGATCATGCATACAAGGCGATCGACATCTGGTACGACAACTATCGCCTGTTGCAATATGCGACCGGCGTACGGCTCAGCGGCGTGGAGGAGCGGTCGATCAACAAGGCGCTGCTCGGGCGCCGCGCCGAGCAGGTCACGATCGTCTCGGTGCGCGCGCCGTCGATTGCGGCTGTCGGCAAGCCGATCCCAATCGATATTCAATACCGTCTGGAGGCGCCGACCGATCAGAACTTGCGCTGGTTTGTACAGTTGCTGAGCGGACAGAACATACCGCTTGCACAGCTCGACACCGCTCCCAATGACAACTATGCGATCTTTAGCGAACTGCCAGCCCGCGAACTCTTGACCGAACGCGCTGGCGTACTCGTGCCCGAAAACACGCCCGAAGGCGACTATCTGCTTATCGCCGGTCTCTACAACCCTGACGATGAAGGCGCCCGTTTGATCACCATCGACGGCCCTGATTTTGTCTCTCTCGGTCCGGTGCGCGTTGTGAAGCAGCAATAAGGACGGCGATGGTTCTCCCAATTCCGACGCAGAGATTTGACGCGAAGATCTTCGACGCAGAGGCGCAGTGATGAAAAGGCTACGCGGAACAGGTGAGTGGCGGGCGTTGCTGCTGTTGTCAGGGATCGCGGCGTTCTTCTACGCACCAATTCTGCTTGGGCTGCGCACCTTTCCTGACGGCGACTTCACTCACCATTTCCTACCCTTCAGCCTCTTCCTCCAACAAGAGATGCTGGAGGGGCGTCCGCCGCTTTGGAATCCCTACACCTACAGCGGACACCCGTTTCTGGCTGACGTACAGGCTGCGGTCTTCTATCCGGTGAGCGGGCTGTTGTTGGTGTTGACGCTGCCTTTCACCGACGCCGCAGCGAGGCTCTATTTCCTGCAAGTCGAGGCGATTTTGCAGGTTGCGTTGGGCGGCTGGTTTGTCTATCTGTTGGCGCGGCGTCTGACCGGCCGTCACGACGCCGGGCTGATCGCTGCGATCTGCTTCGCCTTTTCAGGCTATCTGACCGGTTACCCGGTCGTGCAGATCGCGGTGTTGCGCACGGCGATCTGGCTGCCGTTCATCCTGTGGTTGACGGTGCGCTCCGTTGAAGCGCCGCGGCGTTGGGAACGCTGGATTTGGGTTGGCGCGGCGGGGGCGGCGGCGCTGCTGGCGGGTCATTCGCAGACTTTTCTCTACATCGGCTACGCGACGGCGGCGTGGACGCTTCTCTTGCTGGTTGTGCAAGGGCGCCAACGTCGTTCACGTCACGCGTTGGCGAACGCGCTGGTTGGATTGCTGCTGGCGGCTGCGGTGTTCGTCGGCTTGAGCGCACCGCAAGTGCTGCCGAGCCTGGAATATGTGCAGCTCAGCGTGCGCGCCGATGTCGACTATGCCTTCGTGAGCGGCGGCTTTCCATTGCAGGATAGCTGGCAGCTTCTCCTGCCCGGCGTGCTCACCTACTACTCGCCGCTCTACATCGGCGTGATCGGGTTGGGGTTGGCGTTCGTCGCAGCCGGCGCCGCGTTCCTGCGCAATCACTGGCTGCCGGAGATAAGGGCGAGGGACGAGGAGCGAGGGGTGGTCGGCGCCACAGATCAAGACGGCGACGACCAACTCGCAATTTCGCATCGCGCCGGCGTGTTCTTTTTTCTGGGGCTGGCGCTGATTGCGCTGCTGCTTTCCTATGGCGGCAACGGGTTTCTTTATCCGCTTTTTTATCGCTTTGCGCCCGGCTTCGATCTTTTTCGCGGGCAGGAGCGTGCGGCGTATCTGGTCGCCTTTGGCTTAAGCATGTTAGCCGGCTTTGGGATGCTGGCGGTGCGCGTCCTGCCGCAGACGGTGCGTAGCTGGCTGGCGACGCTTTACGCCGCGCTGACGATCGGCGCAGTCTATGGATTCGGCCTCCTTTGGCAACTTCCTGGACGCACAGCCATCGGCTCGACGCGCTTCCTGTTGTTGGCGACGCTGGCAATCGGGCTGGCGGCAGGCTTTGCGCTGCTGCTGCGACTGCCTGGCTGGAGTCGTCAACGCACGCAGTTGCTGATCTTGCTCGCTTTCGCCGGGCTATTCTGGGCGAACTTCACAACCAACGTCGCCCCTTTCAGCCCGACGCGCAAGACAATCCTGGCGCCGGAGATGGAGGCGGTGCGGCAGGCTGTATACAACGATGCACACGGGATGCAGAGCAGCAACGACGCAGAGCAGCGCAAAGAAATACAATCCGCTCAAACGGCGCCGGGCCGCGTCTACAACGAGTTCCGCGTTTACGAGGATTACGGAATGCGCGTCGGCGTCGAGGATGTATGGGGGGCAAGCCCACTGCGGCTGGCGCGCTACGCTCGCCTCTTTGACGAGTTCCCGCTGGACCGATTATGGCGGCTGACCGGCGTCGAGCATGTGCTGACCTGGCGGCGCGAGCTGTTTGCCCCCTCGACGCTGCTCGCCGAGTTCCCACAGCAAACCGACACGACCTATCTGCACCGACTTGCTGCGCCCAATCCGCGTGCATGGCTGGCGACCGAGGTCGTGATTGCCAACGATGACGCAGCGGCGACGCTGCTGGCTGACCACAGTTTTGACCTCGACCGCAAGGTGATTCTGGCTACGGAGACTGATGCGGAAATCTTCCTCAAAGCTGTAGAATTTCCCGGAAGATCAGAAACCACTCCCATTTCCGCCCTGGTCACGTTGAGAACGCTTGCCCCCGGACGCGTCGAAGCGACCGTCGCCAGCGAGACGCCGGGACTGCTCGTCGTCAGCGAAAACTGGATGCCAGGCTGGCGCATCGTCGCCACGCGCTGGCCTGAAGGCGCGCCGACGCCGCCTGCCGAACCGCTGCGCGCCAATCTGACCTTGCTTGGCGTGCCGATTCCCGCAGGCGAGTCGGTCATCGAACTGCGCTACGAACCGGCGAGCGTGCACATCGGGCTGTGGATCGGCGCCGTAGCATTGGGATTGCTGATCCTGGTCGCCGGTTTCACGGTCTGGCAAACACGCCGACAACGGAGTACGCTATGACCGCAGCAAAGGAACGCGGATTGGATGGATTAGCGCCGGTGGCTTCTTCTCTGCGCACCTCTGCGTCTCCGCGCCCTGGCGTCGAAACGGCGCCCCTCGCCTCTCGCAACAAGCAACAAGCAACAAGCAACAAGCAACTCTTCCGCCTCGCTGCGCTGTTGATCATTTTGCTGGCGTTTGCGCTGCGCATCTATCGGCTCGACTATCAGGAACTGCGTGGAGATGAGAGTTTTGGCTATTTCTTTGTGCAACGCAGTTACGCCGGCATGATCGACGCCACCATCGAACTGGCGGAGCCGCATCCGGTCGGCAGCTATTTCGTGCTTAAGCCATGGTTGGGAGCGGCGGGCGACAGCGAATTTGCGCTGCGCTTTCCCTCCGCCTGGTTTGGCGTGTTGGCGACGGCGCTCACCTTGCGACTGGCGATGCGGCTTGGCTTTCGGCGCGGAACAGGGCTGATCGCGGCGCTGCTGCCGGCGATCAGCCCCTACGCCACCTGGCACAGCCAGGACGCACGCATGTACAGCATGAGCATGGCGCTGACCGTGGCAGTGGTCTGGCTTGGCGTTGAGACGCTGCAACGCCAGCGCGTGCGGTGGGGAGCGGCGTATGTCGGCGTGGCGTGGCTGGCGCTGCACACACACTATTACGCTGCCTTTGTGCTGGTGGCGTTGAATGTCTTTGTGCTGACGCGCGCCGTCTTTATCCCGTCGATGCGCGCCAATCTGGCGAACTGGTTGATGTGGCAGTTGATCGTCGCCGCGCTCTATCTGCCGTGGCTGGCGCGTGCGGCGACGATTGTCGGCGGTTACGGCGGCAACGGCGACTCGCCCGCGTTTGCGGCAATGGTGCAGCGTTCGCTTAGCGTCTTTGCCGTTGGCGAAAGTTCGTCGGTCGATCAGCAACTGCTGTGGGCTGGCGTGGCGGGCGCATTGCTGCTGTTGGCGGCGATGCGGCTCATATTGGGCAGCGCCGCCGACCGGCGCAATCTCTGGCTGCTGCTCTGCTATCTGACAATCCCGGTGCTGATGACGTGGTGGAGCGCACAGGATCGCCCGATCTTCAACGAACGCTATTTAGCCGCCAGCGCGCCGCCCTTTTTCTTGCTGATCGCCGCCGCCTTCGACGGACGCCGCTTCGCTGGCTGGCGTCAGCAGATGCTGCGCTGGCTGGCGCTGCTGCTCCTGGCGGCGCTGCTCGCCGGGATGACGCTTTCGCTCTATCGTCACTACACCGACCCTGCCTACAGCAAGACGCGCGGCTGGCGCGAGCTTGCTGCCGCTATCGACCGCTACGCCGCCGGATTGCCGCCCAACCAGGTGCGCATCGCCCAGAATTTCCCCGACCCAACGCTGTGGTACTATTACCGTGGCGCAGTTGAGCACGTGGTGTTGCCGCCGGCGCCGCACGACGCAGCCGGCGCATTGACGACGGTCGATGCGTTGCAGGCGGCGGATGTGCGCCGTATTCTGCTGCCGCTGCAGCCTGCATCCAACTGGGACGACGGCGAGATCGCGGTTGCGGCGCTGGCGAAAAGCGTTTATGACCGCGTGCACGAGGAACAGGTCGGCGTGTGGCCCCTCCTGGTGTATGCCGGACACCCCTACTTGAACGTCGAGACCAGGCTGGAGTATACGTTCGAGAATGGGTTTGCGTTGACTGATATCGCCACGCTGGAAGGACAGCGCCCAACACCGGGCGGATTGCTGACCTTTACGCTCTTTGGCGCGCGCCCGCCATCCGATGAGTTGGGCGCCCTCAAGCTCACGGCGCAATTGCTCAATGCGGACGGCGCGCTGGTCGCGCAGCAGGACACACCGCTGGCGGAGTGGCATCCCGGCAACGCGCGTAGCATCTCGCGCAGTTATGGTCTGTTGTTGCCGGCGGAACTTACGCCTGGACGCTATCGTTTGATCGCCGCTGTATATGACGCCGCTGCTGAGGATTTACCTCGCTTGCGCACATCGGACGGCGCGGATGTGGTGGAGTTGGGAGTGGTGGAGATTGGGAGATTGAGAGATTGAAGATTGAGAGATTGGAGATTACGAGAATAGAGATTGGCGTCTTCTCGTCTCTCCATTTCCCCTTCTCCTTTTCCCCTCTCCTCGTCTTTTTATGTTTTCCCCTCGCAACCCCTATAAACTATGGTCAGGTGGATGAAAGGTTGTAACGCGCTTTTGCTGGCGCTGATGTTGGTGATGATGGCTGCTGTCAGCGTGGTCGGGCTGGGATTGTGGGGCGCGGCTGGCGTGGGGCGGCAGGTGGTTGTGGCGCCGTCTGTGGCGCAGCCGTCGACAGAAACCGATACGCCAACTCAAGTCGCTGCGCCAATATCGACATCTACACCGACAACCGCGCCGACGCCTATACCGACCGACACACCGATTCCTGCGCCGACATCTACGCCAACCGCCGCCCCGGCAGCGGTCGCTCCATCCTTTCTACCAGCGCAGCCCTCAGCCTTGCTCATCGGCGTCCGCCACGAGTGGCAGACATGGAACAACTGCGGCCCGGCGACGCTGGCGATGAACCTGAGCTATTACGGCAGCTCGCTCAAACAGGCGGAAATCGGCGCTGTCCTGCGCACCTCGCCCGACGATAAGAATGTCAGCCCGCATGAGCTGGTCGAATTTGCCCGGCAGCAGGGTTACGTCGCCGATCTCTATGTCAACGGTGATGAAAATCTGCTGCGCACGCTGATCAGCAACGGTTTCCCTGTGTTGCTCGAGACCTGGTACGAACGGGAGCCGGGCGACGGCATCGGTCACTATCGGCTGGCGGTCGGCTACGACGACGCGCGCCAGGAATGGACGCTCTACGACTCACTCGACGCGTCGGGGCTGGTCTCCGTGCAGGAATACGCCGGCATCCGCATGCGCTACGCCCGCCTGGCGGAGTGGTGGAAGGTCTTCAATCGCACCTTTGTGCTTGTCTATCCGCCCGAACGCGCGTCGCTGGCGGAGACAATCCTGGCTGCGCACGGATTGGACGCTGCGACGATGTGGCGCAGCGCTGAATTACGTGCGCGCAGCGAAGTGGCTGCAAACGACGCCGATCTCTTTGCCTGGTTCAACCTGGGCAGCAGTCTGGTGCAGCAAGGGCGCAACGCCGAAGCCATTGCCGCCTTTGAACGCGCGCGTGCCATCGGCTTGCCCAAGCGCATGCTCTGGTATCAGTTTACGCCCTTCGAGGCGTATATTGCCGAAGGACAACCACAGGAAGTGTTGGCGCTCAGCGACCCGATCCTGGAGGAAACGGAGAGCATTGAGGAGCTTTTCTATTGGCGGGCGCGCGCTTTGCTGGCGTTGGGTGATGTCGAGAGCGCACGCGCTGCACTGCAATCCTCACTAATGCTGGCGCCACATTTTGCGCCAGCGCTGGCGCTCCGCGCAGAACAGTTCGCAACAGAGTAAAACGCCAGCATGACCGATTTGTGGTGATGCAGGTCGGCGTCAAGCCGGTTCAATTCGTCGGTCCTGTCTACCCATTGCCTGCTCCACCGCCAGCCCCAACGCCAGCGCAACCTCCTCGCGCCAGGGGCGCGCGGCGATCTGGACGCCGATGGGCAGACCCGTTTTGCTGCGCCCGGCCGGGACGACAACTATGGGCCAACCGAGCAGGCTGAAGGGCGCCGTGTAGTCGAAGCGTTTGCGATCCATCTCGCGGAAGGCTGGCGCCGGCTGGTGCGAAACCGGGCAGAGGATGGCGTCGTAGGGGCGCATGAACTGCAAGGCGAAGCTGCGATAGCCGTCCCAGGCGTCGTAAAGCTCGACCACATCCTGCCCGCGCAGGCTGGCGATCTCGGCGTGGGCGTCGCTAATGCCGCGCCCATTGCGCACGAAGTCACGCGGGCGCGCCGGTTCGACGAGCACGCCGGCGCGCGCCAATGCCTGCGCTACAGCGCCCACCGCGTCGACGGTCTCGGCGGAAGCGGGCGACGCTGGGTCATTTGTGAAGTACGCCACGCTCAGCTCGCCCAGGCAGACGTTCGCCGGGTCGCCAACAGGCATTGGCGCGACGCCGGAGTCGATGAAATCCTGGCCGCAGAGCAAGGGCCACGCCAACGCCAGATCAGCCACCGAGCGCGCAATCGGCCCGATCTGCGTTCTGACATCGGTCAGCCCACCGCGATGGTTGTAGGCGCCGGTGTTGGGCACACGACCGACCGTTGGCTTGAGCGCGGCCACGCCGCAGAAGTGCGCGGGCACGCGCAGCCCGCCGCCACTGTCGCTGCCCAGCCCCAACGGCGAGCCATACGCCGCAACGATTGCCGCCTCACCGCCGCTGCTGCCGCCTGGCGTGCGCGTCGGGTCGTGCGGATTAAGTGTTCGCCCATAGAGCAGGTTTTCCGCGTCGCTGCCAAAACCGCCGGGCGGACAATTGGTCTTGCCAAGCAGGATGGCGCCCGCCTGCCGCCAGCGCATTACGGCGACGGCGTCTTCGCCGGCAAACTCGCTGCGCCGCCCCTCCAGCCCAACGGCGGTGGGAAGCCCAGCCACATCGAAGACGTCCTTGACGGTGAAGGGCACGCCGTGCAGCGGTCCATGGACGCGCCCTTGCGCCAGGTCGCGATCGGCCTGGCGTGCGCGCTCCAGTGCATCGGGCGCGCGCTGCACGACGGCGTTGATCGTGGGGTTAATGGCGTCGATGCGCGTTAAAAATGCAGCGACCACCGTCTCGGCGCTCAATTCACGCTGACGGATACGCCGGGCAAGTTCGCTGGCAGTCAGACGAGAGAGATCAGGCATAGGAGAAGTCCGGTTGTTTGCTCACACTGTTGCATGGCTAATTGTTGTCAGGGCGTATGGCGCCAGGAAGCCGTGAATCTGTCCAAGCTCGACAGCATTGCGTAATGGGCGCATACGATGCTGGAGCGTTTTCTTCTAGATCACCGACCGATTTGGTGCGCTCCAGCGCAGCGAAATAGTCGGCTACGAGCTGCGAAACCGATTTCCCATGTTGCTGCGCATAGGCTTTTGCGCTTGCAATCAAGCGTGCATCGCGTTGGTCAACGCAACCTTGCCAGCGCAGCGCCTTCTGGCCGGTGCGACGCATGCGTCAAGAATCTGGGGCGCCCTTCTGCGGAGGTCGGTTGATCATTCCCCAGCAAATTGCGTAAACATGGCGGCGACCTGCGCATCCTGCACTTCGGCAGCGAGTGCGCGACCATGCGACGCCGCATCCTGGAGCGCAGCAGCGTCACCAAGCCGGCGATAGATAGCGCAGAGTAGCACGTGGATGACGGCGGCGGCTTTGCGGTCGCCCATGGCGGTGTAGAGCGCCAGGCTCTGGCGCGCGCTGTCGAGCGCCTCTGCAACGTTGCCGAAATAGAGCGCCAGTTTCGCCTGCGCAAAGAGAATGGCGGCGTTCTCAGTCTGGTCATTGAGCGCGGCGTTGACCATCTGCGCCTGTTGCGTGTATTGTTGCGCCAGCGATAGCTGCTGTTCACGCACGGCGATATCCGCCAACAGGCGCAAAATGCGCGAACGCACCAGTTCACCGCCATCGGGCGGCAATAGACTCAGCCCACTCTCGCACAGTGCGGCGGCGCGGTCGAAATCACCCTGATCGTAGGCGATTGAGGCATGACGGCAACGCACGGACGCCACGCCGACGGGCTGGCTCAATGCAGTATAGAGCGTCTCAGCGCGTTCGAGGTGGTGCGTGGCTGTAGCGTGCGCGCCAAGCTCGATCTCGACGTCGGCGAGATCGACCAGCGCTTCCGCCATGCGCATCTGGTTGCCGCTTGCCGCATAGCCATCGATGGCGGCCTGCAGCAGGCCCTGTGCAGTCGCATAGTCGTCCTGGCGCAGCGCAATCCGCCCCAGAAAAAAGGAGAAGCGCGTGCGATGCTGTGCATCATCGAGCGCGTTGGCGGCGTCGAGACCCGCCATAAAGCCACGGCGAGCGTCGTGCAGGCGACCGCGCGCAAACCACGGCGCGGCTGCAGCGTCGACCAGCGTCAGCAATTCGGACCATAAGCGCAGCTCCCGCGCTGCTTCGACTGCATGCAGAAGATGCTCCCATTCCTGCGCCAACATCGCAAAATCGCCTGCTGCGCGCTGCGCAAGCTGCTGGTAATAGGCCACGAAGCGCCGCCGAACCCGCGGTAGATCGGGCAGTTCGGCAAGTTTCTCCAACGCAAAGTCGGCGAGCAGACGGTGCTGCACATATTGCTCACCGCCGACAAACTTGAGCATGGAGAGTGTGGTCAACAGGTCAAGGTGGTCGAGCGCGTCATCAATCTCCAGTGCGCCGACCTCGACGACAGCCTGGGCGGTGAAGGCGCGCCCATCGAACAAGCCGGTCAGTGCAAATGTGCGGCGTAAAGGTTCATCGAGGCTTGCCCAACTGACCTCAAAGCTGGTGCGCACTGAGCGATTGCTGAGGCCATGCGCCAGTCGCGCTGAGGCGGAGCGCAGACTGCGCACCATACGCGCCAGGTCGCGCCGCGGCGAAGCGACGACGCGTTGTGCTGCAATCTCCACCGCCAGTGGCAGTCCGTCGAGCAACTGGCACAACTCGGTTGCGGCATCGTGCTCGGCGGCAATCGTCTCTGCGCCGAGCAGGTGGGTCAACATATCCAATCCACTCGTCACAGACAGCTCGCGTAGTTCGATAATGATGTTGGTGTAGCGCGACACCTCAGCGCGATCACGCGTCGTGAGCAGAACAGGGCAGGCTGCCGCGCCGGGCAGCAACAGGTCGACCGGCTTGCCGGCGACCACATCGTCGAGCACGATCAGCGCGCGCTTGTCGGCAAGGATGTTGCGCAGCGCAGCGGCGCGCGCTTCCAGACTGGAAATCTTGCTGAGATCACGCTCGTAGGCGAGCGCCCAGCTTTGCAGGATGTCCAGCGGCGCATCGGTGGCGACGCGCCCCCAGAGCACGCCGTCGGGAAAGTGAGCGCGCACTTGCGCAGCCAACGCCGCAGCCAGCGCAGTCTTGCCGACGCCGCCCATGCCGACGACGGCGACAATCGGGCTGCGCTCGGGCTGGGTCAACAGGTCGACCAGACGTGCAAGTTCATCATTGCGTCCGGAAAGACGTCCGGGCGGCGCAATCGCCTGAAAAGGCGGCGCCGCCAATTGCGCGTGCGGCGCACCCACCGTGGCGCGATCAAACTCACCTGCCAGGATGCGGTCATAGAGTGCGTTGGTTTCGGCGGAGATCGGCACACCCAGTTCATCCATCAACGCCGAGGCGCAGACATCATATTGTTTGAGCGCGGCGGCGCGCTGACCGTCGAGCGCCAGCAGCCGCATCTTGAGCCGGTGCACCTCCTCGCGCTCTGGTTCAAGGTCGAGCAGGCGCGAGCAGGCGTCGATGCCGGCGGTCAGCATACGCGCCTCATCAGCGCAAGCGGTTGCAAAACGAAAGAGGAGTTGCAGCCACTGTCGTTCAATCAGATCGCGCTGGGCAAGCATCCATTCGACAAACAGTGGCGAGCTTTCCTCAAGCTGGAAATCGATGCCGTCAAGGAATGCGCCAACATACGCTTTACAGGCTTCATAAAGCTCCTCTAATGTCGGCGTCGGGTTGACGGCTGTCTCCTGCAATTTGTGCAGGTCGACGTGCATTTTGTCTTGCGCCAAAAGAAGACGGCCGTCAGCGTCCAGCAAGTATAAATCTTTCAGCTCACCTAAGAGATGAAGCTCGCCGCGCAGATAGGCGCGCGCCTTTGCTTCGGGCCAATCCGACCAGAAGAGACCGGCCAGACGCTCGCGTGATTCCGGCGCTCCGGTCGCAGCCAGATAGTAAAGAATGGCGCGCGCCTTGACGCTGTTGCGGCGCAATGTCAACGGTGCGCCGTTGAACAGGATTTGCGGCGCGCCAAGCAGTTTGATGTCCAGCATTGGATGACCTGTAATGGCGTCTGCAGCGATGACGTCAACAGGGGTCAGTATACGGTCAGGGGCGGCATCTGTCCAATGTTATCTAGCGCCTCTTCTTGAAAAACCAGGCTACAGCTTCCGTTCGATTGGTGACGCCGAGTTTTTCGTAGATGTTTTTCAAGTGAAATCGCACGGTGTTTTCACTGACCAGCAGCTCGGCGGCGATTTCGGCGTTGGGCAGGCCGCGCGCCAGCTTCTCCAGCACTTCCAACTCGCGCTGCGAAAGATCGACGGCGGCGTGAGCCGGTTGTCGTCCGCCCGTCAGCCAACGCTGCGCCGCGCGCGGGAAAACTAGCCGCCCCTGCGCCACCTGGCGGATCGCTTCGATGGTCTGCGTCGGCGATTCAGTTTTGAGCGCGAAACCTTCGGCGCCATATTGCAGCGCCCTTTGGATGCTCTCGCCGTCAGCAAAAGCGGTCAGGATCAGCACGTGCACGGACAGGTCGCGGCGGCGAATTTCCGCCAGTGCATCCAGCCCGTTCGACGGCATCTGCACGTCGATGACAGCGACATCGACAGCGTTCGGCTGTTCGAGAAAGCGCAGCAGTTCCTGGCCATCGTGTACGATCTGCACAACTTCCATATCGCTCTGACGGTCGATCAGGGCGCGCAGCCCTTCGGTCACCAGAGCGTGGTCGTCGGCAAGCAGGACGCGAATGCGCGAATCAGGTGATGGCGTGCTCATGCTTGTGGTCGGTGAACAAGGAAACGTCCGGTTGGTCGAGCGGGATCGAGACAATGATCTTGGCGCCATGTCCGGGGCTGCTCTCAATGCGAAACGTTCCGTTGAGCAGCGCCACGCGGTCGCGCATCCCTAACAAGCCGATATGGTCGGCGTGATCGGTCGTCAGCGGATTCTCCAGATCCGGCGGCTCGAAGCCGCGCCCATCGTCGGCGACTTCCAGCCAGATGCGCCCCGCTTCACCCCATAGCCGCACCCAATGCTCGACGACGCCGGCGTGACGGTTGGCATTGGAAAGCGCTTCTTGCAGCACCCGATAGAGTGCGATCTTGATGGCTAAAGGAATCTCTTCTGGGACGGAGTCGGTCTCCAGGTGAACGACGGCGCCGGTCCATTCTTCGTGTTGAATCACCAGTCCTTCGACGATCGAGGTCAGGGCGCGGCGGCGAAACTCCGGCGGGCGAAAGGTGCCGAGAAAGTATTTGATCTCATAGAGCGACGATTCGAGCAGCATCCCCACTTGCGCCAGCCGCGCCCTGGTTTCAGGGGACGCATTTGACTCAGCCAGGTCGTTCTGCACGCCGGTCAGCAGCGACAACGCCGAGAAGAGGTACTGCACCGGGCCATCGTGGATGTCGAGCACGATGCGCGCCAACTCCTCCTCCGCCACCGAAAGAATCCGATGCGAAGGCGGGACTGTCTGCGACGATGAGTGTGTTTGTCGAGTCTTTACCACGCACTCAACCAGAAATTATTCAGGCGCCCACCCGTTTGGATAGGCGCGCCTATCGCGATGTCGCACAAAAACTACCGCTGTATGGGTTGAAGAACGAAGGTCAAAATTGTACAGTATTCTACAAATCCGGGCGGAGGGTGTCAACCTTTGCCAATGCTCCCAGATCAGCCAATCAGTTTGTGCAACGCTTGACAGGATCGTGCATCCTCTACCGTTGGTGGTATGATGTCCTGCTGAATCCAAACAAGCAATTTCACATTCAAGCACACCATACCTTGCAGGAGGAACCAACCCATGACCACTAGCATGGAAGCCATCTCTGCCAGCAAAGAGATTTATCATCCATCGGCAGAAGTGATTGCCAACGCTAACTACCCGGATTATCTAGCGATACGCGCAGCGGCGGTTGAAGACCCTATCGCCTTTTGGGACGCCCGCGCCAGGGAGATGATCGATTGGTATGAGCCGTATACGACAATACTCGACAAGAGCGGCGCTCCGTTCTTCAAATGGTTTGTCGGCGGCAAGACCAACATTGTCCACAACGCGCTCGACCGCCATGTTAAAAGCTGGCGCAAGAACAAGCTGGCGCTGCTGTGGGAAGGCGAGAACGGCGAACAGCGCACCTATAGCTACTTCAAACTCTGGAAAGAGGTGAACCGCTTCGCCAATGTGCTCAAGGCGATGGGCGTCAAGCGGGGCGACACCGTCACGATCTATATGGGGCGCGTGCCGGAACTGCCAATTGCAATGCTCGCCACCGCCAAGATCGGCGCCATCCACAGCGTCGTCTACGGTGGTTTTTCCGAGCAGGCGCTGGCTGACCGCATCTCCGACGCACGCAGCAAAGTGGTCGTGACCTGTGATGGCGCCTGGCTGCGCGGCAAAACGGTCAATCTCAAGGACATCACCGATGAGGCCGTCAACCGTAGCCCGATTGTCCAAAAGGTGATCGTCTACAAGCGCACCGGCCAGGATGTGCACATGGCGCCCGGACGCGATTTCTGGTGGCACGAGCTGATGGCGCTGCCTATCGCCAGCCCCTACTGCGAAACTGAAGTGATGGACGCCGAAGATCCGCTCTTCATCCTCTACACGTCGGGCACGACCGGCAAACCCAAAGGCCTGATGCACACCTGCGGCGGCTATCAGGTGCACATCGCTACGACGCTCAAATATGTCTTCGACATCAAGGAAGAGGATCGCTACTGGTGCGCGGCGGATCCGGGCTGGATCACCGGACACAGCTACATCGTCTATGCACCGTTGATCCTGGGCGTGACGAGCTTTCTATACGAAGGCGCGCCCGGCTATCCGCTGCCCGATCGATGGTGGCAACTGATCGAAAAGTACAACATCACGATCCTCTACACTGCGCCGACCGCAATTCGCAGCTTTATGCGTTTTGGCGAGGAGTGGACCGAGCGTCACGACCTCAGCAGCCTGCGTCTGCTCGGTTCGGTTGGCGAGCCGATCAACCCGGAAGCCTGGCGCTGGTATTACAAACACATCGGTCGTGAGCGCTGCCCGGTCATGGACACCTGGTGGCAGACGGAGACAGGCGGCTTTATGATCACCCCAACGCCGGTCGTGCCGCTCAAGCCTGGTTCGGGCACGCTGCCTTTTGCCGGCATTCAGGCCGATGTTGTGCGCGCCGATGGTGCATCCGCCGACCCCAATGAGGATGGCTATCTGGTTATCAAACATCCCTGGCCCGGCATGGCGCGCACGGTGTGGGGCGACCCGGATCGCTATCGCATGACCTATTGGTCAGAATTCGCCAGCCAGGGATGGTACTTCACCGGCGACAGCGCGCGTCGCGACGAGGATGGCTACTTCTGGATCATCGGGCGCATGGACGACGTGATCAAGGTGTCGGGCTATCGCCTGGGCACAGCGGAGGTTGAGAGCGCGCTGGTTGCTCACCCAACCGTGGCTGAGGCCGCGGTGATCGGCGTACCCGATGAGCTGAAGGGCAACGTGATCCACGCCTTCTGCATCCTCAATGCCGGCGTCGACGGCAATGAGGCGCTGGTGCGTGAACTGAAGGAGCATGTGCGCAACGAGGTGGGACCGATTGCGATTCCCGCCGCCATCGAGTTTGTGCCCAGCCTGCCCAAGACGCGTAGCGGCAAGATCATGCGCCGACTGCTCAAGGCTCAGGTCATGGGGCAACCGGTGGGCGATACGAGCACCCTGGAAGGTTAAATGCTTGAAGTCTGAATTGTGAATTGTGAATTGTGAAGTAAAGGAGCGTCACAGCCCGACAACTTCACAATTCACAAGGAACGATTCACAATTCGTACTTCGATTTTCATTCCCAAATTGAATCGAATTTACAGGCATCTTGCCGCTCTTTTCAGCGCGGCTTTGGTTTCGCTTACCCATTTTTTCGGAGGTGCTTCCATGTTGGAACATATTCTCACCAATGATGAGGTCTTTGTTGCGCCCGACTGGCTGAAGGCGCAGGCGAATCTTCAAGACCTGGAGGCTGAACATGCGCGCAGCATCGCTGACCCAGACGGCTTCTGGGGCGCTTGGGCGATGCGCTACGCCTGGTTCAAACCGTGGGAAAAGGTAATGGAGTGGGACTACCCTGACCATCGTTGGTTTGTGGGCGGCGAGACCAATATCACCCTTAACGCGCTCGACCGCCATGCCGACGGCGCCAACCGCAATAAAGTGGCGCTGATCTGGATCGCGGAGGATGGCGGCGAACGCAAGCTGACATACTACGAGCTGCGGCGGCTGGTTTCGCAACTGGCGAGCGGGCTGCGCAACCTTGGCGTCGAGAAAGGCGACCGCGTGGTCATTTATATGCCATTGACCATCGAAGGCGTGCTGTCGATGCTGGCATGTGCGCGGTTGGGCGCGGTGCACTCGGTTGTCTACGCGGGCATGGGCGTCGGCGCCCTGCGCGACCGCATCATCGACGCTGGCGCCAAAATCGTCATCGCTGGCGATATCGGCATGCGCCGCGGCAAGGGCGTCGATCTGCGCAGCATCGTCGATCAAGCAATCGAAGATTTACCGCTGCGTCACGTCGTCTGGTTTCAGCGCAACGTCAAGGCGGAGCTGGGGCCGCGGGATATTGACTTTGACGAGTTGATGGCGCAGAGCAAACCCGACGTCGATCCGGTTCCCGTCGATGCAGAACACCCCCTTTACATTCTCTACACCTCCGGTTCGACAGGCAAGCCGAAGGGCGTAGTCCATGTACACGGCGGCTACATGATCGGGACGGGGTATCATTTGCGCCATTTCTATGATGTTAAAGACAGCGATGTTTTCTGGGCGACTTCGGACATTGGCTGGGTGGTGGGGCACTCCTACATCGTCTATGCGCCGCTGGTCGAAGGGGTGACCTCGGTCTTTCGCGAGGGCGCTCCGGATTGGCCCCACCCAGGCGTCTTCTGGGAGTGCGTCGAGAAATATGGCGTCAATGTCATGTTCACGGCGCCGACTGCGGTGCGCATGTTCATGAAATATGGCGCCGGGCACGTTGAAAAGTACGACCTCTCCACCTTGCGCCTGATCGCTGTCGCTGGCGAGCCGCTCAACCCGGAGGCGATGCGGTGGGCGCACAAACATCTGCTCGGCGACGGCAAGCGCGGCTTTGTGGCTGACAACTGGTGGCAGACCGAGTTGGGCGGGCCTGCCATCGCCACGCCGATCGTCAAGAGCGCCAAGCCGGGCGCGGCGGGCTTGCCGCTGCCGGGCGTCGAGGCGGAGGTCGTCGACACCGACGGCAACGCTGTGCCAAAGGGCAAAGGCGGGCTGTTGGCGCTCAAGCGTCCCTTCCCGCACATGATGCGCACGATCTGGGGAGCGCATAGCCGCTACGAACAATACTGGAGTGAGATTCCCGGCTGCTACGCGGCTGGCGACGTGGCAAGCTGGGACGAGGAGGGCTACATCTCCGTGCTCGGACGCAGCGACGACGTGCTCAACGTGGCGGGCCATCGCATCGGCACGGCGGATATCGAATCGGCGATGATTACGCATCCGGCGGTGGCGGAGTCGGCGGTGATCGGCGTGCCCGACCCGATCAAAGGCGAGGCGATCAAGGCGTTCGTGGTGCTGCGCATCGCTGTGGAGCCGAGCGAAGAGATACGTCAGAGCATCATCGAGCACGTGCGCCGCGAACTTGGCCCCATCGCCACGCCGAGCCAGGTGGCCTTCACAGAAAAATTGCCCAAAACCCGCAGCGGCAAGATCGTCCGACGTCTGCTCAAGGCGCAAGAATTGGGCAAGGATCCGGGCGATCTTAGCACGCTGGAGGATTGAGGAATTTCGTTATCCCGCTTTTTTACTTTCATCTACCAAGGAGGAGTTCAGCGATGGCAAAGCAGACAACCAAGCCAAAGCCAGCCTCAGGCAAAGGCGGCGGCGGCAAATCTAGGCAGACTTGGACGGTGGAAAAAGCCAAAGCATATTGGCGGCGCAATCTGAAGATCATCGGCATTCTGCTGGCGATCTGGTTTGTGGTGTCATATCTGTTCGGTATTCTGTTCGCCAACATTTTGTATGGCGTGCCTATCGGCCAGATTCCCGCCAGCTTCTGGTTTGCTCAGCAGGGCGCCATCATCACCTTCGTGATTCTGATCTTCGTCTACTGTTGGATCATGGATCGCGTAGACAAAGAATTCGATGTGAATGAATAGGATGTAGAGGAGGACTAACCCATGTCTGAAGTGCAACTCTGGACCTACATTGTCGTGGGCATCACCTTTGCCCTCTACATCTGGATCGGCTACAGCAACCGTGTACGCGACACCAAGGGCTTCTATGTCGCCGGTCAGGGCGTGCCTGCTGTCGCCAACGGCGCGGCCACCGCCGCCGACTGGATGTCCGCCGCTTCTTTCATCTCCATGGCCGGTCTCATTTCCACGATGGGTTACGACGGCGCCATCTATCTGCTCGGTTGGACCGGCGGCTATGTGCTGCTGGCGCTGCTGCTGGCGCCCTATCTGCGCAAGTTCGGCAAATACACCGTGCCCGATTTCGTAGGCGATCGTTACTATTCGCAGACAGCGCGTCTGATCGCCGCCATTGCCACCGTCATCGTCTCACTTACTTACGTGGCCGGTCAGATGCGCGGCGTTGGCATTGTCTTCAGCCGCTTCGTCGGTCTGCCCATCGAGTGGGGCGTTGTCGTCGGCATGGCGATCGTGGCGTTCTTCGCTCTGCTCGGCGGCATGAAAGGCATCACCTGGACGCAGGTGGCGCAGTACGCTGTGCTGATCGTCGCCTATATGATCCCCGCGGTTGCCATCGGTCTGTTGCTCACCGGCAACCCGATTCCACAGCTTTCGTTCACCTTTAGCGACATTGTGCCGCGTCTTAACGCCGTACAGATCGACCTGGGCTTCAAGGAATATACACAGCCTTTCCAGAGCAAGACGCAGCTCGACGTGCTGGCGGTTACAATTGCGTTGATGGTTGGCACGGCCGGTCTGCCGCACGTGATCACCCGTTTTTACACGGTGCCGACGGTGCGGGCGGCGCGCTACTCAGCCGGCTGGGCGCTCCTCTTCATTGCGCTGCTCTACACCACTGCGCCGGCGATTGCGGCTTTCGCCCGCTACAACCTGATCGACACGCTGCAGACCGCCACTGTCGCCAATGTGATTCCCGGCGAGAAGCAGGACATCTACGAGCTGGTCTATCCCGACGGCACGCCGGTGACATGGGCGACGAGCTGGCAGCGCACCGGTCTGCTCGCCTTCTATGACAAGAACGGCGACGGCAAGATCGACTTGCGTCCGGGCGCGGCGTTCCAGGGGCGCAATTTCAAGGCGCCCACCGACAGCGCCAACGAAGTCTTCTTCGACAACGACATCATCGTGCTGGCGAACCCGGAGATCGCACAACTGGCGCCGATCGTGATTGCGCTGGTGGCTGCCGGTGGTCTGGCTGCGGCGCTATCGACGGCTTCGGGTCTGCTGCTGGCGATGTCGAGCGCCGTATCGCACGACATCTACTATCGCATCATGCGCCCGAATGCAACCGAACGGCAGCGCATGGTCGCCGGCCGCACCATGATCTTGATCGCCATTCTGTTTGCTGGCTACTTTGGCATCAACCCGCCCGGCTTTGTCAGCCAGGTGGTGGCGATGGCGTTCGGTCTGGCGGCGGCGAGCAACTTCCCGGCGATCTTGCTCGGCATCTTTGATAAGCGCGCCAATTCCGCCGGTGCGATTTGGGGGATGTCGGTCGGCTTAGGCTTCACGCTGATTATGATTCTGCTGATGAAGTCCAACATAATCTTCGGCACGCCGGCGCCGCTCCTCAACGATTTCATGGGCATCAGCGCCGAGGGCATCGGCACGATCGGTATGATTCTCAACTTTGCTGTGGCGCTGATCGTCTCGCGCATGACCGCCGCACCGCCGCAGGAGATTCAGGAACTGGTCGAGTCGGTGCGTATCCCGCGCGGCGCCCAGGTCGTCGAAGGCGCACATTGATGCTTGTTCCTACGCGATCACGTATGTGCGGTGCTCAATCGCAGCACTGCGTGATCGCGTAGGTGCGGTTCTCAACCGCATATTCTTTGTTGGAAAGGAATGTGCGGTTGAGAACCGCACCTACATGCCAACCCAACAAGAAGCCTATGGAAGCCCTGGAATTCATCGAACAGATTCCCCCCTTCGACCAACTGCAACCGGCTGACCTGGAGCTTGTACGCCAGGCGCTGCAGCGCGTCGAATATGAAGCAGGCGCCGTGATGCTCCGACAGGGCGGCGCTCCCAGCGCATATCTGAACATCGTGCGCAGCGGTGCGGTTGAACTACGTTCCGGCGGGCAGGTGCGCCAGACGCTGGAAGTGGGCGATATGTTCGGCTTTCCGTCGATGCTCAGCCAGGAAGCGCCGCTCGCCGACGCCGTGGCGGTTGATGCGTGTGTGATCTATCGCATCCCCGAGACGCTCTTTCGCACGCTGCTCGAACGGCCGCCCTTCGCTCAATATTTTCTGCGCGGGCTGAGCGATCGTCTGCGCAGCGCCGCTTCTGGCGAACAGCCGCTGAATACACAGGGGCTGGCGATGCCGACAAAATACCTGATCGGACGCGAACCGCTTTTTGTTGCGCCGGATGCAACTGTACAGCAGGCGGCTCAGATCATGTCGGATGCAGGCGTCAGTTCGGTGTTGGTGGCGGCGGACCCGCCCGGCATCCTCACCGACCGCGATCTGCGCCGCCGCGTGCTGGCAGCCGGGCGCGGGCCATCCACGCCGGTGAGCGATGTGATGAGCCGTCCGCTGGTGACGCTCGATTCGGATACGCCTGTCCATGGGGCAATGATGCGCATGTTGGAGAAGAAGATCCATCATCTGGCGCTGACCGAAGAGAATCGCATCGTTGGCCTGATCTCCTCAACCGATCTGCTGCGTTTTCAGTCGCAAGACCCGATCTTTTTGCAACGCCAGCTCAAATCGCTGCACGATCCTGTAGAACTGGCGCGCTACAGCAACGAGGTCAATAGCGCCATCGAAATGCTCAGACGCGGCGGGTTGGCGGCGCTGCAGATAGGGCGTATTGTCTCCACGCTCAACGACACATTGATCAGTCGCCTGGTGCAGCAGGCGGAGATGGAGCTGGGCAAACCGCCCATGCCCTACGCGTGGATCGTTTTTGGCTCAGAAGGACGTTGCGAACAGGTGGTGCTGACCGACCAGGACAACGCGCTGATCTACGCTGAACCATCTGACGCCGCGCACGCATATTTCGGCAGGCTGGCTGACTTTGTCGTGACGCGGTTGATCCGCGCCGGCTTCCCGCCCTGTCCCGGCGGCTACATGGCGACAAACTGGTGCAAGCCGCTGGAGGATTGGCTTGCGCTCTTTGCCGGCTGGATCGACCGCCCTGAACCACAGGCGTTGATGGAGGCGGGCATCTTTTTCGATTTTCGCAAGATTCACGGCGACCTGTCGCTGGAGTCGCTGGAGCAGCAGATGGTGAGCGCACGACGCAACGGCATCTTTCTCGCCTACCTGGCGCAGGCAGCCAATGCATTTGCGCCGCCGTTGGGTTTCTTCAACCGGCTGCGCAGCGAAGGCGGCTACATCGATCTCAAGAAAGGCGGCATTGCGCCGGTGGTGGGGATGGCGCGCGCGCTGGCGCTCGCCGTCGGCTCGCGTGAACGTTCGACCATCGAACGGCTGGCGGCGGCGGTGGAAGGCGGTTCGCTCAGCCGCGAAGGCGCCGACAACCTGCAGGGTGCGTTTGAGTTTTTCCTGCACATTCGTCTGCGTGCACAACTGGCGGCGATTCGCGCCGGCGAAACACCTGACAATCGCATTTTGCTCAAGAGCCTCACCACGCGCGAACAGCGCCTGCTCAAAGATGCGTTTGTGATGGTGCGCGAAATGCAGGACGCTGTGGCGTCGCAACTGCAGGGCGGCGGTCTGCGGTAAAATGGTTTGTGAATCCGTGGGTTTCTGCTCTGTCGGGTGCAGTCAACTATGCAAAGAGACAGCGGCGCGTCGCTCCTCGCAACTCGCCCCTCGCCTCAGTTTCAATTAGGAAGAGTACGTGTGAACAAGCTCAATCGACTCGTGTTTGGCGGCGTCATTGGTCTGATGGCCGGCGTCAGCTTTCATCTGACCGTGCTGCCGTTCGTGGCGGAGAGCATCTTGCCCGATGTGCTCAGCAACGTTTACGCCTCGATGAACCCTGCCACCCTCTGGCTGGCGGCGATCTGGATGAGCGGCGGCGCGCTGGCGGCGTGGGTGGGTGGCGCGCGCCGCGGCGGATTGATCTTTGGGTTGGGTGGGTTAATTGCGGGCGCGCTCTTTGGACTATCGATGGCGCTCAGCAGCCAGGCATGGGCGGCGCTGCTGGTTGCGGCGACAACGGGCTGGCTCTATGGCTGGGGCGCCGGGCTGCTGGTCGGCGGCGGTTTCGGACCTGCAGTGAAAAGTTGATGGAGGAGCAATGTTACCCAATCGACGCGGGCAGTGGTTGATCGTGCTCTTTGTGGCGGGTTGCCTCCTCTTTGGCTTTCCACTGATGGCGCTATTCAACCAGCCACAACTGGCGGTGGGAGTCCCAATCACCGTGCTCTATCTGTTTAGCATCTGGTTTGTCGTGATCGGGTTGACGTGGTTGATCCATGAACGGCGCAACTGATGGCTTGATCGGAGATTCATAGATGAGGATGTGAGAAAGCGGCATCAATGTTCGGCGGCGTGATGATTGCGGTTGCATTGCTCTATCTGGGCGTACTCTTTGCCATCGCCTATTATGGCGACTGGCGGGCGGAGCGCGGGCGGAGTCTGATCAACAATCCCTATGTCTACGCACTGTCGATGGGCGTCTATTGCACAGCCTGGACCTACTATGGCAGCGTCGGACGGGCAGCGAGCAGCGGGCTGGGCTTCCTGCCGATCTACATTGGGCCGACCCTGATCGCAATCCTGTGGTGGTTCGTGCTGCGCAAGATGGTGCGCATCAGCCGTGTGAACCGCATCACCACCATCGCCGATTTCATGGCGTCGCGCTATGGCAAAAGCACCAGTTTGGGCGGCCTGGTTACGGTGATTGCGGTCGTTGGCATTATACCGTATATCTCGCTGCAGCTCAACGCCGTCTCCGCCAGTTTTACGCTGCTCTGGAACTATCCACAATCTATGTCGGCGGCTGCCGAGCCTTTTGCGCCGGGCAGCCTCGACACCGCCTTGTGGGTGACATTTGGCATGGCGGCGTTTGCGATTCTCTTCGGCGCGCGCCATCTCGACGTGACCGAACATCACGAAGGGCTGGTCGCTGCCATTGCTTTCGAGTCGATCGTCAAACTGGCGGCGTTTCTGGCGGTGGGCTTCTTTGTGACCTTCGCTCTCTTCAACGGTCCAGCCGAGATTTTCGGACTTGCCGCCGCCGACCCGACGCTTGCGCAGCTTTTCACCTTCAATGCAGAGACTATCAACGCCAGCGAGTGGGGATGGCTGACCTTCCTTTCGATGCTGGCGATCCTTTTTCTGCCGCGCCAGTTTCAGATGGCTGTGCTCGAAAACATGGACGAAACGCACATCCGCAAAGCGAGCTGGCTCTTTCCACTCTACCTGTTGGTGATCAACCTTTTTGTGTTGCCGATTGCGCTGGCGGGGCTGATGATCTTCCGCGACCGGCCGATGGACGCCGACCTCTTTGTGCTTGGGTTGCCGATGGCGGCGGGCAGCGAGACGTTGGCGCTCTTCGTCTTTATCGGTGGGTTGTCGGCGGCGACGAGCATGGTGATCGTCGATACGGTGGCGCTGAGCACGATGGTCTCCAACGATCTGATGACGCCGCTGCTGCTCAAGCTACGCATTCTGCGTCCGTCGGAGCGCGGCGACTACGGCAGCGTGCTGTTGGCGATCCGCCGCATTGCGATTGCCGTGATCATGATGCTCGGCTACTTTTATTATCTTCTGACTGACACCTCGGCCTCGCTGGTGTCGATCGGGCTGATCTCGTTCGCTGCGGTGGCGCAGTTCGCCCCCTCTTTTCTTGGCGGCGTTTACTGGAAGGGCGGCACGCGGCTCGGCGCGCTGACGGGGCTGATCGCTGGCTTTCTCGTATGGGGGTACACGCTGCCGCTGGCGGCCACGCATAGCATCGGTGGCGTGCCCGACGATTTTCTGATGAACGGGCCGTGGGGCATCGGCTGGCTGCGCCCGCACAATCTCTTTGGATTGACCGATCTCGATCCGGTGGCGCACTCGCTGTTTTGGAGCTTGCTCGTCAACGCTGGCGCCTATGTCGTCGTTTCGCTGGCGAGCAGACCGAGCGTGCTCGAACAGGGGCAGGCATCGCGCTTTGTGGATGTCTTCGACTACAGCGCCGACAGCGATGTGGTCTTTCTCTGGCGTGGCACAGCCACGGTGGAATCGTTGCGCTCCTTGCTCGAACGCTTCCTGGGAGCGGCGCGCACCGAACGCGAGCTGAACGACTACGGTCATCGCCACGGCATCGACTTGCGCAAAACACTGCAAGCCACGCCGGAGCTGGTGCAACACGCCGAACGCCTGCTCTCCGGCGTGATGGGCGCAGCGTCGGCGCGCGTCGCCATCGCCTCGGTCGTGCAGGAAGAGCGGCTGTCGATGGACGAGGTGCTGCGCCTTCTCGACGAAACGTCGCAGGTGCGCGCCTACAGCCGCCAACTCGAACAGCGCACCCAACAGCTGGAGCAGAAAAGCCGTGAGCTGGAAGCCGCCACCGGCGAGCTGCGCGCTGCCAACGAACGCCTGCAGGAGCTGGATCGGCTCAAAGACGATTTTATCTCCACCGTCACACATGAGCTGCGCACACCGCTGACCTCGATCCGCGCCTTCGCCGAAATTCTGCACGATAACCCCGATCTCGCTGCGGATCGTCGCATTCACTTTCTCGGCATCGTGCTGAAGGAGAGCGAGCGGCTGACGCGGCTGATCAACCAGGTGCTCGACCTTGCCAAACTGGAAGCGGGCGCGGCGGAATGGAACACCATCGAGGTCGATATGCGCGCGCTGATCGGCGAGGCGGTTAAGGCGTCGAGCGGCATGGCGGACGAGAAAGGTGTGCAATTGACAGTGGAAGTCGATGATGCACAGCCAATGACAGTGTGGGCGGATCGCGACCGCGTCATGCAAGTGATGCTCAACCTGCTCTCCAATGCCGTGAAGTTTTCACCAGCCAAACGCGGCGAGGTGCATGTTTCTGCTGAATGCAATGATGGCTGGCTGGTTGTCCACGTCGCCGACAACGGCGAAGGCATCAGCGCCGAAGATCAGAAAATTATCTTCGACAAGTTTCGCCAGGGCGGCGATCGGCGTCTGGGCAAGCCGCAGGGCACCGGGCTAGGGTTGCCGATCAGCGCGCAGATCGTGGCGCACTTTGGCGGTCGGCTTTGGGTGGAAAGCGAACCGGGCAGGGGCGCAACATTCTCGTTTATGTTGCCGCTGCCCGCTGATAGGTAAAATCAAGTGGAGGAGACAATGCCGGCCAAGGTGTTGATCGTCGACGATGAAGCCAACATCGTAATTTCGCTGGAATTTCTGATGGAGCAGGCAGGCTATGCAGTGGCAATTGCGCGCAACGGCGATGAGGCGATCGAGAAAATCGAAAGTTTTCGCCCCGATCTTGTGCTGCTCGATGTGATGTTGCCTGGCGTTAACGGTTTTGATATTCTGCAGCGCGTGCGTCAACAGCCTGAACATCGCGGCATGGCGATCATTATGCTCACGGCAAAAGGGCGCGAAGTGGAAGTCACCAAAGGGCTTGCATTGGGCGCCGATGCATATATCACCAAGCCGTTTTCCACGCGCGACCTGCTGGCAGAAGTGCGCCGTCACCTGAACGCAAATCATGAAACGTTCACAGATTAGCTCATTGATTGCGCTGGTTGCGCTCGGTGCGTTGGCGCTGGGCGCGGCAGGAGGCTGGTTGACGGCGCAGTTTGCCATGCGCGCAGGCAGTGGCGTCCTCTTTTGGGCTGGTCTGATCGCAATCGTATTGTTGGTGGCTGCGGCGCTGTTCACCATGCACCGATTTATGCGCGCCTTTCTGATCGATGTACGACGCCTGACCGAAGCCGGGCGACTTGTACTCGGCCCCAATCCCAACTATCGCATCACCGTAACCGGACACCCCGACCTCAAGGAGCTGGCCGGCGTGTTCAACCAATTCACCGAGCGGTTTGTCCAGTTGCAGGCGGAGCGCTCTGTCATCGCTCAACAAGCGCGCGCCGACCTGGAAGAGGAACGTACGCTGCTGGCGACCCTGATGGCCGAACTGACGGAGGGCGTTCTTGTCTGCAATCTGGACGGGCAGATTCTTCTTTACAACCGCAGCGCACATCATCTGCTCGGCGTGGAAAGAGAGGAGGCAGCCAGTTCCTACGTTGGTCTGGGACGCTCGGTGTTCGGTCTGATCGACCGCAACACGATCGTTCACGCGCTAGAACAGGTGCAATATCGTCGTCAACGCCAACAAAACACTGCCCCGCCTGTCGTCGCCAGTTTCGTCACAACAGCCGCCAACGGACGGCTGTTGCGCGCCTGGCTGTCGCCATTCTCCAGTCGCGACAACGAGATGCGAGGCTACGTGATCACGATGCAAGACATCAGCGAGGGCATCGAACGCAGCCGCCGTCGCGATATGCTGCTCCAGACACTGATTGAACGCCAGCGCGCCGCCATCGGCGCCATCCGTGCGGCAATTGAAGCGATGGCGCAATTTCCTGACATGACGCCTGTACAACGCCAGCGTTTTCAACAGGTGATCCAAGATGAAGCGCAGGCGCTCAGCGAACAGCTCGACCAGACCGTGCGCACCCACGCCAGCGACCTGCGCGCACAGTGGCAATTGGAGGAGATGACCGCCTCCGACTTGTTGTGGGCGGTGCAGCAACGCCTCACCGAACGGCTGAGCGTCGATGTCGCCCGAGTGGATGTGGACGAATCGCTGGTGCTCAAGATCGACAGTTATACACTGATGCAAGGCGTCTCGCTGCTTGTGCGTATGCTCGTCGAGAAATTTGGCGTGACAACAATCTCGCTTTCGCTCAACGCCATCGAACGTTACGCCGCTTTCGACATCGGCTGGCCCATCCGCGCCGCCGATGCGAGCGAATGGCAGACATGGAAAGAGCATGCGCTGATCACCGACAATAACGACGGCATGATCACATTGCGCGAAGTCGCTGAACGACATGGCGGAGAAGTTTGGTTCCAGTTGGGCGACGCCATAGACAGCGCCTATTTTCGTCTCTTGTTGCCTCGCTCCGTCGGTCCGGCAGGCAGGCAGCCAGCCAGCCAGAACGAGCGCTCCGCCGCAATCATTCAGCCAACGGTTGAGAGCCGCCCGGAATACTATGACTTCGACCTCTTCCACCAACCAGGTCAACGCCCCGAACTCGATGCACGCTCGCTGCGCTCGCTGACTTACACTGTTTTCGACACCGAGACCACCGGTTTGACGCCAGGACTTGACGAGATTATCTCGATCGGCGCGCTGCGCATCGTCAATGGGCGGTTACTGCGCCAGGAGGTGTTCGAGCAACTGATCGACCCACAGCGCCCGATCCCCTCAGCGGCGACGGCGATTCATGGCATCACCGACGCCATGGTGCGCACACAACCGACCATCGATGTAGTTTTGCCGCGATTTCATGCCTTTGCGGAAGACACCGTGTTGATCGGCCATAATTTGGCTTTTGACATGCGCATGTTCCAGGAAAAAGAGAGCGTAACCAGAGTTTGCTTTGACAACCCAATCTTGGATACACTGTTGTTGTCTGCTGTGATTCATCCAGAAGAAGAACGTCACGGCCTGGAAGATATTGCAGCGCGGCTGGGCGTGCAATCGCTGGGGAGACACACCGCCCTCGGCGACGCGATCGTAACTGGCGAGATTTTCCTCCGCATGATTCCGCTGCTCGAGGAGCGGGGCATCCACACGCTCCAGCAAGCGCGCACCGCAGCAGAGCAGACCTACTTTGCCCGTCTCAAATACTGAAGCAAGTGGAAGGAAACTGAAAATGCCAGCCAAAATTCTGGTGGCCGACGATGATCTGACCCTCCAGCGCCTGATTACGAACACACTTAAACTGGAACGCCACGAGGTGATTGTTGCAAGTGACGGGAGACAGGCGCTTGATCTGATTCATTCTGAACAGCCGGATTTGGTGATTTTGGATGTAATGATGCCCGTCCTGAATGGGTTCGATGTATGCGCCGAGCTGCGAAAAGACCCCGAAACTGCGATTCTCCCCGTCATTATGCTCAGTGGACTCGGCCAGGTTCAGGAGAAAATCATTGGGCTGCGCGCTGGCGCCGACGAATATCTCACCAAGCCTATCGACCCGCGCGAGTTGCTGACCCGCGTTGAAATGCTGCTGGCGCGGCACGCTCTGTTGCGAAAGAGTGCAGCGGTCAAATCCGGTCGCGTCTTGAGTCTTATCGGTGCAAAAGGCGGCGTCGGCGTCACCACGCTGGCTGTCAACCTGGCCGCCAAACTGGCAGGGAATGGCAATCAGGTGATTCTGCTTGAATTTCGCCCGGACTATGGCACAGTGGCTCTGCACTTCAACCTGAAGCCAACAATCTCGCTGGCTGCGTTGCGACCTCTTGAACCGGTGGCGATCACCGATCAAGTGGTAAATCGGCTGCTGAATGAAACAAGCGTTGGTGTGAAGGTGTTGTGCGGACCGCAAAAAGCAGATGAATTTGGGGCGTTCAACGCCGGGCTGGCCGGCGCGCTGTTGGCGCGGCTGATCACCCAATGTGACTATGTGGTCGTTGATCTACCCCCGGCTGTCGATGAAGCCACGGAGACGATCCTCAAAAGCAGCGATCAGGTGCTCGTAGTGTTGGAGCCAGAGGCCACAAGCGTTGCTGCGGCTGTCCAGCGCGTGAATCAAATCATTGCCTACAGCAGTGCAATCACGATTCGACTGATTGCGGTCAACCGCCAGGGGGCAATGTTGCTCTCTCTGCGTGAGATCGAACATCGACTTGACCGCCCCCTGCTCGATGTGTTTCCACCAGCCATCGATGCGATGGGTGTAGCGGTGCAATTCGGCATGCCGGTGGTGGTTTCGCAGCCAAACCATGTCTATGCCGAACGCATCGGCGATTTGCTCAAACAGTTGCAGGAAAGCAAGGCCACGACGTTGCATCGCTGACATTGGGACAGGTGAACACACAGCCTGAATTGCCACACAACATCCGCCTGCTAGGGTGCCTGATGCAACCTCATCGTACGTTCGGAGATCAAGCACATTCGCAGAGAGCGATCTGACAACAAACAGGAGGAGACCGATGACTCAAACAACGCCCGCCGGCGTGCAAATCGTTGGCGCAATTTCGCCCGCAGTGACGGAAGTGCTCACGCCGGATGCACTTGCCTTCGTGGCTGCGCTCCATCGTCAATTCAACCCGCGTCGCATCGAATTGCTGGCCGCCCGCAAAGAGCGACAGAAACGCTTTGACGCTGGCGAGATCCCTGGATTCTTGCCGGAGACTGAGTGGATTCGTACATCCGACTGGCAGGTTGCGCCTGCCCCCGCCGATCTGAATGACCGCCGCGTCGAGATCACCGGCCCCACCGAACGCAAGATGATGATCAATGCGCTGAATTCCGGCGCTAAGGTCTTCATGGGGGACTTTGAGGATGCGTTGTCGCCAACATGGGAGAATGTGATCCAGGGGCAGATCAACTGCAGCGACGCCATTCGGCGCACCATCTCCTTCGAGAATCCGGACGGCAAGCGTTATACGCTTAATGAGACAGTGGCGACGCTGCTTGTGCGCCCGCGCGGCTGGCATCTGGTCGAAAAACATGTACTTGTCGACGGCGCGCCGATTTCGGGCAGCCTTTTTGACTTTGGGCTGTACATGTTCCGCAACGCCAAAGAACTGCTCGCCCGCGGCAGCGGCCCCTATTTCTATCTCCCCAAATTAGAAAGTCACCTGGAAGCGCGTCTTTGGAACGATGTTTTCAACGCTTCTCAGGATGCGCTCGGCATTCCGCGCGGATCGATCCGCGCCACGGTGCTGATCGAAACCATTCTTGGCGCGCTGGAAATGGAGGAGATTCTCTACGAGATTCGCGAACACGCCGCCGGTCTCAACGCCGGACGCTGGGACTACATCTTCAGCGTCATCAAAAAGTTCGCCAGGAATGAGCGCCAAATTCTGCCCGATCGCGCGCAGGTGACAATGACTGTGCCATTTATGCGCGCCTACACCGAACTGTTGATCCGCACCTGCCACAAACACGGTGCTCACGCCATCGGCGGCATGGCGGCGTTCATCCCCAACCGTCGCGACCCGGTCGTCACCGAAAACGCCCTCGCCAAAGTGCGGGAAGATAAGCTGCGCGAGTTTGGCGATGGCTGCGACGGCACGTGGGTGGCGCATCCCGACCTGGTGCCGACCGTAATGGAGGTGGCGAACAATTATCTCGGCGATAAACCCAACCAGAAAGAGCGCATGCGCGAGGATGTCCAGGTGGAGGCAAGCCAGATCACCGATATCAAGGTGCCCGGCGGCTCGATCACCGAAGCGGGTCTGCGCCTCAACATCAGCGTGGCGCTGCAATATATGAATGCCTGGCTGCTCGGCAACGGCGCCGCGGCGATCAACAACCTGATGGAAGACGCTGCCACCGCTGAGATCTCCCGTTCGCAAATCTGGCAGTGGATTCATCACGGCGCTACACTCAGCGACGGACGCCCGGTGACAAAGGAGCTTTACACGCAAATTCGCGACGAAGAACTCGCCAAGCTTGGCGGAACATCGGTCGGTCGGTACGAAGAGGCGGCGGACATCCTGGACAGGTTGTGCTTGAGTGATGAGTTTATCGAATTCTTGACTTTGATCGCCTATCAACACCTCGACTGAATCGCACGATGACGAACGGGTGAGAAATTGTGAACATTTCTCACCCACTCATCCTAATTTCTGAAATCTGCGCCAGGACGCTGGGATCCACTCTTTAGGTTTCTCATTCTTCGCCAAGCGCCCAATCATGCTCGAATACACTGTGCAAGCGGGCGTGGATTACGGCGTTTTCAACCAGCAACACAACTTCGCGGTTGAGCTTATGGCTGGTTTCTCCGCCATTCAGACTGCCGACGGCTGACCAGCGCTGCTCTCCGAGCCGAACCAATGCCAGCTTGGCATGGATGCCCCCTGCGGTTGGGTTGGCGAGCCGTGCATCCAGATCGAGATGTTCGGCGGCGGCAATGGTGCGTACGTAGGCAACCGTCGCTTGATTGTTGCGCAGTGCATCTTCGTCGTCAAAATAGCCATCGAGCAACAGCCGAACGCGAGCGCCGCGCCGGGCGGCGTTGATCGCCGCCTCTAGCCGCGGGTTAGGATCGGCGATCGGGTTGCTCACTGTCTCGCCAAAGAACTTATTTTCATACATCTGGACAAAGACGATCTCGTCGCCAGCGCCAGCGCGATTGACCAACCCTTGAATGCCAGCATCGACGCGCATGGCATTTTCAGGGGCGTTCACGACGACGGATTCGGCGTGCGCTGCGATTGTCATCGCCTCGCCAAAAGGAGCGTCGGCGACAACAAACACAGGCGGCGGGGGCAATACAAAATCGGCGGGCGGCGCGCCATATTTGGCGTGCGTCGGGTCGTATGGGCGCAAATCGGCAAAGATGGTTGGTCGCCAGTCGCTGGCAAACAGCGCGTTCAACGCCGCTGCAACGCCTGTTGCATCGGTGAAAAGATAAAAGCCGCGCCGCCCCCCAACAGGAGCGCCGGTCGGTTCTGGCATGGCGTTGAGCGTCGGATTCTCTGTCCCGACGAATACGGAGCGTCCATCGGCGATGCCGTATTTGGCATGAAGAAAACGGTAGCGACGCTTGTAACCTTTGGGCGCATCATCCGTCACCGCCATGTACCTTATGTCGCCGCCGGCTTCGGCGATGCGGCTCACGCACCATTTTTGCACGTTGGTGATGCCGCCGGGCGGCGCGCCGTCGAGCAGCATGCGCACCTGCACACCGCGCTGCGCCGCCTCCGCCAACGCCAAAGCCAGCGATGGATGCTCAAAGGTGTAAAGGCTCAAGTCGAGGGAATGCGTCGCCGAGCGAAAGAATTCCACCATCGGCTGATACAATCCTTCCGGCCCAACGGCGACTGTCCAGACGGCGCTATCGACGCTGACGGCCGGCCACAGTCCGTCGCTGCGATCCCAGCCGCCCCATCCCGGCTGACGGACGCGCCGTCCCCATTCCAGGTCTTCGAGGTCTCCCGCCCAATCGCGCGCCGAGTTGCTGTCGATTGGCAGTCCACTGTTCGGGTCGAGCTTGCGTTGCCACACCTGACCTGCGCCCGTGACAAGCCCGCGTGTATAGAGCAACGCTGGCGGGCCAAGCCAAATGCTCGATTGTTGGGTCGTGGCGCCATAGAGAAGCATATCAACATCCTCCTGGCGGCTGTTGCGCAACAAGATGGCGCCGCCGTTGTTGTTGAGCGTCAGCGCGCCATCCAACAACAACGCGCCATTGTCGGCGGACGACCATGCACAGCCAGCGTCAACGCCAAACGAACGACGAAAGCTGTCGGTGTTGGCTGTGCACCACAATCGCGATCCAGCTTCCAGGCGCAGCGTGGTCGTGAGCGGAAACGTCGCTGTTTTCGCTCCGGCGCGCAGCGACCAGCCCGCCAGTGATTGCGCGCCAGCCCCGACATTCCATAGCAAAATCGCTTCGTCCGGTTCATAGCTGACGGCGCTATCGATATAGGCGGCGGCAATCAACACCTGTGAAGGCGGCGACCCCATCACTGCCGGAAGATAAACCGTCGAATCCTGCGCTGGCGCAGGTGTATCTTCTTGAGCCAATGCGCCGATTGCACCGACAACGATGAACAGGAGAGTGAAAGAGAACAATCGCATCAGGCGACGAGCGAACGGGGACATAGAACACCTCGACAGCATGAAGGTTAACAACAAACTACACCAGTAGCGTACTCGATGAGTGTAGGCAAGGGATCGGTCGAATGTTCAATCCCGCCGCCATTCACTTGATGGAATTTTGATCGGGCGAGGATTCATTGAGAGGAATCGCTGAATAAGCAGCGAGGCAATCACCCAAATAAGACGCCAGCGTCAAAGACGCTGGCGTCGAATGTTTCACGTGAAACATCTACGAGAGCAGATATGGCTTACAGATAGTCGCGCAGCTTTCGACTTCGGCTGGGGTGGCGGAGACGGCTCAACGCCTGCGCCTCGATCTGACGGATGCGCTCGCGTGTGACGCCGAACTTCTTGCCAACCTCCTCTAGCGTATAGCAATAGCCATCGACCAATCCAAAGCGCAGTTGCAAGATGCGCACCTCGCGCGGGGTCAGGCTCTGGAAAATCTCATCGATGACTTCGCGCAGGAGCTGTTGTCCAGCGGCCTCGCCAGGCGCGTCGGCGTCTTCATCTTCGATAAAGTCGCCGAGATAGCTATCCTCTTCCTCGCCAACCGGCATCTCCAGGCTCAGCGGACGCTGGCTGACGCGCATGATGTGCTCGACCTTGCGCGGGGTCACGCCGAGTTCATCTGCAATCTCTTCGGTTGTCGGGTCGCGGCCCAGTTCCTGCACAAGCTGCCGGCTGGTGCGCGTCAGGCGGTTGATCTGCTCATACATGTGCACCGGCACACGGATCGTGCGCCCCTGGTCGGCGATCGCGCGTGTCACAGCCTGGCGAATCCACCAGGTGGCGTAGGTGCTAAATTTGTAGCCGCGGCGGTAGTCAAACTTCTTGACAGCGCGGATCAGGCCGATGTTGCCTTCCTGAATCAGATCAAGGAATGGCACACCGCGCCCCACATATTTCTTGGCGACGCTGACCACAAGACGGCTGTTCGCCTTGATGAGATGCTCCTGGGCAGCCTGTCCATCGCGCACAAACCAGAGCAGGCGCTCGCGCTCTTCCCAGTCGTCAATGCCGTCGGATAGTTTCTTGCGCGATTCGCGGCCGCGTTCCATCCGCTTGGCGAGATCAACTTCCTCTTCTGCGGTCAGCAACGGAACGCGCCCGATCTCCTTTAAGTAAAGGCTGATTGAATCATCAATTTCAATCTGGCTCAGATCGAAATCTTCCTCTTCGATCTCGCCTGTTTCGAGCTCGGCGTCGCTGATATCACCCAAAATATCTTGCTCTTCATCGCGCGTCTGCCCAACGTCGATCCCTTGCTCAAAAAGCGACGCAAAGATGTCTTCGAGCTGCTCCATCGAATTTTCTGCTTCTGGCATCACTTTGAGCACATCATCGTAAGAGACATAGCCCTGAGAACGACCAAGCAGCAACAGGGACTCGAGCGCCGCCTCTGGGCTCAGTGCAACAGCCGGCGCCTCAGCCTCGCTTATTTCGGCAGAGTCATCGAGCGTATTTTCAATTTCGAATTCTTCTTCGACAGAATCGTCGCTCCCGTTTTCGAGATCGATGTCGAACTCATCGTCGAACGTTGAGCGCATAGACTTTTGTTTTGCCATTTATTATCTCTCCTTGCCCGCCGCGACCTTACTGTGAAATCGCTATCCAAATAGCATGACACAGACCAGTCGGCTGCTCTATAATATAGCCTACAATACACTCATCCATATTGTGGCGAGATTTTTCACCACTGTTAATTGACGCTTGCTTTGCAAGATGCAGTCAAAGCGCCTCTTTGAGATCCCAAACGCCTTCGCGACAAGCAAACTGGCGCCGACAAACTGTGCATTGCACGCGATCTTCGCCGAGCCGATTGAGCGGCTCTGCTGCACAGATCGGACAGCGCAGCAGGTGCGCCAGCGCTTGTTCATCGGTCGTGAAATTCACGCGTGCGCCGCCTTCGGGCGCATTGGCTCGCAAAAAAACGCTTGGCGCCAACGGATACGTTCCACCAATAGCAAACAGCCAGCTATCGATACGCGCCAATGTTTCAGCGTTGACTCTCTTCTTGATTGCACTCAGGCGAAAATGCGACACTGCGTAACGCCGTTCGATATGCAATCCGGCTTCTACAAAACGTTTTTCCATCCATGCTGGATGAAAGTCATAGTTCAGTTCGACGAACTCGACCGGCTTCTCATCCAGAGGCGACCATGATTGACGCCGCGCCACCCAGCGCGCCAACGCCTTAAGATTGCGCTTATTGGCAAACTCGATCACGCCCACGCTGTGTCGATGCATGACGCGGCGCAATTGTTGCAGCGCCGCGGGCACGTCGGCAAGATGGTGCATTACTCTCACCATCACCAATGAATCGAGAATCCCGCTTGCCAATGGCAATGAATACAGGTTGCCAGCGATAAAAACAAATCGCCGATCCTGTCCCAGGTCACGCGCCGCCTCCTGCAGCAGCGTGCGGCTGTAATCGAACAGGATGACCTGCTCGTAACCGGTGTAAAGATCGGCAAGCCGCCCAAAGCCGGCGCCGATCTCGGCGATGCGCCCACCATGCGTAGGCAATAACCGTCGGATCGCCAGGCGCTCGACAGCGTCTTCGTATTGTCGCCCTTGACCCACCCAAAAATCAGCCCGGTACTGACTGTGTTCGTAGTCAATCACCGGGATCGTCACACCACTTTGCGGCTGGACAGATTCTGTCACGAATTCCGCCTTTTGCATCAAGCCTCGAGGTCTTCCACGTTCAACAGATCATGGCAAATGTTTCACGTGAAACAACACCTTCAAGCATTTTCCAAAAAAAAGTGGGAGCCATCATTCTCCCACTTCGTTGCAGATGCGAAGATTATAGCAGGAATGTATAGCAGATTCAACACCTAATTTAAGAAAAAAATGCAAGTAAATTTGCAAAAGGGCAATTGCCAGGGTCAGGCGAATTGTTGGCAACTTCACGGAATTGCCGACAGAACTCCTCAATCACGTCGTGTGTAGTATCATGAACGGCAGAATCTCTCTGTTCCCAACATATCGACTGACAGAAAGGATTGCGCTATGCAAATTGCAGGCAGAACATTTCTTGTCACTGGCGGTGGCTCAGGGCTGGGCGCGGCGACGGCGAAACTTCTAGCCGAACGCGGTGGACGGGTGATGCTTGTCGATCTCAATGCTGAAGCAGGTGAGGAGATGTCCATCAGGCTTGGTGATCGGGCGCGCTTTGTCCGCGCCGACGTAACAAGCGAAGACGACATCAAGAGGGCGGTCGCCGCTGTACTCGACGTGTTTGGCGTGCTGCACGGCGTCGTGAACTGCGCAGGCATTGCGATTGCAGAGAAGGTGCTCGGCAAGCGCGGCGTGCACGATCTCGGCGCCTTCACGCGCGTGCTGCAGGTGAATCTGGTCGGAACTTTCAACGTGATCCGCCTGGCAGTAGAGGCGATGGCGCAAAACGAGCCTGGAGAAAGCGGCGAGCGTGGCGTGATCATCAACACGGCGTCGGTGGCGGCGTATGATGGACAGATCGGACAGGCGGCGTATGCAGCGTCGAAGGGGGGGGTGGCGGCAATGACGCTGCCACTCGCCCGCGATCTGGCGTCGCTTGGCATCCGCGTGATGACGATTGCACCGGGCATCTTTGCCACGCCGATGCTGGCCGGTTTGCCAGAAGCTGCGCAGGCGTCGCTGGCGCAACAGGTTCCCTTTCCGCAACGGCTCGGCAGGCCGGAGGAGTACGCCGCTCTCGTCGAGCATATCATCGAAAACCAGATGCTTAACGGCGAGGTTATTCGTCTTGATGGTGCGATTCGGATGGGCCCCAAATAAGGGAGTCCCGGACTTTGTCGCGTGATCGCCCATCGCAAATTGCACGAATTCTGGCGAACTGAAGCGCAGCGTTCGTTTGCCTTACTGCATTCGCTGCACGATGTAGGGTAGCTGGCGTAGATCATGGCAGACGGCTGTGGCGCGGGTGCCGTTGCTGCCGCGATCGACGATGCCGGTGTAGAGAATGGCGCGCATCCCAACTGCCAATGGGCCGGCAATGTCGTTGCTCTCGCGGTCGCCGATGTGTGCGATCATCGAGGCGGGCAGTCCGAGCTCAAGCGACGCGCGGCGAAAGATACGCGGCGATGGCTTCGATTCACCCACTTCATCCGAAAAAAGAAAAATACGGAAATATTGCAACAACCCCTGCTGGTAGAGCAGATGCCGAATCCCGCGGCCCGTGGTGTGAATCGTATCGGAGATGACGCCGAGCGTGTAGTTTTGCGCCAGCTCCGCCAGCGTGGCATGGATGTGTGGGGCAAAATCGGGGGCAATGCGCACCTCCATTGTTTCGATGGCGCGCGCCAGTTCGCTGACCTCGCGCACCAGGGCGGCGTACCGTCCCGGCGGCGGCGTCAATCCTAGACAGTCGTAGGCGTAGCTCAGCCGCCGATGCACGCCCGGCGTCCGATGATGGTTGTGCCATTCTTCGCGAAAGCGTGCATTTGCCTGGCGAAAAGCGTGCGCCGCCTCATCGGGGTCGATGTGCGGGTAACGTCGGGTGATGTGGTCGACAAACAACACCACGCGCTCATCGGCTTTGGAAGGCAACCCCATCTGCGCGCGTTTAGGTTCGTCCGAATCGTCAGCGGCAATCGTGTCCCAAAAATCAAACGTCAACGCCTGAATCATAAGAATGGATGATACCATGCATAGGGGCAATGCAGGGCATGTGTGTGACCGTCGCAAATGCATGCGATCCCGGGCGCCAGCCAAGAGATGAACTCTGCCGACGGCTTTGTGTGAGAGGTGGTTGCTGCCGAGTCGGTGGCCCGACGTCGCCGACGTGTGGCGAGCGTTGTTGCCAAATCTGTCGATGATGGCGTTGTTGCGCAACCTGGCGCCGCATGATAGTCGTCGGTGCGCTCATCACCGACGGCAAGGAAACGGCGACGTTGCTGCACAAGTTCGGCAATGGCGATGTCCTGTGTAAGGCGCGCATCCATCCGAACGCAGTGCAGGCGGTGCTCGACGCCTATGTGTCGGCGCGCGTGGTTCGCTGCGTTGGGAGTCGATTCAAGTGACGCTCAGCGCAAAACGCACAGCCTCGTCGAGCGTCATCCGTTGCCCCATTTGTGCCGCACGCTGATAGCTTTCCGGCGTCATATTTTGTTGGATCGATGTAAGAAATGCGTTCATCTCGATGGTAATGTGGGCGGTGCGCTGTGCGTGCAGCCGTTCATACGCTGCAGAAGCAGCGGCAAAGAGCGTCGCTGCACGCTGATAATCGGCGCGCAGCACTGCCAGTTCAGCCATCTGATCGAGCGCTTTGGTCAGGCCAAGCTGGTCATTGAGCGCGATGCGCAGCTCAATACTCCCGCGTTTGTACACAGCGGCGCGTTCATAGTCGCCGCGCCGCATTGCCAGATCGCCCAGGTTGGCGAGCGCCGTAGCCACGCCAACCTTATCGTCATTCCGGCGTTTGATCGCCAGGCTCTCCGTGTAGAGCGCCTCCGCCTCCTCCAACCTGCCGGAGTTGACGTAGGAAACTGCCAGATTGTTGAGCGTGAGCGCCATCTGCGCATCCGTGACGATGCCCGGATAAAGCTGCCGCCGCAACGCGAGACACTCAGTCAACATCTCTGCCGCACGTTGCGCATCACCGGCGCGCCCGAACGAAGAGCCGAGGGTGTAGAGCGCATACGCCAACAGGGCTGTATCACCCGCAGTGCGCGCCAGCGTCAACGCACGCTCGTGAAACTCCAGCGCGGCGGCGTGGTCGCCCTGCAACTGCGCAAAGAGACCAGCCTGTCCCAACACTTCCACCTGCTCAGTTATCGGCGCGACATCGAGCACGGCGACGGTCTGATCGAACCAACTGCGTCCCTCGGCAATGCGCCCGCTGATCTGCCAGAAGCGCGCCAGCCCGCGGGCAATGTGCATCCCGTACAGCACGCGCGCAGGGGCGGCGCCAGCGGTTAATGACCAACGCAGCGCCGCACGCAGGTTGTCTTCTTCCTCGCGCAGCGCGACCAGCCACGCCATTTGCTGCGCGCCGTAAACGTGACGTCCTGCTTGCTGTGCAAACTCATCGTAATAGGCGGCGTGCCGCTGCTGCAGCGTAGCGCGGTCGCTGGAGTCGAGCAACTGTTCGGCGTAGTCGTGTACGGTCGTCAACATCACGAACCGCACGCCGCGCTCCGTCTGCGTTGGCTGCACCATGCTGTGGTCGCACAACGCGCTCAGCGCACCCAGCACGTCAAAGGCTGCGTCTCCACACACCGCCTCGGCGGCTTCGGCGGTGAAGCTGCGCGCAAAAACAGCCAGGCGCGCCAGCAATTTCTGTTCGGCTGCGCCCATCAGCCGGTAGCTCCAGTCCAACGTGGCGCGCAGCGTCTGATGGCGCTGTTCGGCGTCACGCGCGCGGTTCTCCAGAAAAGCCAGCCGGTTGCTAAGGCGCGCCAGCAGCGCCGCCGGTGG
Organism: Chloroflexota bacterium; assembly: GCA_016861025.1. GTDB lineage: Bacteria > Chloroflexota > Anaerolineae > Caldilineales > Caldilineaceae > Caldilinea. The sequence goes on from BOKO01000007.1 coordinate 108,577, forward strand.
ATAGAGTTTGCTGCGCGCCGCCGCCAGCTCAATCGCCAGCGGCAGCCCGTCGAGCCGGACGCAGATTTCGGCGATGACAGCGGCATCCTCCGGGCGCAGCGCGTAGGCGGGATTGACGGCGCGGCTGCGGATAATGAAAAGCTCGATGGAAGGGATGTGCGCCAGCCGTTCGTAAGCTGGCAGATCGTCGAGATCGGGCAGCGGCAGCGGCATGACCGGATACTCCTGCTCGCCGTAGATGCGCAGCGCCACGCGGCTGGTGACCAGGAACGCCAATCCCGGTGCGGCAGCCAGCAATTCGGCAATGAGCGGCGCGGCGGCATCGACGTGCTCGAAATTGTCCAGCACCAGCAGCAGCCGCTGTCCTTGTAACCGCGCCAGCAACCGTTCCTTGAGCGCGCCGCCGCTTTCGGTCACGCGCAGCGTCGTCGCCAACGCCGCCACCATCTCGCCGGGGTCGGTGAGCGCAGCCAGCGGTGTAAAAAAGACGCCATCGGGAAAGATGTCCTCCTCCAGCAGGCGGGCAGCGGCTTCGAGCGCCAGGCGCGTCTTGCCGCTGCCACCCGGACCTACCAGCGTCAGCAGCCGCACCGGCGCCTGACTGCGCCCCAGCAAGACGCGAATGTCGGCAAGTTCCTGAGCGCGCCCCACAAAGCTGGTCAATTGTGCGGGCAGGTTGTGGCGGTGTGCAGGCGGGGCAGATGGGGCGGGCGCCGCTGCGGATGGCGGCGCTGCCATGGACATCGGTTCAGGCGCGTGGCGCAACGCGTCCTGTGTCACCGCCCGCCGCGCCAGGGCGTCGTAGTGGGCGCTGGTCTCGGCGGTCGGCGGCGCGTCGAGTTCGCGGCGCAGCGCCTGCTCGAAGCGGCGATATTCCAGCAGCGCGCCGGGCAGATCACCGCTGTCGGCGCGCAGGGTCATCAATGTGCGCACGACGTCCTCACGCAGCGGCTCGTGACGGAGCAGGGTTGCGGCGGCGTCGATGGCGCCCACGTAGTCGCCGGCTGAGCGACGCTGCTCGATCAACTGCGCCAGCGCGGTCAGAAAGGCAGTGCGCAGCCGCTCGCGTTCGAAGATCAGCCACTCTTCATCGACGGCGGGGAGCAGGTCGCCCTGATACAGCTCGATGACCTCAGCCAGTTTGTCCGGCGTGCGGCAGGCGTCCTCGAATGCGGCCACATCGAGCCAGCAAGATGCAGCCGGATTCCACTGCACCGTCGTGCTGTCTACGTTGATCCAGGGAAGATCGTTGGATGCAGGCGGCAGGGCGCGACGCAGCTCATAGAGATGACGGCGCAGGTTGCTGCGTGCGCTCTCCTCGTCAAGGTCGGGCCAGAGCGTAAAGGCTACAGTGGAACGGGGCAGCGGCGCCATCCGGTTGAGCAGCAGGTAGGCGAGCAGCGGCAGCGTCTTGGGCAGCGCGGCGAAGCGGTGAGGGGCGTCGTTGATTTCCAGGCGCAGGGGGCCGAAGAGATGGATGTGCAGCATGGCTTTCAGGTGATGTGACGCTGTGCAGTCACAGAAAGGTGATCTACGGTGCAGTGAATCAGCGTAATTCGAGCACTTGCCGCGGTAACCTCAACCCAGCTTGCTGCAATCTGCGCGCTTGCGGAGAGCCAGGGCGAATATGCACTCCTGCTTCCGTGGCAATCCAGACAAACGTTTCGATTTCGTCCGAGGGCTGAGACAGGGCGCCCAAAGCTTTTGTTTCAGTGCGCAGCCAGGTTTGCAGCCAGGCGAGTTTGCGAAGAAATGTCGAGACTTCCGTTGTTGCCGCCGGATGAACCTCAACCCAGATTGCGTGTTCACTGTCCCCACGTAAGCGAACGCCAATTCCATAATCCCAGAGATTGGCGGCTTGGGCATCGTCTGCCAAAGCGGCTTCAAGATCGATACTGCCAGTAAATCGTCTGGTATCGCGGCACCGAATCAGGTCTCGATGTTCGCCCTTCAGCGCCTGTTTACCTGGGCGGTAGGCATCGCAGACCGGTGCAGGGGCGGCCTTGACTGCCGCTTCGAAGCTCATGCCGGCATCTCCTGGTGCCTACGCGCCACAACACGCGCCACAATGTCGCCAACATGCCCGCTGAACTCACTCAGCCCACCCCACCCGGCAACTGCATCATCAGCCGCGCCAGGGTCGAGCGTTGAAATATCGGCGACAAAGCCATTGCGCTTGAAATAGTAGACATGCATCTGTTTTTGTAGCGCAGACGCAGCGATCTTACGCGTTTCCTGGTTCGTTGCCAATCCAAAAAGGTCAAGTACATCTTTCTCGCGGCCGTGTTGCGCTTGAAGTTGGCGCAGCGCCCACACAACATCCAGAACATGCGGCGAGTGCGTGGAAATACAGACGCGATAGTTACGCAGCAACAGTTCCAACACCATCAACATGACCGCCGAAATCGCATTTGGATGTAGCCCCATCTCTGGTTCCTCGATCACGACCCATTCCAGTTTCTCCCGACGCGTTGTCTTCGACGGCGGCATCAACCAGTAGAAACCGAGCAGCATCGGTACGAACTCACGTTGACCGGCCGACCAGACCAGATAGGGTAAATTGGTTTGCTCTGCCAGCCCGCTCAACACCATGCGCTTCTGAAAGCGGTCGGTGCTGGTTTTTAGTCCGAATCCTCCGAAGATGTGGTCATCGATCTTGTCGCGCAGCGCCTTTTTAAGCCGGTTGCTTTTGGGGAAAAGATCAGGCGTCTGACCGAACTCAGTCTGTACCAACTGGTGCAGCTTTTCGCTAAACTCACGCACGACAAAGGGATCGCCAGATCGATAATCGGTGAACGGGCGTGTCAAGCCATCGCGCAGGCTCAGCACGCGCTGCGCAGGGATGAAGAACAGTCGCTCGTCCTTTGTGCGTTTCCCACGCAGCAGTGCAGCCAGGTCGATCGTCTTTGCGTCTACGACCAGTTGGGTCGTGTTCGGAGCGTAGACGTTCGCCATCCCTTCGCCAAAGTATAGCTCGAGGAAATTGCCAAGATTGCCTTGCCAGTCGATGTTAAAACGGCGGAGTTCCTCGACGATTGGGCCGTTATCCACCAGCAGTTTGAGCATTTGCAGGAAGATGCTCTTGCCGGTCGCTTGTGGCCCCACCAGCACGGTCAGGTCGCCAAAGTGAATATCGGCCTGCTTGATCTGACCAAGCGCTGTGACAGAAAGCTGATTAGGATTTGGAATCATCTTGTTCGCTCGTCTCGTGCATTGGGCGGTGCGACGGCTTTAGAACAAACAGGTTGCCGTCGGTATAGACAGATTTTGGCGCTGTACTTGTTTCCACGATGAATTATACAACAGCATCAGCCGTTCCTTAACTGCCGTCCACCCCTTCGGACGCGTTTCGGACGCGCCCCCGCTATCCTGTCGCCAGACGGAAAACGGATAGCAACAAGGAGAACTCAACCATGCTCGCACTCAAACAACCACGGATGCTGATGAACTGGCGCGCTATTGTGCGCTGGCTGTCGACAGCCCGGCTGCCCGCCCGCCCGCACATTCCCAGCGGCTTTTCGGTGGATAGCCGCCCTGAATCGCTGCCTGCGCCACGTCCACACGAACGTTCACCGCTGGCGCCGACATCGTTTCTGCCGTCGCTGCGCTAGAGAAAATGAGGAGGAACCAAACCATGAATGCAACCCTGACTTTACCAATCGTTGCGCCGTCACTGCGGCGGCGGGAACAGTGGGCGGCGCTGACGATGCTGGCTGCGCTGCTGCTCAACATGCTGCTTGCCGCCGTCCCGCCGACGCTGGTGCAGCCCTGGATGACGCCGGTCAGCGCACCCGCCGCCAGTGAGAGCGCGTCCACCGTCGAGCCGCTGCCACCCGCGCCGACATCGTGGCTGCCCGCCGAGCTGCAGGACAAGCCCGAAGTGATCGCGCTGCGCAGCGCCTACACCGCCGCCTACGACCTGGGCAACGGTGAGATCGCCCAGGTGATGAGCCAGACGCCGCTCCATTATCAGGACGCTGACGGCGCCTGGCAGCCGATCAACCCCTTCTTCCGTAAGCTGGGCGGGCGCTGGCTCAACACCACCAACAGCGTGCGCCTCGACGTGGAGGAGCGCGCCAGCGCCGCGCGCATCGCCGGCGACGGCGTAGCCGTGACCTGGCGTCCACAGGCGCTGGAAGTGACCGACATCCACGGCGCCGTAGCTGCGCTCTCCAGCCTGCGCAGCTACGGCGACCGCCAGCCTGCCACGCGCAGCGCCGACGGCCAGACGGTGCGCTTCACTGCAAGCTGGGAAGCGGACATCCAGGATCAGTGGCAGAGCGCGCCGGGCAGCGTCGAATACACCCTGCGCCTGGCAGCGCGTCCACAGCGCTGGTTCTGGCAGCCGCAGCCAGAAAGCCTCGATCTGCGTGTGAATCTTGTCTTGCACGACGGTGCGAAGCTGATCGTGGACGGCGAAGAGATCAGCGCCGCCGACCTGACCTCGCCCCTCACCACCCGCAACTCGCTCCTCTTTGTCGGCAGCGACGGCCAGGAGATGCTCCTGCACGCGCCCTCCACCTACGAGCAGGACGACCCCACGGTGCGCGTCGCCGGTGAATACGTGCTGCGCGCCACCGATCAACCAGACGTGATCGAGCTGCGCGTGCGCACGCCGTGGGCATGGCTCGCCGCCGAGGAACGTCGCTATCCGGTCATCATCGACCCGATCTTCCAGATGCGCGGGCCGACCGAAGCCTGGCTGACGCATTTTGCGGTGGACAATCTCGCCACGCCCGATGCAGTCACGCCATCCGACAACCGCATCTGGGTCGGACGCGACCGCATCGGCTTGTGGCGCGGCGTGGTGCGCTTTCGCATTCCGCGCATGCCCGAAGGCACGGTCGTCGACCGCGCCTGGCTTTACGCCCAGCCGACCGGCTTCTTCCTGGCAGAGAACAACCCGGCCGTGGCGCAAAACGGCTTGAGTACGAAGCTGGCGCTGCACGCCATCACCGACAGCGCCTGGCTGGGCGGCTGGTCGAGTGGGACGCCGCTCAATTACAATCCCGACCCCATCGACCCGGACGAGCAGGCTGTGACCTTCGTCGAATCGACCACACCGGCGACCGGCGTGCGCTGGGATGTCACCAGCCAGGTCAGCCAGTGGATGGTGACGGCGCCGAACGCGCCCGATGTGGCGAATCACGGGCTGTTGCTGCGCTCGACACAGGAGACATGCGCGCCGACGCTGCTGCCCAACTCGAACATTCAGAACCCTTTCTGTGGCGTGGTGATGTTCGACGTACACAAATCGAACTGGAGCGACCTCGATCTGCGCAACACGCAGGATAGCGACGACAGCAACAACCCCTCCTTTCTGCCCAGCACGGCGGGCGGGCTGCGTCTGGTCGTCTTCTATCGCAACGACAACCTGCTGACGCTGAACCAGGTCAAGGCGTTCGACCTGCCCGGCGGCGGCGGGACGCCCCCGGCGAGCGACCCCTACTACGCCGCCGACCATCTCTACAAGCTGCCGCCCTTCGACGACACAATGTGGCAGGCGCTCGTCGTGCGCGGGCTGGGGCAGCCGCAGGGTCAATATCCGCCGCCGGGCGACGGCTTCACCTACATGCGCCCGCTGCAAGGTCAGCTTGACGTGGCGCTGATGAGCCAGAACGACAAGCTCAAGCTGCGCGGCGTTACGACGGCGCCCAACGGCGTCGGCTACATCCTGTTCAACGGCGCAGGCGCGCCTGCGTCTGCTTTCGACCAGCCAACGCTGGTGCGCGTGGGCGGCGTCAGTGGTGCTGACCCCAACGCCTACGACATCCGCCTGCACCCGCAGCAGAGCACGATCAGCACGATCTTGACAGGCAACGAGCCGAAAGTCGGGCCACAGACGCTGCCCTTCAGCTTCGACAGCGCCAACCCGCTTGGCTTGTGGAATCTGACGATGCCGCTCGGTTCCAACAGCCGCGTCAAGATTCGCATCCACACCGACAGCACGTGGGACGATGCGTTCCTGAAGCAGTACGCCAGGCACTTCACGGCGCGGCTGGTGCGTAGCGATGCGCAGAGCGATCTACTCGGCGACCGCGGCGTCGATGAGGAAGTCGCCTTCATGGACATTGTGCAGAACCCGGCGACGGGCGAGGCGTTCCTCACCAGCCCGATCTTTCCGGTGCAGGCCGGCAAGTGGGCGCTGGCGCTGAGCTACAACGGGCCGCAGATCGAAAGCTGGACCGTGCCCGACTGCCAGGATGAGGTGTGCAGCAAGCCGCCTTCCCAGCGCACGCCGATCAAGTACGGCATGGACATCTCGGTGCACTCGTGCAAGGATGGCGAGTTCCCGACCAGCAACGGCCAGTGCCAGAAGATCGTCTGCCCGACTGCAGCCTGGCCCGCCAACGCGCCCGGTCTGACTGCCTACGACGAAAGCAACGGCATGGCGTTGTGGAGCGAAGCCGGCTGGAGCGTCAGCGGCGCGACGTGGACGAGCCGGGGTAGCGCGTTCTCGGCGCCGCTGCTTGGCCCGCCCGCCAGCAGTGGCAACCGGCAGCCGCCGCGCGTGGCCGTGATCGGCGGCGTGGCGACCGTCAACAAGGGCGTCAATCCAAACGCCATCGCCTTCGACGCCATGAGCGACGTGCTGCTGATCACCTGCGGTGCGGTCAACGGCAGCCAGCCCAAGCCGTCGGCGTACTTCCACGCCTACAGCGGCGCCATGAGCTTCCTGGGGCAGACGGCGGGCGGGCCTGCGTTCGTCAAGCAGGGTTCAACCAACGGCAACCTGGTCAACCCGTGGCCGCAAGCCGACGTGCTGGCGGGCGACATCACCAGCCTGACGCCGTGGCTCTATCCGGTCGCCGGTCTCTACGAAGTGACGGCAAACGTGCGCCGCATCACCGGCATGAGCACGCCCGCCACGCTGACCTTTGCCGCAAAGTGGGCGGTCAACGTCGGCGGCTGGGCGTCGCTCACCCGCTCACTCGCGTTGACGCAGGGCGCGCAGGTCGAAAAGATCGCCAGCCTGGCCGTTGGCTTGGGCGCCAGCTTCACGCTCGATACGCCTGCAGCGGCTGCGGGACAATCCGGTGTGATCAGCCCGCGCGTCTTCGCCGGCATCCGCGCCGAGCAAGCCTTCGTCGTGCAGGATGCGCGGCTGGGCGGCGCGTCCAAGCCAGTCAAGGCGGTGATCCTGCCGCGCGGCGTGCCCGTGCCCAGCGAACCGACGCAGGTCGCCTGCCCGGCAAGCTGCATCGATCTGCGCGCGCCGACCGAAGTCTATCCACAGCTCAACCGGGTGTGGGAGATGCCCGACGTCCACACCGATGTGCAGCCCGGCACGGTCGCCTTCAGCAGCGCCGGCGCCATGAGCGTCGCCAGCGTCGATCATCCGGCGCTGGTCAACGGTGAAAACGCCGCCAACGGCTTCGCCCAGAGCTTTAGCTTCGACGCCTACAAAGCGACCGTGAGCGTGACCAGCGAACCATGCGAGCAAGGCGGCGCGCCCGTCCTGGTGATTCGCGGCGAGACGCGCATTGCCATGCCCAACATCGGTTCGACCGCCGACCCGAACGCCGGCATCACCGCCAACTTCAAGCTGTGCGAAGCGCCGCCGGATGGCGTGGGGCTGCGCAGCGTCGTGCTCCAGTTCGAGTCGCCGGTCGGGTTGCCTATCGGCGCCAGCGGCCTCTTTCTCAAGGCGCTGGGCGGCTCGGTGACGATCCGGCCGGATGGCACGCGCATCGAGGTCAACGTGGCTTTCCAGACCGAACCGACCGGGCCAGGCGGCATCCTGCGCGCAACGGGCACAGTCATCATCGACACGCAGGGGCTCTTCGCCTTCAAGGGCAATGCGCGGCTGCTCGGCGTCTTCTCGGCGGACGGCAGCCTGTGGGTGGCGTGGAACCCGCTCGACATCGGCTTTGAGATCACCGGCGGCTATGAGGATTGGCTCACCGGCACGGTGCGGGCGCACATGTGGCGCGGGCGCGGCTGGAACAACTATTCCTGGCTGCCCGACAACAACGACATGCACTTCACGGCGGCGATCGAGGCGACGATCCAGATTCCCGAAGGCGCGCTGGTGGACTGGGGGCCGGTGGTGATTCCGCCGACCGACATCGGCTTCTCGGTGGCGCTGGAGTTCGGCGAATTCTGCACCAACAGCAGTTGCACTAGCTACGAGTGGGGCATCAAAGGCAGCTTCACGATCCTGGGCTACGAGGCCGGTCTCTACTACGGTTTTGACGAAGGGCTGGACTTCATCCTGGGCAACGACGACCACATCCTGATCGACCAGTACGGCGGCGCGCAATCCTCGCCGGTGCTGGCGGCGGAGGCGGACATGAGCGACATCGTGCCGGTGCAGATCGCGCCAGCGGCGGTGAACGGCGTCACACTGATTCCCTTCACCGTCTCGCCCAACGCCGAAAACCTCCTGGTCAGCCTGGGCTGGCAGGCGGGCAGCCCGACGCTCAGCCTGATCGACCCCGACGGCGTGGAGATCACGGCGCAGAACGCGGCGGGCTTCCAGGGGCAGCTCTACAGCGGCGCCAGCAGCGTGATCTTCGGCATGCAGTCGCCCAAGCCGGGCGCGTGGCAGGCAAAGGTCGCTAACCTGAGCGCCGAGGGTGTCGAGCACTTCAAGTTTGTCTACCTGGCGAACAAGGGGCAGCCGGGCGCGCCGGGCAATCGCGGCGCGCTGCTGCTGCCGGCGGCGCCGAACGAGCAGCCGGTCAACGGCGTCTACACCATCACGTGGAGCGTGCCCGCCGACATGACCGACCAGGCGACGGTGGCGCTCTACTACCGGCGCACGGACGTGATCACCGGCAACCTGCAGATCGACGTGCCTATCGTGCGCAACTTGCCGGCGAAAACGGGCAGCTACGCCTGGGACACGCGCAAGATGTTAGCGGGCGCGTACCAGATCAAGGCGGTGATCGATGACGGCGTCAACGAGCTGCCGGCAGGCAAGGTGTCGATCCCGGACGATGCGTGCCTTGCCGTGACGAGCGGTCTGCCGCGCCAGCGCGCCTTCGACGCCAACCGCTTCCCCGGCGTGGTGACGCTGACCGCGCCGGGCACGGTGCGCATCGTGGACAACACCGCGCCCGACGCGCCGACTGGTCTGGCTGTGGCGACGGTGGACGGCGCGATCATGGTGCGCTGGAATCCGTCGGCGGCGCCCGATGTCTACGCCTACCAGGTGCAGTGGGGGCCGTTCAGCCCGATCAACCCGCTCGGCTTCGAGCCGCGCAACCAGGCGCTGGTCACGGTGGGCAATGAGTTGCTCTATCGCATCGGCGCAGTCTTCAACGGCAACAACTACGGCGTCAACGTCACGGCGCTGGACATCAACGGCAACGTGAGCGCGCCGACCGCGGCGGCTTACGCCACGCCGGTGGCAGGCGGGAATCCGGCGCCGCTGGCGCCGGTGAACCTGGCGCCGGGCGGACGCACGGCAGACAGCGCCAGCTTCGTCTGGCAGGCGGGCGCTGGCCTGGCGCCGGCTGGCTACCGGCTCACCTACACCCGGCTGGGCGCCCAGCTGGAGACGAAGACGCTGGATGTCGCCGCGGTCACCAATGCCACCATCGGCGGGTTGACGCTCGGCGCAACGTATGAGGTGCGCGTGGCCGCACTCAACGCGCAGGGTTGGCAGAGTGCGCGCAGTGAGGCGGTCAAGGTGTTGATCACCAGCGGCGGCGACGCCAACGGCGACGACATCGCCGACGATTGGGCCGCTCTGTACGGCGTCACGAACAAGGCGGCGGACAGCGACGGCGACGGGCTGAGCGATGGCGACGAGTACTTCCGCTACACCGACCCGACCGTGCAGGACAGCGACGGCGACGGGCTGAGCGACGGTGAGGAGGTTGCCGCCGCCACCGACCCGCTCGACAGCAGCAGTTTCGCGATGCCGACGCTGCCGCGGCTGGCGCTGGCGGAGAAGCGGCTGCGCTTCCTGGTCAAGCAGCAGCCGGGCGGTGAGGCTGCGCCGCAGTCAGTGCAGTGGGCGAACGTGGGCGGCGGCGCGCTGAGCCTGGTCGCCAGCAGCGCCAGCCCCTGGCTGCTCACCAACGTGGCGGGCGATCAGGTGCAGGTGGCGGTCAACGCGGCAGGACTGGCGCCCGGCTTCTATTCCGGCGTCGTACGCCTGGACGCCGCGCCCGGCAGCGCACCGCTGATCGGCGCTGCACGCTGCATCCGTGTCAACACGTGGGTGCTGCCCGCCGACAACGACGCGCCGCAGCAGGTGATGCAACTACTCTATCTGCCGGTCGTGAGCAGGTAAGGGAATTGGGAGATTGGAGATTGGAGATTGGAGATTGCGTGCTTTGTGGCATCGGGTCTTCCAATCCCCCCCAATCTCCAATCTCTGATCTCCAATCTCTAATCTCCAGCCAGATGAGACAAGCTTATGAACCACCCATATTCTCCTCGCAGCGAACATCTCTTCATCGTGCGCGTCTGGTGGGAGCTAGACAGCGTGACGGCGACGGCGCAGTGGCGCGGGTCGGTGCAGAATGGTTCCGGTCAAACGGGCGCGGCTGGGGAGCGACGCTATTTCGCGAGTTGGGAGGAGATGGCGATCTACCTGGCAGAGCACACGGCGGATGCTTCGGACGCGGACCGGACGCGCGCCTCTCATACTGTGTCTAGACGCCTATGAGCGATGGGGCGGTAAATGACAAAGGGGAACAGATTATGATGGGCATGACTTCGCTTCACAACACACTTACCGGCTGGTTTATCCGCGTGGCGGCGCCGAGACCATCGACGCGTCAATCGGCTCAGGGACGCCTCCTTGACGCCGAGGAACTGTGCATGTTTCATCAGGCGCTGCACACGGCTTACCGCGTGTTTGCAAACCAACATCCGGAGTGGACGCAGCGCGGCTTCGATGCATCCTTCCTGCATGAGGATGCCGCGGCGCTGCTGATGGTCTACTGGGCGGCGGATGGCGCTGCGCAGCCAGCGCTCACCGGTATGGATCTGGCGCGTGTATGGGAACGCAAGTACGGGATGCTGCTCTGCGGCGCCGACCGCGTGACGCAAGTTGCACGACTTGCCGGCGCCGCTAATGTGTTGCTGACGGCGCTCAACCGGCGTCGGAGCGGCGGATGACTCTGAACACGACGCCCAACATCTTGACTTTTCCGCTTTGCATGCGGAACCAGGATAGTTCAGGAATCAATATCGCCAGGTCTATCAGATTCTCGACGAAAAACGCGCGTGAAGGTGCTGCGAATGTGGACGCACTACGAATAACCGGGTAGAATCTGGCTATGCTGCACATCAAGTTAATCCAGGAAGCGCATCTCAAAGCCACCAACATTTTACACGAATGCGCCACCGGTTATGGCTATCGGGCGTCAGGATTGGCGGCTGGTTATCCACAGGTGTGGGCGCGCGACGCAGCGATCACCTTTCTCGGCGCAGTCTGTACGGGCATACCGGAGCTGATCCGGTCGGGACGCGCGGCGTTGGAGACGCTCGGCAAGCACCAGACGCGGCGTGGGTTGATCCCGCTCAACGTCAATCCCGACACCGGCTATGTCAGCACCGAGAACGCCGGCGCGGTCGATTCCAACCTATGGTTTATCCTTGCCCACTATCTGCACTTTCACTATACGCACGACCAGGCGTTTCTGCAGCGCCACTGGGCTACGATCGACAAGGCGATGTACTGGCTTGACTATCAGGACATGAACGAGTGCGGGCTGATCGAGGCGCCGGAAGCGGGCGACTGGATGGATCTACTGGCAGTGCGTTACAACGTGCTCTACGACAATGTGCTCTACTACGCCGCCAAACTGGCGCATCAGGAGTTGGCGGCGCATCTGCCGGAGGGGACAGCGGTCTATCAGGGTGACGTCGACGCCGCAGGCGTTCATGAGCGCATCAACCTGTTGATGTGGGTGGATCGCTGCTGGGTGGCGGAGCATTTCGCCGAGCACCTCGAAAAACTTAAGGCGATCCGGCTGGAATGGTTCATGCTCTACCACAACGTCGGCACGATCTCCAGCCGCCCCTTCTATCTGCCCTTCGTCGCCTTCCGCGAATATGGCGACTGGTGCGACAGCCTGGGCAACCTGCTCGCCGTGCTCACCGGCGTCGCCGACGGCCATCGCCGCGAGCACATTCTGCGCTACATGCTGCAGGTCGGCATGGCGGAGCCGTACCCGACCAAGGCCATCTACCCGCCGATTTTCCCTGGCGAGAATCATTGGCGCGATTATTACCGCAGCCGCAACCTGAACCTGCCGCACCAGTATCACAACGGCGGCATCTGGCCCATGATCGGCGGCTTTCATGTCGCCGCGCTGGTGCGTCATGGCTGGCAGCGCCAGGCGGAGCAGATGCTCGTTTCGCTGGCGGAGGCGAACCGACAAGGCACGAACTACGATTGGGCGTTCAACGAATGGCTGCACGGCGCCAGCGGCCACCCGATGGGTTATGATCAGCAGGCGTGGTCGGCGGCGATGTTCCTCTATGCTGAGCACGCCGTGCGCACGGGTGCGCTGCCGCTCTTCGACGAGCTGCTCGCCGCCAAGCCAGCCGCCGCCGTCGCCAGCGAGAACAATGAATTTCACATCGCAAGCGGCGGTGGACCGGTATAGTCCAACAAACGCTCAGCGCGTGGCATCTTCATCCAACCCTGTGACCCGCGCCAGGTAGTTGGCAACGTGTTACGCAAATTCGTCAAAGTCACCGAGGTTGTGCTGGAGATATTGATAGAGTCGTTCCACTTCGATTTCCAGGTAGAGATGGACCAGCACGTTACGGAACTTTGCCATCGCCACCAGACGCTCTGCAAGAGCTTCGGGCAGAACGCCGATCTCCGCCAATTTTGGGAAGATGTCGCGATATTCGGTTGGAATATCTGTGCTAGCTTCGGATAGGAGAATGGCGCCAATGTCCAGCGCAGACTGAATCGCCATCTGAAAACCACGCTTGGCGGCGGCATGCAGGAAGAAAGTGGAAGCGAATGTCTCGAGTGGCGCCTCACCCAGCTCGCGCAGCGCGTTCACGCTGTTGGCGATAACGCGCAAGCGCGCCGCGATAGGGGTTATGTCCATTTAGCAATTCTCCTCGGCGCGCACGCTCCAAAATGGCGCGTTCGTGGCGGTCGATTACCGGTTTAAAGTCAAGATAACGGCTGACCGTATCAGCCTGGTAGAGGATGCGGAATTGTTCATCTCGACAGGCAAGCACCTTGCCATCGAGCAGGACGCGATAGCGCAACGCCAGCGGCGCCTGGTTCAAAATGATGACATCAACCGTTTCGCGGTGCAACAGCCCTTGGACGGCGTCGATCAATGTTAAGCGGAGATCGAACGCCTGATCATGTGACAGTGCTTGTGGAACGAGCACGGCAATATCAACATCAGAGTATGGCGTTGCATTGCCGCGTGCACAGGAGCCAAAGAGGTACGCGACAAGTACGTCTGGTTGGCCGGCAAGATAGTGTGCGAGATGCTGCATCTCCTCGGCGCAAAGTGCGACGGGTTTGGAAAGATTCATGCCAGCAGTATACCTGATGGCGCAACGGATCAGAAACAACCACTCACCAGAGCACCTACTTCACGTCTGGGGCAACGTAGGTCACCACCCCTTATCCCCTTTTCGCCACACCCGCTCCCCATTGACAGACGCCGCGTACCCCTTCACCTGCCGCTCCAGGTCGGCGCGGTCGGTGAAGAAGGTGCTGAGCTGCGAACGAAACGCCAGGATTGCCTCGATCTTGGCGGCGAGGTCGGCGTCGGAGAGAGCCAGCGCCGACGCCTTCCACCCAAGCGGTGGTTCGCCGACCACCGCCGCCAGCTTGCCGGGCTGCTGCGCGTAAGGATAGTCCTCGTAGAAGATCAAGTCATCTCCAAAGGCGCGCCGCGCCGCCTCCGCCACAAGCAGATGATCGACGTGATGACCCACCGTCAGCGGTGCGTAACATTGCCCGTGCGCCGGCAACGCACGCAGCAGGCCGGCAATCTTTTCGACCAGCGGTTGATCGGCGGGATGCACATTGCCGAAGATGTCGTCGTCTGAAACGTACATCGGCTTGCCGTCGGCGGGATTGAGGCGATAGATGCAGTCGGGGATCGACCAGTGCAAAAAGTCGGCGCCGAGGATTGCACATGCGGCGATGTCTTCGGCGCGGCGTTGGGCTGTGGCATCGCGCTCCAGATCCCAGCGTGCGTGCAGGCTGCGGATGTAGTCGTTTTCAACGTCGGTGGGCGGGTCGCCGGCCATCACCGTGACGATCAGCACACGTTTGCCATCGCGCGACAGGCTGGCGATGCGCCCGCCGCAAGAGAGCGCAGCGTCGTCAAGATGTGGCGCCAAGAAAATGGCATCGTAGTCGGCGTAGAGGTCGGTCATAGCGGTCAATCACGCTCCTGTCGCTGAAAAAGATATTGGATACGCAAGCCAGTGTAGCGATTGTCACGCACACAGTCAATTCACCCGCCGCCGCACATCAAGCCCGAAGCCTCGATCTCCCGTTCTCCCCTCCTCCCATTCTTTCTTCTTCCCGCCCGCGCCGCAATCGTGTACAATAAGCGCCATGATCGGTGTAAAGCATGGCAAGTCGCCTGCGGAGACCACGGTCGTCGTTGCGATGTCAGGCGGCGTTGACTCGTCCGTCGCAGCGGCGTTGCTGGTCGAGCGCGGCTACAACTGCATCGGCGTGATGATGCGTCTCTGGGCGGAAGTTGGCGAGGGCGAAGGCTCGACCAACAAGTGCTGCAGCCTGGAGAGCGTCCATGACGCGCGCCGCGTGGCGGACGATCTGGGCATTCCGTTCTACCTGATCAACGTCGAGCAGCCTTTCAAGCAGAAGGTGGTGGATTTCTTCATCGACGGCTATAGCCACGGTGTGACGCCCAACCCATGCATCGAGTGCAACCGCCACATTCGCTTCGACTATCTGCTCAACTATGCGCGGCGACTGGGCGCCGACTATCTCGCCACGGGACATTATGCGCGTCTGCGCCGCGGGGCGGACGGCAAGGTGCATCTGCTCAAGGGTGTCGACGAGGCAAAGGATCAGAGCTATGTGCTCAGCGTGCTCGGTCAGGCTGAGCTGAACGACGTGCTCTTTCCGGTCGGCGAGTTTCCCAAGCCCGAAGTGCGACGCATGGCGGCTGAGCGCGGGCTGCCGATCGCCTCCAAGCACGACTCGATGGATCTGTGTTTCATCTTCGACGACGACTACCGGCGTTTTCTGCGCACCTGGGCGGCGGAGGCGATGCGCCCTGGCCCGATTGTCGACCGCCGCGGCAACGTCTATGGCGAACATAATGGACTGCCCGGCTACACCATCGGCCAGCGCAAGGGATTGGGCGTCAAGGGCGCAGCGGAGCCGCTGTTCGTACTCGAGCTGGACTATCGCAACAACCAGCTTGTGATTGGCACGGCGGCGGAACTGGGTCGAGACCGGCTGATTGCCGAGCGTGTGAACTGGACGCTCGATGAAGCGCCGTCCGCTGGCGCGCGGCTGCAGTGCAAGATTCGCTATAAGGCAAAGGCGGTCGATTGCATCGTCTATCCGCGGTCAGGTGAACGCGTCGAGGTGCGCTTCGACGCGCCGCTGCGCGACATCACGCCGGGACAGGGCGCGGTCTTTTACAACGGCGACCACTGCCTGGGCGGCGGCGTCATTGCCCGCAACGAAGTCATGCTCGACGAACCGCTCGTCCAAACTCTCACCGCCTGACACAACAAGGAGTTGACCGTGATCGTAGGCACAGTGCGCGACATTTTGATCATCTTTCTGGCGCTGACGAGCATCGCTGTTTGGGTGCTGCTCGGCATCTTGATCTGGCAAATCTGGCGGTTGACCAAGATGGTGCAGAGCGAGCTGAAGCCGATGATCGCCGACACAAAAGAGACCATCGCCACGGTGCGCGGCACGGCGAACTTCATGAGCGAAAACGTCGTCTCACCGGTAATCCAGACCAGCAGCCGCATGGCGGGTTATCGACGCACGGCGATGGCGCTCTTTGGTCAACTGCCGACCGGCGCTACAGCGTCGCCGCGCAGCAGTTCTTCAGCGGCTTTCAGCTCGACAACGAGCGATCTGCCGTCGGGCAATCCATCCAACCCAACACAAAGTCCGCCAACCACCTGACGGTCACCTTTGCGGCGGCTCAATAAGTTAACCCATTGATAAAAGGAGACACTGATGAGACTTTCAGGCTTGAACATGGGCGTCGGCGGACTGTCGCAGCTGTCGAACGCCGTGACGCGGTCGATCAGCGCCGAGAATCCTGATGGACGCAAAGGCGGCGGACGTGCAACCGAGGGGACAGGCGCTATCGCCGCGCGTGAGTTGGGGCAGGGCTGGAAGATTTCGCCCTCGATCAACATTTCCGGCAAGACAACCGTCACGCTCGCCGACATCGAAGGCCCTGGCGTGATCCAGCACATCTGGCTGACGGTGCATCCCACGGCATGGCGGCGGCTGGTCTTCCGCTTCTACTGGGACGACGAGCCGACGCCTTCGGTGGAAACGCCGCTCGGCGACTTCTTCGCCAACGGCTGGTGCGAACGGTGCAACATCACCTCGCTGGCGGTCGCCGTCAACCCGGCGGGCGGCTTTAACAGCTACTGGGAGATGCCCTTTCGCAAGCGGGCGCGCATCACAGTGGAGAATCTGTCGCCGGAGCCGGTCAACGGCTTCTATTACCAGATCACCTACGCGCTGACCGAGATCCCCGACGCGTCGGCGTATTTTCACGCGCAATGGCGGCGCAGCAATCCGCTCCCCTACCAGACTGTGCACACGCTGCTCGACGGCGTGCAGGGACAGGGACATTATGTCGGTTCGTACCTGGCGTGGGGCGTCAACAACACCGGCTGGTGGGGCGAGGGCGAGATCAAGTTCTATCTCGACGGCGACGACGAGTGGCCCACGATCTGCGGCACCGGAACCGAGGATTATTTCGGCGGCGCCTGGAACTTCGAGTTTCCACCGGGACAATACGGCGTCTTCACGGGGCCTTACACCGGTCTGCCGCAAGTGATCAAACCGGACGGCCTCTATCGCAGCCAGCAGCGTTTTGGCATGTATCGCTGGCACATCCTGGACCCGATCCGCTTTCAGCAAGACCTGCGCGTGACGATCCAGGCGCTGGGTTGGCGTGCGGCGCTGGAAGGCAAGCCGCGCTACCTGCCGCTGCAAGATGACATTGCCTCGACTGCGTTCTGGTATCAGACCGAACCGCACGCGCCGTTTCCGGTCTTTCCGGATTTGAACGCATGTGAAGTGGTGTGAGGAGAGCAGATCGGAGGGCAAAGGGGGAAAACCAATGACATCCGCCGAACGTTCCAAGAAAATCGAAACCTATAGTGCAGCATACGATCTCCTGATCGCAGCGCTCACTCGTTTTCCGCAAGAGATGGGGCAATTTCGCCCTGCGCCTGACCGCTGGACGATCCATGAGAGCATCGTGCATATCGCCGATAGCGAGGCGAACAGCTACGTGCGCTGCCACCGCGCTTGCTGGCCGAGCCAGGCAGCGCGGTGATTGGCTACGACGAAGCCGGGTGGGCGCATGCTGATGGCCGGCCCGCCATCATTTACACAAAGGAGGAGAGTTGATGCAGGCGACAGGCGAATTCAACGTTGATCTGCGACCGCTGGAATCCTACGCACAAGGCAACGCAGGCGTCAAGCTGAGCCGATTTTCGATCGATAAGACCTTTACCGGCGACCTGATGGCGACCAGCCGCGGTGAGATGATCAGCGCTGTCACCACCGTTGCCGGTTCGGCAGGTTACGTCGCGATCGAGCAAGTGATGGGGACATTGCACGGTAAAAGCGGCTCGTTCGTCCTTCAACATTCGGCGACGATGGCGCGCGGCGAAAGTCAACTCGTGCTGCAAGTCGTTCCAGACTCCGGCGCCGGCGAACTGGCCGGGCTGTCCGGCTCGATGAGTATCCGCATCGAAGGTGGTAAACACTTCTATGTGTTCGAGTATGAGATCGGGAAATGACTGCCTTCGGTCAAGTTATCATCCTGAACTGAGCACACGTGAATGCGTCGAGCTGGTTCGCCAACCTCTGTTGGCTCGCCGCCGACGGCATTTGCACAGTTGGCGGCGGCTTTACATTGATTCGGCCTTGAACAGCAGCCATCCTTATGCTACACTTCACGCATAGCACATCTGTATAGCAGGATGCCGTGACAGTTTTTATTTCTTTTTTCTCTACAGGAGGCAACATCTGGAAAGCTTGCAACTCGCCCACCAGCTTGTGGACATTATCGAGCAGAAACAGGCAACTAATATTGTGCTGCTCGACGTTCACGAGCAGACTTCCCTCGCCACCTACTTCATCCTCGCTACTGTAGACAACGAACGCCAGGCAAAAGCCATCGAAGACGACCTGCTGGAGAAGCTCAAGCTGCAGCAAAACCTGCGCCCGTTGAGCGTCGACGGCCTCGACGGGCAGGGCGGCGGCTGGTCGATCCTCGACTACGGCGACGTGATCGTTCATCTGCTCACCGAAGAGATGCGCCGCTATTACCGGCTCGAAGAGCTGTGGAGCAAGGCGCACGTCGTTGCGAAGATGTTCTGAAACCGGCGCCATCAACCCAAATTGGATGCTCAACGCCGATCTCAATCGAGATCAGCAAGGTGTTCGCGTATGGCGTCGATGCCGGAGGATGCTTATCTGATCTCCTTCAACATTGGGATGAGTTTGTACTTGCGGGCGTGGAGGTCGAGCAGGTTGTTCAGGTAACTCTGCCACTCCGCCAGGCGGTTGTGTTGGGCGTAGATCGTGCGGGCGCGGCGCAGCCAATCCGCGGCGTTGGCATAATGTTTGGCGTCGCCGTTGTTCATGATTCGCTCCGCCTGTTGCTTGCAGCGCCTGACGCCCCAATCCGGATACTCGGTGCGCGTCGCTTCAATGACGCGCACCAGCTCGATGTCAAACCCGCCCCTTTTGTCCACCACCTGCATCGCTTCGGCCAGCATGTGTTCATGGAGATAAATTTCCACAGCGGTGTAGGCGTTGGAACGGGCAAGATCTTCGAGCAGCTCCGGCTTCAGCGCACTCCAGCGCTCACCGGCGATGCTTTCGACGGTCTGATAATCGGCGAGCTGGTGCGATTTGAGGAAGGCGATCCGGGCGGCGCGCACTGCCAGGTCGGCGTCTCCCTGCGCCTGCGCACGCGGTGCAAGCCAGCGCGCCAGATTCTCCATGCCGTAGGGATAGGTCGAATCCAGACCATGTGCGGCGACGTCCAGCGCCTCGGCGCGACGCCCTTGCGCGTCCAATAACCCGGCAATCAACAGCACCTCACTGGGATCCGAGAGGATTGCGTTTGCCTCGGCGACTGTGCGTGCAACCTCGCCGAGTTCGAGCAGCTTGGTTAGGTAGAGCACATGCTGTCCTTCAGCCTGCGCCAGATTCAGGAACTCCTCGATGCGACCCTGGCGCTCCAGAATGCGCAGCCGCGCCAGCGCAAGCTGATCCGCCCATATCGGCGCTTCGTCTTCCCATGCACCCTTCTCAGTGATAGTTCCCTGCATGGCCGCCACCAACGGCGGATAATCCCATCCCTGTTCAAGCGCTGCATCGGAGATGGCAAGCCCCATCGTCGCATCCTCCCACTCATCAATGCGAGCGCGCCACGCCTTGCGTTCGGCGGACGTGAGCGGCAGACTGAGCAGGCTTTCGGCTAACAGGGCGTCGATCTCGCCGGATGCTTCGTCGAAGGCGTTCTTGTTAGCTTCGTACACCCACTCTTCCAGATCGGCGATGCATTCGCCCCATTCTTCAATCACACCGCTAAGCAACGTTGCGGCGCCTGCCGGGTCGCCGCGGTTTAACAGTGCTTCCGCAGCCTGAATGGCTGGTTCGAGAATGGCGCCGGCGTCGATGTAGAACTCTTCGTATTCATCGTAGTAGTAGCTACGACGACCGCCGCCACCTCCGCCGCTTGCAGCCTTGCGAAAAGTGCGGCGCATGTCGCGCCGCAGGGTTTCGATATCGACGAGCGGCGTGGGTGGAAGACCACCGGATGGAGACGTCACTGACGATGCGCGACGCAGAGAGGCGACCTCAGATTCGATGTCGGCGGCAAGGCGCGGATTTTCGGCGACGATGTTTGCGATGATCTGGCGTAGTTGCGCCTCATTCAATCCGTTTAACAACGTATGTACGTCGGGTTTGTCCTCGATGCTTTCTGTATCATTCAAAACCGCCAGCAGCACAGCTACGATGTGCTTGCAATAGCCGCCATAGTCGTAGGGGCATGTGCAGTCGGCGCTGTCAATGCCGCCGTCCGCATCGAGTTTGACAGTGACTTCATACGGTTCATAGTCGCTGCCCTCGACTTCGGCGGTGATCAAGGCGCCGCGACCGATGACCTTCAACACAGCGCCATCGTTGTAGTAACTCACCCCACGGCTGAAGGATTGCGCCGATGCGCCTGCCCGGATGTCTGCTTCGGTGAAGGTCGGCATACGCGTTGTTCTCCTGATTTTTGTGTCAACAACTATCAACTATCAACGCTGCGTCGCACCAATTGTACAGAGGGAACCAGAGAAATCCAATCTTGACCCCAAACCCCGGAAGACATACCATTATTGACATCTCAATAGACCGGTCGCCGGATTCTCCCTATCGTTGCGGGGGGATAGAGAAGAAACGGACTCAGTTCATGCAGACACAATCCATTCCAGAGCAGATCGTCCATGTTGCGCGGCTGATGTTCGAGCGGCGGCTGACCGATATGGCGGGCGGCAATATCAGCGTGCGCGATGGCGACAATCTCTACATCACCCCGCGCTTTGCCGGCAGCAAGCAGCACTGGCGCCTTGCCGCCGATGAAATTCTCTGTGGCCCAATTGCAGGCGACGCCATGCTGCAGCAGCCGCGCTTCTCGCGCGAAGGCAAGGCGCATCTCGCCATCTACCGCGCCTTTCCCGATGTTGGCGCGGTGATTCATGCCCATCCATTTCATGTGCTGCCCTTTTGTGTGGCCGGCCGTGCGATCGAGCCGGTGTTGGAGGCCACCCAGAAATTCGGGGTGACGCCGGTGGTTCCCTTTGCACCCGCGCACAGCGAGCATCTCGCCCGCTTTGTCGTCGAGGGATTGGCCGGACGCGAAGCCAGCATCCGCAAACAGGCGGCGGCGGTGCTGCTGCCCAAACATGGCATTATCGTCGCCAGTCTTGACCTGCTGGCTGCCATCGACGCGCTCGAACGTATCGACTGGAACGCCTGGTGCATCCTCAGCCAGGGCATGATGCCGGCGGCGCCGATTGCCTACGATCCGGTGCTGCCATGATCCTGACGCTGACCGCCAACGCCGCCCTCGATCGGGTGATCTTCATCGAGGAATTTGTCCCGGCGACGACGATGCGCGCCCCGCGCTTCATCGAATGCGCTGGCGGCAAGGGATTCGACACTTCGGTTGCGCTGCGCGGGCTTGGTCAAAGCACGACGGCCATCGGCTTTGTAGCAGGCTATTACGGCAACCTGCTCGTCAACGTCCTGACCAATTACGGCATCGACGTCGACCCGATCTGGCTGCCCGGTGAGACGCGGCTGGCGAATGTGCTCGTCGAGACGGCGCGCGCCCGCCATAGCCACGTCATGATCGGCGCACTGCCGGTCACCGCCGCCGATGTCGAAACGATGTTGGAACGTTTTCGCACGCACCTGCCCGCAGCGACGTGGGTGGCGGCAGCCGGTTCGCTGCCGCCAGGGATGCCGCCCACTTTCTACCGCACGGTCACGGAGATTGCCCATGCCGCTGGCAAGCCGATCCTGATCGACGCCACCGCCGCGCCGCTGCGCGAAGCGCTTTCCGCGCGCCCGGATGTGGTCAAGCTGAATCAGGATGAGTTTGTCGACACCTTCGGGCTGACCGGCGGCGAGCTGCCCGCCATTGTGGACGCCGCACGGCGAATGCGCCATGATCGCGATCTGCCCGCGCTGGCGCTGACCTGCGGGCGCGAGGGCGTCATCATCGTCACAGCAGAGGGCGTCGTGCAGGCGCAGGCGCCGGTGCAGCGTGCGATCAACGCAGCCGGCGCGGGCGACGCAGCTTCGGCGGCTATTGTCTGGCGTCGTGCGCTGGGCGACGCCTGGGCAGAGAGCGCACGCTGGGCCGCTGCGGTCAGCGCCGCGTCCGTCGTCACCGAAGGCACCGCCGAAGTGCGCTTCGCCGACGTCGAGCATCTGCTGCCGGATGTGCGCGTGTTTGAGTGGGAATAAGAGGTTGATATTCGCCTCAAAGTCGACGGCAGATGAACGGACCAGGAGAACATTCACAATATCAGGATGCGACTGTCGCCATGCTCATCGATTGGGGCAGCGCTCATAGCCTTGTCCGCGCCATTCTGCTCACCAGCACGCGGGCGATCCCCAACGCCCCCGTTGACATCTTGTCCGACTATGATGTGATCCTGGTTGTGCAGGACATTCAGCCGTTTGTGCTTGACCGCACCTGGCTAAACGATTTTGGCGAAATCCTTGTCGTTTACTGGGACCCGATTCATTCCAACACAACCTTTGGGATCGATCAATGCGGCAACGTGACACAGTATGCCAGCGGTCTTAAGATCGATTTCACCCTCTGGCCGGTCGAACTGTTCCAGCAGATTGTGGCCGCTCCCGTGCTCGACGCCGAACTAGACGCAGGCTACCGCGTGCTGCTTGACAAAGACCGCCTCACCGACGCCATGCCCGCACCGACGTACACTGCTTATACGCCCAAACCGCCGTCGTCGGAGGCGTATCTGAGCATCATCAACGACTTCCTGAGCAGCGCCCCGTATGTCGCCAAATGCCTCTGGCGCGATGACCTTTTCCCTGCCAGGTGGTGTCTGGAAGCCGATATGAGACACCCCTTTCTGCGTCAGATGCTCGAATGGCGCATCCAGATAGAGCATGGCTGGTCGATTCCTATTGGAAATCTGGGCAAAGGATTGAAAAAACATCTGGCGCCCGAGTTGTGGGCGGAGGTTGAACAGACATTCACCGGTGCGGACATTGCCGACAACTGGGCGGCGCTTATCAACATGATGGCGCTGTTTCGCCGTGTTGCACGCGAGGTCGGCGATCATTTCGGCTACGTCTATCCTGAGGAACTACATCAACGCGTGTGCGCGTATGTTCAGGAGATACAACGACTGGAGCGCCCCCAGGCCAAGCCGCTGCGACAACAGCAGCCCTGACAGGCATCGACGGAAATTGCTGGTGCGCTATGTTTATGACCATCGAGTTTGAAGGCGTTATTTTTCATTGGCGTGGGCCTGCGCCTTTTCTCTTCGTTGCTATTCCAGAAGAGCCGAGTCTCGACCTGAAGGCGATTTCCGCCAGGGTGACATACGGCTGGGGCGTGATTCCGGTGCGCGCCCGCATTGGCGAGACGGAGTGGAAGACTTCACTGTTTCCCAAAGAAGGGCGCTATCTTGTCCCCATCAAAAAGAGCGTTCAACAAGCGGAGCATCTTGGCGAGGGTGACTACGTGAGCATTCGGATCGAGATCGATGATCCCGAAGGGTAGATCGCCAGTCCTGGTTGTTTGATTGCGGAGGGGGTCTGTACGCATGGATTCCGCACATCAAAGCAAGTGGGAAAATGCCGAAGTCGTTGATGAACATGCTTTGGGCTTTGGCAGCGCTGCTGGCTTCCCTGATTGCCTGTCATTACATCCTGATCGTTCCTGAAGAGAGGTATCTGGCGGCGAAGTTCGGCGAAGAGTACGCAGCCTACGCAACTACGGTGCGCCGCTGGCTCGGTCGTCGATGACCAGGCCAGCGACGCATCACAGAATCGGCGCCAGAATCTCTTCGTCCTGAACTCACGCCAGCGATAGAAGGACGGCGACTAATTCATTCGAGGGACTTTCTTGCGGCGCTATATTACCACCTTACTTGGTGATATAATCGCGCGCATGACCGCACTCACCTACCTGGATTTTGATCTGCAAATCGACGAAGTGGGCGATGCCAGCTATCGCGCTGCTGTGCTGACTTCACCTGCCGGACAGGCGGAGGCGGTTTTCGATTTGCCGTTTTCCGCCCTGGAGATTGAAAACTTCTTTTTGCGCACTGGGCGTCCACGCCAGGGAGTGCGCCGCGTCAACTCGCCGGAGATGAACGAGGCGCGCAAGTTTGGCGGCAGGTTGTATGAAGCCGTCTTTCAGGGCAACCTGCACGCATGTCTGCTGCGCAGCATCGATTATGCCGAACAGCGCGAACAGGGCATCCGGCTGCGGTTGCGGCTGCCGCCGTCCTTGATGGAACTGCCGTGGGAATATCTCTATGATCCGGCGCGGGAGCGCTTCCTGGTGCATTCGACGATCACACCGGTCGTGCGCTATCTCGACCTGCCGCAAAGCCCCAAGCCATTGACGGTGGCGCTGCCGCTCAAGGTGCTGGTGGTGATCGCCAGCCCACAGGATTATCAGCCGCTCGATGTCGAGGCGGAGTGGCGGAAAATCCACACCGCAGTCGCATCGTTGGAAGCGCAGGGTTTGTTGCAGTTGACGCGCCTGCCGCTGGAAAACCAGCAGGGCGCCACTCTGGCGGCGCTGCAAAAACAACTGCGCAGTGGGCAGTTTCATATCTTCCATTTTGTCGGGCATGGAGGCTTCGATACACAGACGCAGAGGGCGTGCTGCTATTCGAAGCCGACGATGGGCGCAGCCGTCTGGTCAGCGGCAACTATCTCGGCACGTTGCTGCACGATCACCAATCGCTGCGGCTGGCGCTCCTCAACGCCTGCGACGGCGCCCGCACCGCGCAAAGCGATCCCTTTGCCGGCGTGGCGCAGCAACTGGTGCGCCAGGGCATCCCCGCAGTCATCGCCATGCAGAACGAGATCACCGACGACGCGGCCATCCGACTTGCCCATGAATTCTACGATGCGCTGATCGCTGGCTATCCCGTCGATGGCGCACTTGCCGAGGCGCGCAAAGCGTTGTTCGCCGCCGGCAACGACATCGAGTGGGGCACGCCGGTGTTGTACCTGCGCGCAACGGATGGAAGATTGTTTGACCTGACGAACCAGCCATCAGCTTCTGGCAGGGGGGAGCCGCCGCCGACCACAGAAGACAAGGGAGCGCCGCCTGCCACAGGGGCGGCGCAGCCGGTGCGCAGGGGGCGTCAGTTGCGCCGGATTTTTCCGGTCGCCGCTGTGCTCTTGTTGATCGTTGGCGCGCTATCGCTTTGGCTTTGGAATGAATATCGTGCATCGGTCTCGCCTGCGGCTGCCATCACACCGGAGACAACAGCCGTTGAGGGAGTGCAATCGCCGGCTGCAACCACACCGGCAACGCCTTCGTCACAACCGGCAACACCAATCACCTCTATCAGTCAATCGGTCACACGGACAATCATGCTGGCTGACGCGAGCGGCGCCGTTGACATGGGAGACGCCGCAACCGGTAGGCGCATCTACGAGGAACTGTTGGCGGCAAATTCACAGGATGTCGAGGCGTTGGTCGGGTTGTCGAGGGCGTTGCGAATGGAACGGAACAATGCTGAAGCGCTCCGCGCGCTCTCGAATGCTTACGCGCTTGCCCCCAACAACCCGGCAGTGAACTATGCCCTGGGAGTGCTCTACTTTGAGGGCTTCGGTGATAATCAACTTGCGATCGAACACTTGACACGCGCGCTGGAAGCGGCCCCGCCGGCGCTTCAGTATGACACCTATTATTATCGCTCGATGGTCTACGCAGCCGAAGGCGAATACGCGCGCGCCATCGAAGATATTGACGAGCGCATCACGCGAAATGCGACAAGCGACGAATATGTCAGGCGCGCGCAGGTTTATCAGGCGTGGGGCGATGACGAAGCGGCGGCGCGTGATTTTTCTGCTGCGATCGATCGGACGCCGAACGCCGGCAAGTACTACCTCTATCGCGCCGATTTCTTTGCGCAGCTGGATCGCGTGGAAGACGCGTTGTCGGACTACGACAGCTTTCTCCGATTGCGCGATCCGGATGAGAGCCAGAGTGAGATCAACCGGGCGGAGAGCTACATCCGACTGCACAGTGCGAAACAAACTACTATGCCGACGCCGACAGAGAGCATCACGGCGGGTGCGGTGTTAACCAGTTCGATCGATGGCGCGCGCTATGTCTACGTGCCGGCTGGCGTGTTCCTCATGGGATCGGACGAAGAAGGCGGCTTCGACGAAAAACCGCAACATGAAGTCGATCTCGATGCGTTCTGGATCATGCAGACCGAAGTGACGAATGAGCAATATGAGAAATGCGTGATCGCTGATGCGTGCTCACCGCCATCTCACCCGGATTGGGGAACTGATGAATTTTGGGCGGCGTATGACCTCCACCCGGTGACCTATGTGACCTGGGATCAGGCGGCCGCGTATGCAGAATGGGTCGGTGGGCGCTTGCCCACCGAGGCGGAATGGGAAAAAGCCGCGCGCGGTCGCAATAGTCGTCGCTATCCGTGGGGCGATAAGCCGCCCACCGAAGATCGCCTGAATTTCGATAACTATGTTGGCGACACTCAGCCGGTTGGAAGCTATCCCGACGGCGCCAGCCCCTATGGCGCGTTGGACATGGCAGGCAACGTCTGGGAATGGACATCCGACTGGTACGCCAATGACTACTACGCGATCTCCCCGCGTGAAAACCCAACCGGCCCACTGGATGGCGAAGATCGCGTCCTGCGCGGGGGTGGCTACGACAGCGCCTTGTATGAGGTCACCGCTTTTTATCGCGGCGGAGCTGCTGTGACAGACCAAAACAGCGCGTATGGGTTCCGCGTCGTGCGCACGACGGCTCCAGATTGACGCCCGGCTTGTGGGTCGGCCTATTCCATGTGCGCAACAGTGCGAAAGATCCTGCGTATGCCCATTCTGCGTATTTGTCTGTTTGGCGAATTCAGCCTTCGCTATGACGACGAACCCATGCTTGGGATGGATACGCCGCGCTTGCAGGCGCTGCTGGCGTATCTGGTGCTGTTGCACCGGCGGACTCCTGTGTCGCGTCAACAGTTGGCTTTTCTCTTCTGGCCCAATACGGCGGAGGAGCAGGCGCGCACCAATCTGCGCAACCTGCTGCATCACCTGCGCCGGGCGCTACTGGAGCATGGCGTCTCTTTTGTCGTGCTGGACGACAGATGAAGCCTGCGCTGGCGGCGCCGCTCTCCGTTTGTGCTCGACGTGATGGAGTTCGAGCAGTTGGTGGATGTGCTGCTCGACGATTTGCAGTGGTGCGACCAGGAGACGCTCGACTGGCTTCACCATCTGCTCACGACAGGCGCGCCGCCGCTGCTTGTGGTGGGAACCCTGCGCAAGGATCTGGACGCGGCGCAGACGCTCGATCCCTTCTTGCTGAACCTGCGCCGCAGCGCGCTGATAATCGAGGTGGAGCTTGCCGCACTGACCGAACGCAACACCGTCAGGTTGATCCAGCATGTGGCGCGCAAGCCGGTCGCTCCTGACGTCACCGCGCGTCTGCATTGCGAAACCGAGGGCAATCCCCTGTTTGTGGTGGAGATCGTGCGCGCCGAACTGCTGCGCCACCAGGCGACGGCGGACGCAGTTGCATCGACCGCATGCGCCAGGGGCTGAAAGGCTGGCAGGCGATCGGCGCACGGCTGGCGAAATCAGGATTCACCACAGGATTTGACGCCGCCGATCTACAGGCAGCCAACGCGCTGTTGGCGCAGCCCGACAAGGAATCGCTCCTACCAAGGACATGTCTTTGGCGAGCTCTACGCACTCACGATGCGCACCGGCGGCGAGATTCTCTTTGAACGGTCGACGTGGCAGGCGCTGTACGGCAAGTCCTGAACGGAGAAGCACAGACAATGGCGATGATTGTCTGAGAGTCCGTTCAAGCCGGCTGTAGGCGCGGTCAGGTCAGTCTACTTGAGTGGACTTTGGCAGGCTGAGTCTCGGTCTATTGATGGCGATGCGACAGAGTGAAGGGCAACTCTTGCTGGCACAGGATGCCCCATTCGGCAAGGCTGAGCGTTTCGGCGCGGCGCGCCGGATCGATGCCAGCACGCTCCAGCCATGTCTGCACGGTGGGCTTGTCGAGGTGCAGTGCAGCGGCCAGGCTATTTTGCAGTTGTTTGCGTTTCTGGCTGAAACCGGCGCGCACCACGTGAAAAAATAGCGCCGGCTCCACGTCAACAGCGGGGTGTGCACGGACGGTCAGCCGCAGAATGGCGCTATCCACTTTGGGGCTCGGCGTGAAGGCGCTCGCCGGCACGCGCTGGACGATGCGCGGCTCGGCGTAATATTGCACACTCACCGCCAGGATCGATAGGTCGCCCGGCGTGGCGCAGATGCGTTGCGCCACCTCCCACTGCACCATCAACACAGCCAGCGACGGCGGCTGCTCCGTCTCAAGCAGATGACGCAGCGCAGCGCTGGTGATGTAGTAGGGGAGATTGGCGACGACTTTGTAGGAGATTGGGAGATCGGGAGATTGGAGATCGGAGATCGGAGATTGGAAGGGCGTGGTATGGTGACCGAATCGCCCAGTCGCTGAATCGTCCGATCTCCAATCTCCAATCTCTTTTTTTCCCAGACATGTGGCGCCAATCAGCGCTTGCGGCGCGTGTTCAAGAATGTCGGCGTGGATGATGTGCACGTGGGGCTGCGGGGCGAAGCGTTGCCGTAGCGGTTCAATCAGGCGGTTGTCGAGTTCGACGGCGACGACGCAGCCGGCGCGTTCCGCCAGCGCTTCGGTCAGCACGCCTCTGCCCGGTCCGATCTCCAGTACATTGTCGGTTGGGGTGAGTTCCGCCGCATCTAGAATCGGCGCCAGAAAGCGGCGGTCGCTCAGGAAGTTCTGCCCAAGCGATTTCTTGGCAGACAGGCTCATTCTTCGTCGAGGCTGAGCACCGACATGAAGGCTTCCTGCGGAATTTCGACCGAGCCGACCATCTTCATGCGCTTCTTGCCCGCCTTTTGCTTTTCAAGCAGCTTGCGTTTGCGCGTGATGTCGCCGCCGTAGCATTTGGCGAGCACATCCTTGCGCATCGCCTTGACGTTGGCGCGGCTGATCACCTTGTTGCCGATGGCGGCCTGAATCGGCACCTCGAACATCTGGCGCGGGATGATCTCCTTCATCTTGCTGACCAGACGCTGTCCTTTGTAGAAGGCGTTGTCGCGGTGCACGATGATGCTGAGTGCGTCCACCGGCTGGTAGTTGACGAGCACGTCGAGCTTGACCATGTCTGAAGGGCGATATTCGTCGAGCGTGTAGTCCATGCTGGCATAGCCTCTGGTGCGCGCCTTCAGCTCGTTGTAGAAATCGACGATGATCTCCGAAAGCGGGATCATGCAGACGATCTCGACGCGCTTAGCGTCCAGCCAGTTCTGCGTTTTGAGTTCGCCGCGGCGTTTGGTCACCAGATCGAGCACGGCGCCAATATACTCGGCGGGCGTGAAAATGCGCAGCTCGCACCACGGCTCTTCAATGTGCTCAATTTCAGTCGGGTCGGGCAGTGCAGCCGGGCTGTCAATAGCGATCACCTCGCCGTCGGTCTTGAGCACGCGATACTCCACCGAGGGCGCAGTGAAGATGATGTCCATGTCGTACTCGCGTTCGAGCCGCTCCTGCACGATCTCCATGTGAAAGAGACCGAGGAAGCCGAGGCGATAGCCAAAGCCGAGCGCCTGGCTGGTCTCCGCTTCGTAGGTGAGCGCGGCGTCGTTGAGCTGCAGCTTCTCCAGCGCGTCGCGCAGCTCGTTGTAGTCGTCTGGGTTGCTCGGATAGAGACCGGCGAAGACCATCGGCTTGAGCGGGCGATAGCCGGGCAGTTTTTCCGTGGCGGGGCGCGCCGCCGATGTGATCGTGTCGCCGACATCCAGGTCTTGCAAGGTTTTCAGCCCGGTGGCGATGTAGCCGACCTGCCCGGCGTGCAGCTCGCTCACCGGCAGCATCGCCGGTACGAGCACGCCAATTTCGAGCGGCTCCATCGTCTTGCCGGTGTTCATCGCCAGCAGCTTTGGCGCGCCGTTGATGACGCCATCGACCATGCGCACATAGGCGATCACGCCTTTGTAGGAGTCGTAGTGACAGTCGAAGACCAGCGCGCGCGCCGGGGCCGTAATATCCCCTTTGGGCGGCGGCACTTCGGCGATCACGTGGCGCAGCACATCCTCTACATTCAAGCCAGCCTTGGCGCTGATGCGCGGGATGTCTTCAGCGGGCGTGCCGAGCAAGTCTTCGATCTCCTGCGCCACGTCGTCGGGCATGGCCGCGGGCAGGTCGATCTTGTTGATGACGGGCACAATGGTCAGGTTCTGTTCGAGCGCGGCGAACAGGTGCGCCATCGTCTGCGCCTGGATGCCCTGCGACGCATCGACGACGAGCACAGCGCCCTCGCACGCCTGCAGCGCGCGGTGCACCTCGTAGCTAAAATCGACGTGCCCCGGCGTGTCGATCAAATTGATCTCGTACTCCTCGCCGTCGTGTTTATAGATCATACGCACGGCGCTGGCTTTGATCGTGACGCCTTTCTCGCGCTCCAGCTCCATCGAGTCGAGAAGCTGCTCGCGCATCTCACGCTCGGTGACGGTGTCGGTCATCTGGATCAACCGGTCAGCCAGCGTACTCTTGCCGTGGTCGATGTGGGCGATAATCGAAAAGTTGCGAATATGGTCAAGATTCATGTAAACGATTATACCCTACAGATTCATCAGAACGTGCAAGCTCATCATTTAATTCATCGAAATAATTGCTTCACTTTACAACAAACTTCCATTATAATCTTTATTGGAGATCTGTCAGCAAATTGCAGGTTTCGCCTTTCGCCAGGGGTCGCCCTCGAGCCTATATGCATCGTGCGAGGCGACATAGAACGCACCGGCAATGGTTCGGACAGGAGGCAAGATGGCTCTTCATGGAGTCTCGCATCGTTTGCTCTGGAGTTTATTGCTCCTCACCCTATTGTTTGCAGGGGTTGTCGCGCGGGCGCAGGCGACCAGTTTGTCATTCGATGCATCAGGCAAGGTCGAGCAATGCACGACCACCTGTTTCGTCGATGCAGTGAACGGCGATGACGCCAATAGCGGAGCAACACCCGCTGCAGCCAAACGGACGATTCAAGCCGCTGTAGATGCTGTCCAACCCGGCGGCGAGGTGTATGCATCGCCGGGCGTATATGTAGAGCAAGTGGTCATCACAAAGTCGCTGCGGTTGCTTGGCGCCGGCAAAGCGACGGAAACCTGGCTGCGGGCGCCGGACGACATCCCGCAAGCAGAAAGCCCGGATTCAGCTATTATCACGATCGCTGGCGCTGACGTAAAGGCTGAGGTGACAGGTTTGACTATTGCGGGGCCTGGCCCGTCCGTTTGTGGCAGCATCGGCGCGGGTGTTTTTGTGCGCGACGGCGCCCACGCTGACATCCATGGCAACATTGTTCGCGACATCCGCGATCAACCGATGAGCGGCTGTCATTACGGCGTCGCCATTCAAGTCGGTCGTTCGTCGTTGGATAGCGCCGGCGTTGCCACAATCAAAGAAAATGAAATTCTGGGCTATCAAAAGAATGGGATCACTGTCAGCGGCGTTGGCTCACATGCACTGATTGAAGCCAACATGATCCGCGGCGCAGGCCCGACAGAGATCATTGCGCAGAACGGCGTGCAGGTGAGCGATGGCGCTTCGGCGATGCTCAAAGGCAACACAATCATCGGACACGCATTCTCTCCGCTTGAGACCACTTCCTCGGGTTTGCTCGTTTTGAATGCAGACGCCGACACGGTTGGAAACACGTTTGTCGAGAACCAGGTCAGCATCTATCACATCGACGGCGACGGCGTGCATGACGGCAACCGGGTGCGCGCCACCAAAGCTGGCGTACACTCTCATGCCTTCTGGGGC
The DNA here is from genome assembly GCA_016861025.1 of Chloroflexota bacterium. Classification (GTDB taxonomy): domain Bacteria; phylum Chloroflexota; class Anaerolineae; order Caldilineales; family Caldilineaceae; genus Caldilinea. Next base: position 140,376 of record BOKO01000007.1, read on the forward strand.
ATCGTCGCCGACGATCCGCCGCCGTGGCGCCTGCCGTCTCCGTTTGACATTCAACCCGCGAAACCCACACAGGATGCTGAAGACGCCGCAGTCGGTGCAGCTTCAGCAAACATCAAAACGATTCGCGTCATCAACAACGAGTTGGAGAGCGATGGCTCGATGGGTGGTTTTGCGCTCGAAGCAGACGGCGGCTACGGGCAAAAAGACATCGACTTTACAGCCACCAATAATATAGTGCGCAACTGGTTCTACGGCGTCGTGATCTTCCAGTGCCCGAATGAGCCCTATTGCACCGAAGCAGGCTTTGCCAACGTGACTGTCCGGTTGAACAGCATTACGGGAAATGGCATTGGGTTGTACAGCAATGCAGATGACTTCACAGCTGACAGCACCCTGAATTGGTGGGGATCGCCCGGCGGGCCTAACACGCCCGGCGCCGACACAATCATTGGCAACGTCAACGCCACGCCCTGGCTCTGTGATGGCGCCGACACCGATTCGGCGATCGGTTTTCAGCCAAACCTTTCGGCAGTCTGTGATGGATTTGGCGACTTGACGGTGACGCATATCCTCGATTGGAGCGGCGCCCCGCCAGTAGATGGTCAACGCTTCAAGGTGTGCATCAGCGGTCCCTCTTATCCATCGAACAACTGCCAGACGACCGCAGGCGACACACTGACGTGGAGCAATATCCTGGTTGGCGATTACACCGTCGCCGCGAGCGAAGCCGGCCCAGAGTGGGCGGTGACGCCGCCTGACGTGGTGAGCGTGCGAGAGGGTGCGCCAGCACAGGCGACGGTGACGCACACGCTGCGCGCCGGAGCCGTGGCGGTGCTGAAGACGGTTAACTGGCAAGGAACGCCGCCTGTGGATGACATCGACTTTGAGATTTGTGTAAGCGGCCCTTCGTATCCGTCCGCCCGGTGTCAGAATACGCGTGGAGGCGAGCTCGCTTTCGGCCCTCTGATGCCTGGCGAATACACGGTCAGTGAGACAACGAAACAAGGCTGGCTTGCAACGATCGAGACGCCAACAGTCGCAGTTGCACCATCGCAAACGGTTCGCGTATCGGTGGAGAATAGATACATCGGGCCAATGCTGGCGTGTCCGCTGCTCGACAACTTTAACCGCGCAAACACTAATAGCGGGCTGGGCGGTGATTGGACTGGCGCCACCAACACCTATCGGATCATCAACCATCAAGTGGAGGCGCTCACCACCGCCAGCACCGTATTTTGGAACCGAACCCCGTTCCTTTTCGGGCCGGATCAAGTGGCTTGTGTTCAGCTTGCCCCTGCCAACAGATTCAACGGGCACTTTGCGCTGATTCTGAAAGCGCAAAACATCAACGACTACAGCAACGGCATGATCCTGGTGAGCTACAACACCGCCACACAACAGGCGCTTGTCGAGACGATCGAGCCTGGGCAGACTGGCTGGGCGGTGCGACTGGCGATTGCAGAGACGTTTGCGGCAGGGGATGTGTTGGGGGCGCGCGCCTCGGCGACCGGTTGGGTCTTTGTGTACAGAAACAACGTATTGATTGGCGCCGCGCCGACAAGCCACTTCTTTACAAATCGTGGTGGGCGCATCGGTTTCTGGTTATTCGAGTCAGGAGGCGCACGCATCGATGATTTTGGCGGCGGCGCTACGCCATCGAGCATGGTGAGCGCAGCCGGCGACGCTCTGCCCGACGTCGAAGAAGCGCAGAGCCGCACCATCTACCTGCCCGCCGTCCAGCGATAATCACACCTCTTGAGACGGGAAGCCGGATACTGCTCTTTCCGGCTTCCCGATGACAGTTCCACAATGATGACCGATCTATCCACCATCCTCATGCTTGAAACTCTCGCCGCCAATGCCTGGCCCGCAGCCGAGGTTGAGGCGTGCGACGGCTGGCAGTTGCGCAGCACACAAGGCGTTACGCGGCGCGCCAATTCGGTTTGGCCCAACCGTAATGACGGCGCGCTGGCGATCGAGGCGAAACTGGCGCATGTTGAAGCCTTTTACGCCGCGCGCAACCGTCCCGCCATCTATCAGATCTGCGACGCCATGCAGCCTGCCCAGCTCGACGCCCTGCTTGCTGCGCACGGCTACACCTTTGAAGCGCCCACCTTTGTGCAGACCGTCTCGTTGGCGACGCTGCTGGAGCGGCTGCCATCGTTGCGTCATTATCCCGCCTTCGAGGTCGAAGTCAGCGAAGAATTCGACGCGCAGTGGTTTTCGTTCTATTGCCAGTTCGAGGAAGTGAACCCAATGGCCGCGCCGGTGCGCCGGGCGATTTTAGAGCGAATTGCGCCGACCCACGGCTTTGTCACACTCTATGCAGAAGGGACGCCGGCGGCGGTGGGGTTGGGTGTCGTTGAAGCGGGCTGGGTTGGCGTTTTCAACATGGCGACGCTGCCATCCTTTCGGCGTCGCGGCGCCGCACGCGCCATCTTGCGCACGCTGGCAGTGTGGGCGCAGCTCTACGATGCACGCTATGCTTATCTGCAGGTGATGGCGGACAATTTTCCCGCTCAGCAACTCTACGCCGGCGCCGGCTTCACCACTGCGTATCGCTATCACTACCGCATCAAAGAAATGCGGCAAGGATGAAGAGGGTTGGTCACTCGCTCCCCAATTTTTGACAAAGCTATCGATGGTTGCTAATGTTAATTTACTAACCGATCAGGTCATGTTCGTAACGGTTTAGAAAACGTTGGCATATCACGGCGCAGGCTCGCATGGCTCCCCGCAGGCGCAAGTACATCGGATCTAGTCGTGGGAAACAGCAGCCCACGATTTTTCTTTTTGCCGATGCGTTTCTGTGGATGGCGGGTCTGCACGCCGTGCAAGTTAAAGACCCAAGAGGCTTTTGATCATGTCCGGGAAACTGGCGGTCTATCGCCGACTATTTTCCTATCTCCGCCCCTATAGTATGCAGGTGACGATCACCTATGCGGCGATGGCGGGTGCAACATTGCTCAATCTCTTTGTGCCACAGGTGATAAAAGACGCGATCGACCAGGGGCTGGCGCAGCAGAACGCATGGGTGCTTTTTGGCGCCGCAGGGTTGATTCTCGGCATTGCTGTGGTGCGTGGAGGGACAGGTTTCTTGCAACGTTACTGGGGTGAATGGTTGACTCATCGCGTCGCCTATGACCTGCGCAACGACTACTACATCGCCCTGCAGCGGCTTCCCTTTAGCTTTTTTGACCGCTCGCACACCGGCGATCTAATGAGCCGCGCCACCGGCGACATTTCTGAAACCGAACGCTTCGCCGGCATCGGCTTGCTAGAGCTATCGAGCGTGATCATCTTGATCGTCGGCGTGGTCGCCTCGATGTTCTGGCTCAACTGGCAGCTGGCGCTGTTGGCGTTTGGCCCTGTGCTGGCATTGGTGGGGTTGGGGCTGCGTTTCGGAGTGGTGGTGCGCCCCATGTTTCAACGCATCCAGGAACAGCTTGGTCTGCTCTCGACGGTGATGCAGGAGAGTATGACCGGCATTGGCGTGGTCAAAGCGTTTGCACGCGAACCGTATGAGTTTGAGAAGTTCGACAACATCAGCGACGAATGGTTTCGACGGCGCATGGGCGTTATCCGCACATGGGGCGATTACTGGCCGCTCTTTACCTTTGTGCTTGCAGTCGGCGTCTTTCTGCTGTTGTGGTTTGGCGGGCAGTGGGTGATCGATGGCCTCATCAGCGTCGGCACGCTCTTTGCAATGATTTCGTATCTGTTGATGCTCAACGGCCCGGCGCAACAGCTTGGCAACCTTGTCAACCTGGCGGCGACCGCCGGCGCCAGCGCACAGCGCGTCTTCGAGATCATCGACACACCGGTCGAGATCGAGGATGCGCCGGGTGCGGTGGAACTGAGTGAAATCGAAGGGCGCGTCACCTTCGAGCATATCTCGTTTGCCTACGAAGGCGTCAGTCGCGTGCTGCACGACATCCACTTTGAGGCGACGCCGGGCAAGACGATTGCACTCGTCGGGCCGACCGGTTCGGGCAAGACGACGCTGGTCTCGTTGCTGCCGCGTTTTTATGACCCATCGAGCGGACGCGTGCTGATCGATGGCGTGGATGTGCGGACAATCAAATTGCACAGCCTGCGCAGTCACATCGGCATGGTGTTGCAGGAGCCATTTCTCTTCAGCACAACGATCCGCGAGAATATCGCCTACGGCGTCGAGGAGGCGACGGAAGAGGAAATCGTCGCCGCCGCCAAAGCCGCCAACGCTCACGATTTCATCATGCGCTTTCCCGATGGCTACGACACGCGCGTCGGCGAACGTGGGGTGACGCTCAGCGGTGGGCAGCGTCAGCGCGTCGCCATTGCCCGCGCCCTGCTTTACAATCCGAAAATCCTGATCCTGGACGACTCCACCAGCAGCGTGGACACCCAGACCGAGCACTTAATCCAGGAGGCGCTGGCGACGTTGATGCGCAACCGCACAACCTTCATCATTGCGCAGCGGCTGGTCACGCTTAAGAACGCCGACTGCATCTACGTGCTCGACGGCGGGCGCATTGTCCAGCACGGGACGCACGCCGACCTGCTGCGTCAAGATGGTCTCTACCGCACGATCTATGAGCTGCAGTTGAAGGCGCAGGAGGAGTATGCGGTGATTGGGGATTAGGAGATTGGAGATTACTGACTGAGGACGTATGCTGAACTCAACGATGGATTGGAAACGCCCACAAGACACGCCAGAAGCGAGACGGCGGCGCGAGGCGAAGATTGAACGGCTGCTCTATGGCGGCGATGATGATGTGCTCGGCAAAGCCTACGATGGCCGGCTGTTGGCGCGGCTCTTTGGTTATGTCGGTCCCTATCGCCGCCAGATCGTGCTGGCTGTCATCTTGATGGCGGTTTCAACTGCGCTCTCGGTGAGCGGGCCATGGGTGGTCGGGCGCGCCGTGGACGCGATTACGGCTGGCGATCTCGATCTGCTCCATCGCTGGACGTGGCTGTTTGCTGTCGTCGCCATCGCCGAGTGGATCACCAACCGCCAGCGCGTACACATCATGGCGTTCGTCGGCACACGCGTCATCACCGACCTGCGCGGCGAGCTCTTCCGCCATCTGCACAGCCTGTCGTTGAACTTCCACAACAACATGAGCGTCGGTCGTCTGATGAGCCGACTGATCGGTGACGTTGGCGTGCTGCAGGAGTTCATCACCTGGTCGATCACCGGTCTGACCCGCTCGACCTTCAACCTGCTCGGCATTTCGCTGGCAATGCTCTTCATGGAGTGGCGGCTGGCGCTGGTCACCTTTGCACTGGCGCCATTGATGATCCTGCTGACCAATTACTGGCGCAAGCATGTGCGCGACGCCTACCGCGCCACGCGCCAGCGGCTTTCGATCATCAACGGCTTTCTCAACGAGTCGATCGCTGGCGTGCGCGTGACGCGCAGCTTCAATCGCGAGCGGCGCAGCTTCTGGCACTTCGACGACCTCAACCGCTCCTTCTTCGACGCCAACGTGCGCGCCACCAAACTCTCGGCGATCTTTTTCCCTGGCGTCGATTTTCTTGGTTCGCTGGGCACAGCGCTCGTCGTCGGCGTCGGCGGCTGGCTGGTGATGGGGGACGCGCTGAGCGCTGGCGTGCTGGTTGCCTTTGTGCTTTACGTCGAGCGTTTCTTTGACCCCATCCGCGAGCTGGCGCAGCGCTACAACACCTTCCAGGCGACGATGGCATCGAGCGAACGCGTTTTCTCACTGCTCGACACTGCGCCTGACCTGGCTGACGCGCCCGACGCCGTTGACATCGGCCCCATCGCCGGACGCGTCGATTTCGAGCATGTCGCCTTTCGTTACAAAGACAACGAGCCGGTGCTGGAAGACATCTCGATCCACGCTGAACCGGGGCAGCGCATCGCCCTCGTCGGCGAAACCGGCGCGGGCAAGAGCACGGTGATCCGCCTGCTGGCGCGCTTCTTCGACGTGACCGGCGGCGCCGTGATGATCGACGGCCACGATGTGCGCCGCGTCACGCTCTCCAGCCTGCGTTCGCAGATGGGCATCGTGCTGCAAGACCCCTTCCTCTTCAGCGCCACCATCGCCGATAACATCCGCTACGGCCGGCTCGACGCAACCGACGACGAGGTGATCGCCGCCGCCAAAGCCGTTGGCGCCCACGACTTCATCATGGCGCTGCCCGAAGGCTACCAGACGCGCGTCGAGGAGAACGGCGGCAACTTCAGTGCGGGCCAGCGCCAGATTCTCGCCTTTGCCCGCGCCCTGCTCGCCGACCCGCGCATCCTGATCCTGGACGAAGCGACAAGCAGCGTGGACACCGCCACCGAGCAGATTATCCAACACGCTATGGATACGCTGATGGTCGGGCGCACCAGCTTCGTCATCGCCCACCGTTTGAGCACGATCGTCAACGCTGACCAGATCGTGGTGATGGAGCGCGGGCGCATTATCGAGCGCGGCAGTCACCAGGATCTGCTGGCGAAACGGGGTCACTATTATCAGTTGTACACGATGCAATGGCGACGACATGCAGATGCTGTTTGACTTGACTTTGCGGTTTGCTGCAACATTTCGTGACCAAGCCCCCAGAGCGTGAGCGCCGACTGGGGTAAACTTGGCGTATGAACGATGTAACCCACGCGTCGCCTGCCCAGATAATGCGCGTTCTGATCCTGGCGGATGACCCGTTGGCGCGCGCCGGGCTTGCAGCGTTGCTCAGCAGCCAGTCTTCCCTCACCGTCGCGGCTCAAAGCAGCAGCGACGTGGACGCCGCCGCGCTGCTCGACGCCTTCCAGCCTGACGTCGTGCTCTGGGATTTGGGCTGGTCGCCCGACAGCCAGATTGCGACACTCAGCCAATTCGTCGAGGGGCACAGCGTGCCGGTGGTGGCGCTGCTGACGGTTGATTCGCTGGCGGACGTGGCGCGTGCAGGTGGGGCGCGCGGGCTGCTGCCGCGCACCAGCAACGCCAACCAGATGGCGGCGGCGTTGCACGCGGTTGTGCAGGGGTTGCTGGTCTTTGACGAGACGCTGCTGGCTGCGCCATCGCCCACCCCGACAGCGCTTGATCTGCTCGAACCGCTTTCTGCCCGTGAACTGGAGGTGCTGCGCCATCTCGCCGAGGGACTCTCCAACAAGGAGATCGCCCGCGTCATCGGCGTTAGCGAGCATACAGCCAAGTTTCACGTTAACGCCATCCTCGGCAAACTCGGCGCCCAAAGCCGCACCGAAGCCGTGGTCAAGGCGACGCGGGCAGGGCTGATTTTGTTGTAGCGGCACTGGAGATTAGGAGATTGGAGATTGGCGTCTCCTCGAATCTCCAATCTCCAATCTCAAATCTCCCAATCTCCAATCATTTATGCAAGGAGCTTCTGTGAACCACTTTCGTGCAATTCTCTTTGACCTCGACGGCGTAATCATTGATTCCGAAGCGTTGCACAACGAAGCTGTGGCGACAGCGGTGGCGGCGCATGGCGTCACCGTGCCAGATGCGCTCTTTGAGGAGTTCGTCGGCATTCCCGATGCGGTGCTGCTCGAGCACATCAACCGTCATTACCTGGGGGGGCGCTGCAATGTCGCCGAACTGCTGGCAGAGAAGCAGGCGGCTTATCTCAAAGTCGCCGGCCAGGTTCGCGCCATTCCGGGTGCGGTGGATTTTATCCGCACAGCGCGTCCACACTTTCAGGCGTTTGCGCTGGCGACTTCTGCGTTGAAGACCAATCAGCAGCTGGCCTTCGACCAGCTCGATCTGCACCGCTTTTTCGACGCTGTCGTCACTGCCGACGATGTCACGCGCACCAAACCCGACCCGCAGCCGTATCAGCGCGCAGTGGAACGGATCGGGCTGCGTGCGGAGGAGTGTGTCGTGATCGAAGATTCGCTCAACGGCGTACGCGCCGGCAAGGGCGCCGGCTGCATGGTGATCGGTTTAACCACGACCTACCCTGCCGGTGAACTGGCCGCGACCGGCGCCGATCGAGTGTGTGCGTCGTACAATGAAATTGCCGCGCTTTTGCTCGGGCCTACAATGCGCTAGTGAACAAACCTGGTGTTTCAAGATGCCACACACGGAAGAAGTGCAATTGCCACCCAATCAAGGTTGGGATGAGCGCATACTCATCTGCCGCAACGGCGAGTTGGTGCAGACCTTCATCGTGGTGACGCAACGCTTTGTGGTGCTGGTGGATACGCTGATCAATCCGGCAACCGCGCATCAGATGGTGGAGTATGCCCGCCCTTGGCTCGACGGTGGTCGCAGCTTGTTGGTGATCAACACGCACGCCGACTATGACCACGCCTGGGGCAACCAGCTCTTTGCTGAACCCAACGCCCACTTCCCTGCACCGGTGATCGGCAGCCGGCGCTGCGCCGAACGTCTACTTGAAGGGGACGAAGCGCCATTTCTGGCGGAGATGCAGGCAGCCGAGCCGGAGATTTTTGGTGAGGTGCGCCTCACGCCGCCGACCGTGCACTTTGAGGGTCAGATGACGATCGACGGCGGCGACCTGACGCTGCACCTGCTGCCCACGCCAGGACACACCGACGACCACATCTCCATCTACATCCCCGAAATCTCGACGCTGCTGGCAGGCGACGCCGCCGAACTGCCCTATCCTGCTGCACGCGCCATCGATGGATTGCCACAGATGCGCGCTTCGCTGCAGACGCTGGCGGCGTTGGACGCAAAGACAGTGCTCTATTGTCACGCGCCGGTGGAGGCAGGCCCGCAGCTTTTGCACGACAACATCGTCTACTTCGACGCACTCGAGCGCGCCTGTCGCGCATTTTTGCGGGCGAATCCATCAGCGGCGCTGGCCGAGGGCGCCGATCTCATCACCCTGACTGGCTGCCGCTACGAAGATGTGACGCCGCCAACCGACCTCTGGCGTAACGTCGATCTCCACTATCGCACGGTCGCGCACGCTGCGCAACTGCAGATGATGTTGAAATGGCTGGCATGGCGCTGACGACCTGTTGCGCTGCTTCCCAGGTTTTCATCTTTGCTACGACTCACTCAACGCGAGAGGGCGCCTTTTTTGCAGATTGTCAGATTAACCATTCTCTTATAGAATTCCAGATACAACCACAGCCAGATTGCCACTTCAATTCAACGGGAAGGATGTCCATGAGAACTATCGCCATGATTCTGGCCGGCGGGGAGGGGACGCGACTGACTGTCCTGTCGGAGGAGCGCGCCAAACCTGCCGTGCCTTTTGCCGGGAAGTTTCGGATCATTGACTTTACCATCAGCAATTGCGTCAACAGTGGCATCTACACGGTCGGCATCTTGACGCAATATCGACCGCATAGCCTCAACGACCATATCGGCATCGGCAAGCCGTGGGATCTCGACCGCAGTCGCGGCGGCGTGCGCCTGCTCCAACCCTATCAGGCGCGACGCGGTCAGAACTGGTACGCAGGCACGGCCGATGCAATTTACCAGAATCTGAATTTCATCCGTGAAAATCGCGCCGAAAATGTGTTGATCCTCTCCGGCGATCATATCTACAAGATGGATTATCGCCCGATGATCGAATATCACCTGGCGAAAGGCGCCGATCTGACGGTGGGCGTGATGCCGGTGCCGTTGGAAGAAACACATCGTTTCGGCATCATGATGGTGGACGACGATCAGCGCATCGTGCAGTTTTACGAAAAGCCCAAAGATCGCGACAAGGGCAACCTGGCGTCGATGGGCATTTATGTGTTCAACGCCAATACCCTCGAACGCCGCCTCAGCGAAGGACGCCCGGACAAGCCGCGCAATGATTTTGGCAAAGACGTCATCCCTGCCATGATCGCCGCCGGCGACAGCGTCTTTGCCTATCGTTTCGAGGGCTACTGGGTCGACGTCGGCACGATTGACTCCTATTGGTCGACCAGCCTTGATCTGTTGGGGCCATCGCCGGCGCTCGATCTCTACAGCGACAAGTGGCCGATCCTGACTAAATCAGAGGAGCGCCCGCCGGTCAAAGTTGGGCCACAGGCAAAAATTGCAAACTCGATGGTCTCCAACGGCTGCATCGTGCGCGGGTTGGTTGTCAACAGTGTGCTCAGCCCTGGCGTCTACGTCAGCCCGGGCGCGGTCGTTAAGGACAGCGTTGTGATGAATGACACCTGGATCGGCCCCGGCGCCCGTCTTGACCGCGTTGTCATCGACAAAAAAGTCGTCGTTGGCGCCGGCGCAGTTGTCGGCGTCGGCAACATGGAGACGCCCAATGAGCAGATGCCGGATCGGCTTTTTGCCGGCATCACAGTGGTCGGCAAACATGCCTACATCCCAGATGGCGCGCAGATCGGTCGCAACGTGTTGATCAACAGCGGGCGCGACGAAGCCGATTTTCCTGCCGATAAGATCGTGGCGGATGGCAAAACGATCTAGAGTTGATTTCCAGAAGTTTTTCATCTTGCGGCGATGAAACGTGTTGCGTATTGCGTGTTCCGTCAGCGCTATTTAGCACAACACTGCTCACATCGCTTACAACTTTGGATTCAAAAGGGGTGATTTTATGGCAAACGCCTTTGCATTGATCATGGCTGGCGGCTTCAGCGCCGAACTCAGCGTCCTGACCGAGACGCGCGCCGAGGCGGCCGTTCCCTTTGGCGGCAAATTCCGCATCATCGACTTCCCACTCAGCAACTGCGTCAACAGCGGCATCTTCAACGTCGCAGTGCTCACCCAATACAAACCGCGCAGCTTGAACGACCACATCGGCATCGGCAAACCGTGGGATCTTGACCGCGCACAAGGGGGTGTGCGTCTGTTGCAACCCTATCAAGGAGGCCCCTACGGCGACTGGCAGAAAGGCACCGCCGACGCCGTGCGCCGCAATCTCGACTTTGTGATGCAGCAAGACGAGGAGCATGTGCTCATCCTCGCAGGCGATCATGTCTATCTGATGGATTATCAGCCGATGCTGCGTGAACATGTGCAGAGCGGCGCCGATCTGACCGTCGCTGTGCGTCGCGTCAATCCACACGAGACGCATCGCTTTGGCATCGTGACGCTTGGCGCCGACGACCGCATTGTCGCTTTCCGCGAGAAGCCGCGTCGCGCACGCGAGACGTTGGCGTCGATGGGCATCTATGTCTTTCGCAAAGATTTGCTGATCGAGACATTGCAGGCGCACAACAACTATCTAGATTTTGGCAAGGATGTTGTGCCCGCAATGATCGAGCAAGGCAAGCTTGTGCGCGCCTACGCTTTCCCCGGCTATTGGGCCGACATTGGCAACGTACAGGCATATTGGGAAGCCAACATGAGCCTCCTGGCGGAGGAGCCTGCACTCAATCTCTACGAGCCGGATTGGGTGGTGCACACGCGCAGCGAAGACCGCGCGCCAGCCAAGATCGGCGCCGTCGCCCAGGTTGGCGGCAGCTTGATCTCCAACGGCTGCTGGGTGGAGGGCACGGTCGAACGCAGCATTCTCTCGCCCGGTGTGCGCGTGGCGGAAGGCGCCATCATCCGCGACAGCGTCGTGTTGGCGGACACCATAGTGGAGGCCGGCGCTATCATTGATCGATGCGTGGTGGATAAGCGCGTTGTCGTCGGCGCAGGCGCTCGCGTGGGCGACGGCGACGATAACACCGCCAATCAGGAAATGCCCGAGGTGCTCAACACCGGATTGACGATGGTAGGGGAGCATTCCATTATTCCAGAGGGCATGGTGATCGGACGCAACGTCGTCATCCACCCCGAAAGCCGCGAGAAAGCGTACGGCAAGCGAAAAAAGATACCGAGCGGAGCAGACATCGGTGTGAGTCTACGCTAGTCAACAGGAGGGGTCAGAGATTGGAGAGCCTCTCATTCAGCGATCGCTGCTTTCCAATCTCTGCTCTCCCATCTCCTTCTTTTGCGGCGCTGGCGCAAGAAACGCAATCAGCAATATCAACAGCCCGACGCCAATGAACGACACGATGCGCGCCACCGTGCCGACGCCGGCAAGATCGACCACAAAGAGTTTGAGCACTGTCATACCTAGCACCATTGCGCCCGCAATCCACGACGAGCGTGAGCCGCGACGGCTGCCCCACACCATCAACCCAAGCGCCGTGACGCTCCACAGCACCGCCAGCAGCGTCTGGTAGATCGCCGAAGCATAGAGTCCATCCCAGGTCAACGACACGCCCAGCAGATGATGCACGCTGCGCGCCAGCTCGGCGCTCATCGTCAGAATCAGCAGCGCCCACCACACCCAGCGCATCCCCCACAGCAGCGGACGCCACTGTGCGTCCACATCGTTGCGCACCACAGCCAGCCAGTAGATCGTCGCCGCCAGCAGCGCCGCCATCGCCAACGCCAGCGGATTGAGCAGCGGCAAATAGGGCAGCCCACGCGACGCGCCCTCCGCCATGAAGTTTGCCAGCAAGAGCAGCAGCGCGCCGAACACAGCCACCAGCCCCACGCCGCCGACACGATATGCCGTGACATGACGATTGAACGGCGTCGGCAGCCGGTGCGCAAACGCCGTGATGCCCGCGATCACCGCCGCCAGCATGGTGAAGACCGCCGCCACCTGCCACGTTTCACCGGCGTCGATGGCGCCCAACAGCCCGTTCGCAGCCGCAGCGGCGAGATAGGTCACCAACCACACGCCGGCGGCATGATAGACCGCGACCGGTTGCCAGCCGTCGTTGCGCCGCAGCATCCACACGTGCGCCAGCAGCGCCAGGGGCCACGCCAGCCACGCCCCGCCCTCCAGAGGCGAATCGATCTCCCAACGATGCACGACCGCCAGCACCAGCAGCAGCGGCAGCAGCCCGCGCAGCGGCAGTTCGAGCCAGCCAAACGCCAGTCGCCAGCCGATCAACGCCATCACGACCGTCGAGAGCGTCAGGAACAGCACCAGCGTACTGACCACGAAGCCTGCGGGAACGGTGGTCGCCTCCAGTGCGCCGCCGCCAAACCACCAGGCAACGCCCCACGCCAGGCTGAGCACAGCGAGCGCCCGCCAGATGCTCGCACGCGCTGCGCCGGTTGTTGCGAAAGCAGGGCGGGTGAGGAAATACGCCGACGCTATGCCAGCCGCCCCCAACATCACCCAGCCGAGCGTAAATTCATTGAGAAACGGCGTGCCCATCTCCGTTGGCGTCAGGATCGTGCCAAGCGCATCGAGCAGCGTCGGCGCAAAGGCGAGACCCGCGCCGATCTGCGTGATGACGCCCCACGGCGCCAGCCAGCCCACTGCGCGCCGCCAGCCGATCCACACCCACGCCGCGCCTGCCACTGCCCAGATCGCAGCGGTGATCTGCGCCTCGACAAAGACCGGAATCGCCAGCGTCAGCAGAAAGAGCGCCCAGAACAGGCTCAACTCGCGGTGCAGGCTGAGGCGTTCGTCCTTACGCCAGAGCAGCAACCCGAACAAGCCGAGATAGAGCGCACCACCCACCAGCAGACTGTAGCCGGCGCCACGCTCAAAGTCGATGACCAACATCATCTGCCAGAGCAGTGCAAAGAGCGGGTTGAGCACGCCGATCACGAGATCGCTGATGCGACGTCCCTCGCCATGGCGCAGCGCAAAGAGCAGGGCGGCGACAGCAAACAGCCCAAAAAAGAGCGCCACAAAGCCCTGCATTCCCGGATAATCGCCGTTGCGCACAGGATCGTTGGCAAAGGTGAAGCCGATCCCGACGCTGTAGGTGAAGATCAAGCCGATCACGCCCAGCCCCTGCCAGCCTTTGCGCACTGACAGCCCCAGCGCCACGATCACGAGCAGCGCATAATAGCCAAACAGCCCGATGTAGCTGCCGCCCTCGCCCGCAGCAAGCAACGGCGCGGCGAACGCGCCGATCAGCGCGGCATAGGCAAGGATGCGCGCATTTTGCAGCAGCGCCAGCGCCATGCCGACGCCGCCCAATGCCACGAACACGCCAAACGCCACCGGCGCCGGCAACAGTGCATAGAATTGATAGGCAGAGAAGGTGGTCAGATAGAGGATCGCCAGACCGCCGCCCTCCAGCGCCAGACCGTAGCTGCGCTGCTTCTTGCGCAGCAGCCAGCCCACCACACCCAGCGTCACACCGCCCACCGCCGCGCCGATGTGCCGGATCTCCAGCGACAGCCAGCCTTGATCGACCGCATAGCGCAGCAGCAGCGCCACGCCGATGAAAAGCACGATCAAACCGATCTGCACCAGAATGTGGCTCTTGAGGAACCAATCGACCACCGGGATTGGCTTGCGCGGCGCTTTGACAGGCGCCGACGCGGGTGCAGGGATTGGCGATGCAGCCTGCGGCAGCGACTGCGGCTTGGCTGGGATAGGAAAAAGCTGGTTTGCCTGTACATCCGCCGCCCGCGTAGGCGCTGGCTGTACTGGCGGCGCAGGCGTCATCGGCTGAATGAATTGCGACGTCTCCTCCACAGATTCAGGCGCAAACATCGCACCTGCGGTGAGACGCAGCTCGATCTGCTCGATCTGTTTCTGCAGTCGGTTGATGCGCTGGTTCACCATCAGAAAGCCAACGCCGCCGCCCAGGAGCAGCAACAACAGCAGACATGTCAACAGTCCAATCGCCGATTCCATCATATCCCTACCTTAAAGTATGGTTCACATTGCGCCGTCTGCAACCGTTTTCCAGGTGTGCATTAGCGCCCATCATAGTGCAAGTTGGGGTGCAATTCAATCGTCAGAAATGCAACATTGAGTGGTACAGTGAGGGATATTGCGTGGTGCGTGGTGCGTTACGAAGCAACCAATGCCCGCCCATCACGCAACACGAAATACGAAACACGTAACTCAAGGCGCCTGTTGCATCGCCGGCAGCGCCAGCAGCTCGCTGAGCATCATCGCCGTAGCGCCCCATACAAAATGCTCGCCCACGGCAAAATAGGGGACTTCGACCGCACGCCCGCGCAACGTCCACGGCTCGACGCGTCGCGTGGCCGGATCGAGCAGCGTGCGCAGCGGCGCTTCGATCAGCTCCGCCACTTCATAAGGATCGATGTGAAACTCGGGGCGATAGTCGATCCAGGCAACCGACGGCTGCACAATGTAGTTGCTGGCGGAGACATAGAGCGGGGTCAACTGACCGAGCACTGTGTATTGGCTCTTGTGCACGCCGACCTCTTCGTAGGTCTCGCGCAATGCTGTGTCGATCAGATCGCGATCGACGGGTTCCTGACCGCCCCCAGGCAGACCGATCTGCCCGCTGTGTACGCCTGGATAGGTGGGGCGCAAGATCAACGGCAGGTAAATCTGCGCATCATGCGGATAGAGCAGCATCAACACGCCGCCGCGCCGTGCGTCGGATCGCGGGGCATCGTCGAATTCGCCGCCAGGACGCGGGCGCGGCGCCATCTGATATTGCACGCTGCGGCCCGGCAGCGGGTTGCGCAAGTCCTGACGCAGTTGACGGAGAAACGGTTCATAGAGTTCGTGCATATCTTTCAGCCAATCCGCCGATTTTGCGGCGCGGTGCGTCCCAGATGCCTGGCGCGTGCGTCGCACTGATCGGCAAGGTGCAGCGCGGGCGAATATGCGACGATAGCGCGGTGCACGCTTCGCCGATGCATCACGTCGCAACTCGGACGATCAACCCCTTGAGATACTCGCCTTCGGGAAATGTGAGCGCGACCGGATGATCGGCGCTCTGGCGCAGCGTTTCCAGCACCTGCACCGCCCGATTTGCATCGACCGCCGCGCCAAAGATCACCTTTTGGAAGAGGTCGGCGCTGACCAGCCCGCTGCAACTGAAGGTCGCCAGCACGCCGCCCGGTGGCAGTAGACGCAGCGCCAGCCGGTTGATCTCCTTGTAGCCGCGCAGCGCCCGCTCGACCGCGGCTTGATTCTGCGCAAACTTGGGCGGGTCGAGGATGATCACGTCAAAATCGGCGGCGCCGGCGGCGTCCCAATCGCGCAGCACCTGAAACACATCGCCGACGATGTTCTCCGCCTGGCGATCCGGGTCAAAGCCGTTGCGCCGCAGGTTGGCTTCCGCCAGCGTTAGCGCGTCGAGACTGCTGTCCAGGTTGGTGACATGCGTTGCGCCGCTGCGTAGGGCGTGCAAGGCAAACGCGCCGGTATAGCTGAAGGCGTTGAGCACGCGCTTGCCGGCGCAATAGGCAGCCACGCGGCGACGGTTGGCGCGCTGGTCGCTGTAGAAGCCGGTCTTCTGCCCGTGCAGCAGATCGACCGCAAAGACCAGTCCATCCTCAACCACCTCAACTCGCGCCGGCGACGCTCCTGCCAGCACGCCGCTTTGTGCGGACAGCCCTTCCAGCTTGCGCACCGCCATGTCGCTGCGTTCGATGACGCCTCGACAGCCGGTCAGCCCGAGCAGTAAAGATGCCAGTTCCTGCTTGCGCTGGTCGATGGCAAGCGTTCCTGCCTGCATCACCAGGAAATCGCCCAGCCGATCCACGGTCAAGCCGGGCAGGAAGTCGTTTTCGGCGTTGATCAGCCGCAACGCGGTGCAGCCCTGCACCTCCGGCAAGACCGCGCGCAGGTCAAGCGCCGCCTGCACGCGCCGTCGCCAGAACGCTGCATCGATCGGCTCAGCGGCGTCCCATGTCAGCAGCCGCACCTGAATCTGGCTGCGCCGGTTGAGATAGCCGCGCGCCAGAAACGCGCCGTGCGCATCGCACACATCGACGATGGCGCCGTCAGCCGCTTCCGCCGGGATCGCGGCAATGGCGCCGCTGAAAATCCACGGGTGCTGCTGACGCACCGGCTTTTCGCGCCCCGCCTTCAGGCGCACAGCCGGATAGTCACTCACTTGATGCCGGCTCATGGCGGATGCGCTCCATTTCCCAGCCATAGTCGTTGATGCGGATGCGTTCATCGGGCAGTTCGACCACCTGTGCGACCGGATCGTAGCCGAACGCAATCTCGTCGCCCTCCGGCGTGGTCAACACGCCCTCGACGCGCTGCGACGAACGGCTGGTGAACCGCACTTTGTAGCCTTTGTAGATGACCCAATGCGTCAGCGCCTTGACATTGACGCGCACGTTGCGCTCCTGAATACTACGTGTTGCGTGTTTCGTGTTACGTATTCCGTGTTCCGTCGAGAATCCTTCACGCAACACGCAACACGCAACACGTGACACGCAACACGCTACACTCCCTGCGCTGCCCGATAATGCTCCTGCAAGCTGCGCACGCGTAGTTCTTTCTGGCGCAGGGCGCGGATGCCGCTCACCGCCGCCGCCGCCGCCGAGAGCGTCGTGATCAGCGGAATCTCCATACGCGTGGCGAGGCGGCGGATGCGGGCGCCGTCCTCGCGGGCATTGGCGCCGAGCGGCGTGTTGATGATCATCTGAATCTTGCCGTCGCGCAGCGCGTCGAGCGTGCTGTAGCCGGGCTGACCACTGCTGCCCTTTTCCAGGATCGTCACCGGCAGACCGGCGCTGGCGAAGAACGCACCCGTGCCGGCAGTGGCGTAGAGTGTGAAGCCCATGCGCTGCAGGTCACGCGCCAGCTTGAGCGCGCTGCCCTTGTCATAATCATTGACGGTGATGAGCACGCCGCCTTCCAACGGCAGCCCCGCGCCGGCGCCGAGCTGGCTCTTGGCGAAGGCGTGACCAAAACTCGACGCGTGCCCCATCACCTCGCCAGTCGAGCGCATCTCCGGTCCCAACAGCGCATCGATGCCGGTGAACTTCTTCCACGGCAGCACCGCCTCCTTGACAAAGAAGCCGTCCAACTCCGGCTCGCGCACAAAGCCGATCTCTGCCAGCGACTCGCCCGCCATCACGCGTGCCGCAATCTTCGCCAGCGGTACGCCGGTTGCCTTGCTGACAAAGGGCACGGTGCGGCTGGCGCGCGGGTTGACCTCCAGCACGTAGACCACGTCGTCCTTGATAGCGTACTGCACGTTCATCAACCCGCGCACCTGCAGCGCCAGCCCCAGCTTCTCGGTGTATTCGCGAATGATGCTCAGGTGATAGTTGCTGATCTTATAGGGCGGCAGCACGCACGCGCTGTCGCCGCTGTGGATGCCCGCCTCCTCGATGTGCTGCATGACGCCGCCGATCACGACGCGCTCGCCGTCGCACACGGCGTCGACGTCGACCTCAAAGGCATCTTCCAAAAAGTGGTCGATCAGCACCGGCTTGCCTTCGACGACGCTCACGGCCTCCGCCATGTAGCGGCGCAGGTCAGCCTCGCTATCGACAATCGCCATGGCGCGCCCGCCCAACACGTAGGAGGGGCGCACGACGACCGGGTAACCGATGCGCGCGGCGACCTCCACCGCCTCCTCGACCGTGCGCGCCGAGCCATGCTCCGGCGCCGGGATGTCGAGTTCGCCCAGCAGCGCGCCAAAACGGTCGCGATCCTCCGCCAGGTCGATGGCGTCGGGCGGCGTACCCAAGATCGGGACGCCTGCCGCCTGCAACGCCGTCGCCAGGTTGAGCGGCGTCTGTCCACCGAATTGGACGATGACGCCGTGAAGAGAAGATTGGGAGATTGGAGATTGGAGATTGGAGATTGCTGCGTTTCTGCCTATCTCCTGATCCCCAATCTCCAATCTCCAGTCTCCAGTTCTAGATTCTCGATCCACGATATTCAGCACATCCTCCAGCGTCAGCGGCTCGAAGTAGAGGCGGTCGCTGGTGTCGTAGTCGGTGCTGACGGTTTCGGGGTTGCAGTTGACCATGATCGTTTCGTAACCCAAGTCACGTAGTGCAAACGCGGCGTGACAGCAGCAGTAGTCAAACTCGATGCCCTGCCCGATGCGGTTGGGGCCGCCGCCGAGGATCATGATCTTGCGGCGGTCGGTGGGCGGCGCTTCACTCTCGCTTTCGTAACTGCTGTAGAGATAGGGCGTGTACGCCTCAAACTCCGCCGCGCAGGTGTCGACCTGGTGGTAGGTGGGCGTGAGGCCAAGGTTGGCGCGTAGCGCGCGGATGTCGAGTTCGGAGATTGGGAGATTAAGAGATTGGAGATTGGAGATTGGAGATTCGACGATCTCCCCCTCTCTCCCTCTCTCCTTTTCCCCCAATCTCCAATCTCCAGTCTCCCCTTTCCGATTCACGATCCGCGCCAACTGGCGGTCGCTGAAGCCCATGCGCTTGGCTTTGCGCAGTGTGTCACGGTCAAGCATGGTGAGCGATTGCTCAAAGGCCGCGATCTCGCCCATTTGCGCCACAAACCACGGGTCGTAGCCGGTGAGCTGCGAGATCGTCGCCTGGGACTCGCCGCGCAGCAACGCCTCGTAGGCGGCGAAAATGCGGTCGCGGTTGGGGATGCGCAGCAGATCGTGCAACGTCACGTCAGGATCGTAGCCCTTGTAGCCGCCGTGCTGCGCGTCACGCTCCATCACGCCTAAGCCATCGCGCCCGGTCTCCAGGCTGCGCACCGCCTTTTGCACCGCTTCCTTGAAGGTGCGTCCGATCGCCATCGCTTCGCCGACTGATTTCATCTGTGGCCCCAGTTCGCGGTCGACGCCGGGGAATTTCTCAAACGCCCAGCGCGGCATCTTGACCACCACGTAGTCGATCGACGGCTCGAATGCCGCCACGGTCTGGCGAGTGATATCGTTCTTTAGCTCGTCGAGGGTGTAGCCGACCGCGATCTTCGCCGCCAGCTTGGCGATGGGGAAGCCGGTTGCCTTTGACGCCAGCGCCGACGACCGCGAAACGCGCGGGTTCATCTCAATCACGACCACGCGCCCGGTCTGCGGATCGACGGCGAACTGTACGTTGCTGCCGCCGGTCTCGACGCCAACGGCGCGCATCACCAGCCGCGCCTGGTCGCGCAGCCGCTGATACTCCTTGTCGGTCAGCGTCTGCGCCGGCGCCACGGTGATGCTGTCGCCGGTGTGGACGCCCATCGCGTCGAGATTTTCGATGGAGCAAACGACCACGAAATTGTCGGCGGCGTCGCGCATCACCTCCAGTTCGTACTCCTTCCAGCCGATCAGCGACTCCTCGATCAGCACCGTATGCACCGGGCTTTCCTTGAGACCCCACGCCACCTTTTCATCAAATTCCTGCGGCGTGAAGACCGTGCCGGCGCCGCTGCCGCCAAGCGTGAAGCTGGGGCGGATGAAGATCGGGTAGCGCCCCAACCACTGCGCAATCTGGCGCGCCTCCTCCAGCGAACGGGCGATGCCGCTGCGCGGTGATTCCAGCCCCCACGCCGTCATAGCGTTCTTGAACAACTCGCGATCTTCGGCGATTTTGATAGCGTTGAGATTGGCGCCGATCAGCTCCACGCCGTAGCGGTCGAGCACCCCCTGCTCCGAAAGCGCCACGCCGAGGTTGAGACCGGTCTGCCCGCCGACGGTCGGCAGCAGGGCGTCGGGTCGCTCACGCGCAATGATCTTTTCGAGCACATCGACGGTAAGCGGTTCGATGTAAGTGGCGTCCGCCAGCTCCGGGTCGGTCATGATCGTCGCCGGGTTGGAATTGACAAGCACGATGCGATAACCTTCCTGACGCAGCGCCTTGCACGCCTGTGCGCCAGAGTAGTCGAATTCGCACGCCTGGCCGATGACGATCGGGCCAGAGCCAATGATCATGATCGAAGAAATGTCAGTTCGTTTGGGCATGGGTCAGGTCACTCAGTTTGATCATCGTAGTTGATTGATATTCATCTGCCACAGCGAGACGGTGCACGCCAGGCTGTCGCTGACTGTAAACAAAAGCCGGTCGCCAATGAGCAGCGTGTCGATTCCAGTCGGCAGTAGCAGTTGGTCGATGTAGGCGAACTGCTGCACCGGCTGACCGGTTGCGGCAAAAACCGTGAAGGTGCGCCGCGCCGGATCGGTGACGACCAGGCGACCGCCGGGCAACGCCGCCATCTTGGGGCCGTCGATGGTGTTGGTTGGCTGAACCGCAGTCAGGCTGCCGTCGACGTCGAGATTCCACAATCGCCCGTCCTCGGCGGTGATCGCCCACAGCCCGCCTTCGCCCCGCAACGCATCGACCGGCTGCCCCTTCGCCAGCACGCTGTCGCGCCCGCCATGTTCCGCCACCACCTCGCCATCGGCGTTCAGCAGCACGATGCGCCCGCCGCCGGTGTCGGCAACTGCGATCACGCCGTCGGCGGCAGTGTGGAAGCCGCGCGGGCGATAGAAGGTCGTGCGCAGCGGCAAGGTCGTCGCCGAACCGTCCGCCTCGAAGCGGTAGATGGGGCCAGCCACTGCGTCGAGTACGAGCAACGCGCCGTCGAGCGCAAAGCCGATATCCGCCAGTTCCTCGAACTCGGCATTGCTGATCGACGCCTGGAAATTGCCGTCCAGATCAAGCACCTGCACGCGGCGATTGCCGGCGTCGGCTACAAAGATGCGCTGACTGAGCGGATCGAAAGCCAGCCCGCGCGGTTTGTCGAACTGACGGTCATCGGCGCCACAGCCCGCGCCGACCGTCCACATCGTCTCCAACGGCAGCGGCTCCAGCGTGCGCGCCACGATGCGCGCGCCGGGTTGCCAGGCGCTGGCTGCGCGCAGCAATGCGAACTCGTCGTTGCCCAACCGTTCGTCAATCAGCGCAGGTGCAGGGGGCGGCGGTCGATCCGCCAGCGAGAGTTCGCCTGTGATGGGCAGCAGATACGCTGCGGTCAATTCGCCAGGGCTGGCGCCGGGTGGATGCCAGAGCAGGCGAAACTCCGGCGCCTGGCTTTGCGGCTGATAGCGGATGGCAATGTCGTGCCAGCCGCGTTCCAGGAAAATCAGCCCCTCGTTGTAGGCGTTGTCGGTGTCGGCGCCGTCCTGCGGCTGCCCGTTGACGACGAGGATGCCGTCGATGGTCACCTGGTTGGGGCCGTCGGAGAGCGTAGCGATCAAATATTCGCCGGCGCGAGAGATCCCCAGCTTGCCCTGCCAGTGCACGTTGTAGGGCTGCTCCAATCCAAAATCGAAGCCGAGGATGCGATCCTTGCGCTGCGTCACGATGGCGCCGGTCAGGTCGGCGCCAGCGCGATACTCGCCCAGCAGCCCCATCTCGGCGAGCACGGGCAGATGCAGCGCCGTGATCGGCAGCGGCGTCATCTCTGCGCCGGGCGGCTGCCAGAAGAGGCGCAGGTCGGAAGGCGCGCTGCCACTGCGATATTCGATCTGCAACGTGTGTACGCCCTGCGCCAGGAGAACGCTCATCTGCGTCAGCCCCAATTGACTGTCGAGGACAAGCTGGTCGCTAATACGCATCGTCAGCGTTGCGCCATCGCCCACCTCCGCAGCAAAGCCCACCATCCCCATCTCGGCAATCGACAATGATGCGCTCATGCGTGCGGTGAAAGGCGGCGGCAACGGCGGGCGGCTCTGCCAATCGAAGGAGGTCGTCGTTGCATGGACATCGACGGCGGCGGTTGGCTCGGCGTCAGGAAAAATTACCAGTCGCAGCGCCTGGCTGTCGACGATCATCTGGCGTGGAACTGTCAC
Source organism: Chloroflexota bacterium (assembly GCA_016861025.1). Lineage (GTDB taxonomy): Bacteria > Chloroflexota > Anaerolineae > Caldilineales > Caldilineaceae > Caldilinea. Next base: position 162,664 of record BOKO01000007.1, read on the forward strand.
CACGTTGAAGGCGGCGCGACGATTTTCCAGCGACCACGCTGCGTCGAGCGCGCTGTTGCTGACCTGCACGCCCGGGTACATTGCGCGCAGTTGATCGAGCACCTGGCTTTGACTGGTCGGCGCCAGATAGATCACATCGCCCGGCGGCTGCGCAGCGAAAGGCATCGTCTTGCCAAAATCGAGCGGCTGAACCCGGCCCGCTGCGACAGCATCGCCTGCCAACAGGCGCAGGCTTGGGTGGTCGAGCACGCTGGCGGGTGCGACGAAGGTCTGCTGCGCATCGGCGCTGGCAAGCTGCTGCGCAATGTAGCGGGCGATCTCGGTCTGAACCGAGTCGGCGCCGCCGCTCTGCTGCGCGCTTAGTTCGCCGCTGAAACGCACTGCGCCGATGCCCAGGATCACCAGCAACAGCAGCCCGGTTGCGGCCACCAGCCGCGGCGGTCGCACCACCCGCCCCCATGCCGTCGTCAGCGCTGTCAATAGCCGATCCAACGCCACAGCGCCGACCGCCAACAGCAGCGGCAAAAGCGGCAGCAGCGCCGAGCGCGGCGGCGTCTGGCTTGCATCGACGCCGACCGCGGCGATGCCAAACAAGACAACGCCGGCGCCGAGCAAAATCGCTGCGGGTTGGCGGATGTTGCGCGCCAGTGCGCCTGCTCCCGCAACAATCAACGCTGCAGTCGCACTCGCAATCAACGCGTTGCTCGCCGCCGCGCTGTCAAGCATGACATCGGGTCGCAGCAGCGCACCAATCAGCATCACCGCCTGGTCGAGCGTTGCGCCGGGCGCCGAAATCGACGCGTCGCGCAGAACAGAGACCAACGCCGACGACGCCATGCCGATCGCAGCAACGACGGCGCTGATGATTGCCAGCAATTGCGGCGACCGATCTGCTCCACGCGCACCAGACCAAAACGCCAGCGCCAGGGCAACCACGCTCCATAACAGCACCGCCAGCCGCAGCGACGACGCCTCGACGAAAAACAGCCCAACCGCCAGCCCGGCCACGGTCCACCAACGCAGGTCGTTATACGCCAGCGCCTTTAAGAGCAGCCACAGCGCCAGCGTCGCCAGCAATGTTGGCGCCAGCCAGGGGTCGGAGACGCGACCCGTATACAAGTGCCAGGGATTGAGCGCCAGCAGCAGGATCGCCAGCGGCGCAAAGACCGGCGGCGTCAACCGTTGCACAGCGCCGGCAAACGCCAGCACGGACAGCGCGCCGAGTATCGCCGCGGTCAGGCGCAGGCTGAGCAGCCCGTCGCCGGTGGCGCCAAAGAAGAGCTGCGCCAGTCGCTCATAAAGGTTGAATGCACCGGTCGCCGATGCGGTGAGCGATTGACCGTCGACCAGCCGCACGCCGTCGATACACTCGCTGCCGACACAGCCGGGCGGCAGTCCGCTGAGGTTCCAGAAACGCAGCACAACCGCCAGCAATATCACCGCGCCCATCGCCAGCCACGCGCTGCGCCGCCTGGCCGTCCACATCAGCGGCTGGTCGGATGGTTCGCGCAGGACGCGCACGAACTGGCCCCGACTGTCCTGCTCCCAGCGGTAAGCTGGCGGCGCGTACGCATACTCGACGCCGGGCCACCAGACGCCAGCCAGCGTCAACGCAATGCCCAGCAGCCACACGATGCTCGACGCCAGCTGCGGCAGCCCGCCGAAACCGAGACCAACGCTGACGCCGCCCGCCACCATACACACCAGCCCGGTCAGCCATAGAATCTGCCCGATGGCGCTGAGGTGCACCACGCGACGCAAGGCCGTAGCTGCGCGCCAGCCTGCACTCTGCCAGCCAAAGAGCGCAGCCGCCAACACCGCCAACAGCAGTGCATCACGCACAAGATACGGCGCAAAATTCTCGGCGGCGGTGACGACATTGACGGCGCCCAACGCCACGACGAGCGCCAACATCAGCAAGGAAAGACGACGCATGACATAGAGTGTACCACAGACAGCGCCAGCGAATTGTCGAAAACCACAAGGATTGACGAACGAACAGCAAGCTCCTACAATGGTCGATATGGTTCGCTTCTCGCCACTTTCGCACGCTGGCTCATGGCTTCACTATCCACGCGACTCACGACGCAGTTGATGAACGGCGGCGCAGCCCTGGCGAACTATGCCTGGCCGCTGGCTGGTCGCGTCTTTCGCGAGCGGCTCGAACTCGACCAAAACCAGTCGCTTTGGATGTGTAAGACAGCGAACTATCGCCCACGTCCCTCCTTGAACAAGACGATCACCGCCGATCTTGCCATCATCGGGGGCGGGTTCACAGGCGTCAGCACGGCATACTATGCCAGCCAACGCTTCCCAAATCGGCGCATCGTGTTGTTGGAAGCAGCGACGCTGGCGAACGGCGCCAGCGGGCGCAACGGCGGCATGATGCTCAACTGGGTCAACGGCTTTGACGATGCGCCGCCCGACGTGACCGCGCGCATCTATCAGGTCACCAGCGCAGGCATCGAAACGCTGTGTCAACTGATCAAACGGCACGCTTTGCCGGTGGATTTTCGTCGCGACGGGACGGTTACGATCTATACGTCCGCCGAGCGCGCCGAGGCTGCCCACGCGCACGTGGAGGAGCAGAACGCCATCGGCATCCCAACGCGCTTTCTCGATGCAACCGAATTGCGCCGACAGCTTGCTGTGGAGCATGGCTGCGGCGCCGTGCTCGATCCCGATACAGGACAGATCAACGGCGCGCAACTGGTGCGGGCGATGGCGCCGGTGTTGGAAGTGCGCGGCGTCGAAATCTACGAAGGGTCGCCGGTGGTGCGCGTTGAGGAAGGGCGGCGCTGCGTGTTGACCACGCTGCAAGGCAAGGTGCACGCCGAAGCCATCGTGTTGGCGACGAACGGCTACACGGGTGCGCTCGGCTACTTTCGCGACGCAATCTTTCCGCTGCACTCGCACGTCTTTGCCACGGCGCCGCTCCCTGCAGAAGAACAACGACAGCTTGGCTGGCATGGCTTCGCAGGCTTTTCCGACGACTTCGATCGCATCTCATACGCATCGATGACCGGCGACGGTCATCTCGTCTTTGGCGGCGGCAGCAACCACGCTTACCACTATCTTTTCAACAATCGCACCGTCTATCCAGGCGGCGCAGCCGCTGCCCGCCGTGCGCAGGCGGAAATGGAGCGCACGCTCAACCGCTACTTTCCACGCAGCCGCGCGCTGCCGATTGCGCATCGTTGGGTGGGGACGCTGGGGATCACCTTCGACCGTCGTCCGCTGATCGGCGTACGCGGGGAGCATCGCAACGTCTATTACGCCATCGGTTACTGTGGACATGGCGTGACGCTGGCGAACCTGGCTGGCGAGATTGTGGCGGATCTATATGCTGGCGATGAGAGCCGCTGGCGCGATCTGCAGTTCGTGCACGGCGGCTTTCACCGCATTCCGCCGGAGCCATTTCGCTGGATTGGGTATCAGGTCTTCACACGGTTAACGGGCAAGTCGCCGCGTTTGGGATGATTTGCTGATCCGGCGCGCCATGTCACGTCGGAGGCGATGACCTACGTGATGCGAGATAGCGTCAATCGCACCCGAGAATGGCGACTGACGGAACACGCAACACAGAAGGGCAGAATTAAGAGTAGATGAAATTGTTGTAAAACTCTCGCGTCAGACAACGAGTTGTGTTATAATGCGTCTACCTGAGACAGGCTGCATAAAGATGCAGGTTTCTGAGAGAACCGGACGATGCACAAGAACAAACCTCACGTGTACTTTCGAACGCCCCTAAAGTTGATTTTCTCACTGCTGCTGTTGTGTTTGCTCCTGGTTGCGCCATCGGCGGTGGATGCGCAAGAAAGCGGCGGTGAATCCGGCGCCCCGGCGCAAGTTGCCACGGTCACGCCAAACGATGTCAACGAGATCGCCAAGGAGCTGTGGTGCCCGCTGTGCAGCGGCGTGCGCCTTGACGCCTGCGAACTGAAAGCGTGCGAGCAAATGCGCGATATGATTGCCGAACAACTGGCTGAAGGGCAGGGCAAACAGGAGATCAAGGACTATTTCATCGCCCAGTATGGGCCGCAGGTGTTGGGTGAGCCGCCGCTGGAAGGGTTCAACTGGCTGGCGTGGATTTTGCCTTTCGCAGCATTGATCGGCGGCGGCGTCTTTGTGTGGCGCAACACGCGTCGCATGGTCAGCGCAAGCCCAAAGGAAGCGCCAGCGACGGCGCAGACTGTCGCCGACGATGAATATAGCCAGCGTCTTGAGGAGGAGTTGAAGCGGTATGACTGAGTTGACCGGCGCCGACCCCAATGTGCTGACAGCCAGTGAAGCTGAGATCGCCGCGCAGGCGCGCAGGCGCTCGGTGCGCATCTGGCAGTCGGTGTTTGTTTTGATCTTGCTCGGCTTTGTCGGGCTGCTGGTGGCGCGATTGATTCAGACCAACCAATCCGAGCATCGCGCCAGCGGGCAGGCGCCCCCCTTCACCTTCACAACTTTTGAGGGTGAAACGATTTCGCTGGCAGACCTCCAGGGCAAGGGTGTCGTGCTCAACTTTTGGGCGAGCTGGTGCGCTCCGTGTCGCGATGAGGCTGCATTGTTAGAGGCAATGTGGCGGCGTGAAAAAGACAACGGCATCGTCTTCATCGGGCTGGATTATCTTGACCAGGAGCCGGCGGCGAAGGCGTATCTGGCTGAGTTCGACGTCACCTATCCCAACGGGCCGGATTTGCAAAGCGCTGCTGCGCGCCGCTATGGCATCAAAGGCGTGCCAGAGACCTTTTTCATCGATCCGCAGGGCAACATCCAGCAGATGGTGATCGGGCCGATCGTCAGCCAGGCGCAGATGGACGCTTACCTGGACAAAATTCGCCCGTGAGACGAGGCACATATTTTATTCTTTATTCAAGGTGCAATGAGTAGTAAGACCTGGCAGCGGCGTTTCACCCCTCGCAACTCGCCCCTACTCTAGTTAGAGGAGCATCGCGATGATCTTTGATATTGGTCACCTGATTCTGTTGACGGCGTTGATATTGTCGGCGTTTGGCATCTTGGCGGGCTATCTCGGTGGGCGGTGGCGCAACACACGGCTGATTCAAAGCAGCTTCAACGCAGTGTATGCAGTCGCCGTGCTGGTCTTTGCTGCAACTGTCATACTCTGGTACGGGCTGCTGACTGACGCCTTTCAATTGAGCTACGTCTGGAATCATTCGGAACGCGCGCTGTCAGCCTTCTATAAGTTCTCGGCGTTGTGGGGGGGGCAGGCTGGCAGCCTGCTCTTCTGGTGCATGATCCTTTCTGGTTACAGCGCAGTGGTGGCGATCTCTAACCGCAACCGCCATCAGGCGCTGATGCCTTACGTCAACGCCATGATGCTGGTCAGCTCGCTCTTCTTTTTGACGCTGCTTGTTTTCGCCACCGATCCTTTCAAGCGCGTTGGCTTTGTGCCGCCGGATGGACAGGGGTTGAATCCGCTGCTGCAAAATTTCTGGATGATCATCCATCCGGTGATGCTCTATCTCGGCTACGTAGGCATGGCGGTGCCGTTCGCCTTCGCCGTCGGTGCACTGATCAGCAAGCGTCTCGGCAACGAATGGGTGCACACCGTGCGCCGGTGGACGCTGATCCCGTGGATGTTTCTTTCCGCCGGCATTATTATGGGTAGCCAGTGGGCGTACATGGAGCTTGGCTGGGGCGGCTATTGGGCGTGGGATCCGGTCGAGAACGCCAGCTTCCTGCCCTGGCTAACCGGCACCGCCTTTCTGCACAGCATCGTCATCCAGGAGCAGCGCGGCATCCTTAAGGTGTGGAATGTGGTGTTGATCTGGCTCACCTACTTCCTGGTGATTTTGGGGACTTTCACCACGCGCAGCGGCATTATCGAAAGTGTGCACAGCTTTGCACGCAGCGATGTCGGCCCCTACTTCCTGGCTTATCTGATTATCATCTTGTTCGGCTTCCTGTGGCTGCTCTTTGATCGCCTGCCGCTGCTGCGCGGGGAGCACTCGATCGATTCGTACACCAGCCGCGAAGCCGCATTTCTTGCCAACAACTGGCTCTTCGCCGGCATTGCGTTTGCCACGCTGTGGGGCACCTTCTTCCCGATGTTCAGCGAAATTTTGACCGGCGACCGCATCAGCGTAGCGGCGCCCTTCTTCAACAAGGTCAACGGGCCGTTGTTCCTGCTGTTGCTGCTTTTGATGGGGGTGGCGCCGCTGCTGGGCTGGCGCCATACAACGCTGGCCGCCTTCCGCAAGCAATTCACCTTCCCCTTGATCGCCGGCGCAATTGTGGGGTTGCTCGTCTTCATTTTTGCACGCAGCCTCTATCCCGTGATCGGGCTGTCGATCTGCGGTTTTGTGACGGCGACGATCGTGCAGGAATATGTGCGCGGGGCAATGGCGCGGCGTGCAACCACCGGCGAGAACGCGCTGGTGGCGGTCGCCAACCTGTGGCGTCGCAATGGGCGTCGCTACGGCGGCTACATTGTGCATCTCGGCATCGTAATGATCGGCGTGGCGGTGATCGGCAACGAATTCTATCAGCAGTCGCTCAGCGTAACGCTTGCCCGCGGCGAAAGCGCCACCATCGGGCGCTACGAACTTGTCTACAACGGCATGACAAGCGAGCGACAATCAAATCGAATCGAGTTCAACGCGCTGATCGACGCCTTCAACCTCGATAGCGGACGCAAGGTCGGTGCGATCACGCCACAGCGCAATATCTACGACAAAACGCCCGACATGCCGACCAGCGAAGTTGGTCTGCACATGACGCCCTTCGAGGATGTTTATGTGGTGCTCAATGGCTGGGAAAGCGGCGGCGCCACGGCAACATTTACGATCTATATCAACCCGTTGACCATGTGGATGTGGGTCGGCGGGATCGTCCTGGTGCTCGGCACCATGATCGCCGCATGGCCCCACCCAACGCAACGCCGCAGCGAAACTGTCCGTTCGCTGGCTTATGCCACCGGCGACGATTAAAAGAAGGAACAAATTCATGTCGTCGATGATTGAACTTGTGATTGCGTTGTTGATATCGAGTGTAGCGATCCTGGCTGTCGCCTGGCCCTTGCTCAAAAAAGGGCCGACGCCAGTCCTGGTGGAAGATGACCGATTGGTGGAGTTGCTCCACCGCAAAGATCAGGTGATGACCTCAATCAAGGATTTGGAGTTCGACTATCGCGTCGGGAAGCTCAGCGAGGAAGACTACCAACTCTACGATCAACGCCTGCGCCGCCAGGCGGTTGGGTTGCTCCAACAGATTGAAAAGGTGGCGCCGGAAGCCGCTCGACTTGACGCCTCGCTCGAAGAGGCGATTTTGCGCCAGCGCAAAGTCGCTCCTGCCGCCGAGAGCGCCGCGCCGATGTCCATCGCAACATCCCAAAGCTCCACGGCGGCGATGGCGGCGAATACGCAACACGCCGCTGCGGCTGTGCAACCAAATGGCAACGTGCGTTTTTGCACAAATTGTGGAAATCAGATTGCACCCCATCACAAATTCTGTTCAAATTGCGGGGCCGCAGTCGAGCGTAGCAGCATCCCCGCCCCAATTGAGGCGGTTTGATATAGACATTGCCCTCGCTATCGAATCCTGAATTTTTGAAGCGACGGTTGCTTGCAAAAGTGACTGTCGCTTCTCCAACTGAACAGCCAACGATAACATTGCGATTGTCTGAAGGTCAGGTCCTTATACAAAGGGGAGATTGTTGGCGCGGTTCAATCAAATCGTCGTAGTCCTGCATCAACCAGAAAACCCGGTGAACATCGGGGCAATTGTGCGCGCCATGAAGAACATGGGCTTTGGTTATCTGCGGCTTGTGCAGCCGGCGCCGTTTACAGCGGATGATCTGCTGCGTCTTGCGCACCATGCTGAGGATGTGATCGAACGCGTCGAGGTTTTTACAACACTCGACGCCGCACTGACAGATGTTCATTTTGTGGTGGGCACGGCGGCAGTCAACCATTCAGATTACCGGTCAACCGATGATCTGCGCAGTCTGGCTGACGAGCTTTGGAAACGGGCGGAGACGGGTAAGATTGCGTTGCTTTTTGGGCCAGAAGCCGACGGTCTTGATCGCACAGCGCTCGACCGTTGTCATCTGCTGGCGCGCATCCCGACCAATCCAGATTATGCAGCGTTGAATCTTGCGCAGGCGGCCTTGATCGTGCTTTACGAACTGCGCATGGCGGCGAATCCGGTGCGGAGCACCGCCCCTTCTCGCCCCCAGGCAACGCAAGGACAACTTGAGCGGCTGTTTTTGGTCGGCGAAGAAGCGCTGCACGCAATTGACTTCTTCAAGTACAACCCGGCGGCAGTGATGCACACACTGCGTCAGATCGTCTATCGCGCTGAATTGAGCGTCGATGAAGCGGCGTTGCTGTTGGCGATTGCGCGTCAGATGCTCCGCACAGCCGATGAGCGAAGTCGCCCATAATCTATAAAATGATGTCAGGTGAATCGGAAAGCTATGCTGTGCCAAACTGGCGGTCGCCGGCGTCGCCAAGCCCGGGCCAGATGTAGCCAGCAGGAAAGCTATCGCTGGCGGTGGTGAGCCGCTCGTCGATGCCGGCGACATGAATGGCGACATCAGGGTGGACAGTGTGCAGCGCATGAACGCCTTCGGGCGCCGCCAACAACCCGATAAACTTGATACGCGAAACGCCCCACTTTTTTAACACATCGACCGCAGCAATCGCCGAGCCGCCGGTTGCCAACATCGGGTCGAGCACCAGGCAAAGCTCGACGGTTGGCGCGACCGGGAGCTTGTTGTAATAGGCGACGGGCTGGAGCGTTCGCTCATCCCGATATAAGCCAAGGTGCCACACCTCGGCTTGGGGCAACAATCTCCATGCACCTTCGACCATGCCCAGCCCGGCGCGCAGGATCGGCACAAGGCCGATCTTCTCAGCCATTTGGACGCCTCGCGTGGCGGTCAATGGCGTCTCGATCGCGACGGGCGTCGTGGCAAGATCAAGCGTCGCTTCGTAGACGAGCATCGTCGCCAGTTCGCTGATCAGCTCACGAAACTTCTTTGGTTCAGTCTCTTTGCGACGCAGAAGGGTGAGCTTGTGATGAGCGAGCGGATGCTGCGAGACAAACACATTGTCTGACACAGGCCGCGTCCTTACCAGTCGATCTGGCGCTGTGGGCGGTTGCGACGACTGAGGCGTTCAACCTCGCGCTGACACTCAACACAGAGCGTGGCGTCCGGCTTGATCTCCAGGCGTTCTGGCTCGATCGGATTTCCGCAGCGCGTGCACAGGCCGTATTCGCCTTTTTCCATCGACTTGAGCGCAGTTTCAATGTCCTTCAAACGACGCTCCAAGACGGCGATCAATGCAGCGTTTTTCTCGCGCTCGAAGATCTCGCTATCGCCTTCATCCGGCTCGACATCCACTTCGGCTTGCATGAGGTCGCGCAGATTTTCCAGCTCTGCGGTGACATGCGCCATGTCTTTAAGCAATTTTTCTCGCTCTTTGGAAACAAACTTTGCACTTGCAGTCTTCATTTCGCTCCTATCGAATTCCACATTTGTTTTGCTGATGCGATCTTTCTCTGACCGTGCTGTTTCTATTTGACCTTGTTTTGCCTATCGAATTGCACAGAAAACACCTTGCCCCGCCAGTTGGCGAAATGGTTAACAGGTTATAGCAGTTTTCACATCAAAGGTCAAGGTGCATTTGTCCCTGCTATTACATTACATTCGACATTTCACAGGTGTTGTCAATTTGACACAAATTCCAAGCGTGCGTACAATGCGCCACCAGGGTTGCTTGAATTGGTTCTTCGTCTTAAAACACATTGACGTTGAATTTGTCCTGATGAATACAGACTTGAGGATGTTGTTCGTAAACGCCAATCATTTTGTCACCTTCCTCTGTTGCCCCTGCATCTGTCGTTAGCGGGACCGCAGGCAGCCGGCAATCCGCGTTGCGCATTGTAGCGTAACGTTGCCGGACTCAGGCTGCGGCGCCCGCAAGAGCCCAAACGTTACAATCGTACAATTTGTGCTTTGCCAGCTCTGTTCTTGTTGGCGACTCCTCTAAATCGCCAATAAGGCCGGCAGGCAGAAAGCACCTTGTTCCAGGAAAGGAGCAACTTATGTCCACGCGCCCTAAATCTAGCGCGTCCGGTGGTGTTGAAGCATTGAAGGAGGCCAGCAATTACCTGCGTGGTGCACTCTCTGAACAGCTACAGGCTGACAGCGATCACTTCGACGAAGAAGGCAAGCAATTGCTGAAATTTCATGGACTGTATCAACAGAACGATCGCGATCAGCGCAAAACGGAGCGCCGCGCAGCCAAGAGCTATTCTTTCATGTTGCGCACGCGCGTACCTGGCGGCGTGCTCACCCCCGAACAATATCTGGCGCATGATGATCTTGCCCAGCGTTACGCCAACGGCACGTTGCGCATCACCACCCGACAATGTTTCCAATTTCACGGCATTATAAAGGGCGACCTCCAGGCAACGATCCGCGCACTCAATGAAGCGTTGATCACGTCGCTCGGCGCGTGCGGCGATGTTGTGCGCAATGTCGCCTGTTGTCCGGCGCCCTTTCAGGACCCGATTCGCGAGCAGATTCAGGCGATCACCCGCCAGATTTCCGACCATTTGTTGCCACGCACACGCGCATACCATGAGCTTTGGATCGACAACGAGAAGATCGATCTGACGCCGCCGGAGACAGAAGTCGAACCGATCTACGGAAAGACATATCTGCCGCGCAAATTCAAGATCGCCGTCGCCTATCCGGGCGACAATTGCGTCGATGTGTACACTCAGGATATCGGATTGATTGCCGTCGCGTATCAAACGCAGTTGTTGGGCTTCAATGTTGTTGTGGGGGGCGGCATGGGTATGAACCACACCAAAGCCGACACCTTCCCAAGATTGGGCGACTTGCTTGGGTTTGTTGCGCCGGAGCAGGTGGTTCAAGTGGTCGAGGCGATCGTGACCGTCCAACGCGATTATGGCAACCGCAGCGACCGCAAACATGCCCGTATGAAATACCTGTTGCACGAATGGGGCGTCGATCGCTTCCGCGCCGAGGTGGAAGGGCGACTGGGTTGGTCGTTGCAGTCGCCGGCGCCGATGCCGCCGCTGGAGAACGAGCTTCATCACGGGTGGAACGCCCAGGGAGATGGGCGATGGTTCCTGGGGCTTTCCATCGAAAATGGGCGCATCAAAGATGAAGGCGAGATGCGTCTGCGCAGCGGGCTGCGCGCCGTGATCGAGACCTTCCGCCCCGGCGTCCGTCTGACGCCCAATCAAGACATCCTGCTCACCGACATTGCCCCCCACGATATCGAACCTATCAATCAGGTGTTGCACCAGTTCGGCATCCCGCTTCCGCTATCGCTCAGTTTGGTGCAACGAAATTCGCTGGCCTGTGTAGCGCTGCCGACCTGTGGTTTGGCGTTGGCGGAGGCGGAGCGGGCGCTCCCAGAGGTCATCGACGCGCTGGAAGTTGAATTGGCGCAGCTTGGCCTGGCGGACGAGCCTTTTACCGTGCGTATGACCGGCTGTCCGAATGGCTGCGCCCGCCCTTACGTCGCCGACCTGGCTTTTGTAGGTCGCTCCGCCGATGCGTACATGATTTTCGTCGGCGGCGCCAGCAATGGCACGCGCCTCAATCGTCCCTACAAAGACCTGGTCAAGCGCGCTCAACTCGTTGATGAGGTGCGCCCCTTGCTTCACCTCTTCCAAAAACGCCGTCAGCCAGGCGAGCGTTTCGGTGATTTTTGCTATCGTCTTGGCATCGACGCCTTGCAACAGATTCTGGACAATCACGATTCGACAGAGGAGACCATCCATGATGACCTCGATGCGCTTGTTGCGGTCAAACGTTGACTACGCTTCACTCAACCGCCAGCTCGAAGCGCTATCGTTGAGTGAGTTCTTGCAGTGGAGCCTTGTGACTTTTGGTGAAAAGCTTGTCCAGGTCACCAGTTTTGGACCCACCGGCATTGTGATTCTCGATCATCTGATGAAGATCAATCCACAAGTCGCGGTTACGACCATTGACACCGGCTTTCTCTTTCCAGAGACCTATGCGCTGTGGGAAGAAATCGAGCGCCGTTACAAGATCAACATCACCGTCATTCACCCGCAATTGACGCCACAAGAGCAGGAACGGCAGCTTGGTCCCGCACTGTGGCAATTGGAGCCGGATGTCTGCTGCCACGAACGCAAGGTCAAACCGATGGCGGTTGCCGTCGAGGGCCGACACGCCTGGATTACAGGCGTCCGTCGCGATCAATCCAACAGCAGAGCGCAAACTCCGCTTGTCACATGGGATGGTCGTTACAATCTTTTCAAGCTCAGCCCGCTCGCCAACTGGAGTCGGGACGATGTGTGGCGCTACATTCGCGCGCACAATCTGCCCTACAACGCGTTGCACGATCAAGGATACGCCAGCATCGGCTGCCTCCACTGCACGCGGCTGCCGATGAACGCTGTCGACGAACGCTCCGGTCGCTGGCAAGGGCGCATGAAAACGGAATGTGGTCTGCATATGCCAGCGCGCCCGTTTACTGCGTGCCCAGAGTAGTTTGGGGGCTGGTTTCAAGCCCAGAAGAACGAGCGATGAAATGAAAACCTATCCGATCAACCTTGTGTTGCAAGATAAACTGGCGATTCTTGTCGGCGCCAAAGGCGAAATTGTACACAAGATCGCGGGATTGCTGGATGTTGGGGCGATTGTACGCGTGATCGCCCCCTCAGCCGCCGCCGAAGTCGAAACGCGTGCGCGCACCGGCGAAATCGAGTGGCTGCGTCGTCGCTATCAACCCGGCGATCTGAAGGGGGCGGCGGTGGTTTTCGCCGCAACGAACAACCCTGCCGTGCACGATTTGATCTGGGCGGAAGGCGCAGCGAACAATCAGCTTGTCAATGTGATGGACGTGCTCGACCGCTGCAACTTTCATGGCGTCTCGACTTTTCGTCGCGGCCTGCTCACGGTGGCGATAGGCACCGGAGGCGCTGCGCCGGCGTTGGCTGTCACCCTGCGGCGGCGTCTCGAACAGGAGATTGGACCCGAATACGCCGAATTTTTAGAGTACGCACAGCGTCTGCGGCCGGTCGTGCAGCGGCGTATTCGACCATTTCGCCGTCGGGTGGAGTTTTGGTACGCACTCGTCGAGAGCGAGGCGCTTGCCGCCTTACGCAGCAACGATGATGCTGGATTTACGCGTATCGTTGATGAGTTAATGGCGCGCTACTCGGCGGCGTCTATCCAGGAGGAAACGGCCAAGGAAAGGGAGCCGGCTATTGTATGAGTGGTCGAGACAAACAACTTTCCCCCTTTGTGGGCATGGTCTATCTGGTGGGCGCCGGGCCGGGCGACCCCGATTTGATCACTGTGCGCGGCGCTGAACTTTTGCGTCACGCCGGCGCTGTGCTGTACGACGCACTGGCAAACGATGCGTTGTTGGGTCTGACGAACGATCGTGCAGAGTTGATCTATGTAGGCAAGCGCGCCGGTCGCCATGCAATGAGCCAGGCGGAGATCAACGAGCTGCTGCGCCAAAAAGCACATCAACATGCAATTGTCGTTCGGTTAAAGGGGGGCGACCCGTTTATCTTCGGGCGCGGCGGAGAGGAGATGGATTATCTGCGCCGTTGCAACGTGCCGGTGGAGATCGTGCCCGGCGTTTCCAGCGCCATCGCCGGCCCGGCCGCAGCCGGAATCCCGGTGACCCATCGCGCGGTCAGTCGAAGTTTTGCCGTCGTCACAGGTCACGCAGTCGCCGGCGCCGATGCTCCGAACTGGCGCGCGCTGGCGCAGATCGACACGTTGGTTGTCTTGATGGGCGTTGCGCATGTCCAGGAGATTGTCGAGCAGTTGCTTGCCGCTGGTCGCTCACCAGAGACGCCGGCGGCGGCAATTCAATCGGCTACTTTACCCGATCAGCGTCAGGTGATCGCCACCTTGAGTGCGTTGCCATCGGCAATGGCGGAAGCTGAGATCGGTGCGCCGGCTGTGCTCGTCTTCGGCGAAGTTGTGCACATGGCGACTCTCGGCCGCGGTCAGGAGGCATGGCTGCTACCCCATCCTACCTCCCATCCGATCGCGCCATACGCCCTTCCAGGCGCGCCAGCACCCATTCCGATACAATGGTGAGCACCCAGTAGATCGCGGCGGCCAACAGAAACATTTCCATATATTTGCTGTCTCTGCGCGCAAAACGGTTGGCGCGATAGGTGATTTCCCATACACCCATCACCGACACAAGCGAGGAATCTTTCTGCATCGCAATGAACTGATTGCCCACTGCGGGAATGATCAGTTTGATAGCCTGTGGGAGCACAATCAGCCGAAGCGTCTGGAAGCGACTCATGCCCAATGCAGCCGCGGCTTGCCACTGTCCGCGGCTGACCGATTGGATGCCGGCGCGAAAGATTTCAGTCATGTAAGCGCCGTAATTAAGGCTGAGCGCCAACACACCCGACTGAATGGCTGTCAGGATAAAGAGAGCGCCCAGCCACGGAAAACCGCGCGCTGAAATTTGCTGCCCAATTTGTGGCAACCCCAGGTAGATGATGAAAATTTGCACCAGCAAAGGTGTGCCGCGAAAGATCGAAACATAGAAGGTCGTGAGGCCATGGAAGATCGGGTGTGGAGACAATCTGCCCAAAGCGCCGAACAAGGCGATGACAGAGGCAATCGTGATCGAAACAAATGACACGCCCAGCGTCACGCCGATGCCAAGCATGACGAAGTTGGCATTGTTCGCTACATATCCGACGTCAAGATTCAGAAACGAAAATAGAAACCAGAGAATGACGACCAATGCGATCCAGACCACCCATACACGCACGCGTTGCAACATCCGACGTCTACGTTCGCGGGCAAGAAGCAGCGCTGCAAACGCTTCTTGATCTGTCTTCTGCGTAAGATCATACTGCGCCTGAGCTTGGTCAGGCAGTTCGCCCGTGTTTTTTGTCATAGCTTGTCAACCGAATTGTTATGGAGGGGGTGAATGTGCTGGCGCCGGAGGTCGGAATGTGGCGGAGATTGAGAACAGAAGCAAGCCAGCAGCCGCCATCCTCAATCCCCGCAAGCTTGCCTATTGATCCAACAAAGTCAGATCGAACTCAGCGGCGGCGCTGACCAGGTCCGCACCATAGTACTGCTCGGAGAGCGCCAGAAGCGTGCCGTCGGCGTGCATTTCCTGGATTGCCGCAGTGACAGCCTGGCGGAATGCGGTGGTGTCGGTCGTCGCCGATTTGTCGATGGCGCCAGCCAGATATTCAAAATACACCGGCTCGCCAAGCTGCTTAAGCGGCCCGCCATTGGCGATATAGCCTAGACCCGTCGGCAGAGCGGTCAACACTGCATCCAGACGGACGCCATCGCCGAGCGCCAGGTCTTCGAGCGCTGGCACATCGGTGTCATAGCCCACGATCTCAGCGTCGGTCACGACAAAGTCGATCGTCTCGCCGGGGATGCTCAATGTTCCATCCAGGAAAGATTCATAGGTGCAGCCGGTGCAGACGCCGATCCGACGTCCAGACAGATCGGCTGGCTGTGTAAACGTCGTGTTGGTCTCGTGCACAAAGAAGGCGGCGGGCGTCGTGTAGTAGGGCTGTGTGAAATAGAGATTCTGCATTCGCTCCGGCGTGATCGTCATCGAGCCGATGCTGAGATCCCAGCGGCCCGCCCAACTGCCGGCGGTGATCAACGTCCAGTCGGGCGTGACAAAACAGACCTCGACGCCCAGCCGTTTAGCGATCTCGGCGGCGGTGTCGATGTCGAAACCGGTGAACTGGTTGGCGGGGCGCTCATCGCCCGTGCATTTGGTGTCGGCCGGTGGATCTACATTCGCCACCAACTCTGACTGCGGCGGATAGGCGGGATCGGTGGAGACGATCAGCTTGCCGCGCTCCTGCACCTGAGCAAGCAGATCGGCGGGCGCCGGCGCGCTGTCTGTTGCGCCCGTCGATGCCGGCGCTGTCACCGGTGCGGCGCATGCGGTCGCCAACAGCAGCACGATCAGCAACAGCAAAACTTGGATGCCATGTCTCTTCATCAGATTTCTCTCCTTGTACTAACCTTGAGGTTGACTGGTTGACTGCCCGAAAGCTGCGGAACTTCCGAGAAGATGGCGAAATGTATCATGTGGCAATCCAGAAATCAACTACGTGTGACGGTTATGCTTCTAGTACTTCCATGGCCGCGTTGCGCCCATTGACGCCGATTACGCTGCCACCAGGGTGCGTTGCCACGCCGCAGAGGTAGAGTCCATCCATCGGCGTTTTGTACGCCAGCCGTTTCTCCCACATATAGTCCGGCAAAATTTCGCCCTGGAAGATGTGCCCGCCGACCAGCCCGACCTTCTCCTCGATGTGCGGCGGCCCCAACACTTCCATGTGCTCGATGGCATCCGGGAAGTTGCTGACATAGCGCGCAATTGAATCGACCGCCAGCTTGCCCACCTCGGCGCGGCGGCTGTCCCAGTTCCCCTCGGCGAAGGTGTGCGGCACGTACTGCGCAAAGACGCTCATCAGATGGCGCCCTTCCGGTGCGATGCTGGCGTCGTAGGCGGTCTGGATGTATAGCTCCGTCCACAGACGGGGCGGCAGATGACCAGCTTTGGCGAGGGGATGATACTCTTTCCACTCCTGTTTCGTCAAGGGCGTGTTAATCTGCCCTTTGTGAATGTGTTCGGAGTCTGGGCGCGCCGTGAAGATTGGCAGTTCGCGCAGCGCCAGCGTCACCTTGACCGTGCAGCCTTGCTGTGGAATCGACTCGACCTGGGCGCGCCAGCCGGCATCGACGTTGTCGCCCAGCAGGCGCAGCGTCGTGCGCGGGTCGGCGTTGGAGATCACCACCGGCGCATGGATGCGCTCGCCGCCGGCCAGCTCCACGCCCTCGCCCGGCAGGATGCGCGCCACCGGCGTCCCCGCCGCGATGGTGGCGCCCAGGTCGCGCGCAATGTCCGCCAGGATGAACGAGACCGTGCCCATGCCCCCGCGCACATAGCCCCACGTTCCGGTTACGCCGAACATACGCCCGGACGAATGATGGTAGTTGATCGAGGCGGTGCCGGGGTCGTGTGGGCTGGCGTTTGTGCCGATCACCCCTTGACCCAAAAAGGCGGTCTGCAATTTCTCGTCGCGCAGATACTCCTCGACATACTCGACCATCGACCAGTTGAGCACCAGGTTGAGCGCCTCCGGGTCGCCCTTGAGCCGATCCTCGATCATCTCCCGCGAGGGGCGGCGGCAGAGCCAGATGTCGTCTTCGGTGGGCGGACGCAGGGCGGCGCGCGCCCGGCGCATCGTGTCACTCATGGCGCGCCAGCCCTTGACATCGCCTGGCGCGAAACGGCGAATCTCTTCCTCGCAACGCTCGTCGTCATCCCAAAGCTGGATGCTGCTGCCGTCGTCGAAGGGCACGAACATGCCCGACGTCGCCGGCGTCCAGTGAAAACCGTAATCGACCATGCGCAGCTCGTCGATTACGATCGGGTGGAGCAGCCCGCACAGATACGCGCACGGCGAGACGCGGTAGCCGGGCCACGTCTCCTCAATGGTGCAGGCGCCGCCCAGCCGTTCACGAGCCTCCAGCACCAGCACGCGCTTGCCTGCCCGCGCTAAGTACGCGGCGCAGGTCAGCCCGTTGTGCCCGCCGCCGACGATGATGGCGTCCCAGCGCTGCCGCGCCAGCTCGTGCATCGGCGCCGGCAGCCCGACGCGCCCCAGCGCGGCACGCGCAGCAGGTTGTGTCGATTGAGTGAAATCCATAGTCGTTCTTTCCCTTTACTGTGTTGATTGGAGAAACTCCGCCACCAGCCGTTGAAAATGATGCACCCCATTCTCGCGCTTCACCGAAAAGCGCCCCTGGTTGTAAGCGCGTGAGTGCAGATTGCGCTGCACTGCGTTGCAAATTTCCATGTCCTCGCGCTGCACCTCGTCGCTGAAGGCAATCGACTGCTGCATCGACTCCCAGCCTTCGCCGCTGCCGGGCTGCTTGAACCACCACTCGAAGATCGTCAGCGTGCGTTCCGTGTCGAGCGGGACGATGATGTTGATCTGCATGTTGTCGGGGTAGAAGTTGAGCATCAGATTGGGGAAGATCCAGTAGTAGAGCGCCTGCTGTTCGCCGTCGCTGCGCAGATAGCGACGGTCGCGACCGGGAATCTGTCCTGACGGCGGCGCCGGGCGAATCGGCGCGTATTGCGACGAGTAGTAGCGGTAGGTGTCGACGCGGTACTGGTCGTAGTCGATCTCGCGGAACAAACCCGGATGCGCGATGGGGATGTGATAGCCCTCCAGGTAGTTGTCTACATAGACTTTCCAGTTGCAATCAACGTAGTAGTCGCGGCGCTCCACCGGCTGCATCGCATCGATGTCGAAGCCGGCGCGCGCGATCTCCACTGGGATGTCGCCCAACACGTCAAGCAGCTCGGGCGCCTGCGCGTCGAGGTTGACAAAGACAAACGGCCCCCATTCGGTCACGCGCACGGGCGTCAGGCAATAGGCGTTGGGCGACCAGTTGCGCACGCCCTCGAACTCTGGCGCGTTGAGCAGCCTGCCGTCGAGCGCATACGTCCAGCCGTGATAGCGACACTGCAGCGACTTGCGGTTGCCCTTGCCGCTCGCCACTGGTCCGGCGCGGTGCAGGCAGACGTTATGGAAACCGCGCAACACCCCATCCTGCCCGCGCGTGATCACCAGCGGCTCGCCATAGAGATCATAGGTGAAGAAATCGCCGGGTCGCTGCACCAGCGTTGTCGAACCGACCCACTGCCAGGTGCGCTGGAAGATGCGCTCCTTTTCCAACTTCAGGATCGCTGGGTCAATGTACCAGCGCGCCGGCAGCGTCCATGCCTCATCGAGGCGGTCAATGGGGATGTAATCGGAAAGATCAAGCATACTATGCACCATAGACAATTAGCGAACAGCCTCCTCTGTCTCGTCCACAAGTCGTTCTAACCGCGCAACAAGGTCGGCAATTTTTGCCGAGGGGCGATCTTGTCCGGCTGCGATTTGCAGCTTGAGAGTGTCAAGATCGGTTCGAATCGTGTTTAGCTCATCATCGACAGGTTGATCGACAAATGCCTGATCGCGCTCCAGGAAACCGTCGATCAGCATTTGCAAAATGAGCGCTATGGGTGGGGCAACCAACACTCCGATCAGACCAAAGGCGTCGCCAAGCGCCAACATCAGAATCACGGTGAGAATACCCCAGTAACGTTGCCCTCGATACAGACGCGGCTGCACAATATATTCCATCAACGCCAGCACCAGCAAAGTGGCGCCGCCCGCCATCACTGCGGTTGACCAGCTGGCGAACCATCCCACCAAAACAGCTACGATCAACGCCACCGCGCCGCCGAGGATCGGGATGAGCCAGGTCAACGCAATGAGCGTAGCAAGCAAGAAGGGATAGGGTATGCCGATTAGCGCGTAAAGCGCTGTCAATAGGGCGCCCGCAAGCAACGTTTGCAAAATCTCGCTCCGAACATAGGCGCCGACGCTCCGTTCAAGACGACCAAGAAATCGACGCACACGTGTTCTTCGCGCCGGCGGAAGCAGAGATAGCCAAAGTCGTTCAAATCGAGTGCTGTCCATGCTCCAATAAATCGCAATAACAAAAGCCATTGCCAATTCGCCAGCGATGCCAAGCAGCCGCTGCGCGGCTGCAACAAGCCCTTTGCCGAGACCATCATCTGAATTTGCGACAATCATCGCCGCAACACTTTCTGTGGTCGGCAGTGTGGCAATCAGGATTCCTCTCTGTTTATCGGCGATTCTGGCGAGTCTGTTTTCAAGCAATCCGTATTGATTCAAGATGTCTTGGGCGAATGGGTCGATCTCGCGGATAAACGGCGTGAATACAATCAGGGCGATAGCGGCCATCCCCAATAACGACGCACCGTACAGCGACAAGACGGCAAGCCAGCGTGGCGCACCGCGCGCCGTCAGCAGATCGATAGGCCGTTCAAGCGTCATGGTGATAACAAGCGACGCCAAAAAAATGTAGACGACATTCTGGAGCCGCCAGGTGATAACCAAAAAACTGAGCACCAGGAGCACGATGGAGGTAATCACTGCAAAGCGTTTCATGCACGCACCTCCCGATCGGCCAGAAAACGGTCAAGACGGTGTGCGATTTCTTCAAGCTCGTCGAGCATCTGTTCGGATTTATAATCTTGCGCTTCGTCAGTACGCGCAAGCCTGCGCGCATCCTGCGCCAGATGTTGCGTCTGAAGTTGCGTGACCGCCAACCGATGGCGCTGTGAATGGTTGGAAGCGCCACCAGGTCGAGATGGTTGATAGTTCCCCGTTGCGTCGAACAACAGGCGGGAGAATAAAATCTGTAGAATAGCGGCCAGCGGCACAGCCAGCAACGCTCCGGCAAATCCGAAGAGTGCGCCAAACGCAGCGATTGCAAGCAGCGAAATGATGGCGTTGACGCCGACCGCTTTATCCATCACTCTCGGCACAAGCAGGTTGCTTTCCGCCACCTGAATGGCAACAACTGCGCCGACCACCCACAGCGTCTTTTCTGGCGCCGATGAAGCAGCCATCAAAAGCGCAGGGATTGCCCCAAGCACCGGCCCAACAATCGGCACCGCCTCGAATATAGCCATCAGCAATCCCAACAGAAGGGGATTGGGAAGACCGATCAGAAAAAAGGCGATGGTGGATGCAACCCCAATGCTCGAACAAAGAATCAGCTGACCGCGGAAATACCCGCTGATTTTCCCTTGAATCTCGGCGATCAGGATTCGAAGCTCCTCACGACGTGTTGCGGGCGCTCGCAGCAAGAGCCGACGCAAAATCAGATCGCCCTCCAACGTCCAGAAGTAAGCCATCACGAACACCGACACAAAAGCAAAAAAGGCCCACATCATAGACGATAGCGTCGCCCATGGAGCACTTTCTTGCTCAGAATCGGGAGTCAAGGCGGCTAATTCCGGCAGTGATATTTCGCTCGGCAACACCAGACCCACACCACGCAAAAGGCCAATCGGTTGAGCGATCAAATCATTGCGAATGGACGAGTACAGACTCGGCAGTTGCTCGACGACAATTTGCGTTTGTTCGATCAAAGCAGGGGCAATCATCCATATCAGAAACAGCAGAAGTGTAGCCAGCACAGTATACAGAAGGATCAAGCTGACTTCACGTCTTACACCCTGACGCTTCAACCAATTCACAAATGGATCAAAGGCAACTTTAAGCGAGAAGGCAATAAAAAATAGAAAAACCACCATGTAGAAGCGGTACAGCAATGCAAATGCAATGACGACGCCCAACACTGTCAAGATGGCAAGCAGAATGCGTCGGGCTGTCCATTCTATCTCAGCCTGGCCGGACAAATTTGAAGCCATAATCTCTCCTTTGAGTATAGTGAGTGGAGATGGGAAGCCTGTATCAAGTGTATTCGGAGAGCAGCCCGCGCTTCAACGCATATTGCACCAGGTCGGGCCGGCTGCTGAGGTTGAGCTTTTCCATGATGCGCACCCGATAGGTTTCGACCGTCTTTGGGCTGAGCACAAGCTTTTCGCCAATTTGCGCGGCGGTGTAGCCGAGCGCAATCAGCTTGAGCACCTCGCGTTCGCGTTCGCTCAGGCTCTCGTACTCGTCGGCGTTGGCGCCGCTGTTGATCTGCGCAACGTAATCTTCCAGCAACAGCCGCGTCGCCGAAGGATAGAGAAACGCGCCGCCGCCCGCCACCGTGCGGATGGCGTCGAGCAGCTCGGTGTCCACCGTCGATTTGAGCACATAGCCTGCTGCGCCCGCCTTCAGCACAGGAAAGAGATACTTCTCCTGGGCGTGCACCGTGAGGATCAACACCTGCACGTCGGGACATTCCTGGCGAATGCGCCGCGTCGCCTCCAGCCCATCCATCTCCGGCATCGAGATGTCCATCACCACCACATCGGGGCGCAGCGTGCGCGCCGCCTCGACGCCTGCCGCGCCGTTGCCCGCGTCGCCGACGACCTCCATATCCGGCTCGGCGTCGATCAAGGCGCGTAGCCCGATGCGCACCACCATGTGATCGTCTACGAGCAGCACACGAATCTTGTCCATCGCTTCATCCTTCCTGATGCGACCAGGGCACGCGCGCAGTGATGGTCGTACCTGCGCCCGGTCGCGAGACGATCTCCAGCTCGCCGCCGACAATGGCGACGCGTTCGCGCATCCCAAGCAGCCCCAGCCCATGCCCATCCGCGCGGTCGGTCGCGGCCGGATCGAAGCCGACGCCGTTGTCCGCCACCTGCAAAATGCAGCGGTCGCCAACGTGCTGCAACGAAACCTTGACGGCGCTGGCGAAGGCATGACGCTGCACATTGGAGAGCGCCTCCTGACCGATGCGGTAGAGTACCAGCTCGGTTGGGCGCGCCAGACGTTGCTCCATGCCCTCGGCGGTGAAAACGGCGTGCAGACCGTGCTGCTTGTTGAGTTCGTCGACGCGCCATTCCAGCGCCGCGGTCAGTCCCAGGTCGTCGAGGATCGTGGGGCGCAGGTCCACGGCGACGCGGCGCACATCCTCCAGCGCGCGGGCGGTGAGGCGGCGCAGCTCCTGCACGTGGCGCTGCGCTTCTTCGGGGTTTCTGGCGCGTTCGAGCAGCCGAATGTAGACAAGCAGCGAGGTGAGCGACTGCGCCGCCTCATCGTGCAGCTCGCGCGCCAGCCGATACCGCTCCTCCTCCTGCGCCTGCAAAATCTGGCGCGACAGTTGCTGCATCTCCTGCGCATCGCGCGCCAGTTGCTCAAGCATCTGGTTGAAGGCGTCTGCCAGCCGGTCGAAGCGTTCGTCGCTGTTGTCGCCGAGCACGACGCGCACGTCGCTGCGCCCGCTGCGGATGGCATCGACGGCGGCTTGCAAACGGTCAAGCGGGTCGAGCGCCTTGCGCAGCACCCACTGGTTGACGACAATGCTGATCAGCACACCGATGCCGGCAAAGATAGCGATCAGCGGATAGTGCAGGTCGTCGGGAAAGGTTGTGACGTGCCAGATCGTGATGATCGTGCCGCCGACCGCGCCGACGCCGACAATCGCAATGTTCGCCCACAAAATCTTGTAAAAGAGCGGCGTGCGCAACAGCCGCCGTCGAATACGCTCGAACAAAGTCACGCCGCCTCAACAATCCGGTCAAGCAAAATCGGCAGCGGGTGGGCGGGCGCTGGGTCGATGGTGTATGCCGCCTGCAATCGCGCCACCGCCTGCGTCGCCGCGGCTTCGCTGGCGGCATGAACGGTGCAGAGCGCGTCGCCCACCTTCGCCGCCGCGCCGACCTTACGCGCCAGCATCACACCGACCGCCGGATCGATCACGTCACTCTTCTTGAGCCGCCCGCCGCCCAAATCCACCACCGTTAGCCCAACTTCGCGGGCGTCGATGGCATGAATGTAGCCGTCCCTGGGTGCAGGCACAGGGCGCTGAATCGGCGCTGTGGGCAGCCGCTCTGGATGCTCGACCAGCGTCGGGTCGCCGCCCTGCGCTGCCACGAAATCGCGGAACTTGGCGAACGCGCGTCCGTCGGCGATGACTTCGCTCACCTGCGTGCGCGCGGCGGCAAGGTCGTCGGCGCCGCCCGCGATCAGCAGCATCTCACCGGCGACCGTTTCGACCAGTTCCTGGAAATCGGCAGGACCGCGCCCGTGCAGCGTGGCGATTGCCTCCTGCACCTCCAGCGCGTTGCCGACCGCCAGACCGAGCGGCTGCTCCATCTGCGTGATCAACGCCGTGACCTTGCGCCCTGCCAGGCGACCGATGGCGACCATCTGTCGCGCCAGTGCGCGGGCATCGTCCAGCGTCTCCATGAACGCGCCGCGCCCGCACTTCACGTCGAGCACGATGGCGTCGGCGCCCGCTGCCAGCTTCTTACTCATGATGCTGGCGGCGATCAGCGGCAGGCTCGGCACGGTTCCGGTGACATCGCGCAGCGCGTAGAGAATTTTGTCCGCTGGCGCCAGATTTGCGGTCTGCGCGGCGATCACCAGCCCGATCTCCTGCAACTGGCGGCGGAAGTGCGCTTCGGAGAGTTCGCCGCGCCAGCCGTGGATGCTCTCCAGCTTGTCGATCGTGCCGCCGGAGAAGCTCAGCCCGCGCCCGCTCATCTTGCCGACCGGCAGCCCGCACGCCGCGGCAATGGGACCCACCGCCAGCGTCGTCTTGTCGCCCACGCCGCCAGAGGAGTGCTTGTCGACAATCACTGCGCCGGGCAGCACATCGTGCAAATCAAGCTGCTCGCCCGACGCCGCCATTGCCAGCGTCAGGTCGGTCGTCTCCTGGTCGGTCATGCCGCGGAAGTAGACCGCCATCAGCCACGCCGCAATCTGATAGTCGGGAATGGCGCCCTCGACGACCCCGCGCACAAAATAGTCAAGCTCAGCGCGGGTCAGTTCGCCGCCGTCACGCTTTTTGGTGATGATGTCCACCGGATTCATGGTCAGTATCCTTGCTATAAGGGGCGAGGGGCGAGTTGCGAGGGGCGAAACGCCGCCGCCCGATTTTCATGGTTCGTTGTGTACTCCGTCATCGCGGATGGAACGAACGAGCGCAAATCTCTGGTCTGCTGTTGATCCGCGCTCATCCGCCCAATCCGCGTCGTCCGCGTGCTATTCTCCGTCTTCATCACGACGCTGCTCCAGATGATAGAGCGGCAGATCATCCAGAAAACGCACCGCCTGCCGCTGAATCTCGCTGCGTTCGCCCGGCGCCAGATGCTTCAACCCTAGCACCGCCGGGCCAAAGCGAGGGTTGGCGCGCAGCGTCTCCTCGTGTTCGAGCAGAAAATTCCAGTAGAGCAGATTGAACGGGCATGCGCCCTCCCCACTGCGCATTTTCGGATCAAACCGGCAGCCGGTGCAGTAATCGCTCATCTTGTTGATGTAATTGGCGGACGCGATGTAGGGTTTGGTGGCGGTGCGCCCGCCGTCGGCGTTGAGACCCATGCCGATCACGTTGGGCGCCACCACCCATTCATAGGCGTCCGCGTAAAAGCTGAGAAACCAGGCGTTGACGGCAGCCGGATCGACGCCCGCCAACATGCAGAAGTTGCAGATCACCATCAACCGCTCGATGTGGTGCGAATAGCCCGACTCGATCACGCGCGTCACGACATGTTTGAGGCAGTTCATGTCGGTGGCGCCGTCCCAGAAAAGCTGCGGCATGGCGCGCGTGTGACGCCAGCCGTTGGCGTGCAGCAGCCCCGGCATCTGCTGCCAGTACTGCCAGTAGATATACTCGCGCCAGCCAATGATCTGGCGAATGAAGCCCTCGACCGAGGCGAGTGGCGCCAGCCCGTCGTGATATGCCTGTTCGACGCGCCGCGCCATCGCCAGCGGATCGAGCAAGCCGATGTTCATGTAGGGCGAGAGCAGCGAATGAAAGAGCACAGCGCTGCGCCGGCTCATGGCGTCCTCGTATGGCCCAAAGCTATGTAGCCGGAGACGCAGAAAGTCATCGAACGCGGCTTCGGCGTCATGGCGCGTCACCGCCAGGTCGAAACCATCGACGCGACCGACGCCCTGCGCCAGCGCAGCGACCTCTGTCATCACTGCTTGCGTGATGGCGTCCGGCGCGAAACGCAGCGGCGGCGGAATCGCCAGGCCACTGCGCGGCAGCGGCTTGCGGTTCTCGCGGTCGAAGTTCCACGCGCCGCCCACCGGTTCGCCGTGTTCGTCGAGCAGCAGCCCCCAATGTTTGCGCATCGCCCGATAGAAGTTCTCCAGGATGACCTTCTTGCCCGGTTTGGGATAGGGATCAAAGCGCCCGCACAGAAACTGGGTGTTGGGCAGCACCGTCACCGGCGTATTCAGCGCGCTTGCCAGGCGCGTCTGCTGGAAGGTGCGCCCGCTGTAGTCGGCGGCAGCCATCGTCACGATGTGCGTCGGTTGAAACTCGGCGACATGTGCGCGCAGACCGTCGAGCATGGTGGCGGCGCGGCGATAATCCACGCAGTAGCCCGCTGCGCGCAGTTCCGCGGCGTAGTGGCGCATGGCGCTGACGAGCAACACCAGCTTCTTGCGCTGATAGGGCAACTTCTGCTTGCGCTGCTCGCTCTCGACCAGCAGCACGCGAAGCTGTGCGCGACTCGCCTGCGCTTCCGCCGCCAGCAACGCCGGATGTTCACGCAAAAGCTGATCGCCGAGAATCCAAACCGTGATGTTCGCCATTGCCAATCGCCTGTGAACGGAAATATCACACCCACAATTTTTGATGATACCATATTTGAGCGTTTCATCGAGATAGCCGGAATACGCCGCTCGCAGCGGCGTCTACGGTTGGTGCGTAGGGGCGGCTCGCAGCCGCCCGGCCTTGGTGGGGGAGCGGCGTGTGGCAACGGCGAGGAAACGCCGCTGCGAGCGGCGTCTACGGTTGGTGCGTAGGGGCGGCTCGCAGCCGCCCGGCCTTAGTGGGGGAGCGGCGTGTGGTAACAGTGAGGACACGCCGCTGCGAGCGGCGTCTACGGTTGGCGCGTGGGGCGAGATCGAGATGATGTTGATGTCTCGGCATGTCGAAAGGCAATGATGATAGAGCATTTGCACGAACTGCTCGACTTTCTGCGCGCGGCGGAGCAGCTCAAGAACACGCTGCGCAGCGGGCGCACCTCGCAGGGACGCCCGGAGAGCGCAGCGGAGCACACCTGGCGGCTGTGTCTGATGGCGCTGCTTTTCGAGGACGCCTATCCGGGCATCGACCACCATCGCCTGCTCAAGCTCTGCATTGTCCATGACCTGGGCGAGGCGCTCTACGGCGACATTCCCGCCATTCTGCAAGACCCGGCGGTGGACAAAACGCCTGACGAACGGCTACACTTGCTGGAACTGCTGGCGCCGCTGCCGGAGACACAGCAGCGCGCCTTGCTGGCGTTGTGGGATGAGTACAACGCGGCGACGACGCCGGAAGCGCGCCTCGCCAAAGCTTTCGACAAGCTGGAGACGCTGCTACAGCACACGCAAGGGCGCAACGTCGACGGCTTCGACTACGCGTTCAATCTTGATTATGGCCGGCGCTACACCGACCTTGATCCGCTCACGCAGGCATTGCGCGCGGTGATCGATGTGGAGACGCAGCGCCGCGCTGACGCCAGCAGCGCAACATAAACCGGTTCTGAACCTGTCACAACCCGGAGAAGACCATGCGCGACCACATTCTCGCCATCGACAACGGCACACAGAGTGTGCGCGCGCTGGTCTTCGACCTGCGCGGCGAGTTACTGGCAAAGTCGCAGGTGTACCTGGAACCCTATTTTTCGCGTCAGCCGGGGTGGGCGGAGCAGAACCCTGAGTACTACTGGAGTTCGCTCTGCGAGGCGTGTCAGAGGTTGTGGACGCGCCCGCACGTCGACAAGGAGCGCATCGCTGGCGTCGCCCTCACCACGCAGCGCGCCACTGTGATCAATGTCGACAGCCACGGCAAACCGCTGCGCCCGGCGATCGTCTGGCTTGACCAGCGTCGCACACCCGGACAACCGCCGTTGGGTGGATTGTGGGGGCTGGCGTTCAAGCTCTCGCGCATGAGTGGAACCATCGCCTACATCCAGGCCGAAGCCGAAGCCAACTGGATCCGCACCTACGAACCGGACGTTTGGGCGGAGACCTATAAATATCTCTATCTCTCCGGTTATCTCACCTACAAGCTCACGGGGCGCTTCGCCGATTCGGTCGGCTGTCAGGTCGGCTTTATGCCCTTCGACTACAAACGGCTGCGCTGGGCGTCGAAGTGGGATTGGAAATGGCGCGCCGTGCCGATGGATCCGTCGATCCTGGCGGAGCTGGTGCCGCCCACCCACACCATCGCCGCCATCAGCGCCGAGGCTGCCGCGGCGACGGGCATCCCCGCCGGGCTGCCGTTGATCGCCGCCGCGGCGGACAAAGCGTGCGAGGTGATCGGCGCCGGCGCACTCGAACCACACATCGGCTGCCTGAGCTACGGCACGACCGCCACCATCACCACGACGCAGACGCGCTACATCGAGCCGATCCCGCTTATCCCGCCCTACCCCGCGGCGCTGCCCGACGCCTACAACCTGGAAGTGCAGATTTATCGCGGCTTCTGGATGGTGAGCTGGTTCAAGAACGAGTTCGGTCAGCGTGAGTTGCGGGAGGCGGAGGAACTGGGCGTTGCGCCCGAAAAGCTGCTCGACAACCTGGTCGCCGACGTGCCGCCCGGCTGCGAAGGGCTGATCCTCCAGCCGTACTGGTCGCCGGGTCTCAAGGTGCCAGGCCCAGAGGCGATGGGTGCGGTGATCGGCTTCACCGACGTGCATACGCGCGCCCATCTCTACCGCGCCATCCTGGAGGGGCTGGCGTATGGTCTGCGCGAGGGCAAGGAGCGGCTGGAGAAACGCGCAGGCGTCCCGATCACCGAGCTACGCGTGTCGGGCGGCGGTTCCCAGAGCGACGCCGCCATGCAGCTCACAGCGGACATCTTCGGCTTGGCCGCGACCCGGCCCCACGTCTACGAAACGTCGGGACTGGGCGCCGCCATCGACGCCGCCGTCGGGCTGAAGCTGCACCCCAATTTTGCCACCGCGGTGCGCGAGATGACGCGACCAGGGCAGGTCTTCGAGCCAAATCATCGCACACACTTGATGTACGACAAGCTCTACCGCCGCATCTACCTGCGCCTGTACGAACGGCTCAAACCGTTCTACAAGGACATCCGACAGATCATGAAAACGTAGTTCCTGCGCACAATGTAGGTCATCGCCTCCGGCGTGACGAGGCTTTCACGTTACGCCGGAGGCGATGACCTACTCGATCCAGTACGTGTACTGCGCCGGCTCCACTGTCTTGCGTGTCATCCCGCTGATCGCGATCACGGCGTGGCGGCTGCCGCTCAACCCGTCGATGGCGATGCTGGCGGCGCCGTCCGTGTCGACCGGCACGCGTGTGACGTTGGTCAGGCGGTCGCCGTCGAACTCCATGAGCTGGAGCAGCCAGCGCTGCGGCAGCCGATTGTCGGTCAGCACCCAGCCCTCGCTCTCCCAGCCGGTGACATCGCCCTCGAAGCTGTCGGCGTAGCCCAGCGCCGGAATCGTCACGTTGTCGATCAGCCAGCCCTCGGTGTTGACCGCGTCGTCGGTGACGTAGCTGAACTGCACCCACAGTGGGCCGCCCGCAAACTCGCTGAGATCAAAGACCTCCTGCACCCATGTTGGCGCACCTGCATCGCCGCTGACGCCAGTGTAGCCTGGCCCCAGCGCGTTGCCGGTCGGGTTGTCGGTGCTGGTGCGCTGCCCTGGCAAAATCACCCAATCCTCGCCGTTGCGGCTGACCTGGACATAGCCGTAATCATAGGTCTCCTCAATGTTCCACCACATATCGACGCTCATCGTGATGGGCGAACCGGCGGTCAGCGCGCTGAAGTCGAACTGGCGCGTCAGGCGCGGGTTGGCGTCGTCGCTGCGGTTGCTCCACCACATGCGCACGCCGTCGGGCGCGGTCGTGTCCGCCAGTTGCGTCTCGGTGACGCCACGGAAGTGAAAGATGACATCGCCGACCTCGTCAAGCGTCAGATAATCTGTGCCATAGTTGGCGACCTGCGCCGCCGTTTCCGCCACCGGCGCCGCGGTGATGGTCGCGGCTGCGCCTGCATCAGCCAGATCAAAGCGCCGATAGCCAAAACGCCCGTCGCCGTCAAGCGCATCCGGCGCATCGGCCCAGTTGGCGACAACCCAGTCGGCGAAGAGATCGTCGAAGGTCGCGTCTATGCCCATCGTCGCCAGCGCCTGGTCAACGCCGTTGGCGCCGTTGCGCGGCTCCGCCACCAGCACGCCCAAGAACTCATCGCCAAAACGCTGCGCCAGATAGGCGACGAACAGGTAGGACGCGCCATAGTGTGGCGCGTTGGCGCCCGGGTTCGGATTCCACGTCTTGAGCGGCAGATCCGGCTCGCGCAGAAAGATGTAGGCGAAGTTGATGTCGGGATCGTAGCCAGCCACTTCCTGAGCGTACTCGCTCAAGCCCTCGTTGATCCAAAGCTCCTCGCCGCGATCCTGGTTCCAGTGGATCATGTGCTGAAACTCATGCGCTAGCACCGTCTCATAGCTCGTGTAATCGCGCAGACGGTTGAGCCAGTTGAGGTTGATGAAGAAAATCTCCTTTTCATTGGAGAAGGGATTCACCACCCGCGTGTACTTGTCGGCGCTGTAGAAATAACCGGCGACGCCAGCGCCCATCTGCGTCGTGTGCAACACGTGCAGCCGTGGGTCACCGTCGATGCCTGGATTCGACTCGCTGCCAAAGAGGTTCACCAGCGCCGGATAGGTGACATTGCTGAAGCGGTCGATCGATTGGCGGATGCGGCGACCATCGTACACCTGATCGACCTCCACCCACACGTTGGCGACGGCGGTCTGATAAATCAATTCGGCGGTGATTTCGATGTTCTGCTTGGTGTCGGAATTATGCACCCAGAAGCGTTCACGGTCACCAGACTGATAGACCTTCGGCTCGGCAAAGATCGGCGCGTGGTCGATGTCGGGATTGAGCCGCTCGGTCAGCCGCCGCGGGTCGCGACTCGGCGGTTCGACCAGACGCACCTGCGCCTCGGTGTCCAGCGTCGCCAGCAGCGCGGCAGGGACGGCGGTTGGTTCGGGCGTGGGGGGCGGCGGCGCTGTGCGCACAATCGTCGGGATCGGCTGTGGCGTGACGGGCGACATCGCCGTGCAAGCCGCCAGCAGCACTGTGACCGACAGCACGGTGACCAGCAGCGCCAGCGGCGTAAGCCACTCGATTCGCCTTGACTCTACATTTCGCTTCATTGCCAGATAGTTTCTTTTCGTTCCCTATCCCACACCTTTGCCAGCCGGCGGTTTTGTGGCTACAATCAACGGTTGCGTCTCTTTATTCGGCGGTCGTGGTTCCCGCCTTACCAAAACATAGGAGGATTGTAGCGTGAACATTCAGAACGTGGCAAGCAGTGGCGTCGGCGGGACGGAAAGACCGCGCAGTTCCGACGCTATCGCCCTGACCCTGACCCGGTCGGCGGTCGTGGTCATCGCTCTCTACATCGGCGCCCAGATGCTGGCAGACTTCACCAGCCTCAAGATCGGCATCGTGGCCGGGCTGGCGGTGGACATGGGCACCTTCATCTATCCAATCACCTTCACCCTGCGCGATGTGGCGCACAAAACCATCGGCAAACGCAACACCCAGGCGCTGATCTGGATGGCGGCGGGCGTCAATCTCTTTGCGGTCTTCTACGTCTGGTGGGTGAGCAGCGTGCCGGGTGACCCGTCGTGGGGACTCGACGCCGAATGGGGCGCAGTCTTCAGCGCTGCGCTGCTGGGGCGCATCGTCATCGCCTCCATCATTGCCGAAGTGATCAGCGAGTTGATCGACACCGAAGTCTATCACTGGTTCGTCACGCGCATCACCCATCGCCACCAGTGGGCGCGCGTCCTGGTCAGCAACAGCGTCAGCGTGCCGATCGACAACCTGATCTTCGCCGTCGGCGCGTTCGGCGGCGTGTTGCCCTGGGAAGTCGTCTGGCAGATTTTCGTCTTCAATCTCGCGCTCAAATACGCCGTGACCGTGGTCAGCATGCCGCTGATCTACGTCACTCGCGACCGCGATTGGAGTGAGCAGTAGGCATGCCCCTTAGTATAATCATGATATTTCCAAGCACCATCTCCAATGCGGACTTGGGATGTCCAAGCGCTTCATGACCCAGACCTCTCCCGCCGCCAGTCTGGAAGGTGATTTCACGTTGTGTGGGGCTATTGACTCAGCGTGCGAATGGGTTCGCCGCCGATGGTGCATATTCTTCCGCAACCCTCACATAGCCAGAGGGCGGCGTCAGTTCGAGCGGCGCGCTGGCTTCCGGGCCGCCTTGCGTGCGCTGAAAGGCGAAAAACTCCCACACAATGCGGCTGAGATCAGCCACGGACTGATTCGCCACTTCCCATCCCACCAGTCCAGGATTGAAGACGTAGACGCTGATCACATACGGCCCGGTCGGTCCCCACACCAGGGCGACGCCGCCTTGCTGCGCCGGCGAGAAGCCGTGTCGATGCACGATCCAGCGTTCGTCCCAATCAGGCAGACCGCGCCAGATCGGGTCGCGCAGCTCGTTGTGCGTCATGTAGAAAAGGATCGTAGCGCATTCGTCGGGCGTGAGCGTGTCGGGATAGCGTTCGCGCAGTATGCCAACGTTCTGTGTGCACTGATAGATCGCCGCCAACAACGCCGCCATGTCTTCGGGTGTAGTCTGCATGTTGGCGTCGGGGCGGGTGTTGGGGCGCTCGCGCTGGTTGGAAGGCGTCGTGATCGGCGTTTGCGCTATGCCGCCAAACTCGCCCTGGGCAAAAGTGTTCTCCATCCCCAGGCTGCGTACAAAGGCGGTCAGACGTTGGGCGCCGATGGCTGCGTTGCCATCGCCCAGCCACGTCAGCGCGGCGTTGGCTGGCTCGTTTGCATCTTTGCCCAGCGCCCGGTCGAGCCACTGCCCCACCTGCTGTGCGTCGGGATCATCGGCTGCGATGCCGTTGGGCAGCTTCTCCATGACGGCTGCCGCCAACGCCAGACGCAGCGTTGCCATCGCCGAAAACGCGGCGTCGCCGTCCACGCTTGCGGCGTCGCCGTGCTGAAGATCGATGACGCGCAAGGTTGTGAAAGCAGGATAATCGTCGAGCAGACGCACAAGTTGCGGCTCCAGATCAGCCATGGTTGGCATCGGCGGTGGAATTTCGCGCAACGCCAGCGCGACCTCGCGATCGTCGTGGCTGGTCAGCCCGGCAATGATGCGATCGATGCTGGCGTCGACGTCAATTTCGTAACCAGGTGCGCCGGGCGCCCATTGTAGACCACGGCGTGGCTGTGGCACGGTGGCGGGAAAGGCGGAAGCATTGGCGTCATCGACGGATTCAGGAGCATCGATCACGCGCGCGGCGATGGGCGTCGTGTTTAGCTGCGCAGCGATCTCCTCGAGCCAGGCGCGCAACTTTGGCTCATCGATGGTGTAGCGCACCGCCACGTTGCGCACCTGCTGCGGCAACCCGATCGCCTCGCGTACGGCGATGTCGACGAACTCCCAGCCTCCCAGGTACCGCCCGGCGTCGACGACCATCTGCTCGAAATCAACGGTGAACCCGAAGTCGTCGGGGTCGAGCATGAGCAGCCGATTCTGAAAGCGCACGCCGATCAATTCATGGTAGATGGGGTCAAGATGTTCACGAATCTCCTCAACGGTTTTCATGCCGCTCACATCGACGCCGCCGAGCCGCACACCCGGTGGGACCGGCGCGGCGACGCCCTTGTAGTAGCTGTAGAGCGGGAAGAGCGATAGCAGGACTATCAAGAGCAAGGTGAAGTTGATAAAGCGAGCAGAAGGAAGATGACGGCGCAAACTCTATTCCCACTCAATCGTCGCCGGCGGTTTGCTGCTAATGTCGTAAACCACACGATTAACGCCCGGCACCTCGTTGACGATGCGGTTGCTGATGTGCGCCAACAGGTCGTAGGGCAACCTCGCCCAGTCGGCGGTCATGAAGTCGTCGGTCGTGACTGCGCGCAGGGCGAGCGCATTGGCGTAGGTGCGTCCGTCGCCCATTACGCCGACGGAGCGCACGGGCAGCAACACCGCAAAGACCTGACTTGTCTGGCGATAGAGACCGGCGCTGCGCAATTCTTCCAAAAAGATGCTGTCGGCGTGACGCAGCGTTTCTAGCCGCTCCCACGTCACCTCGCCCAGACAGCGGATCGCCAGCCCGGGGCCAGGGAAGGGATGCCGCCAGACGATCTCTTCAGGCAGCCCCAATGCCTCACCGACGGTGCGCACTTCGTCTTTGAAGAGCATCCGTAGCGGTTCGATCAACTGGAAAGTCATATCTTCCGGCAGACCGCCAACGTTGTGATGCGTCTTGATCGTGCGTGCATTTTTTGTTTCGGCGTTGCTGGCGGATTCGATCACGTCGGGGTAGAGCGTGCCCTGCGCCAGAAACGCCGGCGTCTCGACGCCCCACTCGCTCGCCAACCGCGCCGCCTCGCTCTCAAAGACGCGCACAAAACGGGCGCCGATCAGCTTACGCTTACGCTCTGGGTCTTCGACGCCTGCCAGGTCGGAGAGAAACTCCTCCTTGGCGTCCACTGCGATCAGACGCATCCCCTGGTGGCGCTCAAAGGTCTCGATCACCTGTTCAGCTTCGCCCTTGCGCAACAGCCCGTGATCGACGAACACACACGCCAGCCGGTCGCCAATGGCGCGATGCACAAGGGTCGCCGCCACCGCGCTGTCAACGCCGCCGCTCAAGCCACAGATCACGTGGCCCGTCGGCCCCACCTGCTCACGAATGCGTTCGACGCTCTCCTCGATAAAATTGCCTGCTGTCCAGTCGCCGCGACAGCCACAGATGCGCTTGACAAAATTGGCGAGGATGTCGCGCCCGTGCTGCGTATGAACAACTTCGGGGTGGAACTGCAAGCCGTATAGCCGTCGTTTCTCATCAGAAATCGCCGCCAGTGGCGAGTTGCTGCTGTTTGCGACCGAAAGAAAACCGTCGGGCAAATGCTCGACGCGATCGCCATGGCTCATCCACACCTGCAGCGTGTCGGGAAGGTCGGCGAAGAGCAAACTCTCGGCGCCGGTGATATGGATCGTCGCTGCGCCATACTCGCGCTCCTGCGCCGGTGCAACGCGGCCGCCTAGTGTGTGCGCCAGGAGCTGCAAACCGTAGCAAACGCCGAGCACCGGGACGCCGCTTTCAAGCACAATATCGGGCAACGTGGGCGCGCCTGGATCGTAGACGCTGTTGGGCCCGCCGGAAAGAATGATGCCCTGCGGCTTGAGCCT
This sequence comes from Chloroflexota bacterium, assembly GCA_016861025.1. Lineage (GTDB taxonomy): Bacteria > Chloroflexota > Anaerolineae > Caldilineales > Caldilineaceae > Caldilinea. The sequence continues at coordinate 197,396 of BOKO01000007.1, forward strand.
GGGCAGCGCTTCGGCGGCGCGATCCCACGAAATTAGTTCGGCGTAGACGTTGACTTCGCGCACACGGCGACAGATGAGCTGGCTATATTGACTGCCGTAGTCGATCACGGCGATCACCTGGTGTTGCATCGAAACTAAACCACCCTCGGTCGAAATATGATAACAAAACTTAAGACGACAAACGCCCGTTTCAGCCTAGCAGATCACAGTGTGACGCGCAAACATGCCAGGCAGCGCGGGTCTACTTCACGTTTGGGAAGCATGAATGCCATGTCGCATCAGGGACGGTGACCTGCGGCGAACACCCAATTGAACCACCTCCAGGAAGCGCAAGGGGATGGAGAATAGAATCGATAAGAGACAAAACTGAAATTTGGTGTAAAGTCGAAACAGTAGTATACTTGTTCGATAATACGCGCTGAATCATGCGCCCGGTACAGCGGTGATTCGGCTCGTGCGCTCTGTTCTCACAGAGATTCTGTTCATGTAGAGGTTCTGACCTCACAGAACTTTGGACGCACAGGACTTTGGTCGCAGAGCAACTCGTCGTCCATAACGGTTGGTCACATAAGTTCACGAAGGAGTACCGATGAGTATTGCCAAAACACAAAAAGCTCAACTTATTGAAGAGTACCGGTTGAGCGAAAATGACACCGGCTCGCCTGAAGTCCAGGTTGCCTTGTTGACGACACGGATCAACGCCCTGATTGACCACCTCAACAAGCACAAGCACGACGAAGGGTCGCGCCGGGGGTTGCTCAAGTTGGTTGGTCAGCGCAGGCGGCATCTCGCTTATCTCAAGCGAAAGGACGCCCAACGCTACCAACAGTTGATCCAGCGTCTGGGGTTGCGTAAGTAGACAACAAGAAGGGCGAGATGGTCAAAGGTGGACTCTCGCCCTTTTTTGTGTGTTCGAGCCTGAACGCGCTGACATGTAGGAAACGTTCGTCAGCAGCAAGTCTTGACAGTGGTTAGGTGGAATCTGCGCCGGTGAAGTCGGCGCCAGGAACGAGGTCCGGCATTGGAGAGTGTTCCCAACCCCGTGTTGGGGCCACTCTCCAGTTCCGCACCTCGTCGGTATTCTTCTCTACTACGCCACGTCTGACAACCTGCACTATTGTTGTTGGATGCAGCCATCCAGCAGTTCCGCCTGTGCGGTTGCTCGATGGCTGCCTGAGAGTATGTTTTTAAGAGGTAACAAAGTATGCAAATGTTTCAAGGCACCCAACTCTTCACTGCCGAAGTGGGTGGAAGAACCCTCGCGATTGAATCAGGTCTGTTGGCGCCACAGGCAGGAGGCGCCGTCACCGTACGCTATGGCGACACTGTGCTCCTGGCGACGGCGGTCATGAGCAAAGATGTTCGTTCAGGATTGAACTTCTTTCCGCTAACGGTCGAATTTGAGGAGCGTCTCTACGCTGCGGGTCGTATACCAGGCAGCTTTTTCCGGCGTGAGGGCAAGCCAAGCGAGCAGGCGATCCTGATGTCGCGCCTGGTCGATCGCCCGCTGCGCCCGCTCTTTCCAAAGGGAATGCGCAACGAGGTGCAGGTGATCGTCACCGCCATGGCCACCGACGGACAGAATTTGATGGATCCGCTGGCGATCATTGCGGCCTCCGCTGCGTTGGCGGTCAGCGACATCCCGTGGAATGGGCCGATCGCAGGGACGACAATCGGCTTCGTCGATGGCGAATTTGTCGTCAACCCGACCGCCGCACAAATGGAGCACAGCAGCCTGAGTCTGGTGGCGGCCGGCACCGACGACAATATTCTGATGGTCGAAGCCGGCGCCAACGAGTTGCCAGAAGACCTGGTTCTCGAAGCGCTCAAGCTGGCGCATGAGACCAATCGCGTTGTCATCGCGGCAATCAACAATCTACGCGCTGCGCTTGGCAAAGAAAAGGCGGAAGCGTCGATCTTCCTGCCCACTGCCGAGGTGGAGGCGGAAATTTCAGCGTTAGCCGCCGCCAAAATCTCAGCATTGCTGGAGCAAGGTCTGGGCAAAGTTGAGCTGAACAACGGTCTCGACGCCATCAAAGCTGAAATTCAGGCAGCGTTCGCTGAGCGCGTTGCCGAAGGAACGGTCTCCGCTGTTGAGATCGACGACGCCTACGAAGCGATTTTGAAAAAAGTCACGCGCAAGCGCATCCTGGAAACAGGCATTCGCCCCGACGGCCGCACGACGACGCAGATTCGCCCAATCAGCGTGCAGGTGGGCAACCTGCCGCGCGTGCACGGCTCTGGCCTCTTCATGCGCGGCGAGACGCACGTGCTCACCATCGCCACGCTTGGCACGCCCGGCGACGCCCAACGTCTCGACTCGTTGCTGCCCGGCGAAGAGAAACGCTATATGCACCATTACAACTTCCCCCCCTTCAGCACCGGCGAAGCCACGCCGATGCGCGGCCCCAAGCGCCGCGAGATCGGCCACGGCGCCCTGGCCGAGCGGGCGCTGGTTCCTGTCATCCCAGAAGATTTCCCATACACGTTGCGCCTGGTCAGCGAAGTGCTCAGTTCCAACGGCTCGACCAGCATGGGGTCGGTCTGCGGCAGCACATTAGCGTTGATGGACGCAGGTGTGCCGATCACGGCGCCGGTGGCTGGTATAGCCATGGGGTTGATCCAGGATATGGAGAGCGGCGCTTACCAGGTGCTCAGCGACATCCAGGGCATGGAAGATGCGCTCGGCGACATGGACTTCAAGGTCGCCGGCACTGAGCACGGCATCACTGCGCTGCAGATGGACTTGAAGATCAAAGGGCTGGATTTCGACATCTTGCAAAAGGCGCTTGACCAGGCGCGTGAAGGACGCATGCACATCATGGGCAAAATGCTCGAAGTGCTGCCCAAATCACGCGAGAAACTGAGCGAATATGCGCCGCGCATCCTGACCCATCACATTGACCCTGAAAAGATCGGCAAGTTGATCGGACCGGGCGGCAAAACCGTGCGCGGTTTGCAGGAAACCTTTGGCGTCAAGATCGACATCGAGGAAGATGGCACAGTCTACATCTCCGGCGAAGGCTTGAACGCCGAACGCGCGCTGGCGGAAGTGCAGCGCATGACCGAAGATATTGAGGTCGGCAAAATTTACACCGGCACTGTCGTGCGCGTCGAACCCTATGGCGCATTTGTCAACATCATGCCGGGCGTCGATGGCATGGTGCACATCAGCCAGCTCGCCGACTATCGCGTCGATAAGGTTGAAGACATCGCCAAGTTGGGCGACGAGCTGACAGCCATGGTGATCGATGTTGATCCAGGCGGCAAAGTGCGCATGAGCCGGCAAGCCGTGCTCGAAGGCTGGAGCGTCGAAGAGGCGCGCAGCCGCGACCGCGGCGCCCGTCCGGCGCGCAACGGCGGCGACCGCGGGGGGGATCGCGACCGCGGCGATCGAGGGGGTCGCGGGGGCGACCGTCGCTATGATCGCGGGGGCGACCGCCGCCGGTAAAACGTCGTTGCGTCGTCAAATGCACCAGTCTCAGCCCTGCTGCATCGAGGTGAACAGCGTTGATGCAACAGGGCTGACAAGACGGTGAACATCCGTCCATCCAATTTCTTGTGTCAGGTTGATGTCTGCCCGTGGAACATTCTGAATTGCTGTCCAGCGCGCCGCCCCCGCCTGGGCTGGATCACCCGTTCGACCGTTTTCAACGTCATCGGGATGTTCAGCTCGTTGTTGCACGCATGGCCGCAGCGTTGGGTCGGTCGCGGCTGCGCGTGCTCGACGTGGGCGGCGCCGAACTAACGCAACAATTCATGCCTGAGCATGAGATCATCGTCACAAACCTTTCCCTCGAACATCCCTTTGCGGTGCAAAGCAGTGGTGCAGCGTTGCCGTTCATCGACAATGCGTTCGATGTTGTCTTGACAATAGACACGCTTGAGCACATCCCTCCTGCTGATCGACAGATGTTCCTCAGCGAGATGATGCGGGTGGCGAACAGCTATGTGTTGATCACCGGACCATTTGCAAGCCCGATCAACCATGAGGCGGAGCGACTGCTCGATGATTACATCTTCGAGACAACCGGTCAACATTATTACTATCTTGCAGAGCATCTGGAGTTTGGCCTGCCCGCATTGCATGATACGGAACGGCAGTTGATTGCCGACGGCTGCGCAACATTCACTATCCCTAGCGGTTATACACCGCGCTGGATCGCCATGATGCTTCTGCGCTTCTCAATGGCTGGGACAGCGCAAGGGCGCGCTGCAAATCAGTGGTTAGAGAAGTTATACAACCATCAGTTCTACTGGATAGACCACACGGAGCCAAGCTACCGGCAGGTGGTTATCGCCGCAAAAGATGGCAGCATCGAAGCAATTCGAGAGATCGGCAATCTCTTCGCCGTCGGTAAATCAGCCTATGGCGAGCCTGATTTCGATCATTTGCTTGCGCTCTGGCAAACCATGTCTGTTGCACGCATCTTCGATGCATACGAACAAAAAATTTCGCTGCTACAGTCTCAAAACGAGATGATGGCGGCTAACATCAAAGCGTTTGAATCTGGCCGATTCATGCGCTTCATGTCCACTATCCACGCACTGCGCCGCCATTTTGAGGGAGTCTAACGGCGGCCGTTTCCTGTCATCGTTCCATCACTGGCGAGACAAATCAGGGTTCGGGGTGCTCGCGACCAGATACAGCTCGCTCGTGCTCCCCATCCGCGCCATTGACGCGGGAAGAGTGATCGGGAGTTTTCGGCGGAGACGCCCCATCTCCTTCAGCGCCATCGACCGGGTCGAATTTGGGCTTACCGTCAGAGACCGACTCATGCCTTTCGTCGGTTGATTTCACCTTGCTGCGCCGAACCTCCAGCTCACGACCGGAAACCTTGCGCCGATACGACCGCGGCGGTGGATCGGTGAGCAGACGTCCTCCGAAGGGCGGATAATCCAAAAGTTTGGCGTGCACATAGCTGCCGATCACGCGGAAACTGGCGGCCACTGGCGGCGCAAGCAATGCGCCGAGAATCCCCGCAGTAGTCAGACCGACGGCTACAGCGCAGATGACAATGATCGGGTGCAAATTCACGCTGTCGCCGATGATGCGCGGCACCAAAATGTTGTTTTCCAGTTGCTGGATCAGAAAATAGATGCCAACCGTGATCAACGCAAAGCCCAAATTGTTGATGCCCAGATCGCGCATGACATCGCTTCCCTGGATCAACGCCACAATGACGGCAGGTATGGTGGCGATGACAGGCCCCAGATTCGGCACAACTTCGAGCAAACCGGCAATGATGGCAAGGATCAGCGCTCCCGGCATTCCAACCAATATCAGCGCCAGATATGTCATGGCGCCCACAACAATGCCAAGTATCAATTGTCCGCGCAGAAACGATTGCCAGACTCGACCAATGCGACGGAGCAGATCAGCCAGTTCAGAACGATAAGAAGGCGGAAAGAGTCCGTGGATATACGCCCGAATGCGCGGTGCGTCGATTGTCATATAGAGGCTGACAAACAATGTGACGAGCACGGTCAAAAACACAGAGAAGATGCCGCCAACAACGCTGACGCCGATATTGAAGGTGCTTCCTACAAGAGTTGTTGTAGTGCTCAACAAATTCTGAATGTAGCTCAGGATGTCGTTGACCGATGGGATAAACTGGATTTGTTGCGCGTTCTCCTGAATTAGAGCAAAGAACTCACCGATCGGCAATACATAGCCCAACACAACGATTTCGGCTGGAAGGCCGCGCATCGTTTCATCCAACCATGAAATCACGGAGCGCGCCGTGCCGGGGACATTGAAGTTCGCCAGGGTGCGCAGCTGGTCGATCAAAGCCGGCACAAAAATAATCGGCAATAGCACAAGCACAACAATCACAAACAAATAAACGACCAGCGTGCTGATCGCGCGCGGAATTTTAATTCGCTCCGCCAGATTGACGATCGGGCTAAGCAGATAGGAGAGAATGCCCGCCACCAGAATCATTGGCAGGATGTTGCGGCTGATGTAGAGCACAAAAACGACCGCAACCAGCATGATCACAAGTACAGTGCGTTTGGTCGCCAGATCCCAGCTTGAATCCTCTCCTGGCTGTGTCACAGCTTCGATGGCGGCGACCAATGAGTCCGCCGCTTCGGTTGGCGCCGAAGCTTCAATGGGAGAAGAAACGCCATCATCCGCCAAGGGGTAGGACGGTTCGATTTGGTTCGTTGCACTTCGCGTCGGTTCGTTCATCTGATTTTTGGGTCCACCAACTCGCATCGGTACGGCCGGGACTTTACCACTCTATATTTATTAAACCCGCTGCTCATGCAGAGGTCGCGCCTCTTTGATGATGGCTCCATATCGCGGAGCCCCTCTGCTTCCAGATTTTGCGGTTATCAACCAAGCACAGTGTGAATGACGCGCAATAAATTCTCGCCCAAAACTTTGCGGATCACTCTGGCATCGTGGCCGCGTTCGACCAGTCGCTGCGTGATCAATGGATAGCAAGTTGCGTCCTTCATCTCCTGCGCCATCGACCAACCGTCGAAGTCGCTGCCCAGCGCCACGTGATCGGGGCCGACAACGGAGAGCATGTGTTCAATGTTGGCGATGATGTCATCGATCGTGGCCGTCGCCGGGTTTTGGTGATTGAGAAACGCGTCAACGAAGGTTACGCCGATCACGCCGCCGCCGGCTGCAATCGCCTCCATCTGCGCATCGGTCAGGTTGCGCCGATGGTCGCAGAGCGCGCGGGCGTTGCTGTGGCTGGCGATGATCGGCTGTTGGCTAACGGCGAGCACATCGGCCAAACCGGCCGGCGAGAGATGGCTGACATCGAGGATGACGCCAAGGCGGTTGCACTCCTCCACCACCTGCACACCGAATTCGGTCAAGCCGCCGTTGGTGCGGCTTTCGGCGACGCCGTCGCACGCTGCGTTGCGATTGTTCCACGCCAGTCCCAGATTGCGCAGCCCAAGCCGATAGAACTGGCGCAGCACGCCGATGCTGGCGTCGAGCGCCTCGGCGCCTTCCAGCCCGGCGATGCCGGCGATCTTGCCCGCGGCTTTGGCGCGCAGAATGTCGTCGGCGTTGCGCGCCAGCACGAACTGGTCGGGCAGCGCCTCGGCAAGCAGGTGAAGCTGGTCGAGCCGCTCCAGCGCATGCACGGTGGCGCCGTGCCGCTGGTAGGGCTTGGGCACGTAACAGGCGAAAAATTGCACATCGACGCCGCCCTCACGCAACCGCGGCAGATCGATATGCCCGCGGTCGGAGCGCTCGCCCAGCCACCGCCCCTGCTCAAGCTGGTCGCCAATGCTGTCGCAGTGGCCGTCGATCACAATCGCGTCGAAGTGAAGTGAGAGAAAAGCATTCGTCATAGCAGACTCATCAGTTTCATTGACTGGTGGAAGTCCTGGTTCATGCGCCCGAAAGCCGGGACAACTCGTCAAGAACTTCCTCAAGCGATTTAGATAGCGTTTGTATACGTTGTTCGAGGCGAGTGCGCTCCTCTTGCGCCTCCAGCAGTCCTTGCCGTATCAACTGCACATCCTGCCGAACGCGCCGCAATGCAAGCAGCGGCGGCCGATTCAACTGTAGCCGTTCAATGTGAAACCGCCCGGTTTCTGCCAAACCGACTACACTTCCATCAAGCTGTAGCTGCAAGTGCTGTGAAAGATCATCCTTTTGCGGATGCAGAATACGGAGCCGAGCAGACATCCCATCAGTGGGCCAGAAATCTCCCTTGCGCCGATTGCAGTTTGAACAACAATAGACAAGATTGTCCAGCTCATCACCACCGCCCGTAGAACGCGGCTGATAGTGATCGATCTCTAGCAAACTACCGGTTTCGTCTTCTTGCACCCCACAATATCCACAGCGGTATTGAAAGTTGTGTCGTACAGCGTCCCGGACTCCTTGAGCAACCATCTTGGCATCTCGCTATGCCGATCACGAAGATTGACTTCTAATTCGCTCGTAAGCACTTTGAATCGCCTTGTGCTCTCCTAGTAACCCGGCGAGCGCGACCTTTGCCCGATTCAGCAAGTCCTCTTGCTGCTCGACGATGGCGCTAAGCAATGCATTCTCTGCGTTCAATCGGCCATAGGACATCTGAAGATGTTGCTGTTCCTCACGCATCTGCTTGATCGCCGGATTTAGCATTGCCCATTCCTCTTGTTCCAGTTCGGAGAACAGGTAGTCCAACTCCTGCCGCTCCTCTGCACTCAATCCAGATTCGACCTGTTTGCGCTGGAGTTCGTTCAAGTGTTGTTGCTTTATCTCATCCCACATGGAGCACCTCAACGTATCAGGAACGCTGCACTCTTTACTCTTCCTGCATCCATTATAACCCACAGCCAGGCAGATATCGGTGACGTGGCTGGCTCAGCGCCGAGCCAGCTTGCTCAAGGACTTTCGGCTAAAGCTAAAAGGCAGTCCCTGCTGTTCAGCGAATTGCTGAAAGAGCGCGTAGAAGTGTTCGCGATCCGCCTGCTTGAGCACGGCCACGGCGTCAGCGGTCTCGATGGCGTAGGGATAGCCCCCCGCACCGACGATGCACTCGGCAAGCACGCGCTCGACGATCGCTGGCGCCTGCCCACTTTCCACCAGCCATAGCGGCAGCTCGATGCGCGCTGGCGGTCGTTCGGCAGCGAGACGAACATAACAGAAGGCAACGTCGCGATAGAACGACGCATCATTGCGCTCCGACTGGCTCAACGGGTCATTACGCGCGCAAATGAAGAACGGCGTGCGGTCGCCCCAGCGCGGCAGCAGCGACGCAAAGAGTCCGCCATCGGTCATACTGCTCATGTAAGGTGGTCCCGCAACGGTGTTGACCAACATCACCACATCGCGGCTGCCCGAGCTGTCCACAAAACCGACAAGCGGGATTGCCAGCCGTTTCGATGCGGCAAGGAGGGTGCGCACCGCCTGCACATACTTTCCGGCGCGCCCAGGACGCATCTGCCCGGCGAAGCTGATGATGAACGAGCCATCGAACAGGCAGAGCGGCGCAACGCCCAAGCCGTCGGCGGCGAACTGCTCCATCAGCGCGACGATCTGCTCGCATTCGAGCACGAAGCGGCGCTGATTCACCTGCCAGTCGGGAAAGTCGCCTTCCTCTTCGCCGCCCAGATCGTCCGGCGCCAGCACCTCAAAACGCACATCTTTTTCATACCGCCCGCCCGCAACATGATAGTTCACATACCAGCCGACCTGCACCGCGCCGACCGGCACAGAGAGTTCCTTGCTCGGCGGAATCTGGCTGCCATCGACCGCGGCTGTCGGGCGTCCCTCCAGCACGGAGAGCGCCCACTGCCGCGCCTCCTGATGATTGCTCCACCGCCTGGCGCAAGGGATGCACAGTTCCATCGCCTGATCCAGCTCGGTGGTCGGCAGCGCGCCGGGCCACTCCTGGCCGCTCTGCTCGACGCGGCGCAGCACATCCGCCGCACTCATCGTCAAGAAACGGTCGATCAATTGACGGCGCAGGTCGGATTGGCTGCGCTGTTCGCTTTGATATTGTTCAAATTGCGGGCGCTTTTCCGTCAGCGCCGCCATCACCTTGGTGCGACTCAGCATAGCCATGTATGATAGTCGCAGTTTTGGGAATTGGCAACGGAAAGGATTATTGACGCATGAGCCAGATCGAAGCAGTGAAGTTGCCGGCGGCGGTCGTCGATGCCATCATCGCCCATGCACGCGAGGGCAAACCGGAAGAAGTGTGCGGCGTGGTGCGCGGGCGCGGGCTGACGGCGTTCGAGGCAGTAAGGGGCCGCAATATCGCCAGCGAGCGTATCGAGAACTACGAAGTCGATCCGCAGACGCTGCTGCTTCAGTTTGCGTTCGAGGACGCCGGCGACGAGATGATGGCGATCTATCACTCGCACCCGGTTTCGGTCGCCTATCCTTCAGCGACGGATGCCTGGAACGCACACTATCCCGACTGCATTTATCTAATCTGCTCGCTCGAATTTGATGACGCGCCGGTGATCCGCGCCTTCCGCATGACGCCGCACTGGATCGAGCTGGATCTACCGATGCTGCGCCGTGCGCTGCCCTTCCGCGAGGTGCGCCCCGGTCTGCACGCCTATTTTCAGGAACATGCGCACACTGCACCCGACGCGCTCAAGGCAATCCTCGACCTGACGCCGACGCCCTTTTACATCGACTTCTTCACCGACGCCGACGGCGCCATCGTCGACAGCCGCCTGGTTTCGATTGCCGAACATCCGGTTGAGGAGGTGCGCGGATGAGTGACCGCAACGGCACGCATGAACTTGCTGGGGAACACGAGATCGCCATCATCGGCGCTGGTCCCATCGGCATCGAACTGGCGGTGAGTCTCAAGCGAGCTGGCGTTGACTATATCCACTTCGACGCACACCAGATCGGCTACACGATGACCTGGTGGCCGCGCAACACCAATTTCTTCAGCACCACCGAGCGGCTGGCGATTGCGGGCGCACCGATCCAGAACAACCACCAGCAGCGCATCACAGGCGAGGAATATGTCGCCTATCTGCGCGGGGTCGTCGAGCAATTCGACCTGCGCATCCACACCTACGAACCGGTGACCGCGCTTGAGCGGGCGGCGGACGGCTTCACGCTCACAACTGCATCGCTGAGCGGGCAACGGCGCTATCATGCGCATAAGGTGGTGCTGGCAATCGGCGATATGCACTTTCCGCACCGGCTCGGCATTCCCGGCGAGGAGTTGCCGCATGTCTCGCACTATTTCCGCGACCCGCACGACTATTTTCGCAAACGACTGCTGATCGTCGGTGGCAAAAATTCGGCGGTCGAGGCGGCGCTGCGCTGCTGGCGCGTCGGCGCGGAGGTGACAATCAGCTACCGCCGCGATTGGTTCGACGAGCAGCGCGTCAAGCACTGGCTGCTGCCCGACGTGAAGGCGCAGATCGAGGCGGGCACGATCCGCTTCCTGCCCTCGACCACGCCCATCGCCATCACGCCGTCGCATGTGCTGCTGGCGCCCACTGCCGACGGCAAACCCATCGATGGCGCCGCACCGATCCGCCATGCGACCGACTTCGTGCTGCTGGCGACCGGCTTTCGCGGCGACCAGTCGTTGCTGGAGATGGTCGGCGTCGAGCTGGTCGGCGAGAACCACGTGCCGGTCTACAATCCCGACACGATGGAAAGCAACGTCCCAGGGCTGTATCTGGCCGGCACAGTGGCGGCGGGCATTCAGCAGCGCTACGTGCTCTTCATCGAAAACAGCCACGAACACGTCCACAAGATCACCCGCGCGCTGACTGGACACGCACCGCCTGCGCTCGGCGACGTGCGCCAGCGCACCTACGATCTGGCGCTCGAAGCCATCGAGGCAAATTGACATAGCAATGACAAAGCCATACGCAACAAAGTTTGCGATAATCATGCTGTTTGCTGCGCTGATCGCAAGCGGCTGCCGCCCTACGCCCGGCAAACCGATGCTGCCGCCCACGACCGGTCAGCCGCCGATTGAGGCAACTGGCGCGCCGGTGCGTCCGCCCGCACAGATGATGCCGCTGCCCGCGCCGACGGCAAATGCAGGCGCGCCGGCGCTGATGGCGGAGCCAACGCCCGACGCCGCCCGTCATCCCACCTTGGCTGACCTGTGGGAAGGGCGCGCGCACTTTGCCGTCGATGTGGCGGAGACCGGGCTGCCGATGGGCGAGTCGGATACGCTGGTGATGAGCAACGGTGCGCTCTGGTCGTATGTCCACGCCAGCGACCGCTCGGCTGGCGTGCGCGACCAGTGCGGTGAACCGGTGGCGTTTCCGGGCTGCGTGGTCATCTACGCCAGCGAGGATGGCGGCCACACCTTCACGCTGCCCGACCCGCCGACCTGTCTGATCGAGTGTGCGCAGTGTCCGTGCGACGCCGACGTCGATCACATCGTGCAACAGCAGTATCCGCGCGTCGTGGTTGCCGAAGGGCGGGCGTGGATGGTCTATGAATATCTGGGGCGCGTGATGCTGCGCACCTCACGCGACGGTCGGCTCTGGTCGGCGCCCGCACATGTGGCGGATTCGCTGGTCTGGCATCTGTGGTATCGCGATTGTCCGGCAGAGGAACGGATCGGCGAGCATCCCTTCACGACCTTCGACTATGAATGTCTGCGCGGGGGGCCGCCGGGCGTCTTTGTCGAGGATGGGACAGTCTACGTGTTCATGGCGCAAGGGCAGAATCCCGGCGCAATGGGTTGTTTCAAGCGCGCAGTGGACGATGACAACGCTGCGTTCCAGCCCTGCGCCAACAATCCGCTCTTTGTCGGCGCGGCGGCGTATGGGCCCCACGAGCGCACGGACGCGGTCGCCAACCCTTTCTTCGACTTTCGCACGATCAGCTCGGCTGAGATTCAACGGCTCGGCGAAGGCGCGGAGCGGCGCTATTACATGCTCTACGAGGGCGTGCGCGGTCCTGCGCAGGGCGACCCCGGCGACACGCAGTTTGGGCTTGGTCTGGCGCGCTCGCTCAGCGACCAGATCGACGGCGCGTGGGGAAAGTATCCCGTCAACCCGTTGCTGGTCGATCTACCTGGCAACATCGGCCTGGGGCACGCCGATCTGGTGGTGCTGGACGGACGCACCTATCTCTACACGTCGTTGGACGGCGTCACGCGGAGTCGGCTGGCGCTGATCTGGGACGAGCTAGCCAGATGAGCACCGCCAGCAGCGCCAGCCCAACCACCGCCGCCAGCAGCCCGATGGTGAAAGAGAGCGGCCAGTAGCTGAGCGTCACTTCCGACGCGCCAGCAGGGACTGCCACCGCACGCAGCGCGCCGTTGACCAGCTCGATGGGTGTAGCGACGCCGTTCACTGCTGCATTCCAGCCCGGATACCAGAACTCGCTGATTATCAGCCAGCCAGCGTTAGGCGTATTTACACGGAAACGCATCGCCGTCGGCGCGTATGCCAACGTCTCGGCGGCAAGCGGCGTCGAGGGCGGCAGCAGCTCGTTGAGGTTGGCGTCGGCGGGCGCGACCCACGCGCGCGGCGCGAAATCGCGGTTGCGATAGACTTCGACGCCCTGCACAGGCCCGAACGCCCTCTCGAATTTGCCCGCGGGCAGCGGCGTCCCTTCGCGCACCAGCACATACTTGACGTTGAGCAGATCGTAGCGCCGCGTGTCGCGCCCGCCGGTCGATTCCCAAAACTCAACCGCACGCCGCAGCGCCAGCGGATTGCTCACGCCGCCGACATCCTGCAAACCGACCAGTGCAGCGGTGTCCGGCTGCCATACGCCCTCCAGGTCGGTGCGGGTGTCGATGCGGAAGAGGTCATCGTCGCTGCGCAGGAAGGCGATCACGTCGTCGTGTTGAAAGCCTGCCGTCGGGTCGCGCTCGCTGATGTCGGTGTAGGCGCCAGCCGCGGCCAGTTCAACGTACAGCAGCGCGATCATCAACGCCGAGAATGCGCCGAAGCTGAGGCGTCGTCGCCAGCGCGCCGCAATCAACGCCCAACTGCCCAGCCAACTGGCGAAGGCGATCACCAGCGCCAACGCCGCCAGCGACGCACGCAGAAACGCGGTGGGGTCGCTTTGCGTCACAAACAACAGTGCATAGCTGGCAAGCACAGCCAGCGCCAGCAGCGCCGCGCCGCCGCGCAAGAATCCGTGCACAACCGACGAGCGCGACAGCTGCACGGCGACCGCATCAAACCCGACCGCGGCGACCACGCTCATCCCCAGCGACCAGAGCACAATTGCCCGCGCTGGCGCGCGGAACTGGTCGAACATCGGCAGCAGCAGCGTCAGCCAGCCATGCATCACTGTGTAGACGCCGAGCGCCATCAGCAGCCCAAAGCCAGCCAGCGCCAACCACATCCACAGCCGACGCCGCGCCTCAGGCAGCGCCAGCGCCACGCCGCAAAACGCCAGAATCAACGCCGGCACACCGAGATAAGGCAGTTCGACGCGCTCCCACAGGCTCCAATGCAGCGCCGGTCCGCGACCAAAGAGTGAGGGTGTCGTCAGCGCCGCCAGCGCCTGCGTCGGCGCCAGCGAAAAAGCGACCGTGTCCTGATAGGTGAAGTCGGTGCGGGTGGCGTGCCGCGTCAGTTCGAGTGCGGGCAGCAGGATCGGCGCCAGCAGCAGCCCCGCCAACGCCGCAGTAATGAGCCACATCGCCGCCGGTCGCCACACCTGCCGGTCGAAGCGGCGCTGCTCGAACCATGTCGTCGCCATCCAGCCAATCGTGACGAGCGTGAGCGCCAGGCCGACGTAGAGCGTGCTCTGCGCGTGACCGGCGTAGCTGCCCAGCGCCAGCAGCAGCCCCGCCACGCCGGGCCAGAGCCAGCGCGCCGTCATCAACCCGCGCACAAACGCCGCCAACACCCACGGCGCCCAACTCAACACCGCGATCAGATTGAGATTGCCAAAGTGAATCAACAGCGGGTCAGCAAAGGCAAAGACCAGCGCCGCAAACAGCGCAGCCGGACGGCTGACCGGGCGCAGGGGCCAGCGCAGCGTGCGCATGAGCACGTACATCCCCAGACCCGCCCAGAAAAGGTGGGCAACGCTCAGCCCCTGCAACGCCGTGTAGGGGAAAGCCGGCGCAACGAGAAAGAGCAGCAGGTTAGGTAAATATAGAAAACCGGCCTGAATATCGCCGATGAAAGGCGCGCCGCCGTAAAGCGTCGGGTTCCAGAGCGGCAGGCGTCCCTGACTCAACTCGGCGGCGGCAAAGCGATAGGTGGGAAAGAGAAAGCTGACCAGGTCGCCGCCATCGGCAGGTTGAAAGACAGCGCCGCTCAACGTGCGCCAGAAAAAGCCAAAGACCAGCAGCCAGAGCACGCCGCCCGCCAGCACGTCTTTCGACCACGCGTAGTCGTCGCTGCGTCGTTGCTGGCGTCGATAGAGCCAGTAGACGCCGAGCAGCCATACACCGATCAATAGCGCCAGCCAGAAAAGAATCATTGCGCGTCATGCCAGTTGGATTGACGGGTCATCATCGGTGTAGTATACAATTGTCATAAAGCCAGTGCAAAGGGCGTCGAGCACTGACCCACCCTTTATGGGAATTTCATTTCTACATCTTGTTTGTGATAACATGGTCACAGTCGTGGTTTTGCGCTGTAAGATTCTAACTGGAGTTATACCATGAAAAACCTGCTCAAGTTCCTCTTTTTTGCCGCGGTGGTTGCCGGCGTAATTTACGTGCTCAAACAGATTTTTGCTCCCTCTGACAGTGGATCGGCGGCACGGAGCGGCGTCTTGCCATCGCAACCGGTCAAGTCGCTGGATGATGCGCCGCTGGGCGGCAAGATCAGCGAGGAGCTGCTGAAGATTCTCGTCTGCCCGGAAGATAAGGGGCCGCTGGAGCTGGTGGATGACGGTAAATTCTTGCTCAACCCGCGCAACGGTTACAAATATCCGATCCGCAACGGGATTCCGGTCATGCTAATCGAGGAAGGCAAGAAATATCGCGATCCGAACTTCACACCCAAGACCGACAGCGCAACCGCCTGATCAGCCAGGAACGGACAAGAAATATCCAGCCCCGGGGCATCCGCTCCGGGCTTTTTCTTTTCCACCGCCTGCATTGAAACGCGCAGACAGAACTTGTCGTCCATCCGCAACGCTCATCTTCTTACTGCTGACTGCTCAAACAAATTTCTTACACTTCAAGGTATTGACATTCATGACGCAATGCGTTATAATGGTGTTTGTAACGCACTGCGTTATAGACGTAACGTTAAAAATGGATCGAATCGAAACAGGTTCTGAAATTTGAGGAGCAACGATAATGAGTGAAAAAGTAGCCATGAACATCGATCTGCGCAATGTGCAAGAGCAGGTCGAAGATAGTGTGAAGCAGGCGCAGGCGTTTGGTCGCAAAGCAGTTCTTGCTTACGCAGGCATGTGGGGTCTTGCTTTTGACAAGGCGCAGGAGCTTTGGAGCGAAGGCGTCAAGTTTGTGGAAAAAGCTGAGAAACGCGGCGAAGAGATCGAGACGGAGTGGCTCGAACAGTTCAATAAGGTGCAGGAAAAGCCTGAAATCAAGCGCGTCGTCGACTATGTCGAGGATCAGGTTGACCATGTCAGCAAGAACGCCAAGTCGATTGTCGCTGAGGTTGAGAAGTTCCTGGCGCAATTCCAGCCCGCCGTCTCTGAGGCGCAATCCGCAGTGAAGGATGTTGCCATCGAGGTCAAAGCAGCCGTCGCCGAAGCGGTGGTTGAGGGCTACGACGAGATGCCAGCCAAGGATGTGATCGCCATGCTGCCCTCCTTCTCGAAGGAAATGCTGGCAAAGGTGCGCGAGTATGAAGCCGCCAACAAGAATCGCGTCACGGTTCTGCGCGAGATTGATGCATTGCTTGAAGCCCCGGCGGAAAAGGCGGAAGAAGTTGTAGCTGCCTGATCTGGGTTCTCCTTTCTCCTTCGTGGTGTGGGTTGAATAGGTTGTGAGGAAACGCTCCGGCGCCAGTGTCGGAGCGTTTCCTTTCCCTCTGTGTTTCGCGCTGCTTGCGCTGCTGATCTATACTACCGAAATCCTTTCATCATCGATTCGGTTAGGATTCATCATGCAAATACAAGGCAGCAGCCAGGCGGCAGCGTCGCGGCGCATCACCAGCACGATTTTTCTTAGCGAGAGCATCTTCAGCGCAGCGTTCATCGCCACGGTGACGCTGCTTTCGGTCAACGCGGCCACGTTGAGCGGCGCGGACACGCTGGCTGGTCTGCCGACGACGCTTGGATTGATCGGTCGTGCGGCGTTAGCGGTGCCAATGGGTTGGCTAATGGATCGCTCCGGGCGGCGCATCGGCATGATGCTCGGCTACGGCATTGGCGCGCTGGGCATGATGACCGGTGTGCTGGCGGTGCAAAGCTTCTCGTTTGCGTTGCTGTGCGTCAGCTCGACCATCGTCGGCATCAACAACGCCACCAGCCAACAATCGCGCTTCATTGCCGCCGAAGTGTGGCCCTCCGACCAACGTGCACGCGTGATCGGCTTTATCGTGTTTGCCGGCACAATCGGTGCAGTTGGTGGGCCGCTGCTAGTAGGGCCGACCTCTGCCTTGGCGATGCATCTTGGCTTTGAGGCAAATGCAGGCCCCTATCTACTCGGCGCCGGTTTGCTGACTGTCGCCACGATACTGACGATGCTGTTCCTGCGCCCAGATCCGCTGCGTTTTGGCAGGCAGTTCGACGCACCTTCGCGCGACGCTCATGGCAACATTCTGGCATCGCGCACAGCGCGTGCGATCTTCGCCGACCGCACCGTGCAGCTTGCCGTAGCGTCGATGGTGGTTGGCCAACTTGTGATGACGCTGATCATGGTGATCACGCCGGTGCACATGCACCACGAGAACCACACCAATAGCGAGATCTCCTTCGTCTTCATGGCGCACACGCTCGGCATGTTTGGATTTGCCTTTCTCACCGGCTGGCTGATCAGCCAGCTTGGCGCACGCCCGATGATCGCATTTGGCGCAGCCGTGCTGGTTCTCTCCAGCATCATGGCGGCGGTGGCGGCAAACATGCTGACATTGACCCTTGCGCTCTTTTTGCTCGGCCTGGGTTGGAGCTTCTGCTTTGTCGCCGGTTCCTCGCTGCTCACCAGCGCGCTCCACGCTGGCGAACGCGGGCGAATCCAGGGCGCCAACGACATGCTGGTGGCGTTGGCATCGGGCACGGGCAGCCTCTCCACCGGCGCCATTTTTGCATTTGGCGGCATGATCGCCGTCGGCGCGGTGGGGCTTGGCCTGACGTTGGCATTTGTGGCTCTGGCGGCGTGGCTGCACCAACAGCGCAATCCCAAAGCGGTGGGGGTTGGTTGATGGCTGGCGCAATCACAGCGTTGAAGGTGCAGAAAAACAATCCTGAGCGCGTGAGCGTCTTCATCGATGGCGCGTTCGCCTTTGGCGTGACATTGGACGTGGCCGCACGCCTGCGCAAAGGACAACCATTGAGCGACGCCGAGATCGCCGAACTGCGTACAAACGATGAAGTCGACAAGGCGTATCAGGCTGCGCTGCATTTTCTGGCGGCCCGCCCGCGCAGTCGCAGCGAGGTCGTGCGCCGATTGACCGAAAAGGGACACGCCGCCGAAGCCATCGACGCTGCACTGGAGCGGTTGGATGCGCGCAGTTATGTCGACGACGCTGCATTTGCTGCTTTCTGGGTGGAGAATCGCAGCCGCTTTCGCCCGCGCAGCGCCGCCGCCATCGCCTACGAGCTGCGTCAGAAAGGCGTCGAGGGGGAAGCGATTCGCGCTGCCTTAAATGAGATCGACGAAGAACGTGCAGCCTGGGCGGCCATCGAAAGACAGTTGGGTCGCTGGCGTGCGTTGACAAAAGCCGAGTTTGAGCAGAAAATCATCGCACATCTTGCCCGGCGTGGCTTTGGCTTTGAGATTGCGCGCAAGGTTGCCCAACACGCCTGGGAAGAGCAACAATCACCGGATGAACCATGAGCGCTCGCAGACGCAAACCCCGCATCACTATCCGCACCTGGACGCCAGAAGACATCCCAGGCGTCGTCGCATGTCACCGCGCCGCCTATCCTGAATACCCCAAGAACGCCTACTACACTGAACGCTTTTATGAGATGCAATACGCCGCCTTTCCCGAAGGGCAGTTTCTGGCTGAGGCGGACGGACAGATCGTCGGCTACGCCACATCGTTGATCGTGCAGCTCGACGACGACGCACATTGGTACACCTACGAGGAGATCACCGGCGGCGGCACCTTCAGCACACACGACCCATCGGGCGACACACTCTACGGCGCCGACATCGGCGTGCGCCCCGAATATCGGCGGTTGGGCATCTCTAAAATGCTTTACGAAAAGCGCGTCACCCTGATGAAGCGCTATAACCTGCGCCGCATGATTGCCTACGGCCGCATCCCTGGCTACACCGAGTTTGCCGGCAAGATGACCGCCGAAGAATATGTGCAAAAGGTTGTCAGCGGCGAAATAGCTGACCCATCGTTGTCGGCGCATCTGCGCGCCGGCTATACGGTGCGTCGTGTGTTGCTCGATTTTCTTTGGGACGACTCCAGCCTCAACTACTCAACGTTGCTGGAGATGCCCAACCCGAACTATCAGCCGGAGAAGCGCAAGATCGCCGCCGCGCCGCTGCAGCGCGTCGTGCGCCGTATTCGCGTCTGCGCAGCACAGTGGTTCATGCGCCCGATCCATTCATGGGACGAGTTTGAGCAGACGGTCAACTTCTTCGTGGATACGGCAAACACCTATCATTCGCACTTCCTGCTCTTCCCGGAGTTGTTCACGGCGCAGTTGTTCACGATTATGCCGTCCGACCTTGATTCACGCGCCGCCATTCGCCGCCTGGCTGCAATGACCGACCGCTATATCGATCTCTTCAGCGACCTGGCGGAGAAGCATGGTTTGTACATCATCGCCGGTTCGCAGCCTGAGCTACGCGACGGTGAAATCTACAACGTCGCCTATCTGTTCACACCGAGCGGGCAATATTACAGTCAGGACGCGCTGCACATCCCACCGATTGAGCGCACCGATTTCGACATTGAGCCGGGCGAAGACATCAAAGTCTTCGACACGCCGCTGGCGCGCATCGGCATCCAGGTTGGCTACGATGTCGAGTTTCCCGAAGTAGCGCGCTTGCAGACGCTCTCTGGCGCCGAGGTGATCTTCATTCCCTACAGCACCGACGAGCGCAAGGCGTTCGACCGCATCCGCTACACTGCGCAATCGCGCGCAGTCGAAAACTTCATCTACACTGTAATCGCAGGCAACGTCGGCAACCTGCCTGCCTCCAAAAACTACCTGATCAACTATGGACAGGCTGCGGTCTTCACGCCGAGCGACTTTGCTTTTCCGCCAGCAGCCACCGCCGGAGCCAGCGAAGCCAACGTCGAGACCGTGCTGATCACCGATCTCGATCTCACCTCGCTGGTGCAACAACGCGATCTGGCGACGGTGCGCCATCTCTACGACCGCCGCTCCGACTTGTATGATGTGCGCGCCAAACGCTCGGTGAAGATTGTGCGCACCGAGTAGATAGGGCGAAAAGCGAGTTCGAGAAGCGTAATAACGGCGTCTGAGCAGCGCCCATCACCACATTGACAGTTTCCTGAGTTTACGCGTCTGCCGGATAGCCGTGGGGATGCGACACGTGCCAGGCCCACGCTGTCTCCAAAATCGTGCGCAGTTCGGGATATTTCGGCTCCCAGCCAAGTTCGCGGCGAATTTTTTCACTGCTGGCGACGAGCACGGCCGGGTCGCCGGGGCGACGCGCCACCACCCGCGTAGGGATGGGGTGACCGGTCACTTCGCGCGCCATGTCGATCACCTCCTTGACGCTGAAGCCGCGCCCGTTGCCAAGATTGTAGGTGCGGCTGCCTTCATCGAGCGCCCGCAGCGCCAAAATGTGCGCCTGCGCCAGGTCGATGACGTGGATATAATCGCGCACACAGGTGCCATCGGGCGTCGGATAATCATCGCCAAAGATAGCAAAGTCCGCGCGCTGGCCCAGCGCCACCTGCAAGACAAGCGGGATGATGTGCGTCTCTGGATCATGGTGCTCGCCGCGCTCTTCGGACGCGCCGCAGGCGTTGAAATAGCGCAGACAGGCGTAACGCATTCCCTGCGTGCGATCAAGCCAGAAAAGTATCCGCTCCAGGATATTCTTCGATTCGCCGTAGGGGCTGCCTGGGATAATGCGCTCGTTCTCATCGATCGGCATCCGCTCTGGCTTGTCAAAGAGATTGGCGGTCGAGGAGAGAATGAACTTTTTGACGCCGTGTTCCAGCGCGCTGCGCAGCAGATTCAGCCCGTTGGTGACATTGTCGCCAAGATACATGAAGGGATGCAGCATCGACTCGCCGACAAGCGTATAGGAAGCGAAGTGCATGATGGCGTCCGGTCGATGCGCCGCCAATGTTGCATCAATTGCTGCGCGGTCAGCCAGGTCGCCCTGCACAAAAACTGCTTTGGGGTGCACCGCGGCGCGATGACCTTGATAGAGATTATCGAAGACAACGACGTCATCGCCAGCTTTGATGAGCTGCTCAACGACAATACTGCCAATATAACCGGCGCCGCCAGTGACTAGAACGTTCATGGTTTCTTCCTTGTGTCCTTCTTTTGATTGTGCACAGATTGAGTCTGGATTCGATCCGCAACTGTACGAACAATGGATGCTCTGATCGACGACCTTCAACCACTTTCGATTGTATCAGAAGCAAGTCATTTGCGCATTTCATTATGCTGACAAAGGCGCGTCGCAGGCGCCCAAATCACAGATGTGCGCCTGCAATTCTCTGCTTAAAATTCACCTGTATATTGGCTTTGACATTAGTTATGCGATGCATATATGATTTGCAGTGGCAATTGTAACTGACGAGTAAAAAATCCGCCGATTATGAACTGTCAGTTCCAGAAGCGCAATTGACCAAACTGTGTTTTGCGGTGAAACCTGGGACATCACCTTTCGGATGCCGCCAAGTTTCTCTTGTTGTGCAACTATTGTTTGTCGTTCAACCATCTTTACCATCTTTACCATCTTTACATTGTGTTCTGGAGGATATGTATGTACAAGAAAATGCGCCATGTACTCTCGTTGATGGTCGTCCTGGCCACAATAGCTGGCCTGATGATGGCGTGCACTGCGCCAGCGGCTGCTCCGGCTGGCGGTGGGCAGGCTGCTGCACCAGCAAGTGAAAAAGTCAAAGTAGGACTCTCTTTTTCCGACTTCGCGACCGAGCGATGGAAGAACGAGGAGATCATTTTGCGCAGCTTGCTAGAGGAAAGGGGGTATGAGGTTCTCAGTCAGGAAGCCAACCAGGATGTCAAGCTGCAGAACGACCAGATCGACAACATGGTTAGCCAGGGCGCAAAGGCGTTGATCATCGTGGCGCAGGATGGCGATGCTGCTGTTACTGCCGTAGATCGGGCAGCAGATGCTGGTGTAGTTGTCGTGGCATACGACCGCCTGATCAAGACGCCCAAAATTGCTGGCTACATTTCCTTCAATAATGTCGAAGTCGGTCGCCAGCAGGCGGACGGTGTTATGAAAGCGCTCGACATCGAGAACTGGGACGTAGCCGCCAATGGGCCGGCGCGCGTTGTCAAGCTGGGCGGCAGCCCCACCGACAACAACGCCATCCTCTTCCGCCAGGGGCAGGATGAGATTCTCGACCCGCTGGTTGAAGAAGGCAAAATCGAGATTGTGGCTGACCAGTGGGTGGAGAACTGGGATCCGGCAAACGCATTGAAACTGATGGAGAACATCCTGACCAGCCTCAACAACGACATTGATGCAGTCGTCGCCTCGAATGATGGCACGGCGCTCGGCGCCCTGCAGGCGCTGAATGCCCAGGGTCTGGCAGGCGTAGTGCCGATCTCCGGTCAGGACGCCACGGCTGATGGTTGCAACAGCATCGTCAAGGGACAACTGACCGTATCGATTCTCAAGGATATTCGCAACCTGGCTCCGATTGCCGTCGATATGGTTGATGCTCTGCTAAAGGGCGAGACAGTAGAAGGCTTGCAGGAGTATACGCTGGCTGAGTTGACCCTCGATGAATCTTTGGCAGGTAGTGTCCAGGCGCTGTTCTTGCCGGTCGAGCAGGTCAACAAGGACAATGTCTTCGATCTGTGCGTCGCCAATGGCTTCCAGTCATACGACGATGTCTTCCGCGACATTCCCGAAGATCAACGTCCTGCGCGACCCTAATAGCGTTTGAATGAGCAGATAAGCCCGGCGTCATTTAGGATAAAGTGCGCCGGGCTTATCTTGTAAGATTTCAACTCCGGGTGTACACGCTCCGGAGCGCTTCCTTGCAGGCACGCCTGCCTGATCTACAGGAGCAAGCAGTGAGTGAAGACATTATCCTTGACATCCGTAATGTAACCAAGAGGTTTCCGGGCGTCACCGCTCTGGACAATGTATCGATCCAGATTCGTCGCGGCGAAATTCATGGACTGTGCGGCGAAAACGGTGCAGGCAAATCGACCTTGATGAAGATATTGTCGGGCGTTTACCCGCACGGCGAATACGACGGCACAATCATTTATGATGGCAAAGAACTGAAACTCGGGGTTGGCTCGATTCGTCAGGCTCGCGACGAGGGAATCGCTATCGTCTATCAAGAATTGACACTTGTTCCGAACATGACGGTGGGCGAAAACGTATTTCTCGGCAAAGAACCGCTCGAAAATGGCGCCATCAACTGGAGCAAGTTATACGCCGACACGCGCGATATTTTGGCAAAATATCGTCTGGATGTATCGCCACAAGCCGTAGTGAAATATCTGGGCGTTGGCAAAATGCAGATGGTGGAGATCGCTAAGGCGCTTTCAGAAGACGCCAAGATTTTAATCCTCGACGAGCCAACCAGCGCTCTGACGGAGAGCGAGATCGACAAATTGATGACGATTCTGGAAAATCTGCGCAGCCACGGCGTCACGTGCATCTACATCACACATAAGTTGGAGGAATTCTTCCGCATCACAGACTCAGTCACGGTTTTGCGCGATGGTAAGATGGTGACAACCCAGCCGACCAGCCAACTTACTCTGGAGAAGCTTGTCAACTACATGGTGGGACGCGAGATGAAGGAACGTTTTCCTCGCGGCAATCGCCATCCCGGTGAGGTCATTTTTGAAGTAAACGACTTGCACGCTGTCGATCCAAACGAAACTAGCCACAAAGTGCTCAACGGCGTCAGCTTCAACTTGCGTCGTGGCGAAATTCTTGGAATAGCTGGTCTGATGGGGTCTGGACGCACCGAATTGGTCACCACAATCTTTGGTGAGTACGGCAAGATTACAAGTGGCAGTATACGTTTGGAAGGGCAGGAACTGAACATTCACAATGCGCGTGACGCCATGCGCTATGGCATCAGTTTGGTCCCAGAAGATCGCAAGGGTCAAGGGCTGGTGTTGATACAATCGATTCTCAAGAACATCTCACTGGCAAATCTCGATCAATTTTCGGGTTTCATGCGCATTGACGCCGACGCCGAATTGGTTGCAGCCACCCAGCAAGCCAGAAGCCTGGCAGTGAAGGCGCCCAATCTGCAAGTACGCGTCGATTCGCTTTCGGGCGGCAATCAACAAAAAGTCGTTATTGCCAAATGGCTGTTGTCCGACCCAAAGATTCTGATTATGGACGATCCCACACGCGGCATTGATGTGGGCGCAAAATACGAGATCTACAAACTGATGAACGAGTTGGCTGAGCGTGGCGTGTCGATCATCATGATATCGAGCGAATTAGAAGAAGTGCTTGGCATGAGTGATCGCATCATGGTGATGCATGAAGGGCGCTCGACGCGTACATTGAACATTGCTGAAGCTACACAGGAACGCATCATGGCATTAGCCACCGGCATCGCCGACGAGCTTACACCTATCTGAATCGAAAACTGAGGAGTCAATTCTATGGCTGTATCTACAAATGTCAACAGCCCCCAAACAGATGTCGGGTTGGCTGCTGAACTGGGCAGACGTTTTCGTAGTAATATCCAGACCTACACGATTATTCTGGCGTTGGTGGCGATCTGGATCCTGTTTGCCGTGTTGACCAATGGAGCGTTTTTCTCGGCACAAAATGTGTCGAATCTATTCCGCCAGATGACCGTCACTTCGTTTCTGGCAATCGGCATGGTCTTCGTGATCGTCACCGGCAATATCGATCTGTCAGTGGGCAAGCTGGCCGGGTTCGTCTCGGTGGTGGCGGCTTATTTTCAGGCAAACGTCTGGTATCAACTCATTCCCAATATGCCGCTTGTGGCGGCAATGCTCTCCGTTATTATCGGTGTTGGCGTTGGGATCATTTGGGGCGTTTTGCAAGGCTACATTATTGCCTATCTGAATGTTCCTGCTTTTATTGTGACCCTAGGAAGCATGTTCGTGCTCAATGGCGCAATTCTCCTCGTCACCCAAGGTAGGACAATTCCGGCGAATCAGCCCTATTTCTCGGAAATCGCACAAGGTTACTTGCCGCCCACAGCTGGCTGGGCTATTGCCGCTGTAGTCGTTGTCTTTCTTTTCTGGAACATGGTGCGCAGTCGCCAAAGCAAGCGTCGTCACGGCTTTCAACTGCCAAACATTGCGCTCGACATTGTGACAACCATCTTTTACGCTGCGTTGGTGATTGGGTACGTTTACTGGGTGAACCAGTATCGCGGCATTCAGACGCCAGTGCTGCTATTGGCAATTACAGCGGCGATCATGGCGTATGTGTCGAACAATACACGTTTTGGTCGCTATGCTTATGCAATTGGCGGCAATCGCGAAGCTGCGCGCCTGTCAGGCATCAATATCCGGCGCAGCATATTCCTGATCTTCATTTTGATGGGTTTGCTCTCTGGCATTGCCGGTATTGTGCTCGCATCGTATGTCGGTTATGGTACAACGGCTGCGGGTCAAGGTTACGAGCTGGATGCGATTGCCAGCGCGATTCTCGGCGGCACATCCACTCTGGGTGGCGTTGGCACGGTCTTCGGCGCACTGATCGGCTCACTGATCATGGCAAGCTTGACCACCGGCCTGCAGATGCTCAACGTGGCGCCAGCATGGCAGTATGTTGTGAAGGGCGGTGTGCTCGTTCTCGCGGTCTTCGCCGACGTCTATTTCAAGCGGAACCGGTAGCGGCAGGTGCGGGACGGCTGATCGTCACCGATGTCGTCAATGAACATCCCCCGTTGACGAACAAATCGGCTGGCGCCCCTTGCGGCGCCAGTATACGCAGAAAGCCCGGCTCCAGTGCAATTTCAATCGGCGTGAAACGATTCAATTCGCCGTCCAGATGAAATGGCTGCGCCGTCGAGGTCTCGATCAAGACGCGGCTGCCGGAGCGTTTGAGGATGTTCTCGCGAGCGCCATGACGCCCGGCCATAATAAACAGACTATGCGCCAGCATTTGCGGCGAATAGCGCCCGCACAGCATCCATACGTCGAACCTGCCATCATCGAGCACGCTCTCTGGGCTGAGATTGAACAATCCGCCCGCGTATAGCCGTGAATTGCTGACGACCACCGCCAACATCTCTTCTTCCACAACTTCGTCATCGACGCTGACGCGCATCTTCTCTCCCTGGTGGAGAAGAAAGGGCAGCGTTGCCTTTGCGATATAGCCGGCCATGCCAAAACGTTTGAGCAGCCGCGAGCGCGGCTCGACTCCTTCAACGATGCGGCTGTCAACGCCCACTGCCGCCCACAAAATGAACGAACCGCCGTTGCTGCATTCCCCGACATCCACTGCGTGCACGCTGCCAGCCATTAGCCGCTCCGATGCTTCGAGCAGCCAGTAGGGATTGGCGCCGTTCGGTGCAGGCAAGCCGAGATCGCGTGCAAAGCAGTTGGTTGTGCCCGCCGGCAACACTGCCAGCACCGTCTGCGAACCGAGCAGCCCGTTGGCGACTTCGTGGAGCGTGCCGTCGCCGCCCGCGGCCAACACCAGTTGGTGACCGGCGCGCACCGCCTCCACCGCCAGCGCTGTGGCATGCCTGGGGTGATCGGTCTGACGCAGCGTTATATCCCAGCCGCGTGCGCGCCAGAATGCAGCGGTTGCATTGATATTCTGCTGCCAGTCATCGAATCCGGCGTGTGGATTGTAGATCAAGGTTGCCTGCAACTCTGTGGACATAATGTGCTTGCCCTCTGTCATAAGCAATAGAGCCAAACTGATTGCAGGCAACAGTAGCACCTTGTCGCGCAAGATGCACGTATAGCAGATTCCCATGCATCGTAAAGTCGCACATCGGACAACGTTGGGACAGTTGTCCCGCCTAATCATGGGATAAGTGTCACTGGGACACCTAGCCAGAAATTGCTATACTAGGCGCAGAAATCCGCCAACTGAAACTTGATGTGTTGACGGAGCGAACAAACTCAGAATAAAGGACAGGGAACACATGGCTTTCGCAATTCCAGAGTATGTAACGAACCAAGAACTGCGCAATTGGGTGGAAGAAATGGTCGAGCTGTGTAAGCCCGATGCATTCCACTGGTGTGATGGCTCCCAGGAAGAATACGACTCTCTGTGTGAATTGATGGTGCACAACGGCACTTTCATTCGACTCAATCCGGAAAAGCGCCCCAATAGTTTTCTTGCTCGCTCCCACCCCAGCGACGTTGCTCGCGTTGAAGATCGCACGTTCATCTGCTCGCTCAGCCCGAAGGAAGCCGGCCCAACCAACAACTGGATGCACCCGCGCAAGATGAAAGAGGAGCTGCGCCCCAGGTTCGAGGGGTCTATGCGTGGGCGCACGATGTATGTGATTCCCTTCAGCATGGGACCGATCGGCTCGCCGATTTCCCACATCGGCGTGGAAATCACCGACTCGCCCTATGTCGTGGTGAACATGCGCATTATGACGCGTATGGGCAAGGCTGTGGTCGAGGCATTAGGTGACGGGGAATTTGTACACTGTCTGCATTCCGTCGGTATGCCGCTCGAACCGGGTCAGGCGGATGTTGCGTGGCCCTGCAATCCAGACCCGCAGCAGAAATATATCGTCCACTTCCCAGAAGAGCGCACGATCTGGAGCTATGGCTCCGGCTACGGCGGCAACGCGTTGCTCGGCAAGAAATGCTTTGCGCTGCGCATTGCTTCAGTGCTTGGTCGTGAGCAGGGGTGGCTGGCTGAGCACATGTTGATTTTGGGTGTGAAAAGCCCTGACGGTGACAAGACTTACGTGGCGGCGGCTTTCCCAAGCGCCTGTGGCAAGACCAACTTCGCCATGCTCATCCCGCCCAAGCCCTTCCAGGATGAAGGCTGGGAAGTCACAACGGTCGGCGACGACATCGCCTGGATCAAGCCCAATCACGATGGTCGCATCTATGCGATCAATCCAGAAGCCGGTCTCTTTGGCGTGGCGCCCGGCACCAACTACAAGAGCAACCCCAACGCCATGAACTCAATCCTGAAGAACACGATCTTCACCAATGTCGCCTTGACCGACGACGGTGATGTCTGGTGGGAGGATATGACCGACGAGCCGCCCGCCCATCTGATCGACTGGCAAGGTCAGGATTGGACGCCGGATTGTGGGCGGAAGGCGGCGCACCCGAACGCGCGCTTCACGGCGCCGATCAGCCAATGTCCGTCCGTAGACCCGGCGTATGATGACCCGCGCGGTGTGCCGATCTCCGCCTTTATCTTTGGCGGGCGACGCAGCACAGTGGCGCCGCTGATCTATCAATCATTTAACTGGGCGTTTGGAGTCTACAGCGCGGCCACCATGGGGTCGGAAATGACAGCGGCCGCCTTTGGCAAGCTCGGCGAAGTGCGCCGCGATCCTTTTGCAATGCTGCCCTTTGCCGGCTACCACATGGGAGCATACATCAACCACTGGCTGGATTTCGGACGCCACATCCCGAACCCGCCGCGCATTTTCAACGTCAACTGGTTCCGCCGCGACGCAAATGGCAAATTCCTGTGGCCTGGCTTTGGCGACAACATGCGTGTGCTGAAATGGATCGTCGAACGCGTGCGTGGCAAGAGCCTGGGCGTCGAGTGCCCGCTAGGTTGGGTGCCGCGCTATGAACACCTCGACTGGCGCGGGCTGGAACACTTCACTCGTCAGGACTTCGACGCCATCATGACCATCGACCGTGGCGAGTGGACAAAGGAGATTGCATCGCACGACGAACTCTTCTTCAAGCTCTATGATCGGCTGCCGAAGGAAATGATGTTCATTCGCGAGCTGCTGCTCTCCGGTCTGTGGCGTTCACCGGAAAAGTGGAGTCTGGAGGAGCTGGATTACTTCGACGACATCGGTTGAGCCCAGTTGAAGTCATCTGTATCGTCGTCCAAACACATTACTGAGAATCGAATGGATGCGTATGAGCGATCATGCGCATCCATTTTTGCATGGACGCCAGGGAATGCACTCTCACCCACTATCAAACCATTATCAAATGATACAAATGTAGAAGGTCCGACGACCGCCAGTCCTGGATGTGCTACAATCTAGTGGATGAGTGCAAAGAGCCAGTCAATCAAATCCGCCAGTTTGTGAGGATCGATTCAAATGTTAGCCGAAGTTGCGCCCGCTCCTTCTCGAACCTACAACGCTCATTTTCGCTGTTTTCGCGGCTGTCCGGGGGAATATTCCGTCTACGATGTCATGTACACCTGTCCAACCTGTGGCGGCCTGCTCGAAGTGCACCACGATGTCGAAGCGCTGCGCGATCGCAGCGCCGACGAATGGAAGATGTTGCTCGAGCGTCGCGCCGGCACGTCGGTCTTTCCCTACGGCAGCGGGGTGTGGGGTCTACGCGAGTGGGTGATGCCCGATCTGCGCGATGAAAATGTTGTCAGCATGTATGAGGGCAACACCAATCTCTTCTGGGCTGAGCGGCTGGGCCGTGAGATTGGCGTGCCCGATCTTTGGGTGAAGCTTTGCGGCAACAGTCACACCGGCAGTTTCAAAGACCTGGGCATGACTGTGCTGGTCAGCGTTGTCAAGCAGATGATGGCGAGCGGCGCAAGTCCGGTCAAGGCGGTTGCGGCGGCAAGCACAGGCGACACCTCGGCCGCGCTCGCAGCTTACGCCGCTGCCGCCGGGATTCCGTCGATCATCTTTTTGCCTTCGGGCAAGGTGAGCACGGCGCAGCTGATCCAGCCGGTCGCCAATGGTGCACACGTGTTGGCGCTCGACACAGATTTCGATGGCTGTATGCGCATCGTCAAAGAGGTGACGCGGGATAACAGCATCTATCTTGCCAACTCGATGAACAGCGTGCGCATCGAAGGGCAAAAAACTGTCGGCATCGAGATCGTTCGGCAGTTTGATTGGGAAGTCCCGGATTGGATTATTATTCCGGTCGGCAACCTCGGCAACATCAGCGCACTCTACAAGGGCATGAAGCTGATGCAAGACCTCGGCGTCATTGCCAAAATGCCGAGGCTGGTGGCGGCGCAGGCGAACAAAGCCAACCCGTTCTATCTCAGCTATCTCAACGGATTTCGCGAGAAGGTCGCCATCCACGCCGACAAGACGCTGGCCTCCGCCATCCAGATCGGCGACCCGGTAAGCTATGAAAAGGCAGTGCAGGCGGTCGTCGAAACCAACGGTCTGGTTGAAGCCGTCACCGAGCATGAGCTGGCAAACGCCGCGGCGCGTGCGGATCTTACCGGGATGTACACCTGCCCGCACACAGGCGTGGCGCTGGCTGCACTCTTCAAGCTGATCGCACGCGGTCAGATCAAATCGAGCGACCGCGTCGTTGTGATCTCAACTGCACATGGGTTGAAGTTCACCAGCTTCAAAGTCGGCTATCACGAAGGGAAACTAGACGAGGTCGAAAGCGAACTGGCAAACCCGCCGGTCTATCTGCCAGCCGATGTCACAGTCGTGAAAGAGGCAATTGCGCGCAAACTACAGATCTGAATAGGTTGCTGTATTTTCACGCAACTTCCGCAGTCATCTTTCAAGAAAGCTCGAGGTTTTCCGAAAGATGACTGCGTTCTCCTTCCTCAATTCAGGAAACGGTTTTAGTTCGGGTCGTACTTACACCGCTGCCCCTTCAAGCCATTCAAATAGATGCACAGCTCAATATACGCTGGCCGCCAGTTGAGTGCGTCGATCGGGCTTGGCTCCATCAGCGCCCACCAGTACTGCTCCTCGTCCTGCGGGTTGCCGTCAGCCAGCCAGTCGAGATTGGGCATCGTCAGCGCGCTCATCAACCCGATCCACGGCTGCCAGTTTGCTGCTGCATATTGATAGGCGCGTTTGAGATAATCTGCCTGCACGAACATATCGATGCCAGCGTCGGCGCCGTGCCATTTATAAGCAGGGTTCACCGGATCAAATGTCCAACCAAACTCAAGCAGCACAATCTTCTTGCCTGCATCGCCATAGCGCTCCATGATACGGCGAATATCCTCGACATGGCGAAAGGCGAAGAATCGATAGCCGCCGTATTTGGGGTTGCTGGCCGCCTCCGCCGGGTCGAGCTCAGGCGGCGCGGCATAGCCAGCGCCGTGCACGCCCAGCATATCGAAATATCCGTTGCTGCTGCCGCCCATCGCCTGATACATCTGTTCATAAAACAGATCGTCCGGCATCGCGATCTCGCTGTTGTCGCCAGTTGGCGCCATGCCTGCACTGATCACGATGGCGTTGGGATTGGCGGCTTTGATCGCACGGTACGCTTTGCCCAGGAACTGTATATACTCGGCTGGATTGGGGCGTTTGCCGCCCCACTCGCGCGCCAGATTCGGCTCGTTCCAAATCTGATACGCCTGGATGCAGCCGATGGCGCCCGGCTTGCAGCTATAGCGCGCAGCCAGCGCGCCGGCAAATTCTGCAAACGCGTCGCCGTTTTGTGGTGGATCGCCCGCCCAGAAGCCGCGTAGGTCCGGATCAAGGCTCAGGCGCGCCAGAATTTTGAGACCACGGTCGTTGGCATGCGTCACAACCTGGTCGGCGATCGACCAATCGTAGCGGCCACGACCGGCGCCCTCGATCGATTCCCACGAGAACGCCTGCTTGATCCAGTTGAAGCCGCCATCCTTCATCAAGTCCAGGTCGCGGTCGCGAATCTCCTCGCGCCACCACACAAAAACCTGCGCGCCGTAATCCGGGCTGGACATCGTGGCGGGTGCAAAGCTCGTGGACGAGCCGCCCGACGATCCCGACGCTGGCGCGCTCGTCGAGCCGGAAGACGCCTGCGCTACGCGCTCCTCGATTGTCATGAACTGGGCTGCGCCCCAACCCAACGATGCGCCATTCTCGCCAAGCTCGAGCCATTGCCCATCGGCGGATTGGCCGAGTAAGGCAAAAGTCTCGCCCAAATTCGCCAGCCGCACGATGGAGTCGGCTGTGCTTGGCCCGCTGCGCACGTTGAGCTGATCGACGGCGACGCGCGCCACCTTTTCGATTGTCGGCGTGGCGGTCGCCGGCTGTGGCGGATCAGCAGGCTGCGTGGCGGGTGCGCCCGTATTCTGATCGCCCGCTGGCGCAATCGTAGGCGTCGCCGTTGCCTCGCCTTGCACAGCGGCGGCGGCTGGCGTCTTCGTGGGCGTAGGCGTCGGTTCATTGCCGCCGCCGCACGCAGCCAACAAAAGCATCACTCCCAACAGGATCGTACATCGTTTCAAGCTGCTTCGCATTGCCATTCCCTGCTTTGTTTGATTAGCGGCCCATCATTGCCTTCAACGCATCGAACGCCGGTCGCCCGACGACAGCGAATGCGCCCATTTCTGTGTCGCGCGGATAGTTCAGATTCCACAGCATCGGCACGGCCACATAGCCAGAATCAGCCATGATCCTGAACGACTCAACGATCCAACGCGCCTGGGTCGCTTCGTCGATGCGCGCCTTATATTCGTAGCCAGGGAAGGGCGACGGCGTCGATCCCCAGCCAAATTCCGTCGGCCAAAGCCGCTTATTGGTGTCGCCAAATTCCTGCATCACCTTTCGCGACTCGCGCAACGTGCTGAGGAAGTAGAAGCTACGATGATTCACGTGCGAAAGTGCATCATAGTTGCCGGACGCCCAATCTTCAAAGGTCACCGACGGCGGGTTGGCAAAGCCGCTCGGATGGATGCCGATGCCATCGCTGTAATTCTTCAAACCGTTCTGGTACATGCCGCGCAGATAGTCGATGTCGTCGAAGGCGACGTCGCTATAGCCAGCCGGCGTCGTGGCGCCGCTGATCACGAACATCGACGGGCAGGCCGCTTTGATCGAATTGTAGGTGCGCTTGAGCAAGTCCATATAGCTCGCCGGTTCAAGCGGAAAACCTTCCCACTCGCGGCGCAAATTCTGCTCGTTCCACACCTCCACCGCCTGCAGGCGTCCACAATATCGGCTGGCAATGGCGCCCATAAAGTTAGCGAACAACTGGAAATCCTCCGGCGGGCCGCCGGTGCCGCCGAAGTTTGGCCGCGTCCACGCGGGCGCAGTCACGACGCTAAACATCAAGTTGATGCCGTTGTCGTACATCGTGTTGACAATCGAATCCATCTCCTGCCACTGCACCGCGCCTGGCTCCGGCTCGGCGAACTCCCAGCGCACCTGCTGTTTCGCCCAGCCAAACCCAAGCTGCTTGAGCAGGTCGGCGACGCCCTGCTTGTCACCCTGCCACATATTGACGCTCATGCCGTAGCCAAAGCCGGTCGAGGTGTTGGGTGCAGCGACCGGTGCAGCAGCAGGCGCCGCACTAGAAGCCGTCGCCGACGCAACCGGCGCACTTGCCGGCGGAGGCGCCGGAATATCGGCTTCGGCTAGTTGCGGCACATTGTCCAGGCTGCCGTTCAAAGTTGTCAGGCTGGCAAAAATCCATGCCGGCTCTTGGCGGTTTGGCACGCGAATCTGATACCAATCGCGCGCCGGATTCAAGCCGATGATTTCGTAACGTGAGCCAGCCGGCGCTGACGCCACCACCGGGTAATTGGTGCCTGGCCCGCTGCGTACATTCATGCGCGCCGGCGTGGTGGTCGCCACCGCTGCACCTTCAGGAAAACTCTGCACCAACGAAGCAGAGTTCTGTGTCGTGGCGGGCTGCACCGCGTTGACGGCAGTGACAGGAGCGGTTGCCGCCGTTGTGGTGGAGAGATAGATCGCCGACAGCCAGCCGCTGAGACCATCGCCTGTCGTCACCTGATACCAGCGTCCGTCATCGCTAATCGAACGAATCTGCACCACGGCGCCCTGGTTGAGTCGCCCAACAATCTGTGCGGAAATGCTCGGCGCCGCACGCACATTCAGCCGCGCCACGTTGACCTGACCGCTCGTTGGCGTGGATGCGGAAGTCTGTGCACGCGCTGCGGGCGCAAAAACGGCGAGCATCGACATCAAAATCAATGCACTGCACAAAATCGTTGCAATACGGCGAAATGGAAGACGCAGATTGAGCGATCGATTCATGCTTTGACCTCTTCAAACGCTTGTTGCAATTGGTTAAATTATGGAAACCAGTTCACGCACATGTCGCCGGGGGGGAGCATCCAATCTTTTGTCGGCAGACATGGCAGGGGCGACGCATGCGTCGCCCCTGAACTATTCACTTGAGCATACAGCCGGACGCTCGCTCATCCGACTACTTGGGCATCTGCGCCAGCGCCGTATAGACCGGCAGCGGGTTCCAGTTCGAGTCTACGATGCCCCACTGCGCTTTTTCCGTGCCGTTGGCGACAACACGGAAGTTCAGATTCCATAAAAATGCCGGTCCAACCCAGCCCCAGTTTTTCATCATCTGGTAAGCTTCGACCGTCCACTGCGCCTGTTCGGTGAAATCGTTGTCGTCGGCGTAGCGATAGCGCGGATCCATAGCGCCGCCGGCAGCCCAGCCAAACTCGGTCGGCCAGATTTTCTTGTTGCCGGCGCCGTAGACATTCATGATGTTACGATAGTCTTCCATCGTGCTGCGGAAGCTCCACGAGTGGTGCGGCGAGTCGCAGGCGCCGTTGAAGCTGTTGCCATGTTTTTGAATTGCCTCACAGGCGCCTTCCCAGGTGACGGAGGGCGGGACATTGTAGCCGCTCGGATGCGCGCCGACGGCGTCCATATAGTTGTTGGCGCCGGCTTTGAACATCTCTTTGAGATAGGTGAAGTCGTCCATGGCGTAGGGAGGGTTGTTGCCCGCAGGCGTGAGCGCGCCGCCAACGACGGTCATCGACGGGCAGGCGCTCTTGATTGCATTAAAGGCAGGCGCAAGCAACTGCACATATTCCGCCGGATTGAGAGGCTTGTTGCCCCACTCATAGTGTAGATTCTGCTCGTTCCATACCTCGATCGCCTTGAGAGACTGACCACAATAGCGGCCAGCAATCGCGCCGACAAAATTGGCGTAGGTCTGCGGATCCTGGGGCGGGCCGCCGACGCCGCGATCAAAACCAGGCTCGCGCGCCCAGTCGGGTGCGTTGACCACGCTGAAAAGGACGCTGACGCCACGGCTGCCGGCGGCGTTGACGATCTCATCCATGCCGGGCCAGTCGATCTGACCAGGGCCGCCTGCTTCGAAGCGTTTCCACTCGATCTGTTGTTTGATCCAGTTGAAGCCAAGACCGCCAACTGAATCGAGGATCGTCCAAATTTGACCGTTGTCGACGGCGTGCACCTGGACGCCATAGCCAAATCCACTGCCGCCGCCCGCAGCAGCTACAGGCGCTGAGGGCGCAGACGCCGCTGCTACAGGCTGTTCTTGGGCTGGCTCGGCCGGCGCCGCCGGAGCGGGCGCCACCGCCGCGGCAACCGCCACAGGCGCCTGCGGCAGATTCTCGACGACAGCTACTGCGTTTTGGTCGCCGCTTGTGGAAGCAAGTTGGGCGATCACCCAACCGTTGCGATTATTAAATTCAATCTGCCACCAGTCGGTGCTGGGCGTCCTGCCTGTCACCTTGTAGGACTGACCGGGCGTGATCTGACCAAGCACGTTGAAAGCTGTTCCTGGCCCCTCGCGTACATTGACGATCTGATCGACAGTCAGCGAAGCGGAGGGGGAGGCAGCTCCTGCTGTGGATTCAGCGCTGCGGTTGGCGGCGGAGAGTGCGAGCATCGCCGATTTGGGTGTGGTCAACGCCGTGCCGTTTGCATTGACAAGCTGGGCATCGACGCGCAATGCACTGCCAGCGCCGGTCGGCATCTGAAAAGCGACTTTTGGACTGTCAAGCGGGCGAATCTGCTGTCCGAGCACACTGCCATCTTCGCTGTAAAGTGTATAGGCGACTGCCATCTGCGCCGCTGGCGCCGAAGAAGTCGCTTCACCCATCTGGAAGCGCTGCAGAACCTGCATCGTCGCCGGATCGATATCGCCATTGGCAGGCATTTGCAACGTGACGTTGGTGACATTGAACCTGCGCAACAGGTCGAGCTTGCGCCCCAGGCTGCCTGCCGTTTCAATGTAAACGGTGCGTTCCAGTCCCTGATCGTCAAGATAGGTGTAATAGTAAATTCCTAACGCATCGTCCCATTTGACTTGGCCTTGCAGTCGCGGATTGTCGAGGCTGATCGTGATATTGTTGTCGGCGCCTGGCTCAGCGGCGATTGTACCCAACAGCGGCGCAAGCGCCTCTTGATACCCCTTAAGCAGCAGGTAATTGCCGCTGCGTTCGACAGAGTGCCCTGGTAGTTCGATGGCAAGTTTGCTGGGGCCGATTTCATCGCTGGCGTAGGCGAGCAGCAGCTCCATCTCGCCGCCAGGGGCGTAGGCGCGCGGGTCAATCGGCGCCGGCACGATCACCGAAGTTGCCGCCCGGCTCAGCGCCCGCCAGTCATAGCCGCCGGTGTTCCACTGTTCGGCGGAGATGGGGGTGGCCGGCTCGACGCGCACGGCGAGCGTCCGGTTGTTGGCAGCCATGCGTTCGGCGAGGCGGCTGATGAAGCGCGCATAGTCAGCGCGCGCGCTTGGCACGGCGTCTACACCGCGATAGTCAATCAATAGACCCGGATAGCCGTTGACAACCACCAATTCTTCCAGTGTATTTAACTGGTTGTCTTGTAGACCGGGATCAACCAGGAGATTGTTGATTAAATCGGTTCGTACGGTCTGCCCCTCGACGTTGGTGATGATCGGCACAGTGGAGCCTGTATTGGGCGGCGCCTGCCCATCAAGACCGCCGTCGCCGCGCAGATTGAGCACACCGCGCGCTTCGTTGGTTACAACTGCGCC
This sequence comes from Chloroflexota bacterium, assembly GCA_016861025.1. Taxonomy (GTDB): domain Bacteria; phylum Chloroflexota; class Anaerolineae; order Caldilineales; family Caldilineaceae; genus Caldilinea. The sequence goes on from BOKO01000007.1 coordinate 233,901, forward strand.
TTGTGGCAGTTGTCCGTTAAGCCCCAGGTTCATCGTTACAGCCGGCACGCCAGCCAGCGTTTGGACGACCATAAAATCGCTTGGGACATAATCGAGGCGCGCTTCAAGCACATCCGCCTCCACCAACACACGCGCTGGCATATGGCGCCATGTATCGCCCGTCCACTCGTAGACGGCAAGCGTCTCGTAGGGCAGGCTGTCATTTGGAATTGGGATTGTGACGATTGTCTGGAGTGGTTCGCGTCCGCGCACCTCGACATGATAGACAGGGCTTTTGGCGATCAGCGTGTCCGGCAGATTCTGCGCTGCTTTGTACATTCTGTCGCCAGCGCGACCTTCGATAAAATTTGTGCGCGGTGTGCTGGTGATTCTTGCCTGGAAATTCGCCAATACACCCTCTGCTGGAAAGTTGACAGTTGTGCCGTCGGGATCGATCACCGCTCCGCCAGTGTTGGCGTTGATTCGCTCAAGCGTAAACGACTGTAGGCGATCCAGAAGGCTGACGGGGGGGAGCAACAGAATGGCGACGAGCAATCCTGGAATCAGGATAAAGGTCATCAGCCAGGCTGCCGGACCTTCCAGAATTCGACCAACGCCGCCCGATGAGGGCGAACGGCGGTCTAACCGAGTATTCTGCATCTTTTTCTACTCCTTAACCAAATCAATACACCGATTCACATTCACACTTTAGCGAAGCATTTGTTATCGATAATTCATTCCCGCTTGCCAAAGTGCGACTGATGGCCGCGATTTCACAGGCTACGATACGAACCGTGAATGAGCGCCCATCGTGAATACAGTCAAGTTGCTATATTAGCATATCAAAAAATTGTCCGCCAAAACCACCTTCGATTTTTGCTTACTTGGGACTATAAACCGCGTTTACAACCAGGTGAATGCAAGACGACTTTCTGGCATACATGCCCGTCCGGTCGAATAATTTCGCATGCCGTTTTGTGTCGATGGTATACTCCTCTCATGTCTTACGAACTTTCAGACGAGTCATCCTACTCGACAGCGTCGCAACGTCCGCGCATCTGGCTTGAACGTCTATTGCTGGCGGCTTTTCTATTCTGCCTGCTGATTGGCCTCGGCGCTCTGGCAATCTTTCTCGTTGTGCGCAACAATGCGCAACCCTCTCTTAACGCAGATCCATTGCAATTGGTTCGCTCTAATTTGATCGCACCCCAGATCGCGCTGCGCGAGCTGAGCGGCGACCCGGCCGCCGCTCTGGCAAGTCAGTTGCTGCAAGCCGGACGCCTGGAAACGGCGCGCGCAATTTTAACTTTTTCTGTCGATATTTCACCCGTCGAACGCGCCGCACGTCTGACAGCGCTTGCACGCGCCTATCTCGCCGCCAACGAGCCAGCGTCGGCTGGTCAGGTTTACGCGCTGTTGGTCTCCACAGCGATACTCGAGGACGCAATCCCGATTCTCGAGCGCGTTAATCTCCTGACCCAAAGCGCCGATGGGCTGTCCAAGGCCGGTTTTCCGGCCGCGGCTATCGACGCCGCGGCACAGGCGACGCGCATCGCTGCACAGTCGCCTGGACTTTTGCCCGCGCAGCGCAGCGCACTCTTCACCGAGTTGCGTTCGGTGGTCGAGTCGCTGCCCAGAACGGATTCTGCGGTCGAGTCGCTGCGAGCCTTGCTTGCCGACTACGCCCGCAATCCTTATCTTACCGGCGCAGGGATGGTGCTGACACCGACGCTGACGACGTTTCCCCAACTACTATCCTACGATTCCCTGACGCAGGAGAAAGTTGCGGCGCGGCGTCAGGCGGCGCGCATTTTCGCCGACCGGATCGACTTTACCGGCGGCGTGGATATTGAGCCGGAACGCCAGGCATTGGCCCAGGCGTTGATCGAGGAAGACCAGGCGCGTGCACAGTTCTATCAGAATCCCGGTGAGATATCGCGCGGTCAGCAGTTGTGGCTATTGCTCGACCGTCGCGCCTGGCTTGTTGAAAAGCTGCGCGTTGCGCTCGGCGGCTATGGCGTCACAATTGTGCCAGAGTGGGAGGCGCAGATCGGCGCTATCCGCAGCGAGTTGGCCGCCGCGCATGGTTTTCTCAACACGGTGATGGCCGCTTACGCCGCCGAGCAGCCGAGCGCGCTGGAAAAAACGTTGCTCCAGATTGAGACGCAGCACTGGCTTGCTGCACAAGCGATGCGCGGCCTCTACCCGAATGCGCCGACAGCCAACATCAGCGAGGTGCTGCGCGGTCTGCAAGATGAACTCAAACGGCAGGGCAATCCCCTGGCGTTGCCTGTCATCTACGAAGAAAACGCCAATCCGCCAGGGTTCCGCATCCAGCCTGCACCGTAGTAGATAAGCAATTTTTGTTTTACGCTGGCTGCACGGTCATTCTGAAAAGAAGTTGTTGCGCCTCGGAAAACGTTGCGCGAACGTAGGGAAAGGGTCGGCAACTGCGGTTGACAGCATTCAGACTCAGGCGTATACTGTAGGCATCGTTAACGAACGATTAACAGGCAAGTTCACCGGGGCAGTGACGTCAGGCTATCTTCACGGTATCTGCAGTCAAGGAGGGCGCGTAACGGTGACGATCAAAACGATGATCGTGAAATTTCGGTCGATAATACGGTGATCACACCCAGTGCGCGGTTGCGTCTGGGTGTTTTTGTTCGGTTTTCCTGAGCCAACGGCTTAACAATTGTGGCCGACCAACTGGTTTCCTCAATATTCAACGAAAGGATCGAACCATGGACTCAGCGGTGAGCAGAATCCTCAAAGCCAAACAGTATGCAGCAGAACGCGACCATCGCATCAAGGTTCACAGCTTCGAGGTCGAACTTCATGGCGACAATCACACCCATCTCGTCCACTATGATCGAGGCGCATGGAAGTGCGACTGCGAGGAGTTTCAACTGCGCGGCGTCTGTGCACACGTGATGGCAATGGAAGAGATTCTTGGCGACTCCGTAGAGCCTGCCATGTACACAATGGTGCGCTAGAGCAACCCGGTGCACCCAATCGAATAGCGAACAAAAAGGGGCGAGTATTCGCTCCTTTTTGTTCGCCGACGCCAGCATTGACAATGAACATAGAAGTTGCAGACAAAACGCCGCCGACAGGTTTGGGCGCTCGACCTCGACTATGATATTCTGCGTTATGTTTGCGTGAAGTCATTTCGGGAGATCGAGTGCTCTTGAAGCGTTATTGGCAGCTTGTAATTGGCATATTCGTCAGTGCATTTTTCATCTATCTGGCGTTGCCCGGACTTCATCTGCCGGATGTCGTTGAAGCGCTGCAAACGGCGAACTATTGGTGGCTGCTCCCCGGCGTTGGCGTCTATCTGATCGGTCTTTGGGCGCGAACATGGCGTTGGCAATACATATTACGTCCGGTGCAGCTGGTTCCGGTGAAAACCCTCTTCCCGATGGTCTGCATCGGCTACTTTGGCAACAATGTCTTCCCGTTCCGCGCTGGCGAGCTGCTGCGTTCCTACGTGCTCAAACGACGCACTGCCATCGCCATTTCGACCAGTCTGGCGACCGTGATCATCGAACGCATCACCGACGGATTGGTGATGTTATTGTTCGTATTTCTGGCGCTGCCCTTTGCACCGATGCCCGACTTCTTTCGCAATGCTGTGATCTTGATGACAGTGCTTTTCCTGGCCGCGACGATTGTGTTTATGTGGATGGCAAGCCAACCGCAACGCGTCGAGCAAGCCTACGCACTCGTGGCTGGCTCGCTGTTGCGCGGGCGCGTGCGCCAAAAGAGCGACGATCTCTACCATCGCTTTATGCTTGGTTTGCGCAGCCTCAGCCACCCCTCCGATGTTATTATGATCTTCTTCACGAGCGTGATCATCTGGCTGCTCGAGACGGTCAAATACTGGTTTGTGATGCACGCCTTTGAATTTTCGGTCAGTTTCCTGGTGCTGATGTTGATGAACGGGCTGGTCAACCTGGCGACGACATTGCCCGCCGCCCCCGGTTACATCGGCACTTTCGACACGCCCGGCATCAAGACGCTGGCTGCGTTCGGCGTCGATCCATCGGTTGCCGCCAGCTACACCTTCACGCTGCACGCTGCGCTGTGGGTGCCGGTGACTCTGCTTGGCGGTTATTATTTCTGGCGCGAACATCTGCGCCTGAGCGATATTGAGGCGGCGCGCCAGCAAGCCGAAAGCGCGCCTGCGCCGCAAGTGGAAGCGCCTCGCCCCGGCGAAGCGACAGATTCCTCAGCGACGAGCAGTAAAGCACTGTTGTAGGATGTGTGTATGAGTAGACAGCAGAACAACGGGAGAAGAAATATGCGAAATATCGCAGTTGCGGGCACGGGCTATGTCGGGCTGTCCACCGGCACCTGTTTCGCCGACATGGGTAATAACGTCACCTGCATTGACATCAGCGAAGAAAAGATCGCCATGCTCCAGCGCGGCGAGTCGCCGATCTATGAGCCGGGCTTGAGCGAGATGATCGTGCGCAACATGAAAGCCGGTCGCCTACATTTCACGACTAGCTACGAGGAGGCGCTCAAAGACGCCGAATTTATCTTCATCTGCGTCGGCACGCCGAGCGGCGTTGATGGCGAGGCCGACCTACAGTACGTGCGCATGGCCGCCGAATCGGTCGCCCGCACCATGACTCACCCGCTGATCGTCATCAACAAAAGCACCGTTCCTGTCGGCACCGGCGACTGGGTGGCGGACATCATCCGCCGCAGCCAGCCGGAGCCGGTCGATTTCTCTGTGGTGAGTTGTCCGGAATTTACGCGTGAAGGCTCGGCGATCTACGACTTTATGAACCCAGATCGCGTCGTCGTCGGCAGCCGTAGCCCGGAAGCCGCCGAAAAAGTAGCCCAACTTCATCTGCCGTTGCGCACGCGTATCATCATGACCGATTTGCGCACCGCCGAGATGATCAAATACGCCAGCAACGCATTCCTGGCGACCAAGATCAGCTTCATCAACGAGATCGCCGTGATCTGCGAAAAGCTCGGCGCCGATGTGCAGGAAGTGGCGGAAGGCATGGGCTTCGACCGCCGCATCGGTGCACAGTTTCTCAACGCCGGTCTCGGCTACGGCGGAAGCTGCTTCCCCAAGGATGTCAAGGCGCTCGAGCACATGGCGCTGGTGCACGGCTCGCACCCTTCGCTGCTGCGCGCTGTGATCGATATCAACCGCGACATGCGGCGCTGGGCAGTCTACAATCTGCGTGAACTGTTAGGCGGCAAGCTCGACGGCAAGCGCATCGGGCTGATGGGGCTGGCGTTCAAACCCAACACCGACGACATCCGCGAGGCGCCGGCGCTGGAGATTGCACATATGCTGCGCAACGAGGGCGCGCTCGTCTCCGGCTACGACCCGGTGGCGATGAACAACGTCGCCCGCGTCGACAAACACATCCGCCTCGCCGAAGACGCCTATGATCTGGCTGACAGCGCCGACGCATTGCTCGTCTGCACCGAGTGGAACGAGTTCAAACAACTCGACCTGGCGCGGCTGCGCGATGCAATGGCGCGCCCCATCGTCGTGGACGGGCGCAACATCTACGAACCGGAGCGGATGGAAAGCTTTGGTTTTGTCTATCGCGGCGTCGGGCGTCCGCTTCGCACGTCCAACGGAAGCTGACGCCGAAAATGGCAATCCACGGCTTGATTCGCACGACGCTCGACAACGGTTTGCAGGTGCTTTTGCGCCCAAGTCACCGCGCACCGGTCGCCAGCTTCTGGATCTTCTACCGCGTTGGCAGCCGCAACGAAGCGCCCGGTCACACCGGCGTCAGCCACTGGGTCGAACACATGCTCTTCAAAGGCACCCCGCGCTTCCCACGCGGCGAGTTCGACAAAGCGATTGCGCGCGCCGGCGGCGTCTTTAACGGCATGACGGGGCAGGATTGGACGGTCTACTTCGAGACGTTGCCCGCCGACCGCATCGACCTGGCGCTGCACGTCGAGAGCGACCGCATGGCGAACGCCGTCTTCGATCCCGACGAGACCGAGCTGGAGCGCACGGTCATCTTGAGCGAGCGCGAGGGCAGTGAGAACAGCGAGTTCTACCGTCTGCACGAAGAAGTGCAGGCGACCGCATTCCTGGCGCACAGCTACCGCAACCCGATCATCGGCTGGCGTTCGGACCTGCGCACACTGACGCGCGACATGCTCTACGCGCACTATCGCACCTTCTACGCCGCCAATAACGCCGTGATCGTCGTCACCGGCGCGTTCGAGCCGGCGGCGATGCTGGCGCAGATCGAGCAGCTTTTTGGCATACTGCCGCCTGGCCCTTCCACGCCTGCGGTGACGATCGAGGAGCCGCCCCAACGCGCCGAACGGCGCATCCTGTTGCGCGGCGAAGAGCCGACGGCGTACTACCTGCAAGTCTTCCACGCGCCGCCCGCGCTGCACGACGATTTCTTCCCTTTTGTCGTGCTCGACTCGGTCTTGGGCGGCGCCAAAGGCATGGGCATCTTCGGCGGCAGCGCCAACAACCGCAGCAATCGCCTCTACCAAGCGCTGGTCGAGCAGCAGTTAACCGTCGATGTGGCGTCGAGCTTTGGACCGACCATCGATCCAGGGATGTTCACGATCAGTGCAACGCTGGCGCCCGATGTCGAGCACCAGGCTGTCGAAGCCGCGATCTGGGCGGAGCTCGAAGCGATCCAGCGCGATGGCGTCACCACCGCAGAGATGGAGAAAGCGATCAAACAGACGCGCGCCCAGTTCGCCTATAGCAGCGAGAGCGTCACCTACGAGGCGTTCTGGCTCGGCTTCAGCGAGATCGTCGCCTCGCAGGAATGGCTGGCGACCTGGAGCGAACGCCTGCAGGCGGTCACTGCCGAGGACGTACAGCGCGTCGCCCGCCGCTATCTCCAGCGCCATTGCCAGACCGTCGGCTACTACATCCCAACGCCAGCCACTGAGGAGGAGTGATGAAAAGCATTGCCAACTCCCTCCCCAACCCAGAAACTGTGTTTCGCACAACCCTTCCCAATGGCCTCACCATCCTTGTGCGCGAGGACCACACGTCACCGGTGACCGTGTTGCAAGGCTCGCTGCGCGTCGGCGCCGCCCACGAAACGCCCGAACAAGCCGGACTGGCTGCATTCGTTGCGGGTATGCTGACGCGCGGCAGCACACACTATGACTACAGCGCCTTCAACGCCGCGGTCGAGAATGTCGGCGCGTCGTTGACCGTCTCAGCGGACATTCACAACACCGATGTCGGCGTCACTTCGCTCTCCGAGGATTTTGAGCAGATGCTCCGATTGCTCGCCGACATCGTGCGCCATCCCACCTTCCCGGATGAACACATCGAGCGGCTGCGCCGCATGAAGCTCGTGCACATCCAGGAGCGCGAACAAGACACCGCCAGCGTCGCTGCACGGCGCTTCAACGAAAGCCTCTTTGGGCGCCGCCATCCTTACGGTCGCCCCACCGAGGGATATCTGGAAAGCGTTGCGGCGTTTCAGCGTCAGGACCTGGTCGACTTTCACGCACGCTGGTATGCACCACAAGGCGCAGTGCTGGCAATCGCAGGTGATGTCGATGCACGCCGCATTGTCGATGTCTTGGCTGACGCATTTGGCGACTGGCGGACGGACGCGCTGCCCCAACCGACGATCGAACCAACCCGCGTCGTCGATTTCCAACGCATCCATGCGCCGATGCCCGGCAAAGTGCAGAGCGACCTGGTGATCGGCAGTTACGGTGTGCGCCGCAGCGACCCGGACTTCTACGCCGTGCGCGTCGCCAACTGCATCCTGGGTCAATTCGGCATGATGGGGCGGCTGGGCGAGCGCGTGCGCGAAGAGCAGGGGCTGGCGTATTATTGCTACAGCGCCTCCGTGGCCGAACAGGAAGATGGCCTCTGGTTCGCCGCCGCGGGCGTCAATCCGGTCGACGTCGACGCCGCCGTCGAGAGCATCCTGGCGGAGTTCGACCGGCTCGGCGCCGAGCCGGTCAACGCCGAGGAGTTGGCGGACAGCCAGGCATATCTGACGGGCGTCGTGCCGCTGACGCTGGAGACCAACGAAGGCGTCGCCTCGACCTTGCTCAGCATGGAATGGTACGGGCTGGGGCTGGACTATTTGCAGCGCTACCCGGCGTTGATCTACGGCGTCACCGTGGAGGATGTGCAGCGCGCCGCCGCTCGCCACCTCACACCCAATCGCTGCGTCATTTCGACCGCAGGGCCAGATGCGATAGAAGGCGGATGACGCAAATCGGGCGAATTTTTTCTGATCCGCGTGAATCCGCCCGATCGGCGTCATCCGCGTTTCATTGGTGCTCTTTCGGAGGTTCAACATGCTTCGCACCGGAGTGGACCTGATCGAGATCGAGCGCGTGCGCACCGCCGTTGCTGCGCACGGCGACCGTTTTCTGCAGCGCGTTTACACTGCGGCGGAGCTAGAATGTTGCGGTCGCCGCGTCGAGTCGCTGGCTGCACGCTTTGCCGCCAAGGAAGCGGTCGCCAAAGCGCTGGGAACGGGCGTCTGGCGCAGCGGCGTGACGTGGACCGACATCGAAGTGACAAAAGCGGGAAATGGAGCGCCCCGACTCACTCTGTATGGCGCCGCAGCCGAGATCGCTCAGGCGATGGGCCTCGTCGAGTGGTCAATCAGCCTTAGCCATGATCGGAGATATTCGATAGCGTTTGTGGTTGCGATATAGCGTTGTCTATGCATGTAGCGCTGGAGTGCATACCGTATGACTGAATTTATTCAAGTGATCACCACCGTGGACAGCGAAGAAGAGGCGCAGAACATCGCCGGTGCAGTCGTCGGCGAGCGGTTGGCGGCGTGTGCGCAGGTGCTCGGTCCCATCTCAAGCACCTATCACTGGAACGGCGCCATCGAGAGTGCAGAAGAATGGCTGATCTTGATCAAGAGCCGGCGCGATCTTTTCAACGAACTCAGCGGGCTGATCCAGCAGATTCATCCCTACGACGTGCCGGAGATTCTCGCCATGCCAGTCGTGGAGGGTGCACGCAGTTATCTTGACTGGATGAGCGGCCACCTGAAGCGGGCGCGTGAGATTGGAGATTAGAGATTGGGAGATTGGAGATTGCCGTCTCCCACTCTCCCCCTCTTGGCTCTTTCTCTCTCCCCCTCTCGCTCTTTCCTTGTCTTGTCGACTTTCGTCTCTCGTCTCTCCTACAGCACCTCCAGCACCTGACAGGCGGTTTCGTAGCGTCCGAAGCTCGGCATGAGATAGACGCCCTGCACGTAGGGCAATTCCTTTAATTCCAATAGTAATTCCTGCGCCATTTTCACACCTTCTTGCCGACCGTTGGCGCCAGCCTTGCGCATCCGCTCCAACGCATCCTCGCTGAGGGTGATGCCGGGCACTTCATTGTGCAGGAAAGAGGCGTGTTTGTGCCCTTGCAACGGCAGCACGCCGATCAGCACCGGCACAGGAAACTTGCCGTGACGCTGTTCATAGAGCGTGACAAAATTCACCCAAAGCTGCGGATCGAAGATCGGCTGCGTCATCGTGAAATGTGCGCCGCCGCTGACTTTCTGATGGAAGCGATCCACCTCTTGCACCAGGTCGCTGCGCGTTGGGTCGCAGGCGACGGCGATGGTGAAGCCGCCCTTCTGCCCAAGCTCCTGCCCGGCTACGTCAACGCCGTCATTGAAACGGTTGATGATGCGCACCAGTCCGATGCTGTCCACGTCGTAGACCGCAGTCGACTGCCGGGTGTCGCCCAGACTGGGCGGGTCGCCGGTGAGCGCCAGGATGTTGCGCACGCCAAGCGAGCGTGCGCCGATCAGGTCAGCCTGCAAGCCCATCAACGAGCGGTCGCGCGTGGTGAAGTGGACGATGGTTTCGATGCCGACCTGCTGCTGAATCTGCACACAAAGCGCCAGCGCGCTCATGCGCACGCGCGCCATTGGACTATCGGCAACGTTGACGGCGTCGGCGCCCATCTTGAGTGCGTGGCGCGCGCCCTCGATCTGTTTCTCGGCGGTGAAACTGCGCGGCGGATCGACCTCGACGCTGATCACAAATTTGCCGGCGCGCAGCTTGCGCAGAATCTCGGTTGGTTGCACCTCGCCGGTCACGCCGTAGTCAGCGGCGAGCGTCGGCGGCGCCTCCTCAACGACGGTGATCGTCGGCGACGGCGCGCTGCTGGCGGCGAGCTGCTCGTCGAGCGCAGCGCGCATGGCGCGGATGTGCATCGGCGTCGTGCCGCAACATCCGCCGACGATGCGCGCTCCCTGTTCAAGGAAGGTTTCGACCTGACGCGCAAAATATTCGGGGCTGGAGGGATAGTAGAAACGCCCCTCGACGCGCTCCGGGAAGCCGGCGTTGGGCATAACGATGAGCGCTGCGTCGCCTGCGGCAGCGTGGAAATGCTCCAACGTCTGCAACATCGGCGCCGGACCGACCGAGCAGTTGACGCCCACAACAACGGCGCCGGCGGCGCGCAATCGCGTTGCCACGGCGTCGGGTGCGTAGCCGGTCATCGTCAGCCCGTCTTCGGCAAAGGTCATCGACGCCACGATCGGCAAGTCACAGACGCTGCGCGCCTCGCGCACGCCCAGCTCGATCTCGTTCAGGTCGGTGAACGTCTCAAACAGGAGCAGATCGACGCCTGCTTCCCACAACACGCTCACTTGCTCGCGAAAGGCGGCGGCGGCTTCCTCAATGCTAAGTGGGCCATCGGGTTGCAGGCGCTTGCCAAGCGGGCCGACGTCGCCAGCGATAAAGAGAGCGCGCCCCGTCACTTCGCGCACATCGCGCACCAGCTTGACGGCGCGGAAGTTGAGATCGCGCACCCTCTCAGCCAGCCCATAGTCTGCCAGGCGGATGCGATTGGCGCCGAAGGTGTGCGTTTTGATGATGTCGGCGCCGGCGTTGGCGTACGCCTGATGAATCTCACTCACCCATGTCGGTCTGGAGATGACCAGGTGCTCCAGGCACTGTTCGCTGCTGGCGCCGCGTGCGTACAACATCGTGCCCATGGCGCCGTCCGCCAGCAGCGGCGTCTCCGCCAGGCGCTGCAGAAATGGATGATTGCTCATTGCGTGCTCATTTCCCTGTATAGTTTCCTCAAAACCGATGCAGTATAGCATAATTCAACAGTTCGGGAGGTCCCGTAACGACTATAATGCGAGGATTGAGGTAAAGGTGTGTCAGACAATATCCGTTCAAACCGCCCCTCGATCGCAAAGAGAGATTTCAGGTGTAATCTGTGAGTGAACTCTTTCCCGATGCAACTGTCGGCGCAGTGGACCACAGCGCATTGCAAGCAATGTCTTTGCAGCGCGAACTGCGCAGCATCATCGAACCCGACCTACTGATCGAATCGATCCAGACGCCGCGCGAGCCGCAGAAGCAGGGCGTGCTGCTGTTGCGCGGACGGCTGCTGCGCCCCAGCCACATCGCCTTTCCGCGCTGGCAGGCGGAGCTGGCGCGGCGCAACTTCACGCCGACGCTGCGTTCAGCCGCAGAGGAGGGCGAAGCCGACGCGCCGCCGGGGGATGTCTTCGTGCGCATCTTTCCGGGCGTCGTCAAGCCGGGGCGCCCGCGCGTCTGGATCAACTTCGTGCTCTTTGTGCTGACGGTGCTCAGCACGCTGTTCGTCGGCTCGCTCTATGGCGACACGGCGCTGGTGCTCAACTCAGCGTGGGACTTGCTACGCCCATCAAACCTGTTGCAAGGGCTGCCTTTTGCGGCGACGCTGCTTGGCATCCTGGCCGCGCATGAGTTCGGGCATTACTTTGCGGCGCGCTATCACAAGGTTGCGGTGACGCTGCCCTACTTCATCCCCATGCCGTTGACCTTTGGCACGCTCGGCGCGTTCATTCAGCTCAAGGAGCCGATCCCCGACCGACGCAAGCTCTTCGACATCGGCGTGGCGGGCCCCCTGGCCGGGCTGGTGCTGGCCGTGCCGTTGCTCTTCATCGGGCTGGCGTCGAGCGAGGTGGCTGTGCCGCCGCCCAACGTGCCGTTGATGTTGGAGGGCAACAGCCTGCTCTATCTGACCGCCAAGTGGCTGGTCTTTGGCGAGATTCTGCCCAACCCCGTGACGGGGCGCGATGTCTTCATGAACCAGATCACCTTTGCGGCGTGGATCGGCCTGTTGGTGACGGCGCTCAACCTGCTGCCGGTCGGTCAACTGGACGGCGGTCACACAGTCTTTGCCATGTTTGGGCGCAAAGCGCGCTACGCCAATCTTGCCACAGTAGCGCTGTTGACAATTTTCGCCGTCGCAGGGCTGCCATTTGTGCAGGAAGTTCTGCCCGCATTGAGCAACGTCGGCTACAGCGGCTGGTTTCTTTGGTTATTTCTGATCGTGATGATGATCGGCGTCGAGCACCCACCGGCATTGGACGATGTGACCACGCTCGACATGCGGCGGCGCATCATCGGCTTTATCGTGATTATCATCTTTATCCTGACCTTTGTACCGGTGCCCATGCGCGCCATCTAGTTTCATGTTGCTCAGCAGGGACGAAGACGACGTGGCGCAACTTGCCCCTCGCCCCTCGCCCCGCAGACAGAATGCGAGTTGTCGATATGTCCAAACCACCATCCATGCAAGAAGTCATCATGCGGCTGCACGAGTTCTGGGCCGCACATGGCTGCACGATCTGGCAGCCCTATAGCGAGAAGGTCGGCGCCGGCACGATGAACCCGGCGACCGTGCTGCGCGTGCTTGGCCCGGAGCCGTGGAACGTCGCCTACGTCGAACCCTCCTTCCGCCCAGACGACGGTCGCTACGCCGAAAATCCGAACCGGATGCAGATGCACCATCAATATCAGGTCATCCTCAAGCCCGATCCAGGCAATCCGCAGGAACTCTATCTCGCCAGCCTGGAAGCGATCGGCCTTGACCGCACCCGTCACGACATTCGCTTTGTCGAGGACAACTGGGAGTCGCCGGCGCTAGGTGCGTGGGGTCTGGGCTGGGAAGTCTGGCTGGACGGTCAGGAGATCACGCAATTCACCTACTTCCAGCAGGCGGGCAGCCTGCCCCTCGACCCGGTGAGCGTGGAGATCACCTACGGACTCGACCGCATTGTGATGTATCTTCAACACAAGACGCAGGTGTGGGACATCGACGTGGACGGGCAGCACACCTTCGCCGAGCTATTCCGCGACCCGGAGGTCGAGCACTGCGTCTACGACTTCGAGCTGGCGGACGTAGAGCGCATGAAGCGGCTTTATGAAATCTACAAAGCTGAAGCCGAAGCGTGCATTGCGCGCGGTCTCACCATCCCGGCGCACGACTACGTGCTGCGCCAGAGCCACACCTTCAACCTGCTCGACGCGCGCGGCGCCATCGGCGTCACCGAACGCGCCAAATTCTTCGCCGACATGCGCGCCCAGGCCAAAGCTGTCGCCGAGCTTTATGTCGAACAACGCCGCAAGCTGGAATTCCCCTGGCTGAAAGAGGGGGAGAAGGGGAGAGGGGGAGAAGGGGAGACAGAGAGAGAGGAAGAAATCACCCAATCTCCAATCTCCAATCTCCAATCTCCTAATCCCCAATCCTTCCTCCTCGAGCTCGGCTCTGAAGAGCTGCCGCCGCAGGATGTGGTGGATGGCATCGCGCAGATCGAGGAGAAGCTCAAGGCGTTGCTGGCGCAATACAAGCTTGGTTATGAGGGTCTACGCGTCACCGGCACGCCGCGACGCCTGGTTGCCTTCGTGAGCGAGCTGGCGCCGATGCAGGCAGACGAGATCGTGGAAAAACGCGGCCCTGCCCTGGCGCAGGCGTACGACTCGCTCAACCAGCCGACGAAGGCGCTCGAAGGCTTTGCGCGCGGGCAGGGTGTGCGCGTCGACCAGCTTGAGGTGCGCGACAACTACGTCTACGCGATCAAACGCGTCGCCGGACGCCCCACCGCCGAAGTGTTGCCGCAGCTCTGTCTCGACCTGCTCAACGGGCTGCGTTGGGGCAAGGCGATGCGCTGGAACAGCAGCGGCATCGCCTACTCGCGTCCGTTGCGCTGGATCGTGGCGCTTTTTGGCGACCAGATTGCGCCCTTCACGTGGGCGGGCGTCGCCAGTGGCAACGTCAGTCGTGGCCCCCGCTTTGCCGACGCGGCGGCGCGGTTGCCGGCGGGCGGTTTCACCACCTTCACTATTCGCGATGCACAGAGCTACTTCGACGCTGTCGCAGCAGAGGGCGTCGTCGTCGACCGCGAGGAGCGCCGCCAGCTGGTCGCCGAGCTGGTGCAGCAGGCGGCAGCCAGCATCGGCGGCAGCGTGCCCGACGAGCTGGCGCTGCTCGACGAAGTGACCGATCTGGTGGAGGCGCCGCAGGCGTTGCTCGGAACCTTCGAGGCGAAGTATCTCGAACTGCCGGCGCCGGTGTTGATCGGCGTGATGAAGAAACATCAACGTTACTTCCCGGTGCTCAAACACGGAACGCTCATCAACCATTTTGTAGCTGTCGCCAATAGCAACGAATTGGCGCATCCCGACGTGGTGCGCGAGGGCAACGAAGGCGTGATCCGTGCGCGCTACGCCGACGCCGCCTACTTCTACCGCGCCGACACTGCCCGCCCGCTTGAAGCCTACTCGCCGCGGCTGGCTACGCTCACCTTCCATGCCAAACTCGGTTCGATGCTCGACCGCGTAGAACGGCTCAAGGCGTTGGCGCCGCAGATCGCCGAGATGCTAGGCGCCTCAGTTGAGGAGGTCGCCGCGGTGGCTCGCGCCGCCGAACTCAGCAAAGCCGACCTGATGACCAGCATGGTGATCGAGATGACCAGCCTGCAGGGCGTCATGGGCGAGATTTACGCCCTAAAGAGCGGCGAGACGCCCGCCGTCGCCCAGGCGATCCGCGAACAATATCTGCCTCGCTTCGCTGGCGACGACGTTCCGGCCTCACGCGCCGGGCTGGCGCTGGCGCTGGCGGACAAACTCGACGCGCTCAGCGGTCTCTTTGCTGTGAAGGCTATCCCGACCGGCAGCGCCGATCCCTTTGGGCTGCGCCGCGCCGCGCTCGGCATCGTCAACAGCCTGATCGCCACGCGGACCGACTTCAGCGTGCGCGCTGGGCTGGAGGCTGCGGCAAAGCTCCAGCCGGTGACGGTGAGCGCCGAAGCCATCACTGAAACCGCTGCCTTTGTCGAGCGCCGTCTACAAGGCGTGTTGGCGGAAGAGGGTTTCGCCTTTGACGTGGTCGATGCTGTGCTGGCTGCACGCGGAGATAACCCGACCGCTGCGGTGCGGGCATGTAGGGCGCTGAATGAAACGGTGCGCCAGCCATGGTGGAATGACGCCTTCACCGCCTATGCTCGCTGCGCGCGCATCACGCGCGCGCTGGACGAGCAGCTGCCGCTCAACGAAGCTGCGTATGTCGAGCCGGTTGAGCACGATCTGCACGCCGCGTATCTGGCTGCCGCCGGGCGCATCTCCGCCGCAGTGGAGCCGGCCGTCGTGCTGGGCGAGACGCTGCGCGATTTACAGGCGCCGATCAACGCTTACTTCGAGCATGTGTTGGTCAATGCTGAAGAAGAGACGCTGCGCCGGGCGCGGCTGGCATTGGTGCAGCGCATCGCCGGTCTGGCCGCAGGTGTGGCTGATTTGAGCAGGTTGCAAGGGTTCTAAACCATCTTCTTCCTGGGAGCTATCAACTCCCGGGAAGATAGCGCTGTACAATTCGACTACGGCGTCACAATCACCGTGACCATGATTTTGTCCAGCCAGGTGGCGACCGACACCGGCAGAATGATCGCGCCCTCGCCGATCTGATAAAGAATCTCGGTCATCACCTCGATCTGGGGCATGGTGTAGACTTTATGTTCGATCTCGTTTTCGGTCATCTCTTCGATATAAGGGTCGACCTGATGACGGGCGTGCATCAGGGTCATCACGGTGATGCTGGTTTTGCGCTGTTTTGCCAGTTGCATGGCAAGGCGCATGGCATTGTCGGAGGAAGGATCGCCCATATAGACGACGGTGAAGGGGCCTTCCAGCGACTGCTGCGCCTGCACAATCACCGGGCGCTGTGTGTTGCGCACGACGGCCTGCGCTGTCGAGCCGGTGCGTTTACCGGGTGTGGTGCCAACGCGACCGATGCTGACCATCTGCGCCGATGACCCGGCGGAGAGCACCTCTTGGGTCACACCGCCGCGCACGACCTTGAACGACCACGAAACGCGCTGACGCCCGGCAATGTCAGCCATCGTGCGCCGCAACTGTGCAGCTTGCAGACGGAAATCTCGCTCCAGGCGCGCCTGCTCAAGCCGCCGCGGGTTGGCGGTGAACGAACCGATCTCCAATCCAAACGGCAGCCCGCAGAGATGCAGCAAGTTGACATCCTCCACATAGATGCCGCGCAACTCCAGATTCAATGTCGCCGCAACTTCGGCGGCGGCAGCCAGCGCCGCCGCACTGTACGGTGAAGTGTCCAGCGCCACCAAGATATAATCTGTGGACGGCGCGCTGGCCTGTTCTCCTTCACTCATGGTTCGACTCCTGCTTCCCGCAAGTTGCGATACAATCACTATTCCAGCTTAGGCGTTTCCTCTTTGCTCTCAGGCGCATCTGATTTCTGACCACGGCTCTTGCTTTCGAGCGTCCTGCGCTTTTTCGCCATCTGCGCCAACCGATCGGCGACGGCGCGATTGACGGTGCCTTTGGGATATTTTCCCTGTTTGTCGAGCACACCGGCGGGCATTCCGGTCAGCACCTCGATGCCTTCATCGACATGCGAGATCGGATAGATGGCAAATTGCCCGGCTTTGACAGCATCCACCACATCGCTGCGCAGCATCAAATTCTTGACGTTGCTTTGCGGAATCAACACCCCCTGGTCGCCGGTCAACCCACGCGCTTTACACAGGTCAAAGAATCCCTCGATCTTCTCGTTGACCCCGCCGATCGCCTGGACGCGACCATGCTGATCGACCGAACCCGTCACTGCAAGCGATTGTTTGATCGGAATCCGCCCAATCGCAGAAAGCAGCACATATAGTTCGGTTGAGGAGGCGCTGTCGCCTTCGACGCCGCCATAGGACTGCTCGAAGACAAGGCTGGCGGAAAGCGCCAGCGGTTCATTTACGGCGTAGCGGGCGTTGAGAAAACTTGCCAGGATCAACACGCCTTTGGAATGGATCGGGCCGCTCATGTTGACCTCGCGCTCGATGTTGACAACGTCGCCGCGTCCCATGCGCACGGTCGCCGTAATCCGTGAGGGTTGGCCGAACGAATAGTTGCCCAACTGCAGCACGGAAAGCCCGTTGATCTGCCCGATCATCTCGCCTGTCGTATCGATGTGGACCGTCTTGCGCAAAATCTCGCTTTGCAGCAGCTGCGCCACCCGATCGAGGCGGAATACCTGCGCGTCGATTGCCTGGCGCACATGTTCAACAGTGATCAATTCGGAGCTTGACTCTGCGGCCCAGTAGTTCGCTTCTTGCAATAGATCGACGATGGCCTGGATCTGTGCAGTCAACCGCTCGCTATCGCTGACCAATCGCGCGGCGTGATCGATCACGGCGCCGACTGCATAGCGATCCAGCGGGCGCAGCGACTCCTTATGCGCGATCGATGCAAGCATCCGAGCATACGCCTGGTGCGTCTCCGGCGTGCGTTCAACCTCATCGGCGAAGTCGGCGGCAACCTTGAACAGTTCATTGAAGTCAGGGTCATACTGCGAAAGCAGATAGTAGAGCAGCCGGTCGCCAAGCAACACAACCTTGATGTCGAGCGGCATCGGCTCCGGTTCGAGCGAGATCGTGCTTGTCAGGCTCAGCATTTGCAGGACGGATTCGATGCGCACCTCGCCAAACTCCAGCGCGCGCTTGAGACCTTCCCATGAATAAGCATTGGAAAGCACCTTGAGCGCATCCAAAATCAGATAGCCGCCATTGGCGCGATGCAGCGAACCGGGCTTGATCAATGTGAAATCGGTGACGAGCGCGCCCATCTGCGCCATTTGCTCGACGCGGCCATTCAGATTGGTGTAGGTCGGGTTGCTTTCATAGACAACCGGAGCACCTTCTATTTCGGCGGAATCGACAAGCAAATTCACCTGATAGCGGCGCAGCGGCGAAACTGTATCGGCAAACGCCATCGGGTTGTCGCCGTCAGATGATTGGCGTTGCTTCTCGCCCGCCACCATAAAGTCGCCCAGATGCTCCTGCACATCCTGTAGCACTTCCTGCAGATAGGCAAGCACGTCGTCCATGCCTGCGTAAGAGGAGGCAAGCTCATTGATCAAGTCATTGAGTACGACGCTGGCGATCTCCTGATTGAGCCCGCGCAGTTGATTGCGCAGCTCGCGCTCCCAGCGCGGCGCCTTGGAGATCACCTTTTGCAGCTCTTCCTGCATCACCTCGACGTCGGCTTGAATCCGCTTCTGATCTTCTTCAGGAAGTTTCTCATATTCATCGGGCGGCAAGACTTCCTCACCCTTCAGCGGAGCAAAAGCAAGACCGGACGGGGTGCGCAGCAGCGTCAGGTTGCGCTGACGCGCTTGATCCTGAAGCTCCATCAAACTCGCCTGTTGTCGTTCCTGAAATTCACTCTCGATGGCGCGCCGTCGCGATTGATATTCTTCGCTCTCAAAAGCAGCCGAAAGCGCGGTCTGCATATCCTCAACCAGGCGCTCCATATCGCGCTTCAACTGCCGCCCACGGCCTGCCGGCAGCCGCAAAATCCGCGGGCGGTAAGGCTGATCGAAGTTATTTACATAACACCAGTCTGATGGAGGCGGCTCCTGCGCTGCACGCTCCTCGATAATGCGCCGCACCAGTGTATGCTTGCCAAGACCGGTCGGTCCAAGCGCATAGATGTTGTAGCCCTGACGGCGCATTTTGACGCCGAAGCGGATTGCGCTAGTCGGCCGATCCTGCCCAATAATCGTAGTCACGCCATCCAGGTCTGCGGTCGTCTCGAATGTAAACTCGCCAGGATCACAACGCCGCCGCAGCACTTCGGGAGGCAAAGGTTTGATCGAAGACAATGGCTGATCCTCTCGCTCGTGAGTGATTGTTTGAACTTGTCAATGATTGCTTCAATAGATCAAGCGTAAGCCGAGGGTGCTTGATCGGTCAAATCAAGAGGTGGGTTGTTGCTAACTCCTGTGTTTTTTCACATCCATATACACCTCGCTACAACGAAAACCGATAGTCCCACCAGTTAGCTTCGCCCTGTCGCCAACTTTGCCCACCGCCGCTCTGCTCTGCCAGTGCGCTAATTTCTGGCAAAGGAAGCCGGCAAAGCTGCAGATGTGCTTGTGTTGAATTCAGGCGGAGTTGCATCCAGGCGACGGGATATTCAATCGTTGCGGGCATGACGCCGACAACACAAGGTCGCCCAACGGCGCACTCCTGGATATCTAGCCGATGGGCGTGTCCTTGCAGAATTGCACTCACACCGCCATGTCGCTGAATGATTGCCCACACTTGCGAAGCGTTGTGAACACCGTAGAAGTCGCGCCACGGTTGGCTTCCCGTCCATGGCGCCAACAATTGATGTGTAAAGATCAACACCGGACGCCCATCCGCCATAGCGATTGCCTCATCCAGCCGGGCAAGCTCAGCTTCAGCGACATAACCATAGACTGGATCGCCGTCGGGAGCATCGGCAATCTGTTCTGGCGTGTGCCCCATTGTGTTGAGCAGAATCAAACGAGCCTGTGGCAAGTCAATCGTTTTGCCAATCCCTGCTTCAGATTGCCATAATGAATAGAATTTGCGAAGGTCACTGCTTCCTGGGCGTACATCGTGATTGCCTGGCAGCGCATACACCGGCGCGCCGACGCTGTGCAGGCAACGATGCATCAGCCCCATCGCCTCCTCAAATTCGTCATCGGGCATCGCATAACCGCCGCCGCCGCACACCTGATCCCCCAAATGGATAATGAGGTCAACCTGCGCGGCCTGCAATTCAGCCAGTAAGGTCGTCAAAATCTGCTCTGACCACGGCTGAAGCTGCAGGCCACCTTCTGTTGTGTAAACAGGGTGGCTGCGCACCCAATAGTGTGTATCGGTGACGATCCCAATCGTTGTCGATGACTGCTCGGTCATTGGGATAGTTCCTCGCCCAACTCTGCACCAAACCAGCGCGTCTCCATATTCGCCAGTTCACCGCTCACAATCAACTGTTGGAGTGAAGCTTCCACCTGTCGGTGAAGCTCATGCGCTCGCCGCGGCGTTACGATCACGTAGGGAATGCTCTCTAGCGGCTCACCGACGGCGGAAATTGGCAAACCGGCAACTTGCGCCTGCCGCAACGAGACATTGTCTACAAAAATTGCATCCACACTCTGGCTCTTGATCAAAGCTGCGATCAGTTCGTTGGGAGCGTCGAACGGCTGCACTGAAATATTCATGCCATCCTGTTGCAACCGTCGTCCTATCAGATCACCCTGGCTACCCCATTCTACTCCAACTCGCAACCCGGAAAGATCGGTCAATTCACGGATTGTTGAGCCAGCGTGCACGCCAATCCGCAGACCTGCGTCAAAATAGGGCGCCGAAAAGAGAAAATCCTGAGTCAACCGCTCATCAAAAGGATATGCGCTGATAATGCTGTCGATCCGGCCAGCTTTGAGCGCGTCCGGTAGACTATCAAAGCCAACCGCCACGATCTCCACACGCACACCCCAAGATTCCGCCAACGCCTGCGCCAATGCAACGTCAAAACCGATTGGCGTTCCCTCGGCATCCAACATCTCAAAGGGCGGAAAACTTGGATCTAGCCCAACGCGCCAGACGCCGCGTTGCTGAATCGCCTGCCAGGTTGCGTCACGGCGCAGAAATGGCAGGAGCATCTCAACCTGACGGTTGTCCGCCAGCCACGCTGCGCCAGCCACGCCGACTATGATCGCGATGCCGGCAACCCACACCATTGGTCGCCGCATCCACGATCTCATTTGCGCATTGATTGCTGCACCTCCAGATAAATGGGTTTCGGCTCAAAATCTGTGCGCACAAAGGTAAAGTAATCCTGATAGGAGTTCTGATCCCATGGGAAGCGGAAAACCCACAAGCAGAGCGCGTCGAGCCAGTCCCATTCCTCCAATGCAATTTCATAGGCGCGCAGGGTGTAAGCAATGCGCTGCGCCGGCCGCACAGCGCGCGTCCACCGTGGATGATCGTTCCAGCCGCCCTCGGTGATCATCGCCGGCTTATGCCCGTCGCCATTCTCGACCATGATTGCGCGCAGCAGTTCGGTGCGTCGAAAATTGACCACTTCCGGATCGGACGGGCTGTCCGGATCGAAGTGCCAGCCGTAAGAATGAATCGCCAGAATATCGAAGTAATCAGCCGCACCGGCGTTGTACATTTCCTGCAAAAAAACCAGATCGTTGACGCCGAACTCGCTGCCCGGCGGCGCCAATGTCGGCGCCAATGCGCCTGCCAACACCTGCACTTCCGGCGCCGCCGCCTTGATCATCGGGTAGACGACGCGCAACATCTCAGTGTATTTGATGGCGTCAGGCTTGGCGTAGCCCCACTCAAGCGCCAGGTTCGGCTCGTTCCAGATGATCACATAATTGACTTTGCCACGGTAGCGTTCGACAAATTTCGCTGCAAATCCACCAAAATCAACAAACCGTTCTTCATCCAAATAGAGCGGCGTCGTGTCTTTGGGGCGCGCCCATTGGGGCGCAAACCCTAACCGCGCAATCACGGTCAACCCCTGTTGATGCGCATGGTTGATCACCTGATCGGAGTGCGTCCAGTTGTAGCGCCCCGGCTCACTTTCAACATACGCCCACGGAAAGTATTCGACGACCCACGGTGCACCCATTTCGCGCACCATCTCCAGCGTACGCTTGATCTTCCATTCCTCGACCTCATCGGTCAGTCGCGTGTGGACGCCCGCTTTGGGATTCGTCGTCTCGACGCTCTGCTGTGGACCTAACGTGACGCCGGGACGTTCCCAGCGCATGCTCCACACACCAAGCGCAATCACAGCCAGCGCTGCGAACAACATAAGCAGCGGACGCCGCCAGGTTCGGAGTGCATTCACACGTGTATCATAGTATCAGCAGCGCGTTTTGTCTAGCCGCACTGTTATGGGCGCCATCCCATTTTACACACGGGCGCCGTGTCACGCCAGAGGTGATGACCGACGCGTTTTACACGCTGCGAGTTCGCAACGAAAGGATAATGCGTGCTATACTGTTCGCTTACAGTCACTGCCAGATAGCGAGATATTGTCGCTGGCATGACCGCTGCTACAAAGATTTATAAAATCGAGGAGAAGTCTTGTTCGATTCGCTGCGTTATCGGTGGAATACGCTGACTCAAGGACAGAAGATTTTTATCGGCGTGCTTGGCGCGCTGGTGGTGATGGGGGTGGCGGCGTCGCTGAGCAGTGGTGGGCGACTGACCAATCCAGCATGGCTTCTGGCCGTAGCGGGCATTATTTTGCTGGCGTTGCCGGTGCACGAATTTGCGCACGCCTTTGTCGCTGTGCAGCTTGGCGACCCGACGCCGCGCTATCAAGGGCGCTACACGCTGAATCCGCTGCGCCACATCGACCCAATCGGCGCCGTGTTGATTGCACTGGTAGGCTTTGGCTGGGCGAAGCCGGTGCAGTGGAATCCGCGCAATGTCACTATCGAGCCGCGGCTTGCTTCGATCCTGGTCTCCGTGGCCGGACCCCTGAGCAATCTACTGTTGGCGTTTTTGAGTTTGCTCATCTCGCAGCTATTGGGCGTCGGTGGGGTGATTACGGGGTTTCTGACCACCTTTGCAACGATCAATGTGCTGCTGTTTGTATTCAATCTGTTGCCGATTCCGCCGCTGGATGGCTCTCACGTGCTCTTTGCGCTCTTGCCGGGCGACACACGCCGGCTTCAGTTCTACCTGATGCAATATGGGATGCTGATCGTCTTTGCCATCGTGTTCATTGCGCCGGGCCTGATCCGAGGACCGACAAGTCTGATCATGAGCTTGTTGATCAACATGGTCGGCGGTTGAAGTGTAGCAAGACATATCATGTCCATGTCAACCATGAGTGCACCGCACGATCGTCTAAACCGCACGCGCTGGCGCTCGATCCGCTACCGGATTCGCCAGTTTCTCAGCGGGCTGCGCGCAACAACGGGCGACAGTGATGATGCGCTGGCAATCGCCACGCTTTCGCCGACGGAGCTGGCGCTCTTTCGACGGATGCCGGCTGATGCGCGACGGCACAGCCAGGCGGTGCTCCGAACGTTGCAGGCAGAAGCATCGGTTCCGCACGATCTGGCGGTGGCTGCGCTCCTGCACGACGTCGGCAAGGCAGCAGCGGATGAGGCGGGAGCGTATCTGGGGCTGTGGCTGCGCGGCCCTATCGTGCTGGCGGAGACGTTTGCGCCGAGATGGCTGACGCATCTGGCAGATCCAGCTCCATCACGCAGCCTGCGTTACGCGCTCTACGTGCAGCTTCACCATCCTGCGATCGGCGCAGCATGGGCGCAGCAGGCAGGTTGCAGCGAATTGACGTGCTGGTTGATTGCATTTCACCAGGAAAAACTGCCAATCGGCGACCCGGCGCGACGCGAATTGCTTGGTCGATTGCAGGCAGCCGACAATTTGAACTGATCGACATGAACTGATCGACCGTGACGGCGGAAGGATAGAGGAGATGGCAAATCCACGGATTACGATTATCGGGTTAGGGCTGACCGGCGCCAGCCTGGGGCTGGCGCTGATGCAAAGCGGGTCGGCGTTGGAGATCGTGGGGCACGACAAGGAGCCAACGACTGCGCAGGAGGCGCGCAAGCGCAACGCGGTGCATCGCATCGAATGGAATCTCTACAAAGCGTGCGAAGGGGCGTCGATGATTGTGTTGGCGGTTCCGCTCAACGCTGCAGCCGAGACGCTCGAACTGCTGCGTGAGGACATCCCGCCGACAACGATGGTGCTGGCGCTCAACGGCGTCTTTGCGCCGGTGTTGAAGCTCTTTGCCGAAACGCTGCCAACGCACAGCAACGTCGTAGTGGGACAGGTCATTCTCAACGGCGTTGGGTCGGAATTGACGCCGCGCGCCGATCTCTTTCACAAGGCGGTCTTCTGTCTGGCGTCGGGCGCAACGACGAACCCGGATGCGCTGCAACTCGCCGCCGATTTTGCTGAAAGCACCGGTGCGCAGCCGCTCTTTGTCGATCCCGACGAACACGACGGGATCGCAGCCGCAGTCGACAGCCTGCCGCGTCTGTTTGGCGCTGCGCTGCTGCACATGGCGGCCGGCTCACCCGGCTGGGTCGAGGCGCAGCGCATGGCAGGCGTCGCCTTCGCACGCACGACGCAGTTCGACCGCAGCGCCCAGAGTCTCTACGCCGAGCTGATGGCGAATCGGGCAAATGTGTTGCAGCGCCTCGATCAATTGAGCAACGCGCTGGCGGCCTGGCGCGCCTGGCTGACGACCGACGCACCGGCAGAAGGCGAACATCCGCTCCTGGTTGCGCTGTCGGACGCCGAAAGCGAACGCCAGACGTGGGAGAGCCACGCGCTCCAGCACAACTGGGACCCTTCACAAAGCCAGGCGCCCGCACAGGAAACGCCGGGCGTGATGCGCCAGATGTTTTTGGGAGGGTGGTTTGGCGGGCGAAAATCGGGCGACAACGACAAGCGGTAAATAGGCTGCCATCGGTTCGAGTTGGTTTGCAGGTTTGGGAAACAGTCTGCTTGAAGTGCATCATCCAGATTCCCTGTTATAACGAGGCGCAGACGCTGCACGAGACGGTTGCTGCGCTACCTGCCGCGCTCCCCGGCGTCGATGTGGTCGAGGTGCTGGTGATCGACGATGGCAGCATAGATGGCACAGCAGAAGTGGCGCGACAGCTCGGCGTGCATCATGTGGTGCGCCACCCGCGCAACCTGGGGCTGGCGCGCGCCTTTATGACCGGTCTGGACACGGCGATTCAGCTTGGCGCCGACATCATCGTCAACACCGACGCCGACAATCAGTACGTCGGCGCGGACATTGCGTTGCTGGTGGCGCCGATCGTCGCTGGCGAGGCGGAGCTGGTGATCGGCGACCGCGGCGTTGGGGAGGTCGAACATTTCTCGCCGCTGAAGCGCCTTCTACAGCGGCTGGGAAGCTGGGTGATTTCACAGGCGGCGGGGATGAAGGTGCCGGACGCTACGAGCGGCTTTCGCGCGCTAACGCGTGAAGCGGCGCTGCACACGCTGGTGATCAGCTCCTACTCCTACACGTTGGAGACGCTGATCCAGGCGGGTGCACAGCGACGTTCGATCCGCTATGTGCCGGTGCGCACCAACCTGCCGACGCGCCCCTCGCGACTGATGAATAACCTGCCCCACTACCTCGCCAATTCGACGGTGACGATTGTGCGCGCGTATACTTTCTACCGGCCGTTGCGCGTGTTCACGACGATAGGCGTGCTCTTGTTGACCGCGGGCGTCCTGATCGGCGTGCGCTTTTTGATCGCCTACTTCACGCAGGGCAGCGCGGGTCACATCCAGTCGCTGATCCTCTCCGCCGTGCTGCTGATCGCCGGCTTCCAGACGCTGCTGATCGGATTGGTGGCGGATCTGATCGGCGCAAATCGGAAGATTATGGAGGAGGTGTTGGTGCGGGTGCGCGCAAGCTATCATGAAAAGTCACAAAACGAAGGTGAGTCAATCCAAATACATAACCGTAACGTATAAATGCCCTTGAATTCGAGCAATCGGTACTTTCACATGAGCATTTCAAGCTTGTGCTAAAACTTTTGAATAAGGCCATGTTGTCTAAGTTCAGCGTCAGCTTGAGCAAAGTAATCAGTTGATGATGCTGTCTTCGCCCACTGCACCAATTCTTGTAAGCCATCATACCAGGTTATTTGTGGTTGATAGTTGAGCACTCGCTGTGCTTTACGAATATCTGCCGTACAATGGCGAATATCCCCCTTCCTGAACTCCCCGTTGGCTAATGGCTCTATGGCATCTTTTCCTAACAAATGTGTGAGAGTCGTTGCACATTCAATAATGCGTCTTGGTTCCCCGCTGCCTATGTTAAAAACTTGTCCGTCTGCCTTGGGGTTATCAAGAGCCAGCAATATAGCTCTACAAACATCGTGAACAGACACAAAATCACGAGTTTGGTTTCCATCTTCAAAAACAATCGGAGGCTGTTCAGCAAGCAAGCGACTAAGGAAGATGGCTAAAACACCGGTATAAGGATTGCTGAGAGATTGACGTGGGCCGTATACATTAAATAATCGCAAACATACTGCTGGGATTGCATACAATTGAGCTAAGCTTAAGGTAAGTTCCTCCTGGTATCGTTTTGATAATGCGTAGATGTTTTTCCCTAAGAGTTCTGCATCCTCTGGAATTGGAACCGGTGTGATCAATTCGCCGGTGTATGGGCAGACAGGTTCCCATCCATGCTTCTGAATATGATGAGAATCTCTAATCTCAATCCTGATCAGAGAATCATCGGATGGACGCAGATACAGTCCTTCTCCGTATTCAGTCATCGAAGATAGTAAAATTAGTTTATGCAACTTCTGTTTGCGCTGCAATAAAAGTTCAAGTAGAAGCGCTGTCCCAGCGACATTAACATCTATATAATGGTATGGTTGGTATAGAGATTGTGCAACGCCAACCGCTGCAGCGCAGTGTATTACTACATCAACACCTGTAAGCGCCTGCTCCATCATTCCACGATCCCGAATATCCCCAATGAGGAGCTTTACATTTGCAGGTGTGAGAGGCTGGTGGCTAGAGCGATGCACCTGCGGAGCCAAATTGTCGATGATCGTGACGGCATATCCTCTCTCAAGAAGTTTTTCGACAACAAATGAACCAATGAAGCCCAATCCACCTGTCACTAATATGTTCACTAGATAGTCACCTCATCTATTCAAGTAATTTCGGTTTGAGAAAAACACTTTGCTTAGTTATTGGTTGAGACGTTTCTGCTCAGCGACAATCATTTCGCTAACAATTTGATCTAGTGAATAGCGAATACTCCACTGAGGATAGTGTGACCTAAACTTACTCATATCTGTGATGTAACAGACATGGTCGCCCATCCGATGTCGCTCATCGTATTCCCATCGCAATTTGTAACCACCAATCTGATCAATCAAACGGATAACTTCCAATATAGAGGCGCTATTCGAACGTCCTCCGCCAAGATTATAAACTTCTCCTGGTCGGGGATCTTTTGCAAACTCCTCGATGGCCTTGATCACATCATAACTATGGATTTGGTCTCTAACCTGTTTTCCCTTGTATCCGTAGATTGTGTAAACTCGTCCTGTTACGGCGGTTTTGACCAAATAAGAAAGAAATCCGTGTAACCTTACACCAGAATGAGCAGAGCCTGTCAAACATCCTCCCCGAAAGACGCCTGTCTTTAGCCCAAAGTATCGCCCATATTCCTGCGTCATAATGTCAGCAGCAACTTTCGATGCACCAAAAATCGAATGCAGGCTTTGATCAATTCTGCATTTCTCAGTCACACCTTGATAGTCTGCCGGATGCGCATAGTCAAAGCGTGTTTCTAGTTCCTGGATTTCCAGCTCATTTGGGGCATCACCATACACCTTATTTGTACTCATCAAGACAAAAACGGCATTAGGCGAATACTGTCTGGTTGCCTCCAGCAGATTGACGGTGCCAACAGCATTCACATCAAAATCCACCAGGGGAATTTCCTTCGCCTTATCGTGGGAAGGTTGAGCGGCACAATGAATAATCAGATCGAGAGTTCTGTGACTGAATAACTGAAAGACCGCTTCTCGATCTCGAATGTCTAAATTGATATGCCGAAAATTCGTTGTGGTTGCCTGCAATCTCCGCAAGTTCCATGTGGTGTCACCTTCTTCACCGAAGAACACCCGCCGCATATTGTTGTCGACTCCGATAATATGATGGCCTCTCGCGTCAAAATACAGGACAGCTTCTGATCCGATAAGTCCATTGCTGCCCGTAATCAAGATGTTCATATGCAGTTACAGTGGGTTTGACTTTACAATGACTTGTGAATACTTTTGACGCACAACAACTGGGCGGTAGCATGACATGCTACCGCCCAGTTGTTGTGCGCGTCCCGACACTTTACGTTGGCGAGACGAGACGGTTATGGAACACCGTTATATACACTCGCACGATTGAAGTAAACGATATTACCAACTGCTAGAAGCTTACTTCCGGCAGGTGCTCTGACAATCACACCGCCAATGAAACTTGGGCGCCCGCTCACAGTTGGGAAGGAATTGAAAGCGCTTGCCGGCAAATCGCCACCATTGCGTGTATTGAGACCGATTGCTTCACCTGGCCCTAAGCCGTCGCCTTTGGTGGCAGGATTCAGTTCAGCTCCGGTGAATGACTTGACAACATTGCCGTTTACGTCGACAAAATCAATGAACAGGTTACTCTCGCTGATGGTTGTGTCGCCAATGTTCTGAACGTTAACAGCAGACCATTGTGACCAGCCACTGGTGTTGGTGTAATGAAGCCGATACTGGGCTGGAAGGAAAAGAAGATTACTGCCTTCGCTTGGGCCAGCAAGTGCATATAGGTCGGCGTAGCCCAACGAGCCCCAGTTCGTGACATTCGTGCCCACTAAGTCCTGGTCGGATTCGATAAGCACCGAACCATCCCAGTCAGGAAGGCCATTGCCAGCCTTGCTTAACGCATAAAAATCCGTTGCTGGGAAGTCACCGCCATTCTGCGTATTCAAGCCTGCGGCCGACAATGGAGGAATCGTAATGTTCTTGACCAAGGAAGGCGTGGTGGCGCCGCGCGCAGTATAGGTCAATTTCACATTTGCGGTCGCAGTTGTACTTGTGTTCTGCAAGTTCAGAGCAGAATACAATGTCCACTGAGTCGCTGGTAAGTTCTGCCAGTTAGCAGGCGCGTTGAAGATGAAGCGATAGTGAGAGGGTGCGTACAAAACCTTACCCTTATTACTTTCGGTTAGACCTTGATATGCACCAGCACGATTTGCCCACGTTGCAGTAGATGCTCCAGCAAGTAGACGCCCATTCGTCGATTCAACGGTGACAGAGCCATCCCGGAAATCGGCGGGGAAGTTAGGTGGAACATCGCTGGCATTGCCGAGATAGAACGTCCGTTGACCGTAAGCTGGAAGCGTTGCATTCAAAGAGCCTGCAGCAGCGCCATCACGTTTTTTGAATGTCAAGGTAATGTTAGCAGGCTGATTCTCCGTGTTCTGAATCGAAATGCGAGACACAATTGCGTTAAACCGCCAAACCGATGGGAAATACAGGGTTGTGGCTGGCGCAGAGGTGGCGTTATACGCAGCTTGCGTCTGACGCGAGGGGTCTAGAATGTCGCCTGGAACATTTCTATACTGGATACTTACAACAGCAGCCAGTCCTTCATTTGAGCCTAAAACAGCTGAACCTTGAAATCCTGAGGGGAGACCCGGAACTTCGGCCGTTTTAAACTCCCTGACTGCCCTCGACTGAATCACAGTGCCTGAGGTGGTCACCGCAACCGTTCCGTCTGGACGATAATAAGTCTCGACTACAGTTGCACTCTGACCACTCATATTCTTATTTTGCACAACAGCATTTGTTGTGCCATCGCCTGGCTGCGGATATTGCTGGGCGAAAGCTGCTCCCACGTTAATCACTACGAGAGACACTGCTAATAAACATGAAAGTAGTTGTTTCATCGTCACTGCTCCTTGGAGATTCCTGAAATTCTTAATAGCCTGCGACTGCACAATGTAAAAGTGTGGTTTGAGTGGATCAAACCCTATAAGTAGTATGGCGTCCACCAAGGATAAATTCAATAAGTTGTTAGGAGTAAATTTGAGAGTACTTCTTTTGGAGTACTCGATTGACGTCCCTGCCCAAGCAATATTTGTCGTCATGTCCATGTGCATTGATGCGGTGAGTGATAGGATGCGCTTCGCTCTATCCACATGGAGCTGCTGACCATTGCGTCAGCTTTTCTTCCGACAATGAAAGTGAATTCAGTAGAGCAGTCAATTGGGTATGAAGCGACCGAGCGATCCCGCAATGCTCTTCAATGAGATTGTCTTGTTGTTTTGGATCACCGGCGAGATTGTACAACTCGGAGGCTGCATGAGCACCTCCATATAGAAGCGCCCATTCACCGTCTGAGACCGTGATCATTGGTTTGAGGGAAAGTGATAGATTTAGACTTCTTGCTGATACAGCAATTTGCCGGAATGGTTCCTGCGGATTGGAAATGACTGAGCGCAATGACATTCCATCAATAGCGTAAGTAAGGGGTATTCCTGCATAGTCAACAATCGTTGGCAAAATATCGATAGGTTGCACCATGGTAGAATATCGTCTATGGGCTTCGCCAGGAACTCGAATCATCAACGGCACGTGCACCAGCTCTTCATATAAAGGGTATGCTTGATAATGTCCAAGGTGATCCCAGGATTTTCCTATATTGCCATGCTCCCCAAGCAAGAACCCATGGTCTGAGCAAAACAACACTAGGGTGCTGTCTGATAGGTTAAGGTCATCCAGCGCCTCAAAAAATACGCCCAGCCAATGATCAACGAAGCTAATTTCAGCTGAATAGAGTGCTTTTGCGTAGGTTAATTCAGCCTCGGTCAAATATGTCGATGGTGCGTAGGCAGGAGAAATCACTCGCTCGCCTTCATATCCCTCGTCATATAATGCGACATACCGAGAAGGCGGATCCCAAGGTTCATGAGGATCGAAGCAATCGACGTGCAGGTAAAAATCACCGTGTTGGGCATTACGCGTGAGCCAATCTATGGCAGCCAAAATCGTTCGAGCGGTGCAATAGTGATCTTCGGTGGTGAATTCTGCTGTATTGCGCAAATGCTGTTTCACTTCATGCACATCGCGCAGTTTCTCAGGGCTGCAAGGAAGTAGAGGATTCAGTGGGAGCGAGCGGTATCGATCCCCTTCTTGGCCGCGAATCCATTCCCAAGATTGAAAACCTCGATCAAAAAAGAATCCATGATCTTTAAGGTGCCAAGTATCAAAAACGAGACCTGTTATGTAATTCTTGTCACCAAGAATACTTGCAAGTACGGTCTCCTCTGCTGGGATATCATCCCATCCTATGCGATGAAACATATATCGCCCTGTAAACATTTCAGCGCGATTCAGGACGGTCGGGAAACCGCTTGCATACGCTTTGTCAAACACCTGCGACTGCATGGCAAAAGTATCGATATTGGGTGTTTTGATCGAGGAGTTTCCGTGAAAACCTACATGATCATACCTAAAGGAGTCAGAAAGAATTGTGACTACATTCAGACGCTCTCCTTTGCTAAGTTTGCGCACATATGGCATGAAAATCGGATGAGGCTCTTGAGACAAATGAGAGTATAAATCACTTCCCCAAACAGAGGCTATTCCAATTGAACTGGCTTGTTTCAAAAATTTGCGGCGCGAGATTTTTGATTTGTTGGCCTTTATGTTTTTCACAATATTGCGCTCCTTTATTGCAAAATGGCCATTCATCAACAGTTAGAATGAATGAACGATTCAAACAGCCCCATCGCCTCCTGCCAATTGTAGTGCGATTTGACAAACTCTCGTCCTTTTTGCGCTATTTTCAACCAATATGGTTCATCCTGCAATAGGTGAATGATTGCTTCCGCGAATTGTTCTGGGGTGTCAGCTACGATTAAATCTCGTCCCGGTTTGACCCCTGTCCCAGAGATGCCGAAAGTTGTTGAAACGGTTGGACGGGCGGCAGCTAAACCGTTTAGCGTTTTAGTGATGACTCCTCCACCCATTCGTAGCGGCACGATGTTGATAGCAGATTCCGCATAAAATGGCGTAAGACTATCCACCGCCCCTGTAATCTCAACTCCGG
The DNA here is from genome assembly GCA_016861025.1 of Chloroflexota bacterium. Taxonomy (GTDB): domain Bacteria; phylum Chloroflexota; class Anaerolineae; order Caldilineales; family Caldilineaceae; genus Caldilinea. The sequence continues at coordinate 265,604 of BOKO01000007.1, forward strand.
CGAACGCGGCCAAATCATGTACAGCTGGGGTTGGGTTGCTTCCAGCAATTACCAGCGCAACGTCAGGAATCTGTCGTTGCACAATCGGCAAAATCTCTTTTACAAAATAAACAACTGCGTCCACGTTTTTGGGATTGGCCATCGCTCCGACAAAAAGTAATCGATTGTGCGGTGGGCGCTGGGCAGGTATTGAAAGAAATTCCTCTGTCAGACCTTCAAACCATGGTGGCAAAACACCAAAATTTTGCGTCGGAATCAACTTCTCCAGAAATGCTTTATCTTCGTGTGAGCGTGTGACAACGCCGTCATAGCGTCGAACATAACTGAGTTCGCAATAATAAGTGTATAGCCAGTCAAACATCGAGCGCCAGCGTTGGACAGTTCGACCTTCTCTAAGATAAGTGTGAAAAGCCATGATGGAGTAGATATCCACCTCGTCCAATATGCACTTAATGTTGTCGAGCATATGCCCATATTGCGCCATCATGCCATCAACGATTGCCACATCAAAATGATAGTAGCGTGTCACTTCAAGCAATTTCTGGCGATATGTCAATGAGAACACTCTTCCATAAACTTTTGGGTATATCGTCCTCCAAAATGCACGCCATAGACGATCGGGTAGTGCTGAGGCGCTGTAGGGTACTCCAACTACATGTGTGCAAATCTTTCTCAATTCACAAAGGCTTTCCTGTTCTTCCGACCTGACAAATGCGATTATTGACACCTGATGCCGCTTACTCAGCTCCAGAAGATAATGATAGGTGTCTTGCCCTCCGCTATCAAGTGCTTTGGCATGGGGAAGGAATCGACAAACAAAGAGAATTTTCAGAGGCGATACAATCATTTTTCACGACACCGAACCGACAAGGTCTTTTTTGGAGACCAAACCACTGCGAAACGATATGCCCCAAAACGCCAGAATGGCAGCTAGTAGAGCAACAGTTTTACTCCAATCGCTAAGATACCAAAGGATACCCCCGCTAATCATCGCACAAATGAATGGCAATGCAAGAGGCTGCCAAAATCGGATATGAGCTACTTGATCATTTACAAAAAATAAATTCTGCAAAAACCCTATTACTTCGATGCTGACAACGGCTATTGCTGCACCCAACAATCCTAAACGGGCGATCAACGCCAGGTTGAGCCCGATTCCGATAATACTGTTGACTGCTGCAATTCGCAGCGTAAGGCGCTCATTGTTGCTTGCCAGAAGAATTCGATATAACAGGCGGCTAAGAAAAGCTGGCACGATAGCAATCGCCAAAATCTGTGCAATTTGCACGGAGTCAGAGTATGACTCTGAAAACAACAAGTGAATCATTGGTTCAGCAGTGCTGATCACGATAAACGTAATCGGAACAGAAAAAAACCAGACCAACCGCATTAGTTGGGTGATAATTTCGGGCATCCGCTGAGGGGATGAGGAATGTATCCTTGTCAAACTAGGAAAAATCGACTCCATGGCTGCTGGTGCAAGGAGCAAAATCACACCTATTACCATCGCCCCTGTTGAATACACCCCAACATCTTCAACCGTAGCAAAGCCAGAGAGGATCACTTTGTCCACCTGCTTAAACGTAACGCCCAGCACCCCAATCATTGCCAGAGGAAATGCCTGAGGAATGAGACGAAAAACCTTTTGAAAACTCCCATTGCGTGTTGGGGCTGGTGCAAACGTGCGCAAAATAACATAATAAACCAGACAAGTAATTCCGTAGTACACTCCGAGCAACAGAAAGATCGCTCCTAACGAAATGCCCATAGAAATCAAAAAGAGCGAGATTGCCACCCGGAGTAAAGTTAAAGGAATTCGGATACCTGCAATCCATTCCATTCGTTCAATGCCTTTAATGGTCGCTTCCAATAGAAGCGACCAAGTATTCAATGGCAGCACAAACAAAGCTATTAACCAAAGCAAGTGAGTAATGGATGGCGGGTAGTTGAAGAAACTAACGATAATTCCAAGGAATGTAGATGTTATTGCAATACTGCCAACTGTCACCAGAGCAGCATCGGTTGTGAGCTGAAGAAGTTTAGAACGATCTTTAGATATCTCTCGTAACAAAAAAAGATCAAATCCCCAAATGGCAAAAGGTGATGCGATAAAAAGCCATGAGAGAGCGATGCTATATTCACCCATTGCACTCGCACCAAGAGTACGAGCAATGTACCAGGGTAGCAGAAACCCTATAGACCTTTCCAGGATTATGACAGAAACAAGCGCGATCGAATTTTTAGCTACCCGTCCCCTTGTATTCATCACAAATACCCAAGGTCTTGAAGACGTTGCTGAACTAACTCTTCTTCTTCAGGGCTATAAATATATTGAGGTTTTGGTGGACTTGCAGCTACATCACGATATATTTGACTTTGCATCGGGTTCACAAAAATATCAAGCAACTTGCCATCAACGTCATCTGGAATTGCACACCCCATGGCCGCCAAAATAGTTGGGGCAACATCTATAATTTCTGCCCCTGTCACCTCGTGCGCTCTTCTTACACCAGGACCAAGAGCACAGAAAATGCCATTGTGTGCATGATTGCCAGAATACGGATATGATGAACCAAAGACAACTTCTGAATCCCCATTCAATGAACCATCTAATAAGAAGTTCTCTTCTGTATTTTGCTGCTCTCTCATAGGATCCAAAATCAAATCTGGGGCAAGCTCAACAAAAGGACCATGATATAATTCTTCCCTAAAATAAACAGCTGCAAAAACAGGTTTATGAGTCAGTGGATCAACCAATGATGTCAGTTGTTGACGTAGAGATTGGCGTAGCTCCTCGTATTCAAGCCCAGGGCTCACAATACCTTCGGGTTCTCGCTCGCGCATATTGATCCGCACCCCACCATCGAGCCCGAAATAAGCGAAAGTGCGACTCCAGTCAATCATGTTTGTAAACGATGTAGATTGGATTTGGCTTAACTTGACTGCGTCGAGTTTTAATTTTTGTTTGATTTTACGAATTAAAGACACCTTGTGAAGATAATTGGCTATAGCCAGTGAATTTGACCAAAAGTTCTTCGTTGACTTAATAGACAACAAACCTTGCTGGCGAAGCCAACGGTTGACAAAAAATTTCCGTGCACAACCGTTGAAACCATGATCAGAGATAAGAAATACCAAGGCATCTTCTGGAATGTGCAGAAGAATCTGAGCAAGCCCCAAATCCAGTGTTTGATAGTGAGCTAACAATTCGTTCTGAAACTTGGGGTCTACATCACTTAAGGGAGAATCACCTCGTTTTGTATCTTCCCAAAGGAAGTGCTGTAGACGATCTGGACCTACAAAAACCGCAGAGAAGAAATCCCACTTTTTCCATTTTAGTAGATGTAGCGCCACTGCTTGCTGCTGACCGGTGAAAACACGAACATTCTCAATCAAGCGCGCCTTATCATCGCTCGGGCCTGTTACGTCTGTAATATAGGAGTGGAATTTTTTGAGTAATTCTTCCTTAAGAGTTGGTGGAAAGGTGAATTCGCTATCGATGCTTGGAGTCAACATTCCACCTATCAGGAATCCGTTTACCGGAGCAGGAGGGTATGTGTAGGGGACGTTGAGAAGACCAATGTGGTATCTTTCCCCAAGCACCTCCCAGAATCGAGTGGCGCGTACAGAAGACGCGTTGGTTAGAGACATTGCATAACTATGTGCGTCTGTACGAGCGACGAATCCATACACGCTATGTTTACCGGGATTTACTCCCGTACTAAACGACGCCCATGCGACTGAACTCTCAGGACGCATTGTGGAACGCAAATACCCATAGCTCCCCTCTTGTACAAATCGGGCGAGTGTGGGCAACTTACCTTCCAACACCCAAGGACGAAGCAATCTCCAATCAGCTCCATCCCATCCTATCACAACCACTTTTTTATAAGGTGCGTTTACAGCGTTATGATCTATCAGACTGCTCACAGGTGTTCTTACCCCAGTAAAAGAATCGATGTTGTGACTCAAAACTGATTGGACATGAGAAGCCGCCGATCACGGAGTCTTGACAGCAACCATGCAGATTGAAATGGCTAAGAGTGCACAACCTATAGAGCGGAAGGTGGACACGCTTTCGGCGGGTATGCATTCAACCACCATATCCATAATGTTATGTCAATGAAAATATGACTGTCGGAGAAATATACTTTACGAAAGGTATCCAAGACTGCGAAGCCGATCCTCGAGCATCGATTGCTCGGTTTCAGATAAGAGTTGAACATTCAGATCTGTGGTTTCAACAAATGATTGATATTGAATCGGGTGGGTGTCCAGGAATGTAGGAGAATATACTGACGAGATCACTTCACCGTCAAATGCATCGGGAATTGGTACATTCAGTTCGTAAAGAATGGTTGGTGGGACATCGAGAAGACGAAGATGTTCAATTTTCCCTCTCTGAGAAATGTTTGGACCTGCTAACGCAAACATGCCATTCTGCCGATGCTCGCCACTCCTCATAGGGTAAGGATGTTTCTCAATTAAGTTCTTGCCAGCCATAGAACTGGCTCCTAGATATTCAGGATCAAGAACTAGAATCACATCAGGAAAATTTTCGACATATCTACCAGAGTAAATTTCCTCGCGACGATACGCTGCAGTCACCACCTTTTGACCCGTTTCAGGGTTTTGGATGGTCATCGACTCTTCAATAATTGAATCACGGAGTTTCTCATATGCCCTGCCCGGCTCCACAATTCCTTCACGAAAGACCCCTTTTTGATTAATTTCTATTCCGCATATTTGGAAATATATCGGAACAAAGAAAGCCTGTGTATTGCTCCAGTCAATAATTGAAGGGCTTAATGACTGAGCAAACGTTGTTGCAGAATCTTGTAGGCCCTGGGGAATGATTCGGCGTAGTAACGCTTTCATCTGTGGCTGCCGTCCGATCCATACACGCCACTGTTCAAAGTCAAAAGAACCTCTTCGGCTCCGGCGCTTTAGCAAGCCCTGTTCCTCAAGCCATATATTAACATAAAAACGCCAGCGCTGGGCAGGGCCAAACCCATGGTCTGACATTAACATGATCGTTGCTTCATCACCTGCCCAACTGGCCAATTGTCCAATTGCATCATCAATTTCTCGGATACAGCTAATCACTTCCGACATAACATCTGGATTGCATCGTTTATTAACGAGAAGCTGGTCATGATTACATATCACAGCTTCAATATAATGCCAGAAAAAATGGAAAAGTCTATCCGTCCCAGTGAACACCATCATGGCAAAATCCCATGGCGGCTCATCATCCCATATCTTCAGGAGCGTGCTTGTCTGCACTTTGGTCATTCTTCGAATGTCCCTGATCATTTCGTGCTCTGAGGGGAAATGATGCAGTCGAAAAGATTGACCATCGCGGATAAAGTCGACATCAATAACGTAGTCCTCACTAATCTTGCTCCTGAGTTCTGGGGGATACACAAAATCTGCCTGTGTTGACGGCGTCAGCATCCCGGTAATCATGTGGCCGTTAACGACTGCGGCAGGATATGTCATCGGAACATTCACAATGCTAAGTCGTTTGCCAGATCTACTCAATACCTCCCACAAGGTCAATTCCTGTTGTACTGATGTTACAAATCCTTTTCCTGTCATCTCGTAATTGTAGCGATCCCGAGTCTGAAAGGAGATAATTCCATGCTGGCCAGGATTCTGCCCGGTTATGAAGCTACTCCATGCAGCAGCTGTGAATGGGGGTATAGTTGATTCAAGATGACCCCAGCAACCTCGGCTAAGAATAGAGTGCAAATTAGGCATGTATCCGTGCTGAATCAGCGGCATGAACACGTCAAATGTACCGCCGTCAAGACCAATTACCAGGAGCCTTCGATTCATTCCGTCCATGTTCTCGTTTCGACTCTACTTCGCATCACACCAAACAGGCCACTTGTTTAATGAGTCGCTGCTTTTAATCTTGTTGACTACACCTGTACGAATGTCCACTAGATTAATTTCCCATCCACTGACAAGCTCCTGGCTGTAAAATATTCCTTCACTTCGGAGCCAACCTGGTATTACCTCATCGGCTATATCGTTGACTACTGCTTGTAATTCACTGCCATCTGCTCGCATTATGTAGATGTCATTAGTGCCTTGCCGATCGGATTGGAAAGCGATATACTGACCGTTCTGCGACATACGCGGATACGCATCAACCGAACTGCTCTTTGTGAGATTCACTACATTCTCAAGAGAGATAGCACCGCCGGAATGGATGAGATCAGCGATATAGATATCCCAACTCCCGTCACCAAGCCCTGAAAATACGAGTTGTCTACCGTCAGGCGACCAGGAAGGACTAACAACACTCCATCCTGGTGAATAGCAACCGAGCGAATCACCTTCAGGGGATGTGAAGCAAATTTGGAAAAGTCCATCTGGATTCGCTTGATAAGCGATTATCTCGCCGGTGGGGGACCAAGCCGGCGCCCATTTCATCAATCCCGGAGTCAGATCCTCTTCCGAAAAGAGTGGCCGCCTATTGTGTCCCTCTTGATCCATAAGATATAGCCCGAAATCTTCCGAATTGTCTTGTTTGGCTGCAAAGACCATTTGCTGGCAATCGGGCGACCATGAAGGTTCAAATGAAGGGGTCATTCCGATAAGTCGAATCTCCTGACCAGTCTGCAAATCAATTCTATGTATCTGCAGCGAACCTGAATCCCCCGAGTGAAAAGCAAGAATACCGTCAGGCAAAGACGAAGTCAGTGGGCTGTCAAAGGCGCTGTGCTCAGGCGCCAAGAGCGGAGAAATGGGGGAAAATCCCTGAGCATTTTCCACTGCCGAGTCGCTCTGCCTGCCAGGCTCGCTTTGTGTGCAGCCAGAAAGTGCAAATAATATTGCCAGGCACAAACTGAAAGCGAAACGAGACGCCTTTGTATACTCATTAACAGTTTTCACGTGTCAAATAACTCCTGTTGCCAATCGATTCCGTTTAGTCTGGAAGCTGCATATAATGCTTTCAATTTCACCACTGTCATTTTTGCATCGAGCCAGGCCATTTGCAGGTCTCGCTTCAAGAATACATCGGGGGGCAAATCCGTCCATATCAGGCGACGGGCAGTTCCCATTGCGAGAGACCAAGGGTTAAGTCCGTTTTTTTGACGAACAAGAAACGCCCAAAAATACCAATTATATATTGTCCGTTGAAGTGAAGCAAGATCATCGGTCCGTTGATGGTATACCCTCGCATCTGGATGATACGCTAGTCGATAACCACTGTGCGTTAGTCGAAACCCAATATCCATGTCCTCAGCATTTGTACGAAGTCTTGTACTGAACCCGCCTATTCGACGCAGCGATTCCGTCCGATAAGACATGTTGAGCCCAAATAGAAAATCGACTCGATCTTTGGATTTGCTACCATGATGTTGGCTTGCATGCCGTTTTCGCCAACGATCTGCCAGGGAAGACTCATTCGCTTCGATGCCTGCACCTCCTACGCCAACAACTTCCGCCTCTGTATACCCACTCAACAGATTCTGAAGCCAATCTCGATCTGCTTTGGCGTCAACGTCGATGAAGGCGATTATTTCCCCACTGGCGACGGCGACTGCTGTGTTGCGAGCAGCCGCCAAACCGAGATTCCTTTTGTGTTCAATCAAGATTACTGGAAATTGGCGGATTATTGAATTACTGTTATCAGTCGAACCGTCATTAACTACGATTATTTCGTCGGCCGGTCTAGATTGGGAAAGGACAGATACAATAGATTGCTCCACAAAGTGCATGCCATTGTAGCAAGGAATTGCAACTGAAACGCGCATTTGCATTCTATCTAAGAAGAAAGACCGCCTTGCACGGCGCCGAAACACCAGGCTAGTTTGCTCACCCACACACCAGGGAAAAACTTCCATCTATTGGGTATCTGCGCATACGAAATTGAGCGCACTGCTGCTGCAGATGCAATTAGTGGAGCGGCGAGCAAAAGGAGCCATAAGTGGCGAAACACTAAGGGTGAACGTGGGCTAGACGAATCAATGTTACTTTTGTTATTGTTGACTTTAGGTGAAAATTGCCCATAGTGAATAGCATGGCGAAGCATTGACTTGAAAGTTGTGCGTCTCTCAACGTGGGTGACAACTGCCCGTGGCTCAAAAAATAGACGATAACCTTGATTGCGCATGCGCATGGTCCATTCCGTATCCTCTCCCGCGGGTAGAGGGAAATTCTCGTTCATATAACCTGCCTGGGCAACCACCTCGCGATGTAAGCCAAGGTTGAGGGTTGGCAAGTGGTCGCGTTCACCAGGAGCAGCAGTAGCAAGGAACTTGTAAAACCAACTTAGATTGTCGCATGCAGACCAATAATTGTCCGTGTCAAATGTTACGCCGCCACCCAATACCCTAACTTGTCCAGAAAGAAGAGGTGCTGTCAAACGAACCAACCAATCGATAGAAGGCACACAATCGGAGTCAGTGAAACATAAGATATCACCTTTCGCTTCTTTTATACCAAGATTACGATTATGTGCAGCACTTGTAGGTTTTCCAGTGTTGACGAACCGCACCAGATGATCTTCCTTGATATTTCCAGGTTGATCCAGACCAACCACCAGAACCTCGACCTGACTCAAATCAATAGTTTGGGCGTGGAGTGCATTGAGTGTATAGGCAATTGTTTGAGAATTCAAACTTGGAATAATAACCGATATCTGTTGGCGCATGATGACGACCGATTGTCAGTTCACCTTGAGACTAGAGTTTAACAATCACAAATTTTCCATATCTCAAGGAGAATTTGTTTCACGAATCCGGAAAAGCAACCTCATATAAAGCTTCGACAAATACCCCGCCCAAGTGTTCAATAGTGAAATGTTCCATAAAGTATTTGTGGCCTTGGCTCCCTAATTGGCGTCTGTAATCTGGGTTGTTCTTCAAGAATCGAATTGACTCGGCAAGGGCTGAAGGATCAGCTCGTGGACATAGGTGTAGATGTTCACCATGACGAAAACTTGCTCGTACAGCAGGACCATCTCCAGTGAGAACAGGCTTCCCCATTGCTAACCCCTCGTAAATTTTGTTTTGCACTGTCATTAGTGATTGGGGAGTCGTACCGAAAGCCCCTAAACATACTTCAGATTGGGAAACCAGAACCTGCAGTTCTTTTATGCCAAGCCATCCGATAAACTCGATGTTTGTAAGTTTGAGCGATTTTACCATTTGTTCTGCCTTATCTCGCTCAGGTCCATCTCCGACCAACATAAAAACGATGGACTTATCGTCCGCTAATAGCTTTGCCGCTTCAACAATCGTTAAGACGCTATGGTTTGGAATAAATGTTCCGTAGTACAAGATCGGGAATCTATCACTCGGAATCTGGATAGTAGGGAGTAAATTGAAGCGTGAGGTGTCAGCGCCAGTCGGAACCAAGAGAAAACGCGTGCTTGGTATGCCATGCATCTTTTCAAACCACGAAGCATACTCCTGTGTATCGATGATCAGTAAATCAGGTAAGCGACAGGCAAGGCGTTCAATATACTGGATTGCCTTAACAACAAAAGGGCTAGCTTTATCAAGATTGCGCTCCACAGCAATCAGATAAATTGACATGAAAATGTCCCACGCAAGTGGTTTTCGATATGTCCAAGTCAAAATTCGAGCAAGATAAACATCAAATTGACCTGGATACCCAACCACCATGATGTCATAGTCTTGCCTTATCTCCCAAAAACGCTTTAGCAAGCGAACATAAGTTCTCAAAACCCTCCACCAAAACCTGGGATGTCTCCAATGGTTAACAACCGCTTGCACTCTATCTTCAGTGTCATGCCACAAAGATTCGTGACACTCGATTACAACTGCTCCATTACGTTGTAGGCCTTGTATCAAAATACGATTACGCGAATATTCATTCCGGTAAGCGCCAAAATAACACACACGTAGTGGAGACTTGGTGCGCAAGTAGCGATTAGCCATTACTGCACCAATGATTTACCATCTAGTTCCGGGGGTGTCGGCGCCCCCAACAGTTGGAGAACAGTTGGAGCAATATCTTCTAGCGCCACCTCAGCTTGGGCAACAATGTCCGAACGAGATATACATAACATCGCATCGTCAAATGTATGCATACCGACCATCATCTCATCTTGGTGGAAAATGGTTGGTCGCCATAACGCCCCTTTTGGATCATACCCGTTAACCGGTGACAAGATTAGGTCGGCAGCACTTTCCAAAAACGGACCGGAATAGATTTCCTCACGTCGATAGGCGCGCTCTATAACTCGATTGCCTGTGTCTGGGTCTTTCAAAGTTTCCGCCCACTCCACCAGTTCACTCCGAATGCGTTCATAATCGCTCGGTGAAACCGACCCAGTCTTCTCCCGTCCTTTGAGATTGATCACAATTCGCCCAGGATCAATGACAAACGCCTTGCTGCTAGGCGCCACGATCTCGAGTTTTGGGCCGCGTACATTGGTTGGATCACCCGTGTAGTTCAGATATCCAGCATCAGCTAATGCTGCATTGAGGTAGACCTCCTTTTGAATTGAGCAGAATCCGTGATCACTAACGAGAATCAATGTATCCTTCGGTCGGAGCAGTTCTCTCACTCTGGCAATAGCTGAGTCGATGCGACGATATATGTCGTAAAATGCTGGTTTCCATACTGGGTCACCTTCCTCCATTTGCTTGAAGAAAAAGTGATGTAACCGATCTGTTTCCATGATTACGAACTGAAAGTAGTCCCATCGCTGTTCCCTAAGCAACTGAAAAAGTAGATCAAGTCTCTTTTCTAAGACATCAAGTATGTCAGCCATGCCTTCATCTCGACTTTTACGGGCAAGATGAGCATCAGTATCAATGCGGTAACCCATCTTTTCAAGTTGTGGCAACAGCGATGATGGATACACTGACCGAGAATCGAGTTTGGGCGCCAGAAACCCTGCAATTTCGATACCATTAAAAGGTTTGACTGGATAACTAAGCGGGTTATTAACTATCACAGATCGCTTGCCAGCATCGCTTAACCGCTCCCAAATTGTCGGAGACCTTCGGTGCGTATTCAGAGGTATGAAAACCTGATGAGTATTCGGCACCCTGTCGATAAAGCCAAAAATGTTGTGCTTGGCCGGATTTACCCCTGTAGATAAGGTTGTCCAAGCGACACTACTGACCCATGGGTGTACAGAAGTCATGGAACGTAAAGTTCCCTGACGAACTATCTCAGCAATGTTGGGAATAATTCCTTCTTGAATTAGGCGCAATAATAGACTGTGAGGGGCGCCATCTAATCCTATAAGACATACTCTTGAGGTGTCGCTGCCACTCATAGTTGAAAACCCCGACATTGGCGTTTGAACGACATGAAAATGGTTATGAAAGACATTTATAAGTAACCAAGCGCCTCTAAATGGGAAAGCACCGAACTCTCTTCATCCGAGTTATATCCAGATTGTATTTGCCATAACAACTGATTTTGCTGTTGGGTGGCCATGAAATCCGGTTTACGAACGTTCATAATGTCAAGGATTAGTGGAGCAACATGCTCCAGCTGCAGTCCAGCCAGTTGCTTTCCGTCATTAGGTTTGGTGGCTTCGTATAAGATGAAAACCCCATCCCAATCATGATTGGCGCCATCTGGTCCGGTGTCATTCTCGTAAGTAAAAAGTTCTCCAGTTCCGACAAGGCCAACACTGCGCCAAGAGAGATTTCCTGGATACAAAATTAGGTCAGGTGCATAGTTATTTACTTGTCGATAAACGTTTTCTGGTTTAACGACCACATTTCCTAGAGTTTGGCCGTCTGGTCCAGAAATTGCTTCTAACTCTGTTATCAGCCAATCACGAAATTGTTCGTATTCGCTAACCGGCAAGATTCCTTCCGGTTCACGCCCCATTACATTGAGGAAGATACGAGCATAATATCCTCCGCTACCCCATACTTGGGTGCGTTTCCAGTCCACAGCAGCTTGTTCAACAGGAACCGGTTGTTTTGGTTCTTCTTTGAGGATCAGTAACCCTTTATGACGCAGCCATTCATTGATGGCAAGTCCTCCTTCCATGCGACGCGCTCCATGGTCGCTAATCAACAGAACTGTCGTGTCTTTAGGAACACCATCGAGCAACTGAGCTATCCGGCCGTCAAGATAAACATAATAATCATGGATTGCGGATTCAAACGGATTATTACGACCAGGATAATGAATATGAAGTGAATCCATGTACTCCCAAAATGCGTGATGAATGCGGTCTGTACCCATCTCAACCACCATGAAAAAATCCCACGGCTTTTCTCGGATCAGATAATCTAGCGCAGTCCAACGCTTTTCGGTCATTTGATATATGTCGGCTAATAGTTTCGCCTTATCAGTCGTTCGAAAGTCAAATACATCTGTCTCGTAGATTATTGTATGATCCTTGTCAGGTGCAGTCCCTTGTGAAAGAGTTTTTCTTCTTTGTTGGGTAGCCACATAGCCCTTTTGCGCAAGAATATTTTCGATCTCGTATTGCAGTTGTGGTGGATCAGCATAAATAGCCCCCGGGGGGGTCAGAAAGCAACTAACCTGAAGAACATTCTCAATCGGTTTGATAGGCCAAGTTTGGGGAACGCCGACAATTATACATCGTTTTCCCGCTTGGGCCAGGAGCTCCCAAACTCGGGGTTCATTTACGGCTTTACTGGTGGCAATCGTGAGATCATTATATGTGTAGCTGGCGCGGTTACGGAAACCATAGATCCCTAGCTCACCAGGATCGCGCCCGCTCAGCATACTCGCCCATGCCGGAACTGTGATAGGTGGGTGTGAAGAACGCATATTTCCCCACACTCCGTTTTTGCGAAGCATTGCAATGGTTGGTAAATCATCCAGCCACTTTTCAACCAACGATGGTTCTAGACAATCCAATCCAATGACAACAAGCTTTTCCATAATTTTATACCTTACAAGTGTTGAATTATGCCAAGCAGCATATCGCGTCGACTTTGCGATATCATTGCCTGACCGTGTTTGCCTAGCTTGAGAAGGATTGATGTATTAACCTTGATATTCACTGCTGAAGAGGATGAGATTCTACAACCCCAAAACAAACCGTGGTAGCGGAACTTGTCGAAAATGAAGTAACCGTCTATTCTTTAACATTCGAGGACAGCATTTATGTGTTTTGTGCTATCTACGAAATTTCGCAAACTCGTATGAACCTTAACTGCTAGTCCCATAACGTTCTAGCATGATCCACATACTATACTTGAAATTATGCATATTCAAAACCAAACGAATCCGTTCTTTCAGCAATCAAATCAAATAAATCCACCTTTCATTGCATCTATGCAATTCACTGATTTCCCCACTGTTGAGAGTATCGCCAACCCCCACCTCAAGACCCTCGAATCCGAATCCATCTTCGTCCTCCGCGAAGTCGCCGCGCAGTTCGAGCGACCGATCCTGCTTTTCTCCGGCGGCAAGGACTCGATCGTATTGGCGCATCTGGCGCGGCGGGCGTTTTTTCCGGGCAGGATTCCGTTCCCGCTGCTGCACATCGACACGGGGCACAACTTTCCTGAGACGCTGACCTTCCGCGACGCGCTGGCGCAGCGGCTGGATGTTCAGCTCATCGTGCGCTATGTGCAGGACTCGATCGATCAGGGGCGCGTGGTCGAGGAGACAGGCCCGACCGCCAGCCGCAACGCGCTGCAGACGGTGACGCTGCTCGACGCGCTCAAGGAATTGCGCATCGATGCGGCGATAGGCGGGGCGCGTCGCGATGAGGAAAAGGCGCGCGCCAAGGAGCGCTTCTTCTCGCACCGCGACCGCTTTGGGCAGTGGGACCCCAAAAACCAACGCCCGGAACTCTGGAACCTCTACAACGGTCGCAAGCAGCCAGGCGAGCATTTCCGCATCTTCCCGATCAGCAACTGGACGGAACTGGACATCTGGCAGTACATCGCGCACCACAACATCGAACTGCCGAGCCTCTATTTCAGCCACGAACGCGCCGTGCTCGAACGCGATGGAATGATGCTGGCCGTATCGGAGGTGGTGTATCCGCTGCCCGGTGAAACCGTTGAGACGCGGCGCGTGCGCTTCCGCACAATCGGCGACATGACCTGCACCGGTGCGATGGAGTCGTCAGCAGCGACGGTGGAGGAGATCATTCAGGAGATTGCGGCCGCTCGCGTCACGGAGCGAGGAAGCCGCGCCGACGACAGGCGATCAGAGGCTGCAATGGAAGAACGCAAACGGTTGGGATATTTCTGAGATGATGAGCGTAGAATCTTTTGTGCAAACCCAATCAACCACTTCCTCCACTGCTATGCCCATCGACTTGCTGCGCTTCACAACCGCCGGCAGTGTGGACGACGGCAAATCAACGTTAATCGGGCGACTGCTCTATGATTCTAAGGCGATTTTCGAGGATCAGCTCGAAGCAGTGGAACGCGCCAGCCGCAACCGCGGCGACGCCTACGTCGACCTGGCGCTGCTGACCGATGGGCTGCGCGCCGAACGCGAGCAGGGCATCACCATCGACGTCGCCTATCGCTACTTTGCAACGCCGCGGCGCAAGTTCATCATCGCCGATACGCCGGGGCACATTCAGTACACGCGCAACATGGTGACCGGCGCCTCCACCGCAGAACTGGCGATTGTCTTGATCGATGCGCGCAAAGGCGTGGTGACGCAGTCCAAACGTCACGGATTCCTGGCGACGCTGCTCCAGATTCCACACCTGGTCGTGGCGGTCAACAAGATGGATCTCGTGGGCTACGATCAGGCGGTCTATGCGCGCATCGTCCAGGAATATCGCGAGTTTGCGGCGCGACTGAACACCCACGACATGGTCTTCATCCCGATTTCGGCGCTGCACGGCGACAACATCGTGGAAAAAAGCCAGCACATGCCCTGGTATGACGGTGCAACGTTGCTCCATCACCTGGAGACGGTCAACGTCGGCACCAGCCGCAATATCGTCGATTTCCGGTTTCCAGTTCAATATGTCATTCGCCCGAATCAAGATTTCCGCGGATACGCAGGCCAGGTTGCGTCGGGGCGCATCGCGCCGGGCGACGCCGTGGTGGCCCTGCCGTCAGGTCTGACCAGCTATGTGCGCACCATCACCACCTACGATGGCGAGCAGGCCGAGGCGATTGTCGGCGATTCGGTTGTGATCACGCTTGAAGACGAGATCGATATCAGCCGCGGCGACATGTTGGTGCGCGTGCGCAATCTTCCTCATCGCGCCAACCGCATCGACGCCACGATCTGCTGGATGAGTGAAACGCCGATGAACCCCAACGGCGCATACCTGCTCCAGCACACCACGCGCACGGTCAAGGCGCTGATCTCCGAGATCAATTACCGCATCGACGTCGACACCATGCACCGCGAACCGGCCGATACGCTGCAGTTGAACGAAATCGGACGCGTCCAGATCACAACGACGGAGCCGCTCTTCTTCGACGCCTATCGCATCAACCGCGCAACCGGCAGCTTCATTTTGATCGACCCATTCACTAACAATACAGTGGCGGCGGGCATGATCCGCGACCGCTCGCGTGAACTAAGCGACGTGGTGGAGCACGAACAGCCACAGCGGCAGATGTCGCCCAACGTCGTGTGGGGAGAAGGCGGCGTCACGCTGGAGATGCGCGAGCGGCTCAACGGTCACCGCGCCGCCGTGCTGTGGCTGACCGGTCTCTCCGGCTCCGGCAAATCAACCATTGCCCGCCTGCTAGAGAAGCGGCTGTACAGCCTCGGTGTGCATACGCTCTACCTCGACGGCGACAACCTGCGCCACGGCTTGAACGGCGACCTTTCGTTTGGCCCCGCCGACCGCAAGGAGAATATCCGTCGTGCGGCTGAGGTGGCGCGCATCGGCTACGAACATGGCAGCGTCGTGATCTGCACCTTCATCTCGCCGTACGCGGCTGACCGCGAATTCGCGCGGTCTCTATTGCCGCATGGACGATTCTTCGAGATCTATGTAAAATGCGACCTTGAGGTCTGCAAACGCCGCGATCCCAAAGGCATGTATGCACGTGCACTCAAAGGCGAAATCGTAGATTTCACCGGCGTCGATGCACCTTATGAGGAACCGGTCAGACCAGAGATGGTGGTCGAGACCGATCTGCACAGCGCCGATGAGCTGGTCGAACAGATCGTTGGGCAATTGCTGAGAGCCGGCGTCATCCGGTCGCCAGGAAGCGGCGACCATGCATGACCTTCCGCGTTGGGAGGTGATGGCGGAGTAAGGTCGTCAAGCAATTTGGAGATGGTTAATCGAGAAAGGGTTTGTGTGATGTTGGGTCAACGGATTTGGGCAATGAGTTTGTTGTTCACGATATTGATGGTTGCATCGATTGTTGCGGCTTGTGGCGGCGGCGATCCAACGCCAACGCCGGCGCCGCCGACTGCAACATCAACGCATACGCCCCAGCCGACCAACACACCTCGACCAACGGACACGCCAGCGCCGACAAATACACCTGAGCCGACCAGCACTCCAGAAGCCGATGTCGAAGCAGCCAGCCCAGAGAGCCCGTTAAGCGCGCCGGAAAGCCCATTGGGCGCGCCAGAAAGCCCGCTCGCTGCACCGGATAGTCCGCTGAGCGCGCCAGAAAGCCCCCTCAGTGTTCCAGGTAATTAAACGAGACGTGGTCATAAATCGAAAAGTGGGAAAAGCCGCACCCTGAAGTAGTCAAAGTGCGGCTACCTCCGTAGCATAGTAGTTGCGAAACCGGTCTACACCAGGAGGCAACGACATGCTACATCGAGA
>BOKO01000008.1 GCA_016861025.1 Chloroflexota bacterium
CTCGATGTAGCATGTCGTTGCCTCCTGGTGTAGACCGGTTTCGCAACTACTATGCTACGGAGGTAGCCGCACTTTGACTACTTCAGGGTGCGGCTTTTCCCACTTTTCGATTTATGACCACGTCTCAATTAATTCTTTTTCAACGACCCAAACCAATGAAATGACCAAACCATGAAAGTCTATCGGAATCTGACCCAAATCAAGAAGAGAGAGTCGTTGGGCCGCCGCTTCAGCCTGGCAGGATTGGCTGTCCTGTTTGTCGGGTTGCTGGCAAGTTTTGTACCGACGTGGCTGCCGCCAGATCAGCCGATCCAGCCGGGATTCACCGGCTTTCTTCAGCTCTACTGGTCGTGGATCAGTTTCACGGCGCTGGCGATCGGTTTTATGCTTGCCAGCATCGGCAGCTATTACATCAACCGATATGCACGGCGGCGCTGGCCCGGCAGCCGTTTTTTTGAGCGCCCGGACGAAGTGCTGGAACGCAACATGAAGGGGTTTGATGATAAGTATGCCTACTTTGCCATGAGCCTGCCCGTAGGTTATGTGCTGGCTGGCCCCAATGGCGTCACTGTCTTTGCGGTGCGTTCCGACAAGGGGCGGGTGATCGTCGACGGCGAAAAATGGCGCGAGCCATTCAGCTTTGGGCGCATCTTCACGATGTTCTCGCGCGAAGGCGTCGGCAATCCTTCCCATGATTTGGAGGATCAGAAACAAAAGATTCGCCAGGTGCTTGGGCAGACGCAAGGCGACGCAGACGACGCCAACCCGCTTGCCTCGGTGCCGGTTGACGGCGCAGCGGTCTTTCTCAATCAGGAAATTCGGCTTGAGCTGAACAACCCGACTGTGCCGGTGTTGCGCAGCGATCAGATCAAGGATTATGTGCGGGCGCGCGCCAAAGAGGCCAGGCTCTCCAACGCCACCGTCCGGGCATTAACCGAGCGGCTGGTCGAACAGGCGACCTATCAAGTTCCCAAAGAAGAGTAGGTTGTTGTTAGCGAAAACCTAACCCGCGCTCCTTTAAGCTGACATAACGATTGCGTCCGATGACGAGATGATCGAGCACCTCGATGTCGAGCAGACGGCCGGCGTCGACAAGCTGCTCGGTGACGCGCACGTCTTCAGGGCTGGGCGTCGGGTCGCCGCTAGGGTGGTTGTGGACGACGATGATCGACGCGCAGTTGGAGCGGATCGCCTCGCGAAAGACTTCGCCCACGCGCACGACTGCGGTGTTGAGGTTGCCTGCATAGACATTGACCACGCGCTGCACCACGTTCTTGGTGTCAAGCAACACCGTGCGCAGATGCTCCTGTTCCAGCAACCCCATTTCCAGCATCAGCAGGTTGGCGACATCGGCGGGGCTGCGCACCTGCGGACGCTCGTGGGGGGCGGCGGCGAGCAGGCGTTTGCCCAGCTCTAGCGCCGCCTTGATCTGCGTCGCCTTCGCTTCGCCAATGCCATGCTCCAGACACAGCTCGTCGTGACTGGCTTGCGCCAAACCTGCCAGCCCGCCAAACCTGGCGAGCAGCCTTTCGGACATGCGGATCACATTCTCGCCGCGACCGCCCATGCGCAAAATGATGGCAAGCAGCTCGGCAGTGCTGAGCGCGGCTGGCCCGGCGTACACCATCCGCTCGCGCGGGCGTAGATCGGCTGGCAAATCGCGGATCATCGGCGAATACTCGACGGGTGGGAGAGAATCCATAGCAATCCTCTGGTTGGGTGGGAAACGGTCGTTGTTTTATGGTTGGCGTGCGCCCAGTCGGTACGCCTCGGCGACTGAATAGAGAAACCGCTGCGCCTCACGCCAGTTCGGGCCGGGCAGCGGTGCATCGAGCTTGGTCGCTATGGCGCGCGCCAACCGTAGCGTCACCGCCGGATCGGCCTGGCCGCGCATCTGACGGTCGAGCACTGTGCAGATCAGTTGGTAATCGTCGCCGGTCAGGCGGCGCAGGTTGGGAATCTCCGGCGGCCGGTTTGTGACAGACGACGGCGACGCCCTCACAGGCGTCGTGGTCGACGTCGCCTGCATCAGCGCATCTAGCCTCATTCCCTCTGCCTGTCGGATGACCAGCGTGCCGGCGGCAAAGTCGCCAAGCCGGCGGGCGTTGCGGTTGAAGAACATCGTGACAAAACCAAGCGCATAGCCAAAAGGCAGAAAATCGACCAGCCGCACCAGGTTGCGAATGGCGACTTCGAGGAAGCCAGGGCTGCCGCCATCGAGCTTGACGACGCGTGTGCCCGCCAACCGCTTGCCCGGCGTCTGCCCATGCCAGCCCAACTCAAAGATCAGATAATAGCCCCAAAAGATGGCGAAGTTGAGCAGCGCGTAGATCGCCAGCACCAAACCCGCCAACCAACCAGGATCGTCGCTCAGGCTGCTGCTGAATGTCCGATTCTCCGCTGTTGCATTGATGGCAATTGCCACGAGCAGATTGAGCAGAAACAACAACGCGCCAATCAAGAATGTATCGATCAGCGCGCCAATGAAGCGGCTGCCAATCCCCGCCACCGGATAGCCGAAGCTTACAGCTTCGGGTGTAGCAATGGTATACTCGTCAACAGCGTTCGCTCCGACGTTGTCTGGCGACGTTTCAGTCCAACTCTCCACAGGTCATATCCTGGCAATGAATCTGGAATTCTTTTTTCAACAAAGACGACCAAGTTGGCAACGTATGGAGACGCTTCTCCAGCGAGCGCGCTCCGATCCAGGCAATCTCTCGGCGCCGGAGCTGGACGAGTTGGGGTTGCTCTATCGCACCATCACCGCGGACCTGGCGCTGGCGCAACGTGATTTTCCCAATCAACAGGTGACGCTCTATCTCAACCAACTGATCGGACGCGCCCATGCATTGATCTACCGCAGTGAACCGCTGCGATGGCGTCAGCTCATGCGCTTCTATCGCATCGAGTTTCCGCAATTATACCGCAAACTTCTCCCGTATACGCTTGCGGCATTTGTCCTGTTTTGGGCGCCGGCGCTTGCGGCGTTTTGGTCAGTCGCTGTAAACCCGGATTGGATTTATGTGATCGAGGGGCCGGGCATCGCCGATCTGGTGGAACAGGTCGAGCAGGGTAGATTGTGGACTGATATTGCACCCGGTGTGCGTTCAGCCGCCGCCGGATTCATTATGACCAATAATATCCAGGTTATGTTTCTCACCTTTGCCGGCGGCATGACGGCAGGTTTGCTGACGTTGTGGGTGTTGATCAACAACGGGCTGCATTTGGGCGCCATCTTTGGTTTGCTGCTTGCCCATGACCTGGCTGGCGGCCTGGCGGAGTTTGTCATTGCACACGGCGTGGTCGAACTGAGCGTAATCTTCCTGGCGGGCGGCTGTGGTCTTTTCGTCGGCGATGGGTTGCTGCGTCCAGGGTTGTATAGCCGCCGCGATACGCTGCTCCAGCGCACGCGCACAAGCGTCAAGCTGATCCTCGGATCGGCGCCGTTTTTGGTGATCGCAGGTGTAATTGAAGGCTTTCTCAGCCCGTCGGCGGCGCCATGGCCGATCAAACTGTTTGTGGGCGTTGCGACAGGCGCTCTGCTGTATGCCTACTGGCTGGGCGTTGGTCGCCAGCCAAACGAAACCAGGTGAATGAATGCGAACGCGCTTCTATGAACGCACTGCCTATCGTCTCTCCGATCAGCCGGTGCCTAGCTGTTTCGTGCGGCTAGACGAGGTCTTTGACCAACACTTCGCCAGCTATGAGGAAGCTTTCGGCCATCCGTGCGTGGTGATGGCTGAAAGCCTCTGCGCACGAATGGCTGACATCGAAATGTACGCCTTTCTGATCGAGGATGCGCGCAAGCGTCACACCGTTGATCCGGCGGCGGAGGAGAAGGCTGCATTTCTCACGCGCTCGTTTTGGGTCGGCTATCTTGGCGCCGGGCGCGCTATGCTCGATGTCGGCGCAGCGATTCTGGCGGGTCTTTATGGCCTTTCGCTGACGGCGAGCGCCACCACCTTCGCCAACGGCGATTTCTGGCAGCAACTCGTTTCGACGCGACCCAACGTGCATCGTCGCTATCACCCACTGCGCCTGTTTATCACCGAGTTCATGCGTTGGTCGATGGAAAGCGCACATCGCATCCCGCCGATCATCGTGATCGAGGCGCAGTTCGGCAGGTATGCCCCGCGCGACAACCGCCTGAAGTTCTTCGACGAACCCACGTTCACACTCGCCGAGATGAGCGATGCGACGCTTCATGCACGCTGGATCGACCCGTTGACGTTGCACGACCGCTGGAAGCCGCAGTTTATGCTCCTGTGCGAGAAGCTGACGGTCGATCTGGAAAAGGCGCTCGAACGGCCGCGTTGATCACGGCGCCTTGCCTTCGTTTGGCTGCGTCGGACGTATGGCGATTCTGGCCGGAGGCTCGGCATAGACGGTGACCTCGATCGGCCCGCGCATCCCCCAACGCATCGCTGTCTCGTAATCCACATCCACCACCCAGTTGCGGCGCAGCAAGTCTGGAATGTGATGACGACCGGCGACATCGAGCACCTGGAAGGGGCCTTCCACAACACCGTCGCCCACCTGAATCCATACATGACGGCCGATATCGCCGGCGCGCAACAGCGCAACGCGCCCGATGCACTCCTCACACTCCTCGATGTTGTTGACGCGTTCACGATAGGAGGCGACGCCATCCATCACACGCGGCGCATAGTACATGGCAAGTCCGGTCACCGGTAGGGGCGTCGGCTCGCTATAAGCAGGCGTAAGCTGACTCCAATGCGTCAAGGGACGCGCTGCGCCGGTTTTCTGGCTGGCAGCCGTCGTGCTTGATGACGTAGGGTCCGTTTCTGATATGGGCAGCGCAGTTACAGCCTCTTCTGCTTGTGATTTGCTTGCAGGCGTCTGGTTTATGGATGGCTCAACCGCCTGCTCTTTGGTCGAGCTGGCCGCAGCCTCTACACCCGCCACTGTCTCGGTGACGGGGACGATCTGTTCGACCGTCACCACTTCGGTCACAACCACTGTCTCGGTGACGGGGACAATCTGCTCGACCGCCACCACTTCGGTCACAACCACTGTCTCGGTGACGGGGACAATCTGCTCGACCGCCACCACTTCGGTCACAACCACTGTCTCGGTGACGGGGACGATCTGCTCGACCGCCACCACTTCGGTCACAACCACTGTCTCGGTGACGGGGACAATCTGCTCGACCGTCACCACTTCGGTCACAACCACTGTCTCGGTGACGGGGACGATCTGCTCGACCGCCACCACTTCGGTCACAACTACCGTCTCGGTGATAGGCACGATTTCGGTTAATACAAGCGTCTCCGTGATATAAACTGTCTCGATAACCCTGACAATCTCCTGTGGTTGTTTTTCACCCGCCGGCAACGCGCCGGCGGGGTTGATACTGGCAGGCTCCTCGCTGTTGTCGGCGCTCTCTTGTTGGCTGGTCTGCACTGCCGCTCCAACAGCCAACGCCGGCATCGGGGCAACCACAAGTGCAACAACAAGCAATACACGACAAATCTGCATCATCATAGCGATACTCCTTTTATGATTGGCGGCGCTCAGCAAAGCAACCTGAACATGATTGCATTGCTGCGCCAGATTTTGGGCAAAAAGAATGCGTTTCCACAGGCAACGCCCATGAAAACGCCTCATCGAACTTTCGGATAAACTTGTCAGGCGTGCGCTGCTCTTCCTTGAGTAGCAGCTGTCAAAAAATGCCGAAAGTCGTGTGGCCGGATCAGGTTCAACCTGAGCGCCCGAAACCAGGAAGGTTGTGTTCGGTCACAGCCGATCCACCGCCGCAAATCCAGGCTTCGGAGTTCGCGCGATGTCAGAAGAACTCGATCTTGCGATGGCGCATGGCCACGCTTTCCGCCAGTCCAATTGCAAATAACATAGACACCAACGAGCTGCCGCCGTAACTGATGAAAGGCAGCGTCAAACCGGTCACCGGCATGATCTTGAGATTCATGCCGACATTGATTACGATCTGGAAGAAGATCAGCGCCGCAATGCCGGTCGTCAGCAACTTGCCAAATTGATCGGGCGCGCTTTCGGCAATGCGCAAGATGCGCCAGACGACGAACAACAGGAGCAGCAGAATCAGCGCTGCGCCTATCATGCCAAACTCCTCGGCAATGACGCTGAAAATAAAATCTGTATGACGGACGCGCAAAAAAAGCAACTGATTTTGTGTGCCCTGCGTCCATCCCATGCCTGTCAGTCCGCCATTGCCGACGGCAATCAGCGCCTGCTCGACGTTGTAGGAGGCGGCGGTGTTGGCTTCGGGCTGGATGCACTCGCTGGGCAAACGGTCGAACGCCGTGCGCAGTATACTGAGGATCGGCGCAATGACATGGCCTTCCTCATCGGTTGGGAGGAAAATGCAGATACGCGCCAGCATGTAGCCCTGCAACGTCGAGGCGAAGATCGGAATCGCCGCCAGCGCGCCTGCCCCCAACAGCGCCAGATGGCGATAGCGCACGCCAGCCGCCAGAATCAGCACGCCGCCCATGAATGCATAGGTGATGGTCATGCCAAAGTCGGGTTGAATGTAGACGAGCGCCAGCGGCGCAAGTAAGAGCACCAACGCCATCAACAGGTAGGGCAGCTTGTGCATGCTGTCGCGGAACCAGCTCAGATACCAGGCAAGAAAGATGATGATCAGGAACTTGCCTGCCTCGGTCGGTTGGACAAGCGTGCCGCCGATGCTGATCCAGCTTTTGGAGCCACCCTGCGCTTCGCCAAATAGATAAACAACCACCAGCGCAGCAAGAAAAAGCAGGAATGACGGCACCGCAACGATGGATAGTTGCCGGTAGTCGAGCATGGCGACTACAAAGAGCGCAATCAGCCCAAAAGCGATAAAGTTGATCTGTCGCTGCCAATAGTCGACCAGGTCAGGCGAGTTGCGCGTGGCGCTGTAGATGACGGCGACGCCGATGCCGGAGAGGATCAGCACCACCAGCAACAGCAGCCAGTCGAAGTTTCGCCAGTTGATTCGTGCAAACATTTACCTTCCAAATAATCTTGCGAGCCACCCAAGAAAACCAGGCCGATAATAATCGGTCAACGGCACGTTGTTGCCCATGACGCGACGGGCAATGTTTTCGTAGGCGCGGCGCACATACATGCGCCGGTCGAAAGCGGCTGGCGTGCCGCGGTCGGTGGAGAGCATCAGCCGCTCATCTTCAGGCACGACCCCCATCAGATCGATGGCGAGAATGTCGAGCACATCGTCGATGCCGCGCATTTCGCCGCTGCTCACCAGCCGCTGGTTGAAACGGTTGATCACCAATCCAGGTTGGCGATGCCAGTCTCGCTCGAGCAGATAGATGACCTTATCGGCATCGCGCAGCGCGCTGACATCCGACGTCGTGACGATCAACACGCGGTCAGCCGGCGCAATCGCGGTGGTGAAGCCGTGTTCGATGCCAGCCGGCGAGTCGATCAGCACGTAGTCGGCGATATTGATCAACTGCTTACAGATTGCGCACATCTGCTCCGGCGTGATTTCGGTCTTGTCGCGCGTCTGCGCAGCCGGCAGCAGATAGAGGAACTCGGCGCGCGGATCGCGCACCAACGCCTGCTGCAACGTGCAGCGTCCCTCCGCCACATCGATCGAGTCGAAGACGATGCGGTTTTCCAGCCCCATCACCAGATCGAGGTTGCGCAAACCTACATCGGCGTCGACCGCGACAACGCGTTGCCCCAGTTGCGTCAGCGCAGCGCATAGATTCGCCGTCGTCGTTGTCTTGCCTACACCCCCTTTGCCGGAAGTGACTGTGATGACCGTGCCTGTCATGCGTTGTTCACCCTGCCCCGCGCCGCAACGAGACAAACCCACCTGGTCGCGATGCGTCCCACTCCTCGATCACGATCTCCTGCTGGACAAGGCGGGCGATCTCTGGGCGCTTGTGCTGCGAACGCCGCCAGAAAAAGCGGCCAGGCTGCCCAGGTTTGGGGTCCGGCCCGATGGTCGTCACGTCGGCGATGCGCATTTGCGTCGGCTCCAGATCGAGCGCCGCCACCAGCGCACGTCGATTGCCCGCCGCGCCGGCATGGACAATGCCGCGCAACCTGCCCCAGACCAGGACATCGCCGTCACTGATCACCTCCGCCCCGGGATTAATGTCGCCGATCACCAGGATGCTCTCGCTGCGGCGCAGCCTATGTCCAGAGCGCAGATAGCCTCTATAAACGAAGTAGCCGCCGTCTTCGGTTCCTCTCCCAGCAACATTGCTTGTCGCCGTTGTTGCCGCTGCCACGGCGGCGCCCTCTGGCGACTCGAGGGTGACAGTCATGCCAACCGCCAGTGCAGCCTGAAAGGTGCGTTCGGAGGACGTGCGCACGACGCCGAGCCTCATCTCGTGCTTTGCGAGGACATTGGCGAATTGTTGAAGTTCATCCTCGATCACCGGGCGCGAGCCGACATCGAGCGCTACACTGCTGTTGCGGAAGAAAGTGGCGGACTGGTCGAGCCGCTCTTTCAGCGCGCTGATCACCTCGCCCCAGGCGCCTCTGCCGATCTCAATCGCAACGCCGTCGCTGCGGCCGCGGATGTTGAGAAGCTGGTTGGCGACCACCGCGCTGCGCTCATCGGGAGCTTCACTGGTTGGTTCCGTCTGAACAGGCGCTGCCTGCGGTGTTGGGCTTTGTGCGGTTGGTTGCGGCTCGATCGCTTCCGAAGCAGGCGCAGGCGTCTCCTTTTTGGTCGGTGCAGGCTCGCGTTCGGATACTGAAGGTTGTTGCAAAAAAGGCGGCAGATCCATCGGAGACGCCCCAGTGCTGCGTCGCGCCGACCAGACCAATGGTTCGCCTGGCAGCACAGTGCGCGCTGTGCGATCCATTGTATCTGGCTGACCTGACGGAGTCACGGCGGGTGCGGACGGCTGCGGCGCAAACAAAGCGCTGGTTGACGCCGCCGGTGAACCGTCCAGCGCAGCGTGAAGATTCTCTTTTGCAAGAGTGGCGGCTGTCAGATTTTCGGAGGGCGTGACGACTGTCACATCATCGAGCAGATCGGCGACGCGCGTGTGAAGCTCGGCGGCGCCGTTGATATGGGCTGCGTCGGCGACATCGAGTGTGTCGGTGCGTTCTTCGATCTTGACCGGTTCGCTCATGCGCTCTCCTTTACGGCTGCGCCGCCGTGCTCTGTGGTCGCGGCGATATTTCGGTGAAATACGCCTCCAAAATTTTCTGCGTCACCGGCGCCGCCACCGCTGAACCTTCGCCGCCATCGTAAACAAAGGTCACGATGGCGATCTCCGGGTTGTCGTAAGGGGCGAAGGCGCTGAACCAGGCATGGAACGGTAGGAAGCCTTTTTCATCGCGACGACAATCGCGCTCCTCTGGAATATACTCACAGAACTCAGCAGTGCCGGTCTTGCCGGCCACTTCGACGCCCGGCACACGCGCCACCCGTCCTGTGCCATAGTCGGAATTGACCACTTCCCACATGCCGCGACGGATGTATTCCATATCTTCTTTTGAGATTGGCAGCTCGCGCTTGATCTCTGGTTCAAAGTCCTTCTGGACGCCGCCGTTGGCATCGGTCATGTGATGCACGACTTTGGGCACGTAAAGCGTGCCGCCATTGGCGATCGCGGCTGTTTCGACCAATACTTGCATCGGCGTCGAGAGCACGTAGCCCTGCCCGATGGACATATTGTAGCTGTCGCCCGTTGTCCAGGGTTCGGCAAAGAGTTGGCGTTTCCACTGATCGGTCGGCACCAGAGAGGTCACTTCGCCGGGCAGGTCGATCCCCGTCGTCTCGCCGAATCCGAAAAGCTCCGTCCACTTGCTCAGCAGTTGGTGCCCCAGTCCCTGAAACTGATCGAGGTAGCCGCCGCCGAGATAATAAAAGAAAATGTCGTTTGAAAGCGCCAACGCACTGACAACATTCATGCGCCCGTGAACGATGCCGTATTTGTGGTTCCAACTCACAAATTCCTGCGCCTGCGAGCGATCGTCGGGGAAATAGCGATTGGGCAGGTAGATCGGCCCCGAATCGACCACGACCGTCTGCGGCGTGATGACGCCCTCCGCCAATCCGGCCGCCGATGTCACCATCTTAAAGACCGAGCCGGGTGGATAGAGGCCGCCGATGGCGTAGTTGATCAGCGGACGGCGCTCGTCCTGTTCAAGCTTCAGATAATCTTCGCCGATGCGTTCGGCGAAGATGTTGTTGTCGTAGGAAGGCAGGCTGACCATGCCCAACACAGCGCCGTTTTGTGGATTCATCGCCACGGTGACGCCCCACGGCGCATCGACTTCATCCATCATCTCTTGCAGCGCATCGCGCATCACCGTTTGCAGACGGCGGTCGATATTGAGGTGCAGGTTCAGCCCTGGAACCGGCTCGATGACAGGCCCAACGGTGCGCACGTCCACGCCGAGGATATTGCGTTCGGAATAGCGCACGCCCGGTTCGCCGCGCAGCTCGCGCTGATAGGTGTATTCGAGGCCGTTCAAGCCCACCTTTTCATTCGGGTTGGTGTAGCCGGCGGCTCGGTAATTCTCCGCCGCAAACGCCGGAATCGGGCCCATGAAGCCGAGCACGTGGCTCAGCAGGTCGCCGTAAATGTATTCGCGCACCGGAACCTGCGTCACGCGTACGGCCGGAATGCGAAAGCTGTCTTCGGAAATCTCAAACGCACGCGTGCGATCGACGCCATCAAGAATCGGCACTGGGTCCGAGGCGCTGCCCATGCTCTGGATGGCGACGGTGCGCTTGACAAGCGCGACCAGACCTTCCAGCGGCAGCGGCTGGTCGAGATCGGGCAGGTAGACCTTGCGTGGTTCAGCCATTGTCAGGCGCCCATCCTCCATCACCGGCGTGACGAAGGCTGGTTCGCTCAAAAAGGAAATGGGCACATTGACGCGCTGCACCGTACGGATAAAGTCATCGTAGCCCAGCTTGTTGAAGAGGATCGCCGCCATACGCAGCGCAACATCCGGATCGCTGTCGGCGCGCAAGATGCGCAGCACCTTCTCGATCTCCACCGCCTCCTCGTCGATATCTTCTGTGTCGAGATCGTCGAACGGCAGGTCTTCGGGCACAAGCGCCACCTCGAAGCTGGGGCGATTGCGCACCAGAATGGTGCCGTTGCGGTCGTAGATGATGCCACGCGGGGCGGGCGTCTCCATGCGCAGCAACCGATTGCGATTGGCAAGCGTTTCATAGCGCTCGTTCTGGATGACCTGCAACTCAAACATCCTGGCGACCATGACCACAAAGACGATCACGATCCCCAGGCGAAAGACCACCATTGTTAATGTTGCTGTGTCGCGTCCGGTGCGTTCCTCGAACATACTCTCTCGACCGCCTCTTTCCACACAGATGGTGAAAAGAGCGTGCTACAAATCCTGGCTCTCGGGAAGGCGATTCAGAAAAGGCAGAGCCAGAAACATCAGCGCCGTATTATACACTGTGACGGGCAACACAATATCGCGAATGGTTTCAGCGATCGGCAGCCGCAGGGTGGACGCTCCTAGCACCTCCAACACCCCCAGCGTCGCAAGGTAGACAGCCGCGTAGATTAGCGTGCCCAACGCCGCCGCCGAGAGCGGAACCAGGATGTTGAAGCGCGAAAAAGGGCGATGCCCCAGGCTGGCGACAAGCGCGCTTGCCATCAGCGCCAGACTTGACGCACCAAAGGGACCGCCGCTGAAGAGATCGAGGCCAATGCCGGCGATGAAAGCCCATAGCACGCCGGGACGGGCGCCATAGACGAGCGCTCCGATCACCACCATCAACAGCACCAGGTCTGGTTTCACTCCCGCAACCTTGAAGCGCGCCACCGTCGTCGATTGCAGCAAAGCCAGGAACAGCAGCAGCGGCCCCATCAAATAATAGAGCGCGCCTCGGTTCATGGCGTCGTCTCCTGCGCACTGTCGCCTTCTGCGGCGGGCGCGGTCGCCTGCGCCGGCTGTTGGAGCAGGAACTCCGGCAGCGCCTCACTCGGCTCGAAGTTGGTGATGACCATGACCAGCTCCAGGCTGCCAAAGTCTACAGCGGGACGAATATTGGCGGTTTGGAAGACGGCGTTTGGCTGCGACTCGATCGATTCGATTGTCCCGATCGCCAATCCTTTCGGGAATTTACCGCCCAAACCCGAACTCAGCACCGCTTCCCCAACCTCGAACGTCGGCCCTTGTGGGATGAAGTCCATGATCAGGCGGCCGCGGGCGCCACCACGCACAATGCCGTTGAGCCGGCTGTCAGCCATCAACCCACTGGCGGAACTGCTCGGATCGGTGAGCAGCAGCACTTTGGCGTTGTTCTCGGTTACATCGCTGATGCGACCAACCAGACCCTGGTCAGTTACGACCGGCATGCCGGTGCGAATGCCGTGCACCGCCCCGAGATCGATCAGGATCGTGTCGATGAAGTTGGTGCTCTCCTCGCCGATGACGCGCGCAACAATTTGGGCGCCGCGCAGCTCGAGGCGCGGGCGCAACTGCGCAAAATCGAGCAGCGCGCGCAATTGCTCGTTCTCTTTCTCCACCTCGCGCAACGTTTCGATTTCAGCCTCAAGCTGACGCGCGCGCGTCTCCAATGCCGCATACTCCTGTTCGATTGTGCGGATGCGCATCACCGACGTTACAAGACGGTTGATGCTTGTCGTAACGTCGGTGGCGCTCAGTTGCGCGGGCGCGGTCAATTGAGTGATCAGATTTTGCGCCGGCTGCAGGTTGCCGGAGATTTGCAGCGCCATCAAGAGCAGGGCGGCCAGCGTCAGCAGCCCGACGCGGACACCCAAATCGCTGAAACTGCGAGGTCGTCGTTCAGTGCTACGCATAAGAAACGAATGAGTCCGTGAACAACGTTACCGAATCGTCGCCTTGCGCTGCATGCTTGTCAATGTCTCTCGATAAAATTCAGGTTTCTCCAAAATCATACCGGTGCCCATTGCCACAGCCGTCAACGGGTTGTCGGCAACATAGACATGCATGCGCGTCTCATCTTGCAGACGCTGCGCCAGCCCTTGCAGCAGCGCACCGCCGCCTGCCAGCACAATGCCATATTCCATCAGATCCGCCACCAATTCGGGCGGCGTTTCATCGAGCGTGGCTTTGACTGCATCAACGATCACCTGCACCGAGCCGGAGAGCGCCTCGCGAATCTCCACCGAGCTGACTTCGACCGCTTCAGGCAACCCCGTGATCAGGTTGCGCCCGCGCAGGATCATCGTGCGTTCGCGTTCGAGCGGATAGGCTGAGCCGATCTCGATTTTGGCGCGCTCAGCCATGCGTTCGCCGATGAGCAGGTTGTATTTTTGCCGGGCGTAGTTGATGATGTCTTCGTTCATCTCGTCGCCCGCCACACGGATCGAGCGCGAGACCACAATGCCGCCCAGCGAAATCACCGCCACTTCGGTCGTGCCGCCGCCGATATCGACGATCATCGAGCCAACCGATTCGGTCACGGGTAGACCAGCCCCGATCGCAGCCGCCATCGGCTCCTCCACCAGACCCGCCTCGCGCGCGCCGGCGCTGATTGCTGCATCGCGCACCGCACGCTTTTCGACCTCGGTGACGCCCGACGGAATGCCGATCACCACACGCGGGCGCGCCGCGCCAAAGCTGCCGCCGTGCACCTTGCCGATGAAATGGTGGATCATCTGCTCGGTCACGTCGAAATCCGAAATCACGCCATCCTGCAACGGGCGAATGGCGACGATGTGCGCCGGTGTGCGCCCAACCATTTCCTTCGCTTCGCTGCCGACCGCCTTGACGCGATTGCGTCGTCGCGACGAAATATCAATCGCCACCACCGAGGGTTCGTTAATCACAATGCCTCGGTTTTTGACGTGGACAAGCGTGTTTGCTGTACCCAGATCAATCCCAATATCAAGAGAGAAGAGACCTAACAGCCAGTCGATCGGGTTATTCACGCTTGACAGTTCCCCTCAGTTGACTCGATATAGTCACAACTCAACACTTCCACCTCATCACATCCGTTATCATAACGAAAAGCACACTTGAGTATATCACAGCAACACAAGCGCCAAAAAAGCCCTTACAAAGTTATATCAATTCACTTGTCGCCATCGTATAATGGCGTCGTGAAAATGTCATCCAGACAATCGTCCTCCGCAGAGGATTCGCTGGTCGAGTTGCTCGTCCAGGCTCAACAACGCCATAGCTTGTTTCCGCCACCGTCGGCGCAGCGCCAGCCAGTTGTTGTGGCCGTGAGCGGCGGCGTCGATAGCGTTGTGCTTTTGCATCTTCTTGCGCAAGTAGTGGGGATTTGGCAATTGGAATTGCACGTTGCCCATGTTGATCACGCATTACGCCCCACCTCCACCGCCGACGCTGCATTCGTACGCGCTCTGGCTGAGCAAATGTCGCTGCCTTTCCACACAACCCGGCTCGACGCCGTCGCATTGCGCACCGCCTCCGATGGCCTTGAAGCGGCGGCGCGACATGCGCGCTATCGCTTCTTGTGCGCAACCGCCTTGAACGTCACGCCTGCCGAGATGGTTCCCGTATTGGCTGTGGCGCATCATGCCGACGACCAGGCGGAGACGGTGCTATTGCGGCTGGCGCAGGGGAGTGGATTGCGCGGGCTGGGCGCAATGCGGCCCATTTCCACTATCGACGATTCGGCGTTGGCATCGCGCCCCGTGCGCGTCGTGCGCCCGCTGTTGGCTGCCCGTCGCAACGAGATCGTGGCGTATGCCCGTCGTCATGGGCTGGCATGGCGCGAGGATGAGAGCAACCAGGATGAAACGCATCCTCGCAATCTGGTGCGCCATCAGGTGTTGCCGCTGTTGGCGCGCATCAACCCGCAGATTGTCGCAACGCTGGCGCGCACCGCCGATCTGCTGGCTGAGGAAAGCGACCGGCTGGAGGCTTATGATGCGCGCGCGCTGCGTGAAAGTATTGTGATGCAAGATCAAGAGCGCATCGTGCTGCGTCTGGCGCGGCTTCAGCGGCTGGCGGCGAGCGAAGTGCGCAGTGTGTTGCGCCTGGCGCTAACGACGCTTGACGCCGATGTGCGCGCTATCGGTTCGCAGCAGCTTGCCGCGCTGGCTTTGTCCACAGTAGAGACGACGCAACGCTCAGGGCCGCATCCACTGGCAGGAGGGATGGCATGGAGTGTTGTCGCGCTGCCCGACGAAGGATTGGCGTTGGCGTTGCACCGCCGATATGCGTTGCCGCTGCCGCCCTCTACGCCGTGGTTCGATGACGCCAACCGACAGAGCGGGGCGATCGCAGTGCCCAGGAGCGGCGCTGTGACGCTCGGCGGTTGGCGGCTAGAGTGCGCAGTGCTCAATCGCACGCAACTGGCGGAAGCATGGCGGGAGAATCTAGATCGTTGGACTGTGTATATCGACGCCGATGTCGCAACAGCAGCCGTGTTGGCGCCACCACAGCCTGCGCAGAAGATCGACCCGCTTGGCATGGCTGGCCGGCGCAAGTCCCTCGGCGACCTCTTCACCGACGCCCGCATCGAGCCTGGCTTGCGCCGCGGTTGGCCCGTGCTGCTCGATGCGAAAGATGGGCGCGTATTGTGGGTGTGCGGGCTGGCGCAATCACACGCAACGCGCATCACAGATGCAACGCGTTTGGTGTGGCTGCTACGATGGCGCAGCAACGCAGAAATCAGCACCCATCCAACAACAAAAAAGGAGCTTTGACCTCATGAACTCTCTACGCACGCCGACGGATTTGCAGCGCTTTCTCGACGAGAACCAGATTCAAGCCAGGCTGCTCCCCGACATCGGCCATACACCGACGGTGCCGGCGGCGGCGCTGGCGCTTGGCGTAGAGCCAGAGCAGATCATCAAGACGCTGTTGTTTCTCGTCGAGCGGCCCGATCAGGAGACAGCGATGCCTGTGGTTGTGATCAGCCACGGCGAACGTCGCGTCGACAAGGGCGCGCTGGCGAAGCGCTTCGGCGTCAGCAAGAAGCGCGTCACGCTTGCCCCGGCGGACGTTGTGCTGGCGACGCTCGGCTATCCGGCGGGCGGCGTCCCACCCTTTGGGCATGTTGCGCCACTGCCGACCGTCGTGGACGCAAGCATCGAGACAACCGCCTCGCGCTTCGACGGCGTGATCTTTGGCGGCGGCGGCGATGACCGCACGATGCTGCAATTGACGGTGACGGAGTTGCTGCGCGTGACGGCGGCGGAGGTGCTGCCGGTGAGTTGATCGGGCGGACGCATAGTTATTACACTGCAACCGCGAGCTACAACGAGGTGATAGCTGCAATGAACAATCTGCTATAATGAGGTTGTTCCCTGACGCACCAGCGCAAACACCGCTTTGCTTGTCTATTACAATCCATGACGTTTCAGGAACGATGAGCCTACACTTGTCAAAGGAGCAAAATTCAATGTTCCGACAACCATCACATCGTCGACGGTCCGCCAGCAATTTCACCTCCCTCTGGATTCGCCTGGGCGCCGTGCTGGTTCTCGTATTGGCGGCGACGCCTTTTTCGCCTGTGCGTGCACAAGACGGTGCAACTCAACCCGACACCCCGTTGACCGTGTTGATTGCGGAACTGGAGACCGCCCCCCGCCTGACGCTGGCGCCGGTTCTGGAAGACGCAACACTTCCTCTCGGCATGACCATCGAAGAACTGGCGCAGATGCCCGACCGTACAAAATTCGCTCTTCTCGACTACGAGGTCAACGGCGATTCGATTCTTGCGCGTGTGCAGTTGCCGGCAAGTCAGACAACATTTATTGCATCTGGTCAGCCAAATACAAACTTTGCTGGCGGCAGCACGATCGATCTGGGTTGGGATCAGCGCGCATACAACGCCATGCGTATCCTGATCCAGTTTGATCTCGGCGCGCTGCCCGCCAATGCCAGCATCCGAAGTGCAACGTTTTACGCCTATCAATCCTACATCAACCCACCGGGCGATGGGCAGGGGATGGATTTTCGAGCACAGTTTATGCAGCAATCCTGGAGCGCCAGCAGCGTCACCTGGAACAACGCCAATTATCTTGGCGGGCAATCGTTGCCGCTCGGAACGTTGCCGCCGGTGATCGGTTGGATCAGTGGTGGCGCCACCGAAGCAGTCAATGCCTGGCGTAGTGGTCAACCTAACAACGGGCTGCTCATCACTGGTGACGAGACGCCCGCGCGCGGGCGGTGGAGACAACTGAGCTCGCGGGCGATTCCGCAACTGGCGCCCTATCTACTGGTTGAATATGAGCAGGGTAGCTGCGACACGCAGCCGCCGATCGCTACAATGAACGCATTGCCAAGCTTTGAGCCGAGCGAATTCAGGGTCGAGTGGTCAGCCTTTGACCCCGATCAACCCGGATGTCGGGCGAGCGGCGTCGCCTGGTACAACGTGCGCTATCGCATCAACGGCGGCGAGTGGGTGAACTGGAAAAACCAGAGCACGGCGACCTCGCAACATTTCAAAGGGTGGGCGCCAAATAACTCGCTCGTTGAGATTCAGGTTCAGGCGCAGGATCACGCCGGCAACCTCGGCGCATGGAGCGCAGCGGTTTCCACGCGTATCGACTCCGAGCCGCCGGTGGCGTCGGTCAATCCGCTGCCGCCTTACACCGCCACGCCGACCTTCTTGATCACCTGGTCGGGCACAGACAATCTCTCCGGCATCGACTACTACAACTTGCAGATGACCAAGAACGGCGGCCCGTGGGTTGATCTGTTGACGCGCACGAACACCACCTCCTATCAGATCACTGGGCAGCAGGGCGACGTCTTTGGCTTTCGCGTGCAGGCGGTCGATCGCGTCGGCAACGTGCAGCCGTGGAGCCCAAACGCGCAGGCGACGACGACCATCTTCGGTTTCCCGATCGCCACGATGAACCCGATCAACCCGCCGATCATCAAACCCTTCTCGCCGGTCAAAGATCGATTCTTGCTTAGTTGGCGTCCAGAGACCGCGCCCGGCACGCAGATCATCCAGTATGAGGTGCGCTACCGCTACACCAACTTCAGCGGCGGCTCCACCGGCTGGACAACCTGGCGCTTTCTGACCGGTTCGCCGCCGCCCGCCAGCGCCGAGTTCCCCTTTACATCGATGGGTATGGGCAATGGCGTCTATGATTTCTACGTGCTGGCGACCAACAGCATGGGCCAAACTCAGCCCTTCGAGCCAAACAGTGGGCGCGGCGCCTCGGCCATCGTCGACCTCGACGACGTGATCCAGCCGCAAGCGTATATGCCGATCATGGCGCGTTGAGGAAAGTTGCGTGTTTCGTGTTGCGTGGTGCGTGTGAACGTCCCGACGATGGAGCACGCAACAAGAAACACGCAGCACGCACCACGCACCACTATGCTATAATCGCGTCCTATGGAAATTCTTGGAGGACCACTCTTTGCTGTGGCTGGCGCCGGCGAATCGCACGGGCCGGCGATCACCACGATTGTCTTTGGCTGCCCGCCCGGTCTGTTTGTGCGCGCCGCCGATATTCAACACTACCTCGACCGCCGCCGTCCGGGCAGCAACCGACACGGCACACCGCGCCGCGAGGACGACACGGTTGTGCTGCTCTCCGGTCTCTATCAGGACGACCATGCTGCGCTCACCGCCGGACCCGCCATCACCGTTGAACAGGGCGAGGAACGCTCGGTATCCACCGGTTACGCCGCGGGCTACACCACCGGCGAACCGATTGCCGCCATCGTGCTCTCCACCGCCAAGAAGTCAGCCGACTACGCCCAGTTCCTCGGTCCCACCGGCGAGGTGCGCCCAGGTCACACCGATCTGGTCAAATACAAAAAGAGCCAGGGCTTCGTCGACCCGCGCGGCGGCGGACGCTCTAGCTATCGCTCGACGATCAGCGACGTGATCGGCGGCTCGCTTGCCCGGCTCTTTCTGGCGGAGCGTTTCGGCACGGTCATCCTCTCCTCGATCTGTCAGGTCGGCGAGCTGCGCGCGGAACGCAGCCTGGCTACGCATATTGAGCAGCTGGCTCTGGCAGGTGAACCGATTGCGTTGGCGCAGTTGGCTGACATTGAAACCGCGCTGGAAAGCGCCGAAATCCACGCGTTCGACGCCGACTTCGCCCGCGCCGCCGGTGAGCTGATCAAACGCACGCGCATCGACGGCGACTCGATCGGCGCCGCAGTCGAGGTGGTTGCGGTCAATCCGCCGCCGTTGGCAGGCGATCCGCTTTATCAGAGCCTCAAGGTGCGCATCATGGGCGCGCTCGGTGGTCTCAACGCGGTGCAGGGCGTCGAGATTGGCGCCGGTTTTGCTGTGGTCGAACGCCGCGGCAGCGAGAACAACGACCCGATCCGCAGCCGCGGCTATCAAGGCAACAGCCACGGCGGGTTGCTCGGCGGCATCACCACCGGCATGCCGCTGGTCTTTCGCGTCGGCTTCAAGCCCACCTCGACCATCGTCAAGCCGCAGCAGAGCGTGCGCAAAGACCTCAGCGAGATCGAATTTCGCCTGCAAAAAGGGCGCCACGACCCGTGCGTCGGTGTGCGCGCCGGCGTCACGCTGGAGTCGCGGTTGGCGATCGAGCTGATGAACGCAGTGTTGATGCATGCCGCCACCCACGTCTCGCCCGCCCAATTTCAGCTGTTCGCCTGATTCGCACCGCCATGTCACGCCCATGCCGTCCCCACAATCCCGCCGCCATGCCGCTCACCCTGATCGCCACGAAGGGGCATCCGGCGACCGGCAAGAGCGCCGTAGCGCGCGGCGTGGCGCAGCGGCTGCACATTCCGCTGATCGACAAGGACGACATCAAGGATCATGTGCTTGGTCTGCCGCAAGCCAATGATCTGGCGTATGCCGTGATGTGGCAAATTGCCGAGACGCAGCTAGCGCTGGGGCTGAGCGTGCTCGCCGTGTCGCCGCTCTCCTATCCGGTCGGCTACGAAACCGCAGCGCGGATTGCTGCACGACAGCGTGCAAAATTGCTTGTTGTGGAAACAATTCTTGACGAAGCCGAATGGCGACGCCGCCTCGATGCGCGCACGCCCGGCTACTCGTCGCACAAAATCAGCGGGTGGGCGGCGATGCAGGAGATGCTGCGCCAGTATGACGGCTGCTGGCAATATCCCATCGCCGCCGAACATCATCTTGTGCTCGACGCTGCGCAGCCGGTCAACACGCTGGTGGACGCAGTGGTGGAGCGACTCACACAGAAGGACGTGCGCGCATGACGCAGCCAATCATGTCTAGCCAGAATATCGTGCTCACCGGCTTCATGGGCGTCGGCAAGAGCACGGTCGGGCGCATCCTCAGCGAGCGGCTCAACCGGCGCTTTGTCGACATGGACGCCGTGCTGGTCGAGCGCTTTGGCAAACCGATTCCGGCGATTTTTGCCGAGGAAGGCGAGGAGGCGTTTCGCATCGCCGAAGCGCGGCTCTGCCAGGAGCTGGCGCAGGAGCAGAACCTGGTGATCAGCACCGGCGGCGGCGCGCTGGTCAACAGCGCAAGCCGTGAGGCGCTGGAACGCACCGGCACGGTCGTCTGCCTGCACGCCGCCGAGCAGGTGATTCTGGAACGGCTGGCGGCGGCAACCGATCGCCCGCTGCTGCCCGGCGAGGCGGACGAACGCCGCCAGCGCGTGCATGCGCTTTTGCAGCAGCGGCGGCTTGCCTACGGCGCCATCGCCTATCAGGTCGACACCACCGCGCTGAGCGCCGAGGAGGTCGCCGATCAGGTGCTCGACGCCGCGCTCGCCAACCAGGAGGCGGCGGGCTTGACCCGCATCCCCGTCTACTCGCCGACGGGCGACTATGACCTGCTGCTCGGCAACGGGCTGCTTGCCGACGCCGGACGTCTGCTGGTCAACCGCGGTCTGCGCCCGGGCGTCGCTGCAATTGTCACCAACGCAATGATCGTGCAACACGCCGAAACGCTGCGCGACAGCCTGGCAGCGGCGGGCTTCGAGCCGGTGATCTGTCTGGCGCCGGAAGGCGAGCAACACAAAACGCTGGAGAGCGTGCAGGGTCTCTATGCGCAGTTTGTGGATGCAGGTCTTGATCGCCAGAGCGCCGTGATCGCGGTCGGCGGCGGCGTGATCGGCGACATGGCCGGCTTTGCCGCCGCAACTTATCTGCGCGGCGTGCCCTTTGTGCAGGTTCCCACGTCACTGCTGGCGATGGTGGATGCCTCGGTCGGCGGCAAAACCGGCGTCGATCTGCCGCAGGGCAAGAACCTGGTCGGCGCGTTCAAGCAGCCGGTCGCAGTGTTGATGGACATGGCGACGCTCTCCACGCTGCCTTCCGACGAGTTCCGCGCAGGGCTGGCGGAGGTGGTCAAACACGGCGTCATCGGCGCGCCGCGGCTCTTCATGCAACTGGAGGAGGAGGGCCCGGTCAATCTGCTGCAACTGGTGGCGGACGCCGTGCGCGTCAAGGTGCGCATCGTCGAGCTGGACCCCTATGAGCGCAACGTGCGCGCCCATCTCAACCTGGGTCACACCTTTGGTCACGCCATCGAACAGGTCAGCCAATACAGTGTACGTCACGGCGAGGCGGTGGCGGTGGGCATGGTTGCCGCCGCCAACATGGCGGTCGAGCTGGGCCGTTGTGATGCGGCGCTGGCCGAACGCATCTACACGCTGTTGGATCGGCTAGGGCTGCCGGTGAGCGTCTCCGGCTACAGCGTCGAGGCGATCCACGCGGCGATGGCGCACGACAAAAAGCGCGCCGGCAAAAAGCTGCGCTTTATCATCCCACAGGCGTTGGGCGACGTGGTCATGATCGACGACCCCGGCGAGGCAATCGTGCGCCGTGCGATTCAGTCGGTCGTGGCGTAGCGGGTGACTGTGCGCACCTTTCATCGCGACCGCTACACCTGGCTCGCCTATCTGCTGCTTGGCTACTTTGCCTATTTGCAGGCGGCGTTGGGGCCGTTGATGCCCTTTGTGCGCAGCGAGCTGAATCTGAGCTACACGGTCGGCGGGCTGCACCTGAGCGCGTTTGCTGCCGGCATGATCGGCGCGGGCTTGCTGGCGGCGTCGCTGGCGCGCCGTTTTGGGCGGCGTGTGCTGCTGTGGGGCGGCGCTGCCGGTATGAGCGTTGGCTCGCTGCTCCTGGTCAGCGCGGCGCACGTCGTCGCCACGATCGGCGCGGCGTTTGTGATGGGCTTCCTCGGCACGCTGATGCTGACAATGATTCCGGCCACACTCAGCGATCATCATCAGGAGCTGCGGGCGACCGCGCTCACCGAGTCGAATGTGGTGGCGATGCTCTGCGCCGGGCTGTCGCCGCTCTTGATCGGGCTGTTTCAGCGCACGCTGTTTGGCTGGCGCGGCGCGCTGCTGGCAGCGATCGTGGCGCTGCTGCTGATTGCCGCGTTCAACTGGCGTACGCCGATCCCGCCGCCGCGCCTCTCCGCAGCGCAGCAGAAACGTGCAGGGCGGCTGCCGTACATGTTCTGGCTGATCTGGGTGGTGCTGATCCTGTGCGTGGCGATGGAGTGGATTATGGTCGGCTGGAGCACCGATTTTCTGCGCGGCGTGATCAGTCTCGAAGCCAGCGACGCGGCAATGCTGGTCAGCGTCTTTTTTGTCGGCGCGGTGTTGGGACGCACCGCCAACAGTCGATGGACGCTGCGCACACCGGTGCGCACGCTGCTGCTGACGATGCTGGGCGTGGTTGCCGTCGGTTTTCCGATCTTCTGGCTCGTGCGCATTCCGGCGCTTGCTGTGATTGGGCTAGGCATTACTGGCTTCGGCATCGGCGCGCTCTTTCCGCTCGGCTTGTCGATGGCGCTCACCATCGCTGCCGACAATGCGGACACGGCAAGTGGCTACATGTCACTGGCCGCAGGGCTGGCGATCCTGGCGGCGCCCTTCACGCTCGGCGTGCTTGCCGACCAGTTTGACCTTGTCACGGCGTTTGCCGCAATGGTGGTGCTGATTGTCAGCGCGCTGGTGCTGACGCTCGCCGTCCGCTACGACGCTGCCAGCAAACACCCGCAGTGATCCCCTCTGCGTAATGCACAATCTGCGGATCAAGCAAGGCTGTCGACGACTTCATCAACTCCGACGCAAAGGCGCAACGACGCGGAGAAACGCAGCGTGTCTCAGGTAGGGATATCAATACATTGTGTCGTTCTGCGTTATGTGAACCGGACACGATGTATCGATGTCCCTACCCTGGCATCTGCTTCGCCTGCGCCAATGCTAGGCTGCGTAGTCTGTGAGCGCAATATCCACCGGATGTCCGCTGCGTTGGATGGCGGCGACGCGCGCACGTGCGGCGATGACCTCCTCGGCGCCGTCGAGCACGGTGAGCCGATTGTAGAAGACATGGCGTTCGCCCGCGCCAAGCTGCACCAGGCGACCGCTGCGCGCGGCGCGGTTCTGTCCCTCCGGCAGACAGTTGCCCGGTTCGACGCCGCAAACATACGTTCCCTGACGGTAGTTCTTCCACTGCGTCAGGTAGGGTTCGTGCGTCGTGTCCCACTCAAGCGCCAGCCCAAAACGCGCGCCGGCCAGCACGGCCAGCGCGCGGCGATCCTGGCCTGCCAGCACCTGATGGAAGAAAACTTCCTCCAGGTGGCGCGGCATGGCAGCGTGATAATGGGCCCAATCATGATGCGCCGAGGCGGCTTGCATGTCGCGCAGAGTCACGGTGTTGTGCGCAACATGCAGTTCAACGCCGTCCTGCACCAGCGGATAGCCAAAGTTGAAGTGGTGGAGCAGCATGAAAGGCGTCGCCACATCGTAGCGATTCTCGAAGACGTCGATGATCTCGATTGTCGGTTCGCCGAGCGTCAGCCGCACTGTGCGCGTGAGGTGTAGCTGCTCGCCAAAGAGCGACGCCTCCGCCACTTCGCCCGTGACTTCGGCGACGTAGCGATCCTCACGCCAGCCCGCGTTGACGGCGATGTTGTAGGCGCGCAGCAGGCTGAAGTCGCCATGCAGGTCACGATGCTGACCGCTGCGGGCGTCGTGCTCTGGCGGCCCGGCGTGGCGCAGTCCGCACGTCACCAGCACGCCGCCGTTGAAGAGCCGCAGCCAGCCGCCGCCAAAATCCGGCGCGTGCGGCGAACCCTGACTGATCCAGGTCAGCGGGCGCCCGTTGTGCGCCGCCAACCAGATGTCCAGCCCACGGTCGGGCAGCAAGGTTAGCGTCAACCCGCTGCTGTTGTAGCCGTCGATGACGCGCAACCCATTGGACAGCGTCGCCTGCCGCCAGTCGATGAACTGGCGCATATCCACGCTGTGCTGGGCAAGAGTCTCTCGGCTTAAATCGAACGTTGCCATCATCGCCTCCTATATCGCTTTGTTATGTTGATCAGCCCTGTCTGTTTCAGGTTTTTCCAGACATAGTATGGTTATGGCGGACAAGGCTACAATGGATGCAGACAGGAACGGATGCGGTTCACCGGACGGAATCGTGAATCCGTTCCCGTCCGGGTCCGCTGTAATCCTGGTCTCAACTTCATTGTACTACATTGCCGCGCGGCGCAAGACTACATGGTAATGTAGCCCGCTGCGGCGCAATCTGGTCTACAATCAAGAGCAGAACAGGATGTTTTGTAGGCCCGCCCGCTGCGGGCGACCAAACCAACAAGGATCGAGCGATGAAATACGATGGCGCACTTCGATGGCTCATTCCCCCGATCATAATTTTGACGCTGGTTGCTGTACTGGCGGGTCTGTGGCCCGGCGACGGTGCATCCTTCCCTCTCACCAGTTTCCGCGGCGAGGAGGTCACGATCAATGCACGCGGCCTCTACTACTGGGACACGGTCAGCATGGCGGCGCAGATGCAAGCCAACGACCTGATCATGCTGGTGGTCGGGCTGCCGCTGCTGGCGGTGAGTTTCTGGCTGGCGTTGCGCGGTTCACTGCGCGCCCGGCTGCTGATGACCGGCACGCTCGGCTTTGTGCTCTACACCTACATCACCATGTGCGTTGGCGCCAACTACAACCAGCTTTTTCTGGTCTACGTGGCGCTCTTTGCGCTGAGTCTCTACGCCCTGATCCTGAGCATGATGTCTTTCGATCTGGCGACGCTGCCTACGCACTTCTCGGCGAAGCTGCCGCGGCGCTGGATTGCAGGCGTACTCTTTTTGGCGGCGGCGTTTCTCACGCTGGCGTGGCTCGGGCGGATTGCGCCGACGATCACGCAGGCGCAGCTTCCGCCGCTCGAGAACACGACCAGCCTCTTCATCCAGGCGATGGATCTGGCGATCGTTGTGCCGCTGTGTGTGCTGGCGGGTGTGCTGCTGCTCAGACGCAGCGCATGGGGCTATCTGCTCGGTTCGGTGGCGCTGATGAAATTCGTCACGCTGGGGCTGGCGGTGACGACGATGGGGCTGAACATGGCGCGCGTCGGCGTGCCGGTCAGCGTGGTGGAGTTGGTCGTCTTTCCAGTGATCATGTTGCTCAATCTGGTGATGGCTCTTCTACTGCTGAAGAACTTGGGGGAATGCAATGAGTATTCTGGACGCACAGCGTGAGATGCGCCGCGCCTTCCTGGGTGGGTTCGCCGGCCAGTTGATCGCTGGCGTCATCTGGGCGGCGTCGGCGGCATTCACGCTGCTCGCTGCGCCAAATGTGGGGATCGCCGTGCTCTTTTTCGGGAGCATGGCGATCTTCCCGTTGACGCAAGGATTGTTGCGGTTGATTGGGCGTCCGGCAAAGGTGGGTGCAGAAAACGGGCTGTGGGCGTTGGGGGCGCAGATTGCCTTCACGGTTCCGCTCAATTTTCTGCTGGTCTTTGCAGCGACATTCTATCGACACGACTGGTTCTATCCGGCGGCGATGATTGCGGTGGGCGCACATTACCTGCCCTTCGTCACGCTGTACGGCATGCGCATGTTTGCGGTGTTGGGTGCGCTGCTGGTTGGCGCCGGAACTGCGCTGGCAATGGTTGGAACGCCGTTCTTGAGCTTTGGCGGCTGGCTTGGCGCGGCGCTGTTGATCGCCTTTGCCTTGATCGGGCGATGGCAGGTGCTGGCGGAAGAGCGCGGCCTGAATTTCACCGATGGAGCGTGAACCATGCCTATCCCCACGTCAACCGCAGGCTACTGGCAGGGCGCCGACATTCGATTACGCCCGATGCACGTTGATGATGTCAAGTTGTGGCTTGCTGAGGAGCGCGTGGACAGCGAGACCGTGCGCTTTCTGAACTACGGCATCGACCTGCCGAAGTCGGAGCAGATGGCGCAGGAGTTCGCTGCACGCTACGCCGAGTTCAACCATCGTGACGAGCGTATCATGTTCTCCATCGAGACGTTGGGGGGTGAACTGGTCGGCGGCATCAACATCCACTCGATGGATCGCAAGAACGGCGTCTTCGAGACCGGCACGCGCATCTACAGCGCCTATCGCGGGCGCGGCTATGGCTTTCAGGCAAAGGTGATTGTGCTGCGCTATGCCTTTCACGAGCTGCGCTTTCAGAAGTACAACATCCGCTGCATCGAGAGTAATCAGCCGATGGTGCGCCACGCCGAACGGCTCGGCTGCCAGGCGGAAGGACGCATCCGTCGCCATATTTATACAAATGGCCGCTATTATGATGAGTTAATCTTTGGTCTGACGCGTGAGGAATTCGATGTACTTGAGGAACGGCTACGCGCTCATCACTGAGGCGCCGTCAGTGGAATGATCTGCGCAGGAGGGACGCTCTGAGGGTGCTTGCGCCTAGAGCGTCTCCTTTTGGATGAAAAAGCGCCCAAAAATCAGCAGGAGAACCATGGCGCCGACAACGCCATAGATAAATTCACCGAAGTAGCTCCAGTTTGAGATGGGCGGAATGCGCAGATAGTCGAACAGCCAGTGGCCGACATACGCTCCCACGACGCCTAACGCAATGTTGCCAAAGATGCCAAGCCCCTGGCCGTGCAGCACAATGGCGGCAAACCAGCCAGACGCTGCACCAATGCACGCCATCATGAAGATCGCAAACCAGAAGTCGTTCATCATCCCTCCCCCGCCTGAGAACAACCAGAGTGACATTCTATCAGCGTTCAGAAATGAGCAGCAATCGATCTCGCGAAAAACGCTGGACAGCAGCACCGTTGACATGGGCAATTATCCTCCTACTGTAGAATCCTAGCGATGGAGATGATCGGCGTCAACGGCGGCTTGTCGTATGAATGATATGAATTTGGGTGTATGCTGTGACCGCAAATCGGACAAAGCATACACCCCCAAACACACCAATTGTCGGTTCGCTGGATTATATCGGGCGCGCTGTGGAAACTGATTGCGCCAATACATCCTCGGCGGTCACTTCGCGCCCCATCCGCTCCGAAAGATAGATGCCCTCTGAGATCAGCATTGTATTGAGCGCACATTGCGCCGACGGAATCAGCGGCACGCGACCCTGCAGCGCTGCGATCCAATGTTGTTGCGGGCCGTCGTAGGCGTCGCCATCCTGTGCAACATTGTGTAGCCGCCAATCGAACGCGCCCATGTTGGCGGTGGCGTCGAAGTCGAGGTGCCCAAGCCCGAAAAAGTAGCCGAATGGGTCGAGCCTGACGCCGCCGCGGCTGCCCAGGATCATACTGCTGCCCAGGGTGTCGACGTGCGCAGCCCACGACTCGGCGATGTCCATTGTGATCCCATTGTCAAAATGCACAAAGCCGACGCCCAGCTCCTCCACGTTGTAGCCGCTGATCTCGCGGCGGCGTTCGTCCATGTCGATCTCCTGGTAGGTGCGCCCGGTGATACGGGTCACCTTTGGGTTGCCAATCAACCAAAGCGCAGTGGCGATGTGATAGACGCCCATGTCGTAGAGTGCACCGCCAGCCGAATGCTCTTTCTGCACGAAGGTGGGGCTGCCGTAGCCA
Source organism: Chloroflexota bacterium (assembly GCA_016861025.1). Classification (GTDB taxonomy): domain Bacteria; phylum Chloroflexota; class Anaerolineae; order Caldilineales; family Caldilineaceae; genus Caldilinea. Next base: position 27,698 of record BOKO01000008.1, read on the forward strand.
TCGACGAACGGACGCCCGCGCCGGCGATGGCCGACCGAACGCACGTGATAAAGTTTGCCAAGCTGTCCTGCTTCGATCAGATATTTTGCCGCTTTCGCCTCATTTGCAAACATGGTGATAAATTGGATCGCCAGTTTTCTCCCCGTCGCCTGCGCAGTCTCCCACATTTTCACTGCATCGACGTAAGCGCCCGCCATCGGTTTCTCGCAAAAGACATCCTTGCCCGCCTCGAGCGCAGCTACAGTCGCCGGCATGTGATAGTTGTTATGCAAGCATACATCGACAGCCTGAATGTCGTCGCGCGCCAACAGATCGTGTGCTTTGGTGTAGACGTGCGCAATGTTGTATCGGGCGGCGACGCGCTGCGCTTCCGCCTCGTTGACATCGGCAATGGCAACGATCTCGACGTTGGACATGCCTGCATAGGTCTCGACGTGGCGCTTGCCAATTTGTCCTACGCCGATGACGCCGACGCGAACTTTCTCTGAATGACTCATATCCGATTCCTTTGAGTGATGAATTGAATTGCAGACGTCAAGTGACGTTATAGACAAGATATTATCACGGGCAAGCGCATGTGCATGGATTGTCGCCCCGCTAGAGTTCTGGTATTCTATAATGCCCCGTTTGGCGAAAACATATCTTTCACGGAGGTGTTGCCATGTCCACAAGCACGCGTATTTATCAACTCTATGGTGCAGATTTCAAGCGCAATCCCCACCCGACCTACGCCGCCATGCGCAAAGAACATCCAGTGATTCGCCAGCCCGGTTTGTTCGAGACCTTTCACATCTGGTTTGTGACGCGCTACGCCGATGTGCACGCAGTTCTGGCTGACAACGAAACGTTTGTGCTCGATGCGCGTATGGCGTTCGATCCCTCTGATCCTCGTTTGGATATGCTGGTTGATTCACGTCCGGTCATGCAACTGGTCAACAACAATCTCTTGAACAAGGATGGCGAAGATCACCGCCGGCTGCGCAGCCTGGTGCAAAGTGCGTTCACACCACGCATGGTCGCGCAACTGCGCCCTGCGATACAGGCCATCGCCGATGAATTGCTCGACCAGATTGTCGATGACGGGCAAGCGGACCTGATCGAAGCGTTCGCCTTTCCGCTGCCTATCATTGTGATTCTGGAGATGCTTGGCATCCCACACAACGACCGCAACCAGCTCCGTATCTGGTCAGATGCGTTCGTCACGCCCGATCCGTCGCCCGGCGCAGAACAGCAGTTTCTCCAGGCAATGACCGACTTCACCGACTATCTGCGTGATCTCTTCGCTCGGCGCCGCGCCGAACCGCGCAACGACCTCGTCACCGCTCTTCTTCAGGCGGAGGAAGAGGGGCGTCGCCTCAGCGAACAGGAGCTGTTTAGCATGGTCGTGCTGTTGATTGTCGCCGGTCACGAAACCACGGTCGGTCTGATCGGCAACACTGTGCTGACTCTACTCTTGCATCCCGACCAGCTTGAGGCTGTGCGTTGCGACCCGTCGTTGACGCCCACCGCCATCGAGGAGATTCTGCGCTACGAGGGACCGGTCGAACGCACGATCACCCGGTTTGTGACAAAGGACGTAACGCTCGCCGACCAGCGCCTGGGCCGTGGCGACTTGGTCATCGCGGTCGTCGGCAGCGCCAATCGCGACAGCGCACAATTTCCCGACGCCGATCGCTTTGACATTGCGCGCAACCCGCAACGTCATCTCGGTTTTGGGCAAGGCGTGCACTACTGTCTTGGCGCGCCGTTGGCGCGGCTTGAGGGTGAGATCGCCATCAACACGCTTCTGCGTCGGCTGCCAGGGCTGCGGCTGGCAGCCGACGTACAGCGGCTGGAATGGCGCACGCAGCCGCTCTTTTGCGGGCTGGTCGCTTTGCCGGTCGCCTGGGACGTTGCCCGATAGCAGCGCCTTTTATGCGTCGCCGAGCACCCGTTTAAGAAGCGCAATCGACTTGCGCGCCGCGCCGATCTCGTCGCCGTCGTAGGGCGTGCTTTCGATGCCCCATGCGCCTTGATACCCTGCTCCCTGCAGCAAGCCGATTAGCCTCGGCAGATCCCACTCCGGTTCGTTGCCGTCGGCGTCGAAGGAAAAGGTCTTAAAGTGCGTCAGCCGTGCATACTTGACGCATTCACGCCACGCCTGCTCGTGCGTGCCTTTGGGCCAGTTGTACGAGTCGAAGAGCAGGCCCAAACCCGGCACAGCGGCCAGCAGCCGATGCATGGCGTCGGGATGGTTGGATGGCCCCCAGTGATTCTCGATGACGATCTCGACGCCAAGCGGCTGCGCGCGAGCGATGATGTCCTTGTAGCCATCGACCACAATGTCAAAAATCTCGTCAAAGGCCTGCTCGCGCCCGCCAGCGTCGATGCGCATCTGTTCGGCGCCGAGCGCGTGCGCAATCTCTAGCCAACGATAGCGCCGCGCCTGATTTTCGGCGCGCGCATCTTCGGTCGGCTCAAAGATATGCGCGCCGTCAACGGCGATGCAGCCCATCGGCAGCCCAGTCTCGGCGGCGGCCGCTTTGACCTCGGCAAGGAAGCCGTTGTCGTCGTAGGCTTGCTTGAGATGGAAGTTCCAGGGGTCGAGCTGAGTGTAGCCCGTCTCTTTGCAGAAGTTGAAGTAGCCGAACAAATCCATCTGCCCGGCATCCACGGTGCGGTGAAGACTGTAGGAGCAAAGACTGTAACGCATGGTGTGTGGTTCCTTTTGGTAGAGAATTGAGAGATTAGGAGACTGGAGATTAGAGATTGGGCGAGAGATCTTGCTTCTCCCATTCGTCAATCTCCCAATCTCCCAATCTCCTAATCAAACGGTTCGATATAGTTGGCTGAAATCACTTCTTGACTCGCCCCCGGCCGCTCCCAGGCGACGAAGAGGTTGTCTTTGCCGTCCGCCTGCTTGAAGAGCACCTCGAAGTAGTAGCGCTGACCCGCCTCCAGTGCAATCGGGCCAGACGCCTGTTCCGGGAACTTGTCGTAGACTTCGGCGCCTGTCCATTCTGGCGTGTAGACGACGACATATTTGTTCGCCGGGTCGTCATTCGTGCTCAGCGAAAACGCGCCGCGGTCGTCCGCCGAGATGAAGAAGCGATAGTCGCCGCTTGCAGGCGGGACGAGATAGCCGCGCACGCGCACGCCGTAGTTGACGCCGCTGTTGCGTGGGAACGCCAGCCGATCCAGCTCGACGATCTGCGGTGCATCGTTCCTGAATTGCGGCGTGCGCGTGAACGCATCGAGATCGACGCCGGAGACATCTTTCCACACTTCGGCGCGGATGACGCTGCTCTGTCGAGGCGACGTTGTCGCAGCGGCGCGGGGGACGGTTGGCTGCGGCGTCGGCGTTGCGGCCGGCTCCGCAGCGGCAGCGCCACCGTCGGTTGGCGTGACCAGCGGCGCCTCTTCCAGCAATTCTTTGATGGCGGTCCCATCGGCCACGATGGTCGCCTCCTCGCCTGGTTTGCGATAGACCGCGGTCAGCACGCGGTCGCCATCCTCGATGATGATGTCGTGCACAGCGCCGCCGCCATCTGACCAGCTGTCAAAGACAAGCCCGCCGGCCGCAGTCAACGGCGCCTCAACGATGCGCTTGGCGTTGATGTAGGTCTTCACCTTGAAGGGCGTCGTGTAGCGGCTGCCGGCGTAGGTGATCGGCAGACCGGACGGCACGGTGTTGAAGGTGTATGTCACCTCGATCGGCTTGACGTCGACGCAGGTCTCGTCCTTCAGCCCTTGACTGTCGGTCGCGGTGAGACAGAGTTCGAGATAGGTGTTGTCGCCGTGATCCTCGAAGATGAAGCTGCCTGACTCGCCGGTCGCCTTGATGGCGTCATAGTGAACGTGCTCGTTGTGGTGAAGGATGCCTGACCAGACCAGACGCCCGCCGCCCAGTTCGCCGTCATCGGGGTCGGTTGCGCGCCCGCGGAAGGTGATGCGCTCGCCGATGCGGAATTTGGCGCCGTGACCCGGCTCGAGAATTTCGGCGACGGGCGGCTCGCTGCCCACCACGATCTCCACCGAATCGCTGGCAGTCAGACCGCCCGAATCGGTGACGGTCAGCGCAACTTTATAGACGCCGTTTTCCGTGAATGTGTGGGTTGGATTGGCGCGACTGCTCGTTGCGCCGTCGCCAAAGTCCCAGCGATAGCCGACGATGCTGCCTTCGGGGTCGGTGCTGCGTGCGCTGGAGAAGTCGACGGTCAGCGGCGCCGGTCCTGCAGTCGGCCTGGCGGTTGCGTCGGCGGTGGGCGGGCGATTGCCGCCGCCGACATAGCGGATGCGCCAGAGGCCGCCAAGAATGATCGACAGCGCGTAGAGCGAATCGTCGGTCGCCGTAATCTGCACGATGCCGGGCATGTTGGTGGCGAATTCGTTGTCGGTGACGCCGCCATTGGCGCCAAAGGTCAGGAAATTGGTGACGCCGCCGTTGAAGTCATGATAGAAATAGGCGCCGCGGTAGATCGCCGGGAAAGTGCGACCGAGATAGAGATCGCCGCCGATGGCTGCGCCGCGCTGTGGTTTGGTCGTGTGCGGATAGGAAAGCACGCCGTGTGTGACCTTCCACTCGCCGCTGCGGAAGGCGTCGCAGTTGGCGTAGGTGGCGGCCTCCTCTGGCCCCTCGTAGCAGGGCCAGCCAAAGTTGGCGCCGGGCCCGCCGATGTTGATCTCCTCCCACTTCTCGTTGCCGACCTCGCCTACGATCACGCGGCCGTTGCGCGGGTCAACCGTGAATCGGAAAGGGTTGCGCAACCCCGACGCAAAAACCTTCGAGCGATTGCTGCTCGGGTCGCCGTCGAAGAAGGGATTGGAGGGCAGCCCCCCGCCTGTGTCCGGATCGACGCGCAGAATCTTGCCGTTGAGGCTGTTGATGTCGAGCGCACGCGCGTTGCCGCGGCTGTTGACGATGCCATCGCCCACCGAGACGTAGAGCGCGCCTTCGGGGCCAAACTTGAGCATATTGATCGTGTGCGCCGTGCCTTCAGTGGCGATGCAGTCGCGCACGGGCTGGCCACCGCCGTCGAGACAGGAGAACGGCTCGGCGTCTCCCTGATCCGGGTTGCCGACATGCGCTGCAGTGCTGTTCGTTCCGACGAGTACGACGCCGCTGCCCGGCACAGCCACGTTGAGGTTAGCGACGTCGGCGGATAGCCGCACCACGCGCGAGACGCGCGCCCCGCCCGGATTGCGATCCTTGATCTCCGGCGGGTCGTAGACGAACGCCAGGTAGACATATGGACGCCGCGGCCATGCCGGATCGACGGCGATGCCCATCAACCCGCGGTCGGCGGCGTCGTTTACTTCGGTTGTGATGTCGATGAAAGGGTCGGACAACAACTCGCCGTTGTGAAAGACGCGCACCCTGCCCGCCTTCTCGGCGATAAAGATGCGGCCATCTGGCGCCAGCGCAAAACTGGTCGGCAGATTTAGCCCCACGGTCACGCCCTCCTGGATAAAGCCATAAGGCAGATTGAAGCCGCCTTGGGCGTGAACAACATTCGTTGCTGGCGGTAGAACAAGCGACAAACAAATGAGAAACGTCAGAGAAATCGTCGCCCATACGCGCTTGCCCTTGCGCCACAAATACACCATGTTGCAAACCTCCTTGTTTCAAGTGTTCATTAACGCGCATCTATTGTAGACTCAACGTGTGCGTTTGAGGGAATCCGCCAGGTTATTGCCGATTTCTCGCCACAACTTTCGCGGAAGGCGTAATGCCCGGCGACACCGATAACAAGGTGTTTGTATAATGTGCATGAGTGGCTATCCAGGCTGCTGCTCCACATTGCAAGCAAGCATTATAATGTTGTGAGTCGTCGGCCCGCTTTAGGCGGTGTAATTTTCCTCGCGCAGCATCGGCGCCAGGAATTGACCCGTGTAGCTACGCGGGTTGGCGGCGATGTGTTCGGGTGCACCCTCGGCGATCACATAGCCGCCCTTGACGCCGCCCTCGGGACCCATGTCAATCAGCCAGTCGCAATTCTTGATCACGTCCAGATTGTGCTCGATCACCAGCACGGTGTTGCCCTTGTTGACCAGCTCGTGCAGCACGTCGAGCAGCTTGCGCACATCTTCGAAGTGCAGACCGGTCGTGGGCTCGTCGAGGATGTAGAGCGTGTTGCCGGTGGCGCGGCGGCTCAGCTCCTTGCTTAGCTTGATGCGCTGCGCCTCGCCGCCGGAAAGCGTGGTCGCCGGTTGCCCGATCTTGATGTAGCCTAAGCCGACGGCGTTGAGCGTCTCCAGCTTGTTGCGGATGCGCGGGATGTGCTGGAAGAACTCCAGCCCTTCCTCGACGGTCATCTCCAGCACGTCAGCGATCGACTTGCCGCGGAACTTGATCTCCAGCGTCTCGCGGTTATAGCGATGTCCTTTGCACTCCTCGCACGGCACATAGACATCGGGCAGGAACTGCATTTCGATGCGAATGATGCCGTCGCCCTGACACGCTTCGCAGCGCCCCCCCTTGACGTTGAATGAGAAACGTCCCGCCTTGTAGCCGCGCGCCTTGGCGTCGGTGAGGCTGGCGAAGAGGTCGCGAATGTCGGTGAAGAGGCCGACATAAGTGGCAGGGTTGCTACGCGGCGTACGCCCGATCGGACTTTGGTCGATGTCGATCACCTTGTCGATGTGCTCGATGCCTTCAATGACGTCATGCGCGCCGGGGCGATCTTTGGCGCGGTACATCTGTTGCGCCAGCTTCTTGTAGAGCACCTCGACCACCAGCGTCGATTTGCCGCTGCCGCTGACGCCGGTGACGGCCACGAACTTGCCCAGCGGGATGCGCACATCCACGCCTTTGAGGTTGTTCTCGCGCGCGCCGCGGATAAACAGATACTCGCCGTTGCCCTCGCGCCGCTCCTGCGGCACCGGGATGCGCAGATCGCCGCGCAGATATTTGGCGGTCAGGCTGTTGGGGCAGCGCAGAAATTCATCGCGCCACGCCGAGCAGACGACATGCCCGCCATGCTCGCCTGCGCCCGGGCCCATGTCCACGATCCAGTCAGCGGCGCGGATCGTGTCCTCATCGTGCTCGACCACCAGCACAGTGTTGCCGAGATCGCGCATCCCTTGCAGCGTTTCGATCAACCGGGCGTTGTCGCGTTGGTGCAGCCCAATGCTCGGCTCATCAAGGATGTAGAGCACGCCCATTAACTGGCTGCCGATCTGCGTCGCCAGGCGGATGCGCTGGCTCTCGCCGCCGGAGAGCGTCAACGCCGTGCGATCCAGCGTCAGGTAATCCAGCCCAACGTTGACCATGAAACCCAGCCGCGCCGCAATCTCCTTGAGCACCTGGTAGGCGATGGTTTGCTGGCGGGGAGTTAGTGGAGATTGGAGATTGGAGATCGGGTGACTGGGAGATTGGAGACTCGTCGCACCGTTGCCGTTCGGGTGCGTGGGATCATCAATCTCCAATCTCCAATCTCCAATCTTTTTGCCTTCTCCGCGCAGCCACTGCACCCACGCCAGCGATTCGCTGACCGGCATGCGCGTGACTTCCCAGATGTTCTTGCCGGCGATGGTGACGGCGAGCGCTTCGGGGCGCAGCCGTTTGCCGCCGCAGGTGGGGCAGGGGCGTACGCTCATGTATTCTTCAAGCTTGGAACGAATGTACTCGCTCGTCGTTTCCTGATAGCGGCGCTGGAGATTGGGGATGACGCCGCTGAAGGTCGTCTCGTAGTAGCGCTCCTCGCCTTTGCTGTTGATGTAGTCGATGCGGATTTTTTCGCCCTTTTTGGGCGTGCCCCACACGATCACGTCGCGCTGTTTCAGGCTCAGTTCCTTGACTGGCGCTTTGGATGGAATGCCATACTGCTTGCAGACTGCGCGCAGCACCTGGCGGTAGTAGCCTTCACTGTCTTCCTCGTTCTGTCGCCGCCACGGGATCACAGCGCCATCTTCAATCGTCATCTCTTCGTCGAAGATTAGTTCCGGGTCGAACTCTTGCAACGAACCCAGGCCGGTGCAGGTCGGGCAGGCGCCGTGAGGGCTGTTAAAGCTAAAGGTGCGCGGCTCGATCTCCGGCATGCTGGCGCCGCATTTGATGCAAGCAAAGTGCTCGCTGAAAGTGCGGTCAACCGGATGGTCGCGGTCGGTCACGTTCGAGACGATGAGCACGCCATTGCCGAGCTTCAACGCCGTCTCGACCGAATCCGCCAGCCGCGTCAGATCGGTGCCGGTCGACTCGCCGGATTCGTCAACCCCGGGCGGCTGCACGATGATGCGGTCGATCACCGCTTCGATGGTGTGCATTTTATAGCGGTCGAGGTCGGGCGCTTCGGTCACCTCGTAGAGTTCACCGTTGACGCGGGCGCGCATGTAGCCCTGCTTTTGCAAGTTCTCGAAGACCGACTTGTGGTTGCCCTTGCGGTCCTTGATGATCGGCGCCAGGATCAACAGCCGGCTGTTTTCGGGCATCTCCATGATGCTGTCCACGATCTGCGTGGCCGTCTGCTGCGTGATCGGCTCGCCGCAGGTCGGGCAGTGCGGCTGACCGATGCGCGCATAGAGCAGGCGCAAATAGTCGTAGACTTCGGTCACCGTGCCGACGGTCGAACGCGGGTTGCGCCCCGACCCTTTCTGGTCGATGGAGATCGCCGGGCTAAGACCTTCGATCTGATCGACGTTGGGTTTCTCCATCAACCCCAGGAACTGGCGGGCGTATGCGGAGAGTGATTCGACATAACGGCGCTGTCCCTCGGCGTAAATAGTGTCAAACGCCAGGCTGCTCTTGCCGCTGCCGCTCAACCCGGTGATGACGATCAACTTATCACGCGGGATTTCCAGATCGACGTTCTTAAGGTTATGTTCGCGTGCGCCGCGCACAATCAATTTATCGAGCGCCATTGTTGCCTCGCAATCATGCAGCTGCTGCATGTCACCGGAATCGAACAAAAGTTCTTATAGTATATCCAAGATCAAATGCACCGACAAACGGCGCTTCACAACAAAAAAGACGGGAGAGATCATTGCTCCCGTCCACTCTTCTTTTCGTCGTAGTATACACGATGGCGGTCGAAAGCATGGTGAGCCATCATGCAATACGCGTCTTATTCCGTTCATATCATTGGAAAGAAGCAAACGATGTGGAGCGCAATTCTATGCTAGAGTGCCGCTTGGGATTATTTTCACAAATACAATGGTTTTGAAAGTGAGGACATTGAAACGATGCGCATTTTGTCTATTCTTCTGGCGGCTGCGTTGTTGACGCTTGCCGCTTGTGGCGGTTCAAGCACGCCAACGCCGGCGCCCACACCTACGCCAACACCGGCCGCTGCAGCGCCTTCTGCGCAAGAGGTGATTGCCGCCACACTGGACGTGGTGATGCACGACATCTACTTCGGCGACGACAACAACAATATCGCCAACCCGCCGATCTGGCGCGTTCCAGCCGGCGCTGAAGTGACGATCAACCTCGACAATCAGGGCGGTCTGGATCACAATTGGGCGGTCATCAAGAAGGACGTGGAACTGCCGATCCCTTTCATGCCTGACCAGAATGCAGACTTGATCTTGTGGGAGGGTGGCGTGTTGGCAGCCGGTGGCAAGGACACGGAAGTCTTTACAGCGCCTGACGCCCCGGGCGAATATATTGTCATTTGTACAGTCGCCGGTCACTACCCTTCAATGCAAGGACGGTTGGTTGTGGAGTAGATAGTCGTCCGCTCACCTTCCAGGAGGCTTCAAAGCTTCCTGGAAGGTTGCATCACTAGCCTGAATGTAGTGCTTCCCTTATTCCGCAGGCGTAAAAATGGTCTTCACACCTGCGCGATCCTCAAACGTTGCAAAGCCTTTTTCCCATTCGGTCACAGGGAAACTGTGTGTAATTAGCGGGGCGGTGCGCACCTTGCCCGTGCGCATCAGCTCGATGGCGCGTAGCCACGAGGACGGCGTGCTGGCGTTGCTGCCCGTCGCCGTGAGCTCCTTGTAGACCAACTGGTCGAGATCCCAGGCGATCGGTTTGCCGAACAGCCCAATCTGTACATACCGCCCACGGCGCCGCACCAGCGTGAGCAGCTGCTGTGCGGCGGCGCCTGCGCCTGCGCATTCGTAGACCACATCGGCGCCCAACCCGCCCTCGGTGAGATCGCCGATGAGTGAAGCCGGGTCGCTGCGTTGCACGTTGACGACATGATCAGCGCCCAGGTCACGCGCCAGTTCCAGGCGATGCTCGTCCGCATCTGTGCCAAGCATTACTGCTGTGGCGCCGGCGGCTTTGACCACCTGCAGCGTCAGCAATCCAATTGAACCGGGCCCGGCGATCACGGCCACGTCGCCCGGCGTGACGGTCGGTGTGGTCAGCGCAGCGTGAACGACGCAGGCCAGCGGCTCGGTCAGCGCGCCGGCGCGGAAATCGACGTTCTCTGGCAATTCATGGATGTTGCGCGCCGGTGTAATCAGATAACTGGTGAAGCCGCCATTGACCGCCGACCCGATCGAACGGCGCTCCAAACAGAGGTTGACGTTGCCGGCGCGACAGTAGCGACACTTGCCGCAATAGGAGAAATAGGTTTCAGTCGTGACGCGCATCCCCGGCTTCAGCCCTTGCACACCCTCACCCAATTCGACGATCTCGCCGGCGACTTCGTGGCCGAGCACCACCGGCGGCCATGAGCGGAACTCATCTTTGTAGATGTGCAAATCGGTGCCACACAGCCCGGCGGCGCGTACGCGCAGCTTGACCTGCCCAGGGCCAGGCTCTGGTTCGGGGATGTCGCGCACTTCGACGTTGCCGACGCCCGGCTCGACTTTCATAATCGCTTTCATGCTGTGTACACCTTTGTTATTGTTAGTTTGAGTCTCACCACCTTTTACCACAGATCGTTACAGATGCGAAAGCAGATTGACAACGGCTCCCGTCTGCGCCGACCGGGTCGCCGCCAGCGCGACGTCTAGCGACCGTGCGCCTTCACGGATCGGTGTGGCGGCGGGACGTCCATCGGTGATGGCGGCGTGGAGATCGAGCATTTCGTTGCAGTAATAATCTTCAGTTCCGGCAATCTGCTCCGTGCGCGCCTCTGGCGTCGCCGTATAGAAGAACGCAGCATGATTGGCGTCAGTGAATTCGGCTGTGATGTTCTGGGTCACGACGCGATAATCGTTGATCCATCTGCCTGGAATCGCTCCGTTTGTCGCATAAAGCACGCCGATCGCGCCGTTGACAAAGCTGATCACCGTGCCGGAGACATCTTCGACCGTGTAGTCGGGCATCTGTTGATGAAAACGGTTGCGCTGCACACTGTAGACGGTGGCAGCTTCGCCCATCAGGAAGCGCATCAGATCGATCATGTGAATGACTTGCTCGACGAGCTGTCCGCCAGACTTCGCGCGGTCGCGCCACCACTCGGCGTGGAGCGAATTGCAGAAATAGCGTGCACTCATCAATCCGACCGGGCCAGCCTCACCGCTGTCGATCAGGCGTTTGAGGCGCTGGATCGCGACGCCAAAGCGGAACATGAAGCCGACCTGCGTCACGACACCGGCGGCTTCCGCAGCAGCCACCATACGCCAGGCATGCTCCGAGGTGAGCGCAATCGGTTTCTCGATAAAGATATGGACGCCGCGGTCCGCTGCACACTCGACTTCGTCGCTGTGGCCGTAGGGCGGCAGGCAGATTGCCACCAGGTCGAGCGGCGTCTGTTCGAACAGTGCGTGATGGTCGGTGAAGGTTTGCGCCGCGTCGTTGGTGAACTCGTGCGCAAAGGCCGCTGCACGTTCAGCGTTTTTATCGCAGAACGCAGTCAACTGAAACCGATCAGGCATCGAGGCGAACAGGGTGGCATGACGGCGCGCAAAGCCGCCGCACCCAAGAATAGCTGTCCGTAAAGGGTGCATCCGTAGCTCCTAGACGGTGAAATCCAGCACGACCTGAATCGTCTTGTGCGGTTCCAGATCGCACAGGCGGAACGCTTCAGCAGCGTCGGTGAAGGGTAGCACGTGGGTGATGATCGGACGCAGATTCAACACACCCTGCGCCTGAAGCTGCATCGCCGTCTGCACCAGCCGCTCTCTGTTCCAGCGATAGCTCAGTTCAGGGTTGACGCCATAGATTTGTGAGCAGACCAGATTGATGCGGTTGTGGTGAAACTCCTCGCCAAGTCGCAGCCCGGCGCCCTCCCCCTGGAAAAAGCCCAGCGTCACGACTTTGGCTGAATACGCCGCCGACCGGATCGCCTCGTGCAGCGCAGCGTAAGCGCCGCTCGCCTCGATGCACACATCGGCGCCGCGTCCGTCGGTCAGATCTCGAATCCGCTCCGCCACAGCGCCGTCGGAGGGCGATAGCGCCTCATCCACTGCACCCAACCGGCAGGCAACGTCGCGTCGTAGATCGATTGGATCGACGCCGATAACCTGCGCGCCCGAACGCTTGGCAAGCTGAGCAATCATCTGCCCAGGCGTCCCCAGCCCGAAGACCGCAACTGTCTCACCGATGCGGATGGCGGCGTCGAGCACGCCGTTGAGCGCAATTGCGCCCATGTGCGAGAAAATGCCGAGCATCGGGTCAAGATTCTGTGGCAAGATGCGCTGTGCGGCGTAATCCTCGGTCACGATATGATGTGTGCGGTGCCCCCACGTGCCGTAAATGCGATCGCCGACTTGCACTTTTGTCACCGCTGTCCCTACTTCGACGACTTCGCCGCACTCCTCGTAGCCGAAGCCCACAACCGGAAAGTGCAGGCTTGTTTCAGCGTCGGGCACAAAGAGACGCCGTGCGTCGTCCCATCGTTTGTGCAGATACGGGTTGCTGCCGCGATAGGCGGTCAGCTCGGTGCCGGCGCTGATGCCGGAGTAAAGCGTGCGTAGACGCACCTCGTGTTCGGTTAGGGGTCGATCCTCGATTTCTTTGATCGTCAATTGTTGCGGTGCAATAAAGACAACCACCTGGCTCATCAAGCTCTCTCCAGCTGTTACACCACCCGAATTCCGTCGCCGCGCACGACCTCGCCGATGCGCCAGGCTGACTGTTTGTTCTCCGTGCAGCGCTGCTCGAAGACAGCAACGGCGTTCTTGGGCACAGCCAGCAACAGCCCGCCGCTGGTCTCCGATTCCCACAAGATGGTGCGCAGGTGCGGCGGTGTTTGTTCAGCAATCCGCACCTGTTCGCCAAAATGCGCCGGGTTGCGCACTGCGCCGCGTGTCAGGTAGCCCGCTGCGATGTAGCGCTCGACGCCCGGCAGTACAGGAACTGCAGCCGCCTCGATCACGAATCCGACGCCGTTTTCGCGTCTGCTCGCCATCGCCATTTCGCTGGCGTGGCCGAGCAGTCCAAAGCCGGTGATGTCGGTGGCGCTGCGCACACCCGCCGCACGCGCGGCCTGCGCCGCCGCGCGGTTCAGCTGCAACATCGAGACAATCGCGGCGTCGAGGTCGCGCACATCGAGATCGGGCTTGCCTTGCGCCTTGCGCGCCAGCCGATGCACAGAATTTTCGCCCGGTCCTGTCAATTTCGCCGCCGTGGTGATGATGCCCGTGCCGAGCGGTTTGGTCAGGTAGAGCTGGTCGCCCGCCTGCGCGCCGCCTTTGCGCATCACCTGGTCGGGATGGATCAGACCGGTGACGGCAAGACCATAGAATGGCTCCGGGTTGGTGACGGTGTGCCCACCGGCGACAGCCGCGCCAGCCTCGCGCACTTTTGACGCGCCGCCGGTGAAGACCTGCGCAATCGTCACCGGATCCATACCTTCGGGAAAACCGGCGATGTTGAGTACGAAAAGCGCCTCGCCGCCCATGGCGTAGACATCGCTCATGGCATTAGCCGCCGCGATCGCGCCGTAAGTCCACGGATCGTCGACGATCGGCGTAAAGAAGTCTGTCGTGTTGATCAGCGCGCGCGTCTCATCGAGCCTGACGACCGCAGCGTCATCCGGCTCGCCCAGACCGACCAGCACATCGGGATATTCTGTTGCCGGGAAGAATCCGGCCAGTTGGCGCACGACCTGCGCTAATGTCTCCGGCGGGAGCTTGGACGCTCAACCCGCACAGGCGACAAGCGCCGTCAACGGCTTGTCAGACATAAAACTCTTTCTTAACTCAGAACCAGCAAATTGAAGAGTACAATCAGCACGAGCAAAACCACGGCGAGAAACAGCAGCATTTCGATCACCGCGCGCACGGTGCTCCCGAACGATCTGCGTCGTTCTTCTTTTACCTTTTTGCCTCTCTCTGCAAGCTCTTTAATGGCTTTTTCGTAGGATTGGCGCTGATTCAGGCTGCTTTTCCAACGATTCCAAATAATCGACCAGATGGACGCCGACAGCCAGCCAATCGCGATGCCAATCAGAAGGACAAGCAGGTAATCCATTGGTTTCTTCGACGCGCAAACAAACATGCCCGGATGCGCCAGACCGTTGCATCACGCTGACGGTGACCGGCGCTCTACAGCAGTTCACTCGACAAAACCAGACCAGCGTTGCTCGTTGCGTTGAGGGCGCGGATTATACGCCATCTCGATGGCGAAATCCGCCATTGCCTTCACCGCCCACTCGAAATAATGCGGCGTGATGCTGTTGATGTCCATGTCCGGCGCCGGATTCATGAAATCGATGGCGTAGGGCACGCCGTCGCGAATCGCAAACTCGATGCTGTTCATGTCGTAGCCGTTGACCTGGTTGATGCGACGCGCATAATCGACGATCTTTGCGCCAAGTTCGGGCGTGAGGTGATCGTGCTCAACAATGTAGCGCCGATGCTTGGGATCATATTTGATCGGCATAATGTTGGTCTGACCGACGCAGATGCAGCGTACAAATTGCTCGAACTCGATAAACTCTTGCAGGATCATGCAGAGTGTGCCGGTCTCGTCGTAGGCGCGAATCAACTCGTCGATGGTGCTGACCTTGTACACGTTCTTCCAGCCGCCGCCCCACGCATCTTTCAGAATAGCGGGCAGCCCGGTGTAGGCGACGATCGCCTCCCAGTCGAGCGGATAGTTCAGGTTGCGCAGACTCTCGCTGATCACGCCTTCGGGATATGATTTCATCGGCAAGACGATGGTCTTGGGCGAAGGAATGCCCATGCGCGTGATCAGACTGGCGCCAAAAAATTTGTCGTCGGCGCTCCACCAGAATGGATTGTTGATGCAGTAGGCCCCTTGCAACATCGCGTTCTTCAGATAAGTGCGATAGTAGGGGATCTCATGGCTGATGCGGTCGATCAAGACTGCATAGTCGCACGGCTCATTCATGCGTGTGCCGCCGAGTTTGACATATTCCGCAACTACGCCCGCGTCGCGGCTGTTCACCTCCTCGATGAAGGCTGGCGGAAAGCTCCATTCGCGACCGACAAGCAAACCGATTTTCTTGACGCTCATGTCTCCTCCTGGGAATCCGGTCTGATAAGGGTTGGTTGGTAATGGTAGAGCGTGTTGCGTGTTACGTGTTTACGTGTGGCGTATCAGATGGTGAACTGAACACGGAACACACAACACGTAACACACAACACTTAATCATGTCCGCCAATATAGTGTCGCACCATGCGCATCCAATACGGCCAGTCGTGGCTCCAGCCATCCCATTCACGAAAGGCGTGGGGAACGCCTTTTTCCCACAGGGCGCGGCTAAGCGCCCGATTGTTTTCAATATTGGGATCGTGCTGACCGACAACGATGATGATGTCCATGCGGCGCAGCGCCTCGAGCCGTTCGTGATCGGTCAGATTTGGGATGAAGTGGCTCGGCGTATTGAAGTAAATGTTGTCGTCGTAGTAACCGCCGAAGAAATTGCTCATATCGTACTTGCCGCTCAACGCCAACACACGACCAAACAGGTGCGGATGGCGGAAGGCGATGTTGACGGCATGGTATGCACCAAAACTGCATCCATGTGCAATCAAGAAGGGATTCTGGTTCTTTGACCAGCTCAGGGGCAAGACTTCGTTGAGAATGTATTCCTCATATTGTATGTGTCGCCAGATTCTGCCGCCAGGATGCGCCCAGTTGTTGTAGAAACTCTCGGCGTCGATGCTGTCCACGCAATATAGCTGAAGCCAGCCGTTTTCGATCTGGTCGCGCAAATTAGCGACCATGCCTCGATCTTCATACTCGTAATAGCGTCCCATGCTGGTTGGGAAAATCAGCACGCGTGCGCCGGCGTGTCCGAAGATCAGCAATTCCATATCGCGGTTCAGGCGCGGGCTGTACCACTTATGATACTCACGATTCATGATGCTTCCTTGTGTGTTCGTGTAGTTAAATTTGCGCCGTGGAACCGCATTGCGTCACATTCAGCCAGCTGTGCGCTTCGCGATAGCCACTTTCGGCTGTGTTTGGATTTTCCGGGTCGCGCATCCACCGGCCCTGTGGGTGTTCTTCGTCGCTGACCCAGAAGCGATAGAGATATGATCCGATCGGCAGGTGCAGCGCTGTATGCCACCAACCATTTGCCGCGCGCTGGAGAGGCAGCGCGTCGGGCTGCCAGCGGTTGAACGAACCGACCACGCTGACGGCGTGAGCGCGCGGCGCCAGCAAACCGAGATAAACGGTGCAACCTCCGCTGTAGGCGCCGGTCGGCGCTTGCACCGCTACTCTACCGTGAAGCAGCAATTTGTGCAATTCGCTTTCAGAGAGCACAACGCCGCTGACCGGATAGCCAGCCAGCGCCCCGCCCGGCGCACGCAAAGCAGTCGCCACTGCCGAAGCCGGCTGCAACAGCCTGGCTCCCGTCTGTGGCGCCGTCAGATGGGGCAGCGGCAGTGCGCTCTCCAGCAGCAAACGTCGCACATCGTCGCCAGTCAGGTTAGGGTTGGCTTCGATCATCTGCGCAGCCACGGCCGACGCCTGCGTCACCGCCACTGAAGTGCCGTCCACATGCTGGTAGTGGCGATGAACCCATTTGTGCGCATTCATGCGCTGGCGCAGCCCCTGCCACACCTCCGGCATCCAATGTTCGACATCGACGATGATCTCGTCCGGCGATAGCGCCTCCTCGTCATCCCCGACTTTGCGCAGGACATCGGCGGGCAGATCGCCGACTTCCCCGCGCAGCACACGCCGCACATGGTCGATCGCTGTCATTTCGTAGAAAACGTGGCTGGGCGGCAGCACCGGCGACGGCAGCCAGCGACCCAACGCAAGAATCTCCGGCTTGCGGATCGGCGCACGGCAATACACAACGGTTCCGGTGTTGTGATGGTAAAGCGAAAGCTGCTCGACGCTGCTGAGGGAGTGCGGCTGCCAGCGCCGGTTGTGATCCTCCACGCCACCGACGGTCATCACAGTCGGCGTTTGGGCGGGCGCCAGCAACTCATCGACGCCGCGATTGCCCGCCGCCGCCGCCACAAATACGCCGCGTTGCGCCAGTGCGTGGGCAGCGCGGCACACCGGGTTGACGTTCCACTCCTGTGGAAAATCACCGCCGACGCTGATGTTGACCACGCGTACACCATAGCGCTGCCAGCGATCCTTGTCGAGCAGCCACTGCAACCCGCGCAGGATGTCCTCCTCTGGGATGCGCCCACCTCCGCGCCCGATTTTGACCGCCACAATCTCGGCCCGCGGCGCGTAGCCGCGATAGCGTCCCTGGCTGAGGCTGCCATTGCCTGCCGCCAGACAGGTTGTCATTTGTCCATGCCAGCTATCGCCTGCGCCATCCCACAGGCTCGGTGTATCCACCCCGATCTGCTCGCCGTCGTCGGTCAGGTCGGCGTATTCGATCAGCCGCAGCCCCGCCGCTTCCAACAGCGCACGCCAACGTCGGCGCGGAATCCGGTGCCAGCCGTCTATCTGCTCTGTCCATGCGGTCGAGCGCGTCAGATCGGGGTGCGGATAGTAGCCGCTGTCCAGAAAAGCCATCGTGACGCCGGCGCCGGTGAAGGTGAAGTAGTCGGGCAGCCGTTCGGGCTGACTCAACAACGTTTCTTCGTCAAGATGATAATAAGGAAAGGTTGTGTGCGGATCGGTTGATGTGTGCAATGAAACGTGACTGCGCTGCGCACTCAGGTGACTCTGATAGATGCCAGCGCACACCGGGCAGAGGCCATGCTCTGGACGCCAGGTGGGCGCCACGCGTTTCACGCGCCCAATGATGACAGGCAGCAGATCGTGCGTCGTCAGCAGGCGCGGGTCGGTGGGCTGGCAACAGAGCGGACAGATTGATTCAGCCAATGCTTCACCCCCGGCGCGATGTTTTGCGCGCCAGTTCATCCCAATCAACGCCAAAACCAAAGCCTGGTTCGCCTGTTTCGGGATTGCGAAATTCAAGCAGCATTTCAAAGGTATGGCGGTCAAGGATTTTCTGTGCTTCGCCGATGCCCTGCGTCATTTCCACGGCGACTTGATAGGTGGCGCCGGGGATCGGGTTGCGCATGTGCAGCGTGGTCTCGGCGCGCGCTTCGGCGTGCGCCATCATATAGACGCTACAATTTTCGCTGCCATCCGGGTTGAGGACAATCACTTCCAGGTTTGGCTTTTCGTCATCCTGGGTGGGGGTGATCCAGAGACGCGTCCAGATGCGTTTCAAGTCTGGGTAGGGATAGAGCACGCAACGTTCAATGCCAATCGATGCGTTATCGTCAAATAAAGAAATTTCCATTTAGCCAATCTCCAGAGTTGGTAATCAATGAACGGGAAGGCGTGGGAGTCGAACCCACCGCAGCCGGCTCAGCGCCGCCTGCCACCGGTTTTGAAGACCGGGGCATCCACCGGGACACATCCCTCCCCATCGCCCATTCTAGCTACACACTGGCGGTTGGCAAAAATTATCGCGCCCACAGCTATCTTGAACCGTCAATGTTTTGCCGATCACCGACGATTTCCACTACAATGCGACAAGATTTCAGTTAAGCACTAGATTTACACACATCCATGCAAGTCTGTCCCGAAAGGATATTTCAACCGCAATGAAACGGCGTCATTCACCGAAAATCCTCGTTTTTGTTTTATTGCTGCCTGTCATCGTATTGATTGCGGGCTGCCAGCCGGTCGCGCCGATAGTTTCTGAGGGTGGGGCGGCTGTTGCATCGCCAACACAGGTTGCAGAGGCGGATGCCATCGAGACGCCGACTGCAGATGAAGCAGCACTCGTTGAAGAGGCGGCGCCGGATGTGGTTGGAAATCCACCTGTTGAGATCGAGATTCCGGCGCTGTCGCTCGTTATTCCGGTTACGCCGATGGGGTGGGAGAGCGTGGATGTTGACGGTCAGGCCACGACGCGGTGGGTTGTCCCGGACGACGCAGCGGGCTGGGCGCCGAACAGCGCCCGCGCTGGGGGTGTAGGCAATGTGGTGATTGCAGGCCATCAGGCTCGCGGCGCGGCTGTCTTTGCGGCTGTGGCGCTCGGCGAGGTTGAGGTGGGGCAGGAGCTTGTGTTGGCAGACGAAACTGGGAACACATTCACCTACCGCGTCGTTGAAGTCTCGGAGCCGATTCCAGTGTTGGGCGCGACGGACGCAGAGGTTGAACAGGCTGCCGCTTACGCAGCCCAAACCACCGACGCCCGTCTGACGTTGATTACGGGTTGGCCCGCGGCCACGACCACTCATCGCGTCTTCGTTGTGGCTGAATTGGTCGCTGGCGCGCAGTGACCGATTTCCTGAGCGCCGAATTTTCTGCATATCGATTGTCTGAGCCATGTATGACTGAACGCCCTGTACAGCCAGAAGCTCTTGTGCAATCAGGAGACCTGCTCTGTTCGGTGATTGTCCCGGTCTATAACGGCGCCGGAACAATCGAACGCTGTTTGAATGCGCTCGCCGTGCAGACGGTGATGCCCGAACGTTACGAAGTCATCGTCGTCGATGACGGCTCGACCGATGCGACGACATGCGTCGTCGAACAATGGCGCGCGGCGCACCCCCACATACAGGTTTCGTTGGTTTCGCAAAAAAATGCCGGGCCGGCGGCGGCGCGCAACCATGGCGTCGCCGTAGCGCGCGCATCCTTGCTGCTTTTCACCGATGCCGACTGTGCACCGACGCCGACGTGGATTGAAGCGCTGACCGCTCCTTTCGCCGACCCCGATGTCGCTGGCGCCAAAGGCGCGTACGTGACCAGACAGCGCGGGTTGACGCCACGCTTTGTACAGGCTGAATACGAAGATCGGTACGATCGTATGGCCGGACAGCAGCAGATCGACTTTATCGACACTTACTCGGCGGCGTATCGGCGCGATCCATTTATTGAAAACAACGGCTTCGACCCGATCTTCACGACCGCCAGCGTGGAGGATCAGGAATTTAGTTTTCGGCTGGCGCAGAAAGGATACCGGCTGGTCTTCGCGCCGGAAGCGAAGGTCGAGCACTTACATGACAGCAATGTGCGCGAATATTTTCGCCGCAAGTATTATATCGGCTTCTGGAAGGCGTTGATGATCCGCTGGCACCCAGAGCGGATGGTGCAGGATAGCCACACGCCACAGGTGCTCAAGGTGCAGATCGTGTTGCTCGCAGCCATCGTTGGACTTTCAGCAGCGGCGTTGCTCGGGATGGTTTGGACGCCATTTGCCTGGCTT
The DNA here is from genome assembly GCA_016861025.1 of Chloroflexota bacterium. Classification (GTDB taxonomy): domain Bacteria; phylum Chloroflexota; class Anaerolineae; order Caldilineales; family Caldilineaceae; genus Caldilinea. Next base: position 48,133 of record BOKO01000008.1, read on the forward strand.
GGGGTGGGTGCTGTAGCAGCCATCGTGCTGTTCTTGCTGACGACAGCACCGTTCACGCTGAAGCTGGCGCGCCATTCACCGCTGTTGGCGCTGATCGGGCCGCCGATGCTCGTGGTGCGTGCACTGGCGTTGGGCAGCGGCTATCTTGCCGGCACAATTCATTTTTCTGGAACGACGCCCGGCGCCCGCCAACCTGTGATCGCGGGGTGGCAACGATTGGTCAAGCGCACCATTGACATCATCGGTGCATTGATAGGGCTGTTGATCTCGATCCCACTGGTTGCGTTGGCGGCGATCGCCATCAAGCTGGAGTCGCCCGGACCGGTCTTTTTCTGGCAGGTGCGCGTGGGGGAGAATGGGCGGCTGTTTCGCATTGTCAAGTTGCGCACAATGAGCGTCGACGCCGAGGAGCGTCTGCCCGAGCTGGTCGATCTGGAGCACCTGCAAGAACCAGCTTTCAAGCTTCGAGACGACCCGCGTGTGACGCGCGTCGGACGAATATTGCGGCGAACATCGCTCGATGAGGCGCCGCAGTTTTACAATGTGCTGCGCGGCGAGATGAGTCTGGTTGGGCCGCGACCGGAAGAAGAGCGCATTGTACAATTTTATCAGGATTATCAGCGACGGCGGCTGGCAGTAAAGCCGGGTATGACCGGCCCGATGCAGATCAACGGGCGCGGCGATCTTACTTTTGGCGAACGCCTGCAGCTCGAGCTGGAATATATTGAACAATACAGCCTGCGCCGTGATTTCGAGATTTTATTGCGCACCCTTCCCGCCATCTTTCACGGACACGGCGCGCATTAAAGCGATGGCAGCATATTTCCGGGTCGCAAGACGTGGAACTATCTTGTTCGACAGAAGAAGGAGATTCGGTCAATGAGTGGAGGACACAAGCTCTTGGTGATTGTGCGAACGTTGCGACGACACTGGGTGTTGCTGACAGTGATCTTGTTGGCTGCAACATTGTGGGTGGAACGCTCATCGGTGTGGGCGGCCGGGGGAAATGTGGAATTGAACCAGACGATTCCGCCGCTGCCGCCTACACCCACGCCGACGGAGCCGGCCACGCCGACCCCACGCCCGCCGACGCCGACGCCCACCCCGCGCCCAAACACCGGCAACCAGGGTGAGCAGCCTGCACCTACGGCAACCCCTGTACAATCAGGCGATCAATCAGCCGCTTCCCCGGCTGGGGAGAGCCAGGCGGCTGTAAACCCACTCACCGCATCGGTGACGGCGCTGACGCTCAATGTACGCCAGGGGCCGGGCACGACATTTGCCATTATTGGGCGTTTGACCAGAGGGACAGAGGTCATGGTGTCGGGGCGCAGCGCAGATAGCGCATGGCTCTATATTTGCTGTGTTCCCGAAACGCAGGTCAACGGCTGGATCAGTGCGCAGTTTGTGACGCCCAACTACACTGTCGAACAGCTGGATGCGCTGCCCGTCGATGACGGCACAACATTGATCGGGGGAATTGGCGGATCGGCGTCAATTACATCATCGACGACCATAACCGCTGTGGTCTCTGTGCCTGCACTCAACGCCCGCGCCGCACCATCGACGGACGCCGCCATCCTTGGACGATTCACCAGCGGCGCGCAGCTTACAGTGCTTGGCCGCAACAGTGCAGGCGATTGGTGGCTGGTCTGCTGTGCACCGAATGGCGCCGGCAATGTGTGGGTAGCGTCGAGCTTTGTGCAGTCCACTGCAAGCGCCGAACAGATGGCGGTGTTGCCCGTCGTCACAGGCCGAGGAACTCCGGTGGCTGTTGCAACAGAGGTGGGCGCCGCGCCTGCCGCCGCAGCCAATGTTGCATCTGCACCTGCAGGCCCTGCAATTGTGCTGACCGGGCCGCCTCAACTGTTGCCGGCTGTGCAGGGTGAACCGCTTGTCATGCTTTTTACAGTGGCGAATCCGGGACGTGCAGCCGCTGCAAACGCTGAATTTTCCTTCGAGTTGCCGGCTGGGCTTCGCTTTATCAGCGCGTCAGCCACCGACGGCGGCGAGGTGGCGGCATCGGAGACGGCGAGCGGCGCTTCGTTGGTGGTTGTGACCTGGCCCGAACTGGCAGCCGGCGCCAATGCTACGGTGCGAATCACGGCGACTGTGGATAAAGGGGTGTCCAACGGCGCCGTGTTGGGCAGCTCTGCGGTGGCGCTGGCAAGCAACGCTGCGTCGACCTTCGTCTCGGTTGTTGTGGGTACGCCGCCGACAACGCTGCCCGATTTCCGATGATCGGCGTCCACAAAACGCCCGCGCAGCAAGAAGCTCCTCTAATGCACGCATTGCGCTGAGTTCTGATGTCTGTTGCGCCATCGCTCGACCGCACGATCTGGGGGGCGTCCGCCTGCGCAGGAGCGATGGCGCTGGCATTCTATCTGGCGTCGCTTGCTCCTGGATTGACGTGGGCGCATCAGGGGGCGGACGGCGGTGAATTGCTGGCCGCAGCAGTCACCAACGGCGTCCCACATCCCCCAGGGTACCCGCTCTACATGCTGGCGTTGCAGGGATGGCTGTCCGTGGTCGGGTTGTTGGCGCCTGCCAGCGACCTTGCCTGGCGCGGCAATCTGTTCAGTGCGATGTGCGGCTCGGCAAGCGTTGCGCTCACTGTGATTGTCGCCGGACATCTGCTGCCCGTCCGTTCGCTGCGTTGGTTGTGGGCGTTCCTGGCAGGCATGGCCTGGGCGATTTCGCCTTTGTTATGGAGTCAGTCGATCATCACCGAGGTGTACAGCCTTCATGCGCTGCTGGTTGTTGGGCTGGGTTGGGCCGTGCTGATAAAGCCGCGTCAGCTCTGGTGTGTTGTGGCGCCGGTTGCGCTGGGTGTAGCGCATCATCTGACGCTGATCTTGCTGCTGCCGGCTGCACTGTATGCGTTGACTGTCGGGCGTGAAGGCGGACGGCGATGGCTGCGTCCATCGCTGGCGCTGATTGGCGCAACAACGCTTGGCGCGCTGATCTATGTGCGCACGCCGCTGGCGGCGTCTGGGTTGTCGCCGATCAACTGGGGCTACGCCGACAATTGGGAGGGTTTCCGCTGGTTGGTGACCGGAGCGGCCTATCAAGGCTATCTGGCGGGCAGCTCGCTCGCAGCCATTGCCGGCCGCGTGACAACATGGGCGTATGTCGTGACCGAACAGTTCACGCCGCTTGGGCTGGCGCTGGGTTTTGTCGGGCTGGCGACGTGGGATCGCAGCGCGCCGCATCTACGCAATTTCAGCCTGTTGTGGATCGCGCCCATCAGCGTATACGCCATCCTATACCATACGCGCGACAGCGAAATTTATCTGCTGCCGGTTGTGTGGATGCTCAGCATCTGGATGACGGTTGGATTGGCGACTTTAGCGGAGTGGTTGGCTGGACGCATGGGCAAGGTGACGATGTGGCTGGCGAGTCTTACGGCGATTGCGCTGCTGTTACTGGCGACGACCGTACGATGGGAATCGATTGCGCTCACCGACGATGAGGAAGCGCGCCGCTATCTTGCACAAGTCGCCGAGGTGTTGGAGCCAAACAGCATTGTGATTTCGTTGGGTGACCGTGAGACCTTTGCGCTGTGGTACGGTGCATGGGGTGACCGGTTGCTGGCGGAAGCGGCGCCCGGTTTGATCGTGGTGAACGAGTCGCTTTACCAGTTTGACTGGTATCGTCGGCTTCAGCGCGACCTCTATCCCAGTGAGCCGGGAGTTGATGTGTCGATTGCACATCTGATTGAAACCTATGCTGGTCGGCGCCCGATCTATTTTGCGGACGCACCCATTCAGTTTGAACCAGACCAAATTGAGCAAATTGGCCCGTTGTGGCGACTCGTTGATTTCAGGTGAAACATGAACATGGATGTCAATTTGATGAAGAAATATCGGGATTTTTTGAAGGCGCTGGTCGGAGTGCTGGCGTTCGTCACGCTGTTGACGATGTCCGGCGCATCGACGGTTCACGCACAGTCAGCGTCTGATTTGATGACGCTGGCTGAGATCACGCGCCAGCTTGGACCCGAACTGCCCAAGTTGCTTGGGATGGACAGCCCAAAGACCTATCTGATCCTTGTACAGAACAACCACGAACTGCGCGCCACCGGTGGGTTCATCGCCGCTGTTGGCCGCCTGACGCTCGACAAGGGTAAAGTCGCCGAGTTGGACTTCGTCGATAGTTACGCCATCTATCGGCGCGATGGCGCGTATCCGCCTGCGCCGGTTGCAATGCAAACGTATATGAACATCCCGATCCTGGTGATGCGCGACGCCAACTGGTCGCCCGATTTTCCCACCACCGCGCAGGTGGTGAGAGCGCTCTATCGCAGTGACGTCGGCCTGGATGTTGACGGGATCATTACGGTGGACTTGAATGCAGTCAAGCTCATATTTGGCGCATTGGGCGAGCTTCAGGTTCCCGGCATCGATGAGCCGATCACCGGCGACACTATCGAGGCGCAGGTCGTTCAGCTCTGGGATCGCCCGGCGGAGAGCACGGTGCAGGCTGGTGGAGATACGGCGCAAGAATTGGGGGAGTGGTGGCAACAACGTAAAGATTTCATTCCGCGCCTTGCTGGTGCAGCGCTTGATACAGTTCAAGGTGGCCGCGCCAACATCTTTCGCCTGACGGCGGCGGCGTTGCAGGCGCTCAACGAGCGGTCGATTCAGGTGTGGCTGGCAGACCCGGCGGCGGCTGCCCTGATGCGTGCGCAGGGGTGGGACGGTGCGCTGCGCCCAGCGCTTGGCAGCGATTTTCTGGCTGTCGTTGACACCAATATGGGCTACAACAAGGCGGATGCAGCAATTCAACGCCAGCTTGATTACCGCGTCAGCTGGCCCGACGGCCCAGATCAGCCGGCGCAGGCAACGCTGACTCTGACCTACACGCATCCGATCGACGCCGACGATCCTGGCTGTGATCTGACGCCGCGGTACGGCGAAAATTACAATGACCTGATCGAACGTTGCTATTTTGATTATGTGCGCGTCTATGCGCCGGCCGGCAGCACGTTGATCGAAGCAACCGGCGTCGAGCCGGAGAGCGTTGACTCCATCCGCGGCGAGCGACGCACGCAGGTATTCACCGGCTACTTCATCCTGCCGCCGCGGGAACGCAACGTTGTGACGTTCACCTATCTGCTGCCGGCGACGCTGACGCCGGAAAGCTATCGACTGGTGTTGCAGCGTCAATCGGGCACACAGCCGTTGCCGGTCACTGTGACCGTTGGCGACTCCGCGCTTTCACGACTGGTTACGGAGGGGCATTGGGAATGGGAGGCTTCGCAGAAATAGATGGGTTTTTGCTGAAAACCGCCTGTTGGCGCGCAAATAGATTCGCAATCGCACTGCCGATGAAATCATGAGTCGAGGTGCAGTCTCCCGATCTTTCTGACGCGTTGCCCTTTGAAACTGCGAAATGTGAGTTTCGGCGTGGACTATCAAAGATGCATGCGCTTTGTCTGGCGCTGCTGGAGCGAGATCTATCGGTAGCGTGAGAGCACCAGGAAACGTGGTATACTGATGTTGTGACATATCAACTTTACAGCTTGGAAAGTGAGAAAAGATATTGAGAGCAATTTATAATTACCTTCCTATAACAGGGGCTAACCCAATTGTGCAAACTTGCTGACAGCCGAATATCAATATGGAAGAGCTAGCGCGACAGTCGCTGGAGGGCTTGCTCTTGCGCCCTGAAGACTTGTTCGCTGAAGCCGTCACTCACTTGTTCAGAGGTGACAATGCAGATTAGCGCAACAACGCAAACCTCAACTAATCGTTATTCCTCCTGGTTTTTGATCGTCACTGCAGTGTTTATCACCTGCCTGATCACGGCTAATATCACGGCAGTCAAGTTGGTCGAAGTGTTTGGCATGGTGCTGCCGGCCGCAGTGATTATCTTTCCTATCAGCTACATCTTTGGGGACGTGTTGACCGAGGTGTACGGTTACCGTCAGGCGCGGCGAGTGATCTGGTTGGGCTTTTTTTGTAATTTGCTCGCTGTGGTGACCATTTGGGTAGCCGGGCTGCTGCCGCCAGCAGGTATTTGGGATGGGCAACCTGCGTATGAGCGTATCTTGGGCTACACTCCCCGCATTTTGGTCGCCTCGTTTCTGGCATATCTGGTTGGCGAGTTTGTCAATTCTTTTGTTCTCGCCAGGTTGAAAATTGCCACCAGAGGGCGCTGGTTGTGGATGCGCACCATCAGTTCTACGCTGATTGGACAGGGATTGGATTCACTGGTGTTCATTACGCTGGCATTTTGGGGTGCAATTCCTGCAGCAGGTCTGTTGTCCGCCATCATCGCACAGTGGCTGTTCAAGTCTGTCTACGAGATCGTTGCGACGCCGTTCACCTATGCTGTCGTCAATACACTGAAGCGTCGCGAGGGAACGGATGTATACGACCACGACACTCGCTTCAATCCATTCCTGGTTAACGACTAGGGGGCAAGGAATGACTACAATCTATGTTCAACCAAGTATGACTGCCGAAGACCTGGAAGGCAGTGATAATAAATATGTGCAATGGGCTGAGGAGCACCATCTGATGCAGCGACTGGCGGAGAAGCTTGCGCACTTGCAAGAGGTTGAGTCCGGTGACACAGGAGCATTTCAACGAGGTTAAGCGCGTCATCGACAGCTATAGCGTTGCTGCCAGCAAAGCGCCAACCCCGACAGAAGTATTGAACGAGATCGGGTTGACACGTGGTTGGGTGTGAATCATGGATGATACTGGGCAAACGAGACGACTACTCATCTTGTCATGCTCCCAGCGCAAACGCCTTGATCCTGGCCTATTGCCAGCTATCGACCGTTATGACGGACCATTGTTTCGAGTGCTTCGACGCTATCGTCGGGATCGTGCTCGGTTGGAACAGAGAGACAGGCCACAACCTGACGTGTATATTCTTTCTGCTGAATACGGTTTGATCTCTTCCGAGCAGCCAATTGCCTATTACGAACAACGGATGACGGCGCAACGGGCTGAGGCATTGCGTCCCCTGGTGCTGGCTGATTTCTTCACCATTCTTGACCTGCATACTGGTTATCAAGAACTGTTTTTCTGCATGGGGCGCGACTATCTGCGCGCATTGGCAGGATGGGAAATTCGGCGCTCACAAAACATGAGCGTCATCTATGCAAATGGTTCGATAGGGGGAAGGCAAGCTCAATTGTACGACTGGCTTTATGGCACGTCGCCTTCCTTGCCTGGTGTCACAGGTACTGGCAGAGCGGTTATTCGCGGAGTTGAAGTGACGATGACTCCTGAAGAGGTGTTTGCGGCGACCTCGCTGGCGTTGAGCAATGATGGGAAGCAAGCAGCGAATTTTCAGAAATGGTATATACAGGTAGGCAACCGGCGAGTGTCGCCTAAATGGCTCGTAAGTCGGTTAACAGGTCTTCCTGTGAGCGCTTTCGCAACTGACGATGCAAGGCGCTTCCTGGCACAATTGGGTTTAGTGGTGATGCGTTCATGACACAGTACACAAGCCAAGATTATCGCCTCACTGAGGAAGGGGTTCAGGCGGACCTGCAGCGCCAGCCGCAGTTGCTCATGAAACTCGCTGAAAATGCCTTAACAGTGGCAGAAAGTTTGCGTGATAACTACTTCAAAAATACAGCTAAGTTCGTTCTAGCGCTGCGCAAAGCGATCTATCTAGCCAATGAGGGTCAGCGCTTGGAGTCTCCTCTCAAAACGTATTCCGTTGGCGATGTCAACTGGTCAGAATTTCAGGATGAGGTGGTCACGTTTATTGATGGCGGCATCGGCCGAGTACAAATTTCTAGTCAAGTGCCCATCCTTCTACGCGTAGGCTCGTACTGTGTGCGCACCGGTGAGCGGCAATTGACAAAACGGGAGCAGTTTGGCTATTACCCTGTTATTCTTGGTGACCTCGAAGGTGGTAGCAAGGAGCGTAAGGACTTTCCTGACATTGTGCGAATCACGGCCGAATTGCTTGGCGGACTGTCCGCGTTGGAACGCACGCCGGACTTGAACGTGTTGATGTTTCATGGTCCGCTTGTATATCTGATGGGTGGTTATGCAGGGCACACGCCGTTTACGGAAAGCGATATCGACCTGTTTCTGAATCAATATGCATCCGACCCCGCAGTTGTCAATGGCTTGAAGGAGAAATTCCTTCACGAGGCTTTCGTGGATCTTTATCCCCAAATGACCGACCGTGCTGACGAATGGGTTCAGCGGCGATTGTTTGAGCCATTAGCATGGATATCCTTTCTCTATCGACAATTGATTCTGGTTGCACGTAATCGTAAACCTACGCCCTTAATTATGGGTGTGGTCGAACGTGGCGAACTGCGCGAGTTTAGTGAACGGGTTCTCCTTGAACGTGTCTTTCATGGCTTGCGTGTTAAGGGCCGGCTAGATTACTTCAATCAGATGTACGGACGAACTGACCTTAAAACGCCCAAGTCCCTTCTTGACAAGCTTGGATACACCGATGCTTTGCTGATGGCAATGCTGTTGCGCCCTGGCGAATACTCTGAGCAGTGGCAAATCAACAAATATGAAGGGCTTCGTCAAGGTAATGTGTCACTTCCAGGCGAATCCGGTACCAGCACAGTAAACTTTAGCCCACTCAAGCCAGGCGGTATCGGCTTTCCCAAGGTCAGCGGCTGCTATGTTCATGTGTCTGAGACCACAGAACCGGTGCGTGTCGAGATGTTTGAGGAGTTTGGCAAAGATCAGCTTGCCGGGGCAGCGCGCCGTGTCTATCTCTACTCACGACTGCTCCCAGGCTATGGCTTTCCTGTCGGCCTTGACATCGCTGACAAATTTGCTCATGTACCGGCTTGGCTGACGGATGCCTACAGCAAGCTGATTCGACATCATCTGGGTGTGAGTCTGCAACGTGGCGAGATTAGTGACAATGAAATGCGCCGAATTTTGGTTCAGGCAATCTATATGACCCACCGGGATTGGCTCTTCCGTCCCACCAGTTGAGCGAGGTAAGCAATGGTTGCACCAGCAAATACACAGCCGAAAAATAGCCGCTACGTAGGAACTCTGGTAGGTGAAAGCACCAGCCGAGAGTTTCGTCTGGCAGTGGCACATGAAACCATCCGCGAACAGGACATCATCGCAGTGGATGCGGAGTTGCGGCGTCCAGAACAAAATTCCGTGACGGAAAGGATTCGCGTATGGGCAAAGGTGCAGCGCATCGAACGCCTGAATCCCCTCTTTCCATCCGAAGCCGGACATGAGTTGGCAGCAACCCGTACTGATCCATTTGACACGGTGTTGTCTTTGAGCCGAGAAATGGTGACAGCAGTCTGCCAGGTTCTTGGTGCAGAACCCTTGACTGGTAGCAGTGGTGGAAAGCTCGATCACCTGCGCTATCCACCGCAGCCAGCCTCGAGCGCGTATCGTCCTGATTCCAGCGATATAGCCCGCGTCGTTGTTGGTGAGCTTGAGCAAAAGCAGAATCGTGCGCTTGACATCGCCACCCTTTCGAATCGTCCCGAGGTAGATGTCAAAGTAGACGGCCATGCCATCGTTACTCGCCATTTGGCGATTCTTGCGATGACTGGCGCTGGCAAGAGTTGGACTGCGCGTCGAATCATCGAGCAACTAGCTGAGAAGAACTACCCCATGGTGGTTTTTGATCCGCATGGGGACTACACAGGCCTGGCAGAAGTACCCGCACTTCATAACCGAGTGAAGCGCTATTATGCTCAGTTCCCAGTCTTCGAGCAGGAACCGGAAGCGGTCATTAGAGTGGTTGAGTCCTTGGCCTGGGAATTGTCAGAACACCAACGAAACAACTTTGAGGATCTTTTTAAGGGTGCAAAGTCATTCATTGAAGCGGGAGAAGATGACTTAGTGGAACGTAAAAAATGGTTAAGCGAGTATTTGCAGAATGATGATATCCAGAAGTACGGCCTAAAGCCAAATCTCTTCTTTCTTGCTGATTTCGTCAGTGCTGTGGTTCGAGCGGGAAAGACAGAAGATAATGAGGCCGCGACGAGGATTGTGGAATGGAGTGGTCGTGACAACCTGAGAATTGAGAAGAAAGTTGCTGGTTGGATTGAAGGCCTCGTTGGTAGACTACGGGCAGCCGGCAAAGCATTGTATCGGATGGAGCGGATCAATGTGAAGGTTGCACGTAGCGCACAGCCACTGCCAGTTGATCGAAAGGAACTGGTTGCCTACGGCCAGATTAGCGTGGTGGCGTTGGCTGGTTACACGAGTGACTTCCAGGCCACGATCTATAGCCTCATAGCCGATAGTATCTTCGAGGCACGGGTTCAAGGTGAGCTTGCCCTTCCGGCGTTGCTGTTATTGGAAGAAGCCCACAACTTCGCTCCAGCTCGTGCTGCAACTTCGGCCGAGCAACGTGCGATTAATACTACGAAACAGATCGCACAAGAGGGTCGTAAGTTCGGCGTTGGCTTGGTTATTATTAGTCAGCGACCTTCACGACTGGATGAAACAACGCTCTCCCAATGTAACTCGTACATAATCATGCGCATGGTCAATCCGGCCGATCAGTCCTTCGTGCGCAAAGTCGTAGAGACCTTGGCAGAGGAAGAAGCGCGTTTACTACCTGACCTGGATGTGGGTGAAGCGATTGTGTCTGGTCAGTTGATCAATTTCCCGGTCTTAGTGAGGATCAAACAACCTAAATCCCAAGGTGAACGCGAGGAGCGCGACGCTTTCGAAGTTTTGGAAGAAGCTCGCTCTATTTCTAGTGGTCAAGGAAGGAAGTAAGTGTCTGTGGAAGTCGTCGCCGGCTTGAGTCTGAAAAATCTAAAACCTCGGGTGTGGGATCCAACTTCACCTCATTACCTGCCCAATCTGCGCGCGGTGATGGTGTCCTACGCCGATTTCGAGCGTATGCCGGCCCGACGCAAAGCGGCGATGGAACTAGGTTTGCACGCCTATCTGGGAGCGCCGGAAGGCGTCAAGATTTATCTGGATAATGGCTCGTTCTACCAGTTGACCAAGGGGGGGAACACCTCGCGCAGCGCGTATGAAGAGTTCATTCAGGAGGCGAGACCCGACTGGTATGCGATTCCGCAGGATTTCATTCCAACGCCTCAAATGAGCGACGCCGAACAGATCGAGTGTTTGCGCCGCACGATGGAGATGAACCGCAGCTATCGGCATGACGGTTATGTCCCCGTCATCCATATTAGCCGCCATCTGTCGGAGTATCTTCGTGAACTGCTGGCTGATGTCCAACTACGCGCTAAGGAGAAAGTCGCGTTGGGCGGAATCGTGCCTAACTTGCTGCGGGCGCCCAAAGCGATGTCCTACGCCGATGTGCTGGATAATGTTCGGCAAGCACGGCTGCAACTTGCCGGCCAGCATCTGCACGTTTTTGGACTGGGTGGGACTGCGACCATGCATCTGGCTGCGCTCTTAGACGTGGACTCAGCCGATTCGTCTGGCTGGCGCAATCGGGCGGCACGCGGAATTGTCCAGTTACCTGGACGCGGGGACAGAGTTGTTGCGAATCTTGGTAGTTGGCGCGGTCGCGTGCCCGATCAGGCAGAACAAGATATGTTGGCAGCGTGCAAATGTCCTGCCTGCACAACATACAGCTTTCTAGGACTCCAAAGCAGCGGAATCGAGGGGTTCTGCAACCGTGCAACTCACAATCTGTGGGTCTTGCTGGAAGAAACACAGCAAGTTCTGGAGCACATTCAGAACGACGCTTATGAAACCTGGTACGAGGCTCACCTCGACAACTCCGTCTACCGTCCTTTGATCAAATACGTGCTTGAGCGTCACTCTGTCGAAAATCAGGATTGACGCTTCATCCCCAGCTATGCATTGCCAGCGGTGGTGTCGGCAAGGATATCAGCAGCGTCGCCAGCAGGTTGATCTCCGACGTGCGCCCGCGTCTACCGGCATTGCGACCAGCGTCAGGCCACAATCCAACCATGTCCTGCTGTGCTAGAGCGAGAAGACTTTGCGCAGTGCCACGTCGATCTTGTGCATTGTCGCTGCGTCAAGCGCACCGCGTACTCTGACCATGCGGTGGCGGTGATCGATCGGGCGCGTCTGCAGACAGTCCGCAATCGACGGCTTGGCGAGACCATTCTGGGCAGTTGGCGCAATCATAACATTCGTCTTCACGACGGCTTTTTTCTCACTCCAGCCAGTTAATGGCACCACTTGCACGATCGGCAACCGTGCATTGTATTCGTCGTTGGTCACAATCACGCAAGGACGCACCTTGCCCGTTTCCGAGCCTTGTGTCGGTTCAAGGTTAACATCGATCACCATGCCGCGTGAAAGGGTTGTCATTCTGGCCATCCTTCGATTGCACTTTCGGTCAGTGCTGGCAGGTCGGCGTCTTCTTCATAGAGGGCGGCATAGAGTTCTGCTGATTCACGAAGTTCCTTCCGCTCAAATTCCTCTTTGAGCCGCAGGAGCGCCGCCTGCACCATGGAACTCTTGTCTTTGAATCCATACGCGGCATAGTTGGCAACGAATTCGCTCAGTCCAGGCGTCAAACTGAATTTTGCCTGTTGCATAGACCCTCCTGTTGTCCCTGAAATAGGTCCCTGATTCAGGTTCTGATTTTAGCTTGACCACTCCGCGCTGTCAATGTGCTGCTGCAGGGAGGGTCGATTTCACAGTAGGGACAGTTTTGTAGGTCATCGCCTCTGGCGTGACAGGCACCATGTCACACCAGAGGCGATGACCTACGATACACTCCCCCAACTTGAAATACACCCCTGCAAGAAGAGGAAGGCGCGTCGCACTGGTTAACAAGTGATGGTTGGGGCGGTCGCTTATCACCAGCACACGCCTCGATATTCGCCTGAGCGCTCAATCGCAGGATGAGGTTCGCAGCAAGTAAAAAAGGCGGTAGGCATTGCGCCCACCGCCTTTTGCTGAATTTCCTCACTCCTACCGCAGCGCCACCACATTCACCGCCCCGCTCTGCACCAGCCCTGTCCACAGCCAGGGCAGCACGCCTAGCGCCACGGTGAAGACGGCGGCGATGCCCAACGTCATGGCGACGGGGATGCTGGCTTGCTGCGCTTCGATGCGCGTCTCATCGCTCGGCTCGGCGAAGTACATGTCGACGACGATGCGCAGGTAGTACCAGGCGCCGATGGCGCTGTTGAGCATGGCGACCGCCGCCAACCAGGAGTAGCCGCCCTGCACCGCCGCCGCAAAGACGAAGAACTTGGCGAAGAAGCCCGCAAACGGCGGCACACCCGCCAGGCTGAACATGAAGACGCTCATCAGCAGCGCAACCTGCGGATGACGTTTTGCCAGTCCCCTAAGCCGGTTGCCGTCCGCATCCATCTCGCCCTGCCGTTCAAGCAAAATCACCACGGCGAAGGCGCCCATGTTCATGAAGGCGTAGGCGATCAAATAGTAAAGCGCAGCGTCGATGCCTGCCGGCGTCGCCGTCGCCAGACCGACGAGCAGATAGCCGGCGTGGGCGATGCTCGAATAGGCGAGCAGACGCTTGAGGCTGCTCTGGCGCAGCGCAACCAGATTGCCGAGCGTCATGGTCAGAACCGCCAGGATGCCGAGCGCCATGCCCCATGTCGGCTGTTCGGTGGGGAGCGCGGTGGCAAAGAAGCGGTAGAACGCCGCAAACGCCGCCGCCTTGGTGCCGATGCTCATGAACGCGGTCACTGGCGTGGGCGAGCCTTGATAGACGTCCGGCGTCCACATGTGGAAGGGCGCCAGGCTGACCTTGAAGCCGAACCCGGCGATCAACATTGTGACGCCGATCGCCAGCACCGCCGCATCCGCCTGACCGTCGAAGAGGCGCATCGCAATCAGGTCGAAGCGGGTGCTGCCCGTAGCGCCGTAGACAAATGCCGCGCCGTAGACAAAGAAGGCGCTGGCAAAAGCGCCGAGCAGAAAATACTTCATCGCCGCTTCGTTGCTGCGCCGGTTGTCGCGGTTTAGCCCTGCCAGAATGTAGAGACCAAGTGAGAAGGTCTCCAGCGCCAGGAAGACGACCATCAGATCGGTGGCCGCGCCCATCATCATCATACCCGCACTGACAAGCAGAATCAGTGTGTAATATTCGCCGGTCTGCCGGTTGACGGCTGGAATGTAGCGCACGCTGAGCAAAATCGCCAGCGCCGCGCCGGTCAGCACGACCAGGTTGAGCGCCTGCGCACGTTCGTCACTGATCGCCATGCCCTGAAAGCTGGAAACAGGCTGGCTGAGCAGCCAGATCGAGACGCCTGCAGTCGCCAACACGCCGATCAGCGCCACCCACGGCAGCAACGCCAATGTCGGCGTCTTGCCCTTGCGATTAAGAATATCGAGCAGCATGACGACCGCCGCTGCGATCACCATCGCCAGCGCCGGCAGCACTGCGTGCAGATTGAGTTCTGTGAGTGCGCTGTTCATTTTGCCTCCGTCACCACGATCTCGGCGAGCTCCAGCGCCGGCATCTGTTCCGCCGTTGCCTGCTCAATCAGGGCTGCGCGCGTTGTCAGCATCGCCTCGACCGACGGGTTGATCTTGTCGAAGAAGAGGTTGGGGAAAAGCCCGATCACAAAGAAAAGGATGACGAGCGGAATGACCATCGTCAACTCTTTGAGATTGAGGTCTTTCAGGTTGGCTTTGTCGTTTGCCGGGTTGGTGATCTCACCCTGCGCCATCTTGCGGAAGGCGGTGAGCAGATACCACGCCGCCAGGATCACGCCTGCCGCCGCCAGCACGGCGAAGATCGGCATGTAGTTGTAGGCGCCGAGCATGATCGTGAACTCGCCGACGAAGCCGTTGAGACCGGGCAGCCCGGCGCTGCTCATTGCCACGACCAGGAAGAGACCGGTGTAGATCGGCACGCTTGCCCACAGCCCGCCGAACTCATCCAACATGCGCGTGTGACGGCGTTCGTAGAGCAGACCGACCATGAGGAAGAGCGCGCCGGTGCTCAGACCGTGGTTGACCATCTGCAAGACCGAGCCGCTGACGCCCTGCGCATTCATCGCAATCACGCCGAGCATCACATAGCCGAGGTGCGCCACCGAGCTGTAGGCAACCAGCGACTTGATGTCCTTCTGCATCAGCGCCACCAGCGCGCCGTAGAGAATGCCGATCACCGCCAGCGTCGCCAGCAGCGGCCCGAACTGTTCGGCGGCTTGCGGGAAGACCGGCATCGCCAGGCGCAGGAAGCCGTAGGTGCCCATCTTCAGCAGCACGCCGGCCAGAATGATCGAACCGGCGGTCGGCGCCTGCACGTGCGCGTCGGGCAGCCAGGTGTGGAAGGGGAAGAGCGGCGTCTTGACGGCGAACGCCAGGCTGAACGCCAGGAACGCCCACGTCTGCACGGCAAGCGGCATCGGCGTGCTCTGCAGCGCCACGATGTCGAAGGTGCCCACCGAGAAGTAGACGATCAGGATGGCGACGACCATCAATGCCGAACCGGCAAAGGTGTAGAGGAAGAACTTCACTGCGGCGTAGACCCGGTTCTGCCCGCCCCATTCGCCGATCAGGAAGTACATCGGGATCAGGCTCGCCTCGAAGAAGACGAAAAAGAGCACCAGGTCAAGCGCCACGAACACGCCGATCATCGCCGTTTCGAGCAGCAACATCAACGCCATGTATGCGCCCACGCGTTTGTCTACATAGAGAATGCTATAGTAGACGGCGATGGGCATCAGGAAGGTCGTCAGCAGCACCAGGAAGAGGCTGATGCCGTCCACGCCGAGCGCATAGCGAATGCCCAGCGGCGCAAACCAGACCGCGTCTTCGACAAACTGCATCCCGGCGTAGCCATCCTGCCAGTTCGTCCACAGCAGCAGGCTGACCACAAAGGTGACGATCGTCGTCGCCAGCGCCAGCCATTTTTTCGCCCCGTCGCCCGGCGCAAGCATCACGATCACTGCGCCTACTAAGGGCAAGAAGGTGATGATGGTGAGCAAATATGGAATCGATAAAGTCATAGGGTTAGTCCCTTACATTGATGACCGCAGATTCAACCATCTTGATAGAACGCGGATCAGGCGGATTTTCGCTGATCGAAAGCAAATCCGCTCTGATCCGCTCGATCCGCATCATCCGCGTTCCATTCTCTATCCAGCAAAAATGAAATAGAACAACACTGCGACGACGCCCAGGAAAATGCTCAGCGCATAGGCAGGGATGGCGCCATTTTGCAGCTTGCGCACCGCCTCGCCTGCATCGCTGAGCACGCCGCCCACGCCGTTGACCGCCCCGTCGATCACCTTCGGATCGAAGGTGCGCGCAAACCAGCCCGAAATTCCTTTCAGTGGCGCGACGATGAAAAAGACATACATCTCATCGACATACCACTTGTGCTCGGCGGGGCGGCGCAAGAACGCGAAGCGCTCCACCAGTTGTTTCGCCCACGCCTCGTTGGTCAGGTAAAGCGCCCGCGCAATCAGCACGCCCACCACAACGATCACGATGCTGATCGTGATGCCCAGCAGTTCGATCACCAGCGGAATCTTTTCATGTTCCCCGATCACGGGCTTCAACCAGCCATCCAGCGTATGAATGAACGGCAGGTTGATCACGCCGCCGATTACGCTCAACACGGCCAGAATCCAGAGCGGGATGGTCATCACGCTGGGGCTTTCGTGGACGTGGTCATAGAGATGCTGGTCGCGCGGTTGACCGTGGAAGGTCACGAAGACCGCGCGGAAGCTGTAGATCGCCGTGAGCAGCGCCGTCACAACGCCGATTGTGTACAGCGCCAGGTTCTTCTCCAGCTCGACGACCAGGATGGCGTCCTTTGAGAAAAAGCCCGACATCAACGGAATGCCCGCCAGCGCCGCCGCGCCGACCAGAAAGGTGCGGTAGGTTGTTGGCATCTTCGTGCGCAGCCCACCGAGCCGATTGATGTCGAGAATGCCGTGCGTGGCGTGCATCACGCTGCCGGCGGCAAGAAAGAGCAGCGCCTTGAAAAAGGCGTGCGTCACGAGATGGAAAATCGCTGCGCCGTAGGCGGCCAGACCTGCTGCTGCGATCATGAAGCCAAGTTGCGAAATGGTCGAATAGGCGAGAATCTTCTTTAGGTCAGTCTGCACGATTGCAATTGTCGCCGCCAGCAAAGCAGTCAACATGCCGATCCATGCGGTCGCCAAGCCGGCGTCGATACTCATGTGCCACAGGGCGTTGGTGCGGACGATCATGTAGACGCCCGCAGTCACCATCGTCGCCGCGTGGATCAGCGCCGAGACAGGCGTCGGACCGGCCATGGCATCGGGCAGCCAGACGTAGAGCGGAATCTGCGCGCTCTTGCCGGTTGCGCCGAGCAACAGCAGCAGGCAGATGATCAGTGCGGTCGTTGGCGCCAGATGATGGGCTGCCTCGGTCAGGTCGGTGAAGACGAGTGTGCCCAGCGTCGACCAGACCATGATCATCGCCAGGATCATGCCGAAATCGCCGATGCGGTTGACGATAAACGCCTTTTTGCCGCAGTCGGCGTACCAGCCGTACATCTCATCCTTTTTGTCGAACCAGAAGCCGATCAGCAGGAACGATGCCAGACCGACGCCCTCCCACCCGACGAACATGCCGAGGAAGTTGTTGCTCATCACCAGCGTGAGCATGGCGAGGATAAAGAAGTTCATGTAGAAGAAGAAGCGTTGGTAGCGCGGCTCATGATCCATGTAGCCGATCGAGTAGATGTGGATTAGCGCGCCGACGCCGGTCACGACCATCGCCATTGTGATGCTCAGCGGGTCGATCAGCACGGCGGCGGGAACCTCGAAGTTTCCTATCGTCATCCACTGCCACCAGGTGATGGTAATGCTGCGTTCGGCTGCGGGCAGCGCGGTCAGGCCCAAAAAGAGCATCACCGACACGGCAAATGCGCCCAGCACCATCGCCGACGCCACCCACCCGACGACCTTTTGCGACATCCACTGCCCGGCGAACAGAATAATCAGCGCGCCGAGCGCCGGAAGGGCAAACAATAACCAGACTGATTCAAACATAATCGTTCTCCGGCAAAGTTGTCTTTACCACTTCATCAGATTTACGTCGTCGATGTTGGTGGACTTGGAAAGCCCATAATGTGCGATCAGGATCGCCAGCCCGACGGCAACCTCAGCAGCGGCCACAGCCATCACCATAAAGACGAAGACCTGACCGTTGAGATTGTTCCACTGCATGGCGAAGGCGATCAGCGTCAGGTTGACGCTGTTGAGCATCATCTCGACGCACATGATGATGATCAGCGCGTTGCGCCGGCTGAGCACGCCCACCGCGCCGATGGTGAAAATGATGGCGCTCAGGATGAGGTAATAAGTGATTGGAACCATCGTTTCTTCCTCAAAAAATCTCTCAATCTCCAATCTCGAATCTCTGTCATTTGGACTGGAGATTGGAGATTGGAGATTCATCATTTTTGGGTCGGCGCGCCAGCAGCAGCGCGCCGATCAACGCCACCAATAGCAGCACCGCCGCCAGTTGAACGAGCAAGATATTCTGCGCGTAGATTTCCACGCCAAGCACAATCGGCA
The DNA here is from genome assembly GCA_016861025.1 of Chloroflexota bacterium. GTDB lineage: Bacteria > Chloroflexota > Anaerolineae > Caldilineales > Caldilineaceae > Caldilinea. The sequence continues at coordinate 66,560 of BOKO01000008.1, forward strand.
CGCCCCCCTGGTTCGCATTTGGATCGAGTGGTGTGAGCGGCATCTGCAAAATCGTGATCGCCATGCCGGCCAGCATCAGCACGCCCAACGCCAGCCCGGCGTAGGGAACCCACGAGCGATAGCCCGCGCGCGTCTCCATCGGCGCCGAGCCGATCAGCATGATCACGAACAGAATCAAGATCACGATGCCGCCAGCGTAGACGATGATCTGCGCCGCCGCCAGAAACTGGGCATTGAGCGTGACGTAGAGGATCGCCAGTGTGGCGAAATGCACGAGTAGAAAGAGCGCGCTGTGCACCGCCACCTTGCTGGTGACGACGCCAACCGCCGTCGCCACGCTCAAAGCGCCGACCAGGATGAAGAAGATCATTGCAAAGTCCATAAGCGACTCACTTCAGCTAAAAGAACAGAACGCGGATGATGCAGATTGGGCGGATGAACGCAGAGTAAATCAGCGAAAATCCGCTGCATCTGCGTCATCCGCGTTCCATCGATATGCTTATTCCGGCCGGATCACCACGTTTGGCTCACCGGGATTGAGCAACTCTTGCTTGGTCAAAATAAAATCGCGGCGGTTGTAGTTCGCCATGGCAAAGTCGTGACCGAGCACAATCGCCTCCGTTGGGCACGCCTCCTCGCAGTCGCCGCAGAAGATGCAGCGCAGCAGGTTGATTTCGTACACCTTGGCGTAGCGCTCGCCGGGCGAGGTCGGGTGCGCCGGGTCGTTCTCCGCCGCCTCGACGTAGATGGCGCCGGTTGGGCAAGCCGCTTCGCAGAGCATACAGCCGATGCAGCGCTCCATGCCGTTTTCGTAGCGGCGCAGTTCATGCTTGCCGCGGAAGCGCGGGTAGAGCGGCACCGGGTCGCGCGGATACTCTGTCGTCACCGGCTTTTCGGTGAGCGCCTTGAGCGTCACGCCCATCGCCTTGCCGATCTCGGTTGCGCCTTTCAGAAGGTCTCGTAGTGCCATGCCGATTTCTTCCTTAATTTAGAACTCAATGGAACGCGGATGACGCGGATTGAACGGATTGACGCTGATCCGGCTGAATCCGCCTTGATCCGCGTCATCCGCGTTCCATTCTTATCTGCTACTTAAAGAACACTGTCAACAATGCCGTGATGATCATGTATCCCAACGCGATGGGCAACAGAATCTTCCACGTGAAGCGCATCAACTGATCATAGCGCGGGCGTCCCAGGCTGGCGCGCACCCAGATGAAGAGGAAGAGCAACACGATGATCTTGCCCGCCAGGATGAACGGCCCCAGCCATGGCATGATCTCGCTGCCGATGCCAAAGGGCAGCGCATAGCCGCCAAAGAACAACGTCGCCATGATCGCGCTCGTGGTGATCATGTTGATGTATTCCGCCATGAAGAAGAGCGCAAACTTGATGCCGCCGTATTCGGTCTGGAAGCCAGCGACCAGCTCGTTTTCGGTTTCGGGCAGGTCGAAGGGGCTGCGGTTGGTCTCTGCCAAAATGCAGATGAAGAAAAGCGGGAACATGATCCACAACCAGATCCATTCCCACCAGGCGCGCGGCGCTTCCACCAGGTTGACCAGGCTGAAGTCGCCTGCCAGCAGCAGAATGCTGACCAGGAACAAGCCGAGCGGAATCTCGTAGGAGATCATCTGCGCCGATGAGCGCAGCGCGCCGAGCAGCGAGTAGTTGTTGTTGCTGCTCCAGCCCGCCAGGATCACGCCGTAGCTTTCGATGCCAGCCACCGCCAGGATCCAAAGAAAACCAATCGGCACATCCGCCACCGCTGGAAAGCCCTTGCCCAGCGGAATGACCGCCCAGATGATCAGCGCCGGCACAAGCGCCAACGCCGGCGCCAGCAGATAGACCACTTTGTCGACGTGCCCAGGAATGATCTCTTCCTTGAAGACCGCCTTCACTGCGTCGGCCACCGGTTGCAGCAGCCCTTTCGGCCCGGCGCGGTTGGGGCCATAACGCACATGAAAGCGCGCCAGCAACTTGCGTTCGTACCAGGTCAGGTACGCAAAGCCGGTCAGCAGCACCACAATTAGCACCAATGACCGAATGGTAGGGATGACGAGCAGCTCAATCCAATCCATAGGTATGTTCCTATTGTGCAGGTTCTAAAGTTGGCGTGCTGAGCGGAGACATAAACGATGTTTCCTCCGGTTGTGGCGTTGGCAATGGTGACTCAATGGTCGCCGTAATTGGAGTTGGTACATGTCCGATTTCCCGCAGAATTTCCCGCAATGGCAGCGGCGGAAACGCACGAGTGGCGCCTTCCCAAGGGCTCTCGGGAACTACGTTCTCTGGATTTGTAACATCAAAACGCCAAGGGTGAGCGACACCGACAAAATACATCTGATTGTCAAACCCACGCAGAGGTTCCAAAAAAAACAGATAGTTATGTCCAGGCACAAATGGCCGGTGATCGGTCTGTTGGCGTGCTAGCTGAATCTCATTCTCTGTAACCGGTCTTCCACGCTGTTCGACGGCTCTAATCAGAAAACCTTCTGGTTGTACAATGAACAGTGAATCCGATTTAACAGGTTTTTCTTCTTTTAAGATGCTAGATAGTTTAACTCGATACACTTGACCCAAATTCACAATATTAGGATCTGACTTGGAAATGTCGTCCACGTTTCGCGCTAAATTCAACACCTGGCTGGTTTGCTCAACTTGGCCAATGACAATCAGACTGGATTTGCTTGCCAATTCCTGAAACGTTCTGGCAGTGATATAGCTGCTTGATAATAAAGACGAGCTTGTTTTAGTGGCAACGTATGATTCATAGCCTTGAGATACAGGCGAGAAGGCTCCCACTGCTTCGAGACTATTGCAGCCAGCCATGAATAGAATTGCTATGAATATAAGGAGCATATCTCGCATGTGTTTTCTGCAATTTTGCATGTCGACTCGCTGACAAGCTCTGGTTCATCCTATGGATAGACTTGGTTCATTAACCCTATGTCCAGATTTTGGGGTGTATAGTAGACGTTTGAATCTGGATTGTATCCCATCAGTGCGATACCTTCCTCCTCTGGAATATGACCTAATCCTAGTCCATGCCCCAATTCATGTCCCGTAATGGCGCGCCGAGAATTGTTGGTGCGCCCTGATTCATAGTAAATATTCGCCAGAACTTCGGCACTCGTAAGCAATTGCCCGTCACAATAAAGACGTGTTACACCTGCTCTACCGTCCTGGCTACTGTATGTGTTGAGTTCAATATCACCTGTCGATGAAAATGAGAGACGCATCTTTGTTAAAATACTGTTCCAATCCATAACCGATGATTGAAAGGCATTTCTATATAGCGTTCCTGGCGTTTGTAAACGATCACCCCATCTGTAAGTAACATAGGTAGTTGTTGCAGGTTGGTGTGACCATCGACATGCAACGTCAATTTCACGAATACTGCGCACAATTAACGGCAGATAAACGTAACTTGTTTGCCCTTGACTTATCGGAGATGATCGAGCGACTGCAGGAAATCGCAGGTCATTAGCTGAAATAGGCAAGATTCCTAACATAAATGATATGATAATGAGCGAACATGTTCGCTTCTTGCTGACTGTCAATGAATAGAAGTTCATCTTTCTCATTGACCTTATATTGTCTGAAAGTAGATCAGGTTCATTGCGCGTCATCGGTTTTGCTAAATAATATTGCAATTACCCGACTACAACCTGGACTACCATATTCCCGTTGAGCAACGCACCGACCGGTGCGTTGGGTAGACTCTCCGGAATCCACGCCAGGCCCGGCTTGACGGTGGCGTCGAACTTGACCGCCAGCTTGAGCGCGCCATAGTCGCTGCGCACGGTGACGGTTGCGCCGTCACCCGCGCCCAGTTTCTCACCATCCGCCGGGTTCAGGTGCACCTCGGCGCCGAACGCCATATTCTTCATTTGTTTGGTCAAGCCAAAGAGGTTGCCGCCGTCGTAGAGCACCGTGCCGCTCACCAGCGTCAACCCGCCGTCGGCTTTGGGCAGGTCGGGCTGTACGGCGCGGGCGTAGCTCAGCTCTGGCTGCACGTAGCTGTGGTCGGCCACGCTCCACTGCAAGCCCTGGTCGCCAAGCGCCTCCCAGGTCAGCCCGTTGTAGATCGGCGCCGCCTGAGCGATCTCCGCCGTCACCGCCTGCGCACTGGCGTGTCCCCACTGTGCATCGAAGTAGGTCGCCAGGTGGTCGAGGATCATCCAATCCGGCGCGGCTTTGCTCTGCGGGTTGCCCAGCGCCTTGGGTGCGCGCTGCACGCGGCGCTCCAGGTTGGTGAAGGTGCCATCCTGCTCCGCCCAGCTCACCGCCGGCAGCACCACGTCGGCTTTGGCGGCGGTCTCGGTCAGGAAAAGCTCCTGTACGACCAGGAAGTCGAGCTTGTCCAGGTTTTCCGCCCAGGTCGGGCGTTCGCTGGCCGGGTTGGCGCCCATGATGTAGAGCGCCTTGACCTCGCTGCCAGCGGCGTCGAGCATCTGCTTGTACGTCTTGCCAGGATGTACGGGCAGCGCACAGCCCCACAGCTTGCCGAGCAGGTCGGAAGCCATGCGGTCGTCAAGCGCAGCGTGACCAGGCAGACGGTCGGGCAGCACGCCCATGTCGCGGCAGCCCTGGCTGTTCGCCTCCAGCCCGATGTAGGCCAGGTTCTCCGGCTTGCCGAGGTAAAGCGCCAGGTTGGTCAGCGCCTGACGCAGCGCCGCGCCTAACTCCCCGCGCGCGACCATCGGCCCGTAGATGATCAACGGGTTCTGCGCACCAGCCAGCGCGTCAGCGGCTTTGCGCACATCCGCCATGCTGACGCCGCACAACTGCTCGACCTGGCGGTCGCTGGCGCCGGCGCTCAGCTTGTGCGCTTCCGAAGTTGTGTCATTTTTGGCAACGGTCAGGGCAAGCAGCAAGCCGTTGATCAGCGTCGTCTCCGTGCCCGGATTTGCCTGCAGGAACGGCCCGTTGTAGCGCGTCAGTTCGATCTGGCGCGGGTGCACGATCACGAGCTGCGCTTTGCCGCGGCGCACCGCCCGCTTCAGGTGCACGTCGAGCACCGGCATCTCCTCGCTGGGATCGACGCCGACGAGCATGATCACGTCGTGCTTGGGGTCAGGCCCATATTGCGGCTTCATCACGTCGGCCAGGGCAGGCATGCCGGTGGGCAACGCCGCCACATCGCCGCCGTCGCGATGGTCGATGTTGTTCGTGCCAATCAACTGGCGCATGAAGCGCTGGAGCAGATAGTTGCTCTCGTTGGAGAGCTTGGCGCTGCCGATGGCGCCGATAGCGTTGGCGCCGTGCTGCTGTTTGAGCGCCTGCAACTTCTCGGCGACGAGCGCCAGCGCCTCACTCCATGGCGCCGGCGTGAGTTCGCCGTTTTTGCGCACCAGCGGCATGGTCAGCCGCCCCTCGTCGTTGACCCAGGCGTTGGCGAAGCGACCCTTGTCACAGATCCACTGGTCGTTGACCTGCATGTTCTCGCGCCCGATGACGCGGCGCAGCTTGTGCGTGCGCGTGTCGATGCGCAGGTTGCAGCCCATGGAACACTGCGTGCAGATGCTCGGCGTGCGTTCGATCTCCCACGGGCGGTAGGAGAAGCGGGCGACGCGGTTGGTCAGCGCGCCGACCGGGCAGATGTCGATGATGTTGCCGCTGGTCTTGGCGTCGACCGGCTTGCCGTCCTGGATGTCGATGATCGTCTTGCCGCCGCGCTCAAACAATGCAAGCTGCGGTTTGTCCTCCCATTCCTCCAGGTAGCGGATGCAGCGCCAACAGACGACGCAGCGCTCCTGGTCGAGTACAATCGTATCGGAGATCAGGTAGTTCTTGTTCTTCATGCGCTTGGGTTCGACCAGCTGGCTGAGGCCAGGGCCGAACTGCATGGTCTGATCCTGCAACGGGCATTCGCCGCCCTTGTCACAGATCGGGCAATCCAGCGGGTGGTTGAGCAGGATGAAAGCCAGGTTGGCTTCCTGCACTTCCTTCACCTGCTGCGTGTCGGTCTTGACGACCATGTCCTGCGCCACCGGCACCGAACAGGCGGTCTGCAACATCATGCCGCGCGGCCCCGAAATCTCGACCAGGCACATGCGGCAGCACGCCACCGGGTCGAGCTTGGGATGGCTGCAAAAGACCGGGATTTCGATGCCCAGTTTGGCGGCGGCGTCCAACACCAGCGTGCCCTTGGGCACGGAAACCTGGCGGTCGTCGATAGTCAGCGTTACAAGATCGGTCATAGCTTAGTCCGCTTCTCGTTCAGGAAAAATCTCACTCAACGCAATTTCAACATCGGGGAAAGCCAGCGGCGCAATGCGCTGGTTGGGCAGCAGTTCCAGGCGCATCTGGTATATGGCCCGCCGTCCCACCACGACCGGCTGGCGATAGGCTTCGAGAACATGATCGACCAGATTGACGATCCAGTACTCATGAATACCGGCGCGGGCGTACAGATCGAATTTGATCTTGCGATCATAGGAAAGACTGGCGTCGGCAACCTCGCACACGAGCAACACGTCGTCGGCGCTGGGGTGCCCCTTCGTGTATCGCTTCCCGCTGGCGACAATGGCAATGTCCGGTTCAGGCTCACTCTGTTGCGCAGCCAGCGTAATTGGCAATTGGCAGCGCACGCTGGCGCGTCTATGCAACAAATCGTGCAAGATGGATGTGAGTTGTGCTACGGTCGACGCATGGGGCGGGTGGTTTGGACTCATTTCAACCAGATATCCATCGATTAGCTCTACACGGTCAGCTACAAGTTGGTTGCGTTGGAAAAAGCCCGCGCTGATCATCCAATGATAGTCATCGAGCGATAGCCGGTGCAATGCATCCTGATATTCGGTTTGCAGTTCGACAGGATCGACCGGCTCAACGAATGTAGCCTGTTCAGTCACCTGCACATCAGCTTCACGTACGGCCATGCTTTGCTCGCAGAACGACTACAACGGATGCAGACAGGAACGGATTTGTCCCCCACCAGGCAAGTGCAGTTACGAACCACACCTGCACATCACCCAATCCCCAATCTCCCAATCTCTCAATCTCCAATCCCTCAATCTCCAACCGCCAACACCGGCGTATCCCGATTCAGCGGCGACTCGCCCTCGATCTCGAAGGCGCTGTCGGTCGCCACGCTGGGCTTGCCCGCATCCGGTCGGTAGATGGGGCGGATCGGGATGACGGGCGGCGCTTCTTCCGGGTTGGTGAGGGCGATGTATTGCTCGAACTCGGCGCGGTATTTCGCCAGGTTGCTCTGCAAGCCCCACACCGACGCCTCGCCAAAGGGACAGAAACTCTTGCCAGCGATAAAGGTCGTGATGCGCGCCATCAGGTCGATGTCCTTGACGCGCCCGCCGCCTTCCTCGATGCGCAGGAGAATGTCCTCCAGCCAGCCAGTGCCTTCGCGGCAGGGCGTGCATTTGCCACAGCTCTCCTCGCGATAGAAGCTGAGCGTGCGCCGCGCCACCTTGACCATCGACTGGCTGTTGTCGATAGCGATCACGCCCGCCGAGCCGAGCAACGAGCCCGCAGCCTGCACCGCTTCGTAGTCGAGTGGGGTGTCGAGCTGGTCGGCGGTCAGAAGCTTCATCGACAGCCCGCCGGGAACGATCGCCTTGAAGGGATGTTCGTCATGTTGCGGTCCGCCGCCATATTTGAAGAGCAGATCGCGCAGCGGTGTGGCGTGGGGCAGTTCGTATAGCCCAGGATATTTCACGTTGCCGCTCAGACAGAAGATGCGCATCCCCGGCGACTTTTCCGTGCCGAAGGTGCGATACCACTCGACGCCGTGGCGCATGACGTGGGTGACGTTGGCGATCGACTCCACGTTATTGACGATGGTCGGCTTGGCGTACAGCCCTTCGACGGCTGGGAAGGGCGGCTTCATGCGTGGGTGGCCGCGATAGCCTTCCAGACTGGTGAGCAGCGCCGTCTCCTCGCCGCACTCATACGCGCCGGCGCCGCGGTGGACAACGATGCGCAGGTTTACGTCCGTGCCGAAAATCTTCTCGCCGAGGAAACCCTTCTTGGTTGCTTCCTTGACCGCTTCCACCAGCCGCGTATAGCCAAAATAGTACTCGCCGCGAATGTAGATGAAGGCCAGCTCCGACTTGATCGCATAGGCGCTCATGATGATGCCCTCGATCAACTGGTGCGGGTCATATTCGATGATGATGCGGTCTTTGAAGGTGCCCGGCTCCGACTCGTCGGCGTTGACGACCAGATAGCGCGGCATGGCCGGCGCCAGGAAGCCCCACTTCATGCCGGTTGGGAAGCCAGCGCCGCCGCGCCCGCGGATGCCGCTCGCCTTGACCTGCTCGACGACCTCTTCAGGCTTCATCGTGGTCAGCACGCGTTTGGCGGTCTCGTAGCCGCCGTCGGCGATGTAGGTGGCGATCTTGTGGCTATCCTTTTTACCGACGCGCGCGGTCAAGAAGCGCTCCTCCATGCCGCCAATGCGATAGGGGCCTGCCGCCTTGCCGGTGAGTTTGGGGTCGCCTTCGGGCGTCCAGCGTTCGAGCGTGGTGAAGGCTTTGCCGCTGTTGACCAGGTCGATCACCTTCTGCACATCCTCGGCGGAGTCCAGCTCCTCGAAGTAGCGAATCTGCCCGGTCTTGCGTTCGGTGACGGAGACCATCGGCGCGGTGCCGCACGAACCCAGGCACTCCATGTGGTCGAGGCTGTATTTGTCGTCGGCGGTGGTTTCGCCGTGGTGGATGCCCAGTTTCTCCTCAAAGTGGTGCATGCACTGCCCGGCGCCGCGCAACATGCACGGCACGTTGGTGCAGACCTCGACGTGGTACTCGCCCTTTGGCTCGGTGTGGAGCATGTGGTAGAAGTCCACCACGCCGCCGACTTCCGCTGGTTCGATCTCCAGCATTTCCGCCAGCTCATTCTGCGCCTCGACCGGGCAGTAGCCGAACTCGCGCTGGATCACGTAGAGCGCGGGCAAGATCGCCGAGCGCTGGCGACCGGCAGGGTAGAGGTCCATCCACTTCTTGATTTCGGTGCGGATTGGTTCAGATAGCATCATATTTCTCAGTCCAGAAATCTACAATGGAACGCGGATGACGCGGATTTGGCAGATTGGCGCGGATCAATTTGATCCTGATCACAGCGTCTCAGCCACAACACGATTGCACGAATCATCGTTCGACACCGCTGCGCAACAGTGGTTTTCGTTGGTTGTTGAAGTAACGACGCTCGAATTTAGGCTCTGGGCCAAAATTCAGCACGAACCCTACTTCGCATTGCGTTGCTTTCAAGTAGTTGACCAACTGCGCCGTGTGAGACTCCTCAATCGCTTCAGCCGCCTTCAGTTCAAGAATAACCTTGTCCTCTACAAGCAAATCTGCAAAATATTCCCCGACTACAACGCCGTCGTAGTAGACGAGCAATCGCTTCTGTACTTCAACCTTCAAACCCCGTTTGCGCAGTTCATGCAGCAGGGCATTTTCGTACACTTTCTCCAAGAAGCCATAGCCCAACGCATTGTAAACAGAATAGAACGCCGCAAGGATTGTATCAGTCAGTTGCTGATGCGCTAATGTCATCGGACACATCCTGAACTGAATGCACGGAGCAGTTCTTTGGATCGATTCGCGCACATCCGCCCAATCCGCGTCATCCGCGTTCTATTGATCCGCGTTCTATTGATCCGCGATCTACCGATCTACTTCCCCCAACACAATATCAATCGAGCCAATATTCGTCACGATGTCCGACAACATGGCGCCCTTACTCATTTTGCTGATGGCGTACAGATTGTTAAAGCTAGGGCCGCGCACGTGCAGGCGATAGGGTTTGGCGGAGCCGTCGCTGTAGATGAAAAAGCCCAACTCGCCCTTGCTCGACTCGATGCCGTGATAGACCATGCCGGGCGGAACCTGGAAGCCTTCGGTCATCAGCTTGAAGTGATGGATCAGCGCTTCCATGCTGATGTCGAGCTCGGCGCGCGGCGGCGGCGTGATCTTGCGATCCTCGACGCGGAAGGGGCCGTCGGGCAGGTTGTCGATCGCCTGGCGGATGATGCGCAGGCTCTGGCGCATCTCCTCCATGCGCACGAGATAGCGCGCATAGCTGTCGCCCTCGGTGAAGACCGGCACCTTGAAGTCGTAGTTCTCGTAGCCGCCGTAGGGTGCATCGCGGCGCAAATCCCAATCGACGCCGCTGCCGCGCAGCATGGGGCCGGTCAAGCCCATGTTGATCACCTCGTCGCGCGTCAGCTTGCCGATCCCTTGCAGGCGCTCCTGCCAGAGCGGGCCGCTGGTGAGCATCGCTTCGTACTCGTCGATGCGAATCGCCATCGCCTTGAGGAACTCTTCCAGGTGGCCCAGGAAGGCGGGCGGGATGTCGCGCGAGACGCCGCCGATGCGCATGTAGCCCACAGTCAGGCGCGCGCCACACGCCATCTCGAAGAGGTCGAGGATGCGCTCGCGCTCGCGGGTGGCGTACATTAGCAGCGCCATGCCGGTGCCCGACACATCGAGCACATGCGTCGAAAGCCAGAAAAGGTGCGAGGCCAGACGCTGCAACTCCGCCATGATCACACGCAACACTTGCGCCCGTTCTGGAATCTCGACGCCGAGCAACTTCTCCACGGCCAGACAGTAGCCCATGTTGTTGCTCATCGCCGATAGGTAGTCCATGCGGTCGGTGTAGTAGACAAAGTCTTTGTAGCGCTTGTTTTCGCCGGTCTTCTCGAAGCCGCTGTGCAGATAGCCCAGATCGGCATCGACGTTGACGACGGTTTCGCCATCCAACTCCACCACCAGGCGCAGCACACCGTGTGTGCTGGGGTGGTGTGGTCCCATGTTGATGATCATGTTCTCGATGTTCATGCCCGGCGGCAGCACTGGCGGCTTGCTTTCCGCCGCCAGAATCTGCTTGCCAAAGGACTCGAACTCCGGGTCGCTCCAGGTCAGCGTGAAAGGCACTTCCTCGCCGCCGACGGGAACCTGCTTTTGCAGCGGGTGGTTGGGCCAGCTTTCCGGCATCAGAATGCGCCGATGGTCGGGATGATCGGCGAAGTGCACACCCATCAGGTCCCACACCTCGCGTTCGGGCCAGATGGCGCCCTGGTAAACGCTCGCCAGGCTGGGCGCCTCCGGTTCACCGCGGTCGTCGAGCGGGCAGACGACCATCAAATGCTGTTTGCGGGCATAAGAGCGCAACTGATAGACCGTGTGGAAGCGGGAGTCGCTGATCGGCAGTTCGGAGCGATCGACGGCGGAAACGTCGATCAGCGCCTCGTAGCGCAGGGCGGGGTCGCGCTTGGCGAACTCCGCCAGGGCGACCAGTTGCTCCGGCTTGACGTAAACGACCTGCTGCCCATGATGCAGCCCGGCGGCAAGGATGGCGTCACCAAAGCGTTCGACAAGGCGATTGGTGTCTTCGCTCTCGCCGGTCGGCAGCGGAGCGACGGCAGGAATGCCCAGCGGATTGAGGCCAGGCAGCGTCTCGTATTCGCGTACACGTGGAGAAACGTTGAGCATGATCTTCTCCGCAGATCAAGCAAGCTGCGGCTGGCGCAGCGCTTCAAGTGACTCGATGTCGTCGGGAACAACCGGAGGCGGCGGCGCATTCAGGTTGGCGTAGGTGCGGAAGGTGTCCTTCGCCTGTTTCTTGCGCAGCATGTCCAGCGCGTAGAGCAGCGACTCCGGTCGCGGTGGGCAGCCTGGCACGTAGACATCGACCGGGATGATCTTGTCGACGCCCTGGATGATAGCGTAGTTGTTGAATGGCCCGCCTGCACTGGCGCAGATGCCCATCGCAATCACCCACTTTGGTTCGGACATCTGGTCATAGAGGCGTTTGATCACCGGCGCCATCTTGTTGCTGACGCGCCCGGAGACGATCATCAGATCAGCCTGGCGTGGGCTGGCGCGGAAGAGCTCCGAACCGTAGCGCGAGATGTCGTGACGCGCCGAGCCGGTGGCGATCATCTCAATGGCGCAGCACGCCAGACCAAAGAGCAGGGGCCAGGTGCTGTTCTCACGGCTCCAGTTGACGAGCGTTTCCAGTTGCGTCGTGATAATGCCTTCCGGCAGTTTTTCTTCGAGACCCATGTTGACTCCTTATTCCCAATCCAACGCGCCTTTTGACCATTCATAAATCAGGCCGAGGATCAAGATCAGTAAGAAAAAGCCAATCGGGGCGAGTGCAATCCAGATGCCGTAGCTATCGCGCAATGGCAGCAGCGCGCCCGCCCAGGGGAAGAGGAAGATCACCTCGATATCAAAGAGGATAAACAACATTGCCACCAGGTAGTATTTCACCGGAAAACGGCGCCGGGCGTCATGGAAGGGAATGATGCCAGACTCGTAAGGCTCCAACTTCTGTGCATTCTTGCGGCGTGGGCCAAGAATGCTCGGAAGGCCAATCGCGATGAAGGCAAAAACGACTGCGACGACGACAAACACCAACAGTGGAAAATAATCTTGAGCCATCGACAACTTCCCTATTGGAAATGGAATAGAAACGCTTGACACACAAAACGACCCAACATGCGAAACCATGCGCTCAACATGCTGAGTCGTGAGTCAGGTGCTGAATATGATGGCGCATGCGAAGTTGCTACCGTGTCAGGAGTTTAGCACGACAGCCGGATGGTGTCAACTGAACACTGCTTTTCTTGTGAAAAAGTGAACGAGTTTTTCAGGTGGACGTAAACTACCGGCGCAACGCGCCTTGCGACGTAAATGTGGCTTGTGTTACAATCGCCGCACGATTGATGGCGGACGTAAATGTGACGTTGTCACCCTACTATAGATTGTTACATTTTGCTGACCTGGATTTTCCAGATCGCTCCGAGTCTGTGCTAACATCAATCGCAGTTTGTTATTTTCTACACAAACCTTAAATCTGTCTACGATACTAAGGAAGACAGCGCACGCCTTTCTGCTGTACGAACGCAACGGGAGTACATTCATGCTCAGTCAATGGGGTTTTGTACTGATTCTCAGCGCGATTGCTGTGATTATCCCTGTGGCAGCGATCGTTTTGGGGCATTTCCTGGGACCGCGGCGTCCAGACCCTGTCAAGAACGAGACATACGAGTCCGGTGTTGAAACGATCGGCGACACCTGGGTTCAATTTCGGGCCCAGTATTACCTTATCGGTCTGATCTTTTTGATCTTCGACGTGGAAGTCATCTTTCTGTTTCCGATTGCGGTCGCCTATGCCGATCTGTCGTTTTTCTCAGTGATTGCGGCCGCCACTTTTGTGTTGATTCTAATTTTGGGTCTCTTTCTGGAGTGGCGCAAGGGCGCGCTCGAATGGAATTGATGGACTGCGCCGGTTGATCCGCTCGCACACACGGAGGAGTCTGTATGAACTGGAGCGATGCGCTAATCCAATTTCAATATGACCTGGGCGCACCTCAAGAACTGAGCTGGCTGATTGAAGGGATCACCTATTTCATCGGCGCGTTCATTCTGGCGAATGCAGCGCTTGTTCTGGCGTTGCTTTTGATCTGGATCACACGCAAGGTGGTCAGTCGCATCCAGGATCGCATCGGCCCCAATCGGGTTGGACGGTATGGTCTATTTCAGACCGTCGCCGATGCAGTCAAGTTGCTTTCAAAAGAGGATATTACGCCATCGACCGCCGATAAGGTTTCGTACCTGATTGCGCCGGTGCTGGCGGTGATGGGCGTATTGATGGCGCTTGCCGTGATTCCGTTTGGCGCCGGATTGGTCGGAGCCGATCTCAATGTGGGTGTTTTATATCTTGTGGCGCTTGGCTCGATCGGCATCATGGCTGCGTTGATGGCCGGCTGGGGCAGCAACAATAAATATGCGCTGTTGGCTGGTTTTCGCGTCGTGGCGCAATTGCTCAGTTACGAAATTCCGATGGTGTTGGCGATGCTGGCGCCTGTCCTGCTGGTTGGCACGATGAGTATGCAAGGCATCTCACAGGCGCAGTCGCTCTATCTGGGACCGATCAATCTTGGCTTAGGTTGGTTCATCTTTCTGCTTCCCGGTGCGTTCTTGATTTACTTTATCTCAGCGCTGGCTGAAGCAGAGCAGACGCCCTTTGATCTCCTTGAAGCTGAATCGGAGCTGATCGCTGGTTTCCATATTGAATATTCGGGCATGAAGTTCGCCATGTTCTTCCTGGCGCAGTTCCTCAACAGCTTCTTCCTGGGCGCGATTGCGGTTGTGCTCTTCCTCGGCGGCTGGCAAGGGCCATTCGCTGGACAGATCCCACTGCTCGGCCCGATTTATTTCCTTGCCAAAACATTTTTCGTGTACGTCGTCATCCAGTGGGTCAAGGGCACATTCCCACGTGTGCGCGTCGATCAAATGATGTCCTTCGCCTGGAAGGTGCTGGTCCCGCTGGTATTGGCGTTGATCCTGGCGCAGATGATCATTATGAAGCTCCCGACGCCGATGTGGCTCAACTATATCCTTGTGCTCGTGGCTAATCTCGCCGTTGTGGTGGCTGTGCTCAACATCCTGGGCAAATACTTCCAGCGCGAGCAGGTGCGGTCAAAGCGAGCGTTCGAGCCCAAGTCATTGATTGGCGTCATGCAACCGGCCCGTCCTGCGTCGGGCGACTGATTTGAGGAGAATTCGTCATGCCTGAACTGCCATTCGAGCTGCCGCCGTTGCCGACAATCCAGCAGGTCATCTTCGTGATGATCGCCATTTTAACTGTTTTGGGCGCACTGGTTGTTGTGTTGGCGCGTAATCTGTTTCACAGCGCACTTGGGCTGGTGACCGCATTCTTTGGTGCGGCAGGCGTCTATGTGGTGGCGGAAGCGGAGTTTATCGGCGTCAGCCAGGTGCTTGTTTATGTCGGCGCCATCTCGACGCTCATCACCTTCGCCATCATGTTGACGCGCGGCATGATGTTTGGTGCGACATCGCCGCGCAACCGCCAGTCGGGAACGGCAGCGATGATTACGATCCTCATCTTCCTGGTGTTGACGGCGCTGGTTGGAGCGATCCCGTGGCCCCAGGCTGGCGAGCCGATTGTGGAAGGTCAGGCGATTATTGCTGGGCTAGGGCGCTCGTTTGTCAACGAGTATGTCGTGCCGTTCCAGTTGTTGGCGATGCTGTTGCTGGTTGCTTTGGCCGGCGCAATCGTCCTGGCACGCGATCGGAAGTAAAGAAGTAAATCTGGTGATCGATAAAAAGTGGCCGAGAGAGATTTTGGCAAGTGTGGATGAGAAAGAAAAGAGGCGACGCACATGGTTCCTCTAACCTGGTATCTGATACTGGCGGCATTTGTCTTTAGCGCAGGATTGTTTGCGGCGTTGGGGCGACGCAATGCGATCGCCGTGTTGATGGGCATTGAATTGATGTTAAACGCCGCCAATATTAACCTGATTGCATTCTGGCGCTATGGCCCATCGCCCGCGCAAAATCTGGATGGGCAGATTTTTGCCTTATTCGTCATTGCAGTTGCTGCGGCGGAAGTCGCTGTCGGCCTGGCGTTGGTGATTTCGGTTTATCGCAATCGCCGCACCGTGAACCTCGACGATCTCGATCTGTTGAAGGGGTAGTAGGAACGTGTTGCGTGGGGCGTGTCGCGTGTCCAGTGCGAGTCACTGTTAGCAATACGCAACACGAAACATGCATGTAATGTAAATCAGGCGTCATGCCAAATCAGCGGTTGACCGGCACTTTAGAAGAACAATGTGAATTTTTGTATAACCTTGCTCTGGAAAAGATGGAGCAAGGCAACTACACCGGCGCCGTCCATGTGCTGAAGGAAATCGTCAAATATAAGCCTGATTTTCGGGACGCTGCACAGTTGTTGGAAGCGGCGAAGAAGCGCAAATCCGAACAAACTTTTCTGCTATTGATGGCGGTTGCAGGCGCCTCAGTGGCAGTGGCGATTGGCGGCGTGATTGGCGTGCCCAATGATTTGATTTTCTTGATTTTGGTGGTGCTGGGGGCGTTGGTTGGGTACGGCGTTGGCAACTTTATTCGCAGCTTCCAGTACAGCGCTCGATAGATTGATCGGCGTCATTCACGAATTTTGGTGATTAGGGCGCAAAACAAAACGAGGGTAAGCAATGCAAGGATTTCTAAATCTCGCCTGGTTGTTGCCAGTGCCACCCTTTCTTGCTTTCGTGGCAATCATCTTGTTTTTGAATCGGAACAAGACCGTCAGTTCGTTGACCGCGATCGGCGGGGTGCTCGTCAGCTTTATCCTGGGCTGGCCGATCGCGTTTGCCGTCTTCACAACGCCGCATTTTGGCGAGCATCCACTCTACGGCGAGCTTTTCACCATCCCCACCGGAGCGAGCGAGTTGATGATCGGCTTTCAGGTCGATCCGGCTAACGCATTGATGATCTTCATGGTCACCTTTCTGTTGCTCATGATTTTCATCTATTCCAATGGCTACATGAGCTTCCCGCCGCATCTTCGCAAGGAAGATTATCCCGAAGCGTATGCACAGGGCAAAGACCCGCGCTATAGCCGGTTCATGGCGTACATCAGCCTTTTCGCCACAGGCATGTTGGGATTGGTCGTTTCCAACTCGCTGCTGACCTTCTTCGTTTTCTGGGAGATCATGGGGCTGTGCAGCTATTTGCTGATTGGGTTTTGGTTTGAAAAGGAATCCGCCAAGAAGGCGGCGTTCAAAGCGTTCATTACGACCCGCATCGGCGACACAATCATGTTCGCTGGCATGATGTTGCTCTATATGTGGAGCATCGACAATACACTGGTCTTCGAGCAGGCACTGGCGCCGGAGAACATGAAGCATCTTTCCGAAATGATGGTGCACGTGCCGATCTTGAATTTCACAACGCCGGCCATTGCGTTGATCGCCATCCTGATCTTCTTCGGCACGATCGGCAAGAGCGCCCAGTTCCCGTTGCACGTCTGGTTGCCCGACGCCATGGAGGGCCCGACGCCGGTCAGCGCACTGATTCATGCGGCGACGATGGTTTCTGCAGGCGTCTTTTTGATCGTGCGCATGTATCCGCTTTTCTACGCTGCCGGTGAGGTCGCTCCGGGCAGTATGCAGTTTGTCGCCGGCATCGGCGCATTCACCGCATTCTTTGCCACTCTGATCGCCATTGCCCAATGGGACATCAAACGCGTGCTGGCGTATTCGACGATTGCGCAGCTTGGTTTTATGGTGGCGGCGTTGGGGACGGGCGCTTATGTAGCTGGTTTCTTCCACCTGCTCACCCACGCTTTCTTCAAAGGGCTGCTCTTCCTCGGCTCCGGCTCGGTGATTCATGGCGTTGAGCATGGGTTTCACCACGCCCATGCCCATGCAAATGGTCATGGCAATGGACACCACCAAGACCAGCATGGGCATGAGGATGCACACGTCCACCACGGCTCACATTTGATCGCCCGCGCAGATGGTGTTCTCGATCCACACGATCCACAAGATATGCGCAACATGGGCGGATTGTTGAAGCGCATGCCGATTACGGGATGGACGTTTATCATCGGCGGCCTGGCGTTGGCCGGCTTCCCCTTCTTTACGGCTGGCTTCTGGTCTAAAGACGAGATTCTTGCCAGTGAGTGGTATACGCGCGAATGGGTGATTTTCTGGACATTGGCAATCACTGCGCTGCTCACTGCGTTCTATACAGCGCGACAGATCACCTTGACTTTCCTGGGACAACCGCGAAGTGAAGGAGCCGCGCATGCGCCAGAGAGCGTGCGGTCGATGACCGTTCCGTTGATCCTGATTTCACCGTTTGTGATTGGGCTGGGCTGGTTCGGCATTCCTGCCAGTTTCCCGGTGTTGGGTTCACTCTTTCCGAACTGGATCGAACATCAGCTCGAGCCGTATATCGAGTACATGGAATTCAAGTTCCCGCACCCTGAATTCAACGTGTTTGTGCTGCTGGTGTCGATTCTTGTTTCGCTGGGTGGACTGGCGCTTGGCTACTATGTCTATCGCGATGGGTTGCCGGAGGGCAAAATCGATCCGATGCGCCGCTGGCTGGGGCCTGTCTGGTGGGCGATGCATCGCAAGTTCTGGGTGGATGAATTTTACAACTACACCGTCGTCGCCTTGACGCGAGGTGCGGCGAAATTCATGTACTGGCTCGACGACGTGTGGGTGATCGACCCGATCGTCGATGCCATCGGGCGCGTTTCGATCTGGTTCGCAGGTGTATGCGCCAGATTCGATCAGTATGTTATCGATGGCGCTGTCAATGCGTTTGCCTGGATTTCGGATCGGACGGGCAGCCTGTTGCGCAACACACAAAACGGCCAGGTGCAGGTCTATCTGATGGTGGTTGTGGTGTCGTTGACGATCTGGTTGTTGCTCTACGCACTGCCTTTGATCTTGACGCTAGTCTAGTAGTTTATTCAATCGTGAGAATCTGCTTTCGTGTCGAAAGCTGGTTTTTGAAAACGTGTAACTTTTCGATTTCTCGCAATCGGCGCTGAATTCCAAACCGAAGGTCTGCGGAGGAAACGTTCATGGAATTCCTGAATCAGTGGGCGCTGCCCATTCTTATTGTGTGGCCGCTGCTCAGCACAATTCTGGTCTTTATGACCAGGAATGAATCGCTGATCAAGTGGGGCTCGGTGTTGGCGAGCCTGTTGCCACTTGGTCTCAGCATTTACATGCTGGCGGGATATAATTATGCCAGCGGCGAAATGGCATACGTGGTGAATGCGCCATGGATTCCGGCAATCAACTCGAGCATCCATCTCGGCGCTGACAACCTGAGCTTGCCATTGATCTTTCTGACAGCGCTGCTCACCACACTGAGTCTGTACTACAGCGCCTATGTGATCAAGCATCGCGTGCGCGAGTACTTTGGTCTCTTTCATCTGCTGGCGCTCAGCATGTTTGGCGTTTTCATTGCGCTGGACTTCGTGATCTTCTATATTTTCTGGGAGATCAGCCTGGTGCCGATGTACCTCCTCATCGGCATTTGGGGCGGCAAGAATCGCAACTACGCTTCGATCAAGTTCTTTATCTACACCCTGGTTGGTTCGGTGGCAATGTTGCTGGCGATTCTCGGCACGTACTTTGCTACAGGAACTTTCGACATTCTGCAGTCGGCGGCCGCCCGCCCCTTCGCTGACCTGCCGCCGCAGTCCGCGTTGTTGCTGACAAGCCTGGCGTTTTGGGGGTTCTTCCTCGGCTTTGCGTTCAAAGTGCCGAGCTTCCCCTTCCACACCTGGCTTCCCGACGCCCACACCGAAGCGCCGACCGCAGGCAGCGTCATTCTGGCAGGCGTGTTGTTGAAATTGGGCGGCTATGGATTCATGCGCATCATGATCCCGGTCTATCCAACTGCGGCGGAGTATTGGTCGCAATGGGTGGTGGGGTTAGGCGCAATTGCTATTGTCTACGGCGCGCTTGTCTGTATCGCACAGACTGATCTGAAACGTCTGATCGCTTACAGCTCTGTCTCACACATGGGCTACGTGGTGATGGGCATCGGCGCAGCGGCGGCTGGGTTCAGCAGCCTGGGAGAACAGGCCACCTTCGACAGCGCAGCCATGGCGTTCAACGGCGCCACGATGCAGATGTTCAACCACGGCTTGATCACGGGCGCGCTGTTCTTCCTGGTCGGCGTAATCTACGAACGCGCCCACACACGCGACCTTAGCAAATTTGGCGGTTTGAGCGCCAAGACGCCTTACTTCTACGGCATCATGATGGTGGCGGCGCTGGCAAGCCTGGGCATGCCGGGGCTATCTGGCTTTTGGGGCGAGTTTTTCACTTTCCGTGGCGCCTTCTATTTGACAACCTACTGGGCTGCATTTGCGGTGCTCGGGCTTGTCTTTACCGCTGTGTATATCTTGTGGCGCATCATTCAGAATGTCTTTTTGGGTGTGTATGATGCGAACAAGATCAATCACTGGACGACGGCCACAGGCGAGCACGCTGATGGCCCCACCGACATGACCGGCTTCGAGAAACTCACGCTGTGGCCGTTGGTGATTCTGGTCTTTATCCTGGGTGTCTATCCCACACCGCTGCTGAACTTCCTGAACGGCGCCGCCGTGCAGGTCTTGAACTTTGTTCAGAGCGTGCTGTAAGGCAAAAGGAGGCCGATTTTGGAAATCGGATTTGCTTCACTGGCGCCGCTCCTGCCTGAAATCCTTGTTTCGGTCGGTGCGTTGCTGATCCTGATTCTAGACACCACGGCTGGCAAACAAGGCGGAAGCAGCCGCGGCTATATGGCGATCACTGTGATCTTTCTGTTGCTTGGGCTGGTGGGCGCATTCGTGCAGTTGGGCGGTCAGCCACAGACAGCAGCCTATGTGGTCGACATCGACAGCTTCTCGCTCTTTCTGAAGATGATCATTTACACCGCGATGTTGTTGACGGCGATCGCGGGAGGCGGTTATCTCAACCAGCGCGTCAGCGGCGGAGCGGAATTCTGGTCCTCCTATCTCTTTATCTCGGTGGCGATGGCTTTTGCTGTCAGCGCCAACAACCTGCTGTTGATCTTTGTTGCGATTGAGTTCCTATCCATCACCAGCTACATTCTTGTTGGCTCGATTCGCGAGGATTTGCGCAGCTCGGAGGCTGGCCTCAAGTATTTCTTGTACGGCTCCGTCGCCTCAGCCATTATGCTGTATGGCATGACCTTTATGTACGGCGCGACCGGCTCGCTCAATCTGGTCGAAATCGGCACAGTTTTCGCCGAGAACAGCACAGTGCACGCCGCCATCATTCCAGCGGTGATCCTGGTGATGGCGGGACTGGGCTTCAAAACCAGTCTGGCGCCCTTCTTTCAATGGACGCCTGACACATACGAAGGCGCACCTACGCCGGTCACTGCTTATCTTTCGACAGCATCTAAGGCTGTTGGTTTCGCTGTGATGGCGCGCGTGTTGCTAATGGCGTTTTCCGCCAATGCCGAAGTGTGGGTGCCGGTGCTTGGCGGTCTGAGCGTCTTAACAATGTTTGCCGGCAACCTGATGGCGCTGCGGCAAACCAATGTCAAACGCATGTTCGCCTACAGCAGCATTGCCCAGGCCGGCTACATATTGCTTGGCTTGACGGCGGTTGTGAACTCTAATGTCGTCGATGTGATGTCGCTTTCGATGAATGGATTGAATGGGATGCTCATTTATTT
The DNA here is from genome assembly GCA_016861025.1 of Chloroflexota bacterium. Lineage (GTDB taxonomy): Bacteria > Chloroflexota > Anaerolineae > Caldilineales > Caldilineaceae > Caldilinea. The sequence continues at coordinate 87,559 of BOKO01000008.1, forward strand.
GATGGGCTATCTGTTCACCAACATCGGCGCGTTCATGGTCGTGATGGCGGTTGAAAATATGACCGGCGGCAGCGATTACGCACACTTCACGGGGCTGGTCAAGCGTTCGCCGTGGCTTGCGACGGCGATGCTCGTCTTTCTGCTCAGCCTGGTCGGCATCCCGCTGACCGCTGGCTTCGTCGGCAAGTTCTTTGTCTTCGGCGCAACCATCCAGCATCAATATTACTTCCTGGCTGTGATGGCGCTGATCAATGTTGCGATCTCCGCTTTCTACTACATGACAGTGGCGCGCATCATGTTCTTCCCGGCTGAAGATGGCGAACCGGCGCCGACCATTGGCGGCGCTGGCATCGGCGTCCAGGCAATCGTGACCATTTGTGTCATCGGCGTCTTTTGGGTCGGCATGTATCCGGCGCTGATCATCGAGTGGGCAAATACAGCCTCGCAATATTTGCTCACCATTCTGTAGGTGATGCATAGGCGGCAGGCGCTGTCGGTATCCGAAACATACAAAGGCAAGACCTGCATCAGGGTCTTGCCTTTTCTTTCGTATTCTCTCACCGATTACCAGAAAAGCCGCTGCGCGAGTATACTGCATTCCTGATGAGCGGCTTTCAAATTCGGCTTCACTGGATTGTTTCGATTGTTGTATTGGCTGCACTGACTGTCCTGGCGCCGGTGTGGGTGATGGCGCAGACCGCAGCGCCAACTGCCAACCCTGTTCTGAGCCTGGCGGTTGCGCCGGTTGCACCTAACCAGGTATTGGCGGGCGTGCTCAACTCACCGCGCCCGGCTGGCATCTACCGCAGCGCCGATGCAGGCATCACCTGGACAAACACAACGCCAGACTTGCCGCCAAATATCAGCATCACATCGATCATCTTTGACCCGCGCAACGCACGTATCGCCTACGCATCGGATGGCGGCGCCGGCTTTATTTTTCGATCGCAAGATGGCGGCGCAACGTGGGCGGAAGTCGCCGGTTTCCGCAGTCTGTTGAGCGCCAACAGCGCAGTTGGCGTGCTCTACGCCAACGTGGAAAACAACCGCACTGCGGTTTACGCCGGCACGCGGTTTGATGGCGTCTTTCGCACCGAGGATGGCGGCGCAACATGGCAGAAACTCGACGGCGGGCTGGTCGGCGAGGCGCGCAGAATTCGCTCCCTTGCCGCGTTTGGAGACGCGCTCTACGCCGGCACACACAACGGACTCTATCGTCTGCCTGCTGGCGCTGCAACCTGGGAAGCTGTGGCTGGCACGCCGACAACCTCGATCATCTTCACCTTGCTCGCCGACCGCGGCGTGCTCTATGCAGGCTCTGGTTCGGCGCTGTATGCGAGCAGCAACGGCGATTCGTGGGAGCGCGTGCCCAATCTACCCACTTCTGTCTACTATGATCTGGCCGCGACTGGCCGACTCCTCGTCGCGGCAAGCGAGAATGGCCTCTGGGTTGGCAGCGGTGAATCATGGTCGCTTGCCACGGTGGATGGCGCGCCCTACAACACACCGGTCTACGCTGTCGCCAACACATCGCGCGCGCCGCGCACCGTCTATGCTGGCGGCGATAGCGGTTGGGTCTTTCGCAGCGACGACGAGGGCGTGACGTTTGCGGGGATCGCCGCCATGCCGCCGCTGGATGTCACGGCGGCTCTGGCGACTGCGACGCCTACACCGACGCCCTCGCCAACGCCAACCGACACGGCGACGCCGACCAATACCCCCACCGAAACAGCAACGCCAACGCCTTCGCCGACGCCGACGGAGACGCCGCTTCCCACCAACACGCCGACGGCGACGGAGACGCGCACGCCAACAGCGACGCGCACGCCAACGCCGATCACAATTGGGCTGGAGCCAACAGCCACGCCGCCGCCAACAGAAACGGCGCTGCCAACGGACACGCCGTTATCGATCGTTGAGTCCGACGTGCAAGACGCTGAGAGCGATGTGCGCGCACCGGCGCGCGGCGCAGGCGATCGCGTGGCCGATGCGTTGCTGCGCGCGGCGCGAGCGCAGCCGACAGAGGAAGCAACATCGCCGACTCCGCCAGATGAGGCGACGTTGCCAGCATTGCCGTTGCCGACGGCAACCGCATCGACTATCGATCCGACAGCCACGCCCACAGTGGCGCCGCCAGCCGCACCCACAGAGACCGCAACGCCGACGGAAACCGCAACACCGACGGACACTGTAACGCCGGCGCCTACGCCGACCCCGACCGCAACTCCGATTCCCATCGATCTGGTTGCAGAGGTGGAGAAACGCCTGCCCGTGATCTTCCTCGGTGCAATCGTTGTGCTGGGAACGGTCGTGCTGGCTGCCGGCGTATCGATCCTGCGTGGGCCGCGCGATATCTAGACTCCGCGTTCTCGCATTGAAGGTGACTCCCAGGTCAGATGGTGTGAAATCGATGGTTGAATCATGTTGACGCTTCAACAGTTGCTCGATGTTTTGCCTGAAAGTGATATTGCGCGCACGGCGTCGATGGCTTCCCACTCTGTGAGAACGCTGTGCGCCCAGATTGAGATCAAAGATGTCACCGCCGACAGCCGACAGGTGCGCCCCGGCTCGCTTTTTGTGGCGATTCCTGGCGCTCGTCATGACGGGCATGATTATATTTGCGCCGCAGTGAAACAAGGCGCGGTTGCTGTGATCGGCGTGCGCCCGATGGCAGGGTTGAGTGCAGAAACCCAATCAAGCCTTGCGCAGATTCCCTATGTGCGCGTAGACGACAGCCAGCGCGCGCTGGCGTTTGCCTGCGCCGCACTGCACAATTTCCCGAGCCGACGGCTTGTCGTGGTTGGCGTCACCGGCACTGACGGCAAGACGACGACCTCCAGCATCCTGGAATCGATCCTGCGTGCGGCGACGTTGACGCCCGATGACTCGGCCGGGCGCGTCGGCGTCGTGACCACGGTTGGGGCGCGCGTCCGTGGCGCGGAGTATGAGACCGGGCTGCACGTCACCACACCTGACGCGCCCGAAGTGCAACGCTTCTTGCGGGCGATGGTCGATGCTGGCTGCCGCTATGCCGTGGTCGAGAGCACCAGCCACGGCTTGCACCAGCAGCGCGTCGCCGCCGTCGATTTCGACGTGGCCGCGGTCACCAACATCACACACGAACATCTCGACTATCACGGCACGCGCGACGCCTACGTCGCCGCAAAAGCCATCCTCTTTCGCGCATTGCTCTGGTCGCCCACCAAGCCAGGCGTGCCGCGCGCGGCGGTGCTCAATGCCGACGACGCCGGCAGCTACGACGCGCTGCGCGTCGCGCTCGACGAGGAAATGAAAAAGCAAGGACAGCGTGTGACAATCCGTAGCTACAGCGTCGCCAACCCACTGCCTCAGGCTGATCTGGATGTCGCTGTTGAAGCCATCGACTACGACGTCGATGCCACGCGCTTTGATCTGCGTTGGTGGGGCGGGCGCTTTTCAATTGAATCTCCCCTGATCGGTGAGTTCAATGTCTACAACGTGGCGTGCGCGGCGACGGCAGCGCTGGCGCTCGGCATTGAACCTGTCGCCATTCAGCGCGGCGTGGCGACGATGCCGCCGGTGTTGGGGCGAATGCAGCGCATGAACGCCGGGCAGCCATTTCTTGCCATCGTGGATTTTGCCCACACACCGGTCAGCCTCGAACGCGCGCTGATGACATTGCGCCCGTTGGTTGGTCGGGGCAGTCGCCTGATCACAGTCTTTGGTTCGGCAGGTCTGCGCGATCGGGCGAAGCGCTTTCTAATGGGACAGGTGAGTGGGCGGTTGGCGGATTACACCGTGATTACTGCCGAAGACCCGCGCACCGAAGACCTGGCTGAAATTTGTCGGGAAATCGAACGCGGCGTGCGTGAGTACGCCGACTCCGACCGCTACACCATCGTTCTCGACCGCAGCCAGGCGATTCAGGCCGCCGTCGACATGGCGCGACCGGGCGATGTCGTCGCCGCCTTTGGCAAGGGACATGAACGCAGCATGTGTTTTGGCGAGATTGAATATCCGTGGAGCGACCAGGAGGCGATGATGGCTGCGCTGGAGCGGCGGCGGCTGCGCGATGGCTTTGTGGTTGCCTGACCTTCCAGGAAGCCGGGTCACCTTCCCGGAAGCTTCAAGCTTCTGGGAAGGTGGCTGGCGTGTGGATTCTACGCCGTCGGCGCTTCTTTGTTCGGTCCGAAGTGCTTGAGCATGACCAGTGGGTCGCTCTTGCTCGGATTGTGGATTGTGACGCCGTGCGCTGCGGCTGCCGCCGAGACGAAGTATTCGTCGCAGGTGAGCTGACCAAAGCGAATCAGCGCCGGCGTCTCAATCGGATGCCGGTTGATGAAGCCGTGACCCTGCACGGTGATGAAGCCATAGGCGCCGGCATCGCGGATCTTCACGGTGCGCCCCGGCAGCACGGTCAACTCCTTGGCTGCGAAGTATTCGTTGCCATAGGTGATCCACTTCTCGATGTAACCTTCCTCCTCCATCTCCGCCAGCGGCCTGACCAGCACCGGTGGACGGAAATACTTTGCCTTGAGATCAGGCAGCACGTTGGCTTCCCAATCGACCATGCTGACCAGAAAGTCGAGGTCGTGGTGCTTATCGGCGGGTACGTTCTTGACCAGGTTGCCCCACTCGATCGGCACTTCCGCCACTAGCGATTGGAACATAGCAAAGACATCGCTCGCCCATTGCGGTTCGTAGGTGCAGAGGCTGCCCGGCGCATGCAGCACGCCTGCCGGCACATACCAGCCCGTGCCCACCTCCAACCGATACGCTTTGGAGAGGTTGGTGATCTTGTTGTCGCCCTCGTTCCAGATTTCCAGACAGTGGCGCACCTGTTCCTTCGTCGTGCCTGGCTCCAGCCCAAAGAAGGTGTGTGGGAAGGTGCCGCCGTGGTTGTTGAGCTGCGGCGGGAAGAAGTACGCCTCCGGCTTCTGCTCCATGCCAACGAGCGATGCGAACTCCTGCGTCTGGTGCAGGTGATGGGGCAACGGGTCGCGGTTGTCGAAGAACTTGGAGTAGATAGGCCATTTGCCGTATTTGCTCCACATTTCGTCGCCGAGCAGCTCTGCACCCAGCTCCGCCACTACGTCGAGCAACAGCACTTTGTGCGTCTCGCCGCCGTCCTCGTGAACGACGTAGCTCAGCCCTTCGTCGGGTGTGGTCAGCGGGCCGTTGTCGGCTTTGGTCGTCGAGGAGAACCAGCGCTCGTCGATGCCGCCGCGATGTGCGCCAAACGAATAATAGTCGCGCGGGTCAAGCTTGATGCGTCGCCCCGGAATGCAAAACGAGCGCGGCACCCAGGTCGGCGCCAGCCGTAAAATCCCTTCGCCCGCCTCAAAAGCGGCGTGAATCAATTTTGTTTTGGAAGTCATAGTATGTTCCTTTGGAGGTTGGAGATTAAGAGATTGGAGATTAGATTTCTGGTAATGGGGCGGGAGGGTTATAGGGTGACGAGGAAGTTCTGCTCGCACACTCTCCCTAAAACCCCAACCACCCTACAACCCCAACTCCAATCTCCGAATCTCTTAATCTCTTTTCACTCCTACTGCGGAATCTCGCCCAACCGCTCCGCTTCGTTGAAGTTGTCGAGCGTGATCAGCTTCGGCGTCAACAGGACGACATCGCTGGCCGGCGTCGCGCCGCTGACGATGAAGTTGACGATCGTTTGCAACGCGGTGCGAGACTGTCCGCCAGGGAACTGCTCGACCGAACCGTAGAGCGCTCCGTCGCGTATGGCAAGCAGCGCTTCAGGGAGTGCATCGAAGCCGATAATGGGGACATCGACGCCTGCAGCTTTGGCGGCTTCGACAGCGCCGAGCGCCATGTCATCGTTGGCGGCGACAATCGCCTGGACATCGGGGTTGGCGGAGAGACAGTTCTCGGTGACGGTCAGACCGCCATCGCGGTTGAAGTTGCCGGTCTGCTGGCAGACGACCTCGATGTTGCCGACGGGGTCGATGATGTTGTGCAGACCTGCCGAGCGGTCGATGGCGGGGGATGCGCCTGGTGTGCCGAGCAGTTCGATGATCCTGGCGCCATCGGGGAAGAGGCTGAGAATCGCCTTGCCCTGCTCCTCGCCGCCAAGCACGTTGTCGGCGCCGACATGGGCGAGCAAGCCGTTGACGCCCTCGGCGCGGCGGTCGATGGTGACGACCGGAATGCCAGCGTCGATGACCTGTTGAATGACCGGCGCCAACCCCTCGCTTGTGCGCGGGCTGACGATCAGACCATCGTAGCCAAGCGCAATCACCCCTTCGAGGTCAGCCACCTGCTTGGTGGTGTTGTCCTGACCGTCGAGCGTGATGATCTCGATGTTGCCGATCTTCGCCGCCTCGTCGCGCACCTGTCGCTCCATGTGCACAAAGAACGGAAAACTCATCGCCGGCACCGAAAACGCTATGCGATAGACTTTGGCGTCGGGCGCTGGAGCCGCCTGTCCGCCGTCGGCTGGTGCAGCAGGTGCACAGCCAGCCAGCACCAACGCCAGAATGAGCAGAAGGCTGGAGGCGAAAGAAATACTTCGTTTGACCGATCCTTTACGCATAGTCAATTCTCCTTGTAGACTGCAAATGTACTCTGTGAGATAGTTTGAAAACACACTGTTGCAATCCAGGCATTGTAACAGCGTGGCAGACACCCAACTCGCTTCTTCTCTATCTCCGCCGCCGTTTGATCAACTGGTCGAGATAGACAGCAAAGACAATAATCAGGCCGACCAAAATTTGCTGGTAGTAAGGCGACACATTCATCAGCGTCAGGCCGTTGCTGAGCACGCCGATCAACAGGATGCCGATCACCGTGCCAAAGATGCCGCCCTCGCCGCCGAAAAGACTGGTGCCGCCGATCACCACGCCTGCGATCACCGTCAGCTCGTAGCCGACGCCCGCCACCTGCTCCGCGGAATTGAGGCGCGAGGAGAGCAAGAAGCCCGACAGTCCGGCGAAGAACCCGGTGATCACATAGACGCTGAGCGTGATGTTCTGCACGTTGAGACCGGAAAGCCGCGCCGCTTCCGGGTTGCCGCCAACGGCGTAGACACGGCGGCCATAGCGGGTGTAGCGCAGCACAATGAACGCCAGCACCGCAAAGCTGAGGAAAATGATGACCGGCACCGGCACCGGCCCGATCATGCCTTGTCCCCAGAATTTATACTCGTCGGTGAAGGTGCTGATCGGTTGACCGCCGGAAAAGAGCAGCGCCGCGCCGCGAAAAGCTGTCAACCCGCCGAGCGTAACGATGAAAGGCGGCACTTTGAGCCGCGAAACTGCTGTGCCTTGCAGCAGCCCTCCGATCAAACCAACAGCAATGGCGGCGCCGATGGCGGCAGGCAAGCCAAATCCTTCCGCCTGTCCTGCCGTGCCCGCCGAGAGCAGCCCGGTGCCGCCTTTATAGACTGCGGCGGCCACCAACCCAGAAAGCGCCAACAATGAACCGACCGACAGGTCGATGCCGCCGGTGAGAATCACAAAGGTCATCCCCAAGGCCAGCAGACCGTAAATCGACACCTGGCGCAATACGTTGAAGAGATTGCGCGAGGAGAGGAAAGCGGGTTCGATCAGCGCAAAGATCACACAGATGACGATCAGGACGCCCAGCGCGCCAAGCTGACTGGCATAGGCGTGCCAGTCGAAGCTGCTGGTGAATGTGCTCGGTTTGGCTGCTTGTTTTGCAGTCACAGCGAAAGCTCTCCTTCTACATTGGACACGACCTGTTTGCGCAGGGTGCAGTAGTGCATCAGCGTTTCCAGCGTTGCCTCGTGGCGCGACACTTCGCCCGTCATGCGTCCCTCCGCCAGACAGAGAATACGGTCGCACATGGCGATCAGTTCGGGAAACTCCGATGAGATCATGATGATGCTAATGCCGTTGGTGGCAAGCTGGTGCATCAATTCGTAGATTTCTGACTTGGCGCCGACATCGATGCCGCGCGTCGGCTCATCCATGATCAGGATTTTGGGGCCAAGCATCAGCCATTTGGCAATCACCACCTTCTGTTGATTGCCGCCGCTCAGATTGATAACGCGCTGCTCCATGCCAGGTGTACGAATTTCAAAGCGCTCGATGTATTCATTCACCAGACGCTGTTCGGCGCCAAGCTGGACAAATCCAACGCGGGTGAGCGAATCGAGATGCGCCAGCGTCATGTTGATGCGCACGGCAAGACCGAGGATCAAACCCTGTCCTTTGCGATCTTCCGGCACCAACCCGATGCCAAGACGGATCGCATCAGAGGGCGAGCGGATGTCGGCCTCTTTGCCCTCGATCAGAATCTGCCCACTGTTGCGACGGTCGGCGCCGAAGATAGCGCGCACCAGTTCCGTGCGTCCGGCTCCAACCAGCCCGGCCAGTCCGAGAATCTCGCCGCGCCGCAGGGTGAAGCTCACATTGTCGAGCACGACGGCATCGGGGTTGATGACGGTGCCGCGCCGGGAAATGTTGCGCACCTCCAACACGATGTCTGCAGTCGTCTGCTCGATGTCTAAATGCTCGTCGCGATGGAAAAACTGGTCGAGTGAACGCCCCACCATCATGCGAATCAAATCTTCTCGCGTGACATCGGTCACCATCACATCGCCGGCGTTCTTGCCGTCGCGCAGCACTGTGACGCGGTCGCAGATGTGCAGCACCTCTTCGAGGCGGTGCGAGATAAAAATAATCGCCACACCGCTGCGTTTGAGTTCGCCAATCAGTTCAAAGAGAGTCTCGACTTCGGTTTCACTCAGCGCTGAAGTCGGTTCATCCATAATCAGCACACGCACATCGCGCGAGATCGCCTTGGCAATTTCCACCATCTGCTGTTCGGCGACGGAAAGCGAACGCACCAACGCTGTTGGATGCAAATTCATGTGCATTCGGTCAAGGATGGCGCGCGTCTGTTGCTCCAGCCGGCTGCGGCTCACCACGAAAGGAGGGCCTGGTTCACGCCCAATGAAAATGTTTTCCATCACCGACAGGTTGGGCATCAGGTTGAGTTCTTGATAGATAATCGATATGCCTAGCTCCTGAGCATGGTGCGGGTCGTGAATGTGCAAAGATTCGCCATTGTAGTAAATTTCGCCGCTGTCGATGGTGTAAACGCCGGACAAGATTTTCATCAAAGTTGATTTTCCGGCGCCATTCTGTCCGATCAATCCAAGCACTTCGCCGGCGTTCACATACAGGCTGACTGCCTCCAGCGCCTGCACACCCGGAAAAGATTTGCTGACATTTTCCATCCACAGCAAGGCGCTGCGCCTGTCCATGTGCAACTTGCTCCTTATCGGATGTTGCCCTTCAACCACTTGCCCAATCGCTGACAAGTGCGGTGCTAGAAAAATTTTGTTATGTCGGAGAAAACGATTACATCAAGATGCTGATGTTGTTCCATTGTAACATACGGCGGCAAAGCGTCAAACTTGTTTTGGAAATCGCACAAAGTGGTTTCTTGATCCTTTTGTTGCGAAGCATTGTTGCACGCTAACCGCAAATGACAAGCAAGGATATCTCGCATCAGAATTCCATTCCATGCGATAACAGTCGCTTGTGTGTTCGCCAGAGATGTTGTATGATTCGCATACACTCAAGGATGATGCGTGCACCGTTATCACGCGATTGCGGACGCACATTGATCCGACTAAATTTCTTTTCCGACTTGATTCGAGCGAAAAGGAGACTGCTTATGCAGGCGATACGCAAGTTCTTGCCGATTCTCCTGGTGGTGGTGGTCGTTTTGGTGGTTGTTGCCGCGTGCAACGGCGGCGGCGGTGGGCGTGGACAGACCTGGTTCAACCTGCCATCTACGCCGATCACCATCGATGCCAACGGCAATGCCAGCATCTATGGCATCGGTCTTGGTCAGGTGATGACCCCAGACCAGGTGCAACTGGTGCAAAGTTTGGGGCAAAGGGTTGAAGTGCGCATTGGGCACAACGGCGTCCATGTCTACATCAACGGCGAAGATCATCCGTACCTGGCCTGGGACGACGAGAGCGCCGCCAATCTGGAACGACTGCTTGCACAGATACCTGCCACGGCGCCCGCTGCGCAGGCTGTGCCCTGGCTGCGCCGCATAGGATTGGGCGCTGCACTCAATGTACCGCCTGTCGGTCCGCCGCTCAACATTCCACGCTGGCGCGGCGAAACTGCGGCTTCTCCGCAGCAGCCGACCAACCAGATGGCGCCGCTTTCGTTGGGCGTTTCTTTCGACCAGTCCGGCAAGGGCAGCATCGGTCCAATTTCGGGCGATCTCCTGGCTTCGTTGACTGGCGGCGCCAATCCACTGCAACTTGATCCAGGCACGCTGGCGCAGATAACCGGGCTGGGTTTGCAGAATCTCAGCATTAAGACGACGCCCGGCGGCCTTGAAGTGACAGTCAACGGCGCCAGAATGCCCGGCCTGGCTTACGACGCCAACTCGTTATCGCGTCTGGGTAATCTGCTCCCTGCGCTGCCCGGCATCGACGAGGCGACAGCTAACCTGGTCGGCGGCGTTGTGGATCAATTGCCCAACATGAACCTTGGTCTCAACGTCGATTTCACCGGTCAGCCGGTTGAGTTCAAGCTGCCAGACCTGCCGATCAAAGTAGGTGAAGGCGGCGCGCTTGAACTGCTCGGCCTGTCGTTGCCCGGTCTGGCTCTGCCGGAGGAGACGCTGCAGCCGCTGCGCGATCTAGGCGTCGAACAGTTGGCGCTTAATGCTTCGACCGAAGAAGTCAACATCGCCATCGACGGTCAGACGCTGCCGCGCATCCGATTTGGCCCGAATGGCTTGAACACGCTGCTCGGCGCGCTTGGCCCACAAACCGGCCTACCTGCGCCCGTACTCACCACCCTGACCGATGCGCTGCTCAAGGATGGCATCAGCACGCGCATCGCCTTGTCAGGCGACCTGGCGGATGTGGCTGCACCAGGTGAGCCGAGCTTTGCGCCCGCCAACCTTGGCAACACGCCAGCGCCGGTGATTCGCCTTAACGCTGTTGTCCAGAATGGGCGGATCGTCTCGGTTGGCGGGCTTTCCGCCGAGGCGCTGGCCGCGCTCGGTGTGGAGCTTCCAACATTGCCGCCTGACGTGATGAAGATTCTGGGCGACCTGAGCGCCAGAACGGTTGACATTGTCAACACACCCAACAACCTGTCGATCCAGATCAATGGCTCTGAGTTGCTCTCCATTGACTACGACGCCGCTTCGTTAAGCACTGTGCTTGACCTGGCCGGTCCCTATCTGGCTGGCACGCCGCTCGAAGACCCGGCGGTTATGAAGCTGGTGCAGGATGTGATTCTGCCGATTGCGCCGGCCGCCGATCTGAAGGTGCAGTTGACCATCCAGTAGTTTTTTTGTGCGGTTTGCGCGGCGTAGGAATGCCGCCCAGTCAATCGTTGGACGCTTCAATCGAACATTCAGTGAACACCGCATCGAATCTGGCAGGCGCTGGAGCAGGTGCGGTGTTCTTGTTTCTTCCAGCGGACTCGATGCCTTCGAGGCGACTTGTTGTGCAGGGCTTGGTTATCGTCAATGAACGATCCCAAAACCATGTTGTTTGATGAATTGGTCGCTGCGCTCGGCGCTGATGCTGTTCTGACTGGCGCCGCCGTGCAGGAGCGTGCGACCAGTTGGATCGACCCAACGCCGCTGCAGGCGCTGGCGATTGTGCGCCCGCGCACGACGGCGGAGGTTGCCACCGTGCTGCGCCTTTGCCATGCCGCGCGCCAGCCAGTTGTGGCATACGGCGGCGGCACCAACCTGGTGAGCGCCACGCGCACCACATTGCAAGACCTGGCGCTCTCGCTGGAACGCATGGCCGCAGTCGTTGAAGTTGACGTCGCCAGCCAGACGATGACCGTGCAGGCGGGTGCGCCGCTTCAGCATGTGCAGGAGGCGGCGACTGGGCATGGGCTGTTCTTTCCGCTCGACCTGGCGGCGCGTGGCTCGGCAACCATCGGCGGCTGCATTGCCATGAATGCAGGCGGCGTGCGTGTGCTGTGCTATGGCATGATGCGCGAGCTGGTTTTGGGGCTGGAAACAGTGCTCGCCGATGGGACAGTTCTCTCGTCGCGCAATGCCATGCTCAAAAACAACGCAGGCTATGATCTCAAACAACTTTTTATCGGCAGCGAAGGGACGCTGGGCGTTGTCACGCAGGCGGTGTTGCGCCTCTTTCCGGCGCCGCGCACGCACATCGCTGCGCTGCTGGCGATGAACGAATTTGCGCAGGTGACGGCGCTGCTGCCCCTCTTGCAGCGCGATCTGGGCGGCGCGCTGGCTTCCTTCGAGGTGATGTGGAACGACTACTACCGGCTCACCACCACACCGCCAGCGCCGGGCAAACCGCCGTTGGCGCAAGAGTACGCTTACTATGTGCTGGTCGAGGCATTGGGCGGCAGCGAGCACTACGATCGGCAGCGCTTCGAAGCGGCGCTCGACCATGCTGCGCACGAAGGACTGTTTGATGACGCCGTGATCGCCCACACAGCGCAACAGCGCGCCGACCTTTGGCGCATTCGCGAGGATTCGGAGCAGATCGAGCGCCAGCATCATCTCACCTTTGGCTACGATGTCAGCCTGCCTATCGGCGAGATGGAGGAGTACGTTGAGGATGTGCGCTCCGGTGTAGAATTGCATTTTGGCGAGCAGGCGCGCTGTTGGGTCTACGGGCATCTCGGCGACGGCAACCTGCACATCAACGTATGGGCGCCGCAGCTTCAGCCGGAGGATGCCGACCGCATGGCGCAGATCGTCTATCGCCCTCTGGCCGCGTTGGGCGGCTCGATTTCGGCGGAGCATGGCATCGGCCTCGACAAGAAGGCGTATCTATCACTTTGTCGCACACCGCAGGAGATCGCAACAATGCGCCTGCTCAAACGCGCGCTCGACCCACACAACATCCTCAACCCCGGCAAGATTTTCGATCTGGAAACGAGCGCCGCATGAGCCTGCCCTGGGTCACTATTGTCCCCTATCGCACCTTCGGCGTCGCCGACCAGCTTTTTGTCAAAGGGCGCGTCCTGCGCGACCATCCGCTGCCGCCGGCGGGCGCTGAGGACTCGCGCTGGAAGAACTTCTATCACATGCTGCGTCGGCTGAATTCGCACGAAGTGCCCGGCGCACGCGTCGAGATTGCGGTTGGCAGCCAACGCTGGCAGGCTGTAGCTGACGACGAAGGCTATTTTACGCTTGGCTTGCCGCTGGAGCAGCCGGTCGATCCGGCGAATGTGTGGCATACGGTTTGGGTGGAGCTTGTCGAGCCGTTGGCGCGCAACGCGCCGGTGCAGGTGGCCGCCGAAGTGCTGACGCCGCCGCCCTCGGCGCGCTTTGCCGTGATCAGCGACATCGACGACACGATCTTGCAGAGCCACGCCGCCAGCCTGCTGCGCTCATTTATGGAGACCTTCTTTCAGAACGCGCAGACGCGGCTGCCCTTTGCCGGGGTTGCCGCGCTCTATCAGGCATTATGGAAAGGCATGAGCAGCGTCGAGATGAACCCGATCTTCTACGTGTCGAGCAGCCCGTGGAATTTCTACGACTTTCTGGTCGAATTCTTGGAGCGTCATCGCCTGCCTGCCGGCCCGATGTTTTTGCACGACTATGGGCTTGCACGTCTTTTCAGCACGCTTTCACATCGCCATAAACTCAAGCCGATCCGTTGGCTGCTGGAAACTTACCCGACGCTGCCGTTTGTGTTGATCGGCGACAGCGGGCAACGCGATCCGGAGCTTTACAGTGCGATCGCTCGCGACTTCCCGCACCGCATCGCCGCCGTGTTTATACGCGACGTGAGCCGCCGGCGTCGTGACATCGTCGTAGATAGCCTGGGTGAAGCTGTGCTGACGCACGGCGTGCCCATGCACCGCGTCGCCGATTCCGCCGCCGCCGCCGTGATCGCCGCCGACCTGGGCTTGATTCCACAGAGCGCTGTCGATGTTGTGCGTCGCGCAGCGATCGATGATGGAGGCGCATGATGGTCGATGCGCCCTCACCTCGACTGAATTGCGGGTAGAAACAGCTTGTATCCCACTACAAAGCGTCCTTCGATCAGCGGTCCAGGGTTTTTGTCGGCGTCGATCATTTGCACACGCCAGAAGTAGGGCGAGTTGGACATCGTCTTGGTCGGGACGTGACTGGTCAGATCAGTTGTGACGACGGTGGATTTGTTGTAGCTGCTGTTGTCGGCGTATTCCAGTTTGTAGGAAGCGGCGCCATGAATCGGCGCCCAGGTGAAGATTGGCGCAACCCCGGTGTTTTCTCCTTGCGCCGGCCCGAGCAGCACTGGCAGCGGATATTCCTTGGTGAAGCTTTGCGCCGGACTGAAGGGATGTAGCTTGCCTGCGCCGTCGATGAACGCCACGCGCCAATACCAGACGCCATCCGTCAGCGTCTTGCCTTTAGGCGGCGTGTAGGAGGTGGATTGCGTTGTCTCATCGAGTTTGATCGGGTTGAACGATGGGTTGTTGGCGACCTGTACGCGATAGGCGGGCGCGGCAAGACGCGGCCCCTGACTGGGAGTGAGGATAGCCGTCCATTGCAGCGTGGGCTGATGGTTGAGCACGGCGCCGTTGAGTGGCGTCACCGGCTCCGGCCACAGCGAATTTTTGGTGAACGCCATGCCGTCGCTCCAGTGGCCGATAATGTTGTTCGTGCGCCGCATCACCACACGCCAGTAGTACTGCACGCCCGGCAGCAGTGCACTCGTCGCGCTGCTGTCCAGGGGCGTGAAGCTTGTGGCGTCGGTTGCCTGGTTGATGAGCGGGCTGCTAAAGTTGGCGTCGTCGTCGATTTGAATTGTGTAGCCAGACGCACCTTCGACGCGATCCCAGAGAAAGGTCGGCGTCATAAAGGCGTTGTCGCCGGTTGAGAGTCGCGGATTGCCGACGCGTCGGCTGTCGAGCCGGAAGCGCATAGGGGGCGACCATGGACCGAAGTCGAAGTCCGTTCGAGGTCTTGGAGCATATTTCTCGTGTCGTACGCGCACCCGCCAATAGTAAGATTCGTTGTTGGCGTAGGCGTTGAGCGACTGAAAGGTTGCTGGCATCAGAGTAAAGACCCAGGCCTCTGAACTTTCAAAGGTGTCCCATCTTTCCACAATATCGGTGAATTTGGCATCGCGAGCAATCTCCACCTGATACCCATCGCTGCCATAAGCCGGCATCCGCCAACGCAGCGGCGGCATATCTTCGAAGACAATTGGATTGGAAAGCGGCGTGTCGAAGGGATAGAGCGGCAGCAACATGTTGGAGACAAAGACAGGCCTTGAAAAAACCACTTCTTCAGGCTGGGCCGGCAACGTATCCCGCACGGTTCCAGCGTCATCCAGACTGAAGGCCGCCAACGCAAGGCTGCCGACCCAGTGGGTGTCCGCAGAGCTAAGCGCTGTGTATGGGATCAACACCTGGAAGGCGTCGCCGAAATCGGTGATAAATCCACGCATTTCATCCAGACTTTGCGGCGGCGCCCATTGGTTGCCGAGCCATCGGTAGAAAAACGTCGAAATGCTGGCGCCAGTCTTGTTGATGTAAAGAATGTACTCCGGCCGGTAAAGGGAGGAGCTGGTGATCGCATTGCCGCGCGGGTCGATATCGCCGCCGCTGTCAGGCGCATGGTCAGTATCGAAATAGAGTGCGTAACTGATCGAACCGTCACCCACTTCTCCAACGCGAAGAGCGAACACCCAGTGTTGATTGTAGTTGTCATCATGTCGGCGGTCAGCAGTGACATACAGATCGTACAGTGCATACTCATCGCCGCTGCTGTGAATGTTGGTCGCAACATGGGCGCGCCCGCTAGTGTCTGTCGTCAAATTGGGGAGGGGCGGGAAATCGTAGATGTTGCCAATTGCCAACTCCACCGAAAGATTAAAACGTCGCGCTGCACTCCAGTCGCCGATCGGCGCGCCGCCGCTGTCTTCGCCGCGCACACGCCACCAATACGCGCCATAGGGCATTGGTGTCAACTTGCCCTGCCAGGGAACGTAGTTGACAAACTGTGCGATTGCTTCTTCAACCAAGCCGAGAAACTCAGGGTCTTCGGCAATCTGCACGCGATAGCGCGATGCGCCGAGCACTGGCAGCCATCCCAACACCGGTGGTTGTGCAACCGCCTCGAAACCATCCGCTGGATGGATAGCTTCTGCACTTGCCACAGACGCCATTCTGGAGACAGCGGGATTGTAACGCGTGCGCCACTTCACCTTACTGCCGATCGGCGATCCATCCTTATACGCCGTCACCTGCCAATAATAGTAGCTGTCTGGCTGTAGATTGTTGAAAGGATGGGCGAGCGTTGGCGCTGCCGCCAACCCGGCAGTGGCAATGCTGAAATTGGGCGACGTCATATCCATGTTGTCGTCTACTTCCAGCAAATAGAAATCCGCCGGCTCCACATAATTGACTGATCCTGGATAACCCGGAATATGCGCCGTATCCCAAATGAACACCGGTGAGCCAAAGGAGCGGTCGCCATGCACCGGCGTGTTCTCCGTGTCGGGATCATAGAAAGGCAATGGATAGATCAAATTGGGTGTGGTTGGATAACGACTGTTGGCATTCAGGCTGCCGGTCGGGTCGGAAAATTGAAATGACCACGTCTCGCTCCAGGGTGTGGTGTTTCCCTGGGCGTCGATGGCGCGCACCTGCCAGTAGTAGGCGGTTTCAGGCAGTGTTGGTGGCTGGCTTGGCCAACTTGTCTGGATGTAATTAGTGACGTTATACAGGGTTTTGTCCGCGATTTTGGGATTTCTAAAATCATTGTTCGCTGCGATTTGGATCTGGTATCGCTCGGCGCTAGGGACCGGCGCCCACGAGAAGAATGGATAGGACAAATGGATGCTGTTATTAGTTGGCGAAAGCAGCTGCGGTTTGAAATTCCACTTCATGCGAAATCTTCTGATCTCGCTCCAGGGAGAGACCGTGTTGCGCGCATCGACTGCCTGCACGCGCCAGAAGTAATCCTGATCGTTGCTCAGCGCTTTCACCGGCGTATAATCGGTGTTGCGCGTGATGATTTGATCATAAGCGACGAAATTCTCTTGGGTGCTGATCTGAAGACGATATTCCTTTGCTCCTTCCACTGCAGCCCATGAGAGGCGAGGTGTGAACAGCAGTTCAGCCTCGTCGTCAGGGATCAGCAGTTGGGGCGCTATGTTCCAGTTGAAGGTGAAGCTCCAGATTGGGCTGGACGCGCCGACATGTCCTTTATTATCAACCGGCGTCACCTGCCAATAGTAGACGTTGTTGCCAAGTCGCTGCAGAGGAGTATGGTGAGGTTTTGTTGTAACGACCGTGTAGGCTGCGGAAGTCATTTGTGGATCGGTCGCTATGCGTAGCTGGTAGGTTGCTGCACCGGGAACAGGCAGCCATGAGAAATGGGCGTGTGCAAATGCGGTAATTGCAGCGCCATCCTCCGGAGCGAGCAGCACGGGATGAATTTCGCCATTGTGTCCCCAATTTACTGTGAAACTGGAAACGCCAGAGAACTCACCCCAGGTTGTGCCCGCCCTTGCCCGCACCCGCCAGTAGTAAATCCCATCGCCAAGTGCAATCAAAGGCGTATAGCTCGTATTGCCGGTGTCGGTGCTCACCAGGTTTATTGAAAAACCGCTCGACGTGCTGATTTGCACCTGATACATCGTTGCGGAACTGACAGCTTGCCAGGTTAACGTCGGCACGCCCAACGGTGGATGTGTGACGCCGGTGACCAGCTCGCCTTCGGCGGGCGAGAGCAAGATAGGGGCGTCCGGCCCCGCAGCAAGCGATGCAGTCGATGACTCTTGGGCGGAAACGATGGATGATGACAGCATCCACGATGACAAAAGCACTGTGACTGTCATGGCGATAAACCGGACGCAGTTCGCAGATGCCAAACATCGGAAAATCATTCGGTGTACTCCATTTTGAGAGCGGATAGTCGGGCGCCGGGAGTATACCGATCGTGTCATGACCAGATATGTGTAAAAAGAGGGCGATGACCGGTGCACCAGACCAAACCATCACGAAAAATCTATTTACTTTTTAGTATATGGGGCGTACAACCACCTGTCATCGGACAAATAGCCCATTTGTGAAGAGCGAGTTGAGGGTTTCTGTGGAGTAGCGGGGATGAAAGAGGGGGAGAAGAGGAGATGGGAGAGGAGAGCAGGTGGCCGGGTATCGTCTCTCCCTCTCCCTATCTCCCTATCTCCCCTTTCGCCAACTTCCTGGCGGCTTCGATCCAACCGGTGTAATCTGGCGGAATCGGGGCGCGTGAGGCGACGGCTTGTTGCAGCATTTCGGGCGTCGCCTGCGCCAGGGCGGCGTAGGTGCGGATGCCTGCGCTGTAGAGCCGCTGCTCGTAGATTTTGCCGATGCCAGGGATCGGCTCGAAGTCGTCGACAGGGTCCCCGCTCCAGACATAGCCCACGGTGTTGCTCTCTTCGGCTAACTGGCGCGCTGAAGCGCGCATGGCGTCGAGGTTGACCGTGGCCGCCTGCGCTTTGCCGATCTTCAGCAAACGAAGTAGGGTCTCATCGTCGAGCGTGGCAAGCTCCCAGTAGGCGCCAATGCCCGCGTTGTAGAGACGTTGCTCAAAGACCGCGCCGATTCCTTCGACGGCGGAGAGATCTTGGGGCTGGTCGATAATTGTCGGCACAACCCTGACTTGCAGCGCCCGATTGGCGAACGACAGCTTGGCGGTTGACAAATCGGCGAGCGATTGTCCCAACGCAGCCAGCGCAGGCGCTCGCTCTTGCCAGCCTCCGCCGGCTTGAAACCGTTGCGGAGCGAGCTCCAAAAGCCCGCTTCTCTCAACCGTCAACGCGTCGGAGACGCGGTGCTGGGCGAATCCGGTTTCCTCCGCTTGCGTTTGTTGTTTGCTTTCCAGGGTGGCGACCAGCAAGCGCAATCGTTCGATCTCGGCAGCCTGCTCTGCCAGTTGCGCGCGCAACTGCACTTCCTGATCGGCGGTGAGCGATGCACCCACCATCTGGCTCATTCGCCGCTCAACCTGGGCGATGCGCGCCTGAGCGTTTTCCAGCGCCGCGTTCTTTTGTTTCAGCAAATTCGCCAGAAACGCAGTGGCGCCTGCCAGCAATCCAAAGATGATCAGGCTCAATCCTTTGCGCATGTTCTCCCTCCCTCAGCACAAAAGACCGGGCTCCCATATAGGCAACCCGGTCTTTCACTTCATGTCAATGCCTTGCTGTAAGCTCCTACTCTTCGGCCTGCTTTGCTTTGCTTTGGTTTCTTCCATCAGTTGACGCGCCTGCTCGATCCAGCTCTCGAAATCGGGCTGCGCTGGCGGCTTGGGCTTGACGATTGCGGCGAGTTCCTCTGGCGTTTTGGAAGCAAGCTCGCTGTATTTGCGAATGCCGGCATTGTAGAGGCGCTGCTCGAAGATTTTGCCGATGCCTTCAATCGGCTCAAAATCATCGGGCGCCTCGCCATCCCAAATCTGGCCGACCGTGTTGGTCTCTTCAGCCAGGCGACGGGCGTCCGCACGGATGGCGTCGAGGTCCATGTGCAGCAGTTGCAGTTCGTTGAGCTGCAAAATCTGCTTCAGATCGTCGTCGCTCAGCGTCGCCAGCTCCCAGAAGGTGCCGACGCCCGCCTCATACAGTCGCTGCTCGAAGACGCGCCCGATGCCCTTGACATCGGTCAAATCTTGCGGCGCGCTCACCATCTGGGGCAGCATCCGTACAGCAACGGCTGAGTTGGCGGCGGAGAGTTTGGCGTCAGGCATGAGCGAAAGCGATTGACCCAATTCAACCACAGCCGGCGCCCGTTGTTGCCAGGCAGTTGCTGCGTTGAACCGGCTCTGCACTTGCTCCAACTCAGCGCTGCGCAGTTGAAGTTCTGTACGAACGCTCTGCACTTCTTCCGTTGTCTGGGCGAGCCGCGCCTGCAACGCATCGTAGCGCGCCTGAACCTCAGCCAGT
The DNA here is from genome assembly GCA_016861025.1 of Chloroflexota bacterium. Lineage (GTDB taxonomy): Bacteria > Chloroflexota > Anaerolineae > Caldilineales > Caldilineaceae > Caldilinea. The sequence goes on from BOKO01000008.1 coordinate 107,423, forward strand.
TCATCGTTGCGTGTTGCAAGTTGCGTTTCCAGATCAGAGCGAACAGCGGCAAGCGCAGCAAGCTCGCTGCTCAACCGCTCGATTTCGGCGCTCTGGCTGGCAATGCTGGCGGAAAGGTCGGCTTTGCTATCGATCAGCGACTGAAGCTGGCTGCGCATCTCGGCAATCTCAGCCTCACTCTGTTTGATGCGAATGTTGCGTTTGCGCGCGGCGGTGATCACGGCGGCGGACCCTCCGGCTGCAACGCCTATTGTCGCCAGCCGTTGCGCAGCTTGCTCGACGGAGTTCTCGTCGTCACTATCGATGGCAACCGAGAATTCGCTAAGACTGGCGTTCAAGGCTGCTGTCTGTTCGTGCAGCGCCAGCAGCTCGGCGTTTTGCGCCTCGATCTGGTTTTCGAGATCGAGTTTCGCCTGCTGGAGTTTGTCTAGCTGCGCCTGAAGCTCCTGGTTTGTCTGTTCAGCGGCAGCCAGTTGCATCTCCAAATCGCTCCTGGCTTGCTCGATCTCGGCCTTCGCCTGTTCGACCGCTGTTTTTTCCTGTTCGAGCGCAGCTTTTGCTTCTTCGGTCTCGGCAAGTTGCAGGCGCAGCGCGTTGATTTCCACTCGCGCCTCGCGCAGCGCCAATTTTTGCTTGCGTGCGACGGCGACAACCGTAACAGCCCCGCCAGCGGCGACGCCAACCGCCGCCAACCGTTCACCGACTGCAATGTCGGCTTCCTCGCTGTCCTCATCCAGCGCAGCGGAAAGCGCGCTCAATCCCTGATCAAGTTCGTCGATTTGCCGACGCGTGATTGTCAGCTCGGCGGTCAAGGTCTCGATTTGTGCTTCAAGCTCGCTCTTTGTCTGCGCATAGTCGTCAACCTGACCCTGCAGCGATTGCAACGATTCTTGCGCCGCCGCCAGTTGCGCTTCAAGCTCTGTTCGGCTTTGTTCTAGCTCCTGGCGAGTCTGCTCAGCGTCGGCGAGTTGCTGGCGCAACGCTTCGACTTCGACTTGCGCCTCGACCAGAGCGGCGTTCTTTTGGCGAGCGGCGACAATCAGTCCTGCTGCGCCTCCTACGGCCAACGGTGCAGCAGCAGTGCGCGTGGCCCACTCCGCCTCGTCCGTTGCAACTGTGTCTATGTCTGCATCCACCTCGCCTGCAAGGACGGATGAAAGATCGCCCAACTCATGTTCTAGTTCGCTGAGGCGTTGCCGTGTGTTCGTCAGTTCGCCGCTGATCGCACCCAATTGCTCTTCAAGATGGCTCTTTGCCTGCTGCAGATCGGCGAGCTGCGCCTCGGCTGCGTCTCTGGCGTGCGTCGCCTCGCCGAGATGGGTTTCCAGTTCTCCCACCTTTTGATTGAGCGCATCGATTTCAGCCGTTTTATCAGCCAGTTCCTGTTGAAGCTGCGCGGTCTGAGTGTTGAGATCGAGCAGAAGGTTGTCTTTCTCGCTGATCGTCGCTTCGAGGTCGGTCTTGGCTGCGGTCAGGGCGCCTAACTGTTCTTCCAACTCGGCGACCCGGTTTTGTGCGGCGTCCAGTGCTTCGCGTGCACTTTCAAGTGCAGCCACAAGACCTGCTACTCTGGAGGCAGTGTGCGAAGCTTCGTCGCCAGCGTCGAGTGCAACGGTGGTCGAACGCACTGCGTCGAGCGCTGTTGCATCGATTGCAGCCGGCTCGTCGGCGACGGCGCCAATCTGTTGAGAGATGGCGGTCAGCGCAGCAGCCAGACGCTGACGTTCCGCCTCGCTTATTTCGCTGGCGGCGACGGCGGCGGCGATCTGTTCGTTGAGCATCTCGACTTCGGCTGTGCGGCTCGCAAGTTCAGCCTGAAAGGCTGCCGCGCGTGTTTGGGCGTCTTCCAACCCAGCGCGTGCGTTGTCAAGTTGAGCGAACAGATCGTCCAGGGCGGCAATTGTGTGTGTGATCTGCTCGTCCAGGTTTGAATCGTCAGCGCCTGACATTGCCGTTTCGTCGTCGGCGCCTTCCATATTTTCGACAGGTGATTCATCTGCTGGCGCCACGCCAACCCGTTGCGCAATCTGGCTCAGTGCATCGGCAAGGCGTTGGCGTTCGGTCTGGCGCAATTCAACCTCGGCGGTCAGTGCGGCGATTTGTTCGTTGAGTGCATCCAACTCGGCGCTGCGGTTGGCGATTTCGACCTGAAAACCGGCGGCGCGATTCTGTGCGTCGGTGACGTAATTCTCGAACTCGGTCTTTTCGGACAGCGCAATTGCCAACTGTTCTTGCAGTGTTCCAAGTTCGGTGTTGGCGGCCTGCAACGCGGCTGTTTTGCGGTCCAACAAGGCGGCGAGGGCATCCACATTCGTTTCGAGCGTTGCAATCGGATCGGAGTCTATGGCCGTTGCTTCCGGGGCGCCCTCTTCGTCTGCTACGGCGTCCACGTCAGGCGAATCGGCGGCTGCCGCTGTCTCGGCGGCCAGATCATCGGCGTCAAACTGAGCGAGCAGGGCGACCAGACGTTCGCCGATTGCGCGGATGCGCCCATCCTGCGCCGCTTTGACGGCGTCGACGGCGGTCGTTTGCGTTGTGACTTCCGCCAGTTGCGCGTTGAGCCGTTCGCACTCCTCGCTGCGCGTTGCGTAGCTTTGGCGCAGCGCAGCGAGCTCCGTCTCGGCGTCGGCAAGCGCTTTGTTTTTTTCCGCCAGAAGCGTCTCCAGATCGCTGTTGGCGGCGCTCAACGCGCCCAATTGCGCTTGCAGTTCTTCCGAACGAATCTGTGCGTTGGCAAGCTGGTCACTCTGTTGGGCGTATGCAGCCGTAACAGCGTCGATGGTGGCGGCAAGCTCATTAAGCCGACTTTCAATCGCAGTCGGATTGTCAAGAATGTCGTCGATTGTGGACAGCGTATCTTCAACTGACATGAGTCTCCCCCTCTTCTTCCTGGGCGACCGGCTGCATCTGAGTCTCTTCCACTGTTGGCGCAGCGTCCTCTCCTGCATTGCCGTTTGCGGCGGCTTGTGTCGCAGCGCCGAGAATGCTGCGCAGCCGGAGATCATAGGCGCCAATCTTGTCGAGCAACCCGCTGATCATGGTTGAACGTTCGGAAAGACGTCGCAAGAGCGCTTCTCTGTCGGCGGAGAGCGCAGCGAGCTGTTCCTGCGCGGCGGCGACCGCACTGTTCAACCCCTCGATTTGACTGATTCGCTCGTCGAGTTGTTGCTGCAGCGCTGCACGCGCAGTGAGCGCCTCTTCGAGTGCGGCTTTGAGGTTCTCGTGCTCGTTCTTGAGTTCATCCAGTTCCGCTGTGCGGGCGTCGAGCTCCGCCTGAAAATCTGGCAGATCGGCTGTGGGGATGATTGGTTCGACCTCTTCTTCGCTCACCGTCAGGGCGGCGGGCGTTGTGAGGCGGGCAGTTTCTGCAGCCGCCATCCGGTCGAGCAATACGGCGTATTCGCTGTTGCGTTGCTCCAACGCAGCGGCGATTTGTGCGCCAGCAGCGGTCAGCATGCTCAGATCGCGGCGCATATAGTCGAGCTGGTTCTGGGCGTCGGCGATGGCGCGGTCGCGTGCGGCGAGTGCAGCTGCAATTGCGTCCTCTCCGCTCGCCACGATGTCACTATACTCACGGCGACGCAAATACAATTCGGCGGAGACAAGCACTTCTTTTTCCGCCAGGCGCTCGGCCGTGGCGCGCGCCAGCGCCAGCTCGCTCTCCAACGCAACCATGCGCTCGGTTAGGGCGTCGGCCTCGACGCGTTCCGCCAACGCTGTGGTCGCAGTGGACTCGGCTGCTTCGCTCGTTTCGGTGGTTGTTTCCGCCGCCTCTTTTTCGGCGGCGAGTGCTACGCTGCGCGCCCGTGCTCCGCTCCAGGCGCCGCGTGTGTGCTCAAGCTCGGCCTTGAGTTGCAATTGGGCGTCGTGGCTGGAGCGCAGCGCAGCGTGGAGACGGTTCAGTTCTGCGCTGGCTTCGGTGAGTCCTTGCTCGCTGGCTTTCAGCAGTTTGACCAGGGTTTCCTTGTCGGCGGCCATCTGATCAAGAGTTGCCAGGTTCTCCTTCAGTTGACCTTCTGTCTTGCGCAAATCGTTTTCGGCAGACCTTAACTTGCGGCGCACACTCTCGGCTTCAGCGACCGCTTCCTCTGCAGCGCGCGTCGGGCCGCTGCGCCCAGCAAACCAGGCGATGATAAACCCAATCAGAAAGGCGCCAGCCAGATACAGGATTTGTGTGTTGTCCATTTTATTCTCCTGTGGAGGCAAATAGTCGATCATCGGCTAAAACCCTGCCAGGTGCGTAGGTGGGCCGGGTGGCAGCGGGCAGGGCAGCCCTATGAGCGACGGCTTAGCCGACGGCCTGCTTTGATTGCAGTTCGTTCACCTGTTTTGTCAGCTCGGCGATCCGGCTATTGGCGGCGACAAGCGCGTCGTCTTTCATTTTAATCATGGTGGAGGTGAGCGCAGCCATTTCGCTGGCGACATCGCCGCGCGCCTTTTGCAGCCGGTCATCGAGCTCGGCCTTTGCCGCGCTGAGCGCCTCGACCGTGGCCTTAGCGGATTCAAGCTCGGCTTGCGTGTCGATCAGCTCGCGCTCGCGATCTTCGAGCAGGCGTTGAAGGCTGACCGCACGCTGATAGGCTTCGTTGAGCGCAACCTCGCGGGCGCGCGCACTTTCGGCTGAGGCGCCTGCCTCCACCTCCAGCTCAGCAAGTCTGGCGCGCGCTGCGTCATACGCCTCGCGCATTTGGGTGTTCTCAGCGACGGCCGCTTCATAGCGGGCGCGTAGCTCCTCCAGCTCGTTGGCGGCGCTGCTTTGTGCGCGATCAAACTGATCCTGCAACATCGCCAGTTGCATCTTGGCGTCAGCCACTTCGATGTTGCGATTTTGCAGATCGGCATCCAACGCTTCGCGCTGCTCGACGACCGCTTTCAACTCTTCCTGGACGGCGCTCAACTGTTTGCGCAGATCATCGCGCTCGTTGTTGTTGCGAGTCAGGTCGTTCTTTAGCGTGTCGATCTGCTTGCGTGCATCCGCCAGATCGCGCTCGGTGCGCCGGCTCTTGTTCTGAATGTCGGCGATCTGCGCTTCATATTCGGCGTTGCGACGGCGCGGGGGGAGACCTGTCAGCAGCCAGCCCAGGATAAAGCCGATGACGACAGCAATTGCCAGTGGCATCCAATACGTGGTAATCCACTGCATGTTCATCCAATCCATGATATTCCTCCGGATCGCGTCAGGGTGTGAAAAGAGTGATAAATTTTGGGTCGAACAATCGATTGTTTACAAATGAAATGATAAGTAAGACTATCTACGCCGTTCAACTAATTAAACGGACTGTGTAAATCAAGAGACGGGAATGTGGCTGTTCGCCGTACACAATGAAAAAGCCAGAGAAAGCGATATTTCTAGTTTCAGCTATCAGGCAGTTTTTGTCAAACGATCTGACGCTGAGGGCTATGTTTCGCTGACTCACCTAAATTCTGACGTCTGTAAAAATCTGAAGCGCGCCTGCCAACATTGGAAAAGTCCACCGCTCTGCTACAATGAATGCTCAGGAAAATTAGCATACACGATTGCAAATCGACGGAGATGCTCCGAAAAGTAGCAAAAAAGAATGAGTTTCACCGTTGCCTGCCATACGATGCAGGCGGTGCAATGTAGTTCATTCGTCTGATTAGCGCAACGCAATGAAAGGATGATATGAGATGGAATATCGATTTTTGGGACGAACCGGTCTCAAAGTGAGTGAATTGTGTCTCGGTGCGATGACTTTTGGTCGTGAAACGCCGGAAGAGGTCAGTTTCGAGATGATGGATCGCTTCGTCGATGCTGGCGGCAATTTCATCGACACCGCCGATGTCTATACACGCGGCGTCTCCGAAGAGATCGTTGGGCGTTGGATGCAAGGCAAACGCCGCGACGATCTGGTCATCGCCACAAAAGTGCGTTTTCCAATGGGCGAAGGCCCCAACGATCTCGGTCTCTCGCGCAAACACATCGTCAGCGGCGTCGAAGCAAGCCTGCGCCGACTTAACACCGACTACATCGATCTCTATCAGGTGCACTGTTGGGACCCGGCCACGCCGCTCGAGGAGACGCTGAGCACGCTTGACGCGCTGGTGCGCAGCGGCAAGGTGCGCTACATCGGCGCCAGCAATTATAGCGGCTGGCAGCTTCAGAAAGCCGTCGACATCAGCCGGCAACGCGGCTGGGAGCCTTTCACCTGTTTGCAGCCGCTCTACAACCTGCTCGACCGCAGCCTGGAATGGGAGCTGGTGCATGTCTGTCAAAATGAAGGCATCGGCATCATCCCGTGGAGCCCACTGCGCGGCGGTTGGTTGAGCGGCAAATATCGTCGCGGCATGGAGGCGCCAGTGGCTGGCACACGCATCGAACAGGCGGAAAAGGAAGGTTGGAGCGAGTCGTGGAGCGCTTACGCCAACGAGCGCACCTGGCGCGTGCTCGACGAACTCTTCGCTATCGCCGAGGAGACCGGCAAGCAGCCCGCACAGGTCGCATTGCGCTGGCTGTTGCAACGCCCCGGCGTCACCGCGCCGATCATCGGCGTGCGCACGCTGGCGCACCTGGAAAATAACCTTGGCGCCGCAGGTTGGACGCTCTCGAACGAGCAGATGGCGCGGCTGACGCAGGTGAGCGAGCCAGCGCTGCCCTATCCCTACGATTTCATCACCAACGCTGCACGCCGCCGCTGACGCAAACCGGCATGAACGAATGAGAGCCAATAGCGATCGGCTCTCATTCGTTCATGCCTTTCCGAAGCAGAATCAGCATGAACAACACCTCACTCATTCAGTCCGCCCCGCGTTTCAATGTGGAGCAGGCCGCTGCAATTGCATTGAAATATTACGGCGTCAGCGGTGAAATTCGACCGCTGCCGAGCGAACGCGACCAAAACTTTCGCATCGATTTGGCGTCGGGCGAGGGCTTTGTGCTCAAGATTGCCAACGCCGGTGAGTCCTACGAACTGCTCGACGCGCAGAACCATGCGCTCAAACGTATGGCGCAGGCGGGTTTGCCGCTTTCCGGCGCCGCAGTCTTGCACACGCTGAGCGGTGAAACCATCGCTGCCGTCGCACAGGACGACGGTCAGCGTTTCTTTGTGCGCATGTTGCGCTATATCCCTGGCGTTCCGCTGGCGACTGTGCGGCCTCATTCACCCGAGCTGCTTGCTGACCTGGGGCGCTTTCTTGGACGCATCGATCAGGCGCTCGCCAGCTACGAGCATCCGGCGTTGCATCGTACATTTCACTGGGACGTGGCGCGCGCCAGCGACGTAGCGCCTCCACTGATCGATAAAATCGCCGCGCCGGAGCGTCGCGTATTGGTGTGCGGGTTGCTGGAGCGATTCGAGCGCGAGAGCGCGCCGCGCCTGGCGACACTGCCGCGCCAGGTCATCCATGGCGATGCCAACGATTACAATGTGTTGGTCAGCAGCGATGGCGACCTCTTCACCCGTTATCGCCGCATCGCTGGCATTCTCGATCTGGGCGACATGGTGTACAGCCTGCGCGTCGCCGATCTGGCGATTGCGGCGGCTTACGTATTGCTTGATAAAGCCGATCCTCTCCAGGCTGTGGCGCAGGTGACGGCAGGCTACCACGCGGTCAACCCGCTCACCGAGGCCGAACTTGCTGCGCTGTGGGATTTGATCTGCATGAGGCTGTGCATGAGCGTCTGTCACGCTGCACATCAGCGCGCCTTACAGCCCGACAACGAGTATCTCTCGATCAGCGAGCGGCCAGCGTGGGCGGCGTTGGAGAAACTGGCGCAGATTCACCCGCGGCTGGCGCATTACGTGTTGCGTGCTGCGTGTGGCTTGCCGGCGGTTCCCCATACCCAACAGGTTATGAGTTGGCTTGTGAATCATACGGGCAGCTTTGCGCCGGTGATCGGCGTCGATCTGCGCACGGCGCCGGTGCACGTGCTCGATCTTTCGGTCGGAAGTACGACCATCTCGGCGCAGATGTTGCATAGCGACCGCACCGATTTGCTCTCGGCGGCGATCTTCGGTGAGGTGGCGGAACAAGGCGCAGCCGTCGGCGTCGGGCGCTATGCTGAGCATCGCCCTTTCTATACCGGGACAGCCTTCGCCCTCAGCTCCAGCCCCACCGAGGAGCGGCGCACGCTGCATCTTGGCATTGATTTATTTGCGCCATCTGGGACGCCTGTGCAAGCTCCATTTGCGGGCGTCGTGTACGCCGTGCACGACAATGCAACGCGCCGCAACTATGGGCCTGTGGTGATTCTGCGCCATCAGCCTGATGACGGCGTAGAATTCTACACGCTCTACGGTCATCTCGATGCAGGATGTCTGAAGCGGCTTACAGCCGACCAACCTATCGCTGCCGGCGAAACCTTCGCCGAGATCGGCGCGCCGCCTGCCAACGGCGACTGGCCGCCACATCTTCATATCCAGATCATCACCGACCTGTTGGAACTTGACCACGATTTTCCCGGCGTCGTCGCGTCCAGCCAGGCTGCAGTATGGACGGCGCTTTCACCCGATGCGAACCTGTTGCTCGGCATTCCGGCAAATCGCTTTCCGGCGTCGCCGCCAACAGCAGAGGCGACGCTCATTGAACGTCGTGAGCGAATTGGCCGCAATCTCAGCATTTCCTATCGCAAACCGATCAAAGTCGTGCGCGGACTGGCGCAATATCTCTACGACGACACCGGACGCGCCTATCTTGATGGCGTCAACAACGTCGCACATGTCGGCCACTGCCATCCATACGTTGTCGCCGCCGGTCAGCGGCAGATGGCTGTGCTCAACACCAACACGCGCTATCTGCACGATTCGATCAACGAATACGCGCGGCGCCTGGCGGCCACACTCCCATCCGAACTAAGCGTCTTCTTCTTTGTCAACTCCGGCAGCGAAGCTAACGATCTGGCGCTGCGTCTGGCGCGCACGGCCACCGGTCAGCAAGATGTCATCACCGTTGATGTCGCCTACCACGGTCACACGCAGTCGTTGATCGAGATCAGCCCCTACAAACATGATGGCCCTGGCGGCAAGGGACGCCCACCCTACGTGCAGAAAGTGATCATGCCTGATCCTTATCGCGGCCCCTATCTCGGCTATGGCGTTGAGAGCGGGCGCCGTTTTGCTGCGCACGTGCAACAGGCTATCGAGCAGGTTCACGCACAAGGGCGGGGCGTCGCCGCATTCATCTGCGAGTCGCTAATGGGCTGTGGCGGACAGATCGTCTTTCCCGACGGCTACATGGCGCAAGCATTTCGCCATACGCGTGCGGCTGGCGGCGTCTGCATTGCAGACGAGGTGCAGGTTGGCTTTGGGCGCGTCGGCAGCCATTTTTGGGGCTTCCAGACGCAAAGCGTCATCCCCGACATCGTGACAATGGGCAAACCAGCAGGCAACGGCCACCCACTGGCAATTGTCGCCACCACGCCAGAGATCGCAGAGAAGTTTGCTAATGGCATGGAATATTTCAATACCTTTGGCGGAAACGCAGTTTCGTGCGCCATTGGGCTAGCGGTGCTCGATGTGATCGAGCGAGAGAACTTACAGGCCAATGCGCTGGATGTGGGAAACTATCTGATGGCTGGGTTACGCCAGCTTCAGGCGCGCCACCCGTTGATCGGCGATGTGCGCGGGCGGGGGTTGTATATCGGCGCTGAACTGGTGCTCGACCCGGAGACGATGGAGCCGGCGGGCGACCATGCCTCGTATATCTCCAACCGGATGCGGGACTATGGCGTCTTGATCAGCACCGACGGGCCATTTCACAACGTGCTCAAGATCAAGCCGCCGATCATCTTCAGCCGCGCCGACGCCGACCACATGCTGTGGGCGTTGGGCGAGGTGCTGCAAGATTCGGCGTTGGGGTAGCTCAGTTGTTCTTGGCGTGCGGTTACGGTACAATCCATCTACGATTTGTCAGGAGTGCCGGAGGGAGTAATGAGTGCACTTGCGTTGGAACTATCGCCACGTGTAACGAAAGTTCTTGATGATGTTCGACATTTCACAGTGGACGAACGTATTGTGTTAGCCAAACTGTTGCTTGATACGGTTGTTGCTGGTGAAATGGAGGATAGCGCAGATTGGCGGGCGCTTGGGTTAAGGGCATTCGAGGAAGACTGGGACAACCCCGATGATGCAATCTACGACGATTGGAAAGCGCATTATGGTGTATAGTCGAGGCGATGTGGTTCTGATCCCTTTCCCTTTCTCCGACTTATCCACCACAAAAACGCGTCCTGCCGTTGTTGTGAGCAGCATTCAGTATCACAGTGTGCGCGGCGAATTACTACTTGCCTATGTTTCGTCGCAAGTCGCCAAAGCTGATCCCCTGCTTGACTATGTGCTTGCGGACTGGTCAGCAGCCGGCTTGCTCAGACCATCTTTTGTGCGCCCTAAATTAGCTGCAATCGAGCCAACGTTGATAGTGTTTCATGCCGGCAGATTGTCTTCTCGGGATATGACGGAATTGGATTATCGCTTGTGGCAAGCGTTAGGATTGCTCGACACTACTATCGACATTCTCGTCAGGAAAATCGACCTGTCTTTACAGCCGCCAGCACGTGTCCGTGTGCTGGCGGAAACCGCCTTAGCTGCCGTCAAGACGTTGGGTGACGCTGGTGTTGGCGGGGTTTAATCCAAGTAGCTCCATACGTCCCTACCCCAACATCTCGATATTGTAGTCGATCAATTGCGCGTCGCCGTGCCAGCGTTCGACGCGGTGCGCCACATCCTGTAGATGCCGATGCGCCAGCGCGCCGTTTTGACTGACGCACGCAACCTCGATCACGGCGCGTGTCAGCACATCCTGCGCCTCTGCTTCGCATACAGAAACGTTGAAATCATTGCGGATGCGCGCAATGAGCGGCTTCAGAATGCCGCGCTTGCCTTTTAGCGAATCATTCATCGGGAGATAGAGCTCGAGCGTCAAGAGTCCAACAGCCATATCGGTTCCATCAATGCTTATCGTTGCCGATTCCATGCGTTGTTGCCAAATTGCGTGCGGATCAACAGCGCCGAGCGGCGCACCTCTTCCGTCGTCAATGCGCCCGGTTGAAGCTCCAGGTTCAGCGCCTGCTCAAAGCCACGGCGCATTGCCCCCGCCACGCGTGTAAATTCGACCAGATCGCTGGCATCGTCGACGCCAAGCGCCTGCGCCAATGTGCAGGCGCGGGCGCGCAGCTCACGGCGCAGCGCCTCTGCCTGCGCAGCCGGCAACGCCAGCACGTCGATCAGCCGCGTGATGTCGCCAACGAGGGGCAGACTGCCGTGCTGAAGCACATAATTGGCGCGACGGCTTTGCGCGCTGCCCATCAGCTTGCGCCCGCCGGCTGTGATCTCATACGCGCTGGGCGTCTCGAAGCAGACCGCCGAGACATCGGCGCCAACGCGCACGTCGCCGGGCGCCTTGTCTGCATCGACGCCAAGCAGCCGCAGACCGGCGATCAGCGCGTTGCTGATGCGCAGATAGGCGTCCATTACGCCGCCATGCATGAGCGGGTGACTCGCCGCCGCTGCGACCGAATAGGTGAGCTCATCTGTGTGCAGGATGGCGCGCCCGCCAGTCGGACGCCGAACGATCTCGTAGCCAAACGCCGCCACGCGCTGCTCGTCAATGTCGTTGATCGGCTGTAGCCGACCGAGGCTTACGGCAGGCGGGTTCCAACGATAAAAGCGCAGCGTCGGCGGGCTATCTCCGGTGGCGCACGCCTCGGCGATAGCCTGGTCGATCGCCATGTTTGCTGCGCCGGAACGCGGTGCGGCGTCGATGATCAGACGCCAGGTTGTGGTCGTCTGCGCATCTTCCAACTCGGCGAGATCGACAAACACATCTGGTGTCGCCAGCAATTCGCTCATGTCGTTTCAATCCTCTGTCTGTGCATGTCGACGCGTTTCCACCACCCTATCTTCAATTATTGAATTTTATCGCTTTCCGCCGTCTGCGCCAACTGGCTCAGCCTCTTCATAGACTGCGGTGTCGAGCGTCGATGTCAGCAATGGCGAGCCGACCAGATGATGCAAGGTGCGCCAGGTGTGATAACCGATGCGATCGACCCAGCGCATCGACTCCAGCCGATGTTGCGCCTGGTCGGGGCGAAGATGTCCGGCGGCTGTCGCTTCCAGCACTTGTTCGCGCTGATGACGGCGCGTTTCAGCCTGCGCGGCTGAAGCGTGTGCAAGCTGGCGGATCAACTCATCAGCGTCGCCCTCTCTGGCTTGCAGCCAATCGATTGCCGCGTCTAGATCGTTCGCCAACTGGTGCGCTGCCGTATGCACATCATCGCCAACAATTGGCGTGCGCGATTCCTGACACGCTTCGATCAGCCGATCGATATGGTCGCCGGCATGAAGCAATGCCAGGCGTCGCGCAAAGACCTCGTCGCGCTGGCCGTTGAACTGGATTTTGCCGAGAAAGCGGCTGGTCTCATCCATAGCGTTTTGCGCTGCACGCAGATGTTCCTCGCCTGTACGACTCAGCACGCCGTTGCGCAAGAGACTGGTCGCCTCCTGGAGCGTCACGATTGTGATTTCGCCAAGTGCGCGCGCCGCCGCCTCCACCGCGACGTTGGGCACTTGCAGCAGCGAATTGTCGAGATAGCGCGTCAGCACTGGGCCGCGATCCGGGATCAGCCGTTCGATGAGCCTGGCAAAGGGCGCAGTGAAAGGCAAAAAGAGCGCGGCGCCGATCAGGTTGAAGACTGTGTGAAACAGTGCGAGCACGACGGACGGATCATCTTCGCCCAGTGCGCTGCTCCACCCAACCGCCAGCGCCAACAAATAGGGCGCCGCCACAAAGGCGACCAATCCAGCCGCGCCGTTGAAGACGATGTGCGCCACAGCCGTACGCTGCGCCGGGATCGATGCACCGGCGGCAGCCAGGATCGCTTTCACCGTTGTGCCTAGATTTTGTCCAATCACGAGATAGGCGGATTGTTCCAGGCCGATGGCGCCGCTGTTAAGCGCGGTCAATGTCAGCGCCACTGCTGCGCTCGATGATTGCAACAACACTGTCATCACGGCGCCGATCAACACCAGCCAGAGATGATTGACCAGGGTTGGCTGCGAAAAAGGCGAGAGGTCGATGCTTTGCGCCAGCCCACCCATCCCCTCTTGCAGGAAGTCAATGCCGATAAAAATAAGTCCGAAACCGACCAACGCCATGCCCAACGACGCCCGCGCGCCGTGGCTGAGCAGCCGCATCAACGCGCCAACGCCGATAAAGGGCAGCGCAATCGCGCCGACATTGAGCTTGAAACCGAGCAGCGCCACGATCCAGCCCGTGCTCGTCGTGCCGACATTGGCGCCGATGATCACGCCGATGGCGGAAGGGAAGCTGAGCAGCCCGGCGCTCACAAAACCGATTGTGCTGATCGTGGTGGCGCTCGACGATTGCACCAGCGCAGTCAACGCCATGCCGGTGAGAAAGGCTGTCAGCGGCGTGTGGGTCGAGCGCTCCAGTATCCACTGCAAGCGCCCGCCCGCCGCCGCTTTCAACCCATCAGACATCAAGAGCATTCCAGAGAGGAAAAGCCCGACGCCGCCGAGTAGAAAGGGAGCAATTGCCAGAAAAGTGGCGATGGCTTCAGTCATGCGTGAATCGTTTCAGAAAGCGATTTTCAGCCGCAACGGTCCCGATCAAGATCATCTGTGCGTCGGCGGGGAGTGGAATGAATGGGTCGGGATTGATGTGCGTGACGCCATCCTGTTCGATCGCAACGACCGTGCAGCCGGTGAGGGCGCGAATGTTGGATTCGGCGATGGTTTTGCCCACGAGACTCGCCGGCGTCTGCATCTCGAAAACATCCAGCCCTTCGGCCACCATCAAAATTTCGCCTCGATTGAGCAGGTTGAGAATTGCGCTGGCGCCCATCGACGCATAGGAAAGTACAAAGTCGGCGCCAGCGCGATGAAGCGTAGCGACATTGCGCTCCAGCCGTGCCCGACTGATGATCTGCACGTCGGGACGCAGACGTCGGCAGTAGATGGTGAGGTAGATGTTGGTGTCGTCGTCGTGCGTCGTGACCAGAACCGCCGGCGTTTCTCGGATGCCAGCGCTGACCAGCACCTCCAGGTCGGCGGCGTCGCCGATCACATATTTGGCCGGGTCGCGCATCCGTTCCGACAGCAGTTCGACGATGCGATAATCCATGCCGCGTTCCAGCAGCGCCCTGCCCGCCGCCCGTCCTACGCGCCCGCCGCCGATAATGACCACCGGTGCGTTGACAGGCTCCTCGGTGCAAAGCAGGGCGTTGTATTGCGCGATCTGCTCTTCCGACCCGGATAGCACCAGCACCGTGCCCGCCTCGATGCGGGTGTCGGGTCGCGCCAGATTGAACTGACCACGCTCCCAAATGCCGAGCACAGTCACGCCCACTTTGTCGCGTAGCTTGCTCTCCGCCAGCGTCTGCCCGACCAACGGCGTGTTACGCACCGTAGCTTCAGCGATCACCAGTCCATTGAGGCGCCCGATGATATGGGCGCGCGTGTCGCCGCCGGTAATGCGACGCACCAGCGCCTGTCCCAACATTTCTCCAAGCTGAAGTACATGGTTGCAGCCCGCCAGCTCCAGAATATCGACCGAAGCCGAAGCATTGGCGGTGGTGATCACGGGAACTGAATCGGAGACCTCGCGCACGGTGAAGGCGACGTTGGTGTTGAGGCGATCGTTGGCGGTCGTCGCCACCAATGCAGCCTGTTCGACATGGACGCGGCGGTAGGTTTCAGGGTTATCCAGATCGCCGCGCACGACGTTGACGCCCAGATCGTGCAACCGCAAAGCTTCGTCCAGATCGGGCGTCAACAACACATAGCGGTAATGATACTGATTCAGCTTCTCGATCAATGCGCTGGTGACGGCGTCGTACTGGGTCAGGATTACATGCCCCTTGACCGTGTCTGGGAGGCTGGACGGCGCGCGCGCCGCTTCTTGCGCTTTGAGCCAGGGCGCATAGAACAGCTCGATAAAGGTGAACGGCAGGATGACCAGCAGAAAGATGATGCCGCTGAGCAACACAATCGACGAAAAGATGCGCCCCAGGTCGCTTTGAAAAGTAATGTCGCCGAAGCCAAGCGTGGACATCACCGTCAGCGTCCAATAGAAGCCGGTGACCCAGCTCTCCTGGCGTCCTTCGTATGCCATCAATAAATGGAAAAGGATGCTGTAAAGCGTCACCAGCGCAGCCAAAAGCAGCAGATAGCGTAGCAGTGCAAAGACATTGACGCGGCTGTGGCGATCTTGCCAGAAATAGTAAAGCTGTGGAATCAGGAACTTCATTGTACGCAGTGGAAATCGTCACCGATGATGAAATTTTACACTGGACTCTATCACAAGCGCGGCGCGGATACAAGAACTTTTCGCAGACAATCTTCGACGCCGCGTCAAAACGATCCACAACAAATGACAAAGGTGCGTTTCCTGGAAATCCCGCTGCTTCTGGGAAGGTGTTTTTGCTCTTCCTGTGCAATATATTGTTAGTCGTGGCGGGCTGGTTTGAGCCTGTGCAGGGTTGCGGTATACTGAACGCACAAATGTTCTGAAAGGGAGAAACGGTCATGCCGGCTGCCAAAGATCGAAAGCAATACATCTGTTCTGCATGTGGCGCAGTTCATTTGCGTTGGGCGGGCAAATGTCCCGAATGCGGCGAATGGAACACGCTCGAAGAAGTCATCATGCGCGCGGCGGAGAAGAGCCGGTCGAGCATGGCGCCGGTTGAGACAATGAGCAGACCCATTGTCTTGTCGAGCGTGGCGCAGGACGACCAACCGCGGCTGGCATTGCAAATGGTCGAACTGAGCCGGGTGCTCGGCGGCGGCATTGTGCCCGGTTCTTGCGTGCTCGTCGGCGGCGATCCTGGCATCGGCAAGAGCACGTTGCTGCTGCAGATGGCGGCGGATGTTGCGCAGAGCGCCGGTGTAGTGCTCTATGTCTCCGCCGAGGAAAGCGCCCATCAGATCGGGCGGCGGGCGGCGCGGCTTGGCATCCGTGACGAACGCTTGATGGTGCTTTCCGAGATCGTCGTCGAGTCGATTGTCGAGCACATCGAGAATGTCAAGCCGGTGTTGGTGATCGTCGATTCGGTGCAGGCGATCTATTCGGGCAACGGCGCCAGCGCCGCCGGCACGGTCAGCCAGGTGCGCGACTGCGCAGCGGCGTTGCTGCGCGCGGGCAAGGCGCTCAATATCCCGATTTTTCTGGTCGGCCATGTCACCAAAGAGGGCAATATTGCCGGGCCGCGTGTGCTGGAGCACATGGTCGACGCAGTCTTGCAACTGGAAGGTGAACGATTTCACGCTTTTCGCCTGCTGCGCTCGATAAAGAATCGGTTCGGCAGCACCAATGAGGTCGGCGTCTTCGAGATGAATGAGCTAGGAATGCAGGAAGTGCGCAATCCTTCCGAACTTTTTCTTGCCGAGCGGCTGCCCAACGCCACCGGCAGCGCCATCGCCGTCTCGATGGAGGGGACGCGGCCGTTATTGGTGGAAGTGCAGGCGCTGTGCAGCACGACTGCGTTTTCGATGCCGCGACGCACAGCCAACGGCATCGACGCCAACCGACTGTTGCTCCTCGTCGCCGTGCTTTCCAAACGCGTCGGCATTGACCTCAGCGACCAGGATATTTTTGTCAATGTGGTGGGCGGGATGCGCATCGATGAACCGGCAGCCGATTTATCGGTGGCGATTGCAATAGCCAGCAGTTTTCGCAATCGCCCGGTGCACGCCGACCTGGCAATGATGGGAGAAGTTGGGTTGAGCGGCGAACTACGCAGTGTAGGTCAACTTGGGCGGCGGCTGCATGAGGCTGCCAAACTTGGCTTTACGCGTGCGTTGACTCCACGTAGCGTATTGAAACGGCGCGCCGGTGAAATGACGCCGCAAGGCATCGAAGTCATCGGCGCGCGTACGCTCTACGATGCACTGGAAGTAGCGTTGATAAGGTGACAAGTAAAAAGCTGCAAAAAAAACCATGTAGATCATGTAGATCAGGCGGCGGCGGCAACGCGCGGACGCATGCGCGGCATCCCCGCGGTCGAACGCTCGCCACTGAAACCTCGCACGACGCCTTCTCGTGGGGAAGCGAGGTGCGGGACGACAGTCGGTTGGCTGTCGGCCACCTTGCTCGGCTGGCGTTCGGTTACAGTTGCACTGCGGGCGCTGTCGATCAAGTCCACCACACTGTTGTGGCTGCCATACTCATTGTCGGTGAAACCGTCGGCGTGGTAATCTGTTTGCCAGCGTCCGTCGATCATATATCGAAACTCATAACGCCGACCAGTTGGTAGTTCGATTGTAGCGCGCCAGACCCCGTCACGCGACTGAACGAGAGGAATGCCAGCATCATCCCAGTTGTTGAACGTGCCGGTCACTGCGACACGATCCGCCCAGACGCAAGACGGCAATTCAAATGTAACGAGCGCAAAACCAGGTCGTGCAGATGCTCTCTTGTAAATCATACTGCCCTCCTTGCTGCTATGTTTTGATTGCCTTGACTCGCGCTTACGAATCTATGGAGTGGACTTTGTTATCGAAAGCGAGTCCACAACGGAAAAGGATGAAAAACTCGTTCGCGCAAATGTGCAGAGAGTGAATGATTGTGTAATCTGCCCTGCTTGATCGGCATTTTATCTAATAAAAATTCTATTTCAAACAAATTAACTATAAAACTCTAGAGAAGACCTGCAACTTTTTATGCATATCGCACAAAATTCAGATGAATTTATTCTGCGATTTTGTTTTTCTATTTGTTATAAGCATAACATAGTCCCGAAAAAAACAGATTAACCGATCGTTAAAATTTGGCAACAAAAAGCAACGATCTACCTATGCAAGGCAGATCGTTGCTTTTTCGACGGATTTGCGTCAGGATTGTTGCGTGGTTTGATGAAGGTGCCGGTGCGGATCGTAAAGCAATTTGCTTACGTGATTGTAGTTTTTGTGAGATTAGGCGCCATCGTATTGGCGTGACCAGGCGCCATGTCACGCCAATACGATGGCCTATGCTATCCAAATATAAAGTGATGCGCTCAAGCGTGAAGTAGAACCCTGGCTACACCACAATATTGACCAGCTTATCAGGCACGACGACCACCTTGCGCGGGGAGCGTCCATCCAGCCATTTGACAACATTGCTCAACCGCAGCGCCTCGCTCTCCAGCGTCGCCGCCGGTGTTCCGGGCGCCATCATCAGTTTGTCGCGCACCTTGCCGTTGATCTGTACGACCACAGTGATCTCTTCCTCGCGCGCTTTCTCTGGATCGCCGATGGGCCAGCGCTGTTTGTGCACGCTTGAAGTGTTGCCCTGACGATGCCATAGCTCGTCGGCGATATGGGGGAAGATCGGCGCCATCATCAAGATCAGGTCGCGCACGGCTTTGTTCCAGGTTGCGCTGTTGACGACGCTGGCGTCGCGCACCTTGTACAGATAATTGTTCAGCTCCATCAACGTTGCAATTGCGGTGTTGAAACGGAAGTTCTGGATGTCATCCGTCACTTTCAAGATCGCCTGATGCAGCTTGCGCTCCAACGCACGCTCTTGCGCCGGGTCGGGCGCGCGGTTAGCTTCCAGCAATGGCTTCTCCAGTTGCGCATCCTCAGTCACGACCGCCCACACGCGATGCAGGAAGCGATGCACGCCTTCGATTGCCTGCATATCCCACGGGCCGCCTTGATCCCACGGGCCGATGAACATCAAATAGCCGCGCACGGTGTCGGCGCCGTAGCGGTCGACCACTTCGTCTGGGTTGATGACGTTGCCGCGACTCTTGGACATCTTTTCACCATCTGGCCCCAAGATCATGCCCTGGTTGAATAGGCGCAACATCGGCTCGTCGAAGTTCACGATGCCCAGGTCGCGCAGCGCCTTGGTGAAGAAGCGCGTGTACAACAGGTGCATCGTGGCATGTTCGATGCCGCCGGTGTATTGATCGACGGGCAGCCAGTAATCGCCAGCCGCTTTGTCCCACGGCATGTCGTCGGCTTTTAGCTTTTCGCCCTTTTTCCAGTATGGCGAAATGTAGGCGTATTGATACCAGCTCGAACACATGAAGGTGTCCATCGTATCTGTCTCGCGCTCGGCGTCGCCACCGCACTCCGGGCACTTGACGTTGCGAAAGCCCTCGTGATACTTCAGCGGGCTTTCTCCGGTCGGTTTGAACTCGGCGTCATCGGGCAGCAGCACGGGCAGATCTTCGTAGGGAACGGGCACGATGCCGCAGTTCGGACAGTAGATGATCGGGATAGGCGCGCCCCACATGCGCTGGCGGCTGATCAGCCAATCGCGCAGACGGTAGTTGACTGCACCGCGCCCCAGTTCGTTCGCCTCCAGCCACTCGGTCACTTTGGCGACTGCCCCAGCAACCGGCGTCCCATCGAAGGGGCCGGAATTGATCATCTCGCCCGTATCTTTCGAGTCGTAGGCTTCCTCCAGCGGCCCGGTTGCTCCATCTGGCCCCGTAATAACGCGGCGGATTTCCAGCCCGTATTTCTTTGCAAAGGCGAAGTCGCGCGCATCGTGCGCCGGCACTGCCATGATGGCGCCTGTTCCATAGCCCATCATCACATAGTCGGCGATCCAGATCGGAATGCGTTCGCCGTTGACAGGGTTGATCGCATAGCCGCCGGTAAAGACGCCGGTCTTTTCTTTGTCCGCCGCCCCGCGCTGGATTTCGCTCAGGCGCGCAGCCTGTTCTTTGTAGGCTTCAACCTCGGCGCAATGTTCTTCCGTGGTGATTGCGTCAACCAGTGGATGCTCTGGCGCCAGCACCATGAAGGTCGCGCCCCACAACGTGTCGGGCCGCGTCGTGAAGATTTCCAGCGCATCACCCTGTTCGGTGCGAAAGACGACTGCGGCGCCGTAGCTGCGTCCGATCCAGTTGGTTTGCATCACTTTGACGCGCTCGGGCCAATCGATCTGATCCAACATATCGAGCAGTTCGTCGGCGTATTTGGTGATGCGAAACTTCCATTGCTCCAGGTTCTTTTTGATCACCGGCGTGCCGCATCGTTCGCAGTGCCGATCGTCGCCCCACACCTGTTCGCGCGCCAACGTCGTGTTGCAGGTCGGGCAGAAGTCGACCGGCGCATACTCGCGATAGGCTAGACCGGCGTCATAGAATTTGCGAAAGAACCATTGCGACCATTTGTAATACTCTGGATCGCAGCTCACCGCCTCGTGCTCCCATGACCACATTGCACCCATGCGCCGCAGTTGGCCGCGCATCCGCTCGATATTAGCGTATGTCCACTTTGCCGGGTGAATGCCGTGCTTGATCGCCGCGTTTTCGGCGTTCAAGCCAAAGGCATCGAACCCAATCGGGAAGAAGACGTTATAGCCGTTCATGCGTCGGAAGCGCGCTGCGGCGTCGCTGGGCGTGTACGCATACCAGTGGCCGGTGTGCAGATCGCCCGACGGATAGGGCAACATGGTCAGCGCGTACCATTTGGGACGATCTGGGTCTTCGACAGTTTTGTAGAGTTGTTGCTCCGCCCAAATCTGCTGCCATTTTGGCTCGATCTCGGCAGGGTTGTATTTGTTCGACATGATCTGCTCCAGTCGTGTCTGGTGTGAAACCTGGTTCACACAAAGCCGAAGAGATACCGATAAAGATGCAAAGAAGATGTGCTTCGCTGTGATCTGGCGTCAACGATGGCAGCGCAGCATCGATCGGGATCAAAACATCGTCACTGCACCAGCGCACCACGCACAAAGCTGGCACAAAACGAACAGGTTGAGTGGCTGGTTGCGCCCGCGCAGGTGCTGCCGCGGGCTATCTAAGCGCGAGGAGGCCACCGACATTACGCCCGGCGGTGACAGGGGATTTGATAAAGTCATGACAAAAACAGACACCCCAATTCATATTGCAACGATTGTACCACAACCAGCAGAGAATCTGGTCAATTCGTATAGGGGCAAGGTGCAATATTACCTACGTATGCCATTTTCGCCGTCCTGTACTTGTTGTGTTATCGGTCTCTGGAGGACGTGGCTTCATCAAAATGGACAATTGGACAAATCCACTCAAGATTACCCTATCTGGGGTCACAGTCATAGCCTCGATCCTGGTGGTCATAACAACCATAGCCATTAACGGATGGAAAAGAATGCCTTTGCCCGGGCAAGCTCCCTAAATGATTGTGGCAGGTTGGCAAAGCGTCTGATTTGCCACTGTAAATGAAATCGTTTTCAACCACCCCTTCATATTTGATCGTCCACATTGACGGCGGTATCATGATCGGATGAGTTCCGAAATGTTGCCGCCTCGCATCCACAACGCTTATCTTTTTCAGGCTTTCAACGCTGTTTCTTGGCAGATCTGCCTGGGCAGCCCATTGATACTCTTTGCGCGTGAGCTGGGTGCATCGGCAGTTGTGCTTGGTTTGCTGGCCGGGTTGGCTCCGCTGACGTCGGTGCTGCAGCTGGCGGTGGCGCCGCACGCCGAACGCATCGGTTATCGTAAGCTGATGGTGAGCGGTTGGTCGGCGCGCGTGGCGATGTTGATCTTTCTGATGCTGCTGCCACTGGCAACCTATCTGTGGAAGCCAGCCATCGTCCTCAGCCTGCTGGTTGCAGTGATGACTGCGTTTACGACGCTGCGTGGGGTCGCCACCTGCGCATGGATGCCGTGGATCACGGCGCTGACCCCGCGCTCGGTGCGCGGTCTCTATCTGAGCCGCGATCGCACGTTTATCGGCGTTGCCAGCGTGGCGGCGCTGGCGGTGTCGGGCGTCTTTCTCTTCGATCATGATAACATGTGGTCGTTCTCGATTGTCTTCGGTCTGAGTTTTCTGGGGGGCGCGGTCAGCTTATACTTTCTCAACCGTATTCCAGAGCCGGAGACAACCGACCGCGCTGTGGCGCCGTTGACACGGTTGCGCTGGCGCGACCTGCTGCGCGACGCTGCATTTGTACGGCTGTTGAGCTTTGCCGCCGTGGTGCAGCTTTGCGTGTTGTCGACTGCCACCTTCATCACTGTCTTCGTGCGCGAGCAAGTCAAACTCCAGGACGGCGCCATCCTCTGGATCACGGCGGGCGCGGCGCTTGTCGGCATCTTTGGCTTGCGTTTGCTGCGCAGCCATATCGACGGCATGGGCAGCAGACCATTCCTCGGTGTGGTCTTTCTGTGGTGGATCTTCTACTACCTGGCCTGGTTTCTGCTTGCGGCGCATTTACTCGATGGTGAGCAGATTTTGGCGCCAATCCTGCTGCTGGCGGCGGGCTTTTTTGCTTCGATCTACGAACTTGCGCTGACGCGCCTGATGATGAACACCGTCGGCGATCGTCCTGGCGCGACACAGTATTTTGCGCTGCAGTCGGTGATCGTGAGCCTGCTCGCCGGTCTGTCGCCGATCATGTGGGGGTGGATGCTCGACAACCTCGACCGGGTGCGATTGGTGTTGGGGCGGCTGACGCTCGACAGCTACGCCATCTTCTTTGGCGTGCAGTGGCTGCTGCTCGGCGCCGTCTTTGTCGCCTTGATGCGCGTCAAAGAGGGTGACGCTGCCGCCACCAAGACGTTGCTCTACCGCGCTCTGGTCCGGGCGCCAGGACGCCATTTTGCCAGCATCACCCACCGCCCGCGAACGTAGATTCTCCACATCAGACCGGCTCGCCGCCGTGTTCGACGTTCACGGCTGCCGCTTATAGCGCCTTGCTCAGGACAATGTCCCCTTCCTCAAAACCAAGCGCCGCATAGAGCTGGCGTGCAGCAATGTTCGCATCGCCAGTCAGCACGAACAGTTCGCTGACGCCGCTTGCCTTTGCCAACTGCTCAGCCAACCGCACCAATGCACGCCCAATGCCGCGCTGCCGATACGCCTCCTCGACATACAACTCGGTCAGCTCGCCGTGGGGATGGTCGTAGAAGACGCAGGGCGCCACGCGCAGCGCAGCAAAGCCGACGATGCGCCCGTCGCTTTCGGCGACCAGCGCCTGCTCGACGCACCGCGGATCAGTCAGCCGGCGCGCCAGGACGTCGGGCGGCACGCGCACGCCGTTGAACGTAAAATGCAACTGCGCCAGCGCTGGCGCATCCTCGATTGTGGCGACCCTTGTCTCAATCCCAGCGTTCATTGTGCGTCCTCCATGCGTGAACCTTGCCGACATGACCAGCCAAACAATCTGCCCAACCTATTGTGCAACGCGTTCCACCAGAACACCAGAATGCCGGATCATGCTATACTTTGCAGCATGACTACAGCGCATCCAAACCATCGAGCACGTCCGTCGATCTACCGTCACTGGTTGGAAGCGCCGGTGTTGTTCTTCACCTTTCTAATCCTGATCGCCACGCCGCTGCTTCTGGGTGGGCTGAACGCAGCCTTGCAGGCGCTGGCGGCTGAGTCTGATCCCAACCAGCGCACCCTGGTTGCCATCGTGCTGGCAGTCGTGTTTGCGCTGTTCCTCGTCGCTGGCATTGTCGCGGCGATCTTCATGACCTTGTGGTCGGCGCGGCGCCGGCTGAACCAACTGCGACGCGGGGCGGTGCGCGTGGGGCCAGCGCAGTTTCCCGCCCTTCATGCCGAGGCGCAGGCAGTGCGTGCGGCGCTCGCGGTGACGAAGCGTGTCGAGGTCTATCTGGTCGACGGACGCTGGCTGTCACGCCCGATCGCTCCGATCTCGGTGCTCGGTGTGACCAGCCCCTATGCGATCGTGATCGACGCGGCGTTGGTGCAGGAGATGTCGCTGGCGGAACTGCGCTTCCTGCTGGCTGTGGAATATGGGCATGTCCGCCTGGGACACGTGCGCATCCTGACGATGATCGACGCAGTGAGCGGCAGCCTGGGGCGCGTGCCCTTTGTAGGCGGGTTCGTGCGCGTGCTGTTCTCGGCCTGGACCTACCTCGCCACCTATTCCGCGGATCGCGCCGGATTGGTCGCAGGCGGTAACCTGGCTGCCGCCTACAGCGCGTTGGGCAAACTTGCCGTCGGCGGCGCACTGTGGGGCGAGATCAATCACCAGGCGTTGGCGCAGCAGGCGCTGCGCCAACGCGGACGCTTCTTCGACCTCGGCAACCGGCTGACTGCGCCCTTCGACACGCAGCCGATGGGACGGTTTCAACGGCTGGTCGCCTTTTCCGCCACACCCACCTTCCGGTCGATCTGTCCAGACGCCGACCTGAGCTTCCCGGCCGCGGAGGCATGGCAGACGCGCACCGCCGACGACGCGGACAGGTGATCGAGCCATCGGTTTGTTTGCAGAACCCAGCCGGTTGAAATGGACCGCGGACACACTTTGTCAATAGGCAAATCCACCTCAAAGGCGCGCCAAAGAGGGGGCGGCAGAAACCGTCCGCAGCTCTCTCTCTAAGGCGACGTGTTCGGGTGAAGAAGCGAAACGTACTTCGTCTTGCCAGATTTTCCAGCCGATGGCAAGGAGTCGATTGGCAAGACACCGACAGCCGCGACTCTATGCCTACCGGGTCAGCCTGACCGGCATTCACCTGCTGCGCACCGGCCAGGTCAACGCCAACCTGGCCGAGCTGGCGCCGGAATACGGCTACATCCACCTGCTGGCGCCGATCGCGGCAAAGACCAGCGAGCACGCGGCCCTGGCGCGGCTGCAAGAGGAGCTGGCAGCCGCGCGCGCGACGCCAGCCCACTGCCGCCGGAGCCCACCAACGAGCCCGCGCTGGATGATTTCGTGCCGCGGGTGCGGCTGGCGAAGGGGCTGTGATGGACTGGATCGAGCGCTGCACCATCCTCAAGACCGTCTGGGGCAGCCAGGCCTTCGGCACGGCCGACCCCGACAGCGACGTGGACGTGCGCGGGGTGTGCATCCCGCCTGCGCGCTACCTGCTGGGGCTAAGCCCCTTCGAGCAAAACGAGGACCGGGCGGGCGAGGTGGTGATCTACGGCCTGGCCAAGTTCGCGCGGCTGGCGCTGGCCAACAACCCCAACATGCTGGACATCCTCTGGGCCGACGAGCGGGACGTGCTGTATATCGACGACTACGGCGAGGCGCTGGGGGCGGCGCGCGGGCTGTTCCTGTCACGCAAGGTGGCGCAGACCTACGCCGGCTATGCCGACGACCAGCTCAAGCGCATGGAGACGCACTACCGCTGGCTGCACAACCCACCTGACCACCAGCCCTCGCCGCCGGAGTTCGGCGCGACGCCCCATCCCACGGGCGGCTTTCGCTTCCCCAACACGCAGCAGGAGCGGGACTACCGGGCCGCGCTCAAGCACTGGCAGAACTACCAGAGCTGGCGCGCCAACCGCCATCCGCAGCGGGCCGCGCTGGAGGCGTTGCACGGCTACGACACCAAGCACGCAGCGCATTTATTGCGGCTGTACCGCATGGGCATCGAGATCCTGCGCGAGGGCGTGGTTCAGGTGCGCCGGCCCGACGCGGCCTGGCTGAGGGAGGTGCTAGGCGGCCGCTACAGCTACGACGAGCTGATGGCGCTGGTGGCCGACCTGCGCCGGGAGCTGGCCGCAGCCGAAGCCGCCAGCGCGCTGCCGGCCGAGCCGGATGCCGCAGCCGTGGAGGCGTTGGTGTTGGATTTGCAACGGCGGGCGTTGGGGGATGTCCGGTTCAACCTGGTAGAAGAGGGTTAGGTCCTGGTCACGCGCGCGGGCGCTGGCGTCGTGGTAACGCCGGACAGCCCAACAGGCAGGACTCCGCTGGCCGCCGGCGCAACGTCGTCGCCAGCCAGCCGACGTTGAGCTGGTATAGTATGCCCCCGAATTGTCCTTCTCTCTAGGAGTATAATTGGCCCCAAAAACTGGACACGTGCTAACGTGATGAAAGCGGGTATAATCATGCACGTGGAGGTTCAAGGATGCCAAGGAAACGACAGAACTACGGTGCTGAATTCAAGTTCCAAGGTGATATTGACCCGTTTTGATGGAAGGAAAGTTAAGCACCAACCGCCTTCGGCGCACTGAGGGTGCGCAAATGACGCCGTTCAAATTCCACCGGACTCAGGTAGCCAAGAGCCGAATGACGACGACGCAGATTGTAAAAGCCTTCGATGTAGAGGAGGATGTCGCAACGCGCAGCGGCGTGCGATGCAAAGGGCTGCTCCTCGACGAGTTCGGTTTTGAGCGTGGCCCAGAAGCTCTCCATCAAAGCATTGTCGTAACAATTGCCGCTGCGGCTCATGCTGACCTGCGCCTGGACGGCCTGCAAGCGAGCCTGGTAGTCGTGGCTGGCATACTGGCTGCCACGGTCAGAATGGTGCAGCAGCCCCGGCGGCGGCTGGCGCGTGATCAACGCTGCATCAAGCGCACGCTCGACCAGTTGAGTTGTCATGCTTGCATCCATCGCCCACCCAACGACTTTCCGAGAAAAGACATCCATAACCACCGCTAGATAGAGCCACCCTTCATCTGTGGGGATGTAGGTGATGTCAGCGACCCACTTCGTATTGGGCTGCTCGGCCGTGAAGTCCTGCTGCAACACGTTCTCGGCCACCGGCAGCTTGTGCTTACTCTCCGTCGTGCAGATACGCCGACGCCCTTTGCACTTGCCTCGCAGACCTGCCTGGCGCATCAACCGCGCCACCCGCTTCCGGCCACAGCGTATCCCCTGTGCTTGCAGTTCAGCATGGATGCGGGGACTGCCGTAGCGCTGGCGGCTCTCTGCATGCACACACTGAATCAGCTTGCTCAACCGTTCGTCTTCCTGCTGGCGACGGCTGGGTTGGCGTTTCCGCCAGGCGTAACACCCACTCACCGAAACCTCCAGCACTCGACAGAGCAAGGTCACTGCATACCCATTCCGCTCCTCTTCTATGAAGGCGTACTTCGCTTCGGCTCCTGCGTGAAGATAGCTATCGCTTTTTTTAAAATCTCCCGCTCTTGGCGCAAGATCTCATTCTCACGCCGCAACCGCCGCATCTCTTCCTCTGTCGCTTTCAGACGACCGTGGCCGGGAAATGCTGCTTCTCCATCCCGTTTGGCCTTTCGCACCCACTGCTTGAGCAGCCCCTCCGACAGCCCTAACTCGCGTTCGACTTCGGCTATCGATCTGAGGACCTACACATCTCTCTTGTACACAAACCAGAGCCCATATTCGCTGCCCTCACTCGCCGAGCTGTAGCGCCGCTCCTCGACGTAGAGGTAATTCAGCTTGGACTCGGGGATAACGGACAACGTCACGTCCTGATCGGATCCCAATTCCCGGGTGCTCGTGGCGGCTAACGGCGTTTTGGGGTCGGTGAGGAAGAAGAGCCCTTCCTCCGGCAAGACGATCACGTCGAAGAGAACCCGGTCCGCCGGGGCCCAGGCCGCCCAGATCAGGCCGACGAGCAGGATCGCAGCTATGACAATCCCGGCGATCAGGGCTGCCACCCAAAGCGACACCGCTTTGAGTGCGCCGATGGCCGCCCCCGCCGCGCCGCTGCCCGCCAGCAGTCCCCATATCTTCTTGAGATATTGCAGGTAGGCATCGCCAAACGACTTCACCTGGTCTTTAAGGGCATCCTCGCTATCGACCTCGTATCCGATCAGGCCAATCGCCAGAAATCCCTCAAACGAGAGCGGGGCGCCGGGCTCGCCGACGAGACGCCAATCCCAGTTCGAGAGGGTTTCACCCTCGTCGGCATCGCTCCAGGTCCACGTCTCCTGGGCAGGCAGTTCGAGCCAACTTGGGGTCTCTCCCACCGCCTTCAGTACGACCGGGATCGCCTTCAGATAGATTTCATCGCTGAACCATTCGCCGTCCGTCTCGTTGTAGCAATGGCCTTTATCTAACCAAATGCGATATTTCAAGTTTTGCGAAGGAAGGATCTTCAGGTAAGCATAGTTGGAGGCGAAGTGCTTGGGTTTCGAGCCATCTGTGAGATTGTAGTTCGCGTCGTTCGGCACGAAGACACGCACCAGGTAGATGCCGGGCACGAACTCGTATAGGCCATCCGGAGTTTTGTCCGGGATCTGAAAGGTCAGACGGTCAGTGACGCGATGATCGGCGATCACCGCGCCGTCGGGTTGATGAACCGGCGTTTTCGCGTCCCCACAAATAGTCGCCTCCAGCAGGTACTTGTACGGCTGTTCGCTATGGTACAACTCGACCTTGCAGTTCTTGCTGAAGAAATTGAAACCCACAAGCGTGGCCACTTGACCCGCCCGGGCCTCCGGAACCCGCAGGCACTTCCCTTTGTGCTGGTGCCCGGACATTTCGCAGTTGGGCCAAGTGGCATCCTGGCACTGTGCTTTCACTTCCTGGGTGTCTTGGTCCAATGTGAAAGTGCATTCCCTCTGATACTCCTGAGGCAGGTAATAGTCCAAGGGCTGGCGATGATTAGCTGTTCTCAGGCCGTTGACGCTGTTAATCCAGGGCCAGGGAGCGACCACCTTGGTAGGTTGTGGCGTATCTGGATCGCCCGGAAATTCCCGCTCCCAGGGACGTAATTTGCCCGCTTCACAAGTGGCTTGGTCATACAAAAAGTCCCGGCCAAGAATGACGGCTTCATCCACCCAAGCTTTGGCCAGCGTGTCGGCGTCGATTGGCTTTTCCAGTGGCCAATTCAGGAATTCTTCTCGGAATAGACAACGCTGCTTTGTGGCCGGAATTTCATCATAGACCTTCAAGCCCAGGCGCAGAGCTTCCAAGCTCTTAGCGTCTTGGCCCTTAAAATAGGCAAAAATCTCGCTCTCGAAACCGTTACCCGGCTCTTGATTCTCCAGATAGCGCCGAAGTAAGTGAAAAACTTGTGGAGTGATAGTATCTTTGGTTGGCAACGTGTCACAAAGGCAGGAAAGCTTCACTTTCGGCGGAACCTTGGGCTTGTGGAAATACCTCCTTTCAACGCCCGGCATTTCTTTCAGGATTTCCAAGACTTGCTCGCAACACGAGCGACGTGTTACCCGACACTGCCTCTTGCGTTTGCGCGGTATCACGTCTCCTTCTCTGCGAGGTGGAGGCTCATATACCCTGAGCTTCTCCTTGCACTCCTCTAGCTCTTTTTTCAATTGGTCTAATTCTTGAGTTACCATCTTCAAATGCTCCTTTCGGTTGTGAGCCTAACATAGAATTACGTTGCTCGCTCATAGCGGATCATGTTGGATAGGCTTCGCTGCCTCCATCCAAGTCGTCTGTGTCGACTTCCACTTTTATGAACTCTGCTGGCTCCGGCGCTTTGCTCATGGCATCATTGATGGCGACGTAGCCCACTGGGTCGATCTTGGTCTTGAGAACCTCTCGGTAGAACTTCGCGCCGCGGCCTGCGACAAAGAGCGGCGAGACGCGCCACCACATCGAGTCCGATCGGGGCCCAAATTCCACATCCCAGTAGTCGAAGTAGGCAGCACGCGGCGGCAAGCCCATGGCTGATGACCAACCATATGGGGTGGCCCAAACGGTCTGATCTAGCAGGAAAGAGAGACGCCATGCGTACATGCCGCGGATGTAGCTCTCGACGCGCTGCTGGATAGCTCGTCGTCGCGTCTTGCTGTCGGTCTTCCAATATCCCAAGGTAAGTTGCTTGACCTTAGGACCGTCGACCCCACTGGCGCAGCCCCAAAGCTTGATGAGGGCTCCTGGTTGGAACGCTTTTGAGAAGTTGTCCCCACGCTTAGTGCCCTTTCCGAGGACGCGGTCAAATTCTGTCTTCGTGCACTCGCTCCAGGGACCTAGAACAATTCCGCATGATGGATCACCGTGAGTGAAGAAATGCAGCTCGGTCACAGTTCCTGGCTCAGATTCGCCAATAGCGATAATGTTGTTGTAGAAATCAGTGAGCGTAGCATAAGTCGAAATCGGTTGCGTGCGAGTTGGCTTTTGCGGCCTTCCTCCTTGCCAGTTGTCATAGACCAAGACTCTGCCTGAACTGTTGGGGCAGTAGTCAAAAACATACAAGGTAATGGGCTGGTTATGCCATCGGGGATGAGCATAACGGAAAGCAGCCTCAACGCTGGTGTTAGTGACGTAGAAGGCTTTGTTCATAGCGCAGCCTCTGGCGGCGAATGTGGTTCCCAGTGATGGTGGTTCTTCCATTGGGCCGCTTGCCAGGGGAAAACGACTCCGAGTCCGTGGGTATGCCTCAGCTTCTCCTCGTCGCAAGCATTGCCGAGCACCGGCCCCGAGAGAAGGCGCTGGGCGAGGAAGGTAAAGGGCACGCCTTTAGCCTGTTCGAAAAGCGCGCGCATGCGCTCGATCGCAGTTGCTTTGGAGACAGTGGCTACGTCCGGCCAAGGGATTTCGGCACCCCGCTTCAGCTTCTCAAACATCTTATAGAGATACGTGTCGAGGTCCGAAAACACGAGCTTACGAAAAAGGGCAGCGAAATCCGGGTGCATCTTGCCACATTGGACGGGTGCGGCAGCAACTACATCGGTGATGTAGTGCTCGATGTCAGCCATGCCGAAGATGTCGCGCTCGAAGAACAGCGTCTTGGCGCCTGGGCAGGTGGCTCGGAGTTGAAGCGGGCCAGCGCAGAAGTGCTGGAAAAGGTCCGGAGCCGAGGCGAAGCCGCGGGTGACGCCGAAGGCGTCTCGCCAGTTCATCAGAGCTGTGGGAGATTTTCCAAGGTTGCAGCCGTGAAAATACAGGCGGGTATGCCGGTCGGTCTTGGCGGCCACAGCCTGGACTTTCCTGTCCGCGAGCCGAAACTTCTTGATGTCGTCCAGGCTCAGAGCCCGGTAAGGCTCGTTCGTGGATTGGAGCCTGCCCCAGACCGAACCCACCTCATTGGCGTGGGCGTAGACGTGAATCTCTCCGATAGTGACTCCGGCGGGGGCAACGGCGGAATCCATAATCGCTAGGGCGTCCCGGACGCATAAAACCCAGTGCCGAGCTTGCACGTCCGGGTGGCGAAAGCGCATATAGGGGACGGTATAACGCCAGATCGGGTCGAGCGGATCGGCGTTTTCCGGTGACATCTTCACGAGCACAAAGGAGAACGACGGCCTCTTAGTCATGTGCTGCTCCCCAGTGATAAGCGGGTTTATGTCCCGCCTCAGACTACCTTCTTGATCTCGACCTCGGCACCAGTTTTCGGGATCGTAAAATCGAGATTGATGGAGGTGCTATCAGTCGGATTTTTGATGACGACCGAAGCCGGAGGTTTGCCTTGCTCGAGAGCCTGGTTTTCCAGCCTTAGCTTCTCGACTTCCAGTTGCAGTTTCTCGATCTCCATTCTCTTGAGTTCGAGGTCGAATTGCCGCTGGATTTCGTAGTAGTCCTCACCGCCGGAGCAGATGCCGAGTCCGAGGTCTGCCCAGACGCCTTGGGTCGGCAGCGTCGTTTTCCAGCTTGGTTGGCCGTCGACCGCAACCGGACCTTTCTGCTTCTGAGCCTCTTGGTACTGGTCGACAATGTGCTGTACCCACTGGGGAAGCTTGGTCTCTTGGAAGTCCTTGATAGTCACGTTGTGGAAAGGACCAGGAACGAGAATCCGGGTGATGTTGCGTGGGACGAGTTTCGTTTCGAGCCTGAGGCTTTCGCCAGGCTTCAAGGCCAGCAGGCTACTCATGGCCGCATCCTGACTAAGACCCTTAGCGACGAGCACGGCGGTCATCTGCATCAGATCATAAGGCACGAACTGATAGAGGTAGGTGAGGCAGGCCGCGACCTGGTCGGGCAGTATCTCGTAGCCCCACCGGAGCACGCCCTCGTTGTCAGGCTCCACCCATCCGGGGGTCGGCCGGACATATTGTAGCATGGCGTTTCTGAAGGCGTTGCGGTCCTTGTCGTTTGCTGGATACTGGATTGACAGGCGGTCGACAAGTGCGCCCTCCCAAAGGACATTAGTCCAAAGCTGGCGAAGCGTGAGCACTGGACTGACACCGTACTTCTGGACAAACGCTTGAATGCGCTGGGCGGTTTGCGAG
The DNA here is from genome assembly GCA_016861025.1 of Chloroflexota bacterium. Classification (GTDB taxonomy): domain Bacteria; phylum Chloroflexota; class Anaerolineae; order Caldilineales; family Caldilineaceae; genus Caldilinea. Next base: position 139,138 of record BOKO01000008.1, read on the forward strand.
GCCTCGATCATTTCCTTGATCGTCGTTGTCTTGTTGCTCAATCCGCTCAAGTAGAACGGAACGTCCAGGTAGGGAGCCTTACCGAGGATCACCAGGGAGACATCGTACAGGTTGAGCGTAACCGTGTACTCACGAAGCACCTGGAAGTAGTTGACATTCAAGGTGTGAAACTGGTTCGAGTTCTTGATCTTGCGAGTTGTTTTTGCCTCGGAGCCAGTTTCCCGCGAAACTGCCATCTTCACTTGGCGGCTTGCCCTGTACTCGTTGGTGGCTTGGTTGGAGCCTTCCTGGGTCTGCTTGGCGATGTTGCGATTCAGGGTACTAACGTCTTGTGACCAACCGGCGGAGACTGAGGCGGAGAATCCGAAGCCGGAGTAGCCGGCTTTGGCATCTACATACTCCTTCTCCTTCGTCTGGTTTTCGGTTGTGTTCTCGGAGGAACTTGACCGAGAACTCTTGATATCGCTTTTTTGGAAACTCTCGAGCTTTATGTCCTCATCTTGCTGAGTCTTGGAGGTCTCCCAAGTCTTGACTTCGAGGGTCAGTTCTTCGTTAGGTAGCAGGGAAACGGTATAGATCAGGTCCCCAAGTCCGTAGCCCGAGGGCTTCCAGTCTTGGCGATACTTTAGCATTAGGAAGAGATCCCAGGGGTAGGCATTCTCACCGAGTTTCCCCGGACCGCCGAATTCGCTGGCGTACTGGCTGGTGGGAAGAGCGGCATCCTTCAGCTTGACTAATAGGCGGGAATACACACTCTCCGTGCTATCGACCGGCTTCAGGACGAGCCGTTCGATGTCGAGCTGCGGCTCGCAGACACGCTGTACCTTGTAGGGTCTAATTGTGACTTCCTCGTTATTGCTCATTTCAGTTGCCTCCTTCTGTTGACTGCATTCAGTTCTGATACGCCTAACAGACGATCACACAGGTCTGCCCTCATCATCGCGCCGAACCGCTCTCGGCGCTATCAACTGGTTTACAGCTTTCGAGTCAACTGGTTTACACTTCAGCAGGAGGCCCGGCGGCGCAGCCCGTCGGCGTCCAGGATGGTGATAGCCTGGCCCTCCAGCTTGATCAGACCCTCGTCGCGGAAGATCCCCAGCACCTTGTTGACCATCACCCGGCTGGCTGCGCAGCAACTGGCCAGCTCTGCCTGGGTCAGGCGCAGACGGATCTCGCCGTGGCCCTCGTCGACGCCGTGGTGCTCGGCCAGCTCCAGCAGCACCGTCGCCATGCGCCCTGGCACGTCCAGGAAGGCCAGGTGTTCAGCGAAGGCGGTGAGGCGGTTGAGCCGGTCGGCCAGCAGGGTCAGGGCGCGGCGCGCAACGGCCGGGCGCCGCTCCAGGCAGCGCAGGAAGTCATCGCGCGGCAGGGTGTAGGTCACCGTCGGCTCCAGCGTCATCGCGCCGGCGCAACGCATCTGGCCGTCCACCAGCGCGGTCTCGCCGAAGCACTCGCCCGGGCCGTAGATGTCTAGCGTCATCTCCTGGCCCTCGTCGCTGAGCACGAACGCGCGCACGCGGCCCGACTCGATCAGGTAGAGCGCCTGGCTAGGGCTGCCCTTGTGGAAGAGGATCATGTCCTCGGCGAAGGCGCGCTTCCCCAGGCGCGCCGCCAGCTCCCGCAGTTCCTCGTCGTGCAGGTCAGCAAAGAGGGGCACCCGATAGAGAACATCGATAGCGGACATCCTACCCTCCGGGCGTCCACTGTGGTCACGATCAGCTCGGTCCCCGAACCGGCCGCGCTTCCCCGGAAGTGCGCCGGCAACAGCGTTGATAGGATCGTAATCACATCTATCGTAGCAAACTCGCGTCGCAAAAACGTCGCGGGTGTATCTTTTCGCACAATCTGTGATACAATCAAGGTAACCAAGGGGTTGGGCGATTACCCAGCATAGCGACGGAGGAAAGGCGGGCCTGGCCAGGCGACCGGTCCAAGCGGTGTATGGAGCAGCAGCGCGAGGTGCGTCCATGTCCGTCCTCAACATCGTTCTCTTTGGTCCACCCCGCGTCGAGCGTGACGGCGCCGAGGTGCATTTTTACCGCGGCCAGACGCTGGCGCTGCTGGCCTATCTGGCTGCCGCCGACAGGCCGCATGCTCGCGATGCGTTGGCGACGCTGTTCTGGCCGGAGCAGGACGAGCAACAGGCCCACGCAGCGCTGCGCCGCATTCTCTACGACCTGGGGCGGACCATTGGCAAGGGTTGGCTGGCGTTCGAGGATCACCATATGGCGCTGCCTGCTCAGCCTGGGTTGCATGTGGATGTGCGCCGTTTCTCTGCTCTGCACGCACGCGTGGCGGCTCATGGTCACGTTTCCAACGACCTGTGCGACGACTGCCTGGCCGCCCTCACCGAGGCGGCCAGTTTGTATCAGGACGACTTCTTGACCGGCTTCACCTTGAGGGGGTCGGCGTCGTTCGACGCCTGGCAGACCCTCACCACTGAAAGCTTGCGCCTGGAGCTAGGAGCCGGGCTGGAGAAGCTAGCCGGCGCGCTGTTGGACCGGGGCCGCTACGACCAGGCGCTGCCCCACGCGCGGCGCTGGCTGGCGCTGGACCCGCTGCACGAGGCCAGCCACCGCCTGCTGATGCGGCTGTACGCTGCGGTTGGCGATCGGGCCGCCGTCATCCGCCAGTACGAGCAGTGCAACCAGGTGCTGGCTGCCGAGCTGGGCGTCGCGCCGGCGCCGGAGACGATTGCACTCTATCGGGAGTTGGCGCCTGGCCAGCGCTCGGCGCCGCCAAAGCTGGAGACAGCAGCCGCGGCCCAACCCGCAGCCGCCCCGCCTCGCCCCAATCTGCCGCCCGACGTCACGCCCTTCATCGGCCGCAAGGCCGAGCTGCGCGTGGTTGCCCAGCGGTTGGCCGATCCCCACTGCCGGCTGCTCACCATCTTCGGCCCTGGCGGCATCGGCAAGACGCGGCTGGCCATCCAGGCCGCACGTTGCGAGACCGCGCACTACGCTCACGGCGTCTATTTCGTCGACCTGACGCCCGTGTCGTCGGCCGAGCTGTTGTCGACGGCGATTCTGCACGTCCTGCAAGCGCCTCCCCAGGCCGGCGGCGAGCTGGATGAACGCCTGCTGGACTTCGTGCGCGACAAGCAGATGCTCCTGGTGCTGGACAACTACGAGCACCTGCTCAGCGGCCCGGAGCCGGATCGGCGCGACGGCTATAGCCTGGTCGCCCGGCTGACCGCGGCCGCGCCGCAGGTCAAGCTGCTGGTGACCTCGCGCGTCCGGCTGAACGTGCCGCAGGAGTGGCTGGCGCCGCTGGAGGGCCTGGCAACGCCGCCGCCCTCTCCCCATGGAGCGAATCGAGACGAGAACCTGGCGCTCTTCCTGTCAGGCGCGCTGGCCGGCGCTGAGCGCGTCGAGCCGGCCGTGGCTGGCCCGCAGCCGAACAACTCCGTCTCGGCGGCGACGCTCAGGCGCTACAGCGCAACGGCCTTGTTCCTGCAGTGCATCCGCCGTGTGCGTCCCGAGTTTCGTCCCAACGCGGCCGAGGCTCACACCATCGCCCACATCTGCCGCCTGCTAGAGGGAGCGCCGCTGGCCATCGAGCTGGCTGCGGCCTGGACCCGCTTTTTGCCGCTGGACGAGATCGCGCGCCACCTGGAACAGGGGCTGAGCCTGCTCACCAGCAGCCTGCGCGGGGCGCCGCCGCGCCAGCGCAGCATAATTGCCGCCTTTGACCAGTCGTGGCGGTTGCTGACGTCGCCCGAGCGCAGTCTGCTGCGCCAGTTGGCGGTCTTTCGCGGCGGCTTCACGCGCCGGGCCGCCCAGGCCGTGGCCGGCGCCGATCTGGCCGACCTGGCCAGCCTGGCCGACGCCTCGTGGCTGCGCATGACGGCCGGCGGGCGCTGCGTTCTCCATGAGCTGATCCGCCAGTACTGCGCCGACAAGCTGGAGCGTGAACACCTGGCCGAGGCGGGCGAGACGGCTGACCAGGTGCGCCAGCGCCATGCCGCCTATTACCAATCCGCGCTGGCGTCGCTGTGGGAGGAGTTCTTTCGCCGCCGCGGCGCGATCCCTGAGATCACCCCTGACCTGGGCAACCTGCTGGCCGCCTGGGACTGGTCGTTGTTGCACGACGACCCGGCGACGGCCTGGGCGCTGTCCTGCGGCCTGGGCTTCCTGGCCGATCGCCAGGGTCGCAACCAGGAGATGGCGCGCGTGTTCGAGCTAGGCCTGGCGCGGCTACGCGCCGACCATGCAGCGCGGCGCGGCGACCTGGTCGTGCAGCGCGGACGGGCTGCGTTCCTGGTGGCGCTGCTGGCCAACCAATGCGAACGCTTCAGCCGCATCGGCCAGACCGGCGATGCGCAAGCTTGCTTGCAAGAGGCTGAGACAGCGCTGGCCGCCGCCGAGCCAGACGATGCGCAGTGGGCCGAGGCGCGCTGGTTCTACGGACGCATGGCGGCCTGGATGCGCCATGAATGCGGCGACTTCGCCGGCTCGATGCGCCTGTTCCAGGGGCTGCAAGAGGAGATCCGGGCGCATCGAGTGCAGATCTGGCCCTACGGCGAGGACTCGACCACCATCTGGTTGACGGAGACCTATGAACTGATGGGCTTCGACGCGTTGGCGCTGGGCGAGTACGAGGAAGCGCGCCGGCTGGCCACGGAGGGCATGGACATCGCTGCGCAACATAGCCTCCCCTACTGCCGCGCCTGGGTGTCGTACCCCCTGATTGGGGCGCTGCTGAGCCTTGGGCAATACGCACAGGCCGAGGAGACAGCCCAGCGCTTTGTGAGCGAAGCCCGCGCCTTCGCCGACGACCTGATGCTCACGCAGGCCACGGCCATGTTAGGCCATGCCCAGCTCGCCATGGGACGACACGATGCCGCGCGCGCGGCATTCCAGCAGGGCCTGGCCATGGCCCAGCGCTCCGGTCTGCGCGTGATCATCGTCAGTTGTCTCGTTGGCTTGGGCAACCTGGAACTGGCGTTGGGCCATCTGCCTGAGGCGCAGGGGCGCTATGCCGAGAGCTGCGCCGCAGCGCCGTCGCTGCTGGCTGGCGCGCTGGTCGGCCTGGGTCGGGTGGCGCTCAGCCAGGGCCAGCCCTGTGACGCGTTGGCATACTTGCGACAGGCGTTGAGCGCGCCGGTGCGCAGCGCTGCGCTCACCGCCGAGGCGCTGGCGTACGCGGCCGAGGCGCTGCTGCGGCAAGGCGATCTGACGCAGCCAGTCACGATCTGCGCATTTCTGCTGAGATGGCCGGGCGCAACCTACTGCGTTCAGCAAATTGCACGCACACTGTTGGACGAGATTGCAGTCCGCTTGCCGCCAGAAGAGTGGGCGGCGGCGTTGGCGCAAGGGGAACAATGCCGGCTGGAGGACCTGGTGGCGCCGTCAACGTTTCCGCGTACTGCGGACGCCTGATGCGGTTGTAGTCCTCTACCGCCATACTGTGGCCTGCACGCTCTCATGCTCTTGAATGAACTGCATGACTTCGGCGTGGGTAGGGCTGTTCAGCACGCCCGGAAAGCTGGCGCATACCAGCCTCGCAACGGCCGCAGCGTACTGGCTCGTCTGCTCATCGTTCCACTGCCGCAATATCCCGTAGATGACGCCGGCCCGGAACGAATTCCCAGCGCTGTCTACAACTGCGACGCGATAAGGCTTGAACTGCCTGCAGGGCGCGGCTCTTCTGCCGTACAAGATGGCATCGTCTCCTACTGTCAAAACGACCAGTCCCTGGGCGCGCTGCTGGTATGCGGCAAACAGCTCGGATAGCTCCACCCGAGGATAGGCGCGGTTGTGAAACTCGCCGGAGATGATCACTGCCGCGGCGCCGCTGGCCAGCGCCTGGTCATAAGGGCGATCGATGGACACAAAGGGCACGCCTAGCTCGGTCGCGTAGGCCCCAACCAGGGCGCTTTCGGCATGAAACGGCGGGTCCACACAGACGATCTGCGTCTCGCTGATGTTGAGCGGCATCGTGGCCGTGCTGATGTTGCTGGCGTATGTGCGCATCAAACTGCCGCCAGGCCTGATCAAGTGGCTGGCGATCGCCATCAGTGCGGCGGCGTTCGGCTACGCACACTTCAACAATCCAGGCGCGACGGCGATCACCATGTTCGGCAATGGTCTGGGCGGGCTGATGTACGGCGTTGCCTTCCTGGGCGGGCGCAACATCTGGCTGCCGGTTGGCGTACACTTTGGCTGGAATTTCTTTCAGGGCGCCATCTTCGCTTCCCGGTCAGCGGCACCATCGAGCATAGCCTGATCATCCAGGAGACAGTCGGCGCCGATCTGTGGACGGGTGGTGCGTATGGCCCAGAAGCCGGGCTGATCGGCATGACGTCGCGCTTCGTGGTCATCGCCCTGCTGCTCGCCTACCTGCACTGGCGCAGCCAGCGACAAGGGACGATCAAGAGCCTGGATTTCCCCATCAAGATTTACGACAACCCGTCGCGACGGGAACAGGAAACGCTTCAGGCTGTTGGCGGGGCGTGACGGAATAGCCAACTGACCGCGCCCTTCGATATACAGTCGATGGAGCACGGTCAGTGGCTGGTTGCCATTGCGGCTACCCTACCCCTCCCGTCGATTTACACGAGACCCTGACCTGAGCAGGGCGTCGAGCAACGTCAGTCGGCGGCATCCGTGACTGCGATTCGGTTGTCATCAGGCGCCTTATCGATCAGCTTATGCAGGGGATCGATTCCAGCGGCTACTGGCAACGTATCCACCGTGATCGTCAGCGTCGTTTGGCTGCCAGAGAAGGGATGCTTCATCAGGTAAATCAGCTGCCCTTCCGCATCGTAGACGCCGACATCGATTTCTTCATCGCGCATCTCCACAGGCGTCTCGTTGCCGACAGCGTCTGACCGCACTTTCTCGGTAAGGAACGTCAGAGACACCTCAAACTGTCCATCCGCGAGTTGCCTCACGGTCGCAGATACGGCTTTGTTGTTGTACAACGTGACAGTCTCAAACAGGTCGGTAATCAGATACTGATACTTTTCAGGAGTCGCCTGGCGCAACGCGGCGATTAAGTCCTTCCCGGTTGGATAGGGCGGCGCCGTGGCATGATCCTGCACAAACTGCGCCAGGACGCGATTCACGACATCCTCGCCGAGATAATCTTGCAGGGCGTACATCACCAGCCCCCCCTTCTCGTAGACGAGATGATTGGCGCCCATTTTCGTCTCCACCAGCGGTGTGTCTGCCTGGCTCCGGTTCTGCAGATAGGTGTTCAAGTTGCTGCGTAGCGCCATGCCCAGACCGGTTGTTCCGAATTCGCGCGCATAGACCTGATTGGCGGTATATTCGGACAGGGATTCGGTCAGAATTTGGCTGCCAGGCACAGCCGGCGAGATATGCACCTGATGCCCCCACCACTGGTGAGCCACCTCATGCGCGGCGTACCGAAAGGCTGTGTTGAGCGCCGTCGGATCGTTGTCAACCACCTTCGTCAGGAAAGCGAGTTTTTCGCCCATGTTGATCTGTCCGCCCGCGTGGCTGAGCGCTTCACTCACATAAGGCGTTTCCACAATGCGGAGCGACTTGTTGGGATAGGGACCGAAGTGTTGGGCAGCATAGTCCAACCCTTGTTTGGCGCCCGCCAGAATATGTTCCACATTGTAAGCGTGTCCCGGATGATAATAGACCTCGACCGGGATGCCCTGCCATTCGTCGCGCAGCACCTCATAGCGTCCTGAAAGGAAGGGAACCATTTTCTGAACCGGCGTCTGGCTTCTGTACTCAAAATAGCGACGATTCCCTTCAGTCCATTCGCGCACCATCTCGCCGGAAGTGAAGATGATCTGGTCGGACGCCGTGCTGAGAATGGCAGAGTATTGCACCAGGTCGGTGTCGGGGTGATTGGAATTGAACTGGGAGGCTCTGGCTTGCTCCGCAGCGGGATCGAGGGGAGGAAGTCCTTCTTGGTCCCTTGTCTGAGGGTTTGTCAGCAACAGGCGCGCCAATCCCACCTGCGGCAGAAAATCAGTGCTCAAGAACGAAGCGCCGTTCGCCAGGTAACCGCCAAAATCGCCGGTGCCTGCTTGAAAGCCGGCTGGGGGACGCCGCACCAGATCAAAGTTGGCTTCGATGGTCGCTCCTGGTTCTAGTGGAGTGCTCAAGGGGAACGCGTAGACATTCATGCCGGGGTACTGAACCCCCTGCTGGCCCGCAACACCCTCCACGGTGACTTCGTTCACCTGAACCGATCCGGGGATGTTGATCAGGATCGTGTCGATCGGCGCCTGTGTCTGGTTTTGCAGGGTGTAGGCGCCTTTGACGGCAAAACGGGAATCTTCCTCAGGATACAGATCACCCTGGAGGCTGATCTCGGTGATCTTAGGTTGGGCGTCGCGCAGATGACCGTAGGCTTTCTCGTAGGCGACGAGCTGCGGGATCGCTGCGGCAATCGATGTGCCGCCGTTGAGAACCTGCGTGTTGTAGTAAATCCAGCCGCCCAGCAGCAAAGCCGATGCCGCGCTCACAGCCATCACTGCCTGCATGGGGCGGGTCAAGCGTTGCCGGGCAATGCTCCAGCGTTGTTGGAATCGGGTGTCCACGCCTCGCACCCAGAACAGCGCCGCAACACAGAGCAAGAAGACCGCAATCGCCAGCCAGTATGCCTGGAACCAGCGCACCGGCTCCAACATCGAACCGTAGCCACTGATGTCACTGTAATAGGACTGAGGTCTGAAGCCATATTGCAGCAGACGTGCATTTCTGAAGATAGGCACGGCGTCGCCTGCAAGGAACAACATCACCAGCAGCACGGACAGGAAGTATCCCAGCAACTTCTGGTTCACCAGGACCTGAATGGTGAGCGCGAGAACGGCGATCAACAGCAAATCCACCAGCGTAATCGTGAACAGACCAATGCCATACACGCCCAGGTTGTAATGGGTGTAGCCGCTGACAGTCTGGGCAGCCAGCGCGCCCACTGTTAACAACACCAGCGTAAGCGCCAGGAGCAGCGCCACCGCCAGCCATTTCCCCACGACAAAAACCCAACTGAGGGTTGGCAGCGAATCGATCAACGGGTCGACTTGCGCATCGCGCTCTCGCCAGACCAAATCGCCGACCAAAAACACAATCAGCAGGGGCGCAATAAAGCGCAGCAACAAACTCAGCCCGTCAACCACAACTTCTGTGGTGGGCAGCACAGGCATGCCGCCGCCGCTGCTGAGAACCTGTGTCATCAGAAACCCGGTTGCAATCACGCTGATTGCCAGGATGGTGAGCACAAGTGGATTCCCGATCAGGCGCTTAAGGTCAAACATCGCAATGCGCCAAACCTGACCAAATTGAGCGCCGGCGCCGTAGTCGAGATGTGCGGCTGGAATCTCCGGTACGGTGACGCCAGCTTTGAAGACCCCAGCGGTGGGCGACTGCACGGTGGGTGCAGCCGCGGCGCTATCGCCGTCCTTCTTCCGAGACATCCGGCGTTCCACCCAGTTCAACAGTCGCTCCAGCCAGCGGGGTGTACTGTCCTGCCCCGAGAAGCTGAACTGTCGCCATACCCAAGCCATCCAGATGATACTCACTGCCAGGTAGAGCAGGCGCGATGCCCAAATCACCGGCGCGAAAGGGACAGTCAACGTATTTTGCTCAACCTTTGTCCAATACTGCACCACATACTCGATGGCGCTGGCGCCTAAAGGATTGACCAGGACGGTTAGAAACCCGCCAGCATTGAACAGGCTGACCAGCGATTCCAGGACAAACTGCAAGATCAGAATAACAACAAACCCCAGATAACCTGCCAGCGGGCGGCGGGTTAGCAATCCCGCCCCAAAACTCAGCAAGCCAAAGATGACAAGATTGGGAATCACCAGATAGAGATAGGGCTGCAGAAAGGGAAGGAGACCGAATGCGCCAATCGAAGCTGGATTCATCCAGGGCAGCGCCTGCCCCACCAGCAATCCCAGCCCTAACCCCGACGCGATAAACACGCAGATCACGAAACTGGCGATCCAGCGTCCCACCCCAAACTGCCACTCCTTGAGCGGGGTGGTGAAGAGCAAGCCATCCATGTTGCTGGAAAAATCTTTGGTGGCGCGTTCAGCAAAAATGCCGACAGCCAAAACGATCAAAAACAGATTGGCGACGCCGAATATTCGCATAATCTGCAGCGGCGCATTGGCATAGGGCGCCAGTTCGCCCGGTCTTGGCGTGAGGCCCATGGCGCTGCGGATCGCCGGGAAGAACAGCAGATCGCTGCCGAGTCCGAGCATCACCAGCACCCCTACGATCAAGAAGGCCCCAAAAGCAATCACCGGAAACCGGCCGCGCAGGCTGTCTCGCAGCTCAAAACGGATGATCTCCCCAACAGGTTGCCAGGGGGAAAGGTGAGTAGGCTGGCGCGTGGATGACTGAGTGATCATGACTGAATCAACCTTTCTGAAAGTAGTGCTGCGCTAGATCGCCGACGGCTCTGCCTCAAGAACGCTTGGCCGCAACGCCGGGATCTCTTTCATCACACAGAAATAAACATCTTCCAGATCGGGTTCGACCGCCTCGAATCCTGCGCCGGGTGCGGTTTCGCTGTAGACGCGGGCAATGATGTCGCCGATAAAAAAGCGGGTGGAGAGCACCTGATACTTGTCTTCGTAGGCAGGAAGTTGATCGCGCTTCAGGCGAATTCTCCACACCTTGCCCGACAGTTGCTGCATCATGTCCATTGGCTGTCCGGTTGCGCGGATTTGACCAGCAATCAACACGGCCATCTGGGGGCAAAGCTCGCTGACATCCTCCACGATGTGGGTGGAAAGGATGATCGCGGCGCGCTCGGAGATTTCGCTCAACAGATTGAGGAAGCGCACCCGTTCCGCCGGGTCGAGACCAGCCGTTGGTTCATCCACAATCACCAGGCGGGGATCGCCCAGCAGCGCCTGGGCAATGCCGAAGCGCTGCCGCATCCCACCAGAAAAACCGCTGACGGCGCGCGTGCGGGCGTCATACAGGTTCACTTGCTGGAGGAGATGCTTGACCACTTCCTTCCGTTCTTTGCTGTTGGCAAGCCCCTTCAACGCCGCAAAGTGCGTGAGCAGGTCTTCTGCCGACACCCCCGGATACACGCCGAAGTATTGTGGCAGGTAACCTAGCACCTGGCGCACCTTCACTTTCTCTTCCAAAACGTTAATATCGCCCCATTGAATTGTGCCCTCCGACGCTTCTTGAAGCGTGGCGATGGTGCGCATAAGGCTAGATTTGCCGGCTCCATTCGGGCCAAGCAAGCCAAACATCCCCATGGGGATGTCCAGGTTCACACCATTCAGCGCCTTGAAGCCGTTGGGATAGGTTTTTGTGAGGTTGCGAATCTGAATCGAGTTATTCGCCAGGTCTGCACACATAGTTGAAGAATCTACTCCTGATCTTGTCAAACGTCGCATCTTTCCAATTCTCAGCGTCGATTGCGGTAGATTTAGTTGCCGCGATTGGGCGTCACCGTGGCGAGGAACGCCTCGACGTCCGCCGCACGCGCTTCCACGAAGTCGATCAATTCCTGCACGGCGGCGTCATACTCTTCCTGGCTCATGTCCTGCGTCGCCACCGGCGCCAGCAGTTCGGCGTGGGCGCGGATCTTTGCGATCACGGCATCCGGCGCCAGCACGGTGGCGGCGTTTTCCGCCAGCAGATCGACATAGCGCTGCCGGTAGACTGGGTCGTCCAGCAGGAAGCGAATGAGCGGCCAGGCGTCAGTAATGTCGGCCTTGTCGAGCGAGAGGAGGGGCCGCATCATCTCGAGAAACGTCATGTTGTGATCCCACGAGAACCAGGTCAGCCTGCCAGTGGCCGGGTCGTTGTAGAGATAGAAGTTGTGATAGGCAGCACCGTAGGTGTCAGTATGACCGACGACGGCGGCAACGCCAAGCCACTCCAGGAAGCCGTCCACATCGAAGATTGCCTCCAGGTCGGTGCGCCAGGCGGCGGGATCGGTGATGCGCGTCTCGGCATGAAGAACGTCATAAAGCGTCCGGATGTCGCTCCAATCTGCCGCCTTCTCGTTGTTCTTCTTTTGGAAGGAGTCCTCGAGCAGATGCGCATCCTGCACCGCCAGCGATGCGCCCCAGCCTTCGCCTTCGTAGATGTTGCCGTCGTCGCTGCCGAAGTGGCTGGGGACGCCGGTGTCGTCCACCACCTCGACCATCGTGTAGAGACCGAGGCGCACCGGGCCTTCGCCATAGTCGAGCACGATCTCATACGGCGCGGTGCGCAGCGAAGGCAGCCCCGCCGCGTCAAGCAGTTCGTAGACCAGCGTATCGCGCATGGCGGCGGGGTCTTCATGGTTGTTGGCAAGCGAGAGCTGCTTGAAGCCAAAGAAACGCTGATTCTTGATCTCCGGGAAGTCGTCCTCGAACTGGTCGAAGTCAAACTTGAAGGGCAGGCGCATCTCGCCCAGCAACCACGGCATACTCAGCGACGTTGCGCCCTTGTAGCGCACGCCGACATGCGTCCATTCCTGCCCCTGGAAGGTGATGGTGGCCGGAACCCACATGGGCGAGCGGGCGAAGACCATCTGTTCTTTGGGGGCGGGAGCGGCGTCAGTCGCCGTCCCTGTGTCGGTCGCCGTGGCAGGAGGTGCGGCGGCGGCGCGTTCGGCAGCCCCTGCCGCAAAGAGTTCCATCAGCAGCTTGTCCCGTTCTTCTTTCGTCAGATCGGGGCCGGCGGCGAGCATTCCCTGGCGAATCGGGAGTTGCAGCGCGTAGATGTCCTCCATATCCGCCTGCATCGCTGCCCAGTCATCGGGCGCAATCGTGATCGTGAGCGTGTTGACGGCGTCGATGGGGAAGACGACATCGTAGTTCGGGTCGACGTCGTTGCTGTGCGTCGCTTCCGTCCAGCCGGCCGGGCGTGCGTTGTCGTCGGCGGCTGGCGCCGCGGCTTCGGGTGTTGTTGCTGCGATGGGAAGTGCGTCCGGAGCGCGCTGCACATCGGCGCTCAGCAAAGCGCAGCCCGCCAGCAGGGTAGCCGCCGTCGTCAGCGCAGCCAGATTCAGGGCGATGGTAGAAGTTCGTAAAAGTGCGTCGAGCATAGTTGTCTCCTGATTTCACATTGTTCAGCCAGGTATCTTTTTCATACCTGGGGGACGCGCATTTGCCACCGGCCGGCGCTTTCATCGCTGGCGGGTGGCAAATGTGCAATATCGGCACGATACCAAAGAACGATGGTGCTGTCTTGAGCAGAAAAATACCAGTTTTGTGCAATCAAGCGGTCAGGCTTCCCGGAAGCATGGGAGCTTCCGGGAAGCCTGTCTGACGAGTTTACCGGGGCTGAATCCCCGACACTTCCACGGTGACGGTCGCACCGGTTCTGCCTGCGCTGTTGTACGCTTCCAGCCGGTACTCATAGAGACCGCGGTCGCCGGGGCAGTCGCTCTGTTCGCCGTTGCCCGAGCCGCCGCCGATGCCGCTGCCGTTGCGGATCAGGTCAACGCCGTCGGCGTCGTCGGTGCGCCACTCCAGCCGCACACATTGGCCCATGTGGATGCGGTTCTCGTTGACCGAGAAGCGTTCGATACGCGGCTCGCGCTGCGGCGGTGGGGGCGGCGGTGCGTAGCGCACTTCGATGGTCACCTGGCGTGAGTCCTCACCGCCGTCATACTTGATGACGCGCAGCGTGTAGGTCTGCGTGCCGCCGGGGCAGACATCGCGCGCGCTGACGCCGGGCACACCTTCGTTGTCCAGATAGACTTCACGCACGTTGCGCACATCCCAGCGCAGGGCAGTACACTGACCGCCGTCGATGCTGTAGTTATCCGCCCAGAAGTTGATGCTGTAGTCCGGGGCGCCGCTGACGTTGATCGTGATCGGGAACTCCTGCACACCGCCGTCTTGTCGGGTGACGCGCAAGACGTAGGTGGTCGTGCCGCCTGGGCAGACGTTGCGCGCATCGTGGCCGCCCACACCCTGGGCATTGCCGCCCTCCACAAAGTAGACCGCGGCGACGTTGTCCACGTCCCAGCGGATCGTGGTGCATTGCCCGGCGCTGATCCAGTCGGCGTCGGCGCGCAGGTTCGGGTTGACCTCAGCCGGTGGGGGCGGCGGCGGCGGGTTGGGGTCGGGCACCTGGATGCCTACCCAGGTCACTTCGCCGAAATATTGGTGGGCGCTGTTGCGCATCTGCCAGAAACCCTGGAAGGTGCCGTAGGTCTGTGGCGCCTGCAGTTGGGCGTAGATGTCCACCGTCTCGCCGGGCTGGACAGTGCGTCCCACCGGCACAGCGCTGCCACCCATTGCCGCCTCGATGCGGTTGCCGTTGACGTATGCCAGGGCAAAGTCCGGCTCCCACGCGCAGGTGCCGGAATTCTGCAGCCGCCAGCCTTTGGAGAACTGCTGCCCCGGCGCCATGATCGGCGGCGCCGTCATGTTGGCGTCGTCGAGGTTGAGGTCGGCAACGTAGGTCATGCTGTGAATGCACGGCGCCGGCGGCGGTTCGGCGACGACGATGTTTTCGACAACAGCAGTCTCTTCGTCCGGCGTGACGCTGTTGGCGTTGACCTGCAGGTAATACTGTACAAGCTGCGCAAACGCGCCGCTGCCCTGGATATTCAGCAACGCCTGGTTCAGCTCGGCGGTGAGATTGGAGCCTTTGGGCGTGGCGATGGCAAATTGCTGTTTGTAGAAATTCTCGCCGGCAAGGCGCACGGTGTCGCTGTTCTGGCGCAACGCCACCGCCGCGGTCTGCTGTCCCATCAGCCCGATGTCCAGCGCGCCGGCGCGCAGGTCGCGAATGATCGCGCTCGGCGTGCTGTAGGTGATCAGGTCTTCCTGTTTGATGTAGCCGGGGTTGACCAGTTGTTTTTGCGCCCACGCCTGAAAGGTCGTGCCGCGCTGCACGCCGACTTTGGCGCCGGCCATGTCGGTGGCGGAGCGCACGTTGCCCTCGAAGGATGGCCCAGCCAGCGCCGAAGTCTCACCGACATAGTAGATGTTGGTGAAATCCACGATCTCCTGGCGTCCTGGCGTGACGGAGATGGCAGCGATCGCGGCGTCCACCTGGCCCAGGCGCAGCGCGTCGAGCAGACCGTCGAACGCGTAGTCCTTGAACTCGACCTGCACGCCCAGTTCCGCGCCGATCGCCTTTGCCAGCGCAATGTCGAAGCCATCCAGCTCGAACTTGCTGTTGTAGAACTCAAAGGGCGGATAGTCCGCCGCTGTGCCAAAAACCAACGTGCCCGTTTCCTTCACCTGCTGCCAGTGATCGGCGGGCGTCTGCTGCTGACGCGGCGCTGCCAGCAGCATCATCGGCGCCATTGCCGCCATCATCGCAATGAAGGCAAACCACGGGCGCCAGTCACTAAAACGTTTCATGCAAATCCTCCACATTGAAATGGGTCAACCAGACCGCACAAGAACCAACGGCGCGCAAACGCTGCCATCAGCCGACAATGAAACGCCGGCCAATGGCAGCAGCGCACCAAATGCAACGGTACTGGTAAATTGCGTGGCTGTCTTGAGCAAAAAAATACTAGTTTTGCGCGTGGTTTGTGTTGCGTATTGCGTGGTGCGTGGCGTCACGTCGCAAACACGTAACACGCAACACGCAACACGAAATCAGCGATTGCGTTTGGCGTCGATGGCAATCAGTCCCAGCCGCTGCGCCTGGGCGACAGCGGCGCGGCGCGAGGTGACGCCGAGCTTGGCGTAGAGATTTGCCAGGTGGTTGCGCACGGTGTGGGGTGAGATCATCAGGCCAGCCGCAATCTCCTCGTTGGATAGTCGCTGCGCCAGCAGTTCAACAATCTGGAGTTCGCGGCGCGTAAGGGCTTCGCCGCCTGGCAAGGCAGATGTAGCGGCAGCGGGTTGATGGCGTTCGTTCGCCGGTGCGGCATCGCTGTCGACTGTGCTGTCGGCTGCGCCGATCAAATCCAACATGGCGCAGGCGGCGTCAGCGAAGGTTGGCGTAGCTGCCAGCCGGTGCAATAGCCGGGTCATGGCAGCGCGGTGTCCCATGAACAGCAGTGGCGCACGTTGCGCCGCCGCCAGGTTGACCGCCGGCCCCAGCAGCGCCAGGCTCTCCGCTTCCCTACCCTGGGCATACGCCGCCAGCGCCTGCAGCACCGTCGCTTCCAGATGAAACGCTGCATCGTGACGCTGGATCGAAGCCGCCGCCAGCTTCTCCAGCCCGGCATGCGCCTGCTCCAGCGCGGCAGGGGCGCCCTCCGCCAGCTTGCAGCGCGCCCAGATCAGACTCTCCAGCGGCTTGCCAACCACAATCGGCGGCATTGAACGGTCCTGCGCCCACGCCGACGCCGTCGCTTTGTCCCCCCGTAGCAGGGCAGCCAACGCCCGCAGCGCTTCGACCGTGCGCAGCATTTCGCGGCTGCCCTGTTGTCGCGCCAGCGCGTCCAGGCGGTCGAGGACAGCATCGGTGTGGGCGAGCCGTTCGGGCGCACGCACGCTGATCAACAAGAGATAGAAGTAAAGCTGCGTCAACAACACCGCCGCCCGCACCGCCTGCGGATCGGCGACGCTGGCGGCAAAATGGTTCTCCGCCAGGGCAAGCTGGTTGCGCATGCTCGCCACCACCCCCAGCACAGAGTGGGCAAAGCCCTGGCTCAATTTGAGGTCGCTCTCGACTGCCAACGCCAGATACAGTTGGCCTGAACGCTCTGCCTCATCGAGTTTCATGGTGTAGACATGGTGCAGGGTCAGCGCATTGAGCAGGCGCAGGGTCAGCGCGTCGGGGTGTAGTCCACGCTCCTCCAACACATTTTCCAGCAGCAATTCCGTCTCGCGCAGACGCCCCTGCCAGCGGTAGACGCGCGCCAGGTTGATCAGAGCAAAGCCGCGCCCCTGAATGTGATCCGCCGGCAACAGGGTAAGCGCCCGCTCGGCGGCGGCTTGCTGTTCCGCCAGCGAAGCATTGGAGACCAGATAGTAGCTGCGCGCCGCGTAGATTTCACCTTCCACCGTCTGCACCGGCGTTACGCCCGCGCATCCCTCCGGTCGGCGCAGCAGGCGTTCGGCCTGGTCTGCCCGCGCGCGCATGACAGCCCACTGACTGCGCAGCTCCGCCAGCCAGCATTGCAGCATCAGCAGCGCCGGGCGTTCCGCTGCCAGCGCAGGCGGCAACAACCCCAGCAGATACTGGAGCAACTGGTTCTTTTCCTGACGATAGAGACTGGTCAACGCCAGTTCCAGCTGATCGGCGGCGCATTCCGGCAGACCCGCCGCCAGATACGCCTGCATACTCTCGGTGACGTAGCCATGCTCTGCATACCAGCCGGCCGCGCGCACTTGAAGCTGGTTGATCGCTGCGGCGCTGCGCTGCTGATGCAGCTGGCGGCGCAAGCACGCCTGGAACTGCGGGTGATAGCGATACCAGCCTGCCTGTCCGGCGATCTCGGTGATGAAGAGATTGTCTTGCACAAGCTGACGGAGCAGCGCGGCGCTGTCACCGCATGAACCATCGACGCTGCGCACGGCGTCACACAACCCCGGAGTGAGCGACGACAGCAGCGCCGTGTCGAGCAGGAAAGTCAACACCTGCAACGGCAGCTTTGCCAACACTTCCTCGACCAGAAAATCAAACAAGTGATACTGGCTGCGCTGATCCGGGTCCGAAAGAGAGCGTGCATCTTCCCCTGATGCACGGGCAGCCAGCGTCAGCAGACGCAGACCGGCCACCCAGCCCTCGGTCTGCGTATGGAGCGATTGCACGGTTGCGGCGTCCACTGCGTGATCCCACAGGGTATCCAAAAGCTGGCCGGCTTCGACGCGCGTGAAGGCAAGATGCTTCGCCTCGATTTCGGTGACTTCACCTTTTGTGCGCAGCCGCGCCAGTGGCAGCGGCGGCGTGGAACGCGAGATCAAGACCAGGTGGAGAGGGGGTGGCAGGTGACGCAGCAGCGCCGTCATCAACTGCTGAATCCCGGCGTCGTGGATGTGATGGTAGTCGTCGAGCACCAGCGTGAGCTGCTGCGGCAGCCCGGCAAGGTCAGCCAGCAACAGCGCTGCCAGTTGCTCCGGCGTCGGCATATCGACTTCGTGCAGGCTGGCAACCACCTGCCGGCACGCACCGGGCAGAGCGCGCTCGATGGCGGCGGTCAGGTAGGTGATGAAGGTGAAGAGGTTGTCGTCGCCCTCTTCGATGGCGTACCAGGCGACCAGCGGCGCTGGCTGGGCTTGCTGCGCCCTGGTCTGGAGCCAACTGACCACTGCCGTCGTCTTGCCGTAGCCTGCGGGCGCGCAGACAAGCGTCACATGTGTTGATTGCGACGCCAGCCTCTCAACGACAGATGGTCGCATGACTACATCGCTGGCGAGAGCCGGCATGGCTAACCGGGCGGCGATGATTGGGTGTTTGTATCCTAAGGTCACCATACCTGGGTGGAAGTATACCACATGAGTGGTTGCACCCGGTGTAGCTATCCTGGTTTGGGGCTGTCTCACGTTCAGGGCAGAAGGCGAGCGTCGCACTGGTCGAAATGAGCTTGATCACAAACACAGACTGGGCGGCTTGACCCGGATCGTCATCCGCATCAAGCCGCCCAGTCCAAGCCTGCGCTACGCGCCGCTACATCGCCGCCAACCTCATTCCTGTGCGGCCGCTGCCATTGTCACCAGACGCAGGAACTCGTTCACCGCTTTATCCTCGCTGCCTTCTGCCTCCGTGATCAGCCGGTTGATGCGGTCAACCTCGACCTGCAGCTCGTCCAGCGAGCTTTCGTAGGCGAACGGGCTGCCCTTGAGCAGTTCAGCGTACTCCGCCACCGCCACCGCCAGTTGATAGCGAGGCGCGCTGTCGGTGAAGGTAGTGTTCAGCTCTGCGAGCGAAGCAGTGCGCTCCAGCTCGATCACCTCGGCGGTGTCCGGCTCCTCCCAGCGCAGCCGCACGGTGATCGCCGTTTCCGTCGCATCGCCCATCCCTTCGACCGGTTCCACTTCGTAGAGCGCCGTCACGCTGTGCCCGACGCCGATCTCACCGGCATCGACCTCATCGTTGCGGAAGTCGTCATCCGCCACGTCGCGATTCTCATAGCCGATCAGCCGATAGCGTGCAACCACGGCGGGGTTGAACTCCACCTGAATCTTGGCGTCCTTGCCGACCACCTGCAGCGTGCTGGGCAGCCGTTCGACAAAGATGCGGTGCGCTTCCTCCAGCGTATCGACGTAGGCGTAGAAGCCGTCGCCGTCATTCGCCAGTTGCTCCATGAGCGTGTCATTGTAGTTGCCCATGCCCACGCCGACAGTGGTCAGCGTGATGTCGCGCCCGGCGTACTCCTTGACAGTGCGCAGAATGGCGTCGGGGCCAGTGTTCCCCACGTTGGCGACGCCGTCCGAGATGAGCACAACCCGGTTCACTGCGCCCGGTCGGAAGTGGCTGCTGGCGTGGCGATAGCCCTCAAAGAGACCCGCCTCTGCGTTGGTGGCGCCTTCCGTCGCCAGGCGTCCGATGGCGTTGAGGATGGTTCCCTTTTCCGCCACGCTGGTCATGGGCAGCACCAAACGGGCATCGCTGCCGTAGACGACAATCGCGACTTCGTCCGTTGGGCGCAGTTCGTCGACCAGCGTGTAGAGCGCCCGCTTCGCCAGTCCCAGGCGATTGTCGCTTGACATCGAGCCGGAAATATCGATCACAAAGGTCAGCGCCACGTCCTTGCGTTCGTCCGCGGGGATGGCGTAGCTCTGGATGCCAACGCGCACCATGCGGTTGTTGGGGCGGTCGAGGAACGGTGTAGCGCCGCCGTCGATGTAGATACCAAAGGTCGCTTCCCGCTCCGGGTTTGGATAGCGATAGTCGAAGTAGTTGATGAATTCCTCAGCGCGGATGCTGTCGCGCTCCGGCAGCAAACCATCTTCCACATAGGCGCGCGCCACCGTGTAGGAGCCGGTGTCCACGTCCACGGCAAAGGTGGACAGGTTGTCCTTTTCCGCCGTTACAAAGCCGCGCACGCCGTAGTCCTCGAAGAACATGTCGGTCGGTTCGGGCGGCAGTGCATAGGTCTGCGCTGGCTGAGCATAAGTGTAGCTTTCCACAGCCGGCGCCGCCATTGACGCTCCCGTTGGCGGCGTTCCCGTGGTGCAGCCACTGAGCAGCAGCGCCGCCGCCGCGGCGGTAACAAGAAACCGAGTGAATAAGTGCTGGCGTTGCATGATTTTCCTCCTTTAGGATGTTGAATTGCTCAATCTCACCAAGTCTCCATCTCACAAATCTGCCTTCATCATGACAGTTCCCATGTACATTGCAAGCGCCAGTTGTGTACCAGTCCGTGACGCGGCGGCTGTATCATTCAGTGCAACACAGTGTGGGACATGGTCTTTGGAGGAACACGGCTCCGGTCTACCCGGAAGCTGCGGTGGCAAACAACAGATGGTGTCGCGAACAGCATTCCCGCAGGTCATCGCCGCCGGCGTGACATATCTTTCTGCCAGGAATCTGCTGGTGGGTAAGCGCGGCTCACAGCCGCACGGCCTCGGTCAGCCCGAAACCTGCGGTTGTGAACCAGCAAGGCAGTGTGGTGGATAAGGGTGTCAGACGATCTTCAGTTCAACCCTGGTTTTGGTGGTTGCGCTCTCGATGGCGCCAAAGACCATCGCCAGGCTCTTGATGTTGTCGGCGGCGATCGTTTCCGGCGTGGCGCCGGTGCGCACGCAGTCGATGAACTCGCGGATGGCGCCGGCATGGCCGCCGCTGCGCGCGTCGGCGGGAGGCGGCGGCAGCTCCACGCTGTTCACGGTCGAGAAAAAGCCGCCGCGCGCCGCCACAACTTCCGCCTGAAAGCCGTCGGCGCCATCCCAACGCACGCTGCCTTCTGTACCTACGATGCGCCAGTCGCTTTCCCAGGTCGTGCGCAGCCCCTCGGCGCACCAACTGCCGCGATAGGTGAAGACAATGCCTTCGCTCATCTCGAAGATCGCCACGGCTGACGCGTCCTGCGCATACCATGAGCCGGCCGGATTCCATTCGTGGCAGTAGACCGCCAGCGGGTCGGCGGCGGCGATCAGCCGGGCGGCGTCGAAGGTGTGGATCGCCATGTCGAGCAGCAGCACGTGCGGCATGACGTCGCGAAAGCCGCCAAAGTGCGCGCCGATGTAGAAATCGGCGTTGACGGTCGTGATCTGCCCAATCGCGCCGGAACGCAGAAAGGCCGCCAGCCGGCGGATGTTGGCGTCGTAGCGCCGGTTCTGCATCACGGCGAAGAGCTTGCCCGACCTTGCGGCGGCGGCGACCATCTGCCGCGCCTCCGCCATGCTTGCCGCCAGCGGCTTCTCGCCGAGCACGTGGCAGCCTTGCGCCAGCGCCATCAGCGTCACCGGCAGATGCGCCTCCGGCACGGCGCAGTCAAAGACGATGTCCGGCTGCGTCTGCGCCAGCACCGGCTCCAGCTCGGCGCCGATCACCGCGTCCGTCCAGCCGTACTCGACGGCGCGGGTGCGCGCGGCGTCGGGGTTGATGTCGACGAAGCCGGCCATCGTCAATCCAGGGATGTCGCGCACTGCATCCAGCCAGGCGCGGCTGATGCCGCCGCAGCCGACCAGCACTGCTGTGAGTTGGGTAGTCATGTGTTCCGTTACTTTCTATTCATGCAAAGTTCTTTGGACGCAAGGACGCAGAGCCGCAGGGTGGACTTCATGTTCGGGGCACACAGCCTTCGATTCAAATCGAGGCTGTAAGCGGAAGTCGGCTCATGAAGATTAACAAATAGATTCGGTAATCGTAGATGCGGTTCTCAACCGCATTTCCCGGTCTGGCGAGAACGTGCGGCTAAGAGCCTTTGATTACCGGGTTATTTTGTTAATCCTCATAAGCCGACTGGACGCCGCCATGCCAGTCCACTTGAGTGGACTTGAGCTATCAGCCGGTGAATTGATTCACCGGTGCTCCTTCTCTGCGTTTCTCTGCGCCGTTGCGCCTTTGCGTCAAGATTGGCCGCGTTTCGCCTGGTTTCTCAAGCTGCCAGCGCCGGGCGTCCCGTCTGGTTCGACGGCGCCGCACGCCAGATGCCCTTGTAGGCGATCACGGCGATAGCGACATACGCCATCGTCTTGGGGATCATCAACATGCCAACCATCGGATTCTGTTGCACGAAGAAGATCACCGGCGCATAGCAGGCGTAGGAGACCAGGATCATCACGCCGATCCAGAAAAAGGTGCGGTCCTGCGCAGCGCGGGCATCGCGCAGGATCAACGCCGCCGCGCCCAGCCCGAGCAGCATCAACGGCAGGTTGCGGATCGTCGACCACGGCTGCGGCGGCACCACGCTCTCCCACGCATTCTGCGGCAGCGCCATCACCACCAGCCGCACCACCGCCGCCGCCAGCAGCAAGTACTCGAACCAGCCGTACTGCTTGTGAAAACGCACCCGCCAGGCATCCAGCACGAGCACGTAGAAAAAGGTCACGGTGATGGCGGTCGCCAGCGCGCCCAGCCCGACCAGGCTGACCGGCACGCCCAGGACGACCGGCGTCGCCTCCAGACCGCCCAGCGCGTAAGCCAGCACGCGAAAACCGACGTGCCCGGTGTCGCCGATCGCCAGCAGCGCAAACGCCCACATCATGCGCCGCGCCGTGGGTCGGTCGTCGGACGCCACCGCATCCATACGCAGCGCCATCAACGCCACCAGCCACCACACGACGATCAAGTAGATCACATTGAACGAAATCTCCACCCACATGCGCATCGCTTCAGACATGGTTGATCCTTTCTATGGCAATGGGAGCTTTCGTGGTTCAGCATATACCGGCCAGACACGGATGCGCAAGAATGACGTGCGCATTCCATCAAGCATCTTTGGGCACACTGTGATACAATCCAACCGCGTGACAAGTAGATGAAGTAGAGAACTAGAACAGTAAAAGGAAAGATGCATGGACGCCATATGTCAACTAGAAGAAACTGTGACACGCAGTTATTTTAAGTTGCAGATTGGGAGAATGTATCAACAAAATATGCGGATAAGGGAAGCAAGGTCGAACAACTCCGGCGTTGGCATTGGACAATCGAAAAAGTAATGCACCCATGTGCGGTGTAAGCTTTGGCGAAGACCGCTGCCAGGTCTGTTCCGGGAACGCTGCTCAGGCCATGGCGGCTCTTCGCAACGCAATTGCCTCCTTACTTCGCAGCGAAGGCTGGACTTCTTTACCGGATGGCTTCTGTTATTGCAGTCGCTCGTTGCAAACAACATTGCGTTTGATGGGGGCTACAACTTGAAATCACCCTATCCAGGAGGCTCTACCCGCGTCAACATCACTTCCGCAACCGGACGATCAGCTTACGCAGGATGGCCTCCTCTTCCGGCGTGATCGCTTGCAGCGGCGCGTCCTCGGTGTCGAGAATTGTCTCGCCGAGCTTGCTAAAAGCGAGGGCGCGCAGATCCTCCTCCAACGGGTCGCGCACATGGTGATCCTCGACGATGCGCCCGTCTTGCATGCGCAGGATGCGCTGCGTGGCCTGCGCGACGCGGCGATCGTGCGTCACGACGGCGATGGTCGTGCCTTGGCTGCGGTTCAGTTCGCCCAGCAATTGCAAAATCTCCGCACCGCTCTGGCTGTCGAGCGCGCCGGTCGGCTCGTCAGCCAACACCAGCTTGGGATTGTTCGCCAGCGCACGTGCAATGGCGATGCGTTGACGCTGGCCGCCGGAAAGTTGATTGGGCAAATGTTTGGCGCGCAACGCCAACCCCACCAACGCCAGTAGATGCATGGCGCGGTCGCGACGTTCCCTGGCGCTGGCAACGCGCCCTTGCATCGGCGCCTCGACATTTTCCAGCGCGGTCAGCGTTGGCAGCAAGTTGTGAAGCTGGAAGACAAAACCGACCGTGCGCGCGCGAAAATCGTCGACATGCTTGAGCTTTGCCAGGTTTTCCCCGGCCACCCAGACCTCGCCTTCCGTCGGCTGGTCGAGCGCGCCCAGCATGTTGAGCAGCGTGCTCTTGCCACAGCCGCTTGGCCCCATAATCGCCACGAACTCGCCGGGCGCCACCGTGAGATTGACATCGTCCAATGCGCGCACCGCCGTCTCGCCGCTGCCGTAGACCTTGCTCAGATGGATTGTTTCGATCAACGGATCGGTCATGGTCGTCACTGCGCCTCTGGTCGAATATTGACAAAGGCTGTCATGCCCCAGCGCAACGTCGGCTCCAGCCCGGCGACTTCGACATCGACGGTGTAGTTTGTGCTGCCTTGCACCGCCGAGCTGACCGGCGCCACCGCTGTGACGACGCCGGTGAAGCTGCGGTCGGGCAGCGCGTCGAAGGTGACCTCCACCGTCTGCCCCTCGTGCACATGGATGACGTCGGTCTCGCGCAGGTCGGTGGTCTCGACATGCATCCGCCGGGTGTCGCCAAAGAGGATAGCGGCTGCGCCGGGGTTGACGATCTCCCCCACATGCACATAGATCGCTCCCACCTGACCGTCGAAGGGCGCCTTGACCTGGGTCAGGCCAAGCTGCGCCTGGGCGCTGGCGAGCGCCGCCTGCGCCGAAGCCACGCGCGCCTCCGCCATCGCAATATCTTCGGCAGAAGCGCCTGCCAACAGTCGATCCAGGGCTGCCTGTGCGCTGGCAAGCTGCGCCAATGCTGCGCGGACATTCGCTTCAGCGCCGGGGGCGCGGCTTTCGGCGGCGTTCACACCTGCACGCGCCACGTCGATGGCGCGCGCAGCGACGGCAAGCTGCGCCGACGTTGGCCCTTGCAAGATGGCAGCCTGTTGCGCATTGGCCGCCTCCAGGTTGGCGGTGGCCTGCGCCAGCGCCAACGACTGCGGCATCGCCCCGATCGCCGGATCGCCTTTGACCAGGTTGTAGGCGGCCTGGGCATTGCTCAGGGCGGCTTCGGCCTGCGCAATGACTGCGCGCGCAGCCAGGCGTTCCTGTTCTGTCGGGTGGCTGGCGACTTCGGCATAGGCGGCCTGCGCCTGAGCAACCTGTGTCTGCGCTGTCTCGATGGCTGCTTGCACCTCCAACAGCGCGGCGCCGGCGCCGGCAACCTGCGCCTGCGCCGCTGCGACGGCGGCTTCTGCTGCCGCAATCTCGGCGGGCGTGGCGCCCGCTTTCAGTTTGCGCAACGCGGCTTCCGCCTCGCGCACGGCTGCCTCGGCGACTGTCACCTGTCCTTGCAGAACGTCGTTTTCCAGTTCCAGCAGCAAGTCGCCCGCCGCGACCCAATCGCCGCTGGCGACATGAATTGCGGCGACGGCGCCTGTCGTCGCCGGGCTGAGATTGGCCCAGGCTACAGGTGTGAGTTTGCCCGACGCCCAAATCACTTGCTCAAGCTCCTGTGCCTCCGCCGCCGCAGCAGCGGCTTCCGCTTCCTGCGCCGCCGTTTGCTGCGCCGTGTAGTAATTGTAACCGTACCAGCCCGCCGCCCCTAGAACGACGAGGGTCAGCACCCATGTGATGATGCGTCGCATAATCGACTTCTTTCACAATACCTTAAACTATTCATAACGCAGCGCCTCCGCCGGTTCGAGCTGGCCGGCGCGCCAGGCCGGATACAACCCGCCCAACATGCCCAGCACCGCCGCCGTGACGAAAGCTGAAATAAAAATATTGATGTTCCAGCTAGCCGAAATAAACTGGCTGGCATAAGGCGCCTGTGCAATGGCGGTGACGACCGCCACACCCAACACTGAACCAAAGACTGCCGCCACCATGCACAAGAACAGGCTCTCCAACAGCACCTGACCCAGGATGCGTCGTCGCCGCCAGCCCATCGCCCGCAACGTGCCGATCTCACGCGTGCGCTCAAAGATCGACATGATCATCGTGTTGGCGACGACGATGCCGCCGATGAAAAGCGCCAACAGGCGAATGGCGTTGAGCATGCCCATGCTGGTCTGCATATCGTTGGTGCTCTGGGCAAACTCACTGCTGATACTGGCGCGCGCCTCCGGGAAGCGTGCATTGATCGTCGCCACAACGCGCTCCGCCTGCGCCGGGTCTTTGACATCGACAAAGATGAAGCTCACGGCGCGCGGTCGGCCCATGATGCGCTGCGCCTCGCTCAGCGCCACCATGCCGCCGCCATCCTCATAGGCCACGCCCGTCGCCGTGATGCCGACGATACGATAGCGGTTGCCGTTGAGATCGAGTGTGTCACCCACGCCCACCTTGTAAGTGTCGGCGGCAATCTGGCCGATCACGATCTCGTTGGGGCGTTGAAAATAGCGCCCCTCCACCAGCTTGTAGTGCCGCATCGCCGGGCTGTTGGGATCGAGACCAGAGATCAGGAACATCGGCATCTCCGGCGATGTGATGAACGCCAGCATATAGGGGCTGACGCTCTTGACTTCCGGCATGGCGGCAATCTGACGCACGATACGCTCGTCCAGGCTGCTCAGGCTCATATCGGCGACTTCGCGCTGCATGACGGTGATGTTGCCGGCGCCGCCGCTGCCGGCCAGGCTGTTGAGCTGATTCGTCAACCCTTCGACCAGCCCACCGAGCATGACCAGCGTGCCTACGCCGATGCCGATGCCTGCCGCTGAAAGTAAGGTGCGGTTGCGTCGCCGCCACAGGTTGCGGAAGCTCTGGTTGCCAACGCGCGCCAGCATACCCTTCACTTCGGTGGCGCCGCCGCCTTCGTAACGCAGCGCCTCCACCGGCTGCAAATTGGCCGCCGTCCACGCCGGGTAAAGACCCCCGATCAGCCCCAATGCCAGCGCCGTCACCATGCCTTGCACGACCAGGCCGGCATCGACCGCGCCCGCCAGCATGAAGCCATAGCCCGGCGCCTGCCCAACCAGCCAGGCTAGAAACGCGCCCAACGCCACACCAAGCACACCGCCGATAGCGCTGAGCAGGATGGCCTCACCCAAAATCATACGCAGGACGCGACCCCGGCTCCAGCCTACGGCGCGCAGCGTGCCGATCTCGCGCGTGCGTTCCAGCACGCTCATCACCATGGCGCTCATCATGCCCAGTCCGCCGATCAGGATCGCAATTGCCGAGACGCCCCAGGCAAAGCCTTGCAGCGAAGACGTCCACTGCTCACTGGCGGAATAGCTGCTGGCCTTGCTCACTGTGATCTCTTTGTCGAGCGCCTGGATGCGCGCAAGGGCGGCGTCGGCGTCGGCGCCTTTGCGCAGCCCAACCTGGAAGAGACTTACCTTGCGCTCTTTCTGCGCGATGCTCTGCGCGTCTTCCAGCGTCACCACGCCGCCCGATTCTTCCATCCCCTGACCGGTCTCGTAGATGCCGACGATGCGATACGGGACGCCGTTGATGCGCAGCGTATCGTCCACGCGTTTCTTGAGCGCGTCGGCGCCGCGCCGCCCGATGGCGATCTGTCCGGCGCCGGTGACGGGCTTGCCTTCGACGATGCGATAGTGCTCCATCGCCACGCTGCCAGGCGGATAGCCGTAGATCAAAAAGTAAGGCGTTGCGTCGAAGGCAATCCAGGTGAAAACGCCGGGATCGACGTTGCGTACATCGGCGATCGCCGCAATGCGCGCGCCCAGCGTTTCGTCCAGGCTGCTGAAGACGACATCGTAGGCGTTCTTCTGGGTGACGAGGAGATCGTTGTTCAGCCCCAGCGCGTTGCCGTAGTTGTCGGCCATGCCATTCGCCATGGCGCCGAGCGACACCACCGAGGCTACGCCAACGGCAATGCCAAGCACGGTTAGAAAGCTGCGGGTGAAGCGGCGCCACAAGTTATGAAGAATCAGCATCGTCAGTTTCTCGCTCTCGTCTTCAAATGGCAACCCCGCGCGTAGTTTCAACTGTCGATCGAACAGTATATTTTAGAACAAGTCTAGATTTTCTGCGAATCTGATCCTGACATTCATCGTCCGACAGTCTGACATCGGTAGCCTTTCCATACACTGAATTTGAAGGTCATCCATCCAGTAAAATGATCGTACGATTGTCCTTTTTACCGGATGGCTTCCGTTATTGCAGTCGCTCGTTGCAAACAACATTGCGTTTGATGGGGGGTTCTGCAACTTGAAATCACCCTAACTGTGACATTGCGTATACCGAACGATGTGCAGAGGCGACTCAACCGCACGCCGGATGAGCTTGGTCGAGATCTGCGTCTTTACGGCGCGTTGATGCTGTTCCAGTTGGGAAAATTATCGGCCGGTGCAGCCGCTGAACTGGCAGGCGTGCCCAAGGTGCTTTTTCTTGACCTATGTGGACAGTACGATATTGCTGTGTCACAAATCACGCCAGATGAACTTCGCGCCGAGACCGGGTGATGGCTGCTTGCACATGATCTGTTGGAGTTGCTTCGCCAGACAGGTTTTCGACTTGATCAACAACTCTTCGAGACGGCGCTCGTGCTTGCTGGTGAATCATAGCGCCAATAGTTTTTTATTACGCCCCGCATAATCCGCCGCTTCCCACCAGTCGTGCTACAATACTCAAATGTTTTTGCGCAAGACCTGGGTCGGACTTTTCCTGCTGACGGCGGCAGCAGCAATACTGCGCCTCTGGCAGATCGACAGCATCCCGCCTGGTTTCCATTTTGATGAGTCGTTCGAGGGGTTGGAGGCGTGGCGCATTCTCACCGACCCGACCTACCGCCCGATTTTCATTGAAGGCAATTTTGGCGTCGCTCCCGTCAACGCCTATGCTAACGCTGGCATGTTCGGCATCTTCACACTCTTTGGCGGCGAACCCGGTCCCACCGCGATGCGCGTGACTGCCGCGCTCTTTGGCGTGCTCGGCGTCCTGGCGACCTGGCTGGCGGCGAACGAGCTGCGGCGACTCGGCGCGCCGCGGCTAACCGCGGCGTTTCCCTGGCTGGCGGCGGCGCTGCTGACGACGACGCGCTGGCACATCCACTTCAGCCGCATGGGCATCGAGCCGATCCTGACGCCGCTGGTGACGGCGACGGCGCTGTGGCTGCTGCTGCGCGCCTGGCGCACGCACAGCACGTTTGCCTACGTGAGCTTTGGCGTCGTAACCGCACTCAGCATGTACACCTATCAAGGCGCGTGGATTCTGCCCTTTCTGCTTGCCGGCGTCTGGGTGATCCTCTGGGGGTGGGCGTTCCGGCAGGGTGACGGCGCGCACGCGGCCCTGCTGCGCGGTGGCGTGATTGCCGGTATCGTCGCCGTGCTTGGCGTCATGCCGCTGGCGCTGACCGCGCTGGCGCAGCCCGACCTCTTTCTGCTGCGCCCCGAACAGATCGCCGTGGGCGGTGAGGCGGCGACGCAGCAGAGCCTCGGCGAGAGCGCGCTTGCCTACGTGCTGATGTTCACACCGCTGGTGCAGGCGGGTGACCTTGACCCGCGGCGCAACCTGCCCGGACTGGCGGCGCTCAACCTGTGGCAGGCGATCCCCTTCTGGCTTGGCGTGCTGCTGGCAATGTGGCGCATCCGCCAACCAGCGTACAGCATCCTGCTCCTGCTGCTGGTGGGCTTGCTGCTCCCCGGCGTCCTGAGCGAGTACGCGCCTCACTATCACCGCGTGCTCGGCGCAGCCGCACCCGTGGCGTTGCTCGGCGGCGTCGGTCTGGATTGGATTTGGACGCTCAGGGGCGAGGGGAGAGGGGCGAGAGAGGGGAGCCAGGAGAGGGGGAGAGGGGGAGACCTCGCCCGCTTGCGTTGGGTGGGGTGGGTGAGTTTGGCGCTGCTAGTGATCGGCGCCGTGGTGACGGCGCGTGATTACTTTGTGCGTTGGGCGGCGCTGCCTGACCTCTTCTACGCCTTCGATGTCGGTCTGTGGGAAATCGGTCAGGAGATCGCAGCGCAGCCTGCGAACGCGCCGGTGTACCTGACGCCGCGCAGCGCCGACCATCCAACCCTGGCGTTTGCGTGGGTGACGCGCTCCGATAGCCACGGCGCGCCCGTCACCTTCGACGGTCGCCATGTCTTCCCGCTCACCGCCGGGCGCAGCGCACAGCCAGAGCAGTACGTCGTCATCGAGGATGAGGATTTCCGCACGCGCCTGCTGTTGCCCGAACTCTTTCCTGATGCTGCGGTCGAACGCTCGCTCTACGACTGGCAGGGACGCGTCTATGCCAACATCTATGTCCGTCCCGCCGCCAGCGCACCACAGCGCAACCCGATGACCGCCGCTTCCTTCAAGGTTGGCGATGGCATTGCGCTGGCAGGCTATGACGCGCAGACGGCGACGCTCGAAGCCGGACGGATGCTCTACGTGCAGCTATACTGGGACGTGGCCGCTGCGCCGACGCAGGATTGGACGGTCTTCGTGCATCTGCTCAAAGCCGACGGTGAACTGGTTGCGGGCGTGGACAACCGGCCGGGCGCCGGGTCACTGCCGACGATACGCTGGCAATCTGGCTGGCGTATTCTCGACGAATATCAAATTCTGTTGCCGCCCGATTTGCCTGCGGGCGACTATAGATTGTCGATCGGGTTGTACACGACAGATGGCGCACGGCTGCCCGCCGACGGACTTGGTTTGCATATCGGCGAGGTGACGCTTGAGTGACGCCGGAACGCTGTTGCCCACGCTCTACGAAGCGGATGCGGTGGGCGGCTGGAATGTCGGAATGCGCGCCGCCAGCCATGCGCTGCTCGACGGTGTGACGCTGCCGCCAGGGCCATTGCTGGAGCTAGGCTGTGGCGGCGGCGCGTTTTCGTTGGAACTTGGGACGGCGCGACCGGGGGCAACCATCGTCGGGCTGGATCTGCGTGCAGCGGCGCTGGCGTTTGCCCAAAGCCGCTCGGCTGCGGGCGCGTGGCTGCAGGGCGATCTACTGCGCCTGCCCTTTGCCGGGCCGACCTTCGCCCTGGTTGTGGCGCTCGATGTGGTCGATCAAGTCGGCATTGACGCGGCGGAGGCGCTGGCGATGATCCGGGCGCTGCTGCTGCCGGGCGGGGCAACGCTGCTGCGCGTCAGCGCACACGCCTGGCTCTACGGGCCGCACGATGTCGCCTTTGGCACAGGGCGGCGCTACGGGCGCAACGAGTTCGTGACGCTGGTGCGCACCGCCGGATTGACGCCAGCGCGCGTCACTTATGCCAACAGCCTGCTCTCACCTGCGGTTGTGGCGCTGCGGCTGTTGCAACGCTGGGGCGTGCTTGGCTTCTCGCCTGATCTCTACGACGAAGGCGGCGTCAACCGGCTGTTGGGTATGGCGTTGCGCGCCGAGGCAAGCTGGCTGCGGCGGCGCAACCTGTCGTGGGGAACAAGTTTATTCGTGTTGGCAAGGCGGGAGATGGAACGCGGATGACGCTGGTCTGTACGGTGCTGCCGACCTATAACGAGCGCGACAACATCGCTGCGCTGATCGAAGGCGTTCTGACAAACGCGGTGACGCCGCACGTGGTATTGGTAGTCGATGACAATTCGCCCGACGGCACGGCGGATGTGGTGCGCACAGTGGCGAGTCGCTACAACACGGCGGATGCCCTGCGTGTGGCGCTCTATGTGCGCACCGGGCAGAAGGGGTTGACCTCGGCGATCCAGTGCGGGATCGACTTTGCGATCGAGAGCTTCGGCGCCGACATCGTGACGTGGATGGACTGCGACCTGTCGATGCCACCCGCCGATGTCGCCCGGCTGGTGCGCGCCATTGTCGAGGGGGGCGCCGATGTTGCCGTCGGCTCGCGTTGGATCGAGGGCGGCGACGATGTGGCGCACGGTTTCATGGCGCGCACGCTCAGTCTCGTGATCAACCGCTTTGCGGTGGCGCTGCTCGGCGACGACGTGCACGACTACACCAGCGGCTTTATCGCCGCCCGCGCTGAGGTGCTGCGCACGCTGCGGCTGCGCGGCGACTACGGCGAATACTGCATCGACCTGCTGGCGCGCGCCGGGCGTCGCGGCTTCAGACTGGTTGAGGCGCCGTATATCTGCGTACCGCGCACCGCCGGCGAAAGCAAAACCGGCGTCAACCTGTGGGATTATCTCGTGAAGGGGCGCAAATATGTCGGCACAGTCTGGCGATTGCGCAAAGAGAAATGATGAAAATCAGGGAACTATCATACTATGTTGCAGCCTGCTGAACTCTCACTCGAAGAAATGGGCGAATTGGCGGAGATCATCCCGGCCGCTGACCCGGAAGTCAAACTCACCTATCGCGCCATCCCCGAATTTGGCGCTGCGCCGCGACGCTCGATCATCCCGGTCTGTGAGCCGACGTTGGGCGGCAACGAAATGAAATATGTGCAGCAGGCAATCGAGACGAACTGGATTTCGTCCGCAGGTCGCTTCATCCGCGACTTCGAGGCGCGCTTTGCCGAGGTCTGTGGCGTGAAGTACGGCATCGCCTGCGCCAACGGCACGGTTGCCATGCACCTGGCTATGGCGACGCTGGGGCTGGAGCCGGGCGACGAGGTGATCATCCCCACCTTCACGATGATCGCCACTGCCAACGCCGTCACCTACTGCGGCGCCAAACCGGTGCTGGTCGACATGGAGCCGGAGTACTGGCAGATGGATCTCAACCAGGTCGAGGACAAGATCACGCCGCGCACCAAAGCCATCGTACCTGTCCACATCTACGGCCATCCGACCGACATGGATCCACTGATGGCGCTGGCGGAAAAACATGGTCTGACTGTGATCGAGGACGCCGCCGAGGCGCACGGCGCCGAGTACAAGGGACGGCGCACTGGCGGGTTGGGACACGCGGCCGGCTTCAGCTTCTACGGCAACAAGATCATCACCACCGGCGAGGGCGGCATGGTCACGACCAACGACCGCGAGCTGGCGCGGCTGGCGTGGAATCTGCGCGACCATGCCTTCAGCCATGAACGTCACTTCTGGCACAAGTTCGTCGGCTTCAACTACCGCATGACCAACTTGCAAGCGGCGGTTGGGCTGGCGCAGGTCGAGCAGCTTGATGGCTTCGTGGCGGCGCGGCGGCGCAATGCGCTGGAGTACAACTGTCGGTTGCACGGCGTTCCCGGCATCCGCACACCCGCCGAGGCGCCATGGGCAAAGAATGTCTACTGGATGTACGGCATTCTGGTCGATGAGAAGGAGTATGGCATGAATCGTGATGCGCTGCGACGCGTGCTGGCGGATCATGGTGTCGAGACACGCACTTTCTTCATCCCGATGCACACACAGCCGATCTATTGGAAACAATTCTACGGGGAGCGCTATCCGGTCGCCGAGGATCTGTGCAAGCGCGGCTTTTACCTGCCCTCCGCATCGTCGCTGACAATCGAAGAGATCGAATATGTGACCGATGTGATTCGGCGCGCAGCGCGTTAATAAATGTTGCGTGTTGCGTGGCGGATCGAAACACGCAACATGCAACACGCAACACTCACGCTTCTTTGGCAGTCTGCTCGATCGCCTTTCGCAACGTCGTTAGTGTGGCGACGCCCGATTCCAGGTGAATCGACTGCACATAGTCCAGCGCCGAATCGATCAACCTGTCGAGCGGCGCGCCGGTTGGTCGCATACGCGCCACTTCAACCAGGACGAGCATGTACTCCTCCAGCAGGCTGCGCTGTCCTGCAAAATGTAGTGCGCGTCGTAACAGCTCATCACGGCGGGGGATGTCGCCAGTTGCATCGGCGATGCGCGCCAGACCAAGCAGCGCCTGGATGTAGGTGTATGGATAGAAGTTCGTGTTGTCCGCCTGCGCCGATTCGAGCAACTGGCGCGCAGTGTCGATGTCGCCGCGCGCCAGCGCCGCCAATCCCAGTCCGATGTCGGCGCTGTTGCGATAGGCGCGGAAGAATGCATCGTTGCCGGGCATCTCGGCGACGCGGCGGAAGCGACGTTCGGCTTCATCGAGCCTGCCGGCTTGCAAGGAAAGGAAACCGCTGGAGATACGAGGCCACATACTGCCCAACTCGCCCGCTGCGCCAGCCACAGCGCGGTTGATGGCGATGCTCTCTTCGTTGAGCGCCTGGCTCTGCTCGCTGTCGCCCAGAATGCGCGCCGTCATTGCCAGTTGGTGGTAGGCGGCGCTGGCGATCGACGGCTGGTTGGTCTCCATCGCCAGGTCAACCACTGCTTCGAGCACACGCGTCGCCTCGCCTAGCTGTCCCTGCACGAGCAACACCCATCCATACTCGAAAAGGGGAACGACTGCGTGCACCGGCTCCAGGAAATGTAGAATGTCGCTTTCCGGGTTGGCGACAGGCGCGGGTGCAGGTTGGTAGAGCGTCCATTCACCGTTGTCGTCGTTGAGCGCCGGTGCGTAGATGCGTCGTCGGCGCTCGAGCAGGTCGCGTAAGGTGGGCATGTCGCCCTCGACAGGCATGATGGCGTGCAGGAACTCGTCGAGCGCCTGGTTGCTTTCCGCCTGCTGTCCAAGCAAGCCGAGCATGGTGGTGAGACGACTGTAGGTGGCGAGAATCAGAGCGCGGTCGCCATGTTCGCGCGCCCAGCTTTGCAGACGGCGATAAGTTTCAGTTACACCCTCTGGATCGAACAGCCCCTCATACGCTATGCCCCGCCCTTGTAATGCACGCCGCATCAAATCAGACGGCGCTTCGGGCAAGGAGTCGAGCAGACTGAGTGCACGATCAAACGCCTCGATTGCCTGGCGGAAGCCGTAGGTGCGCAGCAATTTCTCGCCTTCCAGCACGCTGTACTCCACCGCCAGCAAACGATGGCTGCTGCCTGCGTTGCTGTAATGAAACGCAATCTCCCCTGGATTGATGGCGCCCTGGCCTAGATCCACCAACGCCTCAGCCACCGCCAGATGCAGACGCCGCCGCTGTAGCAGGCTCAATTGTTCATATACAGTCTGTCGCACAAGGTGATGGGCGAAGTCGATGCGCTCGTCGGGGCGTTCGAGTAAGAATTTCCGCTCCAGCAATGCTTCTAATCCCCCAAGTGGATCGAGCGTGGCTGCGCTTTCGAGCAATTCCAGGCTGAAATCACGCCCAATGACGGCGCACAAATTGAGCACGGCACGCGCATCGATCGGGAGTCGCTCAATGCGTTCATTGATGAGCTCCTGAATGCGATGGCTGCGCAGCGTCAGCAGCGGTGTGAAGCCGCCCTCGATTGATTCAGCCGCTGCTCGATCCAGTCGATAGCCGACTTCACCCAAAGACAGTCGCTCGTCCAGGTCGTGCAACGCCTCGGCGACAAAGAGCGCGTTGCCTTGCGTCGTCTCATAGAGCAGCTTGCCCAACTGCGTCGTCTCGGCGATGGCTGACGGAGCTTTCTCGCCAAGCTCGGTCAGATGCAGCTCGACAAGCTGCTGCACATGTTGTTGCGCAAACCGTGGCACGGGCAGTTGTGCATCGCGCTGGATGCGGTTGACTGCATGAACAAAGGTCACCAACGCTTCGTTCTCCGACAAATCTTCGTTGCGATACGCCATCAGCAGAAAGAGCGGCAGATCGGAGAGGCGGTGCACCAATCGGTTCAACGTCGCCAATGTATCGGGGTCCGCCCACTGCAGGTCATCGACGAAGAGCACCATCGGGCGCATCGTCGCCAGCACGGTGATTGTCGTTACGATGCTGTCGATCAGCCGTTGACGGTTCTCCTCGGCGTTGGATGTCATGTCGATTAACGGCGGCGGCGCGTGCTGAATCCGATCTTGTAAGCTGGGAATGATCTGAGCGAGCGAGCTAAGCGTGGCAACCGGCAGCGACTGCACATTGACATCTGGCAAACCGTAGAAGTAACGGCCTAGCGCATCCGCCAACGGCGCAAAGGAAAGGTTTCGTTCGAGCGCCTGACAACTCGCACTGATCACCGTCATCGCCAGGTCATCGGCTTCGCGCAGGAGTTGATATGCCAGCCGCGTCTTGCCGACGCCCGCCTCGCCATAGAGCAACAGCCATTCGCCGCGACCGCTTTGCGCGCTGCGGAGTCGTTCCTGCAAGACAGCCATCTCCCGTTCGCGTCCAATGAAGGCGGATGGGAATCCCGCATCGAGTACGGTCAGCAGCGTGCGCTGTGGCAACTCTGCCGGTTCACGTTCGCGCAGAGCGGGCGATGGCGCAGAAAAGACCGTTGCAGGCGTCATGACGAGCGGTGTGTTGACGACCGGGCGCGTCTCGATCTCGCCATTGAGGATGCGTTGGTGCAACAACTGCGTAAGTGGACTGGGGTCAGCGCCCAACTCCTCGGAGAGAATCGTGCGGCAGCGTTCATAGGTGAGCAGTGCGCCGGCGCTGTCGCCCGATTCAGCTTGAAAACGCATGAGCGACTGATAGGCGTTCTCGCGCACTTCATCGCGCGCCAGCATACGCCGGCACATCGTAATGGCTTCGGTGTAGCGACCCGATTCGGCGTAGAGATCGGCCGCCACCAACAGTGCGTTGAAGAACCGCTCGCGCAGTCGCTCTCGTTCGGCTTGCAGCCAGTCCGCGTACGGGTCGCTGATCAGGTAATCATCGCTGTATAGCTCGATGGCGCGTTCGAGCAACTGCAGGCGCAACGCCGAATCTGACAGGCTGTTGGCGCGATTGAGCAGGTGCTCGAACTCGTCTACATCGAGCCAGATTTCGGACGAAAGGTGAAAGGCGTAGCCGGGCGTCTGTGTCACGATGTAGCGCGACGGCGCTCGATTGGGGCGATCCGGTTCAAGCACATTGCGCAGAGCGTTGATGGCGCTGCGCAGCGTCGTCGCCGCGGCGTGAGGTGTGCTGTTGGGCCACAAAATCTCGATCAGTGCGTCGGTGGAAACCGGTCGCGGACGTTCAGTGATCAAAATTTTGAGCAACTGGCGCGCCTGGCGAGTATGCCAGTCGCTTTCGGTCACCGCAACCCCTTCGCGCACGACCTGCAGCGTGCCAAAGGTGTAGATGCGAATCTTTGTCTGAGCCGAGCCAGTTTTTGGGTCGTCGAAGTGTCCTGCCTGCGTCATGGGCGTGTACAGCTATTCTTCATTGCGCCAGAATCGACAGCTCGCGTGAGTGAGAGCCGCCTCGATTGTACCTCAAGCCGCTACAGACGGGCAAGCAAATTATGACGCGGCGCGCAATACGGCGAGTTGCACCTGTCCATCGCCTGTGTGTACATTGCCTGGAGCCGTCACCGGCAGCCGCCGCGCGCCTGCGCTGTCAGATTCATACAGGCCGACCCATACTTCATAATCCCCTGGCGGCAGCGGCTCATTAAAGTCAACGCTGAATTGACTCACCACGCGGTCGTGGGTGCGCCACAAGGAGGTGGGGAAGCGGTTGCCCGCCGGCGGTCGGTCGAAGCCGCCAATGCGGTTGCCCGCATCATCAACCACATGGACAAACAAGGTGTAATCGGCGGCGGGCGCCCCGATCGCTTCCCACAGCAGATTGACGTGCAAAAAACGTCTATCTTCGGAAAGCGCAATCTCTGCGCTGTCCAGCCGAATCACACCGCCAAACTCGCTGCCCACAGGGGCCGCCAATGCGCTGCGCCCCGGAGCGTTCAACGGCTCGCCCACGATGCCGCCCACGATGGGTGTGATCTCTTCGCCGTCGGCGGAATAGGCTGGCAACGGCAGATACGAGCCGCTCGCTTCAGTCGCCGGATCGATAAAGCCGACATAGAGCCGCGCCGCCACCGGCGACCGCTCGTCGATGCGCTCCGTCACCTGTAGCAGATAGTGGTCGGCGTAGATTGCGCCGGGCGTCCATAGCGTCGTCGGGTTGCGTCCCCAGCCGGGATGTGTGGTCAGATTGGCAATTTCCAGCCCATTCTCATCGAGCAGTTGCAAGAAAAGCTGATAATCATCATCAAGCGGCGCCGATGATTGCAGGTAGAGCGTCACCGGAACTGTCTCGCCTACACGCACGCGCTCTCGATCGACAGACACCGCAAGCAGACGCAGCGCGCCATCACCGCCGTAGCGAATGTTGACAGGTGTTGCCTTGTCGTCGATGGCAGTCACGGGCGGCGGCGCGAAGTATGCATTTGGCAGCAGCCATCCCAGGGCGTAGATCGACATGCTCAACATTAGCGCCAGCAGCCCGATCCAGAAGCTGCGCTGCCAAAATTGCGACAGCCGGTGCAGCCAGAAGTCAAAGCCTGCCGTCAACAAGATCACGACGGAAGCCAGCGCCGGAAAAAGCAGTCGCCCCTGGCTGCCCGTCGCCTGCATCGTCCAATAGAGCAGCAGCACCGCCATCATGCCCAGCCACAGCCAGAGGAGGAGCAGGGGGCGAGGGGCGAGGGGCGAGGGGCGAGGGGCGGCTGGGCGCAGCGCAGTGATAGTCGCCAACAGCGCTCCGAGCAGCCCGACGACCGTGAGCGCGTCCATCAGTTTGTAGAACCAGTCGGGCAAGAGGATGTTGAACCAGCCGAAAACGCCCCACGCCGAGTAGCGCAGCCCATCAAATTCGGGCCAGAAGTTGCGCCACGTCAGCGGTTCTTGCCGACGCCCGTTGATGTCCATCAGATGCGACAGCCCGCTCCAGTCACCGTAAAGGGCAATGTTGCGCCAATACCACCAGCCCGCGATCAACAGTGCGGGAGCGCCAACGAAAATCAATGAAACTGGCAGAATGCGCCAATCTCGGCGGCGCCATGCCAGGAAAAGCACGACCATCCCGCTCAACGGGATCAGACCCAGCCCTTGCAGTTTGCTCAGCGCAGCCAGACCGAGCGCCACGCCGAGCACACTCCACTCCCAGCGCGAGATCGCAGTATCGTCGGCTTTGGCAAGCAGCCGCGCCAGCCAGAAGAGCGTGAAGGCGCTGGCGGCGATCACAGCGTTGTCGTTGGAGAAGGAGGCGCTGAGAAAGAGAAACTGCGGAATCACCGCCGCCAGCGCCATCGCCGCCAGCGGCAGCGATCGGCTATTGGGGAAGACAAGCTGCGCCAGCCGGTGGATGCACCAGAGCGTGAACGCCCCCATCAACAGCGACAGCCAGCGCCCGACGTGCAGCGCCAGGTTGGCGCCCTGCAAGGCGCGCCACTGCCCGGAGTGGAGCATGAAGTTCTTGTTGCCCGGATAAAGCGGATCGCCGATGTTGGCGCGCGGGTTGTGCACGGCGATCTGCTCGAAATCGCTTTGGTCGATCCAGGCGGTGGCGACGCCGGTGATCAAGTAGTAGAGCGGCGCCTGGCTGCCTTCCTGCGCCCACAGGCCAGGTGACTGCGGGTCTTGCACCGGCAGCCCGTTGCCCTGTGCAACGTGACGGGCAAAGGCGTAGTGGAACGGCTCGTCGGGCGTCTCGAAAGCGGGTGTGACCAGGCTGTAGGCAAAGCCGACCATCAGAAAGGCGGCAAGGATAAGCCACGAAGCTTTCACGGCGCCTCCGCGGCAAAGCGCGCCGTGACGCCGTCGTCACCGATCTCGCCGCCCGTGATGCGCGTGACCGGCAGCTTTTCCCATGTCTCGGCGTCGTAGACCTGCAACGTGTAGAAGCGGCGCGCGTTCGGCTCTCCAGGCGCGGTCGGCGGAAATTCGACAAACTCCATGATCGTCTTGCCCGGATCCCAGTAGAGCGTTGGGATGTCGCCTTCGTAGGGTTCGCGTTCGACGGTCGCCAGCGTGTGTTGCTCGCCAGCGGCATTCTCTTCGACCAGGCTCCAGATGTAGCGATAGCGGCGCTCGGGCTTTTCAAGCGCCTGCCAGTAGAGCCGCACCTGCGTCGGCAGTTCGCTCGCCGCCGCATCAATATGCACGTCGTAGCCAGCCAGCCGGATCAACTCGCCAAACTCGGCGATGACGGGATGCTGCACCTGCGCCGGCAATGCCTCGAAAACCGGGATTTGGGGCAGATAGAGCTGGATGCGCAGCGACGATTGGCTGAACAGCTCGACATCGCGCACGCGTAAAAAATTTTCGCGCAGCCAGCGTTCGGCGTCGTCTCGCAGATCGAAGTAAGGATGCGTGCGCGACTTGATGACCCAGATGCGGTCGAAGCGTTCACCCAATTCGGCAAACCAGGCATAGGTGTCGTCGAGCGGGCGATTGAGCAACGGCATGCCATAGACGCCGAGGTGCGCGCCGTTCTCGATGGCGGCATACACTTGCGCCATCGGCAAATAGTAGTCGAAAATGCGCCACGAGGAAGGAGGATAGTAGAGCACCACATCGCCGGGCATGATCCGTCCATCCATAATTTTGCCGAGCCGCGTGTAGTCGTCCTTGTTGTATTGTTCGAGCGTGTGATAGTTGAGCGTGCTCCACGCAATG
The DNA here is from genome assembly GCA_016861025.1 of Chloroflexota bacterium. Classification (GTDB taxonomy): domain Bacteria; phylum Chloroflexota; class Anaerolineae; order Caldilineales; family Caldilineaceae; genus Caldilinea. The sequence continues at coordinate 179,020 of BOKO01000008.1, forward strand.
CCGACGAAGAATAGCAACGCAATGGGCCATGGCGCCCATCGCCGCCACTGCCTGACGCCCGCCAATCCAGCGCCGACCAGCAGCGTAAACGGGCCGACCAACATGCCCAGATGGCGCGAGTTCATGTAGAGCGGCTGGATGCGACCAAAAATGAGGATGAACAACACCGGTAGAATCAGCGCCACGGGCAACACCCACCCGCCGCGATGCAGCGCCTCACGCGAACGCAATCCCCAGCCGGCGCCGAGCAACGCCAGCGCCGCAAAGAGCAGGTCGAGGGGCCAGGCAAGCGCCAGGTCAGCGCTGGGTCCCAGGCTGAAGGCGTTGACGAGATCGGGGAGCAGAATGCGCGCTGTAATCGATGGAAAGTTTTGCCCCGCCTGCTGGCTGATCGCGTACCAGAGCGCATAGCCGGCAACCGCAGCGCCGGCAATCGCCACGACGCCGGCAGCGATCATCCCGACGCGCACACGCCAGCGAAATGACCAGAAAGCGAGGATCAACAGGTGCAGCGCCACCAGAAAAACGGCGTAGTAGTGCGTCAATACGAACAACAACTCGACGACGACAAAAGCAGCCAGCCAGCGCCAATGCAGCCGCTCGCTTTCCGTTGCCCGCAGCAGCAGATAGGTGGCGATCAGCGCCAACGCCGCCCACAGCGCGTAGGGACGCGCCTCTTGACCGTACCAGAGCATGAACGGGTTGACCGCCGCCAGCGCCGTCGCCCACCACGTCGTCGCCGCTGGCGCCAGACTGCGCCGCTCCAGCCAGCGCGCCCAGAGATAGACGCCCGCCGCAAAGAGCATCGCCGCCAGCGCCGAGGCATAGCGCAGCACAAAGACGCTGTCGCCGGCCGTGCTGATCAAGAGCCTTTGTACGAGAAAAGAGAAGAACGGATGCTGGTCAATCGTGGGCAGCTCGCTGAAGCCGTCTTTGATCACGAGCACGCCGCGCAGCAGGTTGGGCAGGTTCTCCTCGGCGCGCTGCAGGCTCAGGCTTTCGTCCCACCACAGGTCTTTGGCGTCGAGCAGGATCACGGCATGGGCAAATGCCAGCAGGAGCAGCGCCATCAGCAGCAGCCGTTGCCACGTAACCAACGCCTGGCGGTTCAGCGTTGATGTTTGGTCGGGTGCAGCTCGGTTCGGTGAAGCGGGATCGCCCGCTAATGCGTCGATTCTCACGATCGTATGAGCTTACACTGAAGCGGGGTTAGCGCCAAAACCGTAAGCCGGAAATAGCTTTGACTTGTACGCGCGGTCGCCACTTCCACTGCGTCGGGCAGTAGCGCCGGTTCGACAACCTCAAGTCGCACTCCCTGCGCGTCGTACAGCCCGACGATGATGCGCACCCATGTCCGTGTGTCGTCGTCCCAAGAGAGTGCATCGTGCACCCTGTCGCCAGCGCGCCAGGTCGATGTGGGCGCTTCGCCTTGTTGCGGTTGACGATCGACCTGGGCCAGAATGCGATTTTCGGCGTCGAGCACCTGCACGAAAACAGTGTAGTCTACATGAAGTGTTGTGTCTGACACCCAATCAAGCACAATTCCTTGCGGCGCACCATCGGCGGCGTATTCAACAAGAGCTTTGCTCAGTTTGATGCCGTTGCGCCATGTCGCCACCGGCTGAGCAGCTTCGATGGATGATGCAGTTGTGGATAGGACTGTCGGTTCGGCGATGCGCACCTGCGCCAACACCAGGCGGTCTCCCAGGGTGTTGCCGGCAGGGTCGTACACTTGCTGGCGGTCACTTACGTCGCCGATGGGGTAAAAACCAATCGAGAGCGTCGCCAGTCCCGGTGCGCTCGACGCTGGCGCAGTGACTTCATAGCTGTCGGCAAAAACCTCGCCCGGTCGCCACTGGCGCGTTGGATGGCTGCCGCGCACGGGAACGCCGTCGAACTGATAGAGCAGCGCATCGTTCGCGTCGGAGAGGTGGACAAAGAGCGTGTAGTCGTCCGTGATCGGGGCGTCGGTCGTGAAGTAAAGCGTGATCGGCATCGATGCGCCTGGCTCGACCGCAGCGCCGCGCGGAAAATCGACGCCAATGACGCGCATTCCTCCGGCAAACTGTGCAGCGATGGGGCGTTGCGCGTGCACAGGTTCTGCCAGTGAGGGGGGCAATGCAAACGCACTGCGCAGCACCACGAAACCCATCACCGCCAGCGCCAACATAAAGCCAGCCAGTAGCCCCTGGCTTAACGCCTGCCATCGTTTGGGAGCCAGACCTGACCAGCCGACCACCATCGTTACACCAAACGCCGATGCGCCGATGTGCGCCAGCCGACCCTGCTCGCCGTAATCGACGGTGCTTGTCCAGTAAAACACGCTCAGCGCAACGATTGCCAGCCAGGGCAGCAGGACGAGATAGACGATCGGCAGTCCTGGTTCGGTGCGAGCGCGCAGCAGGCGCAGCGCTGGAATCAACCCGGCGAAACCGATCAACATGAACCAGCGCGTCATATCCAGATACCAGCCCGGCGCAATCACGGCGACAAAGACGCCCCAAAACGAAGCTGCCAGCCACGGCGCGTAAGTCATTGTGGTGGGCAAATCGTAGGGAACAGGGCGACGCATCGTCGGCAGAACCTCCGCCATGCGCACAAACGGCACAATCTCGCCATAGAGCAGCACGTTGCGCGCAAACCACCAGCCAGCCAGCGCCAGGAAGCCACCGCCTGCCCAAAGTGCAGCGATAACTGCGGCGCGCCATCCAGCCTGTCGCCAATAGAGCAACCAGAGCAAGCCAACCGGCGCCGCCACAAGCAATGCACTGTACTTGGTCAATCCCGCCAGACCAAGCGCAAAACCGACCCAAAGCCACGCACGCTGTGAGTGCTCAGCGACAGTTGCCCGGACAGCCAGCGTCAGCGTCAGCGCCGCCGCGCCAGCCGCCCACCCGTCGTTGGTGATGCTGACCGAGATATAGAGAAACTGTGGGTTGAATACAGCAACGGAGACGGCGGCTATCGCCAGCCACACTTGCTGCGGAAAAAGGGTGCGCGCCAACCACCATGCACCGAGCAAGGTCAGCAAGCCGCCCATCATCGACACGAACCGTGCGATCCACGCCGGCGCCAGCGTTTGTAACGCTGTTTCGGGAAGAAGAACGCTCTGCCGATAACTCAGTGACTGATTGAAGTAGTGATTTGTGCTCGCCTCGACCAGCGCCAGCGACGCATCGATGGGCCAACCCGACGCCGCCAAACCTGCCAACACAAAATATAGCGGCGGTTGCGTGATCAGTTCGTAGGAGTATTCGACGGTCTCCGGTGAGAGCACCGGCAGCTCCAGCCTGTCCCGATAAAATGTGGCCGCAGTGTAGTGCGCCTGCGCATCAAACCCCTCAAAGACCGGCAATGCAACCGCGTAAGCGGTCGTGAGCAACAGAAACACTACGATCAGTGCGCCGAGCGCGCTGCGCGCCTGATGCGGAACCTGCGGCGCGTATGAGAGCTGTGCTCTCTCAGACTGCTGCATAAAGCTCCAAATGGCGACGGGCGATCTCCTCCCACCCGAACTGTCGGCTGGCGCGGCGGGCATTTGTCTGAACAGTCGTGCGCAGCCTGTCATCGCCGGCCAGACGCAGAACCGCCGCCGCCATTGCCGGCGCGTCGCCAGCCTTGACGTAGAGCAGGTCGCGTTCGTGTTGCAGTTCGGGCAGGGGCGTCTGCGGCGTCGTCGTGACGATGGCGCAGCCGTTGGCAAGCGCAGCCATCAGCGTACCGCGACGCAGGCTGGCGCCGTCGGTGAAGGGCAGCAGCACCACGTCGCACGCATTCAGGTCGGCGGCGACTTCGCTGTCCGGCTCGGCGCCAGTCCACTGCACCCTGTCCTGAAGGTGGTGTTTGCGAATCGTTTTCTCAACTTTGCGCAGATAGATCTGTGTGCTCTGGTCGCTGGCGCCGACTTTATCGCCGATCATCAGCAGATGTACATTGCTGCGCGCCTTGCGCAACAGCCGCAGCGTCTCGATCAAGTCGTCGCCGCCTTTGCTCTGGTTGAGAAAGCCAAAGAAGCCAACAACCAGATCGCTCTTCGTGTAGCCACGCTGCAAACGTCGCGCCTGTCGCTTTTCTTCCGACAGGTGTAGGCTCACGATGTTGCTGCCGATCGGGATGGTCACGGCATCGATATGATGTTTGGCAAGTTTGAGCCGGTCAGCTTCGTTTGTTGTGATCACGCAGGCGGCGGCGTGAGCGGGACGCTCTGTCACCCATGTACGCAACAACCTGCCTGCTTTGGGGAAGAGATACATCGGCAGCAGGTCGTGGTAGGTCCAGGCTGTACAAATCCCCTTGCGTTTCCATCGAGAAGGTGCAAAGTTGATTGCAGGATGCATGGCGTAGGCGGCGGTCTGATATTGAACGTGCACCCAGTCAGCGCCGAGTTCGTGCGCCAGTTCCGGCACAATGTGAAAGATGCGCCAGCTCCAGCGGTCGATGGCTGGCAGCACGCGGATGCAGCCGTCAAATTCGGCGCAGTTGGGCTGGGCGGCGCGCTGCGACGTGAGCACGCTGACGCGTACGCCCTGATCGTACAAGGCGCGCGCCAGCTCACGCGTGTAGGCGCCCACACCGCCCTGCATTGGCGGGTACTCACCGGTCACAAAGAGAATGTGCATCGATTATGTCCGCAACGCTTTCTCCATCACATAGCCGCGATAGGGATGTTCCACAAAACCATGCTGCACCAGCAAGTTGATGGCCGCCGCCTGTTGCATCCGCACAAAGACGATCATCTGGTCGAGCGACTGTTGGGCGGCGTCGTTGATCATGCGGCGCAACATCCAGCGCCCCAAATGCTGGTTGCGCCAACGCAAGTCGACTTCCCAGTGCACGATGTGCGCGATATGCAGCGTGCGGCCCTCTGTTTCGACCGTGCGCTGCACGACGCGCGCCTCGCCGATCAGCTCGGTGCGTCGAAAGAAGACCTGATAGCGGCGATCTTGATTGGCGCCCCGAAAGACCAGGGTCAGCCCGGTCTGCGGCGCGCTCTCCTCGAAAAGTTCGCCGCGCATCGCACGCACAAAACAATAGTAGCGGTCGATATAACGAAAGCCACTGCTGGTCAGCAGTCGAATCTGCTCTGTCCAATCGGCAGGCAGCAGCCCAAGCCCCCCTTGCCACTGTGGATAGCCGGTGCTGGGATGATACGCCTTTACCAGACCGACGCCGCTGCGCCGCCAGAATTCTTCAGCGGCGGCGAGCAATGCGTTTGCACACTCATCGATCAGCGCCCGATCTTCCGGCAACACCCAAAATCGCAGCAGGCCGTGCGGCTGGTAGTCGGGCGTCTCCTGACTTTCGCTGTCCAGACCGACCGCAGCATCGAGCAAGCCGACCATCTCGCCGACGCGCAGCGCAACAAAAACGACATGTTTTCGCCAGCGCACCGGCAGGATCGTGGGCGGTGCGTCGGTGAAGAGCTGTTCCGCCACCTCTGCACCGGTCATGATGCGGCTGAAGATCGAGCCTGCCAGAGATATGTTGAGTAGACTGCTTAGCGCCTCGCCATCGCCTGCGGTTGCTGGCCGCACTGCCAGCTTCGGCGTGATCGGAAGTGTCATTGAGCACCCATCACCCGCGCGACGGGCATTTGGAGTCAAGCAGCGCCAGCAGTTCGACCTGCCGATCCACTGCAGGCAGGGTCACGCTACGCAGCTCGTCGAGGTTGAGCAGCCCGTTGTTGTGCAGCGGGTGATAGGTGAGGACGATGCGACGCACCAGGCGGCCAGCTTCGCCGGCATCGTCCAACTGGCGAAATTCGACCCGCTGCGACTGAAACGGTGCGCGTACAGTAATGCCTTGTGCATCCAACGCCACGGTCGAACGCCATTGCAAGCCAAACGACCACGCCGCATAGAGACAGCCGAACAAAAAGATGAGCGTGATCCAGTCGAACTGCACCCACAACGACCACGCGCAGAGCAATGCAGCCAGCGCGCTGGCGCCCACCATCAAGAGATAGATTGAAGTCGAGCGATAGTGTACAGCTCCTGACTGCATTTCTGTCATGCGCCTATTTTACCGCAAAACGGTTTCTAGCGCCTGCCAGAAGAGGCGGAATGCGAAAAATGCCAGCAAGAGTGCGCTTGCCAGCAGGATCCGCCGATACCATCGGTCGTTGAGAAAGCGCCGCCCGCTGGCGATGGCGACGGCGATCAGCATTTTGCTGCCAACCAGCGTCGCATAGAAGCCGGCTAAAAAACCGATTCCAGACCACGGTGTGCTTTGCCAGGCGCGTGTGAGTATGGGTGCGGCTACGCTGATCCAAAACAGCCACGGGTGCGGGCTGAGGAAGTTGACGACCATGCCCTGCCAGATGTCGGCGGAAACGCGCTGTCCCTTCATCTGCGCAAGATCGGCGAGGTGAGCATGACGCGCCTGGCGTGCAATTTCCCATGCCAGATAGAGCACGAAGCACGCTCCGCCGAGCGTCAGCACAAGCTCTAACATGGGCGGCAACGCAGCAAACACGAGCAGCGACAGCGCAATGATCGGCAGATCGGTGAGCAGCGGCGCAATCGCCACGCGCAAGCCAGCACCCAGCCCGCGCTCCAGCGTGCGCGTGATGACCAGCGTCATCAGCGGGCCGGGGCTGACGCCGGCGGCAAAGCCGAGAGTGAGGCCGGAGAGGAGGTGGATCATACGGATAAGCGCCGGTCAAGATTGTTTGTGCGCCACGAATTGGTAGCGTTGCAACAGTTTGTCTGGCAGTTCAACGGGTTGCAGGCGCGCCATCATCTGCCGGTCGGTGATGCGGCGCGGCGTCTGGCTGCGCTTGCTCAGCATTGTCGGAATTCGCTGAATCGCTTCGAGGCGACCGCGCAAACTGCTGCGAAGCCGTCCGCGGCGGGCAAGGTGCATGAGAGCGCCTGCTTCGCTCAATATCAGCAACGGCAGATAGGCGAGCAGGAAGCGCGCCGGATAATTCTTGGCGATCATCCAGATGCGGTTGCGCGCCAGGAGCCGGCTTTTCAGATGCGGGATTTGTGCTGTCGTCGCCGAATGTACATGAAAAACAATGGCGTCAGCGGCAAATCGACATTGCCAGCCTGCCCACTGCGCCCGCCATGCCAGGTCTACATCCTCCAGATAGGCAAAGAAATCCTCGTCGAACAAGCCGATGTCATCGAGCATTCGGCGCCGGTACAGCCCGGCGCCGCCACTGGGCCCCAACAACTGATAAGGTGCAGGATAATTTTCCGGTCGATCCTGCAGGCCGCCGCCGATGCCCCACGCATAGCCCAGGCGGTCGACGGCAATGCCGGTGGAGTCGATCACATCGGCGTCGTGCATCGAAAGCATCCGACAGGCGCACATGCCGACGGCAGGATCGACCATCATTGCGACCATTGCCGCCAGCCATTGCGGGTGTGCGACGGCGTCGTTGTTGAGCAGTGCAATCAACCCGGCGGAGGTTGCCTGGATGCCCTGATTGCAGGCGGCGGCAAAGCCAACATTGCGCGCGTTGCGGATGATCTGGATGTGCGGATGATGCTGCTCCAGGTAGGCGACGGAGCCATCGGTGGATGCATTGTCGACGACGACGATTTCAACGTTTGGATGCGTCTGGCGGGAGAGGGCGAGCAGACACGCCGGCAAGAACATCAAACCGTTCCAGTTGACGATCACTACAGCAACTGCTGGAAAAGAGGAAATCGTCTCTGGTCGAGTGATATGCGCATCCATATTCATAATGATTCAACCAGGTCGCCGTAGAGTTTGGAGAGCATCGCGTATTTGCGCTCCCATGTGTGCTGCGCGTAGACCTTTGCTTCGCCCGTCGCGCCGAGATGTGTGGCGAAATCGCGGTCGTGCAGCAAGCGTGCAATCGCCGCCGCCAACGCCTCCGCATCGCCGAAGGGAATGAGCAAGCCGTCCTCGCCGTCGCTGACCACATCTGCCATGCCCCAGGCTGTGGAGCCGATCACCGGCTTTTGATACAGCCAGGCTTCGAGAAACACAATGCCGAACGAGTCGATGCGCGAAGGGTTGACGAGCAGCGAGCAAGCCGCCAGCAGATTGCGCTTGGTCGGCTCGTCGATCGGGCCGAGCACAGTCACCCGCTCTCGCACCGATTGGGGCAGGTCGGCAAGGTAGCGACGCACATCCGCCATCATGCTTCCTGCCATCACCAGGCTAACTTTGTGGCCTTGTTCCCACAGCCGGCGCAGCGCTTCGATGGTTGTCATTGCGCCTTTGTCGTAGGCAAGTGCATTGAGGTATGCCACGATCGGCGTCTCGATGCCGAATTGGCGACGAAACATCCATTCGTCACCGCCAAGCACGCGCGAGGGCGTCACCCCGGAGCCGACGACCTGGATGCGCGCGCCATCGACGCCTTGTGCGGTGTAATAATTGCGCTCCGTCGGTGTCATGGCAACCAATGCGGTGCTTCGCCGTGCAATGTCGAGCTGATGGCGCATTGTGTAGACGCGGCTCGGACGGTCGCTTCCCGGCTTTGGGCCGGCGCCAAGATGTGTGAAGGGCGTCAAGACAAAAGGCAGGCGATGTTGCTTGGCAAACCGCAGTGCATCGTAACTCAGCCCCTCAAAAACGATGCTGAACGCACCGACCAGATCGAACCCCTCGTCGGTGTTTGCCAGCCACGCCCGCACCTGTGGCGTCCACGGCGCAAATTTCGCCAGCCCGTGCAACAAGCCCACAGGCGCGTGGATACTCGAGAGAAACCAGATCAACAGCCGTCCCGCCGGAAAAGCAATGCCTGGCATCGGAAAATGACGAACCGGGAAGCGCAAAATTCGCACACCTTCGTGCTCTGCCGTGGCGGGCGAAGCGAGCTGACCGCGACGACTCCAGAATGCATCCAGGCTTTGCGCCGCCGTCGTCACTATCGTGACTGTGTGCCCTTCCGCTGCAAGACGTTGCGACAACTCGGCAATGTGTGATTCTGCGCCTCCCAAAGCGGGCCAATAGCGCGGGGCGATGTGAAGGATGCGCATTATCGTGCATGAACCGGCGCTATGGCATAGACATCCATCGAGATGTCCACCTGTTGGATGTACGATGGCGGATGGTCGTAGCTTGCCTCTAGAAACGGATAGGTGATGTGAATCGGCGCAAGTGCAGTCAACCATTGCGCACTTAACGGAAGTTCTGCGCCGGGTGCAACCAACAGATAGGGTGCATAGCCCTGCGTCTGCCAGTCATCGATCTGCGCAAGCAGCACGTCCTCAGACAAATGCTCTTCCTGAAGATCGTAGGAAGGCAGATCGTGCAAGAAGTGCAGCGGCGCACCGACGACGACGCCCTGCCCGACCGGCGCCGGGTCGACAAAGAGCAGGATGGCGTTTTGCGGAAATCGAGCGGCCACTGCTTCGATTTGATGCGTAACGCCGGCATACTCAGCATGTGCCCAGATCAGGCGTCCATTAACCAGCATACCCGCCATCCAGGCAACAAAGCCCAGCACGGCGATTGTCCGCATCACGCGCCGATAGTGTGGGCGGTCCCAAAGCCAGGCCAGAAAGACGCCACCCGCAAACACAAATGTCGGCAGCACGACCGGCACATAGCGCCGCATGGCGTAGATATGAAAGGGGTTGTTCAGAATGTTATAGATGTACAAAAATGAGAACGCTCCACCAACCAGCGCCCAGGGCCAGAGAAGTCGCCATGGCCCGAACAAGATCAAAACACAAAAACCGGCCGCCGCCAGCCCGATCCCGATCGGCGTGAGATACCAGCCAAGCCTGACTAGATTTTCATGATTGGTGATCGGAATTTGCGTCTGCGCATACCAGTAATTCGCCATTGCGGTTGCACCCAGATAAGGGCGGACAAAATAAGCGTAGAGCATCAACAGCACGACGGCGATTGCGCCGCCGATCCGGATGATTTTCCACATTGCGTCAAGCTGTTGCGGCGTCAATTTTCGGCGGCGCCCCCACAACCAAAACGACGCTGCGACGCCAGCGAACACACCCACAAGCGCCAACAGTGGCATCGCCAACCGCCGGAGCAAGGGCAGCACACCGGCATAAGTGTTGTAGGTGTAGGGATATGCATACCAAAAAGCGTGGAAGACGGCGTATACGAAGACGCCAAGAAAGGGAATCCAAAACCACGCTTCCTCCTGTCGCCATTTTCGAGCAACGGTCAGGTTAATCGCCCAGGCGGCCGGCAGCAGAAGAACGGGTAGAGCGTCGATTCGCGCCAGAAACACCATGCCGATCGCCAGCCCGGCGGTCAATCCCCACAACGGGCGCAACTGTGTGCTAGTTGTGTAGCGCGTGAACCCCCACAGCCCGCTCCAGATCAGATATTGGGTGAGCAGCTCGGCGGTTGGATAACGGGCGAAGTAGAGCTGCAGCGGGGTTACGATCAGGAGAAGGCTCGTCAAGAACGCCAGCGGCCAGCGCAGAAACAGACGTGCAAAGAGATAGAACGCCCACACGCCAAGCACGCCCCACAACGGCGTCATGAACAGGGCGCCCCACACGCCGGCAACGCTGTATGCGACCGCCAGCGAGATCGCCTGCAGCGGATAGAATTGCGGAATCAACTGCCCCTGCTCTGTCTCGGACAAGTAGAATCCGGGAAAGCGCAGATAGTCGGTTTCGGTGGTCGGCGGCTGAGCGCGCAGAAAGCCGTCGTAGTGTTCGACGGACAACTGCGCCGTCAGCGGATCGCTGGGAAGAAGCGCGCTGTTGCGCGCAATATCGGCTGCCCAGTTGACATAGACGCCGGCGTCACCGCCGCCGACCACGTACTCGGCAGGGCGGGCGAAGGAGAACGCCGCAATCATCAGCAAGAGTATGACGCCGATCACTTCGTGGCGGCTGGTTGAAATCGGTTTGGGCAATAGTTTATGGCGAAGGCGCCAGAAAAGAAGAGGTGCTATTGTCACACCGACTACTAAGATGAGTGCAGGGAGTCCAAAGAATCCAATTTGGGCAATGAACAAAGCCAGCATCCCTATCAGGCTGAGTAATGCCAGCAACCCTACTCCTGCTAGATCAATTCCATCTATTGGTGCATCAAAGCGAATTATCTTCACTATTCCTTTGCGACTTGGATAAGTTCTCAATTGTATTGAAGGTTGTGAAAGAACAGGTTGGGTGGCGGATGCGCCCAAGCAACTCTCATTGCTTATAGAAAATCCTCTATGTCAATTCATAGATCTGATGGAATTAAAAACACCCTGATCTTTGCACAGTAGATAGATATCTTGATGAGGATTGCCTTTGGCTCCTTGTGGGATATGATCGACCACGCGATAGCTTGTGCCTTTGACGAACTCGCCACGCACATAATCCGGCGGGTGGTATGCGCCACAGAGATTGGTTCCTGCGTGATCGCTATACTTCACTACCAATCGATTTGAGCGGAAGCGCGCTTGCTCTTCAAGCGAGAGGTCAAATAGATAGCTCTCGCCATGAGCTGTGAAAAGCAGGTATCCACCGGTCTTTGTCACTCTTGCCAGTTCCTTGATCCAGGCGCCTTGAAGCGGTTCGGGCAGATGCGTGAACACGGACATTGCATAGATGAAATCGAACTGACCATCCGCATAGGGCAAAGGGGGAGTTAGTTCATTTACTGTAAATTGGATGTTTGGAAGGTTCGCTTGACACCAGTCTATGAGTGCATGGTTGTAGTCTGTGCCATGGAGTACACCCGGTTTCAGATCCGTCATGTGACGCAATACCCGCCCGCAGCCACATCCTAAATCCAACACTGCTGCGAAATTCTCTAGGGACAGAGTGTTGCGCGCCAACGTGTCTCGAATGCTTTGTGCAGCAAGACACCCACCTTGCAGGAACCATACTGCATTGGTGGAACCACTCACCAGGTGGATCAGTTCGGGTGGCGGCACAGGCGCTCCGTTATCTAGATCAAGCAGGACATTCACAGTCGGGTTGTTTTTCTGAAACTCTTCACTTGTCAGGAAGTGCATACGTAATTCCCGAGTAGTCTGCCAGGCGGCCATGTTTCCTAGGATTACGCCCTCGTTTTCGGCCTCCCGGTCAAGAAACAGTCGGTATGCCCATTTTACATGTTCATGTGTCAGGCCTGGGGTTGAAGCTTCCTGGGTGGGGGATAACCAGTTCATCCAGCGTCGCAACCAGAGGCCTGTTTGTTCGCTTAATCTTGACATACTTGATGTAGTCCTTGGTTTGTCTGAAAAAAAGATCATTACGGTTTGATGGTCGCCCAACCTGGCTGTGGCAAAGACCTGACCGTTGAGTCATCGGAGTTATTGATCACTGATTGATCACTGGAAGGAAATTGAAAGAAATGTTCCCAACATATACGGACACTGACACAACCACTGGGCTGCCGGCAACTTGTTGTTGATTGACATATCCGCTTATCCGCACTTCTCCCAGGTCATTGACGCCGACCGGCAGATTGTAGGTCGATACCCGAACGTTAAAGTTGACGCGAGATGGATCCATCGTGTCTGGGACTGGATCGACATCTACATGTTCGGGCATAGTAACCTCGATGTTCCAGGCTATCCTTTCGTTCTCGCCACTCACTGTTACGCCAAGAACCGTCTCGATGGAGTCTCTATCGCTGCCAACCGGATGTAGAAGGAAGATGTTATCTGTGAGGCCAGCTATGATAGGCAGCGGACTCAATCTGCCATGATTATGCGCATCCCTGCGAAACATCTTCCAATCGTCTGCTTGGGGCGCACCTGTAAATCGCCAGATATAAATCTGTCCCTGCTGACCGTCAGAGGTTGCACCACCAACCACCAGATCATATAACCCGTCACCATCAATATCACCCAAGGCAGGATTACCGGTAATTGAGTAATCTGCTGATAGATCCCATGTTCCCGCTGGTGGAGGAAACGAACTACGGGTAATCTGGGATCCTTGATTATTCCATACAACCATCTCCCAATTTGAGGGGAGTAAAACTTCGCGTACTCCGTTTCCGGTGATATCAGCGACAAGTGGAGAAAGGTCAGTGTGATAACTAACTGTTGCACCAACGCCAGCAGGCGTCACCGGCTTGGCCGGCCAGCCAGATATGGCGCTTCCATCGCCGCGCCAGGCATGCACCGTTGCATCGCGTGCGTTCACGATCACGTCGACTACACCATTTCCATCCAGGTCCGCCAGCGCTGGTGATGCGAAGACCACTGCATTCGTTGGCTGCGGCCACCCTGGCAATGGTTCGCCGCGGTGGTTCCATGCGTTGACGTATCTGCCGACTCCAGGCGTACACCCCTCTGGATGGCCGCATCCAGGATTTCCCCAGAAATCGCCAGTGCCGACAACGATGTCCAACCAACCATCACCGTTGATGTCACCCAAAGCTGGGGCCGAAAAGATTACCTCATCGATCTGTTTGGGGAAACCTGGATGCCTGGTTCCATGCCGGTCGAAGACATGCAGCATCCCACCCCGCGCTGTTCCATATTCAGGGGCGGTATGGGCATCGGCGCCGATCACAATATCAGGGAAGCCGTCGCGATCAATATCGCCAATTGCGGGGGATGACCAAACAGTGTCATGCACGAAATTCTGCCAAAGCACGGTGCAATCATGTCTGATGGCGCGTACATAGAAGTCCCACGAACCAAAAACGATTTCAAGAAACCCATCTCCGGTCAAATCAACAAGGGCGGGCGACGAATAGACGCCATCGCGAAAACCATCTCTGTTCGTGTCCATGGTGGCGAATGAACACCGCAATCTTCCGCGCGAGTCAAGCACGTAGAGTCCGCCGTGTGCGCGTGGCGTAAAGGTGTCGCCAGCCCCGACCACGATTTCCATTAAGCCATCACCGTCGAGATCGCCGATCGCTGCTTTTCCCACAATGCCCATATCTCCTGTGTCGTATTCCCACAGTTTGGCGTCATTGCCGGTGTAAGCATGTAGTTTGCCGTCACGCCCCCCGACGATGATGTCCTGTATCCCATCGCCGGTAATATCGGCAAGCGCCACTGCTCCGCTCAATATAGAGCCATTGACTGGGATTGTGCTGCGACGAGGTGATTGTTCAGTAGTTCTTTGTGCATGCGCTGCATCGGTGTGTGAGAGCATAAGAAGCAACCCGGCCGTTATCGTGCAAGTCTTCAATGTCCACAATAACCAGCCTGATTTAGTTGTTGTCATATCACTTTATTCCTGTCGAACGCTTGTGGCAGCCGATTGGTTTTCAATGCCACGCTTCTCGTTTGCGCTCAATTATAGCGCATCGAGGGTTCCGGACTTGTATGTATTGTCAATCATACTGAGCGATAGGCTTCTAGCGTTGCCTGCGCCGTTGCTCGCCACGAAAACAGCTTGGATCGTTGCAATCCGCGCAACCCCAAATTGCGACGAAGCTCAACATCTTCGAGCAGGTGCTGTAACCCATCGGCTATCTGCTGCGTATCTTCTGGCTCAATCAGGATTGCAGCATCTCCAACAATCTCTGGAAGTGATGAGATATTGGAGGTGAGCACTGGCACTCCGCACGCCATCGCCTCAAGAACGGGTATTCCAAAGCCTTCGTAAAGGGAGGGGTAAGCAAAGATTGACGCGCCATGATACAGGCTTGGCAAATCGGCGTCATTGACAAAACCAAGAATTCGAATGTGTTCGGTCAATTGGTGGCGTTTCACCGCTGCAAAGATATCGTCGCTATCCCAGCCGTTGCCGCCAGCCAATATAAGCGGTGGGGTTGTACTTCCTTGACGGCGACGTACAAGCGCGTACGCTTCGACCAATCGCACCAGATTTTTGCGTGGTTCGAGCGTGCCGACATGTAGGACATATCCTGGTTCATGGACGCCATATTTGTTCAGCACCTTTTGCACCAAATCTGTGTTGTAGTCGGGTGTGAACTCTTCGTTAACGCCGCCATATGCCACAAATATGCGATCTTCGGGAAAATTGAGATAGCGCACAACATCACGTTTCGTGCTCTGCGAGATTGCAATCAGCACATCAGCGTGTTGGCGAACATGCTGAAGTTTGCGTGCGAAGAGATCAAGGTTTTCACGGGTGTGGAATTGTGGGAAAATAAGCGGTGACAGATCGTAGATAGTCGCCACTTGCTTGCTTTGCTCAGGCGCGAGCTCAGTTACATCTGAAACATGAAAAACATCCAGATCGCGCAGTATTGCGCGCTGCGCCGAACGCGTTCTTTGTTCGATCCACCACTTCCAGGGGCGTTCCAGAAGCGCATCGATCTGCTGTGCAACGAATCTGCCTCCGGTGAAGTTCATACGCTGCCATCGAGTGGCTTTTCTATGACGCGGCCCTTCGATCGTTTTCCAAACAACACGATCTGATAACAATTCATCAAGGTTAACAATCAGCGGCAGATCTTGACGAACCGGAGCGTAGTCGATGAGGACGATTTCATCGTTGGTGGCAAGCGCAACCAACTCGCGCAGCATGTTGAGATTGTAATACAAAATTCCGGCTCGTGCGATGTAAAGACTTGTAATATCATAGCCGATGCGCATTGTGTCGGGGCGCCTCCGCTCACCAGAAAGGGATAAATATGTCACAGATTGTTAGATATTTGTAGCAGGCGGTTTTTGACCTTTTGCGCTGCGTGATGCCAGCTCCATGACTCCAGTGCACGTTGTGATGCCAGTGCACCTTTTGCAGCAGCTTCTTCACGATGGTTGTAGACGTAGCGCATCTGTTGGATGAGATGGTCTTCGTCAGGTTGCGCCCACGCAAAGCCTTTGTAGTATGGGCACTTCGCTTCTGCTGGAATTAGTTCTGCCACAGCTAAGGGATAGGCTACTGTTTCATCCATGAAGTCTGTGTGGGCGCTCCAATTTGTTGCAATGACCGGCAATCCGCAGGCCATTGCCTCAATGACTGGCATTCCCCATCCTTCACCCCTTGTCGGCAAAACGAAACAGTCGGCTGATCGATAGAGACTACCCATTTGGTGTACGGGAAGGTCTTGATTATATATCACCACAACGGGCGGCCCATCGGTAGGTAGCCCCAGATTTAAGATCTCTTTGTGCACATCCACGCCAGGGTCGGTATTGATTACTTTGAGCAGAAGAAGTACATCATCTTTGCGTAAAAATGCACGATGATAGGCGCGCAGCAGGACATCGGCGGCTTTTCGTTCGCCCCACTCAAAGACACTCAAAAAGGTGTATCTTTGGGAGGGACGGAAGGCGCGAATCTTGGGATTGAAATAGTCGGGATTCACACCTAGCGGCATCACATAGATCGGTTTTGTTACACCACTATTCGCAAAGGTCTCCAAGTTGAAAGTGGAAGGAACCCAGATTTCGTCCATTGCGTTTGCTTGCAACACCCAGTCCTCTGGGATTCCATTGACTTCCAGCATTGTGTATCCGATGCGATATTTGCCGCTGTTCTTACAGAAAAGATCACCGGAGCTATAGACAACCTGTGGCAGATTCAAATCCTTGGGGCGTTGGCGCATAGCTGCAATCCGATGATCGTCGCGCTGTGTATCCATCCAATCTGTGCCGTATAAATACGCCAGATGCACGTCAACTCGCAGTTCATCAAGTTTCAGAATCATCTCCCGCGCAGAGACGGCGTATCCTGAAGGTGCGCCCACTTGTGAGTGCCAAAACACACTCACTTCTGATTTGCTCATAAGCTTCTTTTCCCATTTCTGGCGAAAGGTTCTCTGTGACTTCTGAAACAGTTTCGAGAAATTGACCTGATTTACGGTTGAACTGACATTTTGATGATGAACGAGGGTGACATTGCCGGCGCAGATAGTGCGATATCCTGCTTCTTGGGCGCGCAAACAATAATCAGTGTCTTCAAAGTACGAGAAAAATGCCTCATCTAGCAGACCGATTGCATCAATCACATCGCGTTTGATGTACATGCACGCCCCGACGACGCCTTCAACCTCGCGATCAATGCCATATTGATTGACATCCTTCTCCAGACTGCCGATCTGTTGTCCCCACCAGACTGAACGTGGCATGTAGGTGCCCGCGTGAAGCAGCAGACCATTCGGCAAAATCTGCCGACAGCCAACAATTCCGATGTCTGGCTGTTGATAGGCGGCAATTTGCAGTGATTCTAACCAGTCGTTGTGAAGAATCTCTATGTCGTTATTGAGAAGAAGAATATCCTCTTGAGGCTTGGTGGCCTGTATGGCGATGTTGTTGCCGCGGACGAAGCCAAGATTGCGCCCATTTTCGATTAGCGTCACCCAAGGCAAGGTTCGAAGATAGTCCACCGTTCCGTCGACGCTGCCATTATCCACCACAATGATCCTGACTGTCTCATTGAGCGGCGTATGCATCTTCAGTGTTTCAAGACACTTGCGGGTGTATTCAAGGCCGTTCCAGGTCAGGATGATTATTGCTACGTTTTTGTTTAGCATCTGCACTATGGAGTTCCTGTCCCAATTGTCCGGCAAGACTTGCTTCCAAAAGATCGACCCGTTTTTGTAATGCAGTTAATTCTGTTTGCGCACCTGCCAAATTTTGCGCCAGCTGTTGATTGTTTTGGTGCAGCTTTGCGATAACGGTAACCACCTGATGTTGGAACAAGCGGATTTGCATGATCAGCGGCTCGGTGAACCACCATGTAAGGCGTCGAACACCATGTTGGAAACGGATAATCCATGGGCCGATTCTGGGGCGAGTGGAATGAATAATTGCATTGCCATCGAGATTGGCCTGGCTGCGCAGTTGTGCGATTTGTTGGTTGATCGAGCCTGTCTGCCCCAATATTGAGGTGAGGTCTAGGGAGTGCGGCCGCCCATGTTCCCAGTCATCCAGCACTAGCGTTACGGATTCTAGAACGACCTCAATATCTGCTGTCTCGGCATGAACACTGAAGATATTCACAAGTCACCTTTTGCTCGATAAAGATGCTTTCATCTTGCTCGGCGCAATTTCATTTAATACGGTCTCGACAAATTCCATATATTGCTGCGCAACCAAAGCTGGGGCGCAAGTAAACTCAACATATCGTCGCGCATTATGACCAATCTGCCGGCGTAATTCGGCGTCGCTTAACAATTTGTTGAGCGCACTCGCGATCTGAAATTCTTCGTGTTCGCCAATATCGATCTTGATACATGCGTCATCAGGGTATTCGACAAAGGCATCCACGTTTGACACCAGTGTAGGCTTTGCTGAAGCCATCAAGGCAACAAGCGTTGCCGACGATTCTCCAATTGTTGGGTAGCGAAGATTAAAGCCGACGTCGGTGGCTGCAAGATAAGTGCGCAATTCTGATTCTTTTACATAGCCTGTCACGCGTGTTATGTCTGCTAAGCCCAAAGCTGCTATTTCTGTATATAGATCATACCCATCAATTGCTTCACCGACAATCGCCAATTTTATATGTGGAATCTTGTTGCGCAACATCGATGAAACTGAGAGCAATTTTTCTAACCGCTTTGTCGGCGAGATGTAGCCAAACGCAGCGATAATCAGATCAGATTGTTCAAAACCGAGCTGTAATTTCGCTTCCTCGGCGCTTGCTGATGAGAAAGCGATGTCGGTGACCAGCGGAATACGCTTGACACTAACTCCCGGGCGCCGTGCGCGTATTAAAGATTCGGCGTAATGACTGTGAACAATTACCCCAAGGCTACGTTCGATCAACGGTTCAATGAGCAAGTATTTTGCTGTGTCATAAGGCGTTTCGCCTCGATGTGCAGATCGTGCGTGAGACAATCCCTCTTCAGAATATGCATACGCCATTAATCGAGTATATTCCGTGATCTGTCCTCGCATCAAATACAGTTCGCCGAAGAAGGAATTCATATTGACATCGTGCAGAACCGTAATTCCCGGATATCTTCGCAAAAGTTGAAATATTTTGTCATGATAGTGAACATTCGCCCCCATCTGGTAGATGCAGATGTGCTGTTTTTTATCAAGCGGGCCTCGAAACGAACTGATTGAATGTATGGAAATAGATGGATGCGGTGGTAATTGCGGGAGAAGATTGTCGTCTACAAAAACATCGATCTCCGCCATCTCCGCCAATGAAGGCAGAAGGGTCGCACTATAGTCTGCAATCCCTGACTTCTGCGGGGGCAACGGTGAAAAATACGCGATTCGCATGAGTGTCAACACAGCCGATCAACTGCGGAGAGCGCCATCAAGCCGCTTCAGGTCTTCATCGAGTCGAATGACAGCGTAAGTAACTTTGCCCAGATCATGAGTCAGTGCAGCCACATCACGGTCATTGGCGATCAGTCGATCGCTGATCTCATCGAGCAGTTGTTTCAGTTCTTGTATTCTGATATACCCAACCCCAGCAACGTCGACTAGATCAGCAATCTTGTCAGTTTGTTGTTTTAATTCCTGTTGTTCACTAGCGATAATGCGCAGTTCAGCATGCAGCGATTGCATATCATCTCGTAACGCACGTAATTCATCGACAACGCCCTGATTGAACTCGTTTTGCTGCTGAATCAGCGGCGCAATGTACCATTGCGTCGAGACTGAATTCCATGCATTGCGAAACCATGCGATGAAGCCTCCAATCACGGGAGTGTTGGATGTCAGCGGACGCGGCGTCAGGCAGGCTCGTTGCTGCAATTCCATAATCGAGCGCTCTCGTTGTCCCGTCACGTGATAATTCTGACTCCTGTCGATCTCGGCGGTTTGAATAGTCTGCAATTCAGTCATGTTCCTTTCTCAATCAACGCCTGATGATTTTCCCCAAAGCGTAGAGCGCAAATGCTCAAGTGCAGCATTCACCTCATCAAATGCCTTTGCCTGATCGCCCTCATTATATTCAGTTCGACGGCGCCAGAGAAAGGGAAGCTGACGCTGTGCGTTGTGATAGGCGAACTGGAGGCCAAGCCGTTCCTGGTGTCCGCGCTGCTCCAGCCATTTCATCTCGGCTGGAACCGTTTGTCCCACCAATTCATCTGCGGTGTAGTACTTGAGCATATATCGCCATCGACTGGCGTGCATATGACTGAAGTAGAAGGCGCTGCCGCGGTGAGTCGTGGAAGATTCGTTGTGAATGAGACAGGCGCCTGGAATGTAAGCAACGCGATAGCCGGCTCTGCGCGCTCGCTCGCAGTAATCGACATCTTCATAATATAAAAAGAAGCCTTCGTCGAGCAGCCCCACTGTCTGGATAACTTCGCGCCGGATCGCCATCGCAGCGCCCATCACATATTCGGCGTCTCGAATTTCATCGTGCTGACCAATGTCACGCTCGCCCAATCCATAGTGTCCAGAAAGCGCCTGTGGTCGCGTGATGTAGCCGCCGGCATGTTGCAGCGTGATCCCGTCCGGTTCGTAAATTTTGCACCCGGCAATACCGATGTTTGGATCGGTAATCATGGGAGCAATCAATTCCGAAAGCCAAGTTGGTGCAAGTTCAACATCAGGGTTCAGCAACACCGCGAACGGCGACTCGATCTGACGCAAGGCTACGTTGTTGCCGCCGGCAAAGCCGAGATTGGTTCGATTCTCGATGATCTGCACAGCAGGAAAAGCGGTCGGAGACTGCAGCGAACGCGCCAACGCCACGGTGTCGTCGGTCGAATCGTTGTCAACAATAATAAGCGAAAACGCCGGATAATCCTGCGTCAAGAGAGTCTTGAGACACGCAGGAAGAAAACGGCTGGCGTTCCAGGTGAGAATGATAATTGTAACTTGAGGCAAGTCGCGCATCTAAAATTGGAGCTGCCTGGACGTAACAAGGTTGCGCTGTCAACGCATGGCACACAAGACCAGAAACAGTCACAGTTACACAGGCATCGTTGCCACGCACTATCAGTTTGCAACTACTTTTTCTTCTTCGACTGATATATGGCGCCAAGTGGCAGGAATATGGACGACCCCCTCCTCATGACGTCCATGGCGCGCACCAACGTCAAAGCTGTACATCCTGTGCTGGTGATCAAAGGCTACCGTGGCGTTGTGGTTGTAGACGGCCACTGTCAACTCATAGCGCCCTGGATTTAGCGGCAACTGCTCAATGCAGTACTCCATAATGCCCTTTCCTTCGATCTCTTCGAGTTGATAGCCTTCATCGACTGAGTTCGGTCCGTTCACATGCATGCCGTCTCTGCGATAGATTGCCAACCCGAACGTTGGTCGCACAATCCTTTCTTTCGCCATATAATGAATGCGGATGCGCATCATTTCGCCCGGAAAAAACTGTTCAGTCCCCTGTCCCTTGGTGTTGCACAATTCAACGCCTACAATCTCAACTTGATAGGTTCCCCACCGTTGCGCGTTGGGCGCCGTGATCATGTTGGCCGGGGACTCCTCGATCTCGGCTCGCTGCTGTGCATAAAAGAGTTCGTTTGTGTATGCCAGATATTCATCAACAACGTCTAACGCCCGCCCCTCTGCGCGCATCCTCCCATTTTGCAACCAGACAGCTCGCTGACAGAGTCTCCGAATATCTTCCACATTATGGGACACCAGAATCAACGCCACCCCTTCATCGAGCATCTCTTCGATGCGATGCATACACTTTTGCTGAAAGACTTGATCGCCTACTGTCAAAACTTCATCGACAATCAGCAATTCAGGCTGTGTGTGCACGGCAACCGCAAAACCGAGTCGCACGTACATGCCGGACGAGTAGTGTTTGACAGGCGTGTCAATGAACTCGCCGATCTCTGCAAATTCAATAATGCTATCCAGATAACGTCGGATAAAACGGCTGCTCAAGCCATAAATCGAGGCGTTGAGGAAAATGTTCTCTCTGCCCGTCAAATCTGGATGAAAGCCTGCGCCAAGCTCCAGGAGAGAGGCAATTCGTGCGTTGGTGTGAATCTCGCCTGTTGTTGGCTGTAACACCCCCGTCAATAGTTTGAGCAGAGTGCTCTTTCCGGAGCCGTTTTGTCCGAGGATGCCGATGGCGTCGCCGGTGCGAACGGTCAGTGATAAGTCGCGCAGCGGCCAGAAGTACTCGGCGTCGGATCGTCTGCGGTGCAACAAATGGATAAAGGTCTCCTGGAGTGAACGTTGCCGATCGCGTTGCAAACGGAATCGTTTGGAAAGGTTGGTGGCCTGAAGCAACAGGCGTTTTTCGTTATCCGGCTGTTGAGTCGCTCTCATGCTTGCACTGCCGCCAATTCAGACGATGCAACGATGCTGTACTTGCCAGGCGTCTCTGGCTATTGCACCTGGGAAACGATGGATGGAAGAAATACCTGTTCGTCTGCAAACAAGACAACCTGGTGGATTCGATTATTTGCCGGTTCGTCGTCGCGACCGTCTGCAGTCACCTCTGCGTATAGAGTGTACAGATCAGATGGGACATCACGCCAGATGTAACTGATCCATGTGCTCTGCCCGCAACCAGCCAACGAGCCTGTGAGTTCGGCGCCATCGAGCAACACCCCACCGTTATCTGGGGCGCCGTTGTAGATGCGCAATGTGAAGTTCTGCTTGCTCATTGTGTTGCCGGCGTTTGCCACCTGCACATTGACCGTCAATGTTACAGGCTCCGTCGTGCGCAGGAGTGAAGCTGGCTCAACCATGATGCGCACCGGCAACATGTCAATTTGTGGTTGAAGACGCGCTGTGTAGGCAGCGTATGCGTCCCCCATTTCGGAGCGTTGATTGCCTCGGTCTGGTTCAAACAGATATCCATTATAACCGCCAACCCACTGCCCATTCGCATAGGTGAGCTTGTCGTTGACGCTATACCAGGAGAAATTCTGGACGAGCCGATAGTTGTCGGCAGGATATCCGATTGTCAAGTCTCGTGTATTCAGCATGTAGTCGAAACTGGCTGTCATAAAATTGATCACATCCTGAACTGCGATCCAGGGTGGACCGATCAAGACGCCATATTCGGTTATATAAAGCGGGTTGTCTCGATAGCCATTCTTGTGCATCCAACGACGAAAATCGATAATTTGCTGTTGGAATATCCCGACATCTGCGTTCTGGTTTGGCTCAAGAAGCCAACCTTCAGTCGCATCGACGCCGGGCGGAATCTCGGCGCCCCAGTCGCCTCGCTTTTCACGCAAGATGAAGGTGTGGATGCCCCAAATGTCAATCGGCATCGGCTGACCATACATCGAGCGATACGCCTCAAGCACCAGATCGAGATAGCGAAGTCGTAGAGGGCTGACCTGAACAATATTTCCCGCCACAATTCTTGCGCTAGGGTCGGCATCGCGCAACAGATGATAGAGTTCATGGTAGGCTCTTGCGTATGCCGCTGGCATCATGTCATCTTGCCAGCGAATGCGGTCGATTTCATTGCCGATCAACCAGACCGAGCCTGGATTGGCTTGAGCGAGCGCCCGGATGGAGTTTGCGGACGGCGAAACGGTGTAGTTGGTTGAATTGCGGTCGGGCTGTTTCAGCCGAACCATCCGATAGTGCTCCATGTGCGCTGGCTTTGAGGGGGGCGTTGCCTGGTAATCCATGAAAAAGCTGGCTCGTAGTGGTTCGGTGGGGATCGATGCCAGTTCACCGGTCAAAACGTTGTGGTTCAACCCAAAACGACAAAAGGGCGCCGGCGTTTCGTCTGATGACGCCTGGACAATGCCAGATGGCAGGCTGCCGCCCAAAATAAAAAAGACTCCTATCAACACAACGACATGAATACAGGTGCGATGTTTGTTTAGCCTGGACAACACCATATATCGCCTTTGCATCTACTGTCATTGACAACCCCTTTTTAAGGGAAGTTGACAACGTAATGGCTATTCAACCCAACGATTATACTGTGCGCAATTGACGCAGCCAAATCCATTTCAGATAACGGTTATATCAAACCATGATTTCCCACAGAAAAAGGAACAGGCTGCACAGCGCTGTGCAACCTGTTTTTCGGATGATCGGGTTTGGAAAACAGGTCTTATTCCATGTCTACTCCACTCGTCATTCCGTCAAAGTTACTGAATTTGACGGAATGACGAGTGGATAAGTTCCCCAGACCTCAGCGTGTGACTAACGGAAGTCGAAGCTGGTTGTTGCTGGCGATCACTACTCCTTGACCAGTGTTATCGCTCGGGTCGTCGCCAGCGATGGCGCCAGCCCGGTCGATGCTCACCCAGAAGCGATGAACGCCAGCCGGACGACTGGCCCATGTTGTTTCGGCAACGATGCTCTGCATGGCGCATCCTTCCAACCCTGCCGGCACGACCGCTTCGCCTATCTTTTGCGTGCGCGCTTCATCGCTGAAAAACTCGACTACAAAAGATTGCGTCGTCGGTTTTACACCGTTGTTGCGAATGATGACGCCTAACTTGCCATCTTCACCTGGCGCAATAGCACCGCCGAGAACTCGTTCGACCATTAAGTTTGGATTGCCGGCAGCCTGTGCGATTCGTTGTTTGTACTTCTGCCCCATTTGAGTGAGGGCCGTCCCTTCCCAGTTGACCAGCAAGCTGGGATTCCCGTCGGTGTTGACATCTCTGCTCAATGGATCCATCGAATACCACGCCCACTGTTGCACCATGCGATATCGGTCCGCCGGATAACCGAGTTCCTGACTTGTGGCGTTGTCAAGATAATCCAGCGTTCGCTCCATGAACCTGGTGACGCGTTGCGGCGTGAAGCAGTTGCCATCTTCGTCCTTGATGTTGCAATCCCCGTTTGCACCGATGATATACCAGAACAGTTGCGACCACTCCGTCAAGATAAGCGGTGTATTCTGATAGCCGTTGATTTTCATCCAACGGCGCATTTCTACAACCTGCTTTTCAAACAGGGCGGGATCATCGTGCTCCTTGATGCAATAGTAATCTTCACGTGCGCACAATGCCAGCCGTTCAGCAAGTGGACGCTCTTCGTGCGGCTCCTTGATTGCCAGTTCGGGATCGGTGCCGTTGGCAATCCATGCCCAGACTGGGTTGCCGCCTTTACCGTTATAGACTTCCTTGCGTTCGGCGAAGATGTATGCATGGAATGTCCACACATCCACCGGCATGCCCGAGCCATACTTGAGCCGATATGCGCTCAGCACCCTATCCAGATATTGAAGGCGTCCTGGCGTCACCTGCACCAGGCCGGAGACGGCGACGCGTGCGGATGGATCACGACTCTTGATATAGTGGTAGACATCGTGGTAAGCGGTCGCATACATGTCGGGCATCAGATCGTCCTGCCGTGCAAAGCGATCCACCTCATTGCCCACGATCCAGAGTGCGCCAGGATTGGCGTCGATCAGTCGTCCTAGCCCGTTGTTGGACAAAGAAGGTCGTACAGTATAACTTGGAAGGTACGTTGCCCCGTCTTTGTCCTGTTTAAGCCGAATCATGTGTGCAAAATGAATGCCGTCGGGCACCCAATCCGGCTTGACCGCACCAAATGTATAAACCCAACCAATTCCTACGTTTGTCAAAAAAGGTGCGCCGATCTCCGATGCGCTAACGCCATAGCGACAACTTGGCGCCACATCATTGAGGCTTGCGGGAAGCTCTGTTTCGCCATCGACAGTTATTTCCAGAGGTTGCCATTGTTCTGGAATTGCTGTCTGAGCGAACGCCACATCACTTAATGCTCCAATTGCTGCTGTCACGACGGCCAGGCTAACAATTAGCCGGAGCAACATTCTCACATGAAGCTGCTGCGTTGTTTTCATCGATTAACCTTCTTTCTCCAAGGCAAACTGTTACGCAATCTTCTTACCATCCACATACTGTTTTGTCTCTCCCGACAACGATGTAATGAAAGGTGACTGTTGTCAATGAGACCAGACTTGTCGGATCGCGCTTTTTCTACATTGATAAACCGTAGACAGGCGCTACAACATAAAAAATGATCCACAAATTTATCAGGAGTAAACCAACAGCAAGTGTGAAGATTAGGAGATATTGCCTGAAGATGGTGATTGTAGTGAGACCTCCTGCTGCAAAAGCGGCGATTAACGGCAGGGTGCTTTGCAAAAAACGAAACTGCGGCTGCATGACGGTCAGGTTGATTCGTAGATAGGAGGCAAGATTTCCAACTAGCCAGGCGACGATCACAACCGTGAGAAGCCAGCGAAACGGCTCTTTGCGACGCCACCACTGCCAACCACCCATAACAATAAGAAACGTCATCAAAATCCACCATAGATAAACAAGCCAATCCTCAACCGCAACGTTCATCCACCCAAACCGCGCAAATCCGGAGCTTAAGGTTAGCCTGTTCACCTCCAACCAGTACTCTATCGTAAAAACTCGCTCAGACACAGAGGAAAATGTCCGACCGCTTAGCCACAGATTGGTCTGTATCGTCGGGTTGAGCGCTACAACGGTTGCTCCAATCACCAATATAATTGACGCAACCAAGATGCTGTGCAGAAGCTCACGACGCTGCTCGCGGAAGTGGACAATCTCGACGAGCCAGACAAAGAGCACCACGCCAATGACAAAAATCATGTTGATCTTTGTAAAAACAGCGAGTGTAGCCCATAGAGTCGCCAGTATAAATCGCTTGGGTTTCCCCACATGAAGCAAGGTCAGCAGCGCCAATACCGAAAATGCATTCGCCAGAACATCGTTGCTGATCGCCCTGCTCAGGAAAAGAAACTGGGGCCAACCCCCAACCAGGATGCCAGCCGCAAGTCCTGTCGTCGGAGAGGTTGGAAACAGAATCTGCGCAACTGAAATGGCGACCCACACCGTGACGGCGCCCAGAAAGATGGAGAGAACGCGCAGCCCGGTTACTGTCAACGGCTCTTGCAAAGTCCAAAACGTTGTTTTTTTCGGATGGATGAACATAACGCCGGTTTCGCCGAAAGCCTCATTGGTGGCTGGGTACGCAATCTCCACCGATGCTCCGCTGACTGCTCCAATCAGTTTCTGGGCAGAGCCTGCAAGAAGATAATACGCCGGCATGTGATAGCACATGCGCCCCGACAGGATCGCCCCAGGTTTCCACCACTCCCCCGTCGGTTTTGGATCGACGATCGGAACGCGATTTAACACCGCCACTTGCTGAATGCACTGTAGATGCCCTGGTTCGTCAGGGCTTTCGCCAAATGGAATGGTCAGTAAATATAGAAGCGATAGCGTTAAATAAAACGCAACACTGATTACCCTCACCGTCAGCCATGGGCGAGCATTGTCTGACAGGTGTGTTGGCGTCATCGTAAACAATGGTGATCGATCGGATGAAATGTATAAGCCACGGCTCTCTTTACAAGAGTAAAAGACAGACATTGTATATGCAATGATGCTGTCTAGACCTCTTCGCTGAAATCATCGCTGTGGCGGGCAAAAAACCAGTAGCCAAATGCAAAAATGACAATGGCCGTCACAGACGTGCGGAGGAAAAAGTCCAGGTCAGTTCGATAGCCCCAATAGAGAAGATCTCGATACATATTGACGAGCGAAGCCATTGGATTCAGAATGTAGACAAGACGCTGGATGTTGACGGTCACGCCGGCAACTTCAAAGGCCTGGGGAAAAACGCTCGCTGGATAAAAAACTGGTGTAAGAAAAAACCAGGCCAGGATCACCACATCCAATATCAGCAACGTATCGCGATAGTAGACCTGCAGCGTACTCAGGAAGAGAACGATTCCGACCGTAAAGATGGTCTGGATCAAAATCACAACGGGCAACAGCCATATCCACGGACTGAACGGCATGCCGAAGAAAATGATGACAGCAAAGAGAACAAGCAGCGCCAACAAAAAGTTGACAAGATTGGCGATGACGGTGGCGATCGGCAAGACTTCTCTTGGGAAGTACACTTTATTGATCAAGTACCCATTGGCGACAATGCTGTTGGCGCCCCCCATGACGCTGACCGAAAAGAAATTCCACGGCAACAATCCAGCCAGCAAAAAGATCGGATAATTGGGCACATTGTTGTCACGAAACAAAAAGGTGGAAATGACAGTGAAAATCACCATCATTGCAAGAGGGTTCAGCAGGCTCCAGAGAAAGCCAAGAGCGCTGTTCTTGTAACGCGCTTTCAGATCGCGCAACACCAGGTTGTAAAGCAAGGTTCGATAGCGCCAGAGCGTCGCAAGACGCGTTCTGGGTCTATCTACAAACACCGGCAGTCGCACTGCATTTGTCTGAGCTTGAGTCTGATGCATAGATTCAGTTCGATCCTGGCCGCTACGCCCGATCCGCCCATGGGACGTCAGACTGCTGAACCGTTTCGCGAACGCCTGGCATCACAATTTGTTGGTACGCTTGCACGATTGTGTGCGCAGCATAGCGCCATTCAAATCGCTCAACCGCTCGTTGACGTAGAGAATACCCCAGGACTTGTCGTTTTTCCTGATCGTCGAGCAACATGAGCAGTTTTTCCGCCAGGCTGGCAGCATCGCCGCGCTCGGCAAAGACGCCCGATGTGCCCAAATACTCATGAGCGACCGGCGTATCAAACGCCACAGTGGGCAACGCCATTGCCATGTAGTTGAGCAGTTTGCCTGCACCTTCTGTCAGGCTTAGCTTCGGCGCCACCGCAATATCGCCAAGCGCCAGAAATTGAGGTGCATCTTCATACGGTACGCGTCCAGTGAAGATGACGCGGTCGGTCACACCCAGCGCGTCTGCGATCCGCCGGTAGTGATCAATTCCAGGAAACCCCATTAACAATAAATAGACGTCGTTGTGCAGCGCACGAATCTTCGCCATCGCTTCGAGCAAATGACCTGTTCCTTGATATTCAGCCAATAAGCCAAGATAGACGATGATGCGCGCCTCTTCTGGAATCCCGAGCTGTTGTCGCAATGATGTGAGTTGGCCAGGATCGAACCCGGCCGCCGGTCGAAAGATTTGCGTATCGACACAATCCGGGAGCGGGCAAATTTGCTCCGGTTTGCATTGAAAATCTTCAACCAGAACCCGTTCTGCATTCGAAGAGCTGGTGAAGATCAGAGAAGGGGTTTGATCGATCCATCTTTCCAGGCGACGCAGCGGCCCGTAAGCCAACCCATCCCTGCGCAAAAATTTGTGATCAATCATTTCTTCCGTCAGACTGCCTTGAAAATCAAACAGGACGGGGATGCCAAATAGCCTGCCAAAAACAAGGCCAATCAGCGCGCCTTCGTGCAAATGTGCATGAATCACATCAAATCGGCGTCGCATCAATAAACTGATGGTCTTTAGTCCCAGCAGACCATCGAATGCGATCTTGTGGCGGCTTGAGCCGACTTCATAATGTTGACGCCAGGGTATCGGCAGGGTGCGCTGAATGTCGAGGTCCGCCAGATCGCGGCCATTGTGGTAGGTTACAATCGTCACCTTGTGTCCCAGCCGTTGCAGTGCACGCGCTTCTTCAAGAATTCGCACGTGACATCCATAATCTGCAAAGAAACTGGTTGGCGCGATCATGAGGACGCGGAACAACCTCTCCGCAGGCTCTTCGATTTGTGTTTTTTCTGTAACGCGCCGTTGAGAAGTTTTCATCTGCTTCTTCCTGAATCAAATTTAACCAATCATGATTCTAGCCGAGTCAGCGTGAACTCTTCAAATCATTCAGACGTTGTCTTCAGGGGTGAGTACAGCAACGTCGAAAAAACGGCGCTTGTAAACAGGACGATCACCCGATAGCGCGTCGTGTAAACGCCGGAGACAAGTAGGGTGTTCGGCGCTAAGTGGGGCTTTGACGATGCATCGAACCACCCCACAGGCTCTGTCGAAGCGAACGGAAATCATGGATTGACACCACCCCAGTCGCCCACATCGCAGCCGCATAGAGGACAAACCCTAATCCCCATTGTATCATCCATGGAACTGGCGCCAACATTGCGATCAAGCTGGCAGCCAGGCTGCCGCCCAGAATGAGCCACCATTTGTCCTGGCGCAGCGAAAGACGTAAGCCATGCACCAACCATGCGCCAACTCCGGCGCCAACAATGCCTGCCGCCAGCACAGCAACCGCCGCGCCAACCGCCCCAAAACTGTTGCCTAATGCTGGAATGCCAACCGACAGCGCTATGAGATGCATTAACACAACATAAAGACTGCGCAGGGAGGCGCGTTCAACCATAAGCAAGGTGATGCTGACAACTTCATAGGAATAGAAAACCGTCGTTCCAATTATAATGCGGAGGACAGGAACGATCGATGCGAAATCGTCGCCGTAGATCAGGTGAAGGATATCGGGAGCAAACACTGCGATCAAGATTGCCAACGGTATAAGCGTCAGGTTGCTCATGCGCAACACTTGTCCCAGCAATCTACGGTATGTCCTCTCTTCCACGTGGCGCAAACGGCTAAATGTTGGATAAAGCGAGCTCCATACGCTCTGAATCATCTTGTTCAGCACGCGCAGCAGGTTATTTGCTGCAGCAAAGACACCGACGACAGCATCCGAAACGACCATGCCAAGCAGAATCACATCGAGGCGTTGCAACATCACTTCGGACAGCGCAACACCGTAAAATGGGAGCGCTCGACGCAGCAATGAGCCAAGCGCCAGCGGCGCCGGTGTTTGCGGTTCGCGCAGCAAACCTGCAAACGGCACAATGACCAGCACAAGGAGCGCTGCGACAACTTGCAGCAACACCTGCAAAATGAACAGGTCAACCACTGCATAACCCTGCTGGATCATCCAGATTGTGCCAAACAACATCAAGGTGGCGCCGATTGCCTCGACCAGAAAGACTAAATCCATGCGTTCACTGGCGCGGCAGAGCGTCAACCCTGCCGAAGTGATGGCATAGAAGGGTAGAAACGGAGCGCCAACCAATATTGCCTCACTGACAGCCGACGAAAGTGGGAATAGTTCCACTATCAACGTCAGCAACGCCCACACCCCTACTGCAAACAACGTTTGAATGACCAGAAGTTGTCGGAAGCGGCTGCGTTTGTGCTGTGGCTCTTGCGCCAGGTCGCGAACGAGAAGATTAGGGAGACCGGCTTCACTGGCAATGGCTGCCACATGTAAGTATGCCATGCCTAACGTGTACTGTCCCAGCGATTCGACGCCGAGCGATCGGGCGATGAACCAGAACTGCACGAAAGTCAGCAATGTTCGCCAGAGGTTGGCGCCGACCAGCGCTCCGGCGTTGAAGATCACGCGTTGGCGACGAAGGGATGTCATCGAAGCGGTTTGCGCAACGAAACCACGCCATACCACGCCAGCTGGCGCAGAAATGGAAGGAAGTCCAACAATTTCTGGTCTACATGTCTGAGAACATGCCAGAACAGATTAAATGTGCGCGCCAGTCCAGGGACAAGGCGCAAGAAATATGCCAATGGCGCCAAAATGTAAAAATATTTAACAGGCAAGGCGTCAAATTGAGTGGCAAACGCTGTCAGTTCGTTCCACTTGAGAGGGTGTTCATCGCGTGTTCGCAGATGGGGCGTTACCCTTCTTCCCAGCCAGATTAGCGGATGTCCAGCCAACGGTTCAGCAAAACTGGCGCGCCCTGCATCCCGTAGAACGCGCTTCACTTCATCAGCGGCAAGATCCAAATCGAGATGATGAAGAATTGCTTTGCCGTACACGGCGTCAAAAACGCCATCAGCAAACGGCAGTTCCTCTGCATTTGCCTGCACCCACACCACGTTTGCAGAAGCGTGGTTGTTGAGCACCTGCGCTTTCGCCGCGGCAATTTGCACATACGAGAGGTCGATTGTGTAGACGGTGTGTCCTCTGCGGCTCAAAATCAACGTTTCCTTGCCCGTGCCTGAACCAATCTCTAACAGAAGATGGCTATGAGCTGGATCGAGAAACGCCAATTGGTCTTCGACAATATCATCAAACGCCGGCGCTTTGTAAAGCAGTTCGTCGAGGCGCTGGCGTCGATGCGCCTCCTCTTCATGCCAGCGAAGTTCATTTTTAATGACGTGGCGCCGCTCGTGCTGCCGCTCTAGCTGGACAGTTTCCATAATTTTATATGATCTCTTCAAGCGATTTCAACGTACAACCTGACCAGTATACAAGAATCTGCGCAAATTCTCCCAACGGTGCAGCCGTCGACGCCACACAAACAAGATCAACGCCAGCACGCCGCCAAGCTCCCATCCCCACAACTCCGGGCGTCGCGTGAACGCGATCCAGTACGCCATGCCGATCTTTTCCTGCTCCGACCCGCGCTTGCCCCACACGTGAAAACGCCAGCCGCGCAGGGGCCAGTAGAAGGTGTTGGGAAACATCCACAACCGGTCGAGCAGGGCATGACCAAGAAACGCCGCCACATAAACGCCAATCGAGCGGAAACGGCCAAGCGTCGCCCACAGCACCAGCAGATTCACCAGCAGCGTGTGCGCAAACAAGACCGCCGACTTGTAGCGACGATAGAAATAGGCAGCCGCCAGCGGTTTGTCGATCAGGTCGGGGCCGGCAGCGGCGATGGCGATCAGGCGATAGTCTGCTTCTGGCTCGACGCCAAGCCATTCTTGCGCCAGGTCAAGCGCAAGCCAGGTGTAGGCAATGTGTGAATTAGGCAACATGTGAATAGTCGATCTTGATGAGCTGGGGTGAATCTACAAATTATGGATTACGGTGTAGCCAGGCAAACATAAATATGCTGATTCGTGTTTGTTGCGGATTGCTGTTGGCGGTTCAGACGCCGCGCTCCTCGCGGACGTAGGGCTGACCGAGCGCAGCCGGTGCGCCGATGCGACGGCGCAGCTCGCTGCGGGCGCTAATCAACATCAGCAAAATCACAAACAGATAGGGCAGCATGTTCATGAAATAGCCCAACTGTGGGTTGGCGAGAAAGAAGGGCAGGTTCTGCGAATCGAGCGGCAGCCGGCGAATCGCGCCGAACAGATACGAGCCGAGCGCCGCACGCAGCGGATCCCAACTGGCGAAGATCACCAGACCGACGGCGATCCAGCCCTGCCCTGCGGTCATATCCTCGATCCAAAGCGGCGTGATCGCAAGACTCAGCGACGCGCCGCCCAACCCCGCCATCATGCCGCCAAAGACGACGTAGGCGTAGCGTTGCAGGTTGACGTTGATGCCGAGCGCGTCGGCGGCGGCCGGATATTCGCCGATGGCGCGTAGCTCCATGCCTGGCCGCGTGCGATGGATGTACCACCACGCCAACGGCGCCGCCAACAATCCGGCGTAGACGATGACGTTGTGATTGAACAAGATCGGGCCCAGAATTGGCAGGTCGGCGAGCACCGGAATTGGGAAGTTGGGCAGCCGCGGCGCCGTGCGCACCTCAACCAGCGGCGCGCCCAGGACTGCGCTCAGCCCAGAGCCGAGAAAGGTCAGCGCCAATCCGCTTACGACCTGGTCGGCGCGCAGGCTGATCGTCACCACGGCGTGCAGCAGCGCCATCACGCCGCCAACCAGAATGGCGACGCCCAATCCGATCCAGGGGTTGCCTGTCGCAAAGGCAATCCCGTAGGCAGTGACCGCCCCCATCAACATCATCCCTTCAATGCCGAGATTCAATACACCGGATCGCTCGGCGAAAATCTCACCAATTGTTGAGAAGAGAATGGCTGTTCCCGAGCGGATGCCCGCCGCCAGCAGCGTAACAAGAAATGCAAATTCCATGACTTAACTCGACGCGCCTCGTTCAAGTTTGATGCGATACTGGAGCAGCAGCTCGCCGCCGACGACGACAAAGAGCACAACGCCCTGCAACATTTTTGCTATGCCTGCCGGTTGAATGGCATCGCTGCCGACGAGCAGACCGCCAAAGAGATAGGCGACCGGCACAATCGCCAGCGGGTTGAGCTTCGCCAGCCATGCAATGATGATGGCTGTAAAGCCGTATCCTGGCGAGAAGCGTTCCTGCAGGCGATGGACGACGCCCGAAACCTCCGCCATGCCAGCCAGCCCGGCCAGCCCACCGCTCAACAGCATGACGCCGATGATCTTACGCGAGAGGTTCATGCCAGCGTAGCGTCCGGCGCGCGGGTTGTCGCCGATCACCTTGACTTCGTAGCCCCATTTGGTGCGTCGCCACACAAACCAGAGAATCAGCGCCAGCGCAATCGCCAGAAAGATGCCGGCGTGCGCCGTCATGCCGCGCAGGGCGGGAAAATCGCTGGAAAAGTCGGTGAAGCGCGGCAACCAGGCGCTGCGTGGAAATTGCGGCGTCAGGCCAAAGCCGCGCTCGCTCCACGGCCCGTAAATCCAATAGTTGTTCCAAAAGATTGCAACATAGGTTAACATCAGCGAGGTGATAATCTCGTTGATATTGAGCTTTGCCTTCAGCACACCAGGGATGAATGCCCACAGCGCGCCGCCGACAAAGCCGCCAATCGCCATCACCAGCAGCAGGATCGCCTGCGGCGTGTCGCGCGGCAGCCAGAAGAGCGCAAAACCGGTCGCAAACCATGCGCCGATAAAAAGCTGTCCCTCGGCGCCGATGTTCCACAGTCGCATCCGAAACGCGATCGACACACCCAACCCCGCCAGGATCAACGGCGTCGCCTTGATTGTTGTATCGGACCAGCCGTGTGCGCTGCCGAAAGCGATCTGCGCCATCTTGGTGTAGACAAGCCAGGGGTCTGCGCCGACCAGACGCAACAGAACCGCCCCGATCAGCAGCGCCGCGCTAATCAAGATAAACGGCGTCAAGATGCGCAGCCAGCGCGGTTGCTCCAACCGACGCTCAACGCGCAGCCGCGCTCGAGATCGGCTGGATAACGACGAACTGTGTGCAGTCATGGTTTGTCTACACCTGTGCTTGCGTAGAATGTGTAACGTCCCGACCGCCGGCCATCAACAGGCCAATCTGCGTCAAGTCGGCCTCTTGCGCCTCAAATTCACCCATGATTTTACCTTCGTACAACACAACGATTCGGTCGGAAATTGCAAAAATTTCGTCCAGGTCTTCGGAAATCAGGAGAATTGCAGCGCCCTGGCTGCGCTCCTCCAGCAAAATTTTGCGCACCGTTTCCGTGGCGCCGATGTCCAACCCGCGCGTGGGCGATGCGGCGATCAAAACTTGCGGTTGACCAGAAATCTCACGCGCCAGGATCACCTTCTGGAGATTGCCGCCGCTGAGTTTGCGCGCCGGCGTGTCGATGCCCGGCGTCACGATGTTGAAAGCGCTGACCAGCGACGCAGCGCTGCGACGCATCGCAGCGATATCGAGCATGACACCGGCGCCCATCTCTGGCTTGCGATAGCTCTTGAGAACGAGATTTTCCGCCACACTGAGGTTGGGCGCGCTGCCGGTTGCATTGCGATCCTCTGGCACATAGGCAACGCCAGCGTCGATCATCTGTCGCGCCGATGGGCGTTTCATGGATTCACCGGCAACTTCGATCACGCCGTCGGTGAGTGGACGCAGCCCGCAAATAACCTCCGCCAATTCTCGCTGCCCATTGCCTGCTACGCCTGCCACTCCGACAATCTCCCCGCTGTGCACCGTCAACGACACTGAATGGAGCGCGGGCAACAGCTTATCGTCGAGCGCACTCACGTTTTTAAGCCGAAGGCGTGCTTCGCCACGTTGCACAGGCGGCTTTTCCAGTTGAAAGAGCACTTGTCTGCCGACCATCATGCTGGCGAGATCGGTTTTGGTCACCCCTTCAGTCGACTGAGTTGCGACTACTTTGCCATTGCGCAGAACCGTGACTCGACTCGCAATCGAAAGCACTTCTTCCAACTTGTGGCTAATAAAAATGATTGTCTTGCCATCCGCCGCCATCGAGCGTAGCGTGATAAAAAGGTTCTCCGCTTCCTGAGGCGTCAACACGGCTGTCGGTTCGTCAAGAATTAGGATCTCGGCGCCGCGGAACAACACCTTGATGATCTCTACGCGCTGCTGTTCGCCAACCGAAAGCTGCCAGATTTTGGCATTCGGGTCAACAGGCAACCGGTACTGCTCAGAAATCCGTTGCACTTCCATCGCCATGCGTTGTTGATCGAGCATAAAGCTCACCTCGCGCAAGCCAAGAAAGACATTCTCGGTCACGCTCTGCGATTGCGTCAACAGAAAATGCTGGTGAACCATGCCAATGCCGTGGCGAATCGCATCGCGCGGCGAGGTCAACTCCACATGGCGGCCGTTGATCAGAATGACGCCTTCATCCTGCCGGTAAAGCCCCGACAGGATGTTCATCAAGGTGGACTTCCCTGCGCCGTTTTCGCCAAGCAGCGCATGAATCTCCCCTGTCATCACCGCAAAATCAATTTGATCGTTTGCCAACACGCCGGGGAAACGTTTGGTGATTCCGCGCATCTCAACGGCGTTTGTTGCTGTCGTCATGGTTTGTATAGCGGCGCTCAGATTGTGTGATGGGTGAAGAAATCGGATTATGGGGTGTTAGGGGCATGAGGTGATGGGGTGGTAGGGTGATCAGGTTTGGGGAAAGAGACGTCTTCCACAACCCGATTGCCTCAAAATCCCCAAAACCCTATCACCCCATAACCCTATTACCCCAAATTACTGCGGAATTTCGGCGTCCGGCACAATGCCTTCAACCAGCCAGTTCATGCAGATCGTGCAATCTTCACGGCCAGGGATGCCCTGCAAGCCTTCAAGGTCGGACTGAGTCAGCGAGACGCCGGCAGGCACGATTTCGTTGCCCTTATTGTCATTGATCGGGCCGGTGAAGATCGAGAAGCGATTCACTTCGCCGCTGAGCATCTTTGCCAACAGATCCTCGACCAGCGGGATCACCTCTGCGGGAACGCCCGGCGCTGGCGTCTGGCCTTCCATAAAGCCGAGCAGACCGAGGCTGCCGCTGTCGACGTCGAAGTAGATGTCCTCACCGACGAATGTTCCGTCGATCATCGACTCGACCAGGCGGACATACTCCGGCCCCCACTCCCAGTACGGCACGGTCAGACAGTGTTCAGTGTCAACCTCACAGGCGTTGCGGCTGTCGTAGCCGATGCCCCACTTGCCCTGCTCGCCGGCGACCTGCACCGGCCCGGTCGTGTCGGCGCCGGTGATGACGACGTCGGCGCCAGCTTCGAGCAGCGATTCAGCGGCCTGGCGTTCTTTGTCCGGGTCGAACCAGGTGAAGATCCAGCGCACATCCATCGTGCAATTTGGGCAGGTCTGGCGCATACCCATTGTTGTTGCGTTGAGGTGGCGGATCACTTCAGGGATCGGGAACGGAGCGATGTAGCCGACGCGTTCACCGCCATCCGCCTGCGCACGGGCGCCGGCAATCATGCCTGCCAGATACTTCATATTTTCCATTGCGCCAAAGAGGTTGGAGAAGTTGGCGTCGTTGCGTTTGAAGCCGGAGACATGCACAAAGTAGACATCCGGAAATTCTTCAGCAACAGCCTCTGTTGGGTCCATGAAGCCGAAGGATGTTGTGAAGATGGCGTTGAACCCGGCGCGCGCCAGGTTGCGGATCACGCGCTCTGCATCGGCGCCTTCAGGCACGCTTTCGAGATAAGCTGTATGCACTGTATCGCCGAGCGCCTCCTCAAGATAGAGACGGCCTTCGTTGTGAGCATAGGTCCAACCGCCGTCTCCGATCGGTCCAACATAGACAAACGCAACGTTGAATTTGTCGGCGACCGGCTCAGGAATCTGCACACCCCCGGCTGCCGGGGCGGGCGCCTCGGCTTGTGGCGCTGCTGGCTGCACCCCTGGTTGCGGCGCCACACAGGCGGCAAATAGGAGCGCAACGATCAACAACAGACCGGCCGCCGACCACTTTTGTATTCGCATAGTAAAGCTCTCCTTTCCAAGACAGTTTCAGATATAAAAGTTGCACATCCTTTGCGTCATCCGAGACAACTCGTGGATGGACACTACACGATCCACAGTGATGAAAGATTGGAACCAGGATTTTCAATTTTGCGCTTTGGCCCCAAGGGCGCCATTGAAAATCCTGGTTCTGCAAATGCACTTATTCTGGGCGTCGGCGCGTGACGAACCCACCGACTGCCAGAACTGCCAGCACAAGCGCCACGACCGGCAATGTTGTCGTGCCCGAAGACAGATCGAGTCCAGTTCCAGGCAGATCACCTGGCGTTTCAACCTGGATTTCTTCCTCGACCGGCTCCTCGATCGCAGCAGGTGTGACTTCCTCGACTGGCTCCTCTGTGGCAACTGGCGTGGCTTCTTCGACCAGTTCCTCTGTTGCAATTGGGGTGGCTTCCTCGACTGGCTCTTCTGTAGCGACAGGCGTGGCTTCTTCGACGATCTCCTCTGTCGCAATCGGCGTGACTTCCTCGACTGCCTCTTCAGTGATAGTGGGCGTAAGCTCCTCAACCGACTCTTCGGTAGCGGCTGCCGTCACAACTTCTTCGGGCGTGGGCGTGCTGGTCGGAACCGGCGTGTCGGTCGGCGTGCTTGTCGCAGTGTTCGTCGCCGTGGGTGTGCTGGTCGGAACCGGCGTGTCGGTCGGCGTGCTCGTCGGTGTCGGCGTGCTGGTTGGAACCGGCGTGTCGGTCGGTGTGCTCGTCGGTGTCGGCGTGCTGGTTGGAACCGGCGTGTCGGTCGGCGTGCTCGTCGGTGTCGGCGTGCTGGTTGGAACCGGCGTGTCGGTCGGTGTGCTCGTC
Organism: Chloroflexota bacterium; assembly: GCA_016861025.1. Taxonomy (GTDB): domain Bacteria; phylum Chloroflexota; class Anaerolineae; order Caldilineales; family Caldilineaceae; genus Caldilinea. The sequence continues at coordinate 217,259 of BOKO01000008.1, forward strand.
GGTGTTGCAATGCTGATGGTCACCGGCGGTGCAGCCGCACGCACTACACCGTCGAGCGTGACGCTCTCCACAGACAGAACCGAGCTGGCGATGGCTGGAATCTCTACGACCATCTGCCACCGTCCGTGGACATCGACGATCGCTGCGCCCGCCAGTTGGCCGTTGATCAGCGCACGGATGATGTCGCCGGGAGCGCCGGAGCCGGTCAACACGGTGCGTCCAGGCGTGTCAATCTGTTGCTGGTCGAGCACCGGCGGTGCGGCTGTCGGCAGCGCAGTGTTGGTTGCCGTGGCGGTGTCGGTTGGAGCCGGCGTGTCCGTTGCGGTGTGAGTCGCTGTCGGCGTGTCGGTCGGCGTGCTCGTCGCAGTGTTCGTCGCCGTAGGCGTGCTGGTTGGAACCGGTGTGTCGGTCGGTGTGCTCGTCGGCGTGGGTGTCGGAACCGGCGTGCTCGTTGGCGTGGGCGTGCTGGTCGGAACCGGCGTGTCGGTTGGCGCGCTCGTCGGCGTGGGCGGCTCAACAGCGACCGGCGGCTCAACCGGGCGCTGCGGCGGGAGCAGAACTGTGTCGATGACGTGCACGATGCCGTTGCTCGCTTCGATGTCCGCCTGTCGAATCGGCGCGCTGTTGACGCGCACTTCGTCACCCAATGTGGTGAAAACGAGCAGGTTGCCTTGCGCAGCGGTTTCTATCCCGGCGGCGGCAAGCTCTTGCGCCGTATAGCGGTTGAGGATTACGTGATAAAGCAGCACATTTTGCAAGGCAGCTTCGTCCGCCAACAGCGCATCAAGGACGCCCGCCGGCAATTTGGCGAACGCGTCATCGGTGGGCGCAAAGATGGTGAATGGGCCGGGTGCATCGAGATCGTCCGCCAGCCCAGCAGCTTCAGCAGCTTTGAGTAGGGTGGAGAAGTTGGGTAGGCGGCCAGCCAATGCCGCGATTGTCTCGCCGGTTGGTGAAGGCGCAGGGATCGCAGTGGCGGCGATCTCGGCGCCAGTTGCGCGTTCGTCTACGGTCGGCGGCAGCAACACGCGGTCAATGACGTGGATCACTCCATTGCTGGCCTCTATATCGCTGACGAGCACCTGGGCGCCGTTGACGGTCAACCCGCCATTGAGCGAAAAGGTGAGCGGCTTGCCTTCGAGCGTCGCTGCATTCATACCGTTGACGATGTCGGCTGCTCTGACCGCCCCAGCAATCACGTGATACTTGAGCACCTCGGCCAGCGCTGCTGGATCGTCAAGAAGGGCGTCCAGTTCACCGGCTGGCAGCGCGGCGAAAGCTTCCTCGCTGGGGGCAAAGACGGTGAACGGCCCTTCGCCGGCAAGTGACTCGATCAATCCGGCGGTTTCCAGCGCTTTGACTAGCGTCGGGAACTGACCGCTGTTGATCGCAGTCTCAACGATCGTGAGGGCGCCATCCTCAACAGGGGTGGATTCATCCGCCGCCGATGTTGCGGTCGGCGGCAGCAACACACGGTCGATCACATGCACAACGCCGTTGACAACTTTTACATCCGGCGTCGTGACGGTTGCGTCGTTGACGCTCACAACATTGTCGGCGACCATGATCTCGACCGGGGCGCCTTGAAGCGTTTCAAGCGGTCCCGTGACCAGATCCTCTGCAGCGAGCGCTGAACCGCCCACCACATGATAGAGCAGGACCTGCGTCAACTGCTCTGGATCGGCTAGAAGAGCTTCCAGCGCGCCGTCAGGTAAGGCTGCGAAGGCGTCGTCGGTTGGCGCAAAGATTGTAAACGGACCGTCGCCAGCCAATGCGGCGTCGAGTTCGGCGGCGCTCAAAGCCTTCGCCAGCGTCGAGAATTGCGGATCGCTCGCAACAAGACCGCGCGCAGTTGTTTCAACGGCGGTGACTGTGAACGGCTTCATGACCACCCGGTCGCGCACGGTCACCGGTGCGTCGGGGCCATCGGGGAACTCGTATACATCCGGTTCGCCCGCATCGACATGGAGCATGGCGTGCAAGACAGTTGTCACTCCTTCTGGATCAACAGCGACGCTGATGTTGGCGCTGATGCCGCCCGGAACTGCTGTATACCCGATCACCGGCCCTGGCGCGCCGTTGTTGTCGGCATGAATCACCGCCCACCCGGGCCCATTGCTGGTGACGCGTGTAATAGTGACTACGTTGTCTCTGATCGGTTGGTCGACGATGAAAATATCGGGGGTGAATTGCGCAAGAACGGCTGGCGCAATCCCCAAGAGCGCCAGCAAAATCAACACAAGACTTAGCACATGAGTGCGTTTTCGCATATGAATGGCTCCTGACTTGCGATGCGGCCTGGATTCAATTCATCTATCACCAAAAATCATGGCAAAGGTGCGCTGCCTTTTTAGAATTTGGAGGGCATTTTTCTAACGTTGTGTATTCTAAACCACTTTTCGTGCAAGCGCAATGTTGGCGCAACATAGTCGGCTTCACGTATGAAAGGGGCGTCCCTTAGGCGACGCAATGTAATATTGAGCAATCAGATGTCGCTGCGGCGAAGTTGGCGTGCACTTTCCAGTGCAGCGTCGATGGCTTTTTCCAGATCGATGGCGGGGCGCCTCGTTCGCGTAAGCCACAATAGAAACTCGACATTGCCGGCCGGTCCGGGGGCTGGCGAAGCGATCAGACCGGCCACGACAAGATCGAGCGCCTCTGCACCGGCGCAGACCTCTATCAACACGCGGCGATGCACTTTGGAGTCGCGCACAACGCCGCCTTTGCCGACATCATCGATGCCCGCCTCGAACTGTGGCTTGACGAGTGCAATCACCTGTGCATCTGGCTTGATCAGGCGCAACGTCGCCGGCAACACCAGAGAGAGGCTGATGAAGCTGGCGTCGACCACTGCAAGGTCGGCAAGCGCACCATCTGGCAACGCTTCAAGATGGCGGACGTTGGTGCGGTCGAGGACAATGACGCGTGGATCGGTCTGCAGTTTCCATGCAAGTTGACCGTAACCGACATCGATGGCGTAGACGCGCGCCGCACCGCGCTGCAACAGGCAGTCGGTGAAGCCGCCTGTGCTGGCGCCGACATCAACTGCTGTCAGCCCGTGCACATCGATAGCAAAGGCGTCGAGCGCCGCAGCGAGCTTGACGCCGCCGCGACTGACATAAGGCAGCGGCTTGCGCACCGTGATCGTTGCGTCGGAGCTAACCGCGCGGCCGGGTTTGTCTTGACGCACGCCATCAACCTCGACCTCTCCTGCCATGATCAACCGCTGCGCCTGTGCGCGGCTTTCCGCCAACCCTCGTTCGACGACAAGTGCATCCAACCGTTCTTTCTTTTTCGGCGTCATGATTTCAGTATTGGTCGATCATCCGGTAACATGGCTTGAATCGGATAGGCGACTGGCAGGCTTTGATGAGCCGTCGCACTGTCTTGTTTGGATCGAATTGTTTGCATTGAAATATTGCAAGGAACGAACCATGTCTTCGTCTTCAGCGCCGGCGACTCTGGCTGGCGAACGCAACAATTTAGCCGGACTGCTGCGCACGATGCGTCTGCGCCAGTGGATCAAGAGTGTGATCGTCTATGCCGCACTCGTCTTCGACGGCAAACTCTTCGTCCCGGAGCTATTCCTCAAGACAACGATCATGTTTGTCGCTTTCTGCCTGCTCGCAAGCAGTGTCTACATTATCAACGACCTGGTGGATATGGAAAAGGATCGTCAACATCCGCGCAAGCGCAACCGTCCGCTTGCCAGCGGGCAACTCCAGCCTGCGGTCGCCGTCGGCGCTGCAGGAGGGCTGGCTTTTCTATCCATCGCAGCGGCATTTTGGCTTTCGCCATGGGCTGGGGTGATCCTGCTCGTCTATCTGGCGCAGAATCTTGCTTACAGTTTTTGGCTGAAGAATATCGTGATCATCGATGTGATGGTGCTGGCGCTTGGTTTTCTGTTGCGTGTGCTGGCGGGTGTGGTGGTGGTGGAAGTGCAGAATTTCAGCCCGTGGCTCTATGTCTGTGTAACGTTGTTGGCGCTTTTTCTTGGTTTTGGCAAGCGCCGCCACGAGCTCGTCTTGCTCGAAGAGGAAGCAGCCAACCATCGCTCCAGCCTGTCAGAGTACAATCTGTCGCTCCTCGACCAGATCATCGGCATGGTGGTGACGGCGACGCTTGTGGCGTACACTTTCTACAGCTTCGACGCAACTACAGCGCTGGCGCACTCCAAGATGCTCTTGACCGTGCCATTCGTTTTTTACATGCTGGCGCGGTACCTCTATCTTGTTCACGTCAAACATCTCGGCGGCGCCCCCGACGAATTGTTGCTCGAAGACCGCCCACTGCTGATCAACAGCATTCTCTGGGCAATGTCGGTTGTCGTGCTGATTTATGTGTGGTGAGCAGAGTGGGCGTTAGGGTTGTGGGGTATTGGGGAGATGTGGAATGGTAAAGACCCCTATCGCCCTGCTTCCCCATAACCCTATTCCCCACTTCTACTCTTCCTGCACGAACTGCGCCCACGCGCCATCCATGCCGTCATCGGTCACGCCGTAGAAGATGCGAATTTTGTCGCCTTCGCGCAGCGCCAGGTCGTAGCGCGCCTTGCCGGCGCGACGCTCCATACGCACGAAGCCGACATTGTTGCGCCATTGAATCTTGGCCGCGTCGATTGGTTTGTCTTCGGCTTGCTGAATGGCGTAGCTCCACAATTTGCGCGCACCCTTGCGAGTGACATTCTTGATCACATGGCCGTTGCGCAGGTCGCGAATCGTATAAAAGCGATGGCCGTTGCGCTCCTCGCTGTCGACAATCTCGACGCCAACTTGCGGCAAATAAAACGTTGTGTCATCGGCGGGCAGGGTCGGAGAATCGCCCGCCGTCACCGGCTTTAGCGCCGTTTGGCCGGTGACGGCGCCCTGTTTTGAAGCATCGCCATTCCTGGATGCGTTTTGTGGCGGTCGGGCTTGTTTTGAAGACGGTTTGACCGTTTGTTTTTTGCCATTCGGCGCGGATGGCGCCTCCTTTGTTGGCGCAGCAACTTCTTCAGGTTCAGGCTCAAAGCCAAGCGCCTCGCGCACGAGCGCCACAATTTCGTCGCGCACAGCCAGGCTTGTCTCCGCCTCATCGCGCACATAGAACTTGTTGTCGTCCAGCGCGTAAGGGATGTCTAGCCCTTTCGCCACCTGCACGCGCAACACTTTGGCGCTGCCGCTCTGTACGGTGTCGATCTTGACTTCCAGGCGCGGCGTCACGCGCTCGTCCACGGCCTTGCGGATGTCGTGCTCGATCTGACCGGGCGCCGTGAGTCCGCGCAGCTTTCCCTTGCCCGGTTTGGCGCCGATGTAGACGACGCCGCCGGCCGTGTTGGCAAATGCGCAGATGTCCGCCAGGATCGCATCGAACTTGCCGCCGCGCTGCACCGCCGATTCGTGGAAGCTTTGCACCAGCGTCGGCCCCTCGTCGCGCACAACATCCAGCGGATCAAAAGGTTTGTCGGCCGGGCGCGCCGGTCGCACGCGATCAAATTGTTTGGAGCGCAGAAGCGCTGCAATCGCATCGAAGGTCGGCTCATCTAGCAGCAACTCGGTGGCGCGGTCGCCAATGCCCAAACGTTTCGGGTTGCGCGGGTCCATCGTCAACCGGTGTGCGTCGCTGCCTTGCAGGCAGTGCATCCGCCGCGGATATTCCGACTTGCTGCCGTTGAAAAAGCGCGCGGTCGAACGTCCGGGCCGATCCAGGTCGGTGACTTCGAGCGCGTCCAGGTTCAGGTCTTGCGTATATGCAATCTTGGTCTGACCGCCAAAGGGAAAATTGCGCATCGCTACACCATGTGTGCTGTTGGCGTGCGCCGCAATCACAAGGCCGCCTGCCTCATGGATGATGCGATACGCAGTCAATACGTCGGTCGTGGCGCCAGTTTCTGTGCTGCCAATATCGAGCTTGCTGGCTGGAACCTTCATCGACAATAAAATATGCTCCAGCTCACGCACAGACGTTTCGGGCGGGAAAATTGCCAAAATGTGGAACCCAAAGGTGGCTGTGAATTCAAAGCCGGGCAAAACAACTACCTGATTCCCTGCTTCACGCCACGCTTGCAGTCGTTCCCGCTCCTGCGCTGTCAATCGCCCCTGCGCTTCAAGCTGCGTCAGCCAATCCAACTCTTTGCGAATGGCGCTGATGCCTGCCACCGTGTTGTGGTCGGTGATCGCCACAATCTCCAATCCCTGCTCGACCACTTTGCGCAACCAATCCAGGTAGCTGACGCCTGGCTCTTCGTAGTCGTGTGACGCTGGGGTGTGCAGATGCAGGTCAACTTTGTACCACCTGCGCTGCGGTTTGGCGCTTTGCGACGCTGACGGAGTGCCAATATTCGGTTTTTTCTTTCGACTCACAGATTTATCTGATCTCCTGTGTCAATTTTCAAATTATGCTGCTCAACCAGGCGCACGATACGGCGGAAAGGATGCAATCTGATGTCCGCTTTGACTTGCAGTTGAGCATCAGTGCGCAAGGTTGTATTCACTGATCATTTTAACATAAAACAACGCGGGCCGTCCAAATCAGCTATGCAAAGATAATGCGATAGCCGCGCACTCCGCCTGCTTCGAGTGGACGAAGCTCTTTCAGCCAGCGGTCGCCGATCTCTGCCAGCGTTGTGCAGCGCTGCAAGTGTAGACCAAGAGTTGGGCTGATCGCCAACACAGGCAACACAAGCATCAACACGCGCGTGAAGTGGTTCAGGCTGCCTTTGCGCTGACCTGCGCCGCCAAGCATCGCCGTCAGTGTGACCAACACGCCGGTGGTGAGCAGGTTGGTGCCACAGTTGGGGTGTATTGCCAGGTGTTCTTCGCCAGCTTGCAGGCGCAGCATCGCATCAGCCAGCGCACGGCGAGCGGCTTCCTCTGGGATGTCAGCCAGCAACGTGAAGCCAATAGGATCGCTGTAGCCGACCATGCGCCGTCCTGGAAAGCGCTCAGCCAGGATCGTCAACGTGGCATGTTCGATGGCGTGATGCTGCCGCGTGCGGCGGATGAGAGTGTGCAGAGTTGAGATCATGGTAATGGAGATTAGGAGATTGGAGATTAGGAGATTGAAGGATTGGAGATCAACGGTTGTGTAGATCGGGTGCGCTCAGCCCAATCTTCAAATCTCTGAATCTCTCAACCTCCTAATCGCTTAAATGTCAAATCAACTTCTTCGCCACCGCGACGACATTCTCCGTCGTGATGCCAAATTCCTTGTAGATGCGTTGATAGGGTGCGCTGGCGCCAAAGCGATCGATGCCGATGATAGCGCTCTTGTGTGGGTCATTGCCCACCCAGCGCTCCCAGCCAAAGGTCGCGCCTGCTTCGACTGCAACTTTGGCAACGCCGGCGGGCAGCACCGATGCGCGATAGTCGGCAGGCTGCGCCTGGAATAGCTCCCAACTTGGCAGGCTGACCACGCGCACGCCGACGCCTTCATTGACAAGTTGCTTGGCGGCGGTGTAGGCAATGTCGAGTTCGCTGCCTGTGCCGATCAGCACAATCTGGAGACCGTTGGGCGCATGTTCGTAGAAGACATAGCCGCCCTTGAGCAACTCTTCGGCGGCGCCCAGCCCTTCAGCTTCACGGTCGTAGGTGGGAAGATTTTGCCGCGTCAGCGCCAGCGCAGTGGGGCCGGCTCTGTTGAGCAACGCTGCACGCCACGCCTGGCTCGTCTCATTGGCGTCGCCAGGGCGGATGACGGTGAGATTTGGCATTGCGCGCAGCGCAGCCAGATGTTCAATGGGCTGGTGTGTTGGCCCATCCTCGCCGAGACCGATGCTATCGTGCGTAAAGACATAGATCACCTGCAACCCGCTCAACGCAGCCAGGCGAATTGCCCCACGCATATAGTCGCTGAAAATCAGGAAGGTGCCGCCGTAGGGAATCACGCCGCCATGCAGCGCCATGCCGTTGAGGATGCCGCCCATGCCATGCTCGCGCACGCCGAAATGGATGTTCGGTCCACCGAAATCGTTCGGCTTGAGGAAGGGCGCGCCGCTGATCGTTGTCTTGTTGCTGGCAGCCAGATCGGCGCTGCCGCCGATTAAATTGGGCAGCACTGCGGCGAGAGCGTTGATCGCCTTGCCGCTGGTGTTGCGCGTGGCGTCGCCTTTGGGTGATGGGGGATAGACAGGCAACACCTCCTCCCAACCATCGGGCAATTCACCGGAAATGAAACGGTTGAGTTCGGCAGCCAGATCCGGATAGGCGGCGGCATAGGCGGCCATCAATTGTGTGTGGCTATCTTCCAGACGGGCGCCACGCTCCAACGCTTGGCGGTAATACGCCAGCACATCGTCAGGGATATAGAAGCGCGGCTCCAGGGGCCAGCCAAGATTCTCCTTCGTCGCCTTGAGTTCGTCCTCGCCCAGCGGCTCGCCATGCACTTTGGAGGTGCCAGCCTTGTTGGGGCTGCCATAGCCGATGGTGCTCTTGAGACCGATGATGCTGGGGCGAGGGTCGCTTTGTGCAATCATGATCGCTTCATAGATGGCGGCGCTGTTGTTGAAATCGACGCCGCGCTGCACGTGCCAGCCATACGCCTCGAAGCGTTTTGCCCAATCTTCGGTGTAGGCGATCTCGGTTTTGCCGTCGATGGTGATCGAATTGTCATCGTAGAGGTAAATGATCTTGCCCAGGCGCAGGTGACCCGCCAGGCTGGCAGCCTCGCTGGCGACGCCTTCCATCAGATCGCCGTCGGAGACGATGGCGTAAGTGTAGTGGTTGACGACCTCAAAGCCGGGGCGGTTGAAACGCTGCGCCAGCCAGCGTTCTGCAATCGCCATGCCCACGCCATTGGAGAAACCGGCGCCGAGCGGCCCGGTGGTCGTCTCCACGCCAGGAGTGTGACCGGCTTCGGGGTGACCTGGCGTCTTGCTGCCCCACTGACGGAAGCTTTTCAGCTCCTCCATCGGGAGATCATAGCCCGTCAGGTGCAGCATCGAGTAGAGAAGCATCGAGCCATGCCCTGCGCTGAGCACGAAACGGTCGCGGTCGAACCACTGCGGGTTCGCCGGGTTGTAGCGCATCACGCGCGTCCAGAGCGTCAAGGCGGCTACGGCCATCCCCATCGGCATGCCAGGGTGACCCGAATTGGCAGCCTGCACCCCGTCGGCAGCCAACATACGAATGGTGTTGGCCGCTTTGGTCTCGAAATCGTGGGCAAGCGGTCTGTCGAGCGGTGGAATTGTTTGTGTGTCCATTAGGTGGCATCCTCTTTCAAAAGTGGCGCTGTCGTTTTGAGCTTGCGTTTATGAATGTTATCTGGGGATATTGTCTATTAGACACTGTCTATTGTCAATTTGATTGGCTACACTCTCTTCTCCAACCAGGCGATGACATCCCCGATCACTTCATCCTTGCTCGGCTCGTTGAATATCTCGTGGAAGAGCGATGCGTAAATTTTTAACGTTTTGTCTTGGGAGGCAATCGCCCCGAAAAAGTCGCGCGAGTCTTGCTCGCTCACCAGACCATCGTGGCAGCCGTGCAATATCAACACCGGCGTCACAAAGTTGGTCGAGTTTTGCTTGTTCCATTCCACGCCGGTGAAAAGGCAGTAGAACAGGCCAAAAGAAATCTCCTTGGCGACCAGAGGATCGTTGACGTATGCTTCCACCACCGCCGGATCGCTGCAAACGCCCTCCGCCAGCGCGTTGGGAAAATAAGCATCGACGGGCATATCGGGCGGCATCGGGAACGCACGATTGAAGCGGGTAAGCGCCCCCGAAGTAACGATTCCATTCACCTTGTCAGGATACTTCATGCCAAAGGTGGTGACGGCAAAGCCACCCATGCTGTGCCCGATCAGAAAAACGGGTAAGGCGGGATGCTCCTGTTTCGCCAACTCCACCACAGAGTTGACATCGTCGATCATCTCGTTAAAACTGTTGTAGAAGATTGGTTTGCCTTCCGACCTGCCATGTCCCCGGTGGTCGAAGCGGTAGACGCCAAAATTGCGCGCTGTCAACTGCTGCGTCACATAATCGTAGCGCCCCAGGTGTTCGCATAGCCCATGCACGATGACGATGATGGCTTTCGGTGCGGCGGGAACATCTAGCTTGAGGAAGAGACGCGTTCCATCGAATGACGGAAGAAAGGTTTCCTGCTCCATAATCAACGTAGCTCCTTTTGTGATGGTCCTGATGAGTTGCCGACAATGTTTTTGAGGCAGTGATCTCTCATCTGCCAAACATTCCACTCGCGCAGTGCATAGCCTGAAAATCGGTTTGCTCTGCAAAGGTGTACATACGGGAATGGAATTGTACTACCGGACGATAGTTGACGCCAAGACTTTCGGTGAATTCAGGACGGTGCTTTTTGCTGCAAATGCCGCTACTTGTTCAAACGCCTCGCCAAAATAGGTCTCATAGTTGTCCCGCTCCACGTAGCCGAGATGCGGCGTGCAGAGCGCGTTGTCGAGCGCCAGCAACGGATGCGCTGCGTCCAATACCGGCTCCTCTTCATAGACATCGACCGCCGCCAGGCCGGGGCGACCGGCGCGCAGCGCGGCTTCGAGCGCGCCCGCCGCAATCAGCCCGGCGCGGCTGGTGTTGACGAACAGCGCCGTCGGCTTCATCAACGCCAGGTCGGCGGCGGTGACGATGTCGCGCGTCTCGGCGCTCAGCTTGATGTGCAGCGAAAGCACGTCGGACTGTGCGAACAGTTCGGCTTTGTCGGCGGCGACGGCGAAACCATCGGCGCGTGCCCGCGTCAGCGAGCCTTCACGACCCCACACCAGCACCTGCATCCCAAACGCGCGTCCATAGCCCGCCACCACTGCGCCGATCGAGCCGTAGCCGAAGACGCCCAGCGTGCGCCCGCGCAGCCCAACGCCGATCGACCCCTGCCACAAGCCGCTGCGTAGCCGCGCCGCCTCCTGCGGAATACGCCGCAGCGCCGCCAGGATCAGTCCCCACGTCAGCTCGGCGGTGGCGTAGGGTGAGCCGCCGCCGGTCGTCACGGTGACGCCGCGCCGCGCACACGCCGCCATGTCGATGTGCGCCACGCCACGCCCGGTCTGTGCGATCAACTTGAGTTTGGGCAGCCGCGCCAGCAGCTCTTCAGTAATGTGGGTGCGTTCTCGGATTAGCACCAACGCGTCAGCATCGGCGAAGCGCTCCTCCAGCGCATCGATTGTTTTGACGGTGTCGGTGTAGATGCGCACCTCGTGTCCCGCCAGCTTCTGAAAACAGTCCAGCGTGCGCACCACATCCTGGTAATCGTCAGGAATCACAATTTTCATGGCAAAATTTCCTCAGGCGTCAGATTAGTTGGCTGCTTGTCTGTGCAATATAGCGCCCGATGCTCAGCGACGCGGTGGCGGCGGGTGACGGCGCATTGAGCACGTGGGTCATGCGGTAGCCGCGCACGATGTGAAAGTCGTCGACAAGCTGGCCGTCGGGCGCCAACGCCTGGGCGCGCACGCCGGCGCCGGCAGGGTGCAAATGCTGCGCCTCGATCGCCGGGACGAGCACGCGCAGCGCCCGCCAGAAGGCGTATTTGCTGTACGAGCGATAGAACTCGCCGACGCCGGTCCGCCAGTAGCGCGTCGCCAGGCGCCAGAAACCGGGATAGCCAAACACGTCGAGCGAGTCGCGCAGGGAGAAACTGCTTTTGCGATAGCCCTCGCGCTTGAACGCCAGCACTGCGTTGGGGCCGGCTTCGATGCTGCCGTCGATCTTGCGCGTGAAGTGAACGCCGAGAAAGGGGAAGCTGGGGTTGGGAACCGGATAGATCAGGTTGCGCACAAGATGGCGAGCGTCGGGCGTCAGCTCGTAATATTCGCCGCGGAAGGGCGTGATGCGCACGCCTGGCTCGACGCCGCACAGCCGCGCCACGCGATCCGCCTGCAAGCCTGCACAGGTGATCAACTGCGCGCAGGTGATCGCCTCGTCGTGTGTCGAGATGAGCGTCAGGTGTTCGGGTTTGCGGCGCACGTTCGCCAGTCGCCAGCTGGTGCGGATCTCGCCGCCATGCTCGCGCACGCGGCGGGCATACGCCGCCGCCACTGCCCTGTAATCGACAATGCCAGTCTCGGCGATCCACAGCCCGGCTACGCCGGCGACATGCGGTTCATAGTCGCGCAATTCGCTCGCCGTCAGCCGTTTCGGGGTGAGACCGTTGGCTTGCGCACGCTCCGCCAGCGCGTCGAGACGAGCGCGCTCGGCTTCGCTGCCGGCAACGATCAACTTGCCGCAGCGGTCGTGCGCAATCCCTTCCTCTTCGCAAAATGCGTAGAGCGCCTGCCGCCCTTCTGCACACAGCTTTGCCTTGAGCGAGCCGGGGCGATAGTAGACGCCGGCATGGATCACGCCGCTGTTGTTGCCGGTCTGGTGTGCGGCAACCCGATCCTCCGCTTCGAGCACAACGAGCGACCGCACGCCCTGCTCCTGCAGCGCCAGCGCCGTCCCCAGCCCGACAATCCCGCCGCCCACAATCGCAACCTCGAAATGCATGGCTCCTCTTTCTGTTCATCCGTGGTTAGTTACACAACACTTTTGCATTGTAACGAACGATGACGATGTGTCTGAAAATCACTACAGAGGAATGGTGCTGATATAATTCATGTGTAATCCGAAACCCGTGTGTTTTGGTGAATTGGAATTCATTTAAAAAACTGAGGTTATCATGCAAACTATGGTTCTCGACCACGCCACTGTGGTCGAACACGACAAACAACAACTTCATCCGCTCCACCATCCCAAGCAGCACGCCAACCCGTTGGTGGTCGAGCGCGCCGAGGGGGTGTGGCTGCACACGACCGACGGGCGCACGGTGCTCGACGGCATGGCCGGCTTGTGGAATGTCAACATCGGCTACGGCAATCAGGAACTGCCTGAAGTCGCGGCGGCGCAGATGCGCAAGATCGCCTTCACCTCCAACTTTGTGGGCATGACGACGCCGCCGGCGGCTGAGCTGGCGCACCGCATGGCAGGCATGGCGCACCCGACGCTCAACACGACCTTCTTCACGTCGGGCGGCTCCGAGTCCAACGATTCGGCGTTCAAGACTGCGCGCTACTACTGGTATCGACTTGGCAAGAAGGACAAGTTCAAGATCATCTCGCGGCAGGCGGCTTATCATGGCATCACCGTCGCCGCCACCGCCGCCACCGGCATCCCGCGCTATCATCCGATGTTCGGACCGCTGGCGCCCGGCTTCTCGCACATCCCGGCCCCCAATCCCTATCGCTACACCGGCGACATCCGCCCCGGCGAGACGGTGGGACAGGCGGCGGCGCGTGCGCTGGAGGAAGAGATTCTGCGCCAGGGACCGGAGACGGTCGCCGCCTTCATCGCCGAGCCGATCCAGGGCGTCGGCGGCGTGATCGTGCCGCCGGACGACTACTTTCCGCTGGTGCGCGCCATCTGCGACAAGTACGACGTGCTGCTGATCGCCGACGAAGTGATCTGCGGCTTTGGGCGTACAGGGTTATGGTTTGGGCAGCATCACTGGGATTTGCGCCCCGACATTATGTCCTTTGCCAAGGGCATCACCAGCGGTTACTTGCAGCTCGGCGGCATCCAGATCTCCGACGTGATCCGCGAGGTGATCGACAGCGCGCCGGTGGAAGACACCTGGATGCACGGCTACACCTACTCTGGTCATGCCGCGGCGTGTGCGGTCGGTCTCAAGAACCTGGAGATCATCGAGCGCGAGAATCTGCTGGAGAACAGCCGGCTGATGGGCGAACGGCTCAAAGCAGGTCTCTCGAAACTGCTCGATTTCCCGATTGTCGGCGATGTTCGTGGGCGCGGGTTGCTCTGCGGCGTCGAGATCGTGAAAGATAAGGAGACACGCGAGGCGGACCCGGCAAAGGCGCTCGAAATCTACAACGCGTGTCTGGCGCGTGGGTTGCGTTCGCGCAACGTCGGCGCAACCATGGCGTTCTCACCGCCGCTGATGATCAACGCCGACGAAGTGGATCAGATCGTCGATATTCTGGGCAGCGTCATCGACAGCTTAAGCTGAAAGCCGACAACTATGGATTCAACAGAATCTGGGTCTGGCTCTCAACCTGCATGGCATGTGTTGTCGGTGGAAGAGGCGCTTGCACAACTAGGCGTCTCGGATGCCGGCCTTTCGGCGCAGGAAGCGGCGCAACGGTTGGCGCAACACGGCCCAAATGAACTGCAGGCGGTGCAGCGCGTGTCGCCGTGGGCGCTGTTACTCGAACAGTTCAAAAACGTCCTCATCATCATCCTGCTGGTCGCTTCGGCGCTGTCGATTTTGCTCGGCCATGGCGTTGAGTCGATCGCGATAGCAGTGATCGTGCTCTTTGCCGTGCTGCTCGGCTTTGTGCAGGAGTACCGCGCCGAGCGAGCGATTGAAAAGCTGCGGCAGATGGCGGCGCCCACAGCCAGGGTGGTGCGCGATGGCGTCGAACAGGAGACGCTGGCGCGTGACATTGTGCCCGGCGACATCATCATTCTGCGCGCCGGCGACCGCGTTCCCGCCGATGCACGTGTGATCGAGGCGATCAACTTGCAGGCTGAAGAGGCGGCGCTGACCGGCGAGTCGCTTCCTGCGAACAAGCAGAGCGCCGCGATCGAAGATGAAGATGCGAGCGCCGGCGACCGCACCAACATGGTCTTTGCCGGTACGTCCATCAGCTACGGGCGTGGCCGCGCGGTGGTTGTAGCCACCGGCATGCGCAGCGAGTTCGGCAAGATCGCCGAAATGTTGGAAACGATCGACGCCGGAAAAACGCCGCTGCAAGAGCAGCTCGACCGCGTTGGCAATCTGCTGGCGCGCGCAGCATTTGTCGTCGTCGGCATCATCGTGGTGATGGGGCTTCTACGCGGCCAACCTTTCGTCGAGATGTTCATCTTCGGCATTGCATTGGCCGTGGCTGTCGTGCCGGAGGCGTTGCCCGCCGTCGTTACGATCTCGCTGGCGATTGGTGTGCAGCGTATGGTCAGGCACAACGCGCTGATGCGTCGTCTCTCTGCGGTTGAGACGCTAGGTTGCACCTCCGTGATCTGCTCGGATAAAACTGGCACTTTGACAAAAAATGAAATGACTGTGCGCGAGATTGTAGCCGGCGGTGAACACTTCACGGTAAGCGGCGCTGGCTACAATCCAGATGGTGAATTTCTACACGACGGTGTCGCCATCGATCCTCCGCCATTTTTGCGCAAGGCGCTTGAAGCAGGCGCGCTGGCTTCCGACGCCGTGCTTGTGCGCAACGATGCGACGCATTGGGAGATCAAAGGCGATCCCACCGAAGGCGCGCTGATCGTGGCGGCTGCGAAGGCGGGCGTCAGCAAAGCCGAGCTGGAGGGTTGTCTGCCGCGCATCCATGAAATTCCCTTCACCTCTGAGACCAAGCGCATGATCACCGTTCATCGGCAAGGCAATGGGTTTGTGGCGTACGCCAAAGGCGCGCCCGAAGTGATCCTGGGCGTCTGTACACATCTGTTGACTGCCGACGGTGAGCGACCCTTGACGCCAACCGATCTGACCGTTATTGAAACTACAGCGCACGAGATGGCTGGCCGCGCACTGCGCGTGCTGGCAGTGGCAATGCGCCCAGAAACCAAGCTGGAAACCATCGAAGGTGACATGGTCTTTTTGGGGCTTGTCGGCATGATCGACCCGCCGCGGCCAGAAGTCAAGGCAGCGATCCAGACATGCGAAGAAGCAGGCGTCAAACCGGTGATGATCACGGGCGATCATCCGCTGACCGCGCGCGCCATCGCCCAGGATTTGGGACTGCTCAAGAGCGGGCGAGTGATGACAGGCGCCGAATTGGAAGACTTTGACGAGGACGCCTTTGAACGCGAGGTTGAGTCGATCGAGGTTTATGCACGCGTCTCGCCAGCGCACAAGCTGCGCGTCGTTTCAGCGCTGCAAAATCGAGGTCATGTTGTTGCAATGACCGGCGATGGCGTCAACGACGCGCCGGCGCTCAAAAAAGCCGACATCGGCGTGGCAATGGGCGTCACCGGCACCGATGTCAGCAAAGAGGCGGCGGCGATGACGCTGACCGACGACAATTTCGCCTCGATCGTGGCGGCGGTGAGAGAAGGGCGCGGCATCTTCGAGAACATCAAGAAATACTTGATGTATCTGCTCTCCTCCAACATTGGAGAGATCGGCTTGATGGCGGGCGCTACGCTGCTTGGCGCACCTTTGCCTTTGAGCGCCGTGCAGATTCTCTACGTTAATCTAGCGACCGACGGTCTCCCTGCACTGGCGCTGGCGGTCGATCCGCCCGATCCGAACCTGATGCGGCGCAAGCCGCGCAACCCCAAGACCGGCGTCTTCACCCGCCCCGTAGTCAGCTTGATGGCTGTCGGCGGTGTCTGGTCAACGCTGGTCAATTTGAGTCTCTTTTTGTGGGCAAGAAATTCAGGGCGCAGCCTGCAAGAAGCGATGACCATGACGTTCGTGTCGTTGGTGTTGATCCAATTCTTCAAGGCGTATAATTTTCGCTCCGATCGCGAGTCGGTGCTGCACAAACCCTTCGTCAATCGATGGTTGAATCTGGCGATCTTATGGGAATTGCTGTTGTTGGTTGCGATCGTCTATCTACCATTCTTGCAACACCCCTTTGGAACCTATGGTTTGACCGTATACGATTGGCTGATTGTCGTTGCACTGGCTGCAACAGTTGTGCCTGTGTTGGAGTTGACCAAAGCGTTGGTGCGGCGTGGGAGTTTGGGCGCATTGACTTGAAACCCAACCCATTGTTGTGATCAAAGCAGAAAGAGAATTGACATTCCTTTATGCAGAAGCTTTCATCATGTGCTAGAATCGTGCGATAGAAAGGAAGTTTGCCGCGGCGCTTGCCCTCGCAACCTTATTGCCGACCGAATCAAAGATTGTTTCACCACAGATCACAGGAGAACAATGATGGCAAAAACAAAACTCTCCAAAGGCAAATTTGCTGGCATCAACAGCTGCGCCGATGCCAGAGGCGTCATTGCAGCTGCGGCCATGGATCAGCGCGGCTCGCTGCAAAAGTCAATCAGCAAGGCGCGCGGCGGCGCCCCTGTCTCCGCCGAGGAGATGACGCAGTTCAAGACCGCGGTTACAAAGGTGCTGACCAAACACGCCAGCGCAATCCTGATGGATCCAGAGTTCGGCTTGCCGGCGCTGGAGCACCGCGCGCCGGGCACGGGCGTGCTGCTCGCCTATGAAAAGACTGGCTACGACACCACCGACGACAGCCGCATGCCCGATCTCTTGCCAGAATGGAGCGTGCGGCGGCTGGTGGCGGCTGGCGCCACCGCGATCAAGGTGCTCCTCTACTACAACCCGGCGCATCCGGCGCGCGTCAACACCGTCAAGCAGGCCTTCATCGAACGCATCGGCAGCGAGTGCAAAGCGGAAGATGTGCCCTTCTTCCTCGAACCGATCTGTTATAACGATGCATTGGGCGATGCCAAGGGGTTGGAATTCGCCAAAGCCAAGCCGGAGATGGTCAAGGCGTACATGGCGGAGTTTTCCAAACCGGAGTACGGCGTGGATGTGTTGAAGGTGGAGGTTCCGGTCAACATGACCTATGTCCAGGGCGCCTCCACATTTGCGGGCGTCGCAGCTTATAGCAAAGCCGAAGCGATGGATCTGTTCCGCGAGGCGGCGAGCGTGGCGCGGAAGCCTTTCATCTACCTCAGTGCGGGTGTGAGTGACGATGTCTTCCGCGAGACGCTCGAATTGGCCGCCGAAGCCGGCACGCCATTTTCGGGGGTGCTGTGCGGGCGCGCCACCTGGCAGGATGGCATTCCAGTCTTTGCTACGGGTGGTTTCGACGCGCTCGTCGAGTGGCTGGAAGATCGGGGCGTGAAGAACATTACGGCGCTCAATCAGGTGTTAGCCAAAGGCGCCAAACCATGGTGGGATTTCTACGGCGGCAAAGAGAATATCGAGATCGTCGGCTAATCATACAAGGAGAAAAAAAGACATGTCATACGCTTCTGTCGGCGAGGCATTGCAGATTGCCTCAAGCCTGACGACCTCCAGCCAGGCTCGCGAAGATGCGATCGATTATCTGGAGAGTCACCGCGAACCCGAAGTGATCGACGCATTGATCGCGTTGCTGGAGACCGACGATGCCGGCGTGCGCTGGAAGGCGGCCGATGCGCTGGCGAAGATGGGCAAGCAAGCGCTGGTTCCGCTGCTGCGCGCGTTGCGGGACAAAAGTGAGAGCCGATGGCTGCTCGAAGGCGCGTCGCATATTTTTCATAGCAACCGCGACCCTGGCGTCGCTAAGATGACTGAGAAGTTGCGTGTTGCGATGAAAGGACCTGGCGCGTATGTGGCGACTGTCGCGGCCGCCGGTGAATTGTTGGTCCAACTGGCCGAGGAGGGCGCGTGAAAATCGTTTACGGCAAGTCGATTCCAAATGTCTCGTTGTGGCCGATATTGGCATTGATGCTTGTAGCGACATTACTCGCCGCCTGTGCTATGCCTGGCATCCCCACGCCGGGTGCTGTTGAAGCCGAAACAGCGCCGGCGGTGGAGGCGCCCGCAGCAACCACCAGCCAGGGGGCAGCCGCCAGTATGGCGCCGGCGGAGCGCAACAACATGTTCAGCGTCGCGCCAGAGATGACGATCGATCCAAGCAAGTACTATTTCGCCACCCTTAAGACCGAACGCGGCGATATCAAGATTCAACTCTTCGCCGACCGCTCACCAATGACGGTCAACAATTTCGTCTTTCTGGCGCGTGAAGGGTTCTACGACAACACCACCTTCCACCGCGTGATCGAAGGATTCATGGCGCAGGGAGGCGACCCAACCGGCACTGGCACGGGCGGACCTGGCTACACTTTCGCCGACGAATTCTGGCCCGGCGCCACATTCGACCGCCGCGGGTTGCTGGCGATGGCGAACGCTGGCCCCGGCACCAATGGCAGCCAGTTTTTCATCACCTTTGCTCCGGCCCCCTGGCTCGACGGAGGCCACACAATTTTTGGCGAGGTGATCGAGGGCGACGAGGTGTTGGATCAGATCACGCTGCGCGATCCGATGGCAAGTCCTACTGAACCAGGCGACCTGATCGAGACGATTGTGATCGAGGAGGGCGACAGCAGCGTTTTGCCAACGCCCACACCCTTGCCGCCGACGCCCACACCCTTCCCGCCGACGAACCTGGAAGGCGACCGTCCGCTTGCCGACTTGCCCGGTGCAGAAAAGGTCAACTACTTCAACACCGAACCGGCGATGGTCCTCGATACGACGAAGCGCTTCACCGCAACTATCACCACCTCGCAGGGAGACCTGGTCGTATCGCTCCTGGATGATGAGGCGCCTGTCGCTGTCAACAACTTCGTGGTGCTTGCCAACCTCGGCTTCTACGACAACACGCCGATCAACGATGTCAACCCGGATTTGCTGGTGGTGATCGGCGCGCCGGACAACGATCCTGGCGGCGATGTCGGCTATGTCTTCAAGCCAGAGGCTGGACTTCCCGGCGATCCGGAAGCGGGCGCCATCGCCTATCGCACGCTGAGCCAGGACACCGACGGCAGCATCATTGCCAGCGGCAGTCAGCTCTTTCTGGCAATCGTCCCGCCGCCGCCGGATGTGAACGATGTCTATAGTTTCTTTGGCAAAATTGTCGAAGGCCTCGAAATTCTTCCAAATCTAACCACCGACGATACGATTCTATCGATCACGATCGTCGAGGAATAGCCATCTATCAGTGTTTGGGATGCGCCAGCCAGATCGCTGGCGCATCCTCAACATTGATGAGGATCTTTGGCTTGCTTGCCTCTGACGCCACGCACACCCAGATGGTAGGGAAATAAGCCGACATTATGGTCGATTACTTGCATAGCTACGATAGCTGCAAAGCGCTTGTCACCGGAGGGCTGGGCTTCATCGGTTCGAATCTGGCGCGTCGTCTGGTCGATCTTGGCGCACAGGTGACGATCGTCGATTCGCTGATTCCCGACTATGGCGGCAATCTGTTCAACATTGCTGGCTATGAAGATCGTCTGCGCGTCAACATTGCCGATGTGCGCGACCCCTACTCGATGCGTGCGCTGGTTAAGGGACAGGATGTTCTCTTCAACCTGGCCGGTCAGGTCAGTCACATGGACTCGATGATCGAGCCCTTCACCGACCTGGAGATCAACGCTCGCAGCCAGCTTTCAATTCTCGAAGCCTGTCGTTATGAGAACCCGTCGATTCGCATTGTCTACGCCGGCACGCGCCAGCAGTATGGCAAACCGCGCTATCTGCCGCTCGACGAGGATCACATCCAGGCGCCGACCGATGTGAACGGCGTCAATAAAATGGCGGGAGAATGGTTTCACATGGTCTACCACACCGCCTACGGATTGCGCACAACGTCGCTGCGCCTGACCAACACCTATGGCCCGCGCCAGCTTATCAAACACAACCGCCAGGGCTTTATCGGCTGGTTTGTGCGACTGGCAATCGAAGGCAAGACAATTCAGTTGTACGGCGACGGACAACAACTGCGCGACCTGACCTACGTCGATGATGTGGTGGATGCGTTTCTGCGCGCTGGCGCCAACAATGCAGCGTGCGGCGAAGTCTTCAACCTCGGTGGGCAGACGCCGATCAGCCTGCTCGAGCTGGCGAAACTCATCGTTCATATCGCCGGACGCGGCGATGTCGAGCTGGTCCCCTGGCCTGAAGAACGCAAAAAGATCGACATCGGCGACGTCTACTCCAGCTATGCGCATATCCAGACTGTGCTGGGCTGGACGCCAACTACGCCGCTTGTCGACGGATTGGCGCGCATGATCACCTATTGTAGCGAGCACTACGACAGGTACGCGGTATAGAGGTCGCGCATGAACATCCCTTTCAACGAACTCCGTTCTGGCTATCTCGCACATCAAGCTGAGATCGACGCCGCTGTGCGCGCTGTGCTGGAGAGCGGCTGGTATATTCTGGGGCGCGAAACCGCTGCGTTCGAGGTTGAATTCGCTGCTTTTTGCGGCGTGGCAGGCTGCGTCGGCGTCAACTCTGGCACGGATGCACTTTATCTGGCGTTGTGCGCCTGCAACATCGGCCCCGGCGATGAGGTGATCACGGTTGCGCACACCGCCGTAGCGACCGTGGCCGCCATCCGCATGACCGGCGCCACGCCGGTGCTGGTTGACATCGACCCGCACACCTACACGATGTCGCCGGCGGCGTTGGCGCAAGCGATCACGCCTGCCACGCGCGCCGTAATCCCGGTGCACCTCTACGGCCATCCGGCAGACATGGATGCAATTTTAGATGTCGCAAAAGGATTGATAATCATTGAGGATTGTGCACAGGCGCACGGTGCACGCTACAAAGGCAGACCGGTGGGAAGTTTCGGCGACCTGGCGTGTTACTCGTTTTACCCGACCAAAAACCTGGGCGCATCGGGCGATGGCGGCGCAGTGACGGGCAATAACCTGGAATTGTTAGAAAAGGTGCGGCTCTTGCGCGAATATGGCTGGACGCCACAGGCGCGCTACATTTCGCAGGTTGAGGGCATCAACAGTCGACTCGACGAGCTGCAGGCGGCGATCCTGCGCGTACGGCTGCGTCATCTTGACGCCGAAAACGAGCGGCGGCGCACGTTGGCCGCGCTCTACAGTGAATTGCTGCCCGATGGATTGAAGAAACCGGTCGAATTGGTTGACTGCCGACACGTCTATCATCTCTATGTCGTTCAGCATTCCAACCGCGACGACTTGCGCGCCCGACTGGCTGATGCAGGCGTTGGCACGGGCATTCACTATCCGGCGCCGGTGCATCTACAGCCAGCATATATGTACGGTCAGGTGCGCGCCCATGCGCTCCCGGTGACAGAACAGGCGGCGCAGGAAGTGCTTTCGTTGCCGATGTATCCCACCCTCACCGAAATGCAGGTGCGCACAGTCGCCGCAGCAGTGGCAAAGGCGTTGCAAGAAATAGAACACAGATAAAGCGGGTCTGTGCGCGAGCGCCCCCACTCCATCCGCAATAGACCGCACCTGATTGTGAACTTTGATGACAAAGCGTTCTCCCACTCAATCGAAGGCTGGTCTGCCGACGCACTGGCGACGACGTCTACACGATCCTTACCTGTTGGCGACGTTGGCGCTGGCGACGCTCTACATCGTCATCTTCACACGGCTGGCCTGGGACATGCACACCGGAATGCGCACCCATCGCTCCGATCTCGGCCAGATTGATCAGGCGATCTGGAACAGCAGCCGCGGTCGTCTATTGGCGCAAACCGACAACGGCTTTGAAGCCACACGATTGACCGACCATGTCGAGCCGATTCTGGCGTTGATCAGCCCGATCTATTGGGTGTGGGACGATGTGCGCGCAATCTTGCTGCTCCAGGTCGCAGCGGCGGCAGTTGGTGTGTTGCCGCTTTATTTGCTGACGCTGCGCCGCTGTGAGGCGCTGCTTTCGCTGCAGGAGCGTCGCCAGGTGTGGCGGTTCGAGCCGGTGCAGCGTCTGGCGCAACCGTTGGCTTTTGCTGTAAGCACGGCGTATTTGCTGGCGCCGCAGCTGCAATCTGCACTGCTGACCGAATTTCACGCCGCACCGCTGGCAGTCCCACTGATTTTATGGGCGTTCTGGGCCGTTGATGCGCGACGGTGGAGACAGTTCATCGCCGCCGCCCTGCTCATTGCCGCCGTCAAGGAGGAAATGGCGCTGCTCGCCGCCGGGCTCGGCGTCTGGGCGATCTGGCGCTCGTGGTGGGCGGGGAGAGGAGGAGAGGGGGAGAAGGTGTCAATCTCCAATCTCCAATCTCCAATCTCACAATCTCACAATCTCACAATCTCGCAATCCTCCACACACATCCTCTCCCCCTCTCCCCCTCTATTTTTCGCCGGCGCAACCGTTTTCATCATTGGCCTGCTTTGGTTTTATGTTGCCACATTTGTGATTGTGCCGGCGCACGCGGCGGAGCTCTATGGCGTGACGGAGAGCACCTATTTCCAGCGCTACGGTGCGTTGGGCGATTCTTCATTGGACATTGTGGTCAATATTCTGACGCGGCTAGATTTGGTCTTTCAAATCGCCAGCGAGCCGCCGCGCGTCGATTATCTGGTTGGTCTGTTTGCGATCTTTGCATGGCTGCCGTTGATCGGGTTGGAGCTTGTCTTGTTCTCGCTGCCGCTGTTGCTGGCGAACCTGCTCAGCGCGTACCCCGCGCAATATTACGGCGAGTTCCACTACAGCGCGCCGTTGGTCGCCTATTTCGGCGTCGCTGCGGCTTATGGTGTCGCACGAGTATGGCGTTGGCTGGCGCGGCGGCTGGAGCGAACCTCGCCATCGTTTCAGCATCTACCCGCGCAGGGAACAGGTGCGATGACAGCCGCCGCCTTCGTACAGAACGCACGCACGGCGCTGCTGCCGCTGGCAACCGCGGCGCTGGCGCTGTGGATGTTGGCGTGGTCGGTCGGCAACTATCTCCAATACGGACGCGGGCCATTGGGCGGGCGCTACGACCCGACGCCAATCACCGCGCACCATCGCCTGCTCGACCGCTTTGTGTCGCAGATTCCCGCCGACGCCGCTGTGACCGCTACAGCCGGCGTGCATCCGCATGTCAGCCATCGTCGCTATGTCTACCAGTTTCCGCTTGGACTGGATGCGCCGACGCCTGCGACGGAGCGAGCGCAATGGGCGCTGCTTGATGTGACCACCAACACCGACATGGCGCCAGGCGATCTGAAGGCGCGCGTCGATGCGATGCTCGCCGATGGATGGGGTGTCGTCGATGCCGCCGACGGCTTCCTGCTGTTGGCGCAAGGCGTTGAAGCAAAGTCGATCCCCGATGCGTTCTATAGCTTTACGCGCATCGACGAGGAGACAACGTCGGAAGCGCCTTTGCAACTTCTCTCTGTCGTCGCCGAAGACTGGCCGCGCTGGCGACAGACAAAACTTATCTTCGAATGGCTGGTGGGGAAGGATTATAATCCGGATGCGACGTCGCCCGCGATCGATGTGTTGACGCTGCAACATGATAGCGTCTCCACGTTGGAGACAGCGGCGCCGCCCGCGCTGGTCTGGCATCCGCCCGCACACTGGCGACCGGGCGAACGCATCCGCGTGACGACGCTGCCGCTTTCGTTGCCCCGCACCACCGTCGTCCACGCGTCGGGCGCCGCGCACGCGCCCGCCGCGATTTTCCGCCGTCTGGACGATGGCCGGCTTGTGCGGCTGCCCGACGATCTAGCAGTGGCGACGGATCCAGGCGCCGTGCTGGCTGAGGTCGGCATTGCGCCGTTACGCCTGGTCGAAACAGAAATGTACATTGAGGACGGCGTAGCGACGCCGCTGCGCGTATGGGTGGTGGATCGCCCTAACTGGCCCGGTGGTGAGATCGATCTCTGGCTGCAGTGGGGTGTGCAACCGTGGCCGCAGTCTTTGGCGGCGTTCGTACATTTGCGGCGCAACGGCCAAACAGTCGCTCAAGCCGACGGCGCGCCGACCTTCTGGCAGAGCGACGCCGGCGTTGCATTCACCAACGACTGGCGTCAGGTGAAGATTCCGCCGGATATGCCTGCCGATGGCTTGTGGTCGTTGGCGATTGGCTTATACGACCCGGCAACCGGTCGGCGCATTCCACTGTCAGGCGGAGATGAACTGATCATCGATGCACTGCGCGTCCACGCACCGCCTGCGCCAGATCAGGCGTGCGCCTTGATCCCAACAGCGTGTGTAAGCCAGCAATAGACGCCATTTCACGCCGAAGGCGATGGTCTGCGCAGCAGAATTTCTTCCACATGTGAAATAGACTGACCTGCCCGACGACCTGCATTGAATTTGACAGACGACAGATGTGATGATATGCTTTTCTTACAGTTGATAACTGCACGCCGCAGTGGCGGAATTGGCAGACGCGCTACGTTCAGGGCGTAGTGGGCAAAGCGCTCGTGGGGGTTCAAGTCCCTCCTGCGGCACACGGGAGACTCGCAAGAGTCTCCTCTTTTTTTGTATTTCATCTGCATTTTTCATTGCACATAGAAATTGATGTTTTTATACGGATTGATTTTTGCATATAGTCATGATACACTACCAGAAGTTATGACGACATCGAACCCGCGCCATCAATCGTCGAGCGAACAGGAGCGCCGTCGCAACCCGCGCTTTCTGATCGTGCTCTTTGTGCTTCTGTGCGGATTGTTCGTGGCAGGCTATATGGAACGCCTGACCTTGCTGGAAAGTATGCGTCAGCAGGTGGCGGAAATGTCGAAGCAAGTGGTTGCCAGCTATCAACGTCAGGCGGAGTTGTTGGAAGAACAGAGCCGTGTACAAGACCCCGCTTATCTTGCGTTGCGCGCACGCGATGATATTGGTCTGGCGCCCGAAGGTGAGTTGATGGTGGTGATCTATGATGGAAAACCACAGCCTTCTGAAACGCCGACGGCTTCGCCCACCACTGAGCGCGCCTCGACGCCAAAACCACCCTGGCGGCAGTGGTTGGAATTGATCTTTCCTTAAAAACTCTGTCGCTGCCACCTCTGCTCACAACCAATCCGTCGCAGGTCATCGCCTCCAGCATAACGACACGCTATGCCAGACCGAAGGCGATAATTTGCTTTGTCTCCCAGCCATGAAGTAGATCAACCATCAAATATGGTTGATGCACCCGGCAGGATCGGCTACAATAGAACGCGAAATCACCAGATCGGGGGCTGCTATGAACCTTGATGGACTACTCGACGAACTTGCAAGTCGATTTCCTGCGGCTCGGCTGTTGCAGAAGCCGGCTCAGCTTGCGCCCTACGAGTCAGATGCGTTGACAGCTTTTCGCTCGAGGCCGGCGGCTGTGTTGCTGGCGGCGACGCAAGACGATGTGATCCAGGCGGTGCGGCTCTGTCATCATCATAGTGTCCCGTTTGTGGCGCGCGGCAGCGGCACCAGCCTCTCCGGTGGGTCGCTGCCTGTGGAGAACGGTTTGGTCATTGCGCTCAACAAGCTCGACCGCATTGTGCGCCTCGACCCGGCGCAGCGCATCGCCGTGGTCGAGCCAGGCGTGATCAACCTGGATGTCTCGCGCGCCGCTGCGCCCTACGGTCTTTACTATGCGCCCGACCCGTCGAGCCAGCTCATCTGCACGATCGGCGGCAACGTCGCCTTCAACTCCGGTGGCGCGCACTGCCTGAAGTACGGCATGACCGCCAACCATGTGCTCGGCGTCAAGGCAGTCTTGCCCGACGGCGAGGTTGTCCAGCTTGGCGGTGAAAGCCTGGAGAATGTAGGGCCTGATCTGACCGGCTTTTTCGTCGGCTCCGAAGGGCTGTTTGGCGTGGCGTTGGAGATCACCCTGCGCCTGCTCCCCAAACCACAGCTTTATCGCACCGTGCTGGCGGCTTACGACTCGCTCGAAGCGGCTGGCGACGCCGTGGCGATGGTCGTGGCGTCGGGGCTGCTGCCTGGTGCAATGGAGATCATGGACGCGCTTGCCATCGAAGCAGCGGAGGCGGCGGTGCATGCTGGCTATCCACGCGACGCTGCTGCGCTCTTGATCGTGGAACTCGAAGGCGAACGCATCCAGGTCGAAGCCGAGTTTGCCCATCTGCTCCAGGTGATTGAAGGTTCTAACCCGAAAACTGTCACGGTTGCCAAAGATGACGCCGACCGCGCCCGCATCTGGAAAGGGCGCAAGAGCGCATTCTCGGCGGTCGGACGGCTCAGCCCCGATTATCTGGTGCAGGACGGCGTGGTGCCGCGCAGCCGGCTGGGCGAGGCGCTGGCGACGATTGAACGGCTGAGCCGCAAACACGACCTGCGCGTCGCTAACGTCTTTCACGCCGGCGACGGCAATCTCCATCCGCTGATTTTGTTCAACGGTCGCGTTGCCGGCGAGCTGGAACGCGCCGAAGAACTGGCGGGCGAGATCATCCAGATGTGCATCGACCTCGGCGGCTCGATCACCGGTGAGCATGGCGTCGGCATGGAAAAGCGTCAGCACATGAACACGATGTTCACGGCGACCGACCTGGAAGTGATGGCGGAGCTGCGGCGGGCGCTCGATCCGGCGGAGATTTCCAACCGCGGCAAAATGTTCCCGGCGGGCGAGGCGCCAGCACTGCGCAGCCACGGCCCACATCCGCTCGAACGACAGGGCGTGATTTCACGCGAATAGGCAGACGATCATGGCGACGATCACAGCGATAGCCCCACAAACCAACGCCGACGTGCAGGAAGCTGTCTGCGCTAATCCGCAACTCGTGGTGCGTGGCGGCGGGACAAAATCAGCGTTGTTGGCGGCGGATACAGATGCAGCGACGCTCGACATGCGGCAGTTGACCGGCATGATCGAATATGCACCGGGCGAGTTCGTGTTTACGGCGCGCGCGGGCACGACCTTGCAGGAGGTGGCGGCGACGCTGGCGGAGCATGGCCAGTATCTGCCCTTTGACCCGCCGTTGGTCGAGCAAGGCGCTACACTTGGCGGGACGATTGCCGCCGGGCTGAGCGGTTCGGGGCGGCATCGCTACGGTGGCTTGCGCGATTTTCTGATCGGCGTGCGCTTTGTCGATGGGCAGGGGCGGCTTGTGCGCGGCGGCGGCAAGGTGGTCAAGAACGCGGCCGGTTTTGATCTGCCCAAGCTGATGGTCGGCAGCATCGGTCGCCTCGGCGTGATCGTCGAGGCCAGCTTCAAGGTCTTTCCGCAGCCGCCGGCGTTTGCGACGTTGCGGGCGCCGCAGCCTTCGCTCGACGCCGCGTTGACGACGATGGCGCGGCTCAACGGCTCGACCTTCGATATCGAGGCGCTCGATCTGTTGATCGAGGAAGGCGGATCGGTGCTCTACATCCGGCAAGGGGGGCTGGCGACGACGCTCGGTGCGCGCCAGGAAAGCCTGCGCGCGTGGCTGGGCGGCGGCGAGGCGCTGCCGGAAGCTGACGAAGCCGCGTTTTGGGCGGGCAGCCGCAGCATTGGCTGGGTTCCGGCGGGCTGGGCGCTGGTCAAAACGCCGGTGACGCTGACTGCGATCCCGGTGCTGGAGCAGGTGTTGGCGGCGGGCGGCGCACAGCGGCGCTACATCGGCGGCGGCGCGCTGGCATGGATCGCCTGGCCCGGCGACCTGACGCAGCTTGACGCCTATCTGACGCAGTTACAACTGAGCGGGTTGGTGCTGCGCGGCGCGGCGACGTGGCCCTTTGTGGGCACACGCAGCGGCGCTTCGCTGGCGGCGCGCGTCAAGCGCGTACTCGATCCCGACAACCGCTTCCCAATTTTGTGAGCGACCCATGTTACACACGATTCCTGTAGAAACGCTCGGCGCACAGGGCGAGGCGATGGCGAAGGCGGTCGAAAGCTGCGTCCACTGCGGCTTCTGCCTGGCGACCTGTCCCACCTACCGCGTGTTGGGCGAGGAGATGGACTCCCCGCGCGGGCGCATCTTTCTGATGAAGGAAGTGCTCGAAGGCGCCATGGCGACCGCCGACGCGCTGCCCTACATCGACCGCTGTCTTGGCTGCATGGCGTGCGTGACAGCGTGTCCCTCCGGCGTGGAGTATGGCCATCTGCTGACGCCCTTCCGTGCGCGTGCCGAGCAGGCGCGCAGCCGTGCACCGCTTAACCGCACGGTGCGCACGCTGGTCAAGGAGACGTTGCCCTATCCCGATCGCTTCCGGCTGGCGGTGCAGAGCGGGCGCGTCGGGCGGTGGATGCGCGCCATGCTGCCCGGCGAGATCGGCGCCATGCTTGACCTGCTGCCAGAGATACTGCCTGCCGCGCCGCCGCTGCCTGAACTCTATCCGGCGCAGGGGACGCGGCGCGCACGCGTGGCGCTGCTGGCGGGCTGTGTGCAGCAGGTGCTGGCGCCGCAGATCAACTGGGCGACGCTACGCGTGCTGGCGCGCAATGGCGTCGAAACGGTGATCCCGCGCGGGCAGGGCTGTTGTGGTTCACTGTCGCTGCACATCGGCGAGGCGGCGCAGGCGCGTGACCTGGCGCGGCGCAACCTGGCGGCGTTCCCTGCCGATGTCGATGCCATCATCACCAACGCGGCGGGCTGCGGGTCAGGGATGCACGAGTATCCGCTGCTCTTTGCGGGCGAGGCGGAGGCAGCGCAGGCGGAGCTGTTCAGCAAACGCGTGCGCGATATCAGCGTCTTTCTCGACGAACTGGGCATCGTCGCACCGCCGCCGCTTGCACAACCGTTCACGGCGGCGTATCATGACGCCTGTCATCTGTCGCATGCGCAGCGGGTCACTGCGCCGCCGCGCCGCCTGTTGAGCCAGATTCCCAACCTGCGTCTGGTCGAGATTCCCGAAGCTGAGTTGTGCTGCGGGTCGGCAGGCACGTACAATCTGGAACAACCGGAGCTGGCGCGTGCCATCGGCGAACGCAAGGCGCGCAACATCGTCAGCACCGGCGCCGAGGCAGTGATTACTGGCAACATCGGCTGTATGAATCAAATCAGGACGCACCTGGAATTGCTGAACCGGCCGCTGCCGCTGTGGCATACGGTCGAGGTGTTGGATTGGGCGTATTTGGGGAAGAGGTTAGGGGATTGAGAGATTGGAGATTGAGAGATTGGAGATTGGTCCCTTCGCTGAAAGGCTTAGTCGCACAATCTCCTAATCTCCAATCTCCAATCTCTACAAAAAGGGAGCCATTATGTCGAAATTCGTGCGCGTCAAGACCGAACTGCATGAGCTTGGGTTGATTAAGCGGGCGCTGGATGACCTGAAGCTGGAGTATCGTGAGAATCAGCGCTACACGCATAGTTGGAGCGGCTTTGCGGGCGAGGCGCCGCTGGTGGTGCAGGCGAAGGGGGCAAAGTTCGCCTTCCGCCCGACCGAGAGCGGCGCGTATGAAGCCATCGGCGACGACATGCAGATGGCGACGATCCGCACGCAGGTCGACGCCATCCAGCAGCGCTACGCCTATCACAAGGTGCGGGAAGAGGTCGAAGCGGCTGGCTTTGCGCTAGTCGAGGAACAGACGGGGCGCGACCGCGTGATCCGCATGACCGTGCGCCGCTGGGCGTAGAGGGGACGCCATGCAGAACCAGGAAATCGAAATCTCGATCTTGCCGGACGGGCGGGTGGAGTACACGATCAAGGGCGTCAAGGGCGCGGCGTGCGAGAGCATCAGCGCGCTGCTGGAGCAGCTTGGCAAGGTCGAGACCGCTGAGCGCACCGGCGAATATTACGAGGACGAGACGCGCGTCGATGTCACCGTCGCCGGCTGATGCGATGCAGGCTGATTTGACACAGCGGCGCGGGGACGTCGAGAACACGCAGCGCGAGGAAAAAATCTGCGTCGATCCGCCGCATCTACACAATCCGCGTTCCATCAAAGCCGCCGACGCCTGGCCCGTGGAGACCGACATTTACATTTTGCCCGATGGCCGCGTGGTCGTCGCCGATTTGCCGGCTGAGCTGGCAGGTGCGCTGGCGCGGCTCGGCATTGTTGAACCTTGCGAGATTGCTGACCATGACCGCACTGATTCCGCTGCTTGACTCATCCAGCCAGAAACGACCGCAGATTTTGCAACTTTATCAAAACCTTGAACTGTTCAGCGAGGGGACGCCGCCCACCAACAGTCTCTTCGTGTTGGGGCAGGGCATCGACGCGGCAGGACGTGCGCGCAAGCAATTGTTGATCGTCGACCCGCCCGCGGACGCCGCCGAACGGTTCCGGCTGGAGGAGGATGTGGCGACGCTCTACACCGGCGAGCGACCGCGCGCGCCACTGCCACAGGTCGAGTTGATTGCGGGCGGCGTGGCGCATCTGCGCGTGGGCGACCATTTTCTCGACGTGTACGTGCAAAAGGCGGGTGTGATCGTCTATCTGCCGGCGGTGGGCGTCGTGTTGAGCGGTGACTACGGCAGCGACGCGCTTCCGCCACGCATCGTGCCTGGCTCGGACGGGGGCGATGAACTGGAGACGCTGCGGCTGTTGGCGCGGCTGATCAAGCATGATAACTTCCAGCTTTGTGTGCCGCACGTCGGTTCGACCGTCAAGGAAAAACCCAAAGTCATGGAGCGTCTGGCGGCTGATGTCGCCTATCTGCACGGCTTGCGCCGCGTCGTGCCGGGGCTGTTGCAGCGCGGCGAACCGCTGGAAACCATCGAACGCATCGCCGATTCGTTGCTGCCCGCCGATCGTCAATCCGAAGCCGCGCAGGCTGTCCACGCAGCCAACCTCAGCGCGCTGACGGGAATTGTGGAAGAGGAGACTTGGAACTCACCTTTCGTGTAGAAAACAGGGCCAAAAGTCGAATTCTGCGTGATAGTAGCGCCTAGACGCCGAACATTTAGCGCTGAGTACAAGTTGAGCATCCTGACGGAGGCAGACCGTTGCCGCAAACCGAGCGCCATTGGTGCGTTGCTCAGGCGAGAGGTCTGTATTCGTCCCACCTGACCAAGTGGCGGCGCCAACGGCTTTCACGTAATTCAAAATCAACCACTCCCTCTGCATCTACATCTACATCTGCCATACCTTGGGCTCCTGGTTGCCGATTGCACCACTGTTGGCAGGGGAGAGACAAGATGCATGATGAGTGTAGGTCAAGCGCATTGCCCGCCTCCGGTGCGAGCGTATCCGGCGAGAGGAAGTGGCCCAGCGCCGGGTTGTACCAACGGGCGTTGTGGTGGTAGAGTCCGAGGCTTGCTTCCTCCCGCTGGCCGGTGAAACGAGCGCTCGTCGGCGTCGTGCCCGACGGCCGTTGTAGACGAAGCTGGTGCTCGCCGCCCCGCTTATGCTCGCCGCTCTGCCTACGCTCGCCAGCCAGTTCTCGGCGTCAGGAACGAAACTCAGCGTCTGCATGACAGCAATACGGCGCCAGATGGTGATGACGTTTGAGGGTGACTGTTACGATTGGGCGTCTTCCAGATCGCTGGGGTCGACAAGCTGTGAGAGTTCTTCTTTCAGGCGCTGAAATTTTTCCGGTGTGATCCCAGTCGCCCTGGTGATCAGCGACCAGTCAGCGCCAACTGACAGCAGGCTCTCAATCGTCTCGACTTTGCCTTTGATTTCGCCCTTCTGTAGACCTTCCTGTCGTCCTTCTTGGCGTCCTTCCTGTCGCAATTCCTCTGCATAGGTCAACATATCGCCTCCTGTCTCCGGTGCGTACTGCCGCACCTGCGCCGCAAACTCGTTCACCACTCTGCGCTCCTGCGTCGCCGCCAGATAGAGCACGAACACAGCCACATAGTTGACGCCGC
>BOKO01000009.1 GCA_016861025.1 Chloroflexota bacterium
ATCTTTCATATTGAAACCTCCTTGGCTTGACTTGTGTCTTACACCCTCAGTCTAGCCCAGGAGGTTTCTTTTTTGCTACCCCATCAAACAACATGAGCTATCCCAAAATTCGGGATGACTCATGTTTGGCTTTGCAAGTTCCCGCAATGAATTGCTGCGGCGACGCTATTCGATAAAAATCTCCACGCGTTCACCCTTCTCGTCGTCGAGCACCTCGACGATGCGACCGGTCAACCCATCGCGGATCGCCTGGCGCAACATTTCGGGATCAAACTTGTCGTTTTCGGGCACGAAGCGCAAGCCGAACTCGACCAGCCCAAGCGGGATGTTGACTGTCACTTTCTGCTTGCCGGTCGTCACATTGGTGACGCGCACGCGGAAATATCGCCCATTCATGCTTGCGCCCGGCGTCGCCGCAGACGCAACATCTTCTTGCGGCTCATCAGCCTGCCCCAAAGCGGACAATAGCCGTGCGCCATCTTCCGGGCTGAGCTTACCCTCTTCGACCATCTGCAACACCTTGCGGCGTTCTTCGCTGAGCATCATTGTCTGTTTCTCCTCAATTCAAGAACTTTTGTCTTTATCGATCCTGTTTGCCGTTCAGCGCGGCCAACAACTTTTCCGCCTGTTCGACCGACAGCTTCCCCTCTTCGACCATGCGCAGGATCATCATGCGCTCCTCCTCAGTTGCGGGTGTGCGTTTGGGCTTGGGTGCAGCAGGCGGGGGCGGCGGCGCGCCCCAGGCAACTTTGCGACGTCGTCCCTCGCTCTCCTGGGTGCGCTGTTCCAGCTTACGCATCGCCTCCGCCAGCTTCTCTTCGGCGCGGCGCATTGCCGCCTGTACGCGTTCCTGAATCGTGACAGCCAACTCTTCGTTGCTGCCCAACCGCGACAGCCTGTCTTCAAGCTGCCGCGAAAGCTCCCCAACCTGCGACTCGATCTGTGCGGAAATCTGTTGTGTGATCTCGACCGAACGCGCCGCTATTTCCTCCTCGACGGCGCTGGCGTACTCCGTCTCATCGAAGCGACGAAGCCGGGCGCCGCGCAGCGCAATGTTCCCTTCAGCCTGCAAGGTCATCTGCGAATGGGCTGGCTGGCGTTCAAAGCTAAGGCTTCCCGACCTTGCGCTGCGATGTTCGCCCAACCCGGTGACGCGGATATGACCGTCCGCCTTGAGTGTAAAAACGCCGCCCGCCTCGTGCGGCACTTCGCAGGTGATGTCGCCTTCAGCCAGGATCGTGCATTGCTGTCCAGGGGGAAGCAATGTCTGCATCCTGACGTTGCCTTCGACTGTAGCGTTGATGTTGCCGCCAGCCTCATCGAGCGTCAGATTCCCTTCGACCCTGGCAAGCTGTACACTGCCCGCCACTTTGACGATCTGGGCGTTGCCTTCGATTTTCTCAATGCTCAAGTCGCCTGCGATCAGTCGCGCCGTCAAATTCCCTTCGATCTGACCGGCGTTGAGCGCGCTGACGCTGTGAATGGCGGCGTTGCCCTCGATCTGGTCGATGGTCAGGCTGCCAAGCAACAAACTGATCGAGGCATTGCCTTCAACTGTGTCGATCACGACAGTCGATTGCACCGGCGCCTGCAGCCACAGGTCGCCGTCGCTGGCAAGGGCAAAACCATCCTCGCGTTGCTCGATCTCGAGACTTTCATCGTCTCCGCTGGCGCGCACCTGTATCTCTGGGCGATCCCAACCGGTTAGATTCAGGTTGCCGCTCACGTTGCGCAACGTAAGCGTCGGCGTTTCGCCGCAGCGTAAAATTTGCGATGCGCCCATCAGTCGCCTCCTTGCAGCTTCTGCATGGCTTCCTCAAAGGAGATGAGGCCAGCGTCGAGTTCGGCAAGCACCTGCTTGCGATCGACCACGGGCGCTTCCTCCTTGCCCGGCTCGTAGCCCAGCGCGCGAATCACGTCGTGCAGACGGCTGCGAATGGTCGGGTACGACAATCCAAGCTCATCCTCAAGCCGGTTAAGCTTGCCCTCATTGCGCACGAAGACCTCGACAAACCTGACTTGTTCTGGCGTCAGCCGCGCAAACGGCGGCTCGACGACCGCAAATCGCCCCTCGATGCTCACGTCAGCGTCGGGACAGTAAATACGCGTGACGACAATTTCTCCGCCCGTCAATGGACAGCGGGTTGGCAGTGGCAACATACTGATAACTCCTCGTAAAATACGCCCGCCGGTGAGCCTCTGCCGCTCGCCGGCAGGCAAAGAAAATGGAACGGCCGGGACGCACGTCAGCTAACATGGTTGACAGCGCACGGAGCCAGGACGACGATCGGATTACGCCGATTGCGCCAGACCGATCCCCGATCAAACCGAATGCAACTCCATGTCGCCGCGCTGTTCCAGACGACGACCAGCCTGCACCATCATCCGTCCGATTGCCGCCAGCCCAGCGTCAAGCGGCGAAACGCTCGCCGCTTGACGCTGGCGCAATATTCGCTCAACAGTCGCCTCCTGCAACATCTCCTGCTGGCGCATCCGCTGGTTTTCAACCAAAACATACTCGTTGTGCGGGAACATGGTGTTTACTCCTTGAACCGATGCGTGCTTCACATCAAAAACTTACATCACCATTGACTTATAAAACAAAGATAACACAAAAAATCAATAATGCCAATAGGCAATTTCAATTTTATTGATATATTTTTCAATATTTCTAATATCACGAGAACAAAAAATCAATTTGTTTAAAAATATCCATCAATTCGCCCGACAACAAATCCTTAGTCTGACCATAAATAAAAAGAGACCTGACGGGTTGCCCGCCAGGTCTCTTTTTGTTCACGCTCTTCTATTAGAGAATTTGCGTCGTTGATTATGCCAGCCAGTTCTGGTCGCGCAGAAAACTGGTCAAGCCAGGAATGGCAAAGCGCCGTCCTTTATATGCCTGATAACCGTAGTACAGCATCAGAGCAATGCCGCCCAGGAAATACATCGGCGTCAGACACAAGAGTGCAAACGCGCCGACCAGCCACCCCAACACAGGGATAATCTGGAGGATGCCGATGGCAACACTGGCTGCGAAGAACACTAGCCAGAAGACCAGCACCAGCGCCAGACTCTGAACTGCGTGGTAGCGTTGGAAAGGACGCTTCTTGCTGCTCTCGCTCAATAATACGATCAAGGGCATGATCACCGGCAAAAGCAACTGCGTCACGTAACTCAGCAAGGCAATCAGCCGGTCGTCACTGTCAGCCAGTTCATCCACCTGAGAATTTTGCATCAGTTCCCCTCGGCGAAATGCATCCGCGGCCTCGCCTGCCTGTGTATACACCGTGCTTGCCATGCGCTCCACCGGCGTCTGCTCCACCGCAACAGGATCGCTCTGTGGCTGCTCGTTTTCTCGGTTGCTCGATTCGTTCGTCATCTTACTTCTCTCCCTCCCGTTCAACCCGGGATGCGTTTTCTACCCGTCGAACTCTCGCCTTTCCCACCTTCAGGATGCAGTACAACATCCTGCGAGGCCCGGTCGAGAAATTTGTTCCCATCGACCCATCTCTGGGTCTTGTCTTTATTTCATCCAACAATACGCAGCGTCCACTCAAAAGTTTCAGCGCCAGGCAATGTGATACAATCGCACCATGACAACAATATCGACTGTTCGCATCTTGTTCATGGGCACACCCGAGTTTGCCACGCCATCGCTGCGTGCGTTGGTCGAGGCGTCGCCTGGCAGCGGCTGGGAGGTCGTCGCCGTCGCCACACAGCCAGATCGACCAGCCGGCCGCGGCAAGCAGCTTGCCGCAAGTCCGGTGAAGCAAATGGCGACAACTTTTAACCTTCCGGTGTTGCAGCCGGCCTCGCTGCGCAAAGCGCCGGATGCTGTCGAAGCGCTGCGCCTGTTGGCGCCCGATGTCATCGTCGTGGCGGCTTACGGACTGATCCTGCCAAAGAGTGTGCTCGAAATCCCAACCTTTGGATGCATCAACGTTCACGCCAGCCTGTTGCCCGCCTATCGCGGCGCCTCCCCGATCACGGCGGCGATCCTCGACGGAGTGACCGGGACCGGCGTCACGATCATGTTGATGGATGAGGGGATGGACACAGGGCCGTCGCTGCGCCAGGCTGTACAGGCGATCCTGCCCGACGACACGACGGCGTCGCTCAGCGCGCGGCTGGCAGTGCAGGGCGCCGCGCTGCTCGTCGATACGCTGGCTGAGTGGCTGGCAGGGAATGCAGCCCCGGTCGCGCAGGAACTGTTGCCCGGTGAGCCATCCTGGTGCCAACAGATCAAAAAAGAAGACGGGCGGATCGATTGGTCGAAACCGGCTGTATATATCGAGCGCGCCACGCGCGCCTACACGCCCTGGCCCACGGCCTACACCTTCTGGAAAGGAGAGCCTTTCAAAATATTGAAGTGCTCGGTGATGGAGGGAAATGCAGCGCCGGGTGTGGTCGAACGCACAACAGACGGCGCTGCAATTGGCACAGGTGAAGGATTGCTGCTGCCGCACACTGTTCAACCCGCCGGCAAACGGCCGATGGATATTCGCAGTTTCCTCAACGGCGCACCCGATTTTATCGGCGTCACACTGCCATCGTAATCGCGAGAGAACAGCTTCGGTCAAGCCCCACGCCCAGACTTCAAAAGAAGGATAGTGATATGGCTACACTGGAGCGTCACATGCTCACTGGCTGGCGATGTAACTCTCCAGCTCGTATGTTGCGCGGTTGCGTCCATCGATGTACTTGACCGTTGGATGCGGCGCTTCTTTGGCGACCCACAACCGGCTGATCGAGTTGCCGGTGTCCAGTGTAACGACCCAGGCGTCAAACGTCCCGGCCGGCGTCACGAGCCGTTCATCACCGACAACGCGCACAGTCACCCGGTCAAGCAGGCCGACGACAGGCAGGAATGCATTCAGCCGCGTTGCATAGTTGCGCGTCAGCGGCAATGCACGCGCGATCATCGGCAATGTGCCTGATTCGCGCACATCGCTCGGAACTTCAAAGCGCTGTGTTGTCGCCACATCGGCGCGTGTTGTCAACA
This sequence comes from Chloroflexota bacterium, assembly GCA_016861025.1. Classification (GTDB taxonomy): domain Bacteria; phylum Chloroflexota; class Anaerolineae; order Caldilineales; family Caldilineaceae; genus Caldilinea. The sequence continues at coordinate 5,006 of BOKO01000009.1, forward strand.
CCAAATCAACGGCGGGGCCGTTGTATTGTGCATCGACCGTCTCGCGTCCGGCGGCGTTTGAGCGCTCGAGAAACGAAGATTGTGGACGAAAACCCGTTGCCAGCACTTTGACAGTCAGTTCCTCTTGATCGCCCTGCGCCAGCGTAGTGCGCGTGATCGACCACAGCGGCTGTCCCTGGTCGTTCATCCCCTCCGTCATGGTGTAGCGCATCACACCGGCATAGCGCCCTTCGACATCGGTGATGCGGAAGACATGCTCTTCTCCGTCTCGCCAAGGCGCCGGGTTAAACACCAATCCCACCGGCGTCGATTGATTGCAGCCGGCAATCATACCTGCAACCAACCATAGCACCAACAACATAGAATGGCGATGCAACCTGTTGATGGCGGGCGCGGTTTGTGGGGAAAGGTGCTCGAACGTGTTCATCGCTTCGCTTCCATCCAACGCAGCGCCGTCAATGCCAGCGCCGCCGCCCCGATCGGCAATGCGTCCTCGTCCATACGAAAATCGGCGCGATGCACCGGATAATATTCTTTCCAATCGGGATTGTGCACGCCTAGCCGAAGGAAACAACCCGGCGCCGCCTGCGCCATGTAGCTGAAATCCTCAGCGCCCATGATCAGCTCGCTCTCCGCCACATGATCGTCGCCCAGCAGATCGCGCATCGTCGCCATCATGTGTTCGGCGGCTGTTGGATCGTTGACGGTCGGCGGGTAGCCGGGGTGGATCGTCAAATCGGCGCGGCCGCCCAACGGCTCAACGATGCTGACTGCACGTTTCAATTCAACGTGCAACAGATCGCGAGCTTTCGGAGTAAACGAACGGATCGTGCCGGTCATCCTCACCTGGTCGGGGATGACGTTGTCGACTGTGCCGCCGTGGATCGTAGCGATGGTGATCACCCCATGTTCGGTTGGATCGAGGCGGCGGCTGACGACCTGGTGCACGGCGTTGATGACATGCGCCGAGAGTGCAATTGGGTCGACCGTGCTCTGGGGCCTTGCCGCGTGCCCACCCGAACCAGTGATGACCAGCTCGAACTTGTCGGCGGCGGCCATCATCGGGCCGGGACGCGTCGCCACATAGCCGACATCGTGGAACGGATCGACATGCAACCCAAAGACGGCGTCCACCCCTTGCAGCGCACCCTCCTCGACCATACGCATGCCGCCGGACTTGCCTTCGCTGTCCTGCGCCTCCTCGCTTGGCTGAAAGAGCAGCCGCACCGAACCCGGAAGTTTGCCCTCGTCAGCCAATCCCTTAAGCAATGTCGCCGCGCCGAGCAACATGGCAGTGTGCGCATCGTGGCCGCAGGCATGCATGATGCCAGGGCGGGTGCTGTCGAACTCACTGCCGTTAACTTCCTGAATCGGCAGCGCATCCATATCGGCGCGCAAACCAACCACCGGGCCATTGCCGCCGCGAATATGGCCGACGACGCCGGTCTTGGCAACTTCTGTCTCGGTCTCGATGCCGAGATCGACCAACGTGGCGTTGACCAGGCTGGCGGTGCGCTGCTCGGTGAAGGTGAGTTCGGGATAGCGATGGATCGTGCGCCGCCATGTGCGAATATTCTCGTGGATAGTTTTGGCGCGCTCAAATAATTCAGTTGCAGTAAGTTGGACAGAAGAAGACATTCTTACTCCTTTTGTTGCTTCGATCAACAAGAGTTCGTTGCAGTTTCAACAAGATTCTCGAAACTTCAATTCTGCACCGATCCCGCATTTGATTGTAAACCAGCTTAGCCTGGCGGACTGTGGGGCGTCTTCCTGCTTGCCGAGCCTCCAGTACGCTCTGCTTCAGACGCGGAGATGTATTCCACCTATTTCATAGTCGCATAATCTACTGGCGCCGCTCTGGCTATTGTTTCGATCCACCACTCGCTTATGTCAGCGTTGCATAGTGCGTCTATAGCTCAACAGCGTTTGATTCAACCGCGTTCTGGGCGATCACCTGCTGCAGCCAGCGTGCGCTCTCTTTGGGGATGCGCGCCTGCGTTTCATAATCGACCCATACGATGCCAAAACGCTCGGTGTAGCCCCGCGCCCACTCGAAGTTGTCCATCAGCGACCAGACGAAGTAGCCCGCCAGCGGCACGCCCGTCGCTATTGCCTCATGCGCCTTGATGAAGTGACCACGCAGATAGTCGCGGCGGCGCGTGTCGTGGATTTTGCCGTCGGCGCCTGGCGCATCGGCATAGCTGGCGCCGTTCTCGGTGATGTAGATTTTAGTGGGCTGATATTCAAAGTGCAGCCTGCAAAGCAATTCATACAGCCCCTGTGGATAGACCTCCCAGCCCATGTCGGTGCGTTCCAGCGTGCTATTCTCGTCGTCGCCGACCGGAAAGGGGCCGCCCTCGGGATCGGCTTTGACCACCGAGCGCGAATAGTAGTTGACGCCTAGAAAGTCGGTGTACGCCGCTATCGCCTCGAAATCGCCCTCCACGACAAAATCAGGCCCGCCCGCCGGCAGTAAGCCAGCTTTTCGATACGCTTCGATCATGTCGGCAGGATAGCGCCGTCCATAGATCGGGTCGAGGAACCAACGGTTGAAATAGCCGTCGTAAAGCCGCACGGCATTGAGATTTTCGGGCGTGCGCACCGCTGTCGTGACGGGGTAAAGGTTGAGCGTGACGCCGACCTCGGCGTCGGGGCTGTTGCGACGGATCACCGGAACCGCCCAGCCGTGTGAAAGCAGCAGATGATGGGACGCCGCCAGACCAGCATACCAGTCGCGCCAACCGGGCGCGTGCTCGCCGATCTGGTGGCTCAAGAGGCCAGCGCACCACGGCTCGTTGTGCGTGATCCAATGTTTGACGCGGTCACCCAGCGCGCGGGTGATGGCGTCGGTGTACTCGACAAAAGCTTCGGCGGCGAAGCGCGTGGGCCACCCGCCTCGCTCCTGGATCGCCTGCGGCAAATCCCAATGATAGAGCGTGGCGAACGGTGTGATGTTCGCCTCTAGCAGCCCATCGACCAGGCGGCTGTAGAAGTCGATGCCTTTCTGGTTCACAGCGCCGACGCCTTGCGGCAGAATGCGGGGCCAGGCAATCGAAAAGCGATACGCCTGCAAGCCCAGTTCCTTCATCAGCGCAATATCGTCGCGCCAGCGATGATAATGATCGCAGGCGATGTCGCCGTTCGAACCGTCGATGATTTTGCCCGGCGTGTGTGCGAAACGATCCCAGATCGACTCGCCCTTGCCATCCTCCTGCCACGCTCCTTCAATTTGATAGGACGAAGTGGCGCTTCCCCACAAAAATTTCGCGGGAAACTGTAATCTACTCATCTTTCTTCCTCCGCATAAACCATGAAATTTGGATTAGAATCTGGTCAACACCCGTGACCAGCAATGAAGATTTTACGTCTTCAGTAGAAGCCGGTTTGTTTTTTACTTTGTTGTCATTATAGCAGAGGTCAATAACGATGGGGCGCCTGAAGGGGGATTATCGATGCGGCGAGGAATGTTTGCGGCTATCTTTGCGTTGATCGTGGGGTTGGCTGCGCTGGCGCCGATGGCAGGCGCAACGACGGGGACAGCATCGGCGGCTACTGCACCGGGACGGCTGTTGACCTTTGGCGTGCTCGACGAACGCAACATCTGGGTGTTGACCGACAGCGCGCTGCTGTTGAGCGACGATGACGGCGCAAGCTGGCGCGAGATCACCCCTCCAACGCTAACGGCTGATCGACTGACCGCAGCAGCATTTCTCGACGCGCAAACCGGCTGGACGGCGCACATCAGCGAGGGGGAGCCAGGCGCAATTGTGATGGCGGCGACGACCGACGGCGGCCACACATGGCAGGTCAGCGGGCATCGATTGCTGTCCGCCGACGATCCTGCTGCGCGGATAAGTCGGCTTTCCCTTTTCTGGCGTGATGCGACGCACGGCTGGCTGATGCTGCGCCAGGCGACAAGCAGCAACTTCAATCTCGGCGCGCTCTTTCGTACGCAGGACGGCGGCGCAAGCTGGCGCCAGGTTGAAGCGCCGGGCGGTCATCCTGTCGTATTCGTGACGCCATCAATCGGCTGGACGGCGGGCGGCCCCAACGGTGATACGCTGTTCCGCAGCGACGACGGCGGCGCAAGCTGGCGCGTCCAACCGCTGCCCTACCCCGACAACGCAGCGCCAGGTCAACGCCATCATCTCCCCTTGCGTTTCAGCCCCGATGGACGGCAGGGTGTGGCGGAGGTGGCGACGCTCACGTCAGCCACCCAGCGCCGCCACTACTACGTGACAGAGGATGGCGGCGACGCCTGGTCATTGGTTGAGGAGCCCGCACCGACCGCCGCCGATCGCTGGCGACTCGATACCGCAACCAATGCATTGCTGCGCACTGACGACAATGGTCGCTCCTGGCAGCCGGTGCTGGCTGGCGCTGTGTCGCCGATGCGCCCTGCCAGTATCGAACGCGCTGCCACCGCCGCCGTCGCCGGTTCACCCGATGCACGCACGGCGCGCTTCGACGGTCACGGCTTCGACATGTGCGAACTGGGCGGCGAAGAGGACCTGCGCCGCTGGCTCGAAGCCAGCCCCTACCGCGCCGTCAATCTCTACATCGGCGGCGCGTTGCGGGCGTGCGCCAACAATGCGCTCGACGCGCTGCTGCTCGAATCGCTGAGCGTACAGGGTTGGACATTTATTCCGACATGGGTGGGGCCGCAGGCGCCCTGCACCCGCTTCCGCGAGCGATTCGACTTTGACCCTGCGGTTGCCTTCAGCCAGGGGCGCGCCGAAGCAGAAAAGGCGCTGCAGAGGGCGCGTGAATTGGGTCTGGCGGAGGCTGACGGATCAGGCACGGTGATCTACTATGACCTGGAAGCCTACGAGGGTCAGGACGCGGCGTGTGTCGAGGCTTCGCGCGCCTTTGTCGCCGGTTGGACGCAACGCATCCACGAAAGCAAAAGCTATGCGGGTCTCTATGCGCTGGCGTGCAACCCGCCGATCGCTCGCTACGCCGACCTTTCTTCCCCACCCGACGCGGTCTGGTTTGCGGCATGGAATCGCACAAGCTTCGACCCAACGATGACAGTCTGGAATATCCCCCCAACCTGCCTGCCGCCGACGCTGTGGATAAACCAACAGCGCATCCGCCAGTATACGGGCAGCCACAACGAAACGTGGGGCGGCGTCACCTTCGAGATAGACAGCAATGTGCTCGAAAGCATTGTCGCCGACCTGAGTGGTGTGGTGCAACCGCCGGTGACGGTGATCGTGGAGACGCCCACGCTCTCGCCAGCCTACAACGAGGCAACGGCGTGCGAGGACGGATGGCATCGCTTCACGAATGTGCGCGGCTATCCGACTCATCTGGCGGTCAGCCAGCCGCTTGGCGCCACAATCCCGCCGCTCAACTACGGCGTCTGGCAACCGACGTTGTCGATCACTGGAACCTATCGCGTTGAGGCGTTGATTGCCAGCCACGGCGCGGTCGAGTTTCCGTGTCGCGACCTGACATTGGGGCCGGATACGCGGCGGGCGCGCTACACCATCTATCACCACGGCGGCGCCACGACGACCGAGGGCGATCAGTTGCCGCTCAACGACGCCTGGCTGCGGTTGGGCAGCTATCCATTTACAGCGGGCGTGGATGGTCTTGTTTATTTGGACGCCGCAGTTGCGGATCATCCGCGGCTGGTGTCGTTCAGCGCGATGCGATTTACGCTGGAATTTGAGGGGTTGTTAGAAAACCGGCTCTATCTGCCGGTCGTGCAGCGATAAAAAAAGCGGGGGCGGTCTGAGACTGCCCCCGCTCACTGGTTCGGACAGAAACGTGCGGTCTCAGACCGCACCTGCTCCTCAAACTGTCTGCTGTTCGCTTTCGACCGGCAGCTCAACAGCGATGGGCGCCTGCTCGGCAATGTGAAAGACGAGTTTACTGTCGCTTTCCGCCGCCGGGTCGTAGTCGACGATCACGTGATCGCCGGTCTTGTACTCACCCTTGAGCAACCGCTTGCTCAGCTCGTTTTCGACGTTGCGCTGGAGCAAACGGCGCAGCGGGCGTGCGCCATAGTTCGGATCGTAGCCGACCTCAGCGATGTGGTCGGCGGCGGCGTCGGTCATCTCCACCGTGAAGCCGAGTTCGTCCATGCGCACGCTGATGTCGTGCATCAACAGATGGACAATGCGGCGAATCTGTTCCCTGGTCAACGACTCGAAGACAATAATCTCGTCGATGCGGTTGAGGAACTCTGGGCGGAAGAGCCGCTTGAGCTGATTGGCGTACTCGCCTTGCGTGTACTTGCTCTCGTCGAAGGTTGGCGTGGCAAAGCCGAGCGGGCCACGCTTCACCGCCTCGGCGCCGACGTTGCTCGTCATGATGATGACCGTGTTGCGGAAATCGACCTGCCGCCCCTGCCCGTCGGTTAACCGCCCGTCGTCCATGATCTGAAGCAGCGAGTTCCACACATCGGGATGCGCCTTTTCGATCTCGTCGAAGAGCACCACGCGATAGGGGCGCCGACGCACCTGCTCGGTGAGCTGACCACCCTGATCATAGCCGACATAGCCGGGCGGCGCGCCGAACAGCCGACTGACCGTATGCGGCTCGCGATATTCGCTCATGTCGATGCGCAGCAACGCATCGTCGTCGTCAAACATGAAGCCGGCAAGCGCCTTCGCCAGCTCGGTCTTGCCGACGCCGGTTGGCCCAAGGAAGAGGAAAGTGCCGATCGGTCGTTTTGGGTCTTTCAGACCACTGCGCGCACGGCGGATCGCATCGCTGACCGCCTGGATTGCTTGCTCCTGACCGACAATGCGTTGACGCAAAATCTCTTCCATATTGAGCAGCTTTTCGGTCTCGGTCTGCAACAGATTGCTGACCGGTATGCCCGTCCACGCGCTGACAACTGCGGCGATATCTCGTGCATCGACAATGTCGTCAAGATCGGCTTCGACGCGCCAGCCGGCCACGAGTTCGTTATACTCTTCCTCGACGCGCACACGTTCAGCCTTGTGTTTTGCGGCGTTCTCGTAGTCGCGCTCCTCCCAGGCTTTCTCCTCTTCGGCTTGCAACTGCTCCAACTGAGCCTTCATCTCTTTGAGACGCGGCGGCATCAAATACATGGCGACGCGCAGCTTGGCGGCGGCTTCGTCCATCAGATCGATGGCTTTGTCGGGCAGGCGGCGGTCGCTGACATAACGGTGACTGAGCTTAACAGCCTGCACCAGCGCCTCGTCGTCATAGCGCACGGCGTGATGCTCCTCATAACGGCTGCGCAGACCACGCAAAATGTCGATGCTGTCCTCGATGTTCGGCTCGTCGACAAAGACCGGCGCAAAGCGCCGCTCCAACGCCGAGTCGCGCTCGATATGCTCGCGGTATTCATCCAGCGTGGTGGCGCCGATGCATTGCAGCTCGCCGCGCGCCAGCGCTGGCTTGAGCATGTTGCTGGCATCCATTGCGCCGGCGGCGTTGCCGGCGCCGACCATCGTGTGCAGCTCGTCGATGAAGAGGATGATCTCCCCTTCGCTGCGCTGAATTTCTTCGATGCAGGCTTTGAGGCGCTCTTCAAACTCGCCGCGGAAGCGCGTGCCCGCCACCAGCGCGCCGAGATCGAGCGAGATGACGCGCTTGCCGATCAGGTTGTCGGGTACATCTTTGTTGACGATATTTTGCGCCAACCCTTCGACGATAGCAGTCTTGCCGACGCCCGCCTCGCCGATCAACACCGGGTTGTTCTTGGTGCGGCGTGAGAGCACCTGGATCACGCGCAACACTTCGCTTTCGCGCCCGACGACCGGGTCGAGCTTGCCTTCTTTGGCAGCGCGCGTCAGGTCGCGACCATACTTTTCCAGGACGCGGTATTTGCTTTCTGCGTTCGGCTCGGTGACGCGCTGTCCTTTGCGAATCTGGTCGATGGCTTCGGCGATCTTTTCCTTTGTGATCGCCGCCTCGCGCAGGACGTTGGCGCTGGGCGTGTTGCGCTCACTCGCGATCGCCAACAACATGTGCTCGGTGCTGATGTACTCGTCCTTCATGCGCATCGCTTCTTCGTAGGCGATATCCATAATGCGCTTGAGGCGCGGGGTGATAAAGACCTGCGCCGTGTTGGAAGAGCCGTAAGGATTGGTGCTGGCGCGCGGCATACTTTCGAGCACATGCGCCAGTTTGTCGATCATCTCCTGCACCGGCGCCTGCAACACCTGCATGATCTGCGGAACGGCGCCGCCGCTCTGTTGAAGCAGAGCGAGAAACACATGTTCGGTGTCAACCTGGGTGTGCTTATAATGCTGCAAAATTTCGTAAGAGCGCATTGCTGCTTCTTGCGCTTTTTCGGTGAATCGATCAAATCGCATCATGATGAATCATGTCTCCTGAATAGGTTTGTTCCCTATTCTGTTGTATCGTTGATCGAACGATTTTGAGCGTAACCAGGATTCCGAACAGACATATCTCTAACATAACGCAAAGAGTGTTGCGTGTTTCATGTTGCGTGTTGCGTGCATTTGGTGGTGAGCACGCAACACGCAACTCACTCACCAGCGCGTCAACGCACCGATCTTGCCAGCTTGCGCCAGACCCGGATGCTGATCGACCAGCGTCACCCCAATCGACTGCACCAGGGCGCGACGCAGCGTGCTTTCGACGGCGTCGGGCAAGTCCTGGATGCGCCCGCTTGCCAGGTCACCCTCCTCGGTCAATTCGAGCACAATCAGACCGCTGTCAACAAAGCGATAAGCGTGTTGGCTATAGTCAGCCAGCGCCACGACATGGTGCGCGCGGCCATGTTGCACTGCGGTCAAGGTGTCGACCAGCCCAAGCACGGCGGCGCCGCCCTGTTGCGCTGTGGCAAGCACCAGGTCAGCCATCATCTGTGATTCTTTCTCCTCAGCCTTTGCCGCCAGTTCCAACGCCTTGTCGCGAATGTCCGAATGGCTGGCGTTGGCGTCGGCGTTGAATTGACCGATGACCATGGTGCGCAGCCGGTTGCTCAACAGTTCCTTGAAGCGCGCCACATTTTTCTCTGTGCCAGCTAAGATCAAACGGCGCGTGCCGGTCTCGCGATAAAATTCTTCCGCCATTTCCGCCGCCTCTTGCAGGTTGCGTCGCGCCTGCGCCGCCTCATGACGTTGATAGCGCGGGTTCGCCCAACCGCCAGAGCGATGCAGCTTAACCTCTTCGCCAAGGTAGCCATCAGCGGCTTCCAACACACCCATGTTGAAGAGGTACAGACGGGCGCCCTCTTGATCGACATGCACGACGCCACAGCGTTCGTAGGTGTCGAGCAAACGCGCCAGCTGTCGAACATAGGGACGGAAGCTCACAAACACGGTGTCTTCGACGGGGACGGCGAAACTCTGCGCCCACCAGAAGTCTTTGGCCGCACAACTGAAGAGCACAACCCCACGCCCAGTGCGGTTGTACCCCATCTCGATATAGTTCTGGACGCGGCGCACATCCTCCGGGTTGGCGCCGTCCGCTTTCTCCAACAGATTACGCAGCGCCAGCTTATACTTTTCTACGGTGCGGCGATGCGGATCGACGTTAAGATAGACGCTGAGAACAGGGCTATCGTGGCTTTCGAACTCTACAGCCTGGCGTACATCGTAGTCAGTTAGCATTGAGACACCTCCGGTTTGAATGGAGTCGAGAGAAAGGAAACAACAAGGTTTACCCATGGCGCAGGCAAACAGGCAAACGAGGAGCCACCCAACGCCATCGTATGCTTCTACACTATCACGCTTCGTGATCTGCGTCAACGGCTTTGAAAGGTTGAGAGATTGGAGAGTGGATATCGAGATTCGGGCATTGGCTTCCAGGAAACTTGATGCTTCCTGGAAGCCTGTCAAGATGGGTGAGTGGGTCACCACTGAAACGTGTATTCGCCAGCGCCAACCTCGATGACGACGCAGCCCGCCTCCTGACGCGGATTGGCGCAGCCTGGCGCGTCAGCCAGCGCGACGCCACTCTCTGTAACCGCCTCGATCCGCGCGTCAGGCAGTTTTACCAGCGCCGCGCCATTGGCGGGAACAGCAACTTTCAGCATCATGCCGTCACCTTCACGCGACCAGTCCACGGCGTACCGGCCCACCATGCTCTGCAAACTGGTCTTTGCCCATGTGATCCCATCGCCCGGTTGCGGCGCAACGATGGCGCGTGTAAAGCCCGGATGCGCCGGATCGACCTCCAGCCCGCCGAGCGTGCGATACATCCACGATCCCACGGCGCCATAAGCGTAGTGATTGAACGAGTTCATGCTTGGCGTCTGGAAGCTGCCGTCTGGCTTCTGCCCGTCCCAGCGCTCCCAGATCGTCGTTGCGCCCTGTGTGACTGGGAAAAGCCACGACGGATAGCTCTCTTGCAAGAGCAGCGCGTAGGCGACATCGAGCTGACCAAAGCGTTCGAGCACGTGGCAGAGATAAGGTGTGCCGAGGAAGCCGGTCGACAGGTGCATCTCACGGCGACGGATGTCGGCGACCAGCCGGCGCACCGCCTCGCCGCGCATCGCTTCGGGCAGCAGGTCGAACATCAGCGCCAGCACGTAGGCGGTCTGCGTGTTGGAAGCCAGCCGCCCTGCCGGCGTGAGAAACTCCTGTTGGAACGCGGCGACGATGCGCCCGTGCAGGTCACGGTAGTGCGCGGCGTCGTCCGTCTTGCCGAGCACAGCGGCGATCTTTGCCAGCAGTTCGGTCGAGTAGGCGTAAAATGCCGTGCCGATCAACATCACATCGGTTAAGCCAAAGACCAAACCGTCGATGCCAGTGTCGAGCGCCAGCCAGTCGCCAAAGTGAAAGCCGTAGCCAAAGAAGAGTTCGTTGTCGCCGTTGGCGCGCATATACTCGACCCACGCCTTCATGCTGGCGTATTGCTCGGCGAGGATGCGTGTGTCGCCGTAGCGCTGGTAGAGCGTCCACGGCACGATGATGGCGGCGTCGCCCCAGCCGGTGGCGCCGGCGGCAGACCACGGCAGCTTTTGCAGTACATCGGGCACGACATGAGGCACCGCGCCGTCGGCGTGCTGGTCGAGCGCCAGGTCGCGCAGCCACTTGGTCATGAAAGGCGCGATCTGGTAGTTGAACGCGGCGGTGCTGGCAAAGACCTGTGCGTCGCCCGTCCAACCAAGCCGCTCGTCGCGCTGCGGGCAGTCGGTTGGCACGTCGAGAAAATTGCCCTTCTGTCCCCACACGATGTTGTGCTGAAGCTGGTTGAGCAGCGGATGAGAGCAGGCAAACTCGCCCGTCGGCGCCATATCCGAGTGCAGCACGACCGCGGTCACGTCCTCCGGCGTCAGCTCGCCCGGATAGCCGGTGACGCCGAGATAGCGGAAGCCGTGGAAGGTGAAGGTCGGTTCATAGACTTCCTCGTCGTCGCCCTTGAGGGTGTACTCGTCGGTCTGCTGCGCCGAACGCAGATTCTCGGTGTAGAGATTGCCGTCCGGCTGCAGCACTTCGGCGTGACGCAGGCGCACCGTCTGTCCGGCCTCGCCGCGCATCCGAATGCGCACACCGCCGACCAGATTCTGTCCGAAGTCGACGATCGTTTCGCCCTCCGGAGAGACGGTGATGGCGCGCGCAGATAGTTCCTCGATTGGGCGCACCGGCGGGCCATTTTGCGCCACCAACGCCGCCGTGGGCGCAGGCAGCGTGCGCACGCCCGCCCAATCACGGTCGAGATAGCCGGCGCGATCCCAGCCGGGGCGTTCACGGCGGGCGTCGTAGACCTCGCCGTTGTAAAGGTCGGAGGTGCGGATGGGGCCCAGCGCCGCACGCCACGCCTCGTCGCTGGTGATAATCTCTTCGGCGCCATCGGCGAAGGTCACGTGGAGCTGCAGCAGCAGCGCCAGCCGGTCGCCGTAGGTGTTGCGCTGCCCCTGAAAACCGAGGAAGCCGCGATACCAACCGTCGCCAAGCAAAACCCCCACCGCATTGTCGCCCGCCGTCAGCATTTTGGTGACATCGTAAGTCTGATATTGAATGCGATGCTCATAGGTCGTCCAGCCCGGCGTGAAGCGCCAGTCGCTCACACGCTGTCCGTTGAGCCGCGCTTCGTAGACGCCGAGGCTGGTGACGTAGAGCCGGGCGGTGACCGGCGTCTCCTTGAGCGTGAACTTGCGGCGCAGCATCGGCGCTGGCTGCGAAGTGGTCACATCTTCGTCCCAATCTGGCGTGATCCATGTTGCTCTCCAGTCGCTGGCGTCGAGCAGACCCATTTCCCAGAAGGCGGGCGCGCTCCATGCCGAGGGCTGGTCGTCCTCGTCCCACACACGCACCTGCCACCAGCAACGCTGGCGCGAACGCAGCGCGGGTCCCGCATAGGGGTGATGAGCGTTTTCGCTGCCAGCGGTCTTGCCAGTGTCCCAGAGATAGCGCCTCTGGCTCAGGTCATCGGCGGAGGCGGCGACGGCGATCTGCCAGGCGGTCTGGCGTGCGCCGCGTTTGGACGAATGTAGCGTCCAGCCGAGCCGCGGCTGGCGCACGTCAATGCCGATGGGATTGGCGGCGTATTCGCAGTGTAGATTGGTGATGTCAAGCATGTGGAACTTCTCCTGTACTTGATGGTTGATAGGGTGGGCGTTGCTCAGAAACGTGATCTTTTGCCGCGCCTACATAGATGGCCATTTCCCTGGGAAATAGGCTGCCGCTTTGTCAGTAAGCAAATGACTCGGATTGGCTGGAAGCGGTTCCAGCCGAAATGTGTTCGACATCCACAGCGCCTGGGATATATGCGGATAATACTTGAGTTGACCGCCGGAATGACCGTACCACTCGAGGAGCACGCCTTTGTCATCACAGCCAATCAACCGTCTGCCTGCAACTGACCACTTCAGAGCGGCTGCATCCGGCAGATGGATCGGAAATTGCAGAAGAAGATACTCTCCACTCTGCGAATCCCACAGGAGATTCAGGTAAAACGACTTCTCCTGCGAAATCCGCCCATAAACTGACGATGTAGCGGCTTTGTGCCAGCCTTCGACCACAGTCAGCAGAACTGCACCAATCAATGCTGGGGCGCTCATGTAGTTGTCTTCATTCAACCTAGTCTGCCGTTTGATCGTATCCCAGAACTCCCCAGATGCGTTTGCGACCTCAATACTTGCACGCCCTTGCTTCGTTACTTTGCGAAGTTCGCTGCGCATCTTGCATGAGATGCCAATGCGTTCTTCGTCGGTATGTTGGTCACCTAACACGACATCGTAGATGAACTTGCTCTCGGTGCCGATTCCGCCTAGTGCTGCCGCAACCGATCGCTCGAAATCGCGCCACCCTGGCAGCGTGATGGCGTTATTCTGTTCCATCCACTGTCGCCCACGCTTGCTCTTTGGAACTAGCATACCGCTGCCATCTTGGTAGGTGCTGAGGATCAAACGCAGCCGTTCCAGCTCATTAAAGGTTGGTTGTCTATCGACAAATGGCGTCATCAACTTACTCATTCTTGCGCAGTTTTGATGAAGAAAGGTCAACCTCAATCTGATCCCGCAATAGTTGATCTGTCGATACGTCGAACAGATCTGCAATTTTGAGAACTAGAAGCGCCGTCGGCATCTTTCTGCCCGCTTCGATTTCGGTGACGTAGCTGTGGCTCTGATAGCCTAGTTTCTTTGCAAGCTCAGAAAGTGTTAGACTGTGATGAATCCGTAGAGCGTGCAATTTCTCGCCAAAACGTTTCATTAATGTTCAAAGTGCTCCGTAACACTTGACAGAGACTAATCGATATGATAGATTTGTCTCTAATAGAGACAACAGCAAAAACTGGAGTGATCCAATGGGTGCCAGCGTTTCGGCGCAACAGACAGCAAAACCGATTAACAGCCCATTCAAGTGGGCGGGCGGCAAATCTCGTCTCAGAAAATATGTGATCTCCTTGATCCCGCCCCATTCGTGTTACGTCGAACCATTCTGTGGTGCAGCCTGGGTGCTGTTTGGCAAGCCACGCAGCGATGTAGAGGTGATCAACGACATCGACAACGAGTTGGTGACGTTCTTCCGGGTTGTCAAGGACAAGCCAGAAGAACTGATCAAGTCCTTCGATTTCACGTTGGTTGCACGTGCAGAATACGAACGTCTGGCTGCGCTGGACCCGGTCACTTTGACCGATGTCGAACGCGCGCATCGGTTCTACTACCTGATCATGGCGGGTTGGGGCGGCGAATCCAACTACCCGCGTTTTCAAACCAGCATCTCCGATGGTGGGCATGGCAACCGCCTGATCGGCGCAGTGAAACACTTACATGACAGGATTATGCCTGTTTATCTAAGGCTGCAGACAGTCATTATTGAGAACTTACCGTGGCAGCAGTGCATCGACAAGTATGACCGCAGCCAGACGTTGTTCTATGTAGACCCTCCATATCCTGAGAATGGCGTCAACTACAAACACAATATGCGCAGTTGGGAAGAACATCGAGAACTGGCGATTCGACTGGCAAAGGCAAAAGCCAAGTGGATTGTATCATCCTATGATACAGCCGAGGTAAGGGCATTGTTCGATGGATTCAACTTCCTTTCAGTTAGAGCCTACTCAGGTATGAAGGCAAGGAAGAATGGTTCCGAACGAGTGCTGAATGAAGAAGTGCTCATTACGAACTTCCCCATCGACGGCAACCTCTCCCTATTTGCGCTGAATCTGGACAGCAACGGGAATCCAGACGACGATGATTAAACCCCAAAACGTGTGACGGAGCCGACTCCTTCGCGATTAGCTGGCTGGCCTCAACCTTGAATCAGCTCCGCCAGCCGCGCCTTCGCCGCCGCCGGATCTGCTTTGCCTTTGGTGGCGCGCATCACTTGCCCCATGAAGAAGCCGAAGAGCTTCTCCTCGCCGGCGCGATAGCGCGCCAGCTCAGCGGCGTTTTCGGCAAAGATCGCTGCGATCGCTTCGTCGATCACGCTTGTGTCGGAAACCATCGCCAGCCCTTCGCGTTCGACAATGCTGTGCGGCGCGTCGCCTGTGACATACATCGTTTCGAGCACCTTTTTGCCGGTGTTCTGATTGATCACTTTGTCGTCGATCAATTTGAGCAGCGCAGCGAAATGTGCAGGTTGAATCTTGATCGTTGCGATCTGGCGCAAATCCTGACCTTCGCCGTCGGCGTAGAGCAAGCGGAAGAGCTCGCCTGTCATCCAGGTCGCCACGCGCTGCGGCTTGCCATCATTCTCGCCGTAGGCGGCGACCACCTCTTCAAAGAAGCGCGCCACCTGCGCCTCGCTGGTAAGGATGTTCGCCTCGATGCGACGCACGCCCCACGTCTGCTCGTAGCGGTTGCGTCTGGCGGCGGGCAGTTCGGGCAGCGTGGCGGCGATGCGCGCCACTTCCTCACGGCTAACGCGTAAGGGTGGCAGGTCTGGCTCCGGGAAGTAGCGATAGTCGTGCGCATCCTCTTTGCCGCGCTGAAGCACGGTGCGCTGTTTGTCTTCGTCCCAACCCATGTTGACCTGCTCGACCACACCGCCGGACCCGATCACCTTGATCTGGCGCTCCATCTCGTAGGCAATTGAGTTGCGCACGCTGCGGAAGCTGTTGAGATTCTTGACCTCGACTTTGACGCCATATTCGCCGCGCGCCTTCTGATCGAGCGTGCGCACGCTAATGTTTGGCTCGCAGCGCAGCGCGCCCTTCTCCATGTCGCCGCTGTTGACGCCAAGCGCGCGCAGTGTGGCGCGCAGCCGCGTCAGATAGGCGTAGGCTTCCTCCGGGCTGTGGATGTCCGCTTCGGTGACGATCTCCATCAGTGGCACGCCAGCGCGATTCAGGTCGATATAGGAATAGCCGCCTTCGTGCACCGAGCGACCGGTGTCTTCTTCGAGATGCACACGGCGGATGCGCACGCGTTTGGTTGAGCCGTCTTCCAGGTCAATTTCAAGATAGCCATGCTCGCACAGCGGCAGCTCGTACTGGCTGATCTGATAGCCTTTGGGCAAATCAGGGTAGGTGTAATTCTTGCGCGCAAAGACGGCGGTCTGGTTGATCGTGCAGTTAAGCGCCAGTCCGGTGCGAATCGTCGCCTCGACTGCGGCGCGGTTGATCACCGGCAGCGCGCCAGGCAACGCCAGACAGGTGGGACAGGTGCGTGTGTTGGGCGGCGCGCCCTGATAATCGGTGGCGCAGCGGCAGAACATCTTGGAGTTCGTCAGCACCTGGGCGTGCACTTCCATGCCGACGACTAACTCGAACTTTGCAACATCAGCCGGGTTGGCTGCAAGCGTGGACATCATCAGAAACCTTATCCATTGATCGGCATTGATTTAGCAACCATGCGATGATACCATAGCGCCATGTTGAGCCGAAACAATGGGGAAGATGGTTGAATCCGCATCTCCTCATTCGGGAACGAGATCGATGCGTTCGACGCCTTCGATTTCCAAAATCAAATCTGGTCCATAGGCGCTGCTTGGCGTCTGAAAGCCAGGCCTGATCTCACCTGTCAGCACCTTGCGCATGATCAGCAACGATGTCAGCGCCGTAAGGGTGTAGCCTTCGGGCGTGCGCAGCCGCGCTTCCACAGCATTGCCGGCGTCATCTTCAGCGCGGCCCCATAGCAACCCGATTCCCAATGCCCGCTCGGCGTCGGTTGGGCCTGGCGCGGCGCTACGGATGCGCCGTCTGAGCAGCTCGACGACGCCGGGCAACCGCAACAGCCCGCCAACATAGCGGCTCACCTTCATCGCCCGCACCGTGGCGGGAGGAAAACTCATGTAGACTTCAATGTCGGGAATGCCGGTGCTGTGATAAGCAGTCGATACATCGCCCCACGGCACGGTCACAGCCAGGCGCGGCCCCTTGCCAAAATCAATTTTGCGCGTCTTCCACGCAATGGGCGTTGGCGTCAGCCTGCCATGCTTGCGTACAAGGCCACCCTCGCCGCGCGCGATCCCTTCCAACGCCGTCATCGCCGTCCCGCGCGAGACCTGCCCCAGCGCACGGATGCCCAACAGCAGCCGTGTTGCCGAAGGCAGCCGTCGGTTGAGATGCGCCGCCAGACAATCCGACGGCACAACGTCAAAACCTGCGCCAGGCAACAGCATCACGCCGGCGCGCTTCGCCTCATCATATCGGGCAGCCAGCGCCTCGAAGACTGCAATTTCGCCGGTGATGTCGAGATAGTGCACACCCGAGCGCAGACAGGCATCGACCATCGGCGCGGCGGTGTGCACAAAGGGCCCGGCGCAGTGCAGCACCACAACGACATCTTGCAACATCGCATCCAGAGACGCTGCATCATCGAGCGTGGCAATGCGATAAGGGAGACCAAATCGGGCGGCGATAGCAGCCACCTGCGCCTCGCTGCGGCCCGCCAGGATCGGTCTCAACCCTTGCTCAACTGCAATCCGGGCGGTTAATTCGCCGGTATAGCCGTTGGCGCCGTAGATCAAAGCCGGAGTGTCGATTGCGCCTGACATGGAGATGCGATCAATTCACCCAAGTGAGTCCATGTTCAAAAAAACGCCCAATGTCGCCGACAACCGGACCAATGACGCTCACTTCGCCGCCGGTGCTGGGCACAGCGTAGATTTTCCAGCTCCCATCGCGGTTGCTGACAAAAGCAATCCAGCGACCGTCGGGGCTGATCGCAGGGAGAATGTCCATTCCCGGGTCGTTGGTAAGGCGGATCACCTCGCGAGAGGCGGCGTCGACGCGATAAATCTCGTAGTTGCCGTCGCGTGTGTTGCTCATGAATGCTACAAAATTCCCGCTCGGCGACCAATAGGGGCGGTCGTCAGCAGGGGTGGCTGTGAGTTGCGCCGGGTTTGCACCGCTGCCCGACATCGTCCACAGCCCACAACGGTTGCCCGACTCATCACAACCGCGATAGACGATGGAATCGAGTTCGGGATGCCAATGGGGCGACTCGCCAAAGGTCAGCATGTCTGTCCCCCCATTTTCCTCTGCCCAGACGGCATAGATGCGCCAACGACGATCTCCCTCGCGGTTGCTGGCGAAGACGATGCGGCTGCCCTGGGCGTTCCAGCTCGGCAGCATATCTTCGGCGTAATTGCTGAAGCGAATTTGCAAGCCGGTGGACGGATCGTAGCCGCTGATGCCGCGTGCGTCGTCGCGCAGATTGCGATACGCCAGCCTGCCGCCGTCGCCGCGCAGCGACGGCTGCGCCGCGTCTTGCAAGATCATCTGTGCAGTTGCCGCTCTGCCGACTGCCAGCGACATGATCTGGCTGCGACCGGAGATGGGATCGACTGCTGAGTAGAGAATCCGCCCGACCGTGGGGCCGCTGCTAGAAGCAGCGGATGCGAGACCCGCAGCAGAAGCTGAGGGAGCCAGCGCACCGGTGTCGGCTTCTGAGGCGGGGGCAGTCGGAGAGACCGCGCTGGCGAGCTGACATTGAGTCTGCGCGGCGTCGCGTTTGGTGACAACTGTCGGAGACGATGCCACCATCAACGCTGCGTTGTATTCATCTTGCGCCTTGCACCAATCCTCCTCGTTGGCCAGCCGATCTGCGTAGCTGACATGCGCTTTATGCAGCCGATCCTCCACATCGCGATAGTCGGGATCGAGTGCATAGATCGCCTGCAAACGACCGATCAAGATCGGAAAATCTACGCCCGTATACGCCAACACGTCGAGATATTGCGCGATCAGATCGCGCTCTCGTTGTACGTCTCTGGCGTCAGGGCGCAGCGCCAATGCTTTGTCATAGAATGCCATCGCCTCTTCGAGGTTGTCGACATTGTCCTTTTCCATCGCCAGATTGACATAGGCGCTGAAAATCATATCCTGCACTTCAGTCGGGTTGTAAGTTGGAGCGGTCTGTTGAAGTTGAAGCAGATTGTTCAGCGCTTCCTGCCAGCGCCCCGCGCGCGCTGCGCGCTGCGCGTTTTCCCAGGTTTCACCGGCAACCGAGGCTGGCGTTGCCGTGGCGCCTGCTGACATCGTCGGTGGATTGTCGAGCGGCGATGCGATGGGCGGCGTGCTCGGCGTTGGTTCGTCGGCTGCGGGAGGCTCTGGCGTCATCGACTCAGCACCGGAAGCCAACGCCAGCAGATTCTTGATACCCTGTTGTGCAATGTCGTTGGTGGAGTCCAGAATCAAAATTTTCTGATACTCATCAAGAGCTGCTTGCAGATTGCCTTCAGCCTGAAAGT
Source organism: Chloroflexota bacterium (assembly GCA_016861025.1). Taxonomy (GTDB): domain Bacteria; phylum Chloroflexota; class Anaerolineae; order Caldilineales; family Caldilineaceae; genus Caldilinea. The sequence goes on from BOKO01000009.1 coordinate 24,046, forward strand.
CGGTGGCGCGCTGCAGAGCAATCCCGATCTGCTGACGACGCTGCACTTCCACCTGTTGTTGGCCGGCGCGAATACCCAGCACCACTGAGAAAATCAAAATGGAAACTGCCAGAATGGTGACTGCCCCAATGATCCACCATGCCCAGGCAGGGAAATTCAAATCTCGCTTCATACAGTCGACCTAATCTCAATGCACCGTCGTCAAGCCTTTTCGATCTTCAGACACGCCGCTCAAAGACGCCCGGCGCATTGGTAAAGTTCCCACAAACCAACAAACGATTGTATATCACGCAGCCCGTTGATCGGAAAGATAAAGGCGTGTGGGGCTACTTCACGTCTGAAGCAGAGCAGGTTATTGTCCCCGGTGTGACATGGCGTCCCGTCGCTCCTCGCCCCCCTTATGGACAAAGTGACACTTGTCCCAATAGATAGATTACGTGTGCCCCTAAAGAAACATCAGATCAAAAACGTATACTGGACGCATTGATAAATCTCGAAAAATTTGCCACGCAATTTGATCATTGTTTTCGTACGAAGGAGACACCCAATTATGGCGCTTGACCGTAAGGAACTCGACCAAATTCTCTCAACGCTCAATAAGTACGCAGAAAAGAAGCTAACCCCGGAATTCCTGCTGAAGCTCGATCACGAAGACCGCTTTCCGAATGAAGTTCTCGCTGATCTTTACAACAACATTGGCCTGCATCTTGTCTTCATCGACGAAGAGGACGACGGTCTCGGCGGCGGCGCCTACGACGTTTACCGCGTTTCCGAGGCGATGGCCGGCATCGATGTAGGCATTGCAACGGGCGTGCTCGCCACCTTCCTCGGCGCCGATCCCATCGTCGTCGGCGGCACCCCGGAGCAGAAGCATTACTGGATGAGCCGCATCGCTAACGAAGGGCTGCTCGTCGCCTACGGCGCCACCGAACCGCAAGCCGGCTCCGACCTGGCGCAGCTCAAGACCAAAGCCGTGCCGGTGCTCAACGAAGATGGCACGGTCAAAGGCTACAACATCACCGGGCGCAAGCAGTGGATCTCCAACGGCGGCGTCGCTGAGATTTACACGATCCTGGCGGCGGCGCCGGGTGGGCCTTCCTGGTTCGTCGTGGAAAAAGATGCACCTGGCTTCACCAAGAATAAGCCGGAGGACAAGCATGGCATTCGCGCCAGCAACACCGCCGCGCTCTTCCTGGAGGATGTCTACGTCGATGCCGACCGGCTGATGGGCGGCGTCGAAGGACAGGGGCTGGCGCAGGCGCAGGCTGTCTTTGGCTACACCCGCCTGATGGTGGCGGCGTTTGGTCTGGGGGCAGGCTGGGCGGCGCTCAAACGTGCGATCAAATACAGCCAGACGCGCGTGCAGGGCGGCGCCACGCTCAACGAGAAGCAGGGCTACATGGACAAGCTGATCGTCCCCAACGCCGTGCGGCTGGAAGCGGCGCGCGCTTACATCGAGTGGACGGCGGAGCGCATCGACGCTGGCGACCCCAACCAGCAGACCGAGGGCGCCGTCGCCAAGTACATGGCGACCGAAGCCGGCAACAAAGCCGCCGAAGACTCGATCCAGGCGTTGGGTGGCTACGGCTACACCAAAGAGTACATGGTCGAGAAGTTCAAACGCGACGTGCGCATCACCACGATCTACGAAGGCACCTCTGAAATTATGGAGTGGACGATCAGCCGCGACCGCTGGCAACTGCACCTCAAGAGCAAGGGCGCGTATTACAACGACTGGGCAACGCAGCTCGAAGCGCTGGCGCGCACCAACAACAACAGCGGTGCAGCGACGGCGGCGCTCGCCATGCGCGCCATTGCCAACATCCTGGAACGCGCCCGCATCGACCGTCTGACGCGCAACCAGCATGTACTTTTCCGCCTTGGTGAACTGATTGCGTTTGCCGAGACCGCCGCCGTCTTCGCCGATCGTTCCATCAACCATCCGTCGGACGCCATGCCCTTCAGCCCGGAGACGCTGCAGGTGATGAGCCGCATCCACGCCCGCGACGCCGCACTCAAGATCGCCACCGACGGGCTGCGTTGGGCCATCGGCGCCGGACAGAGCGACCCTAACCTGGCCGGCTCGCTCAACCTGCCCGCCATCTACGCGGCGCAGGCGGGCTTGCTCGAAGACATGGACTTTGTCGGCAAGAAACTGGTCGAGGCGTTCCCGGCTGAGTAAGAAAAGAGTAAGAGACTGGAGATTAGAGATTGGAAGATGCGTTCGAGCACCCAATCTCCAATCTCCAATCTCCAATCTCTAATCTTCATTGACTAAGGAGTAACCAAATGCCAAATCCAAGCTCCGACCGGGCGATTGCCATTGTTGGCGTAGGCGCTATCCTCCCCGATGCGTTGAGCGCGCCAGCTTTCTGGCAGAACATCGTCAACAAACGTTATTGTATTTCCGAGACGCCAGCCAATCGCTGGAGCATTGCCGATTATTACGACCCCGATCCAACTGTGCCCGACAAAACCTATTCCAAGATCGGCGGTTGGGTGCAGGGCTATCAATTCGACTGGAAAAAGTATCGCATCCCGCCCAAAGTTGCGGCGGCGATGGACGAAGGACAGCAGTGGGCGGTTACGATTGCCGACGAGGCGCTGACCGACTACGGCTATCCACATCGCCCGCTCGACACCGAACGCACCGGCGTGATCCTGGGCACGGCGATGGGCGGCGAGTTGCACTACATCACCCAGCAACGCATTGTCTTCCCGGAGTTCGCCCACGCGCTGGAAGCGGCGCCCGGCTTTGCCGCATTGCCCGCAGCACAGCGTGAAGCGATCATCCAGCAGTGGCACGAACAAATCAACGCCTCGCTGCCGCCGATCACCGAAGACACCATGCCCGGCGAGCTCCCCAACATCGTCGCCGGACGTGTGGCGAATGTGCTGAATCTACGCGGCACGAATTTCATCACCGACGCTGCGTGCGCCTCTTCCTTTGCCGCTATCAACGCCGCGTTTGAGATGTTGACCGAGCATCACATCGACGCCGTGATGGCCGGCGGCGTTGACCGCAACATGGGCGCCACCGTCTTTGTGAAGTTCTGCAAGATCGGTGCGCTGAGCGCCACCGGCAGCCGCCCCTTTGGCGACGGCGCCGACGGCTTTGTGATGGGTGAAGGATCTGCTGCCTTTTTGCTCAAACGTCTCTCCGACGCCGAACGCGACGGCGACAAAATCTACGCCGTAATCCGCGGCGTGGGTGCGTCGAGCGACGGCAAGGGCAAGGGCATCACCGCTCCGAACCCGCAGGGGCAGGTGCTCTCGGCGATGCGCGCCTGGGAGAACGCCGGCCTCGACCCCGCCACCGCCACGTTGATCGAGGCGCACGGCACCAGCACCAAAGTTGGCGACGTGGTCGAGGTCGAAAGCCTGACCAAAGTCTTCGGCGGCGCGCCGCGCCACAGCATCGGGCTGGGGTCGGCCAAGAGCAACATCGGACATCTCAAGGCGGGTGCGGGCGCAGCCGGTCTGCTCAAGGCGACGATGGCAGTGCACCATAAGCTGTTGCCGCCCACGCTCAACTGCGAACACCCGAACCCGAACATCGACTTCGCCAACTCACCCTTCTATCTGCTGTGCGAAGCCCGCGCCTGGGAGCAGCCGCGCAACTTCCCGCGGCGCGCCGGAGTCAGCGCCTACGGCTTCGGCGGCACCAACTTCCACATCGTGCTGGAAGAGTATGTGCCGGGCATGCTCAAAGCCGAGCCAAAAATCTTCGCCGCCGCCGCCGTCAATGGCGGTCAAAGCGCGCCCGTTGTCGCCAGTGCGCCCGCCGCACCCACCAGCCAGAGCACGAGCCAACCCATGAACAAGAAACCGTTGCGCGGGATTCTCTCCATCGGCGCACGCACGCCCACCGAACTCAAGGACAAGTTAGATGACCTCTTCCGCCGCGTCGAGGCAGGTTGGATGCCCGAACGCGAAGCGCCGCCCAAAGCCGATCTCGAGGCGCCCGAACGTCTTTTCATCGATTTTGGCAGCCACGAGGAGCTGCTGGAGCGCGTGCAGAAAGCGCGCAAAGCCGCCGGTTTCGACAATCCGCAGGCGTGGAAGGCGTTACAAGGACAGGGCATCTTCCGCGGCAGTGGGCCGAAGCCGGGCAAGATCGCCTTCCTCTTCCCGGGGCAGGGCAGCCAGTATGTCAACATGGGGCGGCAACTGGCGGAGCGCGAGCCGGTCGTGGCGCAGGTCTTCCAGGACGCCGACGCCGTGATGACGCCGATCCTGGGCAAGCCGCTGACCAGCTACATCTTTGTCGACAGCCAGGACCCGGAGGCGATGAAGAAAGCCGAACGCGATCTGATGCAGACGGCGATCACGCAGCCGGCGATGCTGACGATGGACACGGCGCTCTACAAGCTGCTGGCTGAATATGGCTTTGCGCCCGACATGGTGATGGGACATTCGTTGGGCGAGTACGCCGCGTTGATCGCGGCCGGCATCATGCCCTTTGCCCATGCGCTCGAAGCCTCCGCCGCACGTGGCGCCGAGATGACCAAAGTCAGCGTCGAGGACAACGGCTGGATGGCCGCAGTGATGGCGCCGCTCAACGTGGTTGAAGAGACGCTCAAAGAGGTCGATGGCTACGTCGTCGCCGCCAACATCAACAGCTACAACCAGGCCGTGATCGGCGGCGCCAGCAAGGCGGTCGAGCAGGCGATCAGTCTCTTCGAGAAGAAGGGCTACCGCGCCATGCGCATCCCCGTCAGCCATGCCTTCCACACCAGGATCGTGGCGCCGGCGAGCAAACCGCTGCGCAAGGTGCTGGATCGCCTGAGCATCGCGTCGCCCAGCATCCCGCTGGTCGCCAACGTCACCGGCGACATCTACCCGACCAGCGTTGAGGCGATCAAGGACATTCTGGAGCTGCAGATCGCCTCACCTGTGCAGTGGGTCAAGGGGCTGGAGACGATGTATCGCGAAGGCGTGCGCATGTTTGTCGAGGTTGGTCCCAAGCGCGCGCTCAAGGGCTTTGTCGACGATGTGCTGGGCGACAAGCCTGATGTCTGGTCGTTGCTGACTAACCATCCCAAGACCGGCGAAATCGAGAGCTTCAACCAGGCGCTGTGCGGGCTATATGCAGCCGGCTATGGCGTCGAGGGGCGAGGAGCGAGGGGCGAGGGGCGTGTGGAAAGCGCGCCTGTCGCTGTTTCCTCACCTGCCTCAGTTCAAGTAGAAACGAAAGAAAGTGTAGCTATGACACAACCATCCGCCGACGCCAACAACGCGCTGGGGCAGGCGCTAATCCAAGCATTACAGCAGTTATCCAGTGCGTCGCCCCTCGCCCCTCGCCCCTCGCCCCTCCCCTACGACCGCAACGAGACGCCGCTGGGTTCGGTGGTCATCACCGGCACAGGGTTGGGGCTGCCGGGCGCCAACAAGTCTGTGATGGATCCGGACAACGCCATGCGCATCCTGCGCGGCGAGCAGTTCGTCGACCTGATCCCGGAGCGCTTCCGCAAGCAGATGGCGAGCCGGCGCATCACGCGGCTGGTCAAGGGCGACGACGGCAGCGGTCGCTTCGAGGTGATCGAGGACACCGACGATGTGATCAAGCTGGCCGGGCGCGGCGGCTACTTTAACCTGGCGGAAGAATACGGCGTCCCGGAGAAGCTGATCGAAGCGCTCGACATCACCACGCAGCTGTCGATTGCCGCCGGGCTGGATGCGCTGCGCGAGGCGGGCATTCCGCTTGTGCAGACCTACCGCCCGACGAGCAAAGGCACCTACCTGCCTGACCGCTGGCTGCTCCCCGAAGCGCTGCGCGACGAGACAGGCGTCATCTTTGCCAGCGCCTTCCCTGGCGGCGACCGCATGGCGGATGAATTCCGTCGCTACCACGAATGGGAAAATCGCCGCCAGCAGCTCGCTGCGCTCGAAGAGTTGCGCCAGTACACCACCGACCCAACCACGCTGCGCGAGATCATACGGCGCATCGGCGAGTTGAAGGACGCGTTGGAGCAGCATCCCTACGAGTTTGACCGCCGCTTCATCTTCCGCATCCTGGCGATGGGACACAGCCAGTTCGCTGAATACATCGGCGCGCGCGGACCCAACACGCATGTCAACGCTGCCTGCGCCAGCACTGCCCAGGCTGTGGCGCTGGCGGAAGACTGGATTCGCAATGGGCGCTGCCGCCGCGTGATCGTGGTTGGCGCCGACGACGTGACAAGCGAGAACCTGATGGGTTGGGTTGGTTCCGGCTTCCTGGCGACGGGCGCCGCCGCCACCGACGACAAGGTCGATGAAGCCGCGCTGCCCTTCGACCGCCGCCGCCACGGCACGCTGCTCGGCATGGGCGCGTGTGCGCTGGTCGTCGAGAGCGAGGACGCCGCCCGCGAGCGCGGGATGCGCGGCATCGTCGAGCTGCTGAGCAGCGAAACCGCCAACAGCGCGTTCCACGGCACCCGGCTGGATGTCAACCACATCTCCGACGTGATGAACCGGCTGGTTACGGCGGCGGAGCGGCGCTTCGGCTTGAACCGCTACACGATGGCGCCGCAAATGACCTTCATCTCGCACGAGACCTTCACGCCCGCGCGCGGGGGCAGCGCCTCCGCCGAGGTGATGGCGCTGCGCAGCACCTTTGGTGAAGCCGCCGACGAGATCGTCGTCTGCAACACCAAAGGCTTCACCGGTCATCCGATGGGCGCCGGCGTCGAGGATGTGATCGCGGTCAAGATTCTCGAACATGGCATCGTGCCGCCGGTGCCGAATTTTAAGGAGGTCGATCCCGACCTGGGCGTGCTCAACCTGAGCCGTGGCGGACGCTACCCGGTGCAGTATGCGTTGCATCTTGCCGCTGGTTTTGGCTCGCAGATCGCCATGACGCTGATCCGCCGCATTCCGGGTAGCCACGACCGCATCGACAACAAGGCGCGCTATCAACGCTGGCTGGCGGACGTGAGCGGCTACGACCGCGCCGAGACGGAGGTCGTGAAGCGCGTGCTGCGCATCGTGGCGCAGGGGCAGCCCGCACGTCTGCCCATCGCCAGCAACTGGCAATACGGCACAGGGCCAACTGTGCGCGCCGCTGCGCCCGGCGATGGCATGATGAACGACTATCGCCCACTGCCGATGCCGGCGGTTGCCGCCGCCGTGAGGGGCGATGGGCGAGGGGTGAGGGGCGAGGTTGTCGCGCCGGTTGCCGCTGCGCCTGCGCCGGTTGCAGCGCCGCCAACTGCGCCGGCTCCTGTTGCGCCCGCGCCGACGCCTGCGCCAAAAGCAATTGAACCGGTGGCGCCCTCCGCACCAAAGGCCGCAGAGCCAGTCGCACCGCCGCCCGCGCCCGTACAGACAGCGCCGCCGCCTGCTGCGCCAGTCACCCAATCTCCAATCGCTCAATCTCCAATCCCCCAATCTCCGGCTGTCGACCCGGTCGTCACCCAGGTGCTCGAAGTTGTGGCCGCCAAGACCGGCTATCCGCAGGACATGCTCGACCTCGACCTTGACCTGGAAGCCGACCTGGGCATTGACACCGTGAAGCAGGCAGAGACCTTCGCCGCCATCCGCGATGCATTCGCTATCCCGGTGCAGGAAGGCTTGAACCTGCGCGACTACCCGACGTTGCAGGCAGTCGTCGGCTTCGTGCGCAAGAATCGGCCCGACCTGGCAGGGGCGAGGGGCGAGGAGCAAGGGGCGACGCCAGCGGCAACTGCGCCCGCAGCGCCAGTCGCTCAATCGCCTAATCTCCCAATCTCCAATCTCCAGTCGCCAGTCGCCGATATCGTCGTCTCGCAGGTGCTGGACGTGGTGGCAAGCAAGACCGGCTACCCGAAGGACATGCTCGACCTTGACCTTGACCTGGAAGCCGACCTGGGCATCGACACCGTGAAACAGGCGGAGACCTTCGCCGCCATCCGCGAAGCGTTCGCCATCCCGGTGCAGGAAGGCTTGAACCTGCGCGACTATCCGACGTTGCAGGCAGTCGTCGGCTTCGTGCGCAAGAACCGGCCCGATTTAGCCGTGGCGAGGGGCGAGGAGCGAGGGGCGACGCCGGCGGGCGAAATCGCCGAATCTCCCAATCTCCCAATCTCCAATCTCCAATCTCCCGCCGCCGATGTGGTGGTCGAACAGGTGCTGGATGTGGTTGCGAGCAAGACCGGCTACCCGAAAGACATGCTCGACCTTGACCTCGACCTGGAAGCCGACCTGGGCATCGACACCGTCAAGCAGGCGGAGACCTTCGCCGCCATCCGCGAGACCTTTGCCATCCCGGTGCAGGAGGGCTTGAACCTGCGCGACTACCCGACGCTAAGCGCAGTCGTCGGCTTCGTGCGCAAAAACCGGCCCGATTTAGCCGTTGCGAGGGGCGAGGAGCGAGGGGCGACGCCAGCCGCAGTTGCGCCCGCAGCGCCAGTCGCGCCAGCCCCCCAATCTCCAATCTCCAATCTCCCAATCTCCAATCTCCCGTCTCCCGCTGTCGACGCGGTCGTCGAGAAAGTCCTGGAAGTCGTCTCCGCCAAGACCGGCTATCCGACCGAGATGCTGGAGCTTGACCAGGACATGGAAGCCGACCTGGGCATCGACACCGTCAAGCAGGCGGAGACCTTCGCCAGCATCCGCGAGGCGTTCGGGATTCCCTTCCAGGAGGGGCTGAACCTGCGCGACTACCCGACGCTGCAAAGCGTGATCGACTTCGTGCGCAAGATGCGACCCGATCTGGCAGGGGCGAGGGGCGAGGAGCGAGGGGCGACGCCAGCGAGTGAAATCGCCCAATCTCCCAATCTCCCAATCTCTGATCTCCAATCTCCCGCCGCCGACGCGGTCGTCGAGAAAGTCCTGGAAGTCGTCGCCGCCAAGACCGGCTATCCGACCGAGATGCTCGAACTTGACCAGGACATGGAAGCCGACCTGGGCATCGACACCGTGAAACAGGCGGAGACCTTCGCCAGCATCCGCGAGGCGTTCGGGATTCCCGTGCAAGAAGGGCTGAGCCTGCGCGACTACCCGACGCTACAGAGCGTGATCGACTTCGTGCGCAAGATGCGACCCGACCTCGCAGAGGGGGAGAAGGGGAGAGGGGGAGATAAGGAGAGTGTGAGCCAGGCGGCGCCCGTTGCCCAATCGCCAATCGCCAATCTCCAATCTCCAATCTCAACCGTCAAGACGATTGGCGCCCTCGAAGATGCCGACAAGATGCCGCGCCGCGTGCCCGTTCCGGCGCTGCGCCCGAACATCGACCTGTGCAAACCCACCGGCGTGACCATCGACGCCAGCAGCCGCATCGTGGTGATGCTGGATCAGGGCGGCGTGGGCAAGAAGCTGGTGGAGAAGCTGCAAAAGCGCGGCGCCACCGTGCTGACGCTGGAGCCGGGCATCGCCACCGACGCGCTCGATGCGCAACTCAAGGCGTGGCTGGCGGAGGGCAAGATTCAGGGCGTCTTCTGGCTGCCGGCGCTGGACGTCGAGCCGGCCATCGAGGAGATGACGCTGGAGGAGTGGCGCGAACTCAACCGCGTGCGCGTCAAGAACCTCTACACCGCGATGCGGGCGCTCTACGACAGCGTGACCGGCCCCAACACCTTCCTGGTCTCGGCGACGCGGCTGGGCGGTCTGCACGGCTACGGCCCGACCGGCGCCACGGCTCCGCTGGGCGGCGCAGTGGTTGGTTTCACCAAAGCCTACAACATGGAACAGGCAATGCGCGAAGGCGGCAGGGGCGTCACGGTCAAAGCCGTCGACTTCGAGCCTTCCCGCAAGACCGTCGAACCGGCCGATCAGCTCATCGCCGAGGCGCTTTTCGACCCCGGCGTGGTCGAGGTCGGCTACTTCAAGGATCAGCGCTTCACCGTCACGCTGGAAGAGATTCCGGCGCAGGACGGCAATCCCGGCATGGTGCTCGACAAGAACACCGTCTTTGTGGTGACGGGTGCGGCCGGCGGCATCACCAGCGCGATCACGACCGACCTGGCGGCGCACAGCGGCGGCATCTTCTACCTGCTCGACCTGGTGCAGGCGCCGGCGCGCGACGACAAATACATCGCCCTCTTCCGCCAGGGGCGCGACGTGCTCAAGAACGCGCTGATCGCCGAGGCGCGGGCGTCGGGCGAAAAGGTAACGCCCAAGCAGATTGACGACCGGATCATGGCGCTGGAGCGCCAGGAAGCGGCGCTGCGCGCCATCGAAGCCGTCGAAGGCGCGGGCGGGACGGCGTACTACTACAGCCTCGACCTGCGCGACGGCGATAAGGTGGCGGCAGTGGTGGAGGACATTCGCCAGCGCCACGGCAAGATCGACGTGCTGCTCCACGCCGGCGGACTGCTCATCGACCGCACGCTGCCCAACAAAGAGCCGCATCAGTTCGCCCTGGTCTTCGATGTCAAGGCGGATGGCTTCTTCAGCCTGCTCAAGGCGGCGAAGGGGATGCCTATCGGCGCCACGGTGAGCTTCAGCTCGGTGGCCGGGCGCTTTGGCAACAACGGACAGAGCGACTACTCCTCCGCCAACGACCTGCTCTGCAAGATCAGCAGCAGCATGCGTACGTGGCGGCCTGACACGCGCGGCATCGCCATCGACTGGACGGCGTGGGGGCAGATCGGCATGGCGTCGCGCGGTTCGGTGCAACAGATTCTCGAATCGCTGGGCGTGGACATGCTGCCGCCCGAAGCCGGTGTGCCCACCATCCGCCGCGAGCTGACCTACGGCGCCACGCGCGGGGAGGTGGTCGTGGCCGGTCGCCTGGGCGCCTGGCTCGACGAGAAGGATCCGACCGGCGGTCTCGATGTGGAAAAGATCAACGCACAGCTTGCCGAGCGCAAGAACCCGCTGCTGATGATCGGCCAGGTCAAGTCCTTCAAGCTCTACGGCGGCATCGAGGTCGAAACCACGCTTGACCCGAAGGTGCAGCCCTTCCTCTTCGACCACGCGCCGGACGAGGGCACGCCCTGGCTGCCCGGCGTGATGGCGACCGAGGCGCTGGCGGAGCTGGCAAGCATCACGGCGCCCGGCTATCGCGTGGCGAGCGTTGAAAATGAGCAGATGCTGGGCGCGTTTAAGTTCTTCCGCATGGAGCCGCGCACGCTCTACCTGAGCGCCACGGTCAAACCGGCGGCGAACGGCGACCTGCTGGCAAAGGCGACGCTGCGGTCGGTCACCAAACCGGCGAAGGAAGGCTTGCCCGTGCAGGTGAAGGAGCACTTCATCGCCACGGTGCGCCTGACCACGGCCCCAGCCGAGCAGCCGACGATGAACTTCACGCCGCCGTCGCCCGACAGCCTGCCGATCCTGGCGGAGGAAATCTACAAGAGCTTCTTCCACGGCCCGGCTTACCAGGTGATCGAGCGTGCGGGCGTGGACGGCAATCAGTGTCTGGCGCTGATGGCGCACAACCTCGGCCCGAACACCGAACCGGCGCACGCAGCCTCGCTCATGGCCCCGCGGCTGGTGGAACTTTGCTTCCAGTGTGCGGCGCTGTGGCACACGAAGGTGAAGAAGGCGATGGCGTTCCCGCTCGGCTTCGAGAAGGTGACCGCGTATCGCCAGCCGGAGGAAGCGGAAGGACGACGGCTCTACTGCATCTGCACCACGCCCAACGACGGCGAGAGCTTCGACGCCACGGTGGTGGACGAGGCAGGCAATGTGTTCGTGACGCTGGCGGGCTATCTGACGGTGGCGCGGCCGGCATAAGGCTGATACTGCCGGATGCCTGGATGAAATGCCGTGCTGGCAGTCATTCAGGCATCCGGCATTCTTGCAAAATGATTGACTTCCATGCCTATACAGAATAAAATAATTGTACATATGTACAATTGGCAGGAGTGCTATGGAAATCGTCATCGATACATCGGCGATCATTGCCGTGATTACAAACGCACCAGAAAAAGCAGAACTAATTGCTGCAACAAATAAGGTCGATTTGATTGCCCCGGCATCGATACACTATGAAATCGGAAATGCGTTTTCGGCAATGTTGAAACGGCAACGGATTGATCTGAAACAGGCGGCGGAGGCATTGGCAATTTATCGGTCAATTCCAATCCGGCTGATAGACGTAGAACTCGATGAATCTCTCAAGATTGCGTCGCGACTCAACGTCTACGCAAATGACGCTTACTTGATTCGCTGTGCAGAGAAGTATCATTGCGCGTTGCTGACGTTGGATCGCTCCTTGCGCACACAGGCAATAGCCTACGGGATTTCAATTGTGGAGATGTAGAAAATGACCGCTGTATACACGTACACTGAAGCACGGCAGAATCTTGCTTCGCTGCTTGACAAGGCAGCAGATGAAGGCGAGGTGCGTGTGAAGCGCCGCGATGGACAGGTTTTTGTCATCCGGCTGGAACGGACGGCCACCTCCCCCCTGGATGTCAAAGGCATCGACCTCAATCTCTCGACGGATGAAATCCTGCAATTCATCGCAGAAAGCCGGCGCTACACGTAGGTAAAGAAAGATGAAGAATCTACCTAACCCTGGTGAGATCATCCGTGGTCTCTATCTGGAACCGTTAGGGCTGTCCATGACAGAAGCCGCTGCCGGACTTGGCGTGACGCGCAAGACCTTCTCGCTGCTGGTGAACGGCCATGCCGGGATTTCGTCGGAAATGGCGACGCGGCTGTCAAAAGCATTTGGGCGCACACCGGAGGCATGGCTTCAGCTTCAGATGCAGTATGACCTGACAAGATATGCTCAACGCACCGATCTCCGGGAACAACAACCATGAGCGGTTTTCCTGAAGTCGAGAAGCAGCGCCAAAGCGAGTTCAAGCAGCAGTCACCAACCTTCAGTGTCGCCGCACGCAGCGACGGGATGTACAAAGGCCGGTTGCGGCCATTCTGCCTGCCGGGCGACCATGCCGAAGAAAATCTCTTTCTGGGGATTCGTGAAACGGCGCCGGCGTACTTCTCGAAGTTCGAGATCAAGTGGCACGATGGGCACGCCGGCAAGCCGAGCAACCACCTGTGCAGTTCGCAGGTATGCTGCGTCAACTTCCTGTTTCCGTTCCACGATCAGCCGAACGCGCTGGCCAAATTGCTGCGGCCTGTTTTCCCTGACCTGGCAAGAATGCTGCAGATCGAGAACGAACAGTACGTGGCTTTCGAGTGGATCGGCCAGGAGAACTATCTGCACGAAAAGGTTTCCCCCAACGGCAAGCGCACGCGTGGCGCCAACTTCACCAGCGCCGATGCCGCGGTGATGTTCGAACGCACGGATGGAACACGGCAGATTGTCCTAATCGAATGGAAGTACACCGAAGCTTATAACAGCAAGCAATCGCTTGCCATTGCGAAGAAAAGCCGCACTGATCGCAGAGAAATCTATCGGTGGCTGTACGACCGCGCTGATTGCCCGCTCGACAAAAAAGTGATCCCATCATTCGATGCCCTTTTCTACGAACCCTTCTACCAGTTGATGCGCCAGCAATTTTTGGCGCACGAGATGGAGATAGCACATGAGATGGGTGCCCATCGGGTCAGCGTGCTGCACATCGAGCCGGCGCAGAACACGGATTTCCAGCGAGTGACATCGCCGGAACTTGTTGGTCTTGGCGAGACGGTGACCGGTGTCTGGCAGCGGCTGGTGACTGCATCGGATCGCTTCACCAGTATTGACACGGAGACGTTGTTCAGCCCGATGGTGACGAAGCCGATGGCGGAGATGCAGGCGTGGGCGGACTACATTCGGGCAAGGTACCAATGGATTTCAGCGCATAACACTGCTGCTGGATTTGTGGGGTCTGGCTGACAACGGGTGATACGATGCAATACTGTTAAGTATTTGCAGGTTACAGAGATGAAGTTTGCTACTACCACAATCGGCAGCGGGCGGCGAACGCTGTACGCTCTTTGTACGATAGCCCTCGCGTGGATGCCTGCGCAGTGCGCGTTCATTCAACCTGCGGAGGTGCCTGGGACATCAATGACGGATAGCAGCAACATCCAACTGGTCGCGATCGATAATGTTGCCAGCCTGGACTTTGCTCCATCCGAAACCCCTCGCTTCATCAAGCCGGCGACTGACGGTGAAACACTCGTTGGCGTTGCCGTCGAGGACAGGGGCGCCAAGACGTGGGGGACACTTCTTGCGATTGACCTGGCTTCGGGGCAAGCGCAAAGAATTGCTGGGGTTACGGACGTGGCTGCCCCGCAAGTTTCCAGCGATGCGATTGTCTGGACTGATGAAAACCGGTTACATATTTATGATAGAGCGAAGGGGCAGATCGAAACCTTACAGATCGGCGCATTGGCGAGATCGCCAGACATGTCAGGTTCTGTCGTCGTATGGGAATACATGGAATCCTTGAATACGAGCGGTAAGCGCGGCATCTGGGCTTATGACCTCGATGCCCGACAGAACTTTCCTGTCGTGTTTGGTGCTGTCCAACGTCCTCTTGTCTCGGATCGATGGGTTGTGTACCGAAATTGGGACAAAAGTGATGAACTTACCGTGCCGATCGATGCCACAGACCTGGATACAGGGGAAACCGTAGAGGTTGGTCGGCAGATTTGGTCCGGCAAGGAGTATGTAGAGACAGATTCCTATGCGATCGATGAGAAGTGGGTCGCATGGACGTCAAACGAGTGGGCGTACACCCAGGGGCTTCATCTTTTTAATCTGGAGACGCGTCAATCGTATACAGCGACAATCGAGTCATGTGGTCTGTCAGAACTGTATCCAGGCCGTCTCCAGAACCTGGCGATTTCTGCCGGAAAGGTCTACTTTCGTGGCTGCTACCAACCGTTGGGGTACGATATCCAGCAGAAACAATTCTTCTCATTGCCTGTCGAACAAACAGTATCACAGTACAGTGGCTTTGTCGATTGGGCGTTTGGCGGTGACAAAGTGATTCTGGTGGCGCTGACCGGAACCGACTCTGCCAACCAGACTCGAATTTTCGCCGCGACCATTGCGAATGCAACGCCGTAATCCATCGCTTGCTGACGTAACTTCGATGGGAAACATCGGAAAAGAACGCCATGACTTTTGACTATCTTCACCTCCCCTTCGACCCAATCGCCGACCCCGCCGCGGTCGTGACCGCCGGCAACGTGCGCTTCATCGTGCTCACGGTGCGCATGCTGCGGCTGGAGCACAGCCCGACCGGTGCGTTCGAAGATCGATTTGTCGCAACATGCCATCAGGAGGATATGGCGTGATCCACTGGTTGCTCCAGTCGCTCGACGACTGCCCGGAGATTCTGCGCGGCGACGCGACGCCGGCCTGGCTCAGCGCGGCAGAGCAAGCGCGGCTGCACGGCTTCAAGGTCGAAAAGCGCCGCTGCGACTGGCTGCTCGGTCGCTGGACGGCGAAGAACCTGGTGCAGCGCCACCTGGCGCAGACGACCGGTGAATCGCCCGCACTGGACACGATCTTCATCGGTGCGGACGCCGACGGCGCGCCGTATGCGAGTTATCAAGGGCGAGGGGCGAGGGGCGAGGGGCGCTTAGCGGTGTCATTGAGCATCAGCCACAGTCGTGGCGTGGCGTTTTGTGGATTGGTCGAGACGATGGGAACAAGCGATGATGAGACGAAGAGATTGGAGATTGGAGATTGGGCGCCGTCCCGGAATCTCCAATCTCCCAATCTCCAATCTCCAATCTCCCAATCTCCCAATCCCCCAATCTCCCAATCTCCATCTCTAGGCTGCGACATCGAATTCGTCGAGCCGCGCGAGCCGAGCTTTGTGCGCAGCTATTTCACGACAGAGGAGATGGCGGCGGTCATGGCAGTTGGTCAGAACCAGGATATGCTGACCACCGCCATCTGGAGCGGCAAGGAGGCGGTGCTCAAGGCGCTGCGCGAGGGGCTGCGCATCGACACGCGACGCATCACGTGTCAGTTCGAGGAGTTTGCTGCACCGCCGCAGGGGTGGACGCCATTCCGAATCAGTGTCGATGAGGGACTCACTGCCCAGTTTCCCGGCGTCTGGTCGGGCTGGTGGTGCGTCAAGGATCAGTTTGTGTTGACAACGGCTTTACTGCGTTGCGAGGAACATACCGCAGGGACGTGATTCATCGTTGGGATGGTTCATGCTCATTGCGGCTTTGTCGTTCAATAAACCAAACGGAGGTGGTATCTTGGAAACCTACATCAAAAAACTACGTGACCGCAAGGCGATTGCCGCTGGCGGGGCTAAGGATGCGGAGGGCCAGCACAAGAAGGGGCGGCTCACCGCACAGGAACGCATCGACCTGCTCTTCGATCCCGGCACCTTCTGCGAGATCGACACGCTGGTGACGCCGCGTTACGACAAGTACATGGACGGGCGCGGCTCGCGTTACGGCGACGGTGTGATTACCGGCTTTGGCGAGATCAACGGGCGCAAGGTCTTCGTCGCCTCGCAGAACGCAGCGGTGATGGGCGGCTCGCTGGGCGAGATGCACGCCAACAAGATCGTCAAAGCCATGCACATGGCGCTCAAGTATGGCTGTCCTTTTCTGGCGCTCAACGACTCCGGCGGCGCCCGCATCCAGGAGGGCGTCGATTCGCTGGGCGGCTACGCCAAAATCTTCGACGCCAACTGCGAGGCGTCGGGCGTGATCCCGCAGGTCAGCGTCATCCTCGGCCCGTGCGCGGGCGGTGCAGTCTACTCCCCGGCGCTGACCGACTTTGTCTTCATGACCGAAAATTCTTATATGTTCATCACCGGGCCAGAAGTGGTCAAAGCGGTGATGCAAGAAAATGTCAGCTTTGATGAGCTGGGCGGCGGCCTTGTCCATTCCAAAGAGAGCGGCGTCAGTCACTTCCTCTCCAAGGATGACGCTGAATGCTTGTTGAAAGTGCGCGAGTTGCTCTCCTATCTCCCTTCCAATAACCAAGACGACCCGCCCTATGTGCCGCCCATCGACGACCCGGCACGGCTCTGTCCTGAACTGGAGGAACTGGTGCCGGTCGATCCACACAAACCTTACGATGTGCGCAAGGTAATCCACTCGATTGTGGATGATGGGCGCTTCTTCGAGGTGCATGAGTTGTGGGCGGAGAATATCGTCGTCGGCTTTGCGCGGCTCAACGGCTACGTGATCGGCATCGTCGCCAACCAGCCGATGGTGCTGGCGGGCTGCATCGACATCAAGGCAAGCATCAAGGCGGCGCACTTCATCCGCCTCTGCGACGCCTACAACATCCCCATCGTCACACTGCAGGATGTGCCCGGCTTCCTCCCCGGCACCAACCAGGAGTACGGCGGCATCATCCGCAACGGCGCCCGCATGATCTACGCCTACAGCGAGGCGACCGTGCCCAAGCTGATGATCATCCTGCGCAAGAGCTACGGCGGCGCCTACTGCGTGATGAGTTCCAAGGGGCTGCGCGGCGACCTGCTCTATGCCTGGCCCAACGCCGAGATCGCGGTGATGGGCGCCGAGGGTGCGGTCAACATCCTCTTCCGCAAGCAGGTGCAGGAGGCGGAAGACCCTGCGGCAAAGCGCAAGGAACTGGTGGCCGACTACGAGGAAAAGTTCAACAACCCGTATGTCGCCGCCGCGCGCGGGCTGATCGACGACGTGATCGAGCCGCGTGACAGCCGCCGCGTCCTGATCCGGGCGCTCGAGGTCACACTCTCCAAGCGCGAGACGCACGTGCCGAAAAAACACGGACTGGCGCCGATGTAAAGAGAGATTAAGAGATTGGAGATTAGAGATTGGCGTCGTTTTGTGAGCGCACGATCGCTCAATCGCATCATCTCTCAATCTCCAATCTCCAGTCTCTATTAATAAAAGGACTGACTCTTATGTTCAAAAAAATCCTGATTGCCAACCGCGGTGAGATCGCCACGCGCATCATTCGCACATGCCGCGAGATGGGGATTCTCACCGTGGCGTTATACACCGCCGCCGATCGTGATTCATTGCACGTGCGTCTGGCGGACGAAGTGCGCATGCTCCAATCGCCCAACCGCTACGGCGACGCCGACGAAGTGCTCGCCATCGCCAAAGCAACCGGCGTCGAGGCGATCCATCCTGGCTATGGCTTTCTGGCGGAAGAAGCGGACTTCGCCGAGCGCTGCGCCGCCGAGGGCATCGTCTTTATTGGGCCTCCGCCCAATGTAATTCGCACCCTGCGCGACAAGATGGACGCAATGGAAACCGTCAAGCGTGCCGGTTACCGGGTTCCGGTCTATGTTGACCTGGCGGATGCCGGCGCCGATGAGGAGCGACTACACCGGGCGGCAGAAGAGATCGGCTATCCGCTCGTGGTGAAGTCGGCGCGTGGCGGGCGCGGACGCGGAGCGCGCGTGGTGATGCGCGCCGACAAGCTGATGGAAGCCGCACGCGCTGCTCGTCACGAGGCCGAGCTGATCTATGGCGACGATCATCTTTTCCTGGAAAAAGTGATTGCTCCGTCACACTATCTTGCTGTTCAGGTGCTGGCAGACGCGCATGGCAACATCGTCCACCTGGGTGAACGCGAAGGCTCGCTGCTGCGCCACAACCAGAAGTTGATCGAGGAATCACCCTCCCCCTCATTGAACGATGCGCAGCGCGTGGCGCTCTGGCAGGCGGCGGTCGACATTGCCCGCCTGTTCAACTTCCAAAACACAGGCGCCGTCGAGTTTCTGGTCGACGGCGCCGGCAACTTCCACTTCACCGAAATGAAGGCGCGCATCCAGATCGAGCACGGCGTCAGCGAGATGATTTCGGGCATGGACATCGTGCGCGAACAAATCCTCATTGCCGCGGGCGAACCGGTGTCGCGCACCCAAGATCAGATTCGGCTGGAAGGGTGGGCGATGCAGTGCCGCATCAACGCCGAAGACCCGTGGAACGACTATCTGCCCAGCCCGGGCAGGCTGACGCGTTTCCGCATTCCGCAGGGACCTTCCGTGCGCGTCGACACCTATGGCTACGTCGGCTGCGCCATTCCCGAACGCTTCGACCCGCTGCTGGCGAATCTGCTCGTGCGCGCCAGCGATCGCGCCATGTGCCTGAGCCGCCTGAGCCGGGCGCTGATGGAATTTCGCGTCGTTGGAGTGCAAACTAACATCGCTCTGCACAAACAGGTCATCCAGCACCCGGCGTTCGTTTCCGGCAAATACGACACGAACTTCATGGCGCGCTTCCGCTTCGACGTGAGCGCCAACACCAGCCAGGAGGTCTGTCGCGACCTGGTGGCAATGACGGCGGTGGCCTATCTGCTGCGGCGCCGGATTGCCGAGCCGGTCGTGCCCGAACGCGTCAAAAGCGGCTGGCACCGGTCGGCGCGGCGGCTGCCTTCATGAAGGAAATGGGGAGAAACATCATGCACAAACTGACAATTGTCGTTGAAAACAAGCCGCACGAGGTCGAGGTGACGCCTAGCCGCACCACGCCTGGCGAATACACCGTGATCGTGGATGGCGAACAGCGCACAGTCTTCGTGCCGGACTATGACAACCCAGACCTGGCTGATTGGATGATCGTTGACGATCGACCATACGAGCTAATTTTTAGCTCTGATCTACGCGTGGCGCAGATCTACAGCGGGCGCTATGAGATTCAGGTGCGCGATAAGGAGGTCGGCACGGTGCGACCGGCGTCCGGCGATGGCCGCGTCAAGGCGCCGATCCCCGGCCTGGTGACGCGCGTCAACGTCGAGTTGGGGCAGTTGGTCGAAGTGGGACAGCCGCTGCTCGTGCTCGAAGCGATGAAGATGGAGAACGAGATTCGCTCGCCGATCACCGGCGCAATCCACCAGATCACGGTTGCGCCCGGTCAAACCGTGACGCTGGGCGAAGTGATGGTCGAGATTCGTTAGGATAAACCCGCAGTCAAAGACCATCAACGCAGTGTGCTCCGCCTGACGACGGAGCACACTGTGTTGACAGCAAGATCAGCGCAAATCCAATCACTCTTCCGCTGGATCAGATACTGAGGAGGCATCGACTGGCAACTGCATCTCTTCACCGCCATCCATCGGCGCAACCTGACCTGGATGTGTGGATGGCGTCTCGACGCTGCCGCCGATAGTCTCATCAACCGCCTGGCTGATCACCGGCAAGAACAGGTAATTGGTCATCAACACCTCGTCGGTTTCGCCTGCTTCCTCGCTGGGCTGCTCGCCGACAGCAGGATCGGGCGCAGGCGGCAGATCGCCGCTGTGTTCGGTCGCGGCGAGCGTGGCAACCGGCGTCCAGCTCTCCACGGCGCCGTCGTGCGTATCGCCTTCGCTGGCGTTGAAGTCGGTTGCAGTGTCTGGCCCGTTGCCGCCGCTGAAGAAGTCCGCCCCTGCGCCGCCTGTCAGGAAGTCCGCGCCATTTCCGCCCAAGAGCGTATCGCGTCCCGCGCCGCCATCCAGAGTGTCTTCGCCGTTGCCGCCTTCCAGCCGGTCGTTGCCCGAACCGCCGCACAGCAGATCGTTGCCGTTGCCGCCAACCAGGATGTCATCCCCCTTGAGACCGAACACAACCGACGCTCCGGCGGCGGCGGTGAGCGTCTCGCGCTTGTCCGTGCCCACCAGCACTTGCAGCGTTGTCGTCGCCGCCGCGCCCTGGCCGTCGCGCACGACGATGGTCACAAGGCCACTGCTGACGTTGCGCGGCGCTGAGGCCGTGATCGACATGCTGCGCTCCGCCCCGCTGCCGCCGAAGACGATGTTGCTGTCCGCCACCAGACCAGGGTTGGCGCTGACGCCGCTCAAGATCAACGTTTCGGCGGGATTGTCCACATCAGCAACCAACAGCCGGATCAGCGCACGCGGCGTATCGCCAAAGCAGACGCCGCCAGCAACCACGCTGATTGTCGGCGCATCGTTGACCGGATTCACCGTCAGCATCACTGTCACGACCGCCGACTCCGCGCCCGCTGCGTCGCGCGCCTTGTAGCTAAAGCTGTCTGGACCGAAGTAGTTCGGATTCGGCGTGTAGGTGAACGCGCCATTGGCATTGAGCGCCAGGACGCCGTTGTCAGGCGGCGTGACCAGGACGGCGATCAGTGCGTCGCCGATATCCGGATCGCGGTCGTTGAGCAGCACGCCCGGCGCCGCAACGACGAGCGGCGTATCCTCGTTGAGGGTGAAGCTCTCTGGGTTGGCAACCGGCGCGTCGTTGACCGCGTGGATAGTCACCGTGACCGTTGCACTGCCGCACAGCGCCGGCAGCGGATAGCCCAGGTCGCAGACCTGGTAGCGCAGGATGTCGACGCCGTTGAAGTCGAGCGATGGCGCATAGACGATTGCGCCGTTGACCACACTGGCGGCGCCGTTGGCAGGCGCAGCGATCACCTGCAGCGAAGCCAGGTCAAGCGCACCGGCGTCGGCGGCGTCGTTGTCGTTTGCCAGCACCGCAATCGTCACCGGGATGTCCTCATCGGTCACGGCGATGTCGTCGGCGACGACCGGCGGATCGTTGACCGGTAGCACGGTGATCGCCACCGTTGCAGTGTCCGAATCCTGTTTACCGTCGCTGACGCGGAAGGTGAACGCATCCGGCCCGTGGTAGTTGAGCACCGGCGTGTAGGTCAGGTTTGGCGCGGCGCCGCTGAGCAGCCCGAACGATGGCGACATCACAACGGTGTAGGTGAGCGGGTCGCCGTCGCTGTCCGCGCCGCTGAGCGTGATCGGTGTAGGCGTATCCTCGTGCACCTCGACGTTCTGCGCATTCGCCACCGGCGGATTGTTGACCGTGATCGTCACCGTGGCGACGTTGGAATCGGCTAAGCCATCATTGGCGACAAAGGTGAAGCTGTCCACGCCGCCAAAGCCGCTGTCTGGGATGTAGGTCAGCGCAGGCGGCGCGCCGAGCAGCACGCCGTGCGCTGGCGCGTTCACCCGGAAGGTCAGCGCATCCTCGTCGGCGGCGGTGAGAGTGATCGGCAGCGGTGCGCCTCCGGTCGCCAGTGCCTGGTCGAAGGCGACCGGAGGCGTGTTCACGATGGTCCACATGTACCGATGTGCGGCGCCGGTCTGCCCCGCGGCATTGCGCGCCCGCACCTGAAAGGTGTGCATGCCATACGCCAGACCGTCGTAGACCTGCGGGCTGGTGCAAGGTGCAAAGGGCGCGCCGTCCAGGCTGCACTCGAAACCGACGCCGGCGCCGGTGAAGGCGAAGCTGGCGCTGCGCTGCGTGCTTGGGTTCGCTGGCGCTGACGTGAGCGTCGCATCCAGCACGCTGGCGTTGACCGTCCAACTGTAGCTGGCGGGCGTGAGGTCGACATTGCCGGCGGCGTCGATGGCGCGCACGCGGAAGTGATGCGCGCCCTTGCTCAGGCCATCGTAGCGCCACGGGCTGAAGCACGGCTCGAATACGCCGCCGTCAAGCTGGCACTCGAAGCCGACGATCTCACGCCCGCCGGGGATGCCGGTAAACGTGAAGATGGCTTCATTGTCAGCACTCGGATCGGATGGGACTCCGGTGATCGTAGTGTCGGGCGCATCGGGTGCAGAGAGATTGGTGTTGACCATGACGTTGACCTGCGTCACCTGCCCGGCAAAGTCGATGGCGCGCACTCGCACCGCCAGTTGCCGTCCTTCGGGATCGACGGTCGGCAGCGCCGCGCGCCACTGACCGCCGCCAAAGACCGCGTTCATGAAGGGCTGCGCATCCACGGCGATCTGCACTGCCGCCAGACCAACATCATCGCTGGCGGCGCCACGGAAACGCAGAACGCCGCTGCCAACCTGCCAGGCGTCAGCCTGGGTCAGGTCGCCGGTGTCCACCGTCACCGCGGGCGGCTGTGCATCGACGGCGAAGGTGACTGGGTGTACATCCATCTGCGTGGCGCCGGCCCAGTCGGTGGCGCGCACCGTCAGCGTATGCGCGCCGACGCCGGCAGCGACGGCAACGGTGCGCTGCACGCGGGTCACCAGGGCGTCCTGGGCGAAGCTGAGCGTATGCACCACGATGCCGTCAAGCGTGAGCGTGA
This sequence comes from Chloroflexota bacterium, assembly GCA_016861025.1. Classification (GTDB taxonomy): domain Bacteria; phylum Chloroflexota; class Anaerolineae; order Caldilineales; family Caldilineaceae; genus Caldilinea. The sequence goes on from BOKO01000009.1 coordinate 46,840, forward strand.
CATCGCGCACTCCCTGTTCCGCCTCGGCGACCACGGTCACCGGCAGCGCGCTGTTCGACGCCACGTAGCGCAAATTGCCGGGCGCCACGATGACAGCGTTCGGCGCAGCGGGCGTCGCTGCCGTGTTCAATGTGCTCGCAGACATCACAGCCATCACTCCGTCCGGCTGCGTATCTGCGACAGCGCAGCGCCCAAAAAGATCGCACGCCCCCATCGCCTCCACCGCCTGGGGATCGGTCTGCCAGCGTGCGTAGCGGTTGGTCAGCTTGCTGAGAATGACGCGGTCGGGGAAGAGCGCCTGCAGTGCCGCGTCAATGGTGAAGAAGCGCTGCGGCGGCTGGAAGGCATTGCCTGCACAGGCGAACTCCTCCTCGATCAGGTAGCGATCCTCGGCGCTGCACGTATAGATGACCTCGTAACGGCGCAGACCGGCATCGTCTGCGTAGCTGGCGCCGGTGGGCGTGGCGGTGATCGCCAGCCGTGGCGCCAGCGTGTCGATCACGCCGCGCCAGAGATTGGAGGCAACGCGGCTGTTGCCCAACGCATCGCGCCCGCGCAGGTCGATCTGATACTCGCCTTCCAGCCCGGCGGGAACCGGCGCGCTCCAGGCGGCGACGCCCGCACCGGTGGGCGTCAGCGCACCTGCCAGCCAGACCCGGCCCCCGGCATCGAGCAGCGTTTCCGCCTGTTGATTGCTCACATCGATGGGCAGCGCCGCGATCTGTTCGAGCGGGGTGAAGGCGATCTCGACCGCAGCCGCCCCCGCCGGCCCCACATCGGTGATGACGCCGCTGAGGGTCACAGTCTGCGTGATGATCTGGCGCACGGCGTCGAGATCGCTGAGCGTCGCCACCGGCGCCGCCCCATCGAGACGCAGCACGCCCGCGTTGTTGTTCACCGTGCGGTTGCCTACGTTGTCGGTGGCGCGCAGCTGGATCGTGTAGACGCCGGTCGGGTCGAGCAGCGCATCGGCGAAGCGGTAGTCGATCGACCAGCCGCTGCCGTTGAGGATCGCCGGCTGCCAGCCGGCGCCCTGGGCATCGTCATCGCCTGCCTGGGCGATCAGCCGCGCCTCGACCGCGTCGGCGCGGACGCCGCTGCCGGGCTGTGCGCCGATGTTCGGGTCGGCGACCGCACCGCTCAGCGCAGCAATCCACTGTCCGGCGGCGTTGCGCGTCGGTGCGATTGCGACGGCGGGCGGAGCGTTCAGCGTGACGATGGGCGGCGTAGCGTCGGCGATGATGGTGACACTGCTGCTCGGCGTCCCGACGTTGCCGGCCTCGTCGGTGGCGCGGCTCTGCAGCGTATAGCTGCCCTCTGTCACCGCCAGGTTGTGGGCCCAGGTGACGGCGCCGGCGGCAGGCTGGAAGGACGCACCATTTACGCTTACCGCCACGCCAGCCACCCCGGACGTGACATCCATCGCGCTGCCGCCGATGGTGTGGATCGTGTTGCCCTGGAGATACTGGCCGTGACTGACGCTGTCGATGGACGAGGTGGGCGCGTCGCCGTCAACGATCAGCGTCATGCTGTTGCTAGTGGTGAGCTTGCCCCCGCGCACATCCGGCGTGCGCAGCGCCAGTTTGCGCCAGGTGTAGGCCCCCTGGTCATAACTGGCGCCGATGCAGTATGCCTGCAAGGAGCGGGTGTATAGATCGCGCACGGTGGCGGCGCTGAGCGCTGTCGTGTAGACCTGGAACTGGTCGAGGTAAACGGGAACGCCGCCGCCGCTGATGCGGAAGGTGGCGGGCGGGATGGTGGTCACCAGGCTGTTACCGGAAGCAATTGGCGTTGCGTTACCGTCCAAGTAGAGCGCCAGGCGGCCATTGCTGGCGTAATCGTCGCGAGTGGCGACGATGGCGTGCCAGCGACCGTCGTTTACGCCCGTGTTGTCCGCACCGATCACGTAGCTGCCAAAGGCGAACTCGATGCGTCCGGTGCGGTTGTCCAACTGCACCCGCACCAGCGTGTTGTTGGAGGCGTCGATGCCCGCTACGGTGAAGGGCGCGTTCGCCTGGCTGGTGACCCCGCCCTTGTACCAGAAGGCGACGGTGAAGTCCGCGCGACCCGTGGCGGCATAAGGGTTGTTCAGCGTCAGCGCGTCATCCACGCCGTCGAAACGCACGGCATAGTCGGAAGCCGGCGTGCCCGCGGCGTTGCCCAGGTTGTCGACGGCGCCGGGATAGGCGGGCGTGGGGCAGGCGCCGCCGCTGCACGTGGCATGGTTGCCGCGCCCCGAACTGTCGGCGAAGAAGCTGGCGCCGGGCAATTCCTCGAAGCGCAAGTCAGTTGCGACCTGGGAGGTCAGCAGCGGACAGGCCTGGGCGCGGCTGGTGAAGTTGTTTGCCGACGACATGGCGAGTTTCTGATCGCCGATGATGCGACCGGAGACCAGGTCGGGCCGCCAGAAACTGTAGACGATGCCGAGTCCGGGGCCGGAGGGCTGTGTCCAACTGATCAACCAGGCGTCGTTCACCGCATCATAGACCGCGTGAGGCGCGTCCTCGGAGCGGATCACCAGGTTGTTGCCGACCTGGTTCATGCCCAGGTTGGCGTCGGCGAGCACGGTCGTGCGCTGGGCGCCATAGCCTTGATAGAGCATGCGGCGCACGATGCCGACCTCGCCAAAGTTGGCGGACTGTCCGTAGAGCAGCAGGGTCTGGTCGGTGCGCGGGTTGTACGCCAGCACCGGCGCGCCGCGTTCGGCGGGTGCGGCGCGGGTGGTGGCAACCGTCCAGCTTTCCGTGCCCGCCGGTGCGGCGCCGATCTCGTCGGTCAGGTGAATCGTCTGCTCTGGAGCATCGAACGCACGAATGAATTTGCGCGCCACGCGATAGCCGCCCTGCACGCCCACGACATCGAGCGCCAGGCTGGATGTCTCGGGCGCAGCCACGCGCAGACTCTCCAGCTCGATGGTGCGTGCGATTTCGCTTGGCTGACCATTGGCGTCGAAGCGCTGCCACTGCAGGAACGTCTTGTAGGCAGTGGCGTCCGCCAGCTCGCTGAGCACCATGAAGCCGAAGCCGTCGCTGGCAACCACCGGGCGGTGGTTGTGAGATTTGCTGATGCTGATCGGCAGCGCCGACGGTATCGCAAACGGCGCGCGCAGCACAGCGCCGGTGGGCCCTACCAGCGCACCGCGGATCGTGTCCAGGTTCTTGCGCGGCATAGACAGGTTGAGATCCACGACCGACGTGATACCGCTGCGCGTAAAGCGCACGATCAGGTTCGGATCCATGTTGCGGTTGTCGGACCCGATGCGCAGACTACTGCCGATCAGATCGAGATTGCTGGGGTTGTTGGTGATCGTTTCCGTATCCGCTTCGTAGACGTCGATGCGACCGTCGCCGCAGACGTTGACGGTGATCGGGAAGCCATTGGCGTTGGGGCCGCGCTGGGCGCCGCTGCCCATATCGCGGCTGCCATTCGTAAGCGGATTCCACAACAGTTGGTAGCCGCCGTCGACCGGGTTTGTGTCGGTGTAATCGGCGATCCAGTAGATGACCGGTTCGATGCCGCCGCTTTCGCCCGAGGTGACCACGCGCAGATCGTTGATCGTCAGCGTGTTGCACGTGTCTTGCTCCTCCCACACGACCATGCAGGCGCCTGCGGCATTGCAGGCAATGTCCGCCGCCGAGGCGCCGCGCCGCGTCGAGACGCCGCTGTCGCTGACCAACGTGCCCGCTTCACCGCCGGGGATGGCGTTGGTCTGGATCGCGCCGACGCCACCGCGGGTGAGGCTATTCGAGAGCATGGCGCTGGTCAGGAATGTGTCCTGGCGGTCGCGCAGGGGTGCAATCGCCGCGCCGCGGCGTGCGGGTGGAGACGCGCTGCCCAGCACCTGCGAGACAAGCGGCTCCCATGCCAGCGTCGCCGCGCCCGACGGCGCCAGCCGTGCGCGCACGCTGCTCGTGATCGCGACCGCTTGCGTGGCAAGCCCCGGCAACGCGGTCAGCAGCGTCTGTTGGGTGACGGTCTGCGCGCCGCTGAAGGTGAGCGGCTCGAAGCCCAGCAGCGCGGGCGCCGGGCTGGCGCCGAGCGCGCTGCCAGACGCCACATCCAGAATGCTGGGCGCCAGCGCCGCCTGCGTGACGACCGTATGCGTGACGGCGACGGTGGCGCCGGGCTGCACATAGCGCCGGTCGGCGGCAAGGAAGATGGCGATGGGCGAACTGTTGGGCACGCCGGGATGATAGGGACGGTTCTGGTCGTCGAGCCGTTTGGCAGGGTCAGCCTGCTGCGCCAGTTGTTTTTCCGCCAGGTCGCTGATGCCGTCGTTGTCGCTGTCCGCCACCAGCGGGTTGGAAGTGACGCGCACCGTGAAGGGCGTGGCCGCGTTGATCGTCACGTCCCAGCCGCCGGCCCAGAGATCCCCTGGCTGGCAGGTGGTCGTGTTGTAGACGCGATGCCAGACCTCCTCGGCGTCGGTCAGCCCGTCGTTGTCGCTGTCGCGGTTTGCCGGGTTGGTGCCGTAATGCGCCTCCTGCGCATCGGTGAGACCGTCGCCGTCGGTGTCGCACTGGATCGGCGAATAGCCGACGCCCTCGCTGCGCCGCGCCAGTTCGAAGGCATCGACCAGCCCGTCTCGATCCGCATCCCAGCCGAACGCCGCCAGGTTGTCGTTGGGGTCGAGACCGCCGTGTACGCTGGAGCGCAGACCGTCTCCGTCGGCATCCGCCAGCGAGGGGAAACGCGCATCCCACGCCAGACCAAAACCGCTATCCGGCTTACTGGTCATCGCCACAAACTCGGCAAAGGTGGCGGGGAAGATGTCATAGCGCAGCGTCTCGATTTTGGTCGAACTTTTGCCGGTGAAGGTGCGCGTGTAGCAGACCGGCACATAATAGGGGATTGCGGGCACGAGCCAGCATTCGTAAGCCGGCAGCGCATAGCCGGTGTTGAGATAGAACGACGGCGTGCGGTTGATGCCCGCGGGCAGGTTGAAGCCGCCCACCACTGGCGGGGTCGTGGTGGCATAGCCGCCGTACATGGGTGTGGCGGCGTATTTATGATGCTCGCGCACATTGCGCCACGCGCCGGACATGGTGTTGAGACCTGCTGAGAGGTCGGCTGGGCCGGGCTGGGTCAGGCTATAGTTGAAGGTGGTCGAGCGCAGATTGCTCGGCGAGAAGAAGTAGAGATAGGAATTGATTATCAGCCCGCTGGCCGGGTCCGGGCTTTTGTGCGCAATGTTCGTCGTGATGGGCATCGTGATGGAGATGGCGTTGCCGGCGACGAAGCCTTTGCTCGGATCCGCCAGCCGCGTCTGCGGCGAACCGGGCGACACCAGATCACGTGCGCTTGTGTCGATCATGACATCGTAGTTGTAGAGCGCGTAGGCGATGAGCTTGACCGCAGTCGTGCCCAGCGTGAAGCAGGCGCCGCCCAGCCCCGGAACTTTGCGCAGATCGTCCACGCCCAGCTCGCAGATCGCCGTGAGGATCGTGTCGATGAGACCGATGATGCCCACCAGGATCAGCCCGACAACGGTGGCTGAAATCAGCGCCAGCAAAATCAGGTAGATGGTGGAGGCGATGGTTTCCGCCAGCGCGCGGTTGAACTCCGCGCTAAAGGGCGAGACGCTGTTGGCGGCCATGCTGTAGATAAAGAAGCCCCAGACCACGGCGATGGCGATCACCGTGCCCACGGCGGACGCCTGTTTGGAGACGCCCAGCACCTCCGTGCCGGAGCGCGCAATCGAGGCAGTGGACCCCGCAGCGCGCAGCGCGCCCGCCCATTTCAACGCCGCCAGGATCGGGTCGAGCACCGCAAAGTAGAACTGGAGACCGATGACCAGCGCACTTAATGCAATCCTGGCGTCCTGGCCTTTCGACGTCGCCGCCAGGATGCCCGCGGTCAGCAATCCAGCCACGTAGAGCACCTTGATGCCGAGTACGATGGCGCTGCCGCGCAGTTCCGGGTTGCTGAAGTTGCGTATGGCATGAACGCCTTCGTAGACGCCGCCGCGCATGGGGCGGAAGAGCAAACCGAGCTGCTTGGTGAAGCTGACGTTGTTGGTGCTCGCCATGAACGCAGTGTTGGCAATGAAGACTGCCCCCATGCGGCCCATGCCGGCGGCGCTGCGGATCGTCGTCGCAAGCTGCGGATCTGTTTTCAGCGCATAGTTGGCGGCGATCAACTGGTTGTTGCGCTGCACCGCGCGGTTGACGCCCTGAGTCAGCGCCAGGTCGTAGAGCTGCATGACGTAGATGCGCCCGGCTTGCACATCCGGGTCGTTGGGGTCGCCGGGGAGGGCGAGGCTGCCGTAGCGCTGCTCCGCCGTCGCCCAGTAATCCGCCGCCGGGCAGATGTTCCACTGGCTGCTGCCGGTGGCGCGGCAGTAGTGCACCCATTTCAGCCCAGCCACCGTCACCCGCTCCACCGCGGGCTGGCTGGGTGGCTGAAAATCCACATACAGGTTGTTCAGGTCAAGATTGACATAGAAGCTGCCTGCCGTCAACGCATCGAGGCTGACGCCGCGCGACTCCTGCTCGTAAGCGTAGAGCAGCGTGGGCATGATCGCCGGATCGAACGTCCATGCCGAATTGAACGCGCTGTTGAGCACCGATACAGTGTCGGTCATGGCGGTGTACATGGCGGCCTGGTCGAAGGTGGCGTAGGTGGCGCTGGTGACGTGGATCGTTTCGTCAATACCCCAGTTGGTTGTCAGCGTCGGCATCTGCGCGGCAATGGTGGCAATATCTACGTCGCGCTGGGCGTCGTTGTCGCTATCGCGCGCGCCGAGCAGGGTCTCGTCCAGCGCGTGGCTCAGCGCAGTGAGCGCACTGTTGTTGCTGGGATCGCCGCTCAGGCTGGCTGGGTCGGCGTACATGATTGCGGTCTGTGCGCCGTGCTGCTCACTGACGTTGAGACCGGTGAGCGTCCACTCGTCATAGTAGCTCTGCACCACCTGCGGCACATTGTGAATGTAGCCGTCCGCTGCGCAGCCGATGGCGGCTGCGTCCGGTGCGTTGCGGTCACAGGGCAGATCGACCAGCATCTGCACCACCCACGCCAGCCGCACCTCATGCGCGGTGGGCCAACTGCCCGTTGGCAGATAACGCATTCGCCCTGTGAACGCGACGCGCTGCCCCGTCTGGCTATCGACCGCGAGGCTGAGCGGCACATAGGCGACCTGCTGGCTGCCGTCCGCAGTCAGGTTGTTGACGATGATGCTGTAGGGTTCCAGGTCTTGCGCCGGCGGCAAATTGCCGCCATTGGCAGGCAGGCGAATCTCCAGCATCGGGATCAGCTTCATGTCGCCGTTGGCTTCGTTCGGGTCGGCGGTGCGTCCTTCGGCGGCGGCAAGGTCGGCGTAGGTTCCGCCGTCGATGTCGATCACCTGCCCCTGGTTGTCGTCGTCGGGCCAGTCGAGCAGGTTGAAGGCGAGCCACAGGTGTCTCTCGTCGGTGGGGCGCAGTTGAAAATCGACAAAGGTCGGCTTGTTCGGCGTCAGGTTGCGCACCGTCAGGCGGAAGGGATCGGCTTCGGTGGCGACGTTGGCGCTGCGGCTAAAGGGCGAGAGATCCATGCGGTCGGGCACACCGTCGTTGTCGTTGTCCGGGTCGAAGAGGTCGGGCACGCCGTCGCCATCAGTGTCGAGCGGGGTCGTGCGCAGCGCGCCGCTTGCGTCCAGCCCCCACTCCTGCCCGTCGCTGAGACCGTCGCCGTTGCTGTCCATCGCCGCCGGGTTCAGATACCACGTCTTGCCCGCATAGGTGAAGCCTTGCACCTCCCGCGCGTCGGACAGGCCGTCCTCGTCGGTGTCGGCAAAGGTGGGATCCGTGCCAACGCGCACTTCCACAAAGTCGCTGAGACCGTCGTTATCGGTGTCGAGTCCGGTGTCGGTGAGAGATTGGAGATTGGAGACTGGAGATTGGAGATTGGGAGATTGGAGATTGGGAGATTGGAGATTGAGAGATTGGAGATGGGCGCTAATCTCCAATCTCCAATCTCCAGTCTCCAGCGGATTGACGTGCGGGTTGAATTCGGGTTTGTCGCCGAGCGCCAACAGTGAGTCCTGGAGGTCGCTTTCGACGTTCTGTTGCTCCTGATCGGCGGCTTTGGCGCTCTGCGCGGCGAAGAAACTGTCGGCCTTGAACGAGGTCAGGAGCGGGCTGACGACCATGCTTGTGATCACGGCGGCGACGACGGCGATCTGCACCGGACGCGCACGACGGTGGTAGAGCATCAACGCCGTCATCGCCAGCAGCGTCGTCAGCAGCAGCCCCGGCATCGGATCCGGCAGGTTGGCAGCAAGCGCAGCGGCGAGACCCGCCAGGTCGCCCGTACGCACCAAGCCAGCCAGATCGGTCTGCGGCGCACCAAAGCGGGCGAAATCCACCGTGATCTGCGCGGTTACGAACTCGTTCTGCTGTTCGGGAAAGGTCAGGTTCATGATCTGGCGCAGCGGCAGTCCGTCCTCGCGCACCCACAACTCGCCGTCGCCGCGCATGGCGCGATAGTACTCGGATGCCTGAAGTTGCACGCCCGGCGGCAGCTCACCCCTGGCGCGCAGCGTCTGCTCCATCTGGTCGCGCATGAAGTCGGCAAAGGCGGCGCCGTCGATGTCGAAGCTGTAGCGCGTGAAGGTGATCGTGCGTCCGGGCAGCGCACGCGTCTCCGGCGCGTGCGGCTGGATGTTGCGCACCGCTGACAGATACGCCAGGAAGTCGCCGTGCGGTGCAAAGCCGTCGAGACCGCCCTCCACCTCCTGCCACTCCTCCCAGCCGGTCGGCCCCTGGCGACGGACGAGGCTTCTGCCCCGCTCCATCTTGACGGCAAGACCGCTTTCAGATTGCACCACGCTCCCACCGTCCGCCCAAAGCTGCATCTCCAGTGTGCGCTGGCGCAGGTCGGTCTGCCCGGAGAGATGCAACGTCTGGGTGCGGCTGCTGCGCCCGACGTTCGTCACGGTCGGCATGGGAACGGTGACCTGGATCACGTCGCTGTCGAAGTGGTACGCGCCAGCGGCGCGCGCCTTTTGCCAGGCAGCCTGCACCGGATCGATCTCTTGCGCGGCGGCAAAGTGGGGCCAGGCTGCCATCCCCACCAGCAGTGCGCAGATCAGCGCTGCGACAGCCAACAGCAGAACACGACGAGATGAATGTAGCGATCGCATGAAACCTCCCAGGCTGGAACGAAACGCCGGATTGCCGGTGGCGGCGAACCTAGAGCGAACAGACGGCATGAATCTTGACTTTGCCGCGGATGACCTGCGCCGGAGCGACGTTGATCGGCGCGTAGTCCTGAACGAGGGCGGCAGCCAGCGCCAGCGAACTTTCCGCACTTGCCTGCTCCTCGAACATGCACAGCGCGGCGCCGACGCCGACGCCCAGGTCGAGCCAGTAATACGCCACAAAATCCGGCATCGTGCGCAGGCGCGGCACCAGCGTGGTCTCCAGCGCGTGCAGCAGCGTAGCGCTTGCCGCGGGGTCATACGTATATTGCTGGATGAATGTGTACATGGCGAATGCTCCGATGTCTCCAACCAAAGTCAAGTTTGGCTGAATTGAACATCGGAACCATTGATGCGGACATCGTAGAAATCTACGATCTTGCGCGCCGATCGACTACGTATCTTTTGCGCGGGTGGCTGGAACGGGGTTCTCGACGCAAAGGTGCAGAGATGCGCAGAGGAAGCGTGAGAAATGACAGAGACAAAGTATGACAGGATCGTTGGGTCGCCGCTGAGTTTCCTCTGCGCCTTTGCGTCAAAATGCAACAGGTTGCGTTGCCGCGGTCGATGACATTCTGTCCGCCGGCTAATCGTCGAGGCTGCGCTGGCTGGCCCAGGCCGCAACCTGAGCGCGTGAGGTGAAGCCCAGCTTGGAGAAGATGTTGCTGATGTGGGTGGTGACGGTGCGTTCGCTGACGACCAGCGCCGTCGCAATCTCGCGGTTGGATTTGCCCTGCGCAATCAACGCCGCCACTTCGCGTTCACGCGCGGTCAGCCCACCAAAGTCAGCTTTGGCAGCGCGCCGCGAAGATGCTGGCGGCTCGGCAGGCAGCATCTTCGCGGCGCGCTGCCGCAAATGCTGGCGAAACGTTTCATCCTGCATGGTTGCTGCCAACTGCGTGACGACAGCGCGCGCGGCGGCAAAGGCATGCTCCGCCGCGTCCGTGCGTCCTTGCGCATGGGCAAGCTGACCAAGCACTGCATGACAGCGCCAGAGCAGCGCATGCGCGCCCATCCGCTCGCACAAGGCGCGCGCCGTCGTCCACTCATCGTGCGCCGCCGTCAGGTCGCTGCGGGTGCGCTGCACAACCCCGCGCTGAAAGTGAGTGTGCGCCAGCTCCAGATCACTGCCCAACGCCGTGCAGATCGCGATGGCGCGGTCGAGCGCTGCCAGCGCGGCTTCGTGCTGCCCCTGCGCGGCGAGAAGCTGGCCCTGCACGCGCTGCGCCGCCGCCTCATACTGGCGCGCGCCCGACGCCTGCGTCAACGCCAGCGTATCCGCGATCAGCGCTGCGGCGTCGTCAAGCCGTCCGAGCGCAACATACGCTTCCGCCATTGGTGCGCCAAGCTCCATCTGGAGCACCCGATTTTCGCCGCCCGCCAGCAGCGCAATGCATTCTTCATACAATGCGGCGGCTTGCGCCCACTCCTCGCGCTGCGCGTGTACGGCCGCCAACGCCAGGCGAATCCAGCAGCGAATGCCCACGCCGACGACTTCATCGACTGCACGCACAGCAGCTTCGCCGACGGTGTAGGCAAGCTCCTCATTGCCGCGCGCGGTTTCGATCTGCACAAGCAGCTTTTCGGTGTGAAGCGCAGCGCGCTGCTCGCGCAGATCATACGCTTCGGCGCGGCAGGCGTGCGCCAGTTGGCTGCCTGTCGCCAGGTCGCCGCGGTAATAGGCAACGACCAGCCGCTCCAACTCCGTCCACACTTCCATGCTGTGCCACCCCGACTGCCGCGCCGCCTGCCAGCCGCGCATGGCGAATTCCTGGGTGTCGTGCCAGCGCCCCAGATATTCCGAGTTTTCGGCAAGATAGAGATTGCCAAGCACGACTGCGCGCACATCCTGATGATCTTCGCCATACGCCACATCGCGGCGGGCCCAGCTCATGCTTTCCTCGAAGCGCGCCGAGTACATCAGGACAATCGCCATCGAGCCGTAGAACAGCCGCAGGATGGTTGGATCGTCGAGCGGCTCGATCAGCACGCGCGCCTGTTCGAGATAGGCAAGCGCCTGCGTGTACTGCGCGCACAGATGATAGTAGCGCGCCAGCCACAACGTCGCCATCACCACCTGTCTATGCTGGCTGTGCGGGTCGAGTTCGCGCAACGCCTCCTGGAGCAAATCAACGCCACGCACATCCGCCCGATTGATGTAGGCGGCGCCCAGATCGACCTTGAACGCGCTGCGCTGCATCGGGTCGTCTGTGGCTTGCAGCGCCCGCCTGTACGCCTGGCTTGCCTGGGTCACTTCGCCGCGCGCATCATGCACCCGCCCGATCGCTTGATCGATCCCGACCAGCAGATCGAGTTGGTGCAGATGTTCGGCGCAGGAGCGGGCGCGCATGTAGTGATGCAGCGCCTCGCTGAAGGCGGAAAGCTGTTCGGCATTGGCTGCGGCGCGCTGCGCCCACACCAGCGCCGACGTCCACGCTCCCGCTGCGTAGAAATGGTGGGCGAGGTCGCCTGCGTGCAGATCAAGCGCCCCGGCATGGGATTGTTCCATCGCTTCCGCCAGGCTGTGGTGGAGCGCCTTGCGTTCACGCCCCAGCAGCCCCGTGTAGATTGCCTGCCGCGTCAACGCATGACGAAAGGCAAAGGTCTCGTCCGACTCCTCCACCACCAGCTGGGCAGCGATCAGCTCTTTGATTTGCTGGAGCAGATCGTGTTCGGTTTGCTGCGTGACAGTTTGCAGCACCGTGAAGTCAAAGCGCTGTCCCGCCACCGCCGCCGTTGTCAGCAACTGCTGCGCCGCCTGGCTCAACTGGCGCGTGCGCTGCTGCACGGCAACCTGCACCGTGCGTGGAATCTGCAGATCGCGCAGCGGTTTGCGCGTCCACTCGCCGCTTACCTTGTAGATGTCGCCAGCGGCGATCAGCGACTTCAGCACTTCCTCGATGAAAAACGGGTTGCCCGCGGTGAGCGCAAAGAGCGCATCCACAAACTCGGCGCGCGGCGGTTGGGTGAGGTTGAAGATGCCGCACAACATCGCCTCCACATCGGCGCAGCTCAACGCCGTCAGCACCAACTCGCTCACCCCGGGCATGCGATCCAGCGTCGCCAGCAGTTGATGTAAAGATGGATGATGCTCGTCAGGGCGATAGGTCAGCACGATGAGCAAGGAGTGGTTGCGGATCTGGCGCGCCAGAAAGAGCAGCCATTCCAGGCTGGCGTCGTCGCACCAGTGCAGGTCTTCGATCACGAGCAGGAGCGCGTCGCCCGCCGCTTGCCTGGCTTCCGCCCGCCGCAACACAATCTGCGTGAGCGATTGCAGGAGCCGGCGCTTTTGCTGTTCGGGATCAAGGTTTGCGCCCGACGCCGGCGGCGACGGCAGCGGCGCCAGCTCGGGCAGCCATTCTTTCAGTTCGAGGGGTGCTGCGCCAAAGACCTGCGTCAGTTCGGCGGCAGAGCGCCCTGCACAGAACGTGCGCAGCAGATCGATCACCGGCGCATACGGGAAGGCGCGGTCTTCCTCGAAGCAGCGACCCTGCATCACTTCGACGCCGCGCGCGCTGGCATGCGCTTTGACCTCCGCAATCAGGCGCGACTTGCCCACGCCCGAGTCGCCGGCGACCAACGCCAGACGACTCTGCCCGCGGGTTGCCTCCGCCATCAGCCCAGTCAGCCGCACCATCTGCTCGGTGCGCCCAATCAGGGTGGGACAGACGACCGTTGTATTGTACATCTTTGTGTTTGTTTCCACGTTGCAGAGCGTCCCCGTTGTTGCATTGCCGGGACGACGCCTGCCGTCATTTTACCGGGTCTTTGCCGAATCTGTAAAAGGATATGAATCGAAGGCTCCACCTTCGCCGCACGCCGGATGCTTCTCCCTCACCAATTCCCGCAACTTCCCCACCTTGTGGCACAATCGGAGCATACTCATATTGACGAAACCGGGTCAAGAATTGAACAAACGGGGATAACCCCAGCGCAGTTCGGCGCAACCGTGCGCAGCAATTCCTGACCGCACACACCAGGAACGAATCCATGAATGCAAAAAATGCTCTTGCCCAAGATCGTGATGCGAAGGAGCGCGCTGCGCCGCTGCCGCTCCTCTTTCTCGCCGGCCAACCCACCTGGGAGATGCCACAACTGACCAGCCTCAATCGCCTGCCGCCGCGCGCCACGTTGACGCCCTTCCCAACCGCCGACGACGCGCTCAACAAAGCACGCGAGGAATCGCCCTGGTTCGCCTCGCTCAACGGCGTCTGGGACTTCCTGATCTTCGGACGCCCGGAGCAGGTGACGCCGGTCGCCATCGAGTACGGCGACTGGGCGCCGATCCAGGTGCCCGGCAACTGGACGGTGCAGGGTTTTGGACGCCCGCACTACACCAACGTGCAGATGCCCTTCCCCAACCTGCCGCCCGACGTGCCCGACGAGAACCCGACCGGCGTCTACCGCCGCACCTTCAGCGTGCCCGCAGGCTGGCAGGGACGGCGCATCGTGCTGCACTTTGGCGGCTGCGAGGGTGCGCTCTATGTCCACCTCAACGGCGAGCCGGTCGGGCTGAACAAGGATGCGCGCACACCCGCCGAGTTCGACATCACCAGCCGCGTGCGCTTCGACGGCGACAACGAGCTGCTGGTCGTCGTGACGCAGTGGTCGGACGCCGCCTTCATCGAAGATCAGGACATGTGGTGGCACGCCGGTTTGCAGCGCGAGGTCTTCCTCTACAGCACAGGGACGCCACATTTGCAGGATGTCTTTGCGCGCGGCGACCTCAGCGACGACCTGGTGGATGGCGTGCTGCGCGTCACGGTCAAGGCGGGTTTCCCTGGCGGCGACTGCACCGGTTGCGCAGTTGAGGCGCAGTTGTTCGATGCGCGCGGCAAAGCCGTCTTCCGCAAGCCGTTGCGCGCCGACTTTGGCGAGCTCTACAAACCGCGCGGCGAGGTAAGGCTCGAACAGGTCGTGCCCAAGCCCAAACTCTGGTCGGCGGAGACGCCCGAACTCTACACGCTGGTGGTCACGCTCAAAACGCCGGGCGGGGAGGAGAGCAGCCGCTGCACCGTCGGCTTCCGCAAGATCGAGATACGCAACCGCAACCTGCTGATCAACGGCAAGCGTGTGCTGATCAAGGGCATGAATCTGCACGACCACGACGATGTGACCGGGCGTGCGCTCACGCGTGAACGCATGGAGAGCGACCTCCAGCGCATGAAGCAGTACAACGTCAACGCCATCCGCACCTCGCACTATCCGAAAGACCCGCACTTCTACGATCTGTGCGACCGCTACGGCTTCTACGTGATCGACGAAGCCAACATCGAGTCGCACGCCTTTTTCCAGGAGCTATGCACCGACCTGCGCTACACCCACGCCTTTGTCGAGCGTGTGCAGAACATGGTCGAACGCGACAAGAACCATCCCTGCGTTATCTTCTGGTCGCTGGGCAACGAGAGCGGCTATGGCCCCAACCACGACGCTATGGCTGGCTGGATTCGCGGCTATGACCCCAGCCGCCCGCTCCACTACGAAGGCGCCATCTCGCTGTGGGGCGGGCGCGGCATGGAGGGCGGCGAGCGCGTCACCGACGTGATGTGCCCGATGTATCCGTCGATCGAGAGCATCATCGCCTACTCACAAGGCGCTGACCCGCGCCCGCTGATCATGTGTGAATACTCGCACGCCATGGGCAACAGCAACGGCAGCCTGGCGGACTACTGGGCCGCCTTTGAGAAATACCCGGCGCTGCAGGGCGGCTTCATCTGGGAATGGGTCGATCACGGCATCCGCCAGACCGCGCCGAACGGCGAGCAGTATTGGGCCTACGGCGGCGACTTCGACGACGTGCCCAACGACGCCAACTTCTGCACCGACGGCATCGTCTGGCCCGACCGCACGCCCCATCCTGCTCTCAACGAGTTCAAATATCTGGCGCAGCCGCTGCGCGTCGAAGCGGACAAGCTCAAGCAGGGACGCGTGCGCATCGTCAACAAGCAAGATTTCATCAACCTGGATTGGCTGCGCAGTGAGTGGGAGCTGACCGACGACGGCGCGGTGATCGCCAAAGGCAAGCTGCCCAAACTCGATGTCGAGCCGGGCGCCGCGCTGGAGGCGACGCTGGAGGAAGCGCTCCCCTGGCTGAGCGGCGAGGAGCGGGTTAACGGCGAAACCTTCCTGAACTTCCGCTTCTATCAACGCCGCGCCACGCTGTGGGCGCCGGCTGGCTACGAAGTCGGCTGGGCGCAGTTGGAGGCGCCGGCGAAGGTGAAGAAGGCGAAAAGAGGAGAGGGGGAGAAGGGGAGCGTCGAAGCCACGGAGACGGCTGAAGCTCTTGTGCTGCGCGCGGGGGCGGTCGAGGCGGTCTTTGAGCGGGCGACGGGGCTGCTGGTCGGCTTTGGCGCAAAGGGCAAGAATCTGCTCGTGCGCGGACCGCGGCTGAATGTCTGGCGTGGCCCGACCGACAATGACGGCATCAAGCTGATGGAAAGCCCGGATTGGAAGG
Source organism: Chloroflexota bacterium (assembly GCA_016861025.1). GTDB lineage: Bacteria > Chloroflexota > Anaerolineae > Caldilineales > Caldilineaceae > Caldilinea. The sequence continues at coordinate 62,472 of BOKO01000009.1, forward strand.
CGCTGCCGCGCTGGCTTGCGCTGGGGCTGAACGCCGTGCAATATCGGCTGGAGTCGATCCGGCTGCTCGAAGCCAAAGGCGCGCTGATCGTCGAGGTCATCCACCAGGCAAGCGGGCGCGGACAGTGGAACGACTTCAAGCACGTGCATCACTACACGCTGTCGCCCGCCGGTGCGCTGGAAGTGAACAACGAAGTGCATCTCGGCGAGGGCGTGACCGACGTGCCGCGCATCGGCGTCGAGCTGGTGCTGCCGACCGCGCTGGAGCAACTGGAATGGTTCGGGCGCGGCCCCTGGGAGAATTACAACGACCGCAAGGCTTCGGCGCTGGTCGGGCGCTATCGCAGCACGGTGACGGAACAGTACGTGCCCTACGTCATGCCGCAGGAGCACGGCCATCACACCGACGTGCGCTGGCTTGCGCTCTCCGATGCGCGCGGCGCTGGCTTGCAGGTGCATGGCGCGCCGACCATCGAGTTCTCCGCCAGCCACTTCACCGCCAACGATCTTTTTCAGGCACGCCACACCTACGAGCTGACCCCGCGCCCGGAGGTCTACCTGAACCTGGACTGGGGCCAGCGTGGTCTGGGCACGGCAAGCTGCGGGCCAGACACGCTGCCGCAGTACTGCCTGCTGGAGAGCGTCTATCGTTTTACCTATCAGATGAGTGTGAAGTAACCGCGAATAATGAGGTTGGTGTAAAGGCGTCAAAGTGGCGATCATCTATCAGAAAGTTCTGGGGCTTTCTGATAGATGATCGCCACGCGCACAGAATGCCTGGTCGTCTTTATAACAGCTTCACACCGACGTGAATCGCCACTGCCTTCATCATCCGCTCCACGTAGAAGACATGTTGCAGACCAGCCTGCTCCATCATGCGCGCCAGTTCAGCCGGCGGTGGAAATTCGATGGTGCTGTGCGGCAGGTAGGCATACGCCTGACGATCGCCCGAAACGATCGAGCCGATCAGCGGCACAATCTGAAAAAAGTAGAGCCGGAAGAGTGGGCCGAGGATGCTGTTGGAAGGCGGCGTGGTTTCCAGGCAGACGACGCGTCCACCCGGTTTGGTCACGCGCGCCATTTCGCGGAACGCCGCCACGCGATCCACGACATTGCGCACCAGAAAGCCACTCACTACTGCGTCGAAGCTGTTATCGGCAAAAGGCAACGCATAGGTGTCGGCCTGCACAAAAGGCAGGAAGACGCCTGGAATTTTGCCCACGCCCGCCGCCATCATCTCGTAGGTGAAGTCGGAGCCGACCGCGCGCAGCGTCGGGTGGCGTTGCAAGGCGGTGTAGGCGATGTCGCCGGTGCCTGCGCCGACGTCGAGCAATGTCCCGCGCGGCGGCAGGTTGCAATAGTCGAGCATCTCGCGCCGCCAGCGCTGATCCTGGCCGCCGGTCATCAGCCGGTTCATCAAGTCATAGGTCGGCGCGATGCGCGCAAACATGCGGTTCACGTAGACCGGTTTCTCTTCAACGGCAGGCAGCACAGGCGATCTGTTCATGGCTGGTTTATCTCAGAATGGTTGCGATCTGCTCGGCAAGAATGACGCTGTTCATTTCGCCCATCCAGATCGAGCGAATGACGCCGCTCTCGTCGATGAAATAGGTCGTCGGCAAGCCGCGCACCTGATAGCGTTCACCCACGATCTGTTGGCCGTCGAGCGGCACCACGATTTGCGGCGGGTCGAGAAGACCGACGTCTTCGACAAAGCGCTGCACGCGGTCGATCGGTTCACCTTGATCGACTGCGGCAAAGAGAACGACGCCGTCATAGTGCTCGGCGGCGCGTTGGATGGCAGGCAGCTCGCGCTGACAGGGGCCACACCACGTCGCCCAGAAGTTGAGCACGACCGGCGTCCCACGCTGGTCGCTCAGACGGAACTCACCGCCGTCGAGCGTGGGCAGGGTGAAGTCCGGCGCCAGGCGACCGATCGCCGGCTGCGCGGCGGCGCTGATGGCGTCGTCTTGTGCAGCGACATCGGGGCGCGTCCACCAGACCCAACCACTGCCCAAAACCAACACCAGCACGAATACAAGCGTCCAACGGTTCATCGTCCTTGCACCTCCGCAGATCAGCCCCAATCCGAGTGAAAGACGCCGTCCATGTCAACGCGCTCATACGTGTGCGCGCCGAAGAGATCTCGCTGCGCCTGGATCAGGTTGGCAGGCAGCCGTTCGCTGCGATAGCTGTCATAATAGGCAAGGCTGGCGCTGAAGGCTGGCGTCGGGATGCCGAGCGCCACGGCCGTCTGCACCACATGTCGCCATGCCGGCAGCCGTTCGCGCACCGCAGCCGCAAAGTCATCATCGAGCATCAGGTTGCTCAGCGCGGGATTGCGGTTGAACGCCTCGGTGATGCGGTTAAGGAAACGGGCGCGGATGATGCAGCCGTTGCGCCAGATCGCAGCGATTTCGGCGAGGTTGAGACCATAGTTGCGCTCCTTGCTGGCGGTGCGCAGCATCGCCATGCCCTGTGCATAGGCGCTGATCTTGCTGGCATAGAGCGCCTGGCGCACGGCGTCAATCAGCGTCTGGCGGTCGCCGGTGTAGCGCGTTTCGGGGCCAGGCAGCACCTGCGCTGCGGCCACGCGCTCCGCCTTCATGCTGGAGATGATGCGTTCGGTCACGGCGCTATTGATCGTCGGCGTCGGCGCGGCGATGTCAAAGGAGTCCTGGCTCGTCCATTTGCCGGTGCCTTTTTGCCCGGCGGCGTCGAGCACCAGGTCGACGAGCGGTTTGCCGGTCATTTCATCGATTTTGCGGAATATCTGCGCAGTAATGGCGATCAAATAACTGTCGAGTTCACCGCGGTTCCACTCATCGAAAATCTCCGCCAGCTCGCCAGCTTCCAACCCCAATGCACGGCGTAGAATGTCATACGCTTCGGCGATCAACTGCATGTCGCCATATTCGATGCCGTTGTGCACCATTTTGACGTAGTGACCAGCGCTGCGCGGCCCCATGTAGGCGACGCATGGCTTGCCATCTTCCGGCGCCTTAGCGGCGATTGCAGAAAGAATGTCGCCGACCAGCGCCCAACCTTCGGGCGTGCCGCCGGGCATGATGCTCGGCCCCCACAGCGCGCCTTCTTCGCCGCCGCTGACGCCGACGCCCATAAAGTGCAAGCCGGCCGCGCTCAGCGCATCGCTGCGCCGTTCGGTGTCGGCGAAATAGCTGTTGCCGCCATCCATCACCAGGTCGCCTGGCTCTAACAGCGGAACCAGGCTGTCGATCACGGCGTCGACTGGTTTGCCTGCTTTGACCATGATGATCACCTTGCGCGGGCGTGACAGCGACTGTACGAATTCTTCCAGCGTGCGCGTATGCACCAGCTTCTTGCCCGGATGGGCGGCGACAAACTCGTCGGTCACGCGCGTGGTGCGGTTGTAGACGGCGACGGTGTAGCCGTTGCGCTCCATGTTGAGCACCAAGTTTTGCCCCATCACCGCCAAACCGATCAATCCAATATCTGCGTTTGCCATTTTTCATTCCTTTTCTGTCAACCTTGTATGAAACTGTACCAGGCGGTCTATCAATTTTCCGTAAGACTGACTTATCTTCTGTCGAGAACCGAGCGCACATGCAGCCGCGGTTTGGGCGCAGGCGGCGGCGTGTATTGTTCGTACAACTGACCGTGCGGGATGCGGCTGACCAGATGCGGCAAGCCCCAACTGGCGCCCGACTCCTCCAACTGAATGGCGCGGCGCGCTTCCGCCATCGCCACATCGACGGGGCGAAACGCAGCGATGGCGCCGTAAAATTCGTGGAGGAACGCCAGCGATGGCCGGGCGCGCAGACGCGATGGCTGAAACACGGCGGAGGGCAGACCGCGGCGCACCAGTTGTTCAGTCACCTCGGCGCCCGGTTCGACGCCGCCGACGCGCGCTGCGTTGCGAATGTCGATGACAGCCAGACGCAACGAGTAATGATCGCTGAGCAATTTGCCCAAATGCTCGCCGCTGACCGCGCGCCCACGCCCCATTTCATCTTCGAAGATCAACACGCCGCTCTGCGTCTGCACATCGTTCACCGCAAAGCCGATGAAATGAACAATATGAAAGGGCCGTTGGCGCAGGCGGCGCTGAAGATCGAGCAACGTCGGCTTGGGCAGGCGCTCGAAAGTCATGCGGCCCTCTGCAGCCAGATAGTCGACGCTGTCGATCAGCGCGCGCCAGTCGCGTCCGACTGCCAGCGGTGGGTAGCCATCGGGGCCGGCCATCACGACCAGCACGTGCAGCGGTGGCTCGACGACAAATGGGCGGATGGCATGGGCGGCGGGCTGACGGCGAAAGAGCGGTGTATGCACCGAAAGCGCCAGAAATTCGTCGCGCGTCTCGTCGTAGAGGTACTCCCACGGCAGCGCGCGCAACAACGGGGCGTCGCCGAAGCTGAGTTGCACGCGCAAGCTGGCGCGGCTGGCATAGGCAAGCCGCCAGCTCTCTTGCCAAAGTTCAAGGACAGGGCCGGCAAAGACGGCGTCGAACAGTTTGCCGCCAACCTCGCGCGCCAGCGAAAATTGAGCAATGCGCAACGCGTCATCGTCGCCGGGGTCGGCGAGCAGGCGCTGAATGATGGCGTGTTGGTCGCGGCGCTGCAGCGGCGGCTCGAACGCAATCGTCGTTGCACCTGCTGGCGATTGGCGCACAGTGGCGCGGTAACCATCTTCAGTCAGGTCGAGCAACACATCGAAGACCCAGTCAGTCGCCATAACCAAGCCATTGTAGCCTGCCCTGGGGCGAGCGTCAAAGAGCAGTGTGTGAATCACTCGATTCGTAGCTCGAATGCACCCTTTGCGAATCTCTCGATTCATAGGATAATAGGCGGCAGGTCTAAGCGACCTTTCATCGCCTGTTCTCCAAGCCTTAAGCATGTCCTGCATTACTGGAGGCGTATGCATGTTTTGATCACCGGCGGCGCCGGATTTATTGGGTCACACCTGACGCGCGCGCTGCTGGAGCGCGGCGACCGGGTGGCGGTGCTCGATAATCTGAGCACAGGCAGCATCGACAACATTCGCGCCTTTGCCCATCATCCGCTCTACTCGTTCGCTATCGATGATCTGCGCAATGCGCTTGTGCTCGACCGGCTGGCAAGCCAGGCAGACGCCATTGTCCATCTGGCGGCGGCGGTCGGGGTGCAGCTGGTGGTGGAGCGTCCGACGGAGACAATCGAAACCAACGTTCTTGGCACACACGCAGTGTTGGCGGCGGCGCGGCGCTATCGCTGCCGCACATTGTTGGCAAGCACCAGCGAAGTGTACGGCAAAGGGGTCAAAGCGCCATTTGCGGAAGAAGATGACCTGCTCCTGGGCGCGTCCAGCCGCAGCCGTTGGAGTTACGCCGCCAGCAAGCTGCTTGACGAGTTTTTGGGGTTGGCTGCGCATCGCGAGTTTGATCTGTCGGTCACGGTCGTGCGCTTCTTCAACACGGTTGGGCCGGGACAGACCGGACGCTATGGCATGGTCGTGCCACGCTTTGTGCGCGCGGCGCTGCGCAATGCGCCAATTCCGGTCTATGGGGATGGCACGCAATCGCGCTGTTTCTGCCACGTGCGCGACACCGTGCGCGCCGTAATCGATCTGCTCGACCGCCCCGAACAGACCGCCGGCGAAATCTACAACATCGGCAGCAGACAGGAAGTGACAATCAACCAGCTCGCCCAAACCGTGATAGATCGCACAGACAGCCAATCGACCATTCACTATATTCCGTACAGCGAAGCGTATGCGCCCGGTTTCGAGGATATGCAACGCCGCGTGCCTGACATCACCAAAATTCACAACACCATCGGGTGGGCGCCCAAATATACCCTCAATCAGATATTGGATGACGTGATCGAGTTCGAGCGCCCACTCTCTGTCGCCGACGACACAACCGGTTGAGAAGATGATTTCACCATTTCCACACCAATGAGGAGGTACGCATGAAACAACCAAACCGTTTGCTGGCAGTGTTGCTGCTGCTGGCTTTGGCGCTGACGCCTGCTGGCTCGATGTTAGCGCAGGATGCAACCCTGCCTCCAGCAGTGATTGAGAACGATGAAGGCGGGCCGGCAATTGTGCGCGGCGTCATGAATTACACCAACCCGATCTTGGCGATGTGGGTGGCGCAACCGCTGATCGTGCTGGAGGATCAGGCAGGCTTTGTGGATCGCAACAAAGGCTATATCTTCCCCAAAGAATCCCAGGTGCTCGGCCAGATCACCGGTGACTTTTTCGACCCGCCCTTCGAGTGGACGCTCTCACTGCCTATCGAGCCGCAAGGCGCGCTGCGTGATGTCGATAACAACGGACGCGAAGACACCGGCGTGATGATCTTTGCCATCGCCTATTGGACCAACGCCTTTGGCGACCCCTTCCTGGAGGTGCGTGACCAAAGCGGCGGCGGTTGGTCGACGGCTTACGCATCGACGCGCATCGCCGAGGATTTCAGCGCCGAAGGTGAAATTGTCGGCGGCAAGTTGATCGTCTGGGCGCCGGACGACCAGCAGGGCTTCCCCAGTGGCTTTGGCGAGGACGGCAAACTCTTCACCGAAGACGACCCGATCGTGATCTTGCCGGCTGGCTACACCGTGGTCGATATGGACACCGATCCGTTCACCTTTAGCCGCGAACGGTATCCAGAAATGGAGCTGATCGAACCGGCCAACTCGGCGCTCGAAGACTTCTCCGATTTGAGCTACACCGCAGCGTTCGATGCAATGCTCGATCTCTTCCGCCGCAAGTACGCTTTCACCGAGCTGAAGGGCATCGACTGGGACGCCAAATCGGCGGAATTCCGCCCGCTGGTTGAAGCCGCCGAAGCCGACGGCGATTCGCTCGCCTTCCGTCGCGCGCTGCGCTCTTTTATCTGGTCGATCCCAGATGGTCACTTGAGCGCCCCCTTTATTCAGCAAGACTTCATCGAAGGCACGCGCGGCGGCGTCGGCATCGCCATCCGTGATGTCGAAGATGGGCGCACGATCGTCAACTTCGTCACGCCCGACAGCCCTGCCGACCGCGCCGGCATCGAGTTGGGCGCCGAGATTCTCACCTGGAACGGCCAGCCGATCAGCGACTATGTCGACACGATTGTGCCCTTCTCGTCACCCTTCTCCGCCGACCATGTACGCCGTCTGCAACAGCTTCGCTACGCCACGCGCGTGCCGCCGGGCGAAGAGGTCGAAGTCACCTATAAGAATCCCGGCGACGAAGAAGTGCAGACGACAACGCTCGTCGCCGAGCAAGAGAGTGAGAGTTTCCGCATTTCGTCGTTCAATGTCGGGCGAACCGGCGCCGAACTGCCTGTCGAATTTCGTCTGCTCGACAACGGACTCGGCTATGTCAGAATCTACAGTTTTTCTGAAAACGAACTGCTGACCGTGCAGTTATGGGAGCGTATGATCTCCACGCTCAATCAACGCTCGATTCCTGGTTTAATCATCGACCTGCGCCAAAATGGCGGCGGCAGCGGCTTCCTCGCCAACCAGATGGCGGCGTACTTCTTCGACGAGGAGCTGAAACTTGGCAACACGGGCTATTACGACGAAGCGTTGGGCGACTTCTACTTCGATCCAGACCGTGTGCGCCAGTTCTATCTCCCGCCGGATGAGTCGTTGCGCTATGGAGGCCCGATTGCTGTGTTAACGGGACCCAACTGCGCCAGCGCGTGCGAATTCTTTGCCTACAGCATGTCTCTCAACGACCGCGCCGACATCGTCGCCCATTATCCAACAGCCGGTTTGGGCGGTTCGCAGAACATCTTTGTCATGCCGGATTTCGTGACAATGCAGATTTCGGTGGGGCGTCCGGTCGACACCGAAGGCAACATTATCATCGAGGATGTGGGTGTGCCGCCGACCATTCGCGTGCCGGTGACGGAAGAAACGCTCTTTGCTGAAGGCGATCCATTGCTGGAGACAGCAATTGCAGCGGTCACACGCGCCGCTACGCTGCCCTATGGCGCTGCGCCATTTGAGGGATCGGCGATCAGCCGCCCGGCGGATGCTGTAATAACCGAGGAGCCGGCCGCCGAAGCCACGCCTGCTCCGACTGAAGAGCCGGCTGCTGAAGCCACGCCTGTCCCGACTGAAGAGCCAGCCGCCGAGGCTACGCCTGCTCCCACCGAGGAGCCAGCCGCCGAGGCTACGCCTGCTCCCACCGAGGAGCCGACTGCCGAAGCCACGCCTGCTCCGACCGAAGAGCCAGCGGCCAATGCGATCACTGTTGTCAGCGGCGGCTCACGTGTGGTGGTGCGGTCGGCGCCGGGGCCAGAGGGCAGAATCCTGGGACTCGTCAAAGATGGCGACGTTTACAACGTTCTGGCACGCTCCGCCGACGGCAAATGGATCAGGATCGATTTCGGCGCCAGCGGCGGCTGGATCAACGCTGACTTTGTGAAGTTCAACGAGTAACTCGAACCTCCAATCTCCACTCTCTGCTATCGAGAGTGGAGATTGGAGATCACCTCATCGGCACAACCAGATCGTACGGGAACTGCGTCAGGTTTAGCACGCTCCCATCCGAACGCAGCGCAATCGTGTCCTCGACGCGCACGCCAAAACCGCGGTCGGGATAGTACAATCCTGGCTCGATGCTGACCACGTGTCCCGGCGCCAACAGCGTTGCGTTGCCGGCGGCAATGCTCAAGCGCGGCTCTTCGTGGATGTCCAGCCCGACGCCGTGACCCAGGCTGTGCACGTAGCCATCGTGCCCACCTGGATTGGTGCGCGCCGTAGGATGTCCCTTTGCCTCGAAGAAGTCGAGCGTCATCGCCTGCAGGTCGCGGCAGGGCAAGCCAACTCTTGCCGCCGCCATCGTCTGGTCGAAGATCGCCTTGACCTGTTCGTAGGCGGCAAGCACCTCGTCGGTGGCGTAACCGAGGCTCCAGGTGCGCGTCATGTCGTGAAAGTAGCCGCTTTCGATGCGCGGGAAGATATCGAAGACGATCGCCTGCCCAAGCCGCAGCGCCACCGTCTCGGCGCCGCGATTGTGCGGCACGCCTGCCTCGCGCCCCTGTGCAAAGATTGTGTCGTGGTTCTCGAGCATGCCGTGATGGAGCACGCGCCCACGCAGAAACGCCTTGACGTCGCCGATGGTCAGCGGCTCGCCGTCCGCCTTGACCACCATCTCGCCGCGTACAGCATGGCTACGAATGAATTCCTGCACCTCGCCGACCACCAGCGCAGTGCGCCGCCCCGCTTCCGCCATCTGTGCGATCTCGGCGTCGTCTTTGGTCACGCGCGCCGCTGCAAAGAGCGAATCGCCATATTCTCCCACCAGTTCGGTGTCGAAGAGACGATCTTGCAGCAGATTGAGCATCGTCATCGCCGCGCCGGCGTCGAACATGCCGTAGACGCCCAGCCGCCCCGTCAGCCCTTCGTTTTTGATCACATCGGAGAGATAAGCGACCTGCGCCGCCAGCTGGTCGCCCTCGTGCTCTTGCAGGTATTGCATCTGATTGTAGTGCGCGTCGCGGTCCACCAGCCGCAGCCCAGTCGCCGCTGCAGTGTCGCGCTCCATGCCGCCGTGAATGAGCGTGATCGGCGCGTCGCGGCGCTTGACGATCAACGCCCGCTCCAGATGTGCGCCGCCGGTCAAGTAGTTCATTACCGGATTGCCGGTCGAATCGCCGATCACCAGAAAAGCGTCTAATTTGCGTTCAGCCATCAGCCGGTCAAGGTCTTGTTTCACGTGTGTGCTCCTAGTGAATGGTGCGTGTTGCGTGTTGCGTTTTGTGCGACATTCGGCTACACGACGCGCAGTATGCAATACGATTTATCAGGCCGTTTGCATTGCGTGTAAACGCAGCGCCTGGATTGCGTTGCCGATGCGTATGAGCGTTTCGGCGCGTCCCAGCACGTGCATACTCTCGAAAAGCGGCGGCGAGACCGGCTTGCCGGTGATCGCAACGCGCACCGGCGCCAGAAAACTGCCCAGCTTAACCTGCATCGCTTCGGCGCGGCTGCGGAACGCCGCTTCGAGTGCGCTCACCTCGAACGGCTCGATGTCTGCCACGATCTCGGCGCTTGCCTTCAACACGTCGATGCTTTCCACCGCCGTCAGCTTTTTGCCGATCAGCAACGTCGGGTCGGGATAGGTGATCTGCTCGGCGGGCGCAAAAGCCCAGTCGACCAGGGGCGTCGCTTCGGTCAGAACCTTAATGCGCTCCTGGATCAGCGGCGCCAGCTCGATCAAGCGGCGATCGTGGCGCAGCGACTCGACACTCATGCCCAGGTCGGCGGCGATGTAGGGCGCCACTGCCTCGGCGAACTGCGTCGGCGCCATCCGCCGGATGTAGACGCCGTTCATCCATTCAAGTTTGCCAAAGGGCAGCGCAGTCGCCTTGGGGGAAATGTCGGCAACGTCGAAGCGGGAGATCGCCTCTTCGCGCGTAAAGATTTCCTGTTCAGCGTCGTAGCTCCAGCCCATATTGGCGAGAAAGTTGAACATAGCGTCGGGTAGATAGCCGCCGGAGATGTAGTCGCGCACGAAAGGCGAAAATTCACGGCCATCGACGACGGTCTTGCGTTTGCTCATTTTGCCTTTGCCGCTCGGATCGAGGATCACGGGCAGATGCACGAAAACCGGCGCGCTCCAGCCAAACGCGTCAAAAATCATCACGTGCAAGGGCGCCGATGGAATCCACTCTTCACCGCGCAGGACATGCGTGATCTCCATCAAGTGGTCGTCCACCACTACAGCAAGATGATAGGTCGGCAGCCCGTCGCTCTTGAGCAACACCGGGTCGACGACGCTGCTGTTCTCCACTGTAATCGGGCCGCGGATCGCATCGTGTACGGTCGTCGAACCAGTCAGCGGCGCGGCGAAGCGAATCACATAGGGACGCCCTTCAGCCTCAAACGCAGCGCGCTGTTCGGGCGTAAGATTGCGGTGGCGGCGGTCGTAAGGCTTGCCAGCCGCGCGCAGCTCCTCCAACTCGGCTTCCGTGGTGTAGCAACGATAGGCTTTACCGTGCTCGACCAGCCAGTCGGCGTACTGCCGGTAGATGGCGCGGCGCTCGCTCTGGATATAAGGTGCGTGGGGGCCACCGATATCCGGGCCTTCGTCCCATTCCAACCCAAGCCAGCGCAGACTACGCATCAGGTCATCCAGACTTTCGGGGTTGAAGCGCTTCTGATCGGTGTCCTCGATACGCAAGATGAACTGCCCACCGGTGTGGCGAGCATAGAGCCAGTCGAAGAGCGCCGTGCGCAATCCTCCAAGATGTAAAAATCCGGTGGGGCTGGGCGCAAACCGCACCCGCGCCGGAAGAGTAGATATAGTCGCCATTGTCATGCTCGCTTTCTATGCCGCCGCCAAAAAAGCACTAAGGTTGCAGTATACCAGAGGAGACGAACTGTGTTGTATTAATCAAAGATCGAAATCAACTTTTCACGAAGATTTTGCGGCAGATCACCGCTTTGTTCGAGTTGTTCCCAAACATTCCCGAGATCAAGCGCGGGTAGTTCGCCCGCCCAGCAGCGATGCGCCACCTGCGCCACGATGGCGCGCACCAGACGAAGCTCGTCGGGCGTCAACAGCGCACGCAGTTCGGAGACAACGGCAGCCAACTCCGGCGTCACAATCGAGGCGCTGTAACGATTGAGCGCAGCAGCAAATCCGCCGTGTACGTTCACTCCAGGCTCGAACGGACACCGTGGATTCGCCAGATCAACGTGAACAATGTGATGGCTGCGATCTTTCATCACATACAGCAGCGCAACGCTCTGAATTAGCTGACGCATGAACTCATTGCCCGACGCAATTGCGCCCGGATTGACCACGGTGACCCCATCTCTGCGATAGATGAGCGGGATATGCCAGTGTCCGAATACAGCGATCTGCGCACCGGCGCGCTGCGCCGCAGTGACGGTGCGCTCCAACTTTTCAATCATGTCATCGCCGATGCGCGAGGAGCGCTCTGCTGCCGGGTCTTGATGGTGGCTGTGCCACAAAAACAGCCGCACCCCGGCAACGGGCGCCACCAATTGATAAGGCAGCTCTCGTTCAGCTTCGGTTGTGTCGTCGTTGCCGTGCACGGCGATCACCGGCGCAATCCGACTCAGATCGTCCAGCACGCTCAACAACCCGACATCACCGGCATGAAGAATCAGATCAACCTCTTCCAATACATCGAAGATCGCAGGCGGCAGCTGACGACAACGCTGCGGAAAGTGTGTGTCCGACACTAGCCCTACCACCGCCGCCAATGCACTCTGTTCAACCGAAACAGGCAAGAACGCAAGAGCGCTCATTCGACGTCCCTTATCGTAATCTTCAATCTCCAGGTTTCACCCTACGCCTTGCACCTCATGCACCGCCGCCAGTGCATGGTCGAGAATTTCCAGGGCGCGGTCGATCTGCTCTTCGTTCACAGTGAGTGGCGGCGAGATACGGATCACGTTGCTATACAGACCGCCTTTGCCGATCAGCAGGCCGCGTTCACGCGTCTCCTCGAAGAGCTGCGCCACAGCCTTGGGCGCCGGCTCCTTGCTTTGGCGATCCGTCACCATCTCGATCCCCTGCATCAGCCCCTTGCCGCGCACATCGCCGATCAGCGGATACCTCTCACCTAGCCGATCCAGCCCACTGCGCAGCCGCGCGCCGAGTTCGGCGAACCGAGATGGGCCGCCTGCCTCCTCCATTGCTTCGAGCGCGCCCAATCCCGCCGCCGTGGAAAGAGGATTGCCGCCAAAGGTGCTCAGCGTCAGCCCCTTGCCGACCATCGCCTGCGCCACTTCGGGCACAGTGATTGTGGCGCCCATCGGCAATCCGTTGGCGATGCCCTTCGCCATCGTCATGATCTCCGGCTCAACGCCCCAATGCGAGATGCCGAACCAATGCGTCCCGGTGCGTCCAAAGCCGGTCTGCACTTCGTCACAGATAAAGACGCCGCCGTAGCGCCGCGCAATCTCCACCGCAATCTGGAAATACTCGTCAGGCGGGGTGATGAAACCGCCTACACCCTGGATCGGTTCAGCCATGAACGCAGCGATCTTGCCGGACGTGGTGGTGCGGATCACATCTTCAATGTCCTGAGCGCAGGCCACGCCGCACGACGGATAGGTGAGCTTGAGCGGGCAGCGATAGCAATAGGGGTTGACTGCATGTTTGACATCCGGGCTGAAGCTCTTGCCCACTTTCCAGGTTGAGTGCGCCGTGACGCTCATCGTCAGGGATGTGCGACCGCTATAGGCATGACGCAACGCCACGATCTCGCGATTGTCGGTGTAGGTTTGCGCAGCAACGATCGCCGTCTCGTTCGCCTCGCTGCCTGAGTTGGTGAAATAGGACATCTGCAGGCGTCCTGGCGTGATCTCCGCCAGCCGCTCAGCGAAATTGACGTGGTTTTCGTTCGGATAGAGCGTCGAGGAGTGGATGAGCCTACCCACCTGCTCGCGCACACGTTCGACCACATGCGGGTTGTTGTGCCCCACGCTCGTAGTCAGTATGCCGCCGAAGAAATCGAGATACGGCTTCCCATCTGTGTCCCACACATATACCCCGTCGCCATGCGAAAGCGGCAGCGGTTCGGTGTAGTAGAGGATGTGGTTGGGCCAGAGATAGGTGCGCTGTTTATCGAGAATAGCCTGTGTGTCCATAAGAACTCCCGAATGATGAATTATGGAATTGTGAACCGTGAATTATGAAGTCTCCCCCCACTCCCTATCCCCGCTGTTCATCGCTGTCACAATCTCCGCCATGATCGCCAGCGCAATTTCTTCCGGTCGTCGCGCGCCGATGTTGAGACCGATTGGGGCGTGAATGCGGGCGATTTGGGCGTCGTCCAACCCAAGCGCTTTGAGTGCAGCAACGCGTTTGGCGTGCGTCTTGCGCGAGCCGAGCGCGCCGACGTAGCGCGCCGGACTGCGCAGCGCCACTGTCAATGCCGGATTGTCGATCTTCTCGTCGTGCGTGAGCGCGACGACGCAGGCGCTCTCATCCAGACTCGCTTCGGTCAACACATCATCGGGCCAGCGTACAATTAACTCATCGACGTGCGGAAAACGTTCAGGCGTGGCGAACGCTGCGCGTGGATCGACAACGACGGTGTAATAGCCCAGTGTCTTGGCAAAGATCGTCAGCGCCGAAGCAATGTGCACTGCGCCCACGATCCACAGGCGCGGTTGCGGCGGCTGTACGTCGATGAAAAGCTCAATCGCGCCCGCCGCCGTCTCTGCACTGAGCCGCTCCGAGTGCAGGTGATCAAACAGATGTGGCGCACGTTCGCGCACGGCGGCGTCAAGCCTTGGATCGCCCAGTGCGCCGACGATTTCGCCGGTGGGAAAAAGCAAGCGCTTCGCGCCGATGGTGGAGCCGGTCAGAACGGTTGCCAGCGCCGTCAGTCGCGCGGCGCGCACTGCATCTTCAAACTGCTGATAAACAGGATCGGATAGCGCCTCGACAAACACCTCGATCACACCGCCGCACGCCAGCCCGACGCTCTGCGCCAGTTCATCGGCGATGCCATAGGTGAGCAGCTTTGGCGTCCCTGAAGCAAGCACCGCCAGCGCTTCCTGCACGACGGCGCTCTCGACGCAACCGCCGCTCACCGAGCCGGCCATTTCACCCACCGACGACACCGCCATCTTCGAACCGAGCGGAAGCGGCGCTGAACCATATATATGCACGACCGTCGCCAGAGCAATTTGCTTGTGCTCACTGCGCCAGCGGTCAAGCATGGGCAACAACTCGCGCATCCTGTTTACTCCGTCAGTCGTCCCCACGCGTCTAGATTGCGCAGCGCCTCTAATGTCAGGACGCCCTTCCACTCTTGCTCAGCTCTGCTCCATGCCGCTTCATCCAGCATCGCCCATGACCAGGTCGGCTCCCATGCGCCGTCGCTGCCCTGGGTATCGAGCAGAAAGTCAAGATTGGCCTGAATCGAGTCGGCCAACAGCGCGGCATAAGGTGAATCTGGCGAAGGCGCGACGGAAAGCGGCCGCAGCACAAATTCATGCCAGCGTTCCGGCGCGGTGCAGACTATCTCCATCACCGCGCTGTGCAACTGCTTGTTCAGGCGAGAGCGCAGTGATTCTGGCAGATTGGGCGCCTCGGCAAGACGAAGCAGGCAGAGCAGCTCATTGTCGCCGAGCGGCGCATTGTTCGTCTCAAATTTGTCGAGCACATCTGCGGTCACCGCTTCCAACCAGGGAACCTGAACCGGATCGACAAAACGCCACAATGCACCCACCAACTCGGCGCGCGGATTGAGCCAAAAGTAGTTGAAGCGTTCTTCCAGCCCTTCCGCCGCCCACCAAAACGCGCGAGGCGCTGACTCAGCCTCTAGGGGAATGATGCGCCATCGCTGCATCATCGCATCATAGGATGCCAACAGATATGCAATTGCGCCTCGCACGAGCGGATGAGCCGCAGGTGCGTGCACTTCTATCAGAATTTGCAAAGCAACGCTGGTCGCCAGCGCCGAGGACACAGGCGTGCGCAGATCCGGCTCCAGCGCGTGACCGAAACCGCCATCTGGATTCTGGAAAGCCGCCAACGCCGCCAGTACATCTTCTGCATCTCCTCCTTCAAAGTGGAAGCGAAAACGCGCGGCATCCAGCGGTCGCGCTCGACTCAACAGAAAATTGCGCGCCGCATTCCACTGGCTCGCATCGAGCGTTCTTATCTGTACAGGCATCTTGTCGCATCCCTGTGAAACATCGCTGCATCTCCTCAGCGCAAGATCGACCGGTGATGTAAATACGGTGGGTTTGTGCAGAACACTGTAACGCATTCATCAGGAATGCCCAAAGCGCACGTTCAAACGATTCGATATTGCAGCGCCCGTCCACCTACCAGCATCAGGATGTTGTCATCATCCTGCAAAAGGCTGGTGTTGGCGGCGTCACTGCACGGGCGGCGGTGTATGGCGTCAGGATCAGGGTTGGGCGTCAGCTCTTAGGTGGCGTTCAAGGGTTGTTCTCATGACACTATCCCTTCTGCTCCAGCAGCCACTGGGAAACAGCGCGAATTTCGATGGTCATGCCGTCCGTTGTAATCGGATCGGCGCTGGCGTCGGTCAAGATGAGGGCATGGACAAGCCCCAATCTCTGCATTGCCGTCGTGAGGGCGCGCACTTCGCGCTGGCGCACGGACGGCGCAGCCAGACTCTGCGTCACCTGGATCAACTGGCGCGTCTCCGGCACGAAAAAATCCACCTTATAGTCGTCCGGCGAGCGATAATAATAAATTTCGCGGCTTTGGCGGCGCAGGGCCAGAAAGACCAGGTTCTCCAGCAGGCGGCCGCGGTTTGGCGAAAAGGTGAAGCCGACTGCGTTCGCCAGCCCCGTGTCGATCACATAGACTTTCTTCGGGGCGATCTGTTGGCGCTTGACTGAATAGTCGTACACGTTGACAGTAAAGAGCAGCCAGCTATTCTCCAGATAGTCGATGTAATTCTTGACGGTGTTGACACTGCCCAGGCGTAGTTGTTCTTTCAGCTTGTTGTAGGAGACAACCGCTGCTGGATTGCTCATCAAGAAATAAGCCAGCTCGCGCAGCGCACGCACGTCATCGATGCGATAACGAGTGGCAATGTCGCGATAGAGCACGTCGTCGTAGAGCGTGCGCAGCAACGCCATTTCCGGGTACTTGAGCGGTTCCGGAATGCCGCCGGTCTGCATGTATTCGCCCAAGTGCTGCTGCAGACGGGCAGCGTCGGCAGTGGTCAAGCGCGTCAGGTCAGGGGCAGGATACCCTCGAAATTGCAAGAACTCGGCAAAAGAGAATGGAAAGAGTTCGACCGGCACATAGCGACCAGTCAGGCGCGTGCCCAACTCGCGACTCAACAGCGCCGCATTCGAGCCGGTGATGTAGAATTTGGCGCCCATGTCCATCAGCCGGCGCACAAAGCGCTCCCACCCTGGGACATTCTGAATCTCATCCAGGATGTAGATCGAACGCTCTCCGAAGAGCTCGATCAGCGCTGCGATCAGATCGGTGGCATCGTCGGCTTGAAAGCCCAGAAAACGATCATCCTCGAAATTGACGTAATAGAACTGCGCTTGACCGATCCGATGCGCCAGTTGCGCCAGCAACGTCGACTTGCCCACGCGACGCAACCCAGAGACGATCACGGCATGTGGCAACGCCGCAGCCTGTTCGACCACTGCCAACTGCCTGCGTTCTATGCCGGTGTCGCGCTGCCAGAATGACTGCATCTGTTCCAGCAGCATTGCCCGAATTTGATCGCTCGACCATTTGGATCGCCAAGAGTTTTCAGTCATAGTGAAATGATAACCAAAAAGGTTTTCACTGTCAATGAAAACTTTTCTGGGGATCCACCAGACTGTCAACAGTCAGTCTTTGACACGCCAGGGTTGAACTCGCCTCACGCAATCCGATAGCGCAATTCCCGTCCCGCCAGCAGCGCCAGGATGTTGTCATAATCCTGCGTGCGGCTATGTCCACCGGCAGTGATGCCACCGGCGGCAATGTGCGGCGTCAGGATCAGGTTGAGCGTGGGGTCTTGGACGGCCTGCACCAGCGGGTCGGCAGGGCGCAGCGGCTCGTAGGTGTAGGTGTCGAGCGCGGCGCCAGCGAGATGACCCGCACGCAGCGCGTCCAACAGCGCGCCTTCATCGACCGTGGCGCCGGAACCGCAGTGGACGAACAGGGCGCCTGGCTTCATGCGCGCAAAGTAGGATGCGTCGATCGGTTCCTGCGGGCCTTGATAGGGTAGCAATGAACAGATGATGTCGCTGCGTGCTGCAATGGCGTCGGGGGCGGCGTATTCCAGCCGAAGCTGCGCCTCTACGCTTTCCGGCAGCCGTGTGCGCTTATGATAGAGCACCGTGCAGTGAAAGCCCTGCAACTGCTCGACCAGCTCCAGCCCGATCTCGCCAAAGCCGAGGATGCCCACGGTGGCGCCGGTCAGCTTGCCGATGCCGCCGCGCCGCGACCAGTTGTAGGCGAAGGTGTCCTCGTCGCCGCGTTTAGTCTCGACGCCATAGTCTGCCGCTTCGGCGGTGACGTGCATCGCCTCGCGCACGCGCTTGAGCAGCCCCAACATCTGCAGCATCATGTGCTCCGCCACCATCACGCAGCCCTCGATGGGCCAATAGCAGACCGGCACGCCCGCCCGCTGCGCGGCGTCGAGGTCGATGTCCCACGTCTGCCGCCCCAGCCGCTGGATCAAGCGCAGTTTTGGCGCTGCTGCGATCATCTCGGCGTCGATCACGCCGGTGCGCTCCGTGATCAGAAACTCGGCATCCGCCAGCAGCGCCAGCAACTCCTCGCGACTCGCCCCGCGCCGCATGATCAATTCCAACTCCGCCGGCGCCCCTTCCATCGCCCACTGCTGATGCTGCAGCCCGCGCTGGGTGAGGAAGAGCGTCTTGTGTTTAGTCATTCTGTTTCTCCTTAGAGAGAGGAGATTGAGAGATTGGAGATTGGAGATTGGAGATTGCGTCCCTTGCGGCGATCAATCTCTAATCTCCCAATCTCCAATCTCCTAATCTCTTACAACGAATACGCCTCCGCAAACGCATCCACCACCGGCTTGATGTCGTCCATCATCGGGTAGAGGATCGGGCAGGTGACGCCGGCGTCGATGTATTCCTGCACTTTTGCCACGCACTCGTCGCTGTCACCGACGGCCATCAGGCTGCGCACCACGTCATCGGGGATCACCTTTGCCGCCGCCAGGTATTCGGCTTCGGTGGCGGGCCAGCCCATCACCGCCTGCACGCGTGCGATCAGGTCATCGGGCACGCCGCTGGCTTTCATGATATGCGGCTCGGTGGCGAGATAGTAGGCGACGAGCTTCTTGCCCTCGAACATCGCTGCGGCCGGGTCCTTGTCGCTCAGCGAGCAGACGAGCAGTTCCGGGCGGTCGATCTGGT
Source organism: Chloroflexota bacterium (assembly GCA_016861025.1). GTDB lineage: Bacteria > Chloroflexota > Anaerolineae > Caldilineales > Caldilineaceae > Caldilinea. The sequence goes on from BOKO01000009.1 coordinate 81,301, forward strand.
CGATGCTCTTGCCCGCCTTTGCCGCGCCCTGCGCCACCAGTTCCACGGCGCGGCGGATGTAATCGACCGAGACCACGTAGTTGAGCACCACGCCGTCGCAAATCTCGCCGCTCAGTTCGAGCATTTTGTCACCCGTTGCGCCGATGTAGATCGGGATGTCGCGCGGGCGCAGGTCGCCAAAGACCACGTCGAGCCTGACGCGGTCGAGCTTGACAAACTCGCCTTCGTAGGTGACTTCCTCCATCGTGAAAAGCTGACGACACGCCTCGACATATTCGCGCATCGCCTTGAGCGGCTTGGTGCGGTTGACGCCGACGCGGCTGGAGATCGGCTCCCACCACGCGCCCAGACCGAGCATCACGCGTGACGCTGCATCGGGGTCGCTGCTGGTCTGTTTGCCGAGTTCCCACATCGTGCTCCAGGTGGCCGCGATCACGGCGGCGTTGCGCGTCCAGATCGGCAGCACACCGGAGCCAACGCGCAGCCGTTTTGTGCGCGTCAGAAAGGCGGACATCATCACGACGCAGTCGCGCGCCAGCCGCGTATCCGCCTGCCAGATTTCGCTAAAGCCGCGCGCCTCGGCGTACTCGGCGATCTCCAGTTCGTAGCCGAGCGGGTGTTTGTCTTGCATGTAGAGGGCAAAGCGTGGTTTGGTCGGCATGGTGTGTCTCCAGTCAAAATATTTGGTAAATGCAAGTGGTCAATAGAACGCGGATAACGCGGATCAAGCGGATACACGCGGATTTAATCAGCGAAAATCCGCCCAATCTGTGTCATCTGCGTTCCATCTCCAGCCCATTCTGCGAAATCTATGCAATCTGCGGATCAGATCAGCGAACATCCGCCCAATCCGCGCTATCCGCGTTCCATCCCGGTCTTCATCGGCAGCCAGCCACCATTCGCCGTGTAGCCACCGTCGACCGCCAGCACCTGGCCCGTGATGAAGCGCGCCTGGTCGGACGCCAGAAAGACGACGGCGTCGGCGATCTCCGCCGGCTCGGCGAAGCGTCCCAGCGGGATGCGCTGTACGATCGTGTCGTATTCCAGCTGCCCGGCCTGGATCGCCTGTTTGAGGCGGTCAGTGGCGGTGTGGCTGGGTGCAACCGCGTTGACGCGGATGCGATGCTCCGCCCATTCCAGCGCCAGCGAGCGCGTCATGCTGTCGAGCGCGGCTTTGGAGGCGGCGTAGGCAGTGCGTCCGTGTGCGCTGTGGTGCGCGGTGATGCTGCTGATGTTGACGATGGCGCCGTTGCCGTGGCGGGCGACGACCTGGCGGGCAAACGCCTGCGCACAGGCAAATGCGCCGTAGACGCCAACGCTGAAGATGCGCTGCCAGTCGTCCAGCGTCAGATCGAGCGCGGGTTTCATCGCCACCACCGCCGCACAGTTGACCAGGATGTCGACGCCATTGTGCCGCGACGCGGCGTCGTCGATCAATGCCCGGCACTGCGCTGCGTCGGCGACATCGACGGCGGCGGCAAAGGCGGAAGCGCCGGTTGCCGCTGCGATAGACGCTGCGGTCTGCTGCGCAGCGTCGCCGTTGAGGTCGGCAACGACCACCGCGGCGCCAGCAGCTGCAAGCGCCTGAGCACACGCGGCGCCGATCCCCTGCGCCGCGCCGGTGACGATCGCTGTCCGCCCCGCCAGCGGCTTATCCTTCATAGATCGCAAGCGCCTCGCTTGTGATCGCAAGCTGCACGTCGGTCATCTTGGCGTCCAGCGCCAGGTTCAGATCGTCGGGAAAGCTCTTCCACTGCGCCAGCGACTCCCAGCGCACGATGATCACCACGTCGTCGGGATTGTCGATGCTGGGCCACACTTCTTTGGAGATATAGCCGTCATGTGCAGCCAGCGCCGGCGTCCAAATTTCAGCGTCGCGCTTCAGCCATTCATCGCGTCGCCCCGATGCACATTTGGCGCGTAACATTTCAATTACAGGCATGGTTGCTTCTCTTTTCTGGAGATTAGAGATTGGAGATTGGGAGATTGTGCGATGGAGAGATTGCGTGTCCCAACGACGATCAATCTCCAATCCCTTAATCCCTTAATCTCCCAATCTCTCAATGCGAAAACATCTGTCCGCCGTCAATAAAGTACACATGCCCCGTCAGATATTCGTGCTCGATCAACATCGCGATCACGCGCGAGACATCCTCCGGCTGGCCCAGGCGCTTGACGAGCGTGCGCTGGCGCGACATCTCGATCTCCTCGGCGGTGAACTCCGGCGGCAGCAGCACTGGGCCGGGCGCCACAGCGTTGACGCGCACCGATGGGCTTAGCTCGAACGCGGCGTAACGGGTCAACTGCACGACGCCGCCTTTGGCGATGGCATGGTGCGCAATGCCGGGCCACACCTCGTAGGCGGTCAGGTCGGCGATGTTGATGATCACCCCGCGCCCCTGCTTGAGCATGTACGGCGCCACCGCTTGCGTGCAGAAGAAGGCCGCCTTGGTCGTCACGTCGTTGCAGAGATCATACTCGGCTTCGGTCACTTCGAGGAAGGGGCGCATCAGCCAGGGCGACGCGTTGTTGATCAGCACGTCGATGCGCCCGAACGTCTCTGCCGTCTCCGCCACCCAGCGCCGCATGGTGGCCAGATCGCGCACGTCGAGCACAGTCGCCGTGCAGCGCACGCCCAGCGCCTCGATCTCCGCTTTGGTTTCCAGCCCTGGCTCGTTGGGCAGATAGCTGAAGGCGATGTGCGCGCCCTTGCGCGCCAGGTGCAGCCCATGCGCCTTGCCCAGCCGGATCGCACCGCCCGTAATCAGCACTACCGCGTCCTTGATTTCCATAGACGTTTATTTCTTTCTGCGAAATCTGCGCAATCTGCGGATGAATCTGTTCTAGATCCGTCCGCCCATCGTCAACGCCATCAGCGCCTTCTGGATGTGCAGGCGATTCTCGGCTTCCTGGTAGATCACCGACTGCGGGCCATCGATCACGGCGTCGGTCGCCTCGTAGCCGCGGTCGATGGGCATACAGTGCATGTAGATCGCCGTCTTCTTTGCCAGCGCCATGCGCCGCTCGTTGGCGATCCAGTCTTTGTGCTCGTCCACCATCTTTTGCACTTCGTCCGGCTCCTCCGTCACCATGATCGGGCCCCAGCTCTTCGGATAGCAGATGTCGGCGTTCTCGAAGGCGGCGTCCATGTCGTCGATGACCTCGAACTTCGTGCCGTTTTCCTCGGCGTGGGCGCGGGCGGCTTCCAGCGTGTGCGGCATCAGCTCGAAGCCCTTGGGATGCGCCAGCGTCACGTCCATGCCAAAGCGCGTCATCAGCATGATCAGCGACTGCGGCACCGAGAGCGGACGCACGTACTTGGGCGCGTAGGTCCAGGCAATTGTGAACTTGCGCCCACGCAGGTCGTTGCCAAAGCGCTCGCGGATCGTCATCAGGTCAGCCATCGCCTGGCACGGGTGATCGACGTCGTCCTGCATCGAGAAGACCGGCACGTTGGCGTATTTGGCGATCTCGTACTGATATTTCTGCCCGATGCCGGTGCGACAGTCGCGCACCGCGATGCCGTGGCCGTAGCTGCCCAGCACCATGCCGGTGTCCTTGGCATTCTCGCCGTGCCCGATCTGCGTCGCTGCTGGCGTCAGCCAGATGGCGTGGCCGCCAAGCTGCGTCATGCCGGTCTCGAAGGAGTTGCGCGTGCGCGTCGATTCCTCGAAGAAGAGCATGTAGAGCGTCTTGGCGCGCAGGATGTGGTCGTGCAGCTCGCCCATTGCAAAGCGGCGCTTGAGATCAGCGGCCACCTCCAGCGCAGTCTCCAGATCGGTGCGCGACCAGTCTTCCGTGGTGATAAAGTCCTTGCCAAATAGTTGTGTATTCATCTTTCTGACTCCAGATTAGAAAAAGGATCATCTTGCTAAAAGTGAGTCGGGATAGAACGCGGATAGCGCGGATTGAGCGGATTCTTGCGGATTTCTATATGATCCGCGCTGATCCGCCGCATCCGCGTCATCCGCGTTCCATCAGTCCCCCTCACCATTCACGAACATCAACGGAAAGAGCGCGTAGAACGCGGCGGCTTTGGTCAGCTTTGCCAGGTCAACCTGGTCGTCGGCGGCGTGGACATACCGTTCTTCCTGCGGTCCGAAGCCAAGCGTGGGGATGCCCGCCGCGCCCGCCGAATATGTTCCATCGGTGCTGAAACGCCACACATCGACCGGCAGCGGCGCGCCCCACAGCGTCTGGCCGGTCGCTTGCCCCACTGCCAGCAGCGGATGCGTCTCTTCCAGCAGCCAGCCAGGATAAAAGCTTGGCCCATCCAGCCGCAGCCCGGTGTGGGTGCGCACGGGCTGGTCGGGAATTGTGGCCGTCGCGCCCAGCGGCTCGACTACGGCGCGCACGCTCGCCAGCACCGATGCCATTGTCTCGCCTGGCATCATGCGCCGATCCACTGTCACCTCGCACCAGCTCGGCACGGAGTTGGGGGTGTGGGGACCTTCGATCAGTGAGACGACCTGCGTGCCTTTGCCGAAGATCGGGTGTGTGGGCAGATCGGCGTTCATCGCCTCCAGCGCAGCAATGACCGGCAGCATTTTGAGGATGGCGTTCTCGCCCAGGTGCGGCGTGCTGGCGTGGACGGCTTTGCCGGTGGTGCGCACGCGGATTTCGCAGCGCCCGCGCTGCCCCCGGCGCAGCGTCAGGTCGGTCGCCTCCGCCAGCAACACCGCGTCCGGACGCACGCCGTCGCGCTCCACCAGCGAGCGCAGCGCAAAGCCTTCGGCGTCCTCCTCCAGCGTGGCGCCCATCACCAGCAGCGTAAAGTCGCCGGTCAGCCCCAACTGCTTGAGGATCGCCGCGCCGTAGACAATCGCCGCCACGCCGCCTTTGCAATCCGATGCGCCTAGCCCCCACATCGCGCCGTTCTCGATCACCGGCTCCAGCGGCGGATGAGGCCACTCGCTGGCGTCGGCGACCTCGTTGGTATCCAGGTGCGCGTCGTAGAGAATCACGCGGCGCCCGTTGCCGATGCGTCCCAGCGCGTTGCCGGCGCTGTCCATCCACACCTCATCGCAGCCGATGGCGCGCATCTCCTGCAACGTGCGCTGCACCGCCGCAGTCTCGTCGCCCGTGTAGCTGCGGATGCGGATCAGGTCCGCCAGGAAGCGCTGCTGTTGCGAGGCCAGGGCTTCGGCAAGGGTGGAAATCTTTGCTATCAGTTCACTGTGTTTGATGCTGTCCATTAGTGCAATTCGCTATCGTTTGCTTTCCCGGCAGATGCCTGTACAATTCGTGCTGCCAGCTCGAAGTTTTGGCTTTACCAGGAGATATTCGCAATGACCAGTATAGACCAAAGGCTCAACCTTGTCCTTCAAGCCTACATGGATCGACGCGTCGATCTGCGCAGCGGGGCGCAGATGGCTGGCATCTCCTACAATCGATTCCTGCATGAGATCGAGTCGCGCAATATTGTTGTGCTGGACGACGAAGGATTTCTGGAGCAACTGGCCTTTCTTGCAGAACGCTTCGAGTCGGAGCCACTGAAGCGCGCGCTCAGCACTGCTGCGGCTGGCGAAGGGTAACGGGCGCAGGTCAGCGTTCATTTGTATTCGCCTCCGGCTTGCGACGCAGTCTGCACACCCGCCATCATCAGCCCGATCTTTTGCGCGTTGGCGCGGTCGCCGGGGACTTCGCCGACGATGCGTCCTTCGTAGATCACCACGATGCGGTCGCTCAGCGCCAGCACCTCTTCCAGTTCGGTCGAGATGAGCAGGATAGCGGCGCCGGCGTCGCGCTGCGCCAGCAATGCCTTGTGGACATACTCGGTTGCGCCGACATCAAGCCCGCGCGTCGGCTGCGCAGCCACCAGCACGCGCGGCTGGCTGTCCAGCTCACGCCCCAGCACCACCTTCTGCTGGTTGCCGCCGGAGAGATTCGCCGCCGGCAGCGCAGGCGACGGCGTGCGCACGTCGAAGCGTTCGATCAATGTCTGGGCATAAGCTGTGATCGCAGCGGGTTGCAGCAGTCCGTGTGCGGTGTAGGGCGCACGGTCAAACGCCTTGAGCACAAAATTGTCGGCGATCGGAAACTCCAGGATCAGCCCCATGTGCTGGCGGTCTTCGGGGATGTGACGCACACCGGCGTCGGCGATCTGGCGCGGCGTGCGCCCTACCAGCGCCTGCCCGTTGGCGATAATCGCGCCGCTGGCGGGACGGATCACGCCGGTGATCGCCAACGCCAGCTCGCGTTGCCCGTTGCCATCGACGCCCGCCACACCCAAAATCTCGCCCGCCGCCACCTGCAAGGACAGGTTGTCGAGCAGCCGTCGCCCGTCGCCCCCAACGACGGTGAGCCGATCGATCACCAGCGCCGGCGCGCCGGGACGCGCGGGCGTCTTGTCGACCGTCAGGCGCACGTCACGACCGACCATCAGCCCGGCAAGCTCGTGCATGTCGGTTTCCCGTGTGATGCGCCGCCCGACGACCCTGCCGTCGCGCAACACGGTGACGCGATCGCTGATGGCCATCACCTCGTGCAGTTTGTGGGTGATCAGGATGATCGACAAACCGCCGGCGGCGAAACTGCGCAGCGTCTGAAAAAGGTCGGCGGTCTCCTGCGGCGTGAGCACAGCGGTTGGCTCGTCGAGGATCAACAGGTTGACGCCGCGATAGAGCGCCTTGACGATCTCGACGCGCTGCTGCTCGCCAACGCTGAGCGAGGAAACCCGTGCGGCAGGGTCAATCTTTAGCCCGTAGCGCTGCGCCACCTCACCCACCTGCCGCTCGATGGCGCGGCGGTCGCGAATCACCGTCTCGCGCAGGCGGCGCAGCGAAAAGAGCGGACGCGTCGCCAGGATCACATTTTCGGCGACGGTGAGCGTAGGCACCAGCATGAAGTGTTGGTGCACCATGCCGATGCCCAGTTCGATGGCTTGATACGGCGAGTGGATGGCGGCAGGCTTGTCATCCAGAAAAATTTCGCCAGCGTCGGGGCGCACCAGCCCGTAGAGGATGTTCATCAGCGTCGATTTGCCCGCGCCGTTCTCGCCGAGCAGACAGTGAATCTCGCCCGCCGCCACTTCCAGCGCGATGTTGTTGTTGGCGTGAACCGCCCCAAAGTGTTTGGAGATGCCTGCCAGCCGCAGGCGCAGCGTTTGCTCGCTCATGCCCGCTCCGTGTAGGGAACGCCCAACGCCTTTGGCTGCGCCGATTGCCCGCGCAGCAGGATCATGGCGACGATCGTGGCGACATAGGGCAGAATCTGCAAAAACTGGTAGGCGATCTGAATGTTGGCGGCTTGCAGGCGCAGTTGCAGCGCAAAGGTGAAGCCGAAGAGCAAACTCGCCCACAGCGCGCCCAGAGGCGACCAGCGCCCAAAGACGACAATCGCCAGCGCAATGAAGCCGCGCCCGGCGACCATGTTCTCGACAAACTGGTTGGCATACGCCACCGAAAGATAGGCGCCGCCGACGCCCGCCAGCAGCGCGCCAAACGCCACGGCGCCGTAGCGCAACCCGATCACCGACAAGCCCGCCGTCGCCGTCGCCTTGGGATGCTCGCCGACGGAGCGGATCGCCAGCCCCAGCATCGTGCGGTTGAGCACCCATGCCGCCAACGGCGCCAGCAGCAGCGCAGCATAGACCAGCAGATTCTGCTCGAACAGCACCGGCCCCAACACCGGAATCTGGCTGAGCAGCGGTGTCTTCACCGTCTCCAGCGGCTGGATGGCGCGGTCGGTGACCGTGCCGAAAAAGGCGCGGTAAATGAAGCTCGACAACCCCAATCCGACCAGGTTGAGCGCTGCGCCGGTCACGATCTGGTTGGCGCCGAGCGTGATCGTCACCACGCCGAAGAGCACGCCGAAGACCATCGCCGCCAGCCCCGCCGCCAGCACACCCAGCCAGATGCTGCCGCTGGCAAACGCCACCGCGTACGCTGTCACCGCACCGATCAACATCAACCCTTCCAGCCCGATGTTGATTACGCCGGCGCGCTCGCCGTAGGTTTCACCCACAGCTGTGAAGGTGAGCGGCGCCGCCATACGCACGGTGGCCTGGAGCAGCGCCTGCAACCCGACAATCCATTCCATGCGTCATCCCCGCCGCCAGACCCGCCCCTGCATGGCGCGGAACGAAACCAGAAACGCAATGATCAGACCTTGCAAACTGAAGGTCATCGCCGATGGAATCTTCGCCGTCAACTGCATCAGCTCGGCGCCGGTGGTCAGCGCGCCAAAGAGCAAGCCAGAGAAGATCGTCCCCACCGGGTGGTTTGCCGCCAGCAACGAGACGGCAATGCCGGTGAAGCCGTAGCCTGGCGAGATGTTCTCGTAGAGCCGCCCGATCACGCCAAGCACTTCCACCGCGCCGGCAATGCCCGCCGCTGCGCCGCTGAGGCTGATCGCCAGCACATACTGACGGTTGACGTTGATGCCGGCGTGCAGCGCGGCCTCCGGGTTGTAGCCGACCGCCCGCAATGCAAAGCCCAGCGGCGTGCGAAAGAGCAGGATCGCCGCCAGCACCGGCAAGATCAGCGCCAGCAGAAACCCGGCGTGGACGCGCATCCCCGGCAGCAGGCGCGGCAACACCATGCCGGCGGCGATCTCATCGGTCTGCGGGTTGTAGCGGCTGGCTTCTTGCATCGGGCCGGTCACCAGATAGCCGACGATGCCGATGGCGATGTAGTTGAGCATGATCGTCGTAACGACCTCGTTCAGCCCCAGCCGCACTTTGAGCCAGCCAGCGATGGCTGCCCACAGCCCGCCGCAAAGTGCGCCAAACAGCAGCGCCGCCGGGATCGACAGCCATACAGGCAGGTCGCCCGCGCTCAGCCCGATCAACGCGCCTGCGGCCGCGCCCATGTAAAACTGCCCCTCGGCGCCGATGTTCCAGATGCCGCAGCGAAAGGCGATGGCGATACCTGCACCGATTAGAATCAGCGGCGTGGCGCGCATCATCGCCTCACCGAGATTGCGCGCGTTGCCGAAGATGCCGCTCCACAGCGCGCTGTACGCGGCGAGGACATTGAAGCCAGAGAGCGTCAGCATCAGCGCGCCGACGAGCAGCGCCGCCAGAATCGCCAGGATCGGCAGCGCCACGTTGCGCCAGAGAGCAGCGCCGGTTTGACGGGAAAGGGTCGCGGTGGTCATAGGCAGGATGGTGCAAATCTCCAATCTCCAATCTCTTGTGGAGAGACCGGAGATTGGAGATTAGAGATTGTTACTGCGGCATTTCGACCGTGATCTCGCCAGATTTGAGTTTGGCGATCGTCTCATCGACCAGCGCCTTTAGCTCCGGCGTGACGATGTCGGCCAGTTCCTCGTTGTAGACGAACTGGTAGACGCCCTCGTCGTTGACGGTGAAGGGGCGCACGTGACCACCTTCGAACGTGCCATCCTTTGCCGACTGCGCCACGGCGAAGAGCGCCTGTGGGATGTTGAGCGGCGCGCTGGCGAGCACGTTCTTGGGCGCCTTGCTGTTCTGGTTGCCGATCGTGCCGATGGCGAAGACGCTGTCGCCGCCCTGCTCCGCCACCGCCTGCAGCACGCCGTCGCCCGCCAGGTTGGCGTTGGCAATCAAGATGTCGGCGCCGTCAGCCATGGCTTGCAGCGCGGCTTCCTTGCCCGCACCGACGTCGTTGCCGTCGCGCAGCACGATCATGCTGAAGGTGTGCCCCGGCACGCTCTCAAAGCCCTGGCGGAAGCCCTCTAGCGGCAGCTTGGTGGCGGGATTCTCCAGCGTGAAGCCAGCCGCTTTGCCGGTCTTGGAAACCTGCGCCGCCATCACGCCCATGGCGTAGAGCGCCTGCATGTAGCCCGGCACCAGGTCAATGGGCGCGTAGTTGGCCGTCGACTTGAAACCGCCCACCGTGGTGAAGTAGGTGTTCGGGAAGTCGGGCGACACCTTCTCCGCCGCATCCTGATACTGGAAGCCATGCCCGATCACCAGTGTGTAGCCCTGGCTGGCGAAGTCGCTGAACGCCTTTTCGTAGCCAGCCGGATCGCCCACCTCAACGTTGGCGATCTCGGCGCCCAGTTCGTCGCGCATGCGCTCGATGGCGGCATACGCCTGTCCGCTCCACGCATCGGTGATCGGGCTGGGATGCACCAGACCGACCTTGAATGTCGCAGCGGGTGCGCCGCTTTCGGCAGGTGCAGCCGCAGGCGCGCTCACACCGGCGCAGCCGCTCAACAACAAAGCCACCACCATCATCACCACAATGATTTGCTTGCTTACCTTTGACATTGTCCCCTCCTTCAGATCGTGGAATACGAAAACAAACAACCGAATGGCGTGGGAGATTCTGCTATCCGTGCACGAGTGAATAAATATCAGTCAGCAACTGTCGATTGGCTTCGATGCCGGGCGTTGTGATGTTCATCACGACGGCGTCAAGTGCGTGCTCGTCCACCAATGCCCGGATCGCTTGCCGACACTCCTCTGGCGTCCCTGCCAGCTGGTAACGCTGGATCATCTCCGGGCGCACGAAGGGCATGGCTGCCTTGGGGCCGCCGGTCGCCATTGCCTGGCGGATTTGCGCGATCTCGTCGGCGCTGATGCCCAAGCCGTCGAGCATCCGCGGCGGCGAGTCCATCAGCACATAGGCATAGAGCGCCGAGGCTTCTTCGAGGAGTTTCGGCGTGTAGGCGATGCGATCCATGTAGATGCGCTGACAGGGCGTGCTGCGTCCTGACGCTGCCTGGTCGACAATCGCCAGCGCCGGGCCAACGTCGGACTTTGCCACCAGCACGACGCCGTCCGCCTCCTGCCCGGCCAGTTCCAGCATCTTCTCCCCGCGCACCGCCAGCCAGATCGGGATATTGTGGCGGCGCTGGCTGTGCAGACGGGCGCGCTGCAAGGCATAGCGTTTGCCCTGCCAGCTCACCTCCTCGCCGCTCCACAGCGCCCGCAGAATGGCGACGGTCTCGCGCATCACCGTCAGCGGCGCCTCGCGCGGGATGCCCATCGGGTTGAGCACCATCGAGCCGCCCGCCACCAGCGTCGCCAGCGCGCGCCCGCCGGAGAGATCGTCGAGCGTGGCGATGGCGGTCGCGGTCACGGCGGGGTGGCGCGTGTAGCCGTTGGTGACAGGGCCAAGCCGCATCCGCTGCGTGCGCTGCGCAATCGCGCTGAGCGCCACGTAGACATCGGGCATAAAGCCTTCGTCGGCAAGCAGGCAGAAATCGTAGCCAAGCTCCTCCGCCATCACCGCCGTCGCAATCACTTCATCGACCGGCATGGTTGGGATGATCTGAATGCCCAGTTGCGTCATCATCAGAACTCTCGTCAAGCGGGCTTCCATAGAACGCGGATGACGCGGATCGCACGGATTTTCGCGGATTCCTTTTGATCCGCGAAGACCCGCTAAATCTGCGTCATCTGCGTTCCATTTTGCTTTCTCCAAAGAACGACTTCTGCAGCACGCCGTAATTGATCTCACCCGCGCTGAAGGTGCGACCGCTGTTCAGGTTATTGATGTGCAGCACCGCCGGCGAGTGCAGGTCGAGTGGAATCTGGTAGAAGTCGCGGCCCGCCTCCTCGTAAATCTCGACAAAGGGGCGACCATAGGCGCGCGAGGCAACCGAGACCACTTTGCCGATCACGGCGGCGATGGCGTCATCGTCGGCTTCCACATAGAGCGTGGCGACGCCGCCGTAGAGCAGCGAGTCGTTGATGCGCCCCATCGCCACGATCTCGTCGCGGATCAGCGGCGGGATCACGCCGAAGCCGTGGGCATAGCGCACGCAGTTGACAGCGAAGCCCTCCTCCGCCAGCCGGTGCAGCGACTGCTCGACGATGCGCGCCGCCACCTGAATCGCGCAGACCAGGCTGGAGTTGGGCGCGACCAGGATGTAGAGATTCTCCGGCTTGAGCTTGCACGCCGCCGCGATCGTCGTCGCCCAATCCTCGGTCACCGGCTCGGCGGTCTGGATGGCGATGACGCCTTCGTCGGCGTGGTCGCGGTAGTCGATCAGTTCGAAGTAGTGGTCGAGGTTGGCGTGGTTGAGCGCCCGCGCCGGGCCTGCCAGAATCGGAGCGCCTGCCCGCGCGCCTTCCAGCCGCCAGCCCGCGATCTGCGACGCAATGCACGCCAGTTGCGGCTGGTCGATCATCACGCGCACCGCCGACAGCACGCGGTCGCCGACTGGGAACGGCTCGTAGCTCACCTCCGCCAGCCCGCCCAGCGTGATCAGCGTGTAGTACTTGCCCGCCAGCCAGCCGCCCGGCGCTGCCTGTCCCATGTCGATCACCGTCGTCCCGCACGCCAGCCGGCCGACCGCGACGCCCAACGCCTCCGGCGCCTCCAAAATCCGGCGTACAATTTTCATGGCTTCACGGTTGATGCTGATCATAAATCGCCCTTCTGTTCATGAGAGATTGTGCGGTTGAGTGATTAGGAGATTGGAGATTGGAGATTAGAGATTGGAGAGTGGCGTGCTTGCCCATTTGTGCAGCAAGGCGTCAATCTCCAATCTCTTAATCTCCAATCTCCATCCCTACTTCGGCCCCGCCTCCACCACACCCAACCCGCCGTCCACCGGAATCAGCGCGCCGGTGATGTAGCTGGCTGCGTCCGACGCCAGGAAGGCGACGACGCTGGCGATCTCCTCCGGCTTGCCAAAACGGTTGAACGGAATGTACTTCGTGAAATTCTCCTCGCCCAGCGCCGAAATGCCGTCGCGCAGTGCCTGCGTGTAGATCAGCCCCGGCGCCACGGCGTTGACGCGAATGCCATGCCGCGCCAGGTCGAGCGCCATCGCTCGCGTCAGCGACTCCAGTGCGCCTTTGGTGGCGGCGTAGAGCGTGCGGTTGGTGATTGTCTGCCGCGCCAGGATCGTGCTGATGTGGATGATGCTGCCGCCGACGCCCGCCGCGATCATCTGTTGCGCGGCGAGCTGGCTCATCAGGTATGGACCGCGCACGTTGGCGCCAAACATCAGGTCAAAATCGCTGAGCGTGGCGTCGAGGAAATAAGCGCGGTTGATCGCCGACGCGTTGTGCACCAGCACGCGCACCGGCCCCCACTGCGCCGCAACGGTCTCCATCATGCGCCGTACATCATCCTCGTTGCCGGCGTCGCCCTGCAGGGGCAGCGCCTGCCCGCCCGCCGCCGTGATCGCCGCGCTCACCTGCTCGGCGCCGCTGCGATCCTCACGGTAGTTAACGACGACGCGCGCACCGGACGCCGCAAACAACTGCGCGGTCGCCGCGCCGATCCCGCGCGACGCGCCGGTGATGAAGACAGTCTGGTCGGTGAAGTCGAAGGTGAAGGTGGTCATATTGCTCCCAATCCCGTAGAGCGCCATCCGCTCCCGTAGACGCCGCTCGCAGCGGCGTGATCTCGCTTTCCAACCCGCGCCGCTCTGACGCCGAGAACCTGCGGCTGTGAGCCGCAGCTACCGTAGCTGCGCCAGCCGCTCCTGCACTTCCTGCAAGAACGCTGCCGCCGCTGCCCCATCGATAAAGCGATGGTCGAAGGTCAGGCTGAACCACGCCAGCGGACGCTCGACAAGCTGTCCATCCACCAGCGCAGGCTGGTTGCGCACCCGCCCCACCAGCAGGATCGCGCCTTCCGGCGGGCGCGGCAGCGGAAAACCGCCGTCGATGCCGAACATGCCCAAATTGCTGACGGTGAAGGTGCCGCCCTCGATGTCGGGCAGCTTGAGCTTGCCGGCGCGGGCGCGCGTCGCCAGGTCATTCGCAGCCGCGGCCAGCTCGTCAAGCGATTTCTGGTCGGCGTTGCGGATTACGGTCACAACCAGACCGTCCGCCGCCGCCACCGCCATGCCCAGATTGACCGCAGCAAACGCAACGACGTGGTTCTCCACCAGCTCGGCGTTGAGCAGCGGATGGTTGGGCAGCGCCCGCGCCACTGCCGCCATGATGTAGGTGTTGAGCGAGTGGCGCTGCTCGCCCGCCGCCTGTCGCGCCGCCTGCACCGCCGACAAATCCATCTCGCGCGTCACCTGGCTGAGCGCGGCGCGGCGCACCGACTCATCCATGCTCTGCGCCATCATCTTGCGCACGCGGCTGAGCGGCGTCGTCTGTTTGATCGGGATGCCCCGGTGAGTGTTCTCTGTCATGCGTTGCGAATCTGCGCGGCTTCGGCTTCATCCGCCGCAATCACTGCCAGCACGGTGCCGACTTCGACCGTCTCCCCGGCCGCAACCAGGATTTTGGCGATGATCCCCGACGCCGGCGCCGGCAGCTCGTTGGTGATCTTGTCCGTCTCCACATCGGCGATGATCTCGTCCTCAGCCACAGTGTCGCCTTCCTGCTTGCGCCACTCGGAGACCATGCCCTCTTCCATCGTCAGCCCCCACTTGGGGAGAATCACTTCGACCGCCATGCTGTTATCCTTTACTGTCGAACAATGGAACGCGGATGACGCGGATTGAGCGGATTAGCGCGGATTCAGATCAGCGAACATCTGCCCGATCCGCGTCATCTGCGTTCTATTTCTATCCCCAACCGACACAAATCCAATCAGCGAACATCCGCCCGATCCGCGTTATCCGCGTTCTATCCCTACTTCATCACGCTGCGAATCCCCGCGATCACCTGCTCCTTGCCGGGGAGGATGTACTTCTCCAGCACCAGCGAGAAGGGGATCGGCGTGTCCAGCCCGGCGACGCGCGCGACCGGCGCCTTGAGGTCGTGGAAGCATTCCTCGCTGATCGTGGCGCTTAGTTCCGCCGCCAGCCCGCCGATCTTGGGCGCTTCGTTGGCGACGACCGCCCGCCCGGTCTTGCGCACCGACTCCAACACCGTCTCGGCGTCGTAGGGGCGGATCGTGCGCAGGTCGATCACCTCGACGCTGACGCCCTCTTTCTCCAGCTCGGCAGCGGCGGCAAGCGCCTCATGCACCAGCTTCATCGTGGCGACGACGGTGACATCGCTGCCTGCCCGCGCCACGGCGGCTTTGCGCAGCGGCGTGGTGTAGTAACCTTCGGGCACTTCGCCCTTGATGCGATAAAGCGCCTTGTGCTCCAGGAAGATGATCGGGTTGTCGTTCTCGATGGAGGCGAGCAGCAACCCCTTGGCATCGGCAGGCGTAGAGGGCGCCACGAGCACGATGCCCGGCACATTGAGAAACCAGCCCTCGACCGACTGTGAATGATGGGGGCCGCCGCCAAAACCGCCCCCACATGCCGTGCGCACCACGATCGGCGCCTTGAACTGGCCGTCGAACATGTAGTGCATCTTGGCGGCGTTGTTGACGAGCTGGTCGTAGCACTCGCCGATGAAGTCGGCGAACATGATTTCGGCGACAGGACGCATCCCCAGCATCGCCGAGCCAACCGATGTTCCGATAATCGCGGCTTCAGAGAGCGGGGTGTCGCGCACGCGCGCGTCGCCGTACTTCGCCCACAGCCCACGGGTGACGCCAAAATCGCCGCCCATCTCACCGATGTCTTCACCCAACATGTAGACGTTCGGGTCGCGCGCCATCGCGATGTCCAGCGCCTCGTTCAGCGCCTGCACAAAGGTGCGTGTGCGCGTGGTTGCCTGCGTCATGCCGCCACCTCCCACCCAACATAAACATCCGCCGTCGCCTTCGCCGGATCGGGCATCGGGCTGGCTTTGGCAAAGTCGATCCACGCTTCGATCTCCGCTTTGACCTCGGCTTCGATGCGCTCCAGGTCTTCGGCGGTGAGCTTGCCCTGCGCCAGGATTTTCTCGCGCGCCAGCTTGAGCGGGTCGCGATCTTCCTTCCAGTATTTGACCTCTTCAGGAGGACGGAACTCGCCGGAGAAAAGACCTTGCCAGCGCCACGTCTTGAACTCCAGGAAGTAGGGCCCGTTGCCGGCGCGAATGTGCGCGATGGCGCGCTGCACTGCATCGTAGGCGGCTTCGATGTCGTTGCCGTCCACGATCTCGCAGGGGAAGCCGTAGCCGCGCGCCAGATCGACGATATCCGCCGAGGCGTGCCCTTTGCCGACTGGCATGGAGATGGCGTAGCCGTTGTTGACGCAGGCGTAGAGCACCGGCAGTTTCCAGATCGCAGCCATGTTCAGGCTTTCGTGAAACTCGCCGCGCCCGACCGTGCCGTCGCCGATGATGCAGCAGGCGACGTTGGGCTGCCCGCGCATCTGGTACGCCAGCGCCACGCCGAGCACCGTCGCCATGTACGAACCTTCGACCGCGTTGTCGCCAAAGTTGCCGACCTTGGGGTTGGCGCTGTGCAGGCTCCCGCCCTTGCCAGAGCAGACGCCGGTGGCGCGGCCAAAAAGCTCCGCCATGATACGCTCGCCGTCGCCCTGATGCTTCTCCTGCGCCAGCGCGTTGATGCCGTGACAGCGGTGGTCGGGGAAGAAGGCGTCGCTCGCCTGGAGATGCGCGGCGAGGGCGGCTTGCGTCGCTTCCTGCCCGACGCCGGTGTGCAACATCCCCGGCACGTTGCCCTTCTTGAATTCACGCTCCAGGCCAAACTCAAACGCGCGAATCAGCCACATGTCGCGGTAGAGATCGACCAATGTTTCGATGTCTAGGGTCATACACTCGCTCCATTGCTAATCTCATAATCGCTCAATCGCTGCGACTGCGAGATTGAGCGATTATGAGATTTTGAGATTACACACTCTGCAGCTTCCGCCACACCTTCTCCGGCGTCAGCGGCAAATCGTAGATGCGCACACCGACCGCGTCGTAGACCGCGTTGGCAATCGCCGGCGCCACGCCGTCCATCGGGATTTCGGCGACGGCTTTGGCGCCGTAGGGACCGCTTGGCTCGTAGGTCGGCACCAGGATCGCTTCGATTTCGGGCACTTCGTCGGCCTGGAAGATGCGATAGTCGCCAAAACGCGTCGCCAGCGAGCGGCCCGCTGCGTCGTAGACCATCTCCTCGCTGACTGCGTAGCCAAGCGCCTGCACCAGCCCGCCCTCGATCTGCCCCTGCGCCGTGCGCGGGTTGATCGCTGTGCCGCAGTCCACCGCCATCACCAGCTTCGTCACCGTGACCTGACCCGTCTGCGTGTCCACCTCCACCTCGGCGTACTGTGCGCCAAAGGGCGGCGGCGAATGCATCGACATGTGTGAAGCCGTCGCCATGATCTGCCGGTGGTCGGCGACGTGCAGGCTGTGCAGCGCCACATCCGCCAGCGTCACGCTGCGTCCGTCCGGTGCGGTGACGCGGCGGTCGTGCAGCGTCAGCCCTTCGGTCGTGTCCAGGTGGAGCATCAGCTTGGCGCGCTCGAAAATCTGCTCGCGCACCTGATCCGCTGCCTTCTTGACCGCGCCGCCGGAGATGTAGGTCGTCGATGACGCATAGGCGCCGGTGTCGAAGGGCGTGAAGTCGGTGTCCGACGAGTAGATGATGATGTCGTTGAGCGGCGCGCCCAACGCCTCCGCCGCGATCTGCGCCAGCACCGTGTCGGAGCCGGTGCCCAGGTCGGTGCCGCCGACGAGCACGTTGAAGCTACCGTCGTCGTTCATCTTGATACTGGCGGCGCCCATGTCCAGCCCAGGGATGGCGGTGCCGTGCATACAGACAGCCATGCCCAGCCCGCGGCGGATGTACGGGCGCGCCGGATCGACGCGCCAGGCCGGGTCGCCTTTGCGATCCCAGGCGATGGCCGCCGCGCCCTGCGTCACGCACTGCTCCAGCCCGCAGCTTTGCACCACCTGCGGCTGGCGTCCGCTGTCACCCTCGCCCAGCGCCGCCGTGATCGGGATCGGGTCGCCGGAACGCACGGCATTCTTGAGCCGGAACTCGACCGGATCCATGTTCAGCGCCTCGGCGATCTCCTCCATCAGGCTTTCCAGTGCAAACTCACCCTGCGGCGCGCCGTAGCCACGGAACGCGCCTGGCGTCGGGATGTTGGTGTAGACGACCTCGGCGGTGAATTGCAGGTTGGTGCAACGATAGGTCGCCAGTCCGCGCAGTCCCGCCACGCTGCACACCGTCAGCCCGTGCGTACCGTAGGCGCCAGTGTTGGAGACAATGTGCAAATCGAGCGCGTTGAGCGTGCCGTCGCGGTTGACGCCGGCGCGGAAGGTCAGCACCATCGGGTGGCGGGAGCGTGCGCTGGTGAACTCCTGCTCACGCGTGTACTCGAAGCGCACGGGGCGACCGGTGGCGATGGTGAGATGTGCGCAGAGGTCTTCGATCAGCATCTCCTGTTTGCCGCCAAACCCACCGCCGATGCGCGGCTTGATCACACGGATGCGCTTGACCGGCAGCCCGATCAATGGCGCGATCATGCGGCGCACGTGGAAGGGCACCTGCGTGCTGGTGCGAATCACCAGCCGCTCGTCCTCATCCCAGTAGGTGACGACGATATGCGGCTCGATCGACGCCTGCTGCACCTGATGGACGCGATAGGTGCGTTCGAAGACGTGGGCGGATTCCGCCAGCCCTTGTTCCACGTCGCCGACGGCGGCGTGAATCTTGACGGCGATGTTGCGCTCGACATCGGCAATGCCGACCGCGTCCGGTTCGTCGTGAATGATCGGCGCGCCGGGCTGCATCGTTTCCAGCGGGTCGAAGACCGCCGGCAGCACCTCGTAATCGACCTCGATCAGCTTGAGCGCCTCTTTGGCAATCTCCGGCGACTCGGCGGCGACGACGGCCACGCGGTCGCCCACATGCCGCACCTTGCTGTCGAGCGAAACCTGATCCCACGGATGCGGGTTGGGCCACGTCTGCCCACCCGACGCGTAGATGACGCGCGGCACATCCTCGTAGGTGAGCACGGCATGGACGCCCGGCAGCGCGCGCGCCTTCGACGCGTCGATACGCGTGATGCGGGCGTGGGCGTGCGGGCTGGTCAACATCGCCGCGTGCAACATGCCCGGCAGGTCGATGTCATCGGCAAAGGCGGGTTTGCCCTTGACCAGCTTGACCGCGTCGACTTTGATCTCCGGCTTGCCCACCACATCGGTGGCGCCCTGCGTATCGACAGTCGGGAAGGTGAAGAAAGCGACTTTAGGCTTGGTGAGCACGTCTCCGCCCGGACCGGGCATCTCCGGCTCGTCGGAGCGGCGGATGGCGTCGAAGAAGCCTTCGAGCGGAATCCCGCCCGGCGGCTCGATGGGCGGGACGGCCTCCCCGCGCAACATCGCCGCCGCACGCTGCACCGCCTCCACCGGCTTGACGTAGCCCGTGCAGCGGCAGAGCACGCCGCCCAGCGCGTCGCGAATTTCGGCGTCGCTCGGCGTCAGCGTCTTGCCGAGCAGTTCTTGCGCCGCCAGCACCATCGCCGGCGTGCAGTAGCCGCACTGGATCGCGCCCGTCTCGG
Organism: Chloroflexota bacterium; assembly: GCA_016861025.1. GTDB lineage: Bacteria > Chloroflexota > Anaerolineae > Caldilineales > Caldilineaceae > Caldilinea. The sequence continues at coordinate 100,492 of BOKO01000009.1, forward strand.
CGAACGCCTGCTGGATCGGGTGCAGCGGCGCGCCCGGTCCGCGGTCGAGCGCCTCGACCGTTTCGATGCTGCGGCCATCGACCTGCGCCGCCAGCAGCACACACGTTGGGGTCAACTTGCCGTCGATCAGCACCGAGCAGGCGCCGCATTCGCCGGTCTCGCAGCCGTGTTTGACGCTCCACACACCGTGACGGCGCAGCACGGACATCAGCGTTTCGCCCGGTTCACAGGCAAAGGTGCGGGCGACGCCGTTGAGCTTGAATTGAATGTTCATGCGCTTGCTCCCTTCGCAAAGGCGGCCGTCAATGCACGATGCGCCAGCACTTCAGCCATCTGGCGGCGATAGTCAACGCTGCCGCGATAGTCGCCCACCGGCGCGGCCTGGCTGTTCACAGCGGCGACAAGCCGGTCGATCACAGCGGCGGACGGGGCATCGACGCGCGTCTCGACCACGAACGGCAACTCACTCGCGCCAGCCACCGCCACACGCACCGTCTGTCCAGCGACGGCGCCGACCGCCGCCACAATCGCCTGATCGAGCTTTGTGCGCGCCACACGCGCTAGCGCCGCCGACGCGTCCACACCGACATCGATGGCGATCTCCATTAGCAAAGTCTTAGGTAAAGGTTTGAAGTCGCGCAGTGCAATGACAGAGATGGCGCTTCCCTGCACAGTCACCTGGGCATCGAGCGCCAGCAGCGCCAGCATCAACTCCGGCGGCCCGTCGGCGACGCCATCGAGCGCACCGGCGAGCGTCGCCAGGTTGCGTAACGTGCGCGGCGCGGCGAGCGTGGCGGCTTCGGCGAGCACGCCATTGGCAACGTTGCGCACAGCGGCGTTTTCGACCAGCGTCTGCAGCCGCGTGTTGCCGCCGATGCGCAGGGTTGCCGGCTCGCGGCTGATGTAGTCCCAGGGCAATGCCTGAAGATCGACGACCGCCGCCGCTGATGGAAAACCATCATCCGGCACGCGTGGTCTGGGTGTCAGAGGCGCAGTTTCAATTGTCTCTCGTTCCAACAGCGTCAGCGCTTGCTCGACGGTGGGTGCGCGCTGATACTCATGGATGTGCGCAGGCATAGAACCTCCGTTTCTGTTGTCTTGCATCTACTGGGATTGCGAGTAAGGTAACACATTTAAAGCAAGCTGTCAAGTGCCATTAAAATTTCATCAAGCCACACTCAAATCAGTGGTTGACAGCGTTCGCCATGCAGTGTACACTCAATTGCATGTCCAGTAAATCACTAACAATTCGCTCGTTGGGTGCAGCAGACAGCGCTCCTACGCAATCGTTTGGAGATCGGATTCGGGCGCGACGCAAGGAGTTGGGGCTGAGCCTGGAAGAGCTGGCGCAGCGCACCGGTCTGACAGCCAGCTTTTTGAGCCTGGTCGAGCGCGACATGAGCAACCCGTCGCTGGAGTCGTTGCGCCACATCGCCGAGGCGTTGGGTGTGCCACCTTTCTACTTTTCGCAGGAAAATGGCGGCGCCACAGCGATGCAGAACCCGGTCGTGCGTGCGTCCGAGCGCATCAAGATCACCTTCCCGCCGGGCGATGTGACCAGCGAGTTGCTCGTGCCGAACCTGCGCAACAAGCTCGAGGTCTTCATCTCGCACGTCAAGCCGTCGGCGGGCAACATTGCGCGTCCACCGCAGATGGACACTGAAGAGTGTCTGCTTGTGTTGGAGGGAAAGGTGCGTGTGGTGCTGAATGAACAGGAGTATATGCTGACTGCTGGCGACAGCATCTACATTCACGGCTATGCGCTGCGCGAAATCTGTGCAGTCGGCGAAGAAGAGGCGGTTTTCCTGTCGGCAATTACGCCGCCGATCTTTTGAGTGTTTGGCAAGGCAAAGCCATGATGCTACAGGCTGACCTGCTTATCCGTCATGTCTTGATCATCACACAAGACGACCAGCGCCGCGTCATCGACGATGGTGCGCTGGTGGTTGTCGGCAATCGCATCACCGCGCTCGGGACCACCGCCGAGATCGACGCCGCGTACACCGCCGCACGCGTCATCGACGCTGCGGGGCGGGCGCTCTTTCCCGGTCTACTCAACATCCACACCCATCTCTTTCAAGCCGCAGTCAAGGGGCTGGGCGAGGATATGCCCGTCGAACAGTGGGTGAACGCCGTCACTTTTCCCACCGTGCGCGTGATCGAGCCGGAGGAAGCGTATCTGCTCTCGCTGGTGAGCTGCCTGGAGAATCTGCGCAGCGGCGCCACCACGGTGATGGACTTCATGTACAGCATGCGCGACCCGGCGCTGCACGAGGCGGTGATCCAGGCGTTGCTCGACAGCGGGCTGCGTGGGCGTTACACCCGCACCGTCGTCGACGCTGGCGAGAAGATGGGCGTCCCGCAGGAGATGCGCCAGCCGGCCGAGGAGGCGCTAATGCACGCAAAGGCGCTGCAAGCGCGCTGGAGCGGCGCCGGCAATGGCCGCCTCGACATCGGGCTGGCGATCGGTGTGATCTGGGGCATGACCGCGGCGGGGCTGCGCGCAACGCGCCGCGTCGCCGACGAAACCGGCATGACGATCACGATGCACGTCAACGAGTCGCCCTTCGACAACGTGATAGCGCAGGAAACGTGGGGCCGCAACACCATCCCGATGCTGGCGGAGACCGGCGTGCTGGGGCCGAATTTCATCGCTGTACACTGCGTCCACATGACCGACGAAGATATCGCGCTTTTTGCCAGACACCGCGTGCCCATCGCCTACAACGCCGTCAGCAACATGTATCTTGGCTCAGGCATTGCACCGATCGTGCGGCTGGAGGAGGCGGGGCTACCCATCGGCATCGCCACCGACGGCTCCGGCAGCAACAATTGTCAGGACATGCTGGAAACGCTCAAGTTCAGCGCGCTCCTGCAGAAGGTGGGGCGCATGGATCCGTCGTGTGTGCTGGCGCAGCGTGCGCTGGACTGGGCGACGCGCGGCGGCGCGCAGGCGTTGGGGCTGGCAAACCAGATCGGATCGCTGGCGCCGGGGATGAAAGCCGACTTCTTCCTGGTCAACCCCTTCACCCCCAAAGCCACGCCCGTCCACGACCCGGTGGCGACGCTCGTCTATTCGGCGGGGCAGGCGAACGTCGAGACGGTGGTGGTCGATGGCCGCGTGCTAATGGAAGGCGGCGTCTTCACGCACCTGGACGAGGCAAAGCTGCTACGCGACGCCCAGCACGCGGCACAGCGTCTCGCCGAACGCGCCGGCACGGAGAAGTTGCTGGAGACGCGTGGGAAGTGGCGACCGGTGTGAACAGGCAGGATGCAATCACCGTCAACCTGGAATCTTCGCCAGCTCTCGCCAACTGGCGATCTGTCCGGCGCTGATGTGCATCGATTGGTCGCCGCCGTACAACGCATCGAATAAAAAACGGGTTTCTTGGCTGTCGATCCAGATTCGTGATATAAGTCACCGAGAAATAATTCGATTCCTACTACGCTGATCACAGTGAGGGAATCCGCAAAATTGCTGAACCATCTTTCACGATGCACCAGCGTATTCAAAAGGAACTCGAAAATGTTCGGTAATAACAAAAACAATGGCTTAACCCAAGACGCCGTGATGAAGGCGCTCAGCAGCGTGCAGGAGCCGGAGCTTCACCAGGATCTGGTCACGCTCAACATGATCCGCGACCTGACGATCAGCGATGGCGAGGTCGGCTTCACGATCGTGCTCACGACGCCCGCCTGTCCGCTGCGCGCCGTGATGGAGCAGGACGCCATCGCTGCGGTCAAGGCGCTGCCGGGCGTACGTGCGGTCAATGTGCGCTTCGCCGCCGATGTGCGCCAGGATCATCGCATCATCGGCAAGCTCAACATTCCGGTTAAGAATATCGTCGCCGTGGCGTCGGGCAAGGGCGGCGTCGGCAAGAGCACGGTCAGCACCAACCTGGCTGTGAGCCTGGCGCTCGACGGCGCCAAAGTAGGCGTGCTCGACGCCGACATCTACGGCCCCAACATTCCCATGATGTTTGGGCTTTCCGGTCGGCCACGCATCGAGCGCGAAAAGATGACGCCTTTCGAGCGCTACGGGGTCGAGGTGATCAGCATGGGCTTTCTCATGCCGGAAGGCGAAGCGGTGGTCTGGCGCGGCCCGATGCTGCACAAAGCGATCCAACAGCTCTTCACCGACGTGAACTGGGGCAATCTCGACTATCTGATCGTCGACCTGCCGCCGGGCACGGGCGATGCACAGCTGAGCCTGGCGCAGAGCGTGCCGCTGACCGGCGGCATCATCGTCACCGGGCCGCAGGCAGTCTCGGTGAGCGATGCGTTACGCGGGGCAAAAGCCTTCGAGCGGCTCGAGGTGCCGATCCTGGGCGTGGTCGAGAACATGTCGGGCGACATCTTCGGTGCAGGCGGTGGCATGGACGCCGCCAAAAAACTGCACGTCGACTTTCTGGCGCGCATTCCACTCGACAGCCAGGTGCGCGTCGGCGGCGACAGCGGCGAGCCGATCGTGATCCTGGCGCCGGAGAGCGCAACGGCCAAAGCCTTTCGTGATTTTGCACGCGTCGTGGCCGCCAAGATCAGCGTGCAGAACATCCTGCCGGAGCCGCAACTTAAGATTGTGTAGGGGTGCGAGCTCGACGCCCTGGCGACGCAATTGTCGCGGGTCATCGCCTCTCCAACTAAAATACGCCCGCTGCGCTTAACATGCTTTTCTTCGCGGGCAAGGAGCCACCCCACACGCAACAACGGATTCGTGGCAGCGGCGAATTTGATTTTCCGATCAACAGAGATCGTCGCACCGGTGTGCAAGACAAATCTATTCCATCCACGAATTCGTTGTTGTGCTCCATCGACAAGTCCATTGTAGCGTCTCCACAGTCACGCTATTTCCGCAACCCACCTGACGGCTACGCCACTTGTCCGATTTCAGCCCTTAGTAAATAGTATAGAATAATTTGGAAATCGCACGCATTGGCGTCGATTTTGCTGCTGCGGCGCTGCGCTGTGCGCAGAGAATGCACCTAAATACAATCAATCTCATGGTGTTTAACCACATCTTAGCTATCTACATCATCTGTGGAATCGTCACGGCGTTGGGGGCAGTGTATGCCTGGCATCGTCGCTGCGCGCCAGGCGGGACAGCGCTGGCGTTGTTGTTGACGGCGGCGTCGTTGTCGATGCTTCTGGGCGCATCAGCGATCCTAGCGCCGACGATCGAAGCGAAGCTGCTGAGCGAGCGAATCAACTTGTTTGTGGCGACGCCGGTCCCGCTGCTCTTTTTCCTCTTTGTAATGCGCTTCATCGGTGAAGATGGCTGGCTGACCCCGCGTGCAGTCGCGTTGCTCTCGCTCCCCATCGTTATTTCGATCGTGTTGGGTTGGACAAGCGACCATCACAATCTCTTCTGGCATGTAGCCAGGGTGACGCCGCAAGGGGCCATGGTGTTCGAGTTTGGATTGTGGGTGTGGGTTGGGGTGCTGCTATACGGCTACGGCATCATGATTGTCAGCCTCTTCATGTTGGTGCGCGAGACGCTCAACGCGCCTCCTGCCTATCGCCGGCAATATATCTTGCTAACTGTCGGCGGCTTCGTCCCGTTTGTCGCCAGCTTCATCTATTATGGAGGGCTGAATCCGTGGCCGGGGTTAGGGTTGATGCGCGTGGCCGCAGGCGTCTCTGGGCTGATTTTCTTGTGGGCGTTCCAGCGATCGGCTCTCCTCGATCTGATCCCGCCCGCGCGCGAGCTGTTGATGGCGACGCTGCCCGATGGCGTGGTGGCGCTCGACTCGGCGCATCGCATCATTGACATCAACCCGGCGGCATGCACGATGCTCGGTCTTTCTAACGACGCGATTGGCCGCCATTTTGACACGCTTTCGCCGACCACGGCCCGGATTGCAGCGCTGTTAAACGAAACTCAGTCTGACAGATCCGGCGATGATGCAGTCAGCAGTCTTGACTTTGATCTTGGTTCACGCACCGTTGTGGCTATCGTTTGTCAGGTGAAACAGACAACAGGTGCATCGCATGGATGGCTGTTGATGCTGCGCGATGCAACACGTGAGAAGGCGGTCGAAGATGCATTGCGACAAAGCGAGGCGCGATATCGCGCCGTCGTGGCTGACCATCCCGACATGATCTGTCGCTGGCGGCCCGACCGCACCCTGACTTTTGTCAACCCGGCTTTCTGCCGATATTACAGGCGCGCGCCAGAGCAGTTGCTTGGCGTCGACCTTGTGGAGCTGGCGCCTGCACGCAGCCGGGAGATAGCCATCGCAAGCATCGCCGATTCGCTGCGCTCGATTACACCCGACCACCCTACCCGAATCATCGTGCAACGCGCTGAAGAGGATGATGGAAGCATCTTCTGGCGTGAGTGGCTCGACTGTGGAATCTTCGACGACGAGGGACGCCTCATTGAGGTGCATTCAGTTGGGCGCGATGTAACAGAGCGGCAACAGATGGAGCAGGCGTTGCGTCGCAGCCAGAGCCAACTTGCCGAGGCGCAGCGCATCGCTCATGTGGGAAGCTGGGAAAAAGATCTGATTCGCAATCGGCTTGAATGGTCGGAGGAGACCAACCGCATCTTTGGTTGGCTGGAAAACAAACCGGTCACCTACAACGCCTTTATGCAAACGATCCATCCGGCGGATGTCGAACGGCTGCGCGCCGCACAGCAGGCGGCGCTGACCGGATCTGCTCCGCTCGATCTTGAGTACCGCATCATACGTCCAGATGGCGAGATACGCTATCTGGCTGAGCGCGGTGAGTTGGTGTACGACGAGAACGGGCGCCCCGTGCGTTTGACCGGCGTCGTGCAAGACATCACTGAACGCAAGCAGATCGAGGAAGCGCTCGCCAACGAACGCAAACTGCTGCGCACCTTCATCGACGCCGTGCCCGACGTTCTGTACGCCAAGAACCGTGAGAGCCAGTTTGTCCTCGTCAATGCTGCGATGCTTGCCCAGGTCGGCGCCAACAAGATGGAGGAAGTCATCGGCAGGTCGGATTTCGACTTTCATCCTCATCATCTAGCAAAAGAGTATCGAGAACGTGAACTCCGTCTGATGGAGACCGGCGCAATCTTCGATGTAGAAGAGATGGTCATTCATCCCGTCACCGGAGAGCAGCGCTGGTATGCCAGCACCAAGGTTCCGCTGCGCAATGCCCAAGGCGAGATCATCGGCCTGGTCGGGATCGGTCGCGATATTACCGAACGCAGACGCACCGAAGACGCTCTTCGTCGCCGCGACCTGCTGTTGAGCGCTGTAGCCGAGGCGCTGTCGGAACTGCTCGCCCCGCGTCCACTGGAAGAGACGATTCAACCCGCGTTGGCGATTTTGGGACGCGTGCTGGATGTCGATCGGGTCTATATTTTTGAGAATTCGCAAGATTCGGAGAGCGGCGCCTATTGCGTCAGCCAACGTTTTGAGTGGTGTTCACCCCAGGCGACGCCCCAAATCGACAACGTGGAGTTACAAAATATTCCCTACGAGACGACAGTCCCGCGCTGGTACGCAACGCTAAGCAAAGGCGAGCCGATCGTGGGTCTGGTGCACACTTTCCCGCAGAGCGAACGCCTGATCTTGGAGCCGCAAGCCATCAAATCGTTGCTGGTGCTCCCAATCACTGCAAATGAGCAGTTCTGGGGATTCATCGGCTTCGACGACTGTCATTCGGAGCGCGAGTGGAGCGCAACCGAACAACACATTTTGGGCGCCACCGCTGCGGCGATTGGCGGCGCGCTGATCCGCAACCGTATGGAGACGGAGCTACATCGGTCGCAGCAAGAGCTTGCCGAGGCGCTGGCTCAGGCCAGGCAGCTTGCTGTTGAGGCGCAGGCAGCCAGCCGCGCCAAGAGCGAGTTCCTTTCTGTGATGAGCCATGAAATCCGCACGCCGCTCAACGGCGTCATCGGCATGACTGGATTGCTGCTCGACACCCCGCTCGCACCGGAGCAACGTCAGTACGCCGAGATCGCCCGCACCAGCGGCGAGACGCTGTTGACGTTGATCAACGACATCCTCGACTTTTCCAAAATCGAGGCGCACAAACTGGAGATGGAGCACCTCCGCTTTGAACTGCGCCCCATCATTGAAGACGCCGTCGATATGCTTGCCAGCCGCGCCCACGCCAAAGGATTAGAGCTGGTCTCTATCGTCGAACCGGCGACGCCAGCCTTTGTCATTGGCGATCCGGGGCGACTGCGACAGATTGTGCTCAATTTGACCAGCAACGCCATCAAGTTCACCGAACGAGGAGAGGTGCTGCTCCGGGTCGGCGTTGCAGCCGAAAATGATACGCACGTCACCTTGCGCTTCACGATTGCGGACACCGGCATCGGCATTCCCGCCGACCGCCTGGATCGTCTCTTCCAGCCCTTCAGCCAGGTGGACAGCTCGACGACGCGAAAATATGGCGGCACGGGGCTTGGGCTGGCGATCTCGCGGCAGCTTGCTGAGTTGATGGGGGGTGACATCGGCGTTGAAAGTGCACCAGGCGCTGGCTCGACCTTCTGGTTCACCGCCGTTGTCGAAAAATGTGCACCGCCTGAAGCTGCAACGCCAGTCGACCTTGACCTGCACAACGCCCATCTTCTCATCGTCGACGACAACGACGCCAATCGACTGTTGGTGCGCACGCTGGTTGCACAGTGGCGCGGGCGTTGCGACGAAGCAATCGACGCACATCAGGCGCTGGCGGCGCTGCGCGGCGCCGCCGCGGCAGGCGACCATTATGATCTGGCGCTGCTCGACATGCAGTTGCCCGACGTTGACGGTGCAACGTTGGCGCAGTGGATTCGCGAGGATGCTGCGCTGGCGGCGACCCCGCTGATCCTCCTCACTTCACTCGGCTATCAAAGCGCCGCCAACAACGACGTGCGATTTGCCGCACAAATTGCCAAGCCACTGCGTCAGGCGCAACTGCGCGAACAGATCGCATTGGCATTGGGACGCCAACGCCCGGCGGGTGCAAACGAGCATCAGCCAACTGCGCGGCGGACGGCGCCAACCCGCCCCCTGCGGATTCTGCTGGCTGAAGACAACGCTGTCAACCAGAAAGTGGCGCTGATGATGCTCAAGAAACTCGGCTATCACGCCGACGCCGTCGCCAACGGGCGCGAGGCGCTGGCCGCACTCGCAGAGATCGACTATGATCTGGTGCTGATGGATTGCGAGATGCCGGAGATGGATGGCTACGAAGCGACTGCACACATTCGCAGCGATGAGGTCGGTGTGCTCAACCCAGGTGTGCCTATCATCGCCATGACTGCACACGCTTTGCAGGGTGACCGCGAACGCTGCATTGCCGCCGGCATGAACGACTACATCTCCAAACCGGTGCAGACGTCGACGCTCGCAGCCGTGCTCGAACGCTGGCTATCGTCGTAGACAATTGGTCAACCTTTACGGACGCAAACTTTCTCCCGGCAACACAAAGCCATATCGCTGCATGATCGGGCGCCCTTCCTCGCCGTTGATGAAGGCGGCAAAGGCGCTCGCTGCATCCGGCTGTGGGGAGGATCTCACGACGGCAAGCGCCTGCAGCAATGGTGTGTGCAGGTCGGCGTCGATCAGCGTCCACGAAATTTCCGGCACGTCGGCAATCGACAACGCCACAATGCCCGCCTGTGCGTCGCCGGTCTGAACGAATTGCAGCGTCTGCCGCCCATTTTCACCGTAGACCAGTTTCGGCTCGACCAGCTCCCAAACGCCGTCATTGAGCAGCGCCTCTTTCGCCGCCACACCGTAAGGAGCATGCTCCGGGTTGGCGATCGCCACGCGCTGCACCGGCGAACTTGCCAGATCAATCAGTTCATCAACCTCAAAATCAAAATTGCGGTTGACGGCAAGCACAATGCGACCTTCGGCGTAGAGCGCGATTGTCTCTGGCAGCAACAAACCCTTATCGCGCAATTGCTCGATGAACGCAATGTTGGCTGCGGCAAAGAGATCGAAGGGTGCGCCGTTTTCGATCTGTTGGGCGAGCTGACCCGTGGAGCCAAAGACCAGCGTCACCGGCTGACCGGTGTGCGCTTCGTACAACGCCGCAATTTCGGTGAACGCAAATTGCAGGTTGGCGGCGGCGGCCACAGTCAGCGGCGGTATTGGAGTAGCTAGATCCGCCGACGCAGGGGGGGCAGCGCAACCGACAGCCAGCCCCAGAACAATCAATGCCATTCCCCAGATAGAGCGCATCGCGGCGCAACGATTTACGAACATTGACTTTTGATTCGCTTTCTACAACTGACCGGTGGAGCCCCATTCCGCCAGCATCTGCTGATGGCGTGGGTTATCATAGCGGCTGAGAAGAAAAGCCGGCGCGTAGTCGGGCAGATGGGCGCCCGTGAGATGTGCAGCCAGCAGTTCTCCGCCGGCGCACGCCGCCATCAGACCATACCCCGACAGCGCAGCGAAAATATATGCGCCTTCGACCGGCAGCGGCCCGATCAGCGGGCGATTCTCCTGCGTCTTGGTGTAATAGCCGCCATCCACATAGGACTTGGGCAGCTTTTGCAAATACGCGGCGAGACCAGGGACCAGCGTCGTCATCCCGCGCAGCACAATCTCTGGAAACTCCGGATCGATAGGGATGGGAAAGGTTGGCGTCATCGGTTGCAGATGATATGCCCACAGCAACAGCATCGTCTGCGCGCCGTGACCGCCTTCGGGGCGGAAATGCACGCCGCCAGGAAACGGTTCGAGCAAGTAGCGCGTCTCCTCGCTTTCCGCCAACGCCGCCCGTTCCTCCGTCGACCAGGGCAGATGCTGCGCGTCCTCCCAGATCACGAGTGGTGCGTCACGTGGGATCACGCCTAGACGATCCTCAAGCGCCAACTTTAGATGCAACTCCGAGAAGATCGGCAGGTCAAGATCAAGCAGTCGCCCGACCTCATTGGCCAGGGGGCCAGCGGCGTTGACAAAGCGCTCCGTTGCGATGTGCTCGTCGCCGCCGCTGGTCGCCACATGCACTGCGCGCACGCGGCCGCCAGTCGCGTCCACTGCCTCCACGCGCCCTGACAAAAGACGCACACCGTACGCCCGCGCTTGCTCCAGCATCACCATACCGAGCTGCTGGCCGCTGAACCAGCCACAGCGCCGGGCATGGAGCGCAGCCAAGCTTTCCGGGTTAAGGTAGGGAAAGCGGCGGCGGATCAGCGCCGGGTCGAGAAACAGGTCGGCGCCGTCGGGCAGATCGCGCCAGTCTTCGGCGGCGCCGGGGATGTACGCCGGGTCATGCGCGCTGCCGGCATGGACGCGCAGCTCGCCCGCGCCCATCTGCGCCGCCCGTTTCGCCGACTCGACCAGCACCGGTACATGCGCCGGGTCGCCGGTGACGTAGAGATAGCCGCGACGGTTGAGGCGTAGACGGTGATCGGTCTCTACATCGAGCTGCTCGATCAGGTCGATGCTGCGATTCATGAAACGCACCATCGCATCGTCTGGTCCCGGCCACCAGTTGCGATAGGCTTCGGTCGACTTGTCGCTGGTCAACGTCATCGGCGAGCGTTCGTCCACCAACACGACGTTGCGCACGCCTTGCCCTACACCCAGATGATAGGCGGCGGCGATGCCGGCAATGCCGGCGCCGCAGATCACGACTTCACTGCTCGAACGTGACATTATCTTCCTTGCCAGCTAGGCTTTCGCTTCTCTACAAACGCCGCCATCCCTTCCTTTTGATCCTCGGTCGCAAAGAGCAGGTTGAAGGCGCGGCGTTCGAACAGCACGCCCTCTGCCAGCGTGCTCTCGAAGGCGCGGTTGACCGCCTCCTTTGCCACGCGCAGCGCGACCGGCGCTTTGTCGGCGATCTCGGCGGCGAGCTTGAGGCTGTCATCCATGAATGACACCGCCGGAAAGACGCGGCTGACAAGCCCAAATTGCAGCGCCTCCTGTGCGGAGATGCGCCGCCCGGTCAGGATCATATCCATCGCCACCGACTTGCCGACGGCGCGCGTCAGCCGTTGCGTGCCGCCTGCGCCGGGAATGATGCCGAGGTTGATCTCTGGCTGACCGAACTGCGCAGTCTCAGAGGCGACGATCAGGTCGCAGGTCATCGCCAGCTCGCAGCCGCCGCCTAGACAGTACCCGCTCACCGCAGCCACAATTGGCTTGGCGACGCGCTGCACTGCATCCCAGTAGCCGATGAAGGGACTGCTCATCATCTCGACCACGCCGGCGTTCGCCATCTGCTTGATGTCGGCGCCGGCGGCAAAGGCTTTCTCGCTGCCGGTGACGACGATGCAGCCAATGCTGGCATCAGCGTCGAAGGCTTGCAATGCGCGCACCAGCTCGTCCATCAGCTCGCTGTTGAGTGCATTGAGCGCCTGCGGTCGGTTCAGTTGTACAATGCCAACACGCTCCCGCTGACTCACGATCACATTGGCATAGGATTCATCCATGATTTCGCTCCTTGATAAGTAAGAACAAAACGCGGATGACACAGTTTGGCGGATTCACGCGGATTTTCTTTTGATCCGCGCTCATCCGTTCAATCCGCGTCATCCGCGTTCCGTTTTCTTACGCAGCAATGAGTTCGCCCTCTTCCGCCTGCCAGGCAACCGGGTCATAGGCGGGCATTTCGCAGCGCATCGGGCGGTCTTCGCGCTCGCCCAGCGCATAGGCGGCTTGCATCAGCGTGTGAATCTGCGAGGTGCCTTCGTAGATAACTGCGCTCTTGGTGTTGCGCAGATGGCGCTCGACGTTGTACTCGTCGGAGTAACCATAGGCGCCGTGAATTTGCACGGCGTCGTTGGCGCAGCGATTGGCGGCTTCGGTGCAGTACCATTTCGCCATGCTCGTCTCGCGCGTATTGCGGATGCCCATGTTCTTAAGCCAGCCCGCCTTCCACACTAGCAACTGGCCGATGTCGATGCACTGTTGCATGTTGGCGATCATCTGCTGCACGAGCTGATACTCGGCAATAGGGCGGCCAAAGGTCACGCGCTGTTTGGCATATTTGATCGACTCGTCTCGACATGCCTTCATGACGCCGACTGCGCCTGCGGCCACGCCATAACGGGCGTTATCGAGCGCGCTCATAGCGATCTTGAAGCCCTCACCTTCCAACCCCAGGCGGTGACTCTTGGGCACGCGCACGTCGTGCATCGAAATCCAGCCGGTGTTACTGGCGTGGACGCCCATCTTGCCTTCAATGGTGCCGGTGGTCAACCCTTTCCAGCCGCGCTCCAGGATGAAGGCGGTGATGCCGCCGGCGCCCTTGCTCGTATCCGTCTTACCGAAGACCAGGAAACGGTCGGCGACGTTGGAAAGCGTGATCCACATCTTCTCGCCGTTGAGGATATAGTCGTCGCCATCTTTGCGCGCTGTTGTGCGCATGGCGGCGACATCCGAGCCGGCGCCCGGCTCGGTCAGGCCGAAGCAGGCGATGTGCTCCCCACGCGCCAGCGGCGGCAGGAACTCGCGCTTCTGCTCCTCGGCGCCCCACTGGAAGATCGGCAGCGCGTGTAAGCCAAGATGTACAGCGACTGTCTCGCGCACCGAGGAGTCGCCATATTCTAGCGCCTCGGAGATAATGCCCAGCGAGATGAAATCCATCCCGGCGCCGCCATAGCGCACGGGCAGGCAGAGGCCCAGGAAACCGAGTTCAGCCATCTTGGGCAACAATTCGTGCGGAAAGGTGTGATTGCGGTCATGTTCCTTGATGATGGGCATGACTTCCTTGCGCGTGAAGTCATACGCCATCTTTTCGATCATTTTGTGTTCGTCGGTCAGGCGAAAGTCCATAGAAAACCCTCGTTTGGAAAAAGAAAGCACCGCAGGCGACATTGAGTTCATCGCATCATATCATGTTGCACTCAAAACCCGACAACGGCGCACGGCGAGTTCTCTTGGGAGCCCTCGCTTATCACTGAGAACTAACAAAGAGATTAGCCGAACGCAGCGCAGAACTGGCTGTCGTCGATGATGTATGCTCCTGGAATGCGTACTGACCCTCTGACTTGCTCAATGACGCAGCTTTGTGGTTAAGTTATACACTCAATTCACCAATACCACAGAGTTTATCAAAGGTGCATCGATGACCAGTGCTTGGGTTCTTGAACATGAGGAACTGCGTTGCCAGGTGGTGTGGCGCGACCATCAGCTATACTGGCGGATCAACCATCCCCACGCGCCCGGCGGGCAGACGCTCCCGGCGCCGGTGAGCGACCTCACCGAGCGTGGACAGCCCATCCAATGGACCAAACTAATTGCCGTTGAAACAGATGAAGCAAATGGCGCGCCCCGCTTAACTGTCACACTGGAGGACAACAACGGGCGTCTGCGGCTGGTGCGCTGCTTCGAGCTATTCGCCGGCCATGCCTTCGCCCGCACGTGGGGCGCGGTGGAGCGCACCGACGCCGATGCGGACGCGCCGCTCATCGACGGCGCTGCCATTCTACACATGGCTGTCGAACGTCCGATCACCCTGCTGCATGTCGAACAGTTCAGTTGGCCCTATCACAAGGATTTCTTCAGCCAGCGCCAGATTCCGCTGACGCCGAACATCATCGCACATGAACTACGCATGGGTTCCTTCCCTGCCCACTACACTGCGCCGACCAGCTGCGCCTGGGTCGCGCTGCGTCGCGGCGCGCCCGATGTTGATCCGGAAACGCCGGGCAGCGGGCCAGGGCTGGTGGTGGGCGTCGAGTTCAACGGCAAGAGCCGGCTGCACGCCTGGGCGACCGACGACGCCGCCATGATCGAGAGCCGCATCGACGAGCTGGCGCATCTGCTCCAGCCTGGGCAGCCCTTCGAGATTCCCGCTTTCTTCGTTGGCTGTTACGAAGGCGACTGGGACGAGGCGGGCTATGTCACCCAGCGCTTCGCCGAAGCCTACGTCCACCCACCCATGCCCGACGAACGCTATCCCTGGGTGCAATACAACTCCTGGAAGTACGGCCAGGAGATCGACGAGGCGCAACAACTGGCGGTGCTGGAGCGTTGCGCCGAGCTGGGCATCGAAGTCGCCGTCCTTGACCTCGGCTGGGCGCGCACCATCGGCGACTGGCGTCCCAATCCGGTGAAATTTCCACGCGGCTTGCGCCCCATCGCCGAGCGCGCCCACGAGCTGGGCATGAAGTTCGGCGTCCACGTGGCGATTGCGCAGATGGCGCCCGATGCACCTGCCGCCATCGAACACCCCGACTGGCTGGCTTTTGGCGGCAACGACTACTATGGCGCCGGCGCCATCTGTCTGGGACACCGTCCCTGCCAGGAATGGCTGATCGAGTCGCTGGTGCGGCTGGTCAGTGAAGAGCAACTCGACTACATCATCCAGGACGGCGAGGATGTGGTCAAACGCTGTCTGCGCACCGACCATACCCACGCACCCGGCGACAGCAACTACGCCAACTCGACGATGGGGCTGGATCGGGTGATCCAGGCCGTGCGCCAGGCGCATCCGCATCTGGTCTGGGAGAACTGCGAAGATGGCGGCTGCATGTTGACCTATCGCATGGCGCGGCTCTATCACACTTCGATCACGGTGGACAACATCGCCACCTACGCCACGCGGCAGGGCATCTACGGCGCGTCGTTCCCCTTCTCCCCGCGCTACAGCGTGCGCTATTTCGAGGACGAGCCAACGCCCTACACGCTGCGCAGCGCCATCTTCGGCGGCCCGCTGATCCTGATGCAGCGCATCGGCGACTACAACGCTCAGCAGATGGCGGATGCAAAGGCGGCAATCGCACAATACAAACACCTGCGCACCATCATTCGCGGCGGCAAGGTCATCCACCTGCTGCCCCCGCGCCACAACGTCGAACATCACGGCCGCGGGTGGGACGCCATCCAGGCGGTGACGCCCGACCAAACGCGCAGCGTGGTGATGGTCTACCGGGCGCTGGGCGGGCCGGATGAACGCACGATCCGTCCACGCGGGTTGCGTCCCGACGCCGCCTACACGGTGCGCTACGCCGACGCCGGCGTCACCGTTGTGCGTAGCGCCGAGGATATCCAGACGCATGGCGTGCGCGTGGCGTTGGGCGAGCTGGGGTCGGAGGTGATTGAGCTGGAGATTGCGCCAACTTCACAATAAAAATATCTACATACAGATTTGTAGTAACCTGAAAGAAGCATTCGATGACACAACTTCTGGCTGCTTGTGACGCCGCCTTCGTGGTTGCCGATGCTGACCATTCTCAGTGGAGCATCGGCAATGACCACATCCGCAAGACGCTGGCCTGGCGCGAGGGAGAAGGTCTGTTCCTGGAGACGCTGGAGCATGTCGCCACCGGCCATATCTGGCGCGCACAACGGCGCACCGATGCCCAGGCGGGCGGCGAGTTTTCACTGCGCTGGAACGACGCCATCCTTTCCGCACGTCAGGCGATGATGCTGCTGGGGGTGAATGCAAAGACTGACGCCGCATCGGTCACGCTGCGCATCGATCTGCGCCTGGCGGACGCGCTGGATGTTGCCCTCTGTATCCGCGCCCGCAGCGACGTGGCCGTACTCGAACAGTGGCTGGAAGTGACGGCGCTGCGCGCGGGCGTGTTGAGCCGCGTGGCCCCCCTGACGATTAGCATCGATGGCATGGCGGCGCCCATGCTGCATTGGGTGCGCGGGTTGCAAAATCACGGCATGGGCATGCCGGCAAGTGGCCCGTATCCCGCCTTTCAGGTGCGTCACGAGCCGCTCGGCGCAGTGAAACTTGAATCCGGGCTGCGCTCCACCTGGCACGAAATTGCGTGGTTTGCGCTCGATGAGGACAACGGCGGCGATGGGCTGTTTGTCGGTCTCAGCTATTCGGGACGCTGGTCAGCCGATGCGCGCGCCATGGCAGGCGGCGCCAGCCTTAACCTGTTCAGCGACGGCTACGCCACACCGTTGGACGCCGGGCAACGCTGGGTCAGTCCGGTTAGCTTTGTCGGCGTCTATTGCGGCGATCTCGATGCTGCCGCTCACGTGCAGCACGCGTACATGCGCGCGGCGGTCATGCCGCCGCGCCCCGACGACTTTCCCTGGGTGCAGTACAACACCTGGTTCGCCCACCTGGTCGACATCGACGAGACGATCCTGCGCCGCGAGGCTGAGCTTGCCGTGCAACTGGGCGCCGAGGTCTTTGTGATCGACGCCGGCTGGTGGGAGCCAAGCCGGCGCACCAGCGACAACTTCACGACCGGGCTGGGCGTGTGGCGACCGAGCGCCGAGAAGTTCCCTGACGGCCTTGCGGCTTTCGGCGACTTCGTGCACTCGCTTGGCATGAAGTTCGGCATTTGGGTCGAGCCGGAGCGCGTCGATCTGCGGCAGGAGGGAAGCTGGCGGCTCGACTGGCTGGCGCGCCATCACGACGCCATCATCTCGCCGCCCTGGCCGCCCGACACGGTGAGCGGCTGGCTTTGCTTCGGCCATCCCGACGTGCAGGCGTGGGCCATCGACTGGATCAGCCGTCTGGTCAGCGACGTGAACGCGGATTGGCTCAAGTGGGACTCCAACTGGTGGGGCGTGTGCACCTGCACCCATCACGGCCACAGCGCCACCGACGGCGAGTTTTATCAGGTGCAGGGCGTCCACGTTGTAATGGCGGAACTGCGGCGGCGCTTTCCAAATCTGATCATTGAGAACTGCGCGGGCGGCGGCGTACGCAGCGACTTTGCCATGTTGGCGCACACCCACATCACCTGGCTGCACGATGCATCGACGCCCAGCCGCCGCGTGCGTTTTCACCTGGCCGGCGCCACCTATCTCTTCCCGCCCGAACTCTGCAACACCTGGGTTGTGGACGCCGACGATGAGCCGCTGACCGACCCGACCACGCCGCGCGCCGACCTCGACGCCATTGCCCGCAGCCGCATGTTCGGCGCGTTTGGCGTCTCTGCGCGGCTGCCGCAGTGGACAGACCCCGCCTTTGCCGCAGTGCAGGAAGCTGTCGTGCAGTACAAGCAATTGCGCCCGCTGCTCAAGCGCGGTCGATTCTATCACCTGCTGCCGCAAACTGTGTTGACCTGCACCGATCTGGCGTTGCACGGTCAATGGGAAGCCTACGCCATTATCGACGATAGCGAAGGAGCGGTCTGGGTCTTCCGTGCGACTGACGGCGAGCCGGTGCGACGACTGCACCTGCGTGGACTGGCGGCGGAGCGCACCTACGCACTGACCGATCTCGACACAGCACGGGTTGTCGAGGCCACAGGCGCTGAGTTGATGACAACAGGGTTTGTCGCCGACCTGCATGACCGCACGTCAGCGCTGCTGCTGCTTCGTGTGGTGTGAGAGATTGTTGGAAAAAGGACAAGGTTGACGCCGAATTGACGCCGAGACGCAGCGGCGCAGAGATTCGCTGAGGGATCGCAAAGCAGGGAAGGAAAATTCAAGGAGAACCGACGTTTATGAACGACCAAGTCCGTATCGACGCTGCCTGGCGTCACCACGACTTCCGCGCTTTGGTGATCGAGAATCGCTTTCTGCGCCTGATCGTCCTGCCTGAATTGGGCGGCAAGCTCTGGTCGCTTGTCTACAAGCCGGTGGATCGGGAAATTTTCTGGCATAACCCGCGTATGGCGCCGCGCCCTGCCTTCTACGGTGCGGCCTACGACGACTGGTTCTGCGGCGGTTGGGACGAACTGTTTCCCAACGATGCGCCAACAACCTTTGCCGGCGACGCATATCCGGATCACGGCGAGTGGTGGGCAATGCCCTTTGCGTGGGAGATCGCCACGCAGCGCGCCGATGAGGTGACGCTGCGTCTCTGGCGCGCCGGCATCGTCACCAACACATTCGTCGAGCGCTGGATCACCGTGCGCGCAGGCGAAGCGCGCGTTGAGCTGCGCTATCGCATCCGCAATGATGGGCCGCAGCCGCTCGACTTTCTGTGGAAGCTGCACCCAGCCCTGGCGATCTCGCCGCACGCCCGCATCGAGCTGCCCGATTGCGCCGTGCTGCCCGACCCGGCTTTCAACGAACGCCTCGACAAACAGCCCTTTGCCTGGCCCCACGCTCGCAGCGCCCAGGGTGAGATGGTGGATATGCGCGTTGTCCCGCCCGTCAGCGCAGCCGCCTGCGACTTTTACTACGCCACCGATCTCGCCGAGGGCTGGTGTGCGTTGACCGACGAGCAGGCGGGTTATCGCTTCAAGCTGACCTTCGACCCGGCGCTCTTCCGCAGCGTGTGGGTCTTTGGCGCCTACGGCGGCTGGCGCGGTCACTATGTTGCAATCCTGGAGCCGTGCACCGGCTATCCCTATCGTCTTGAAGATGCTGTCACCCAGGGCACAGCCAGCCGGTTAGGGGCAGGAGAGGAGATCGAGACGACGGTGGCGGTGAGTTTGGCCGGAGAACGTAGAGATTAGGAGATTGGGGGATTGATTGCAGAGGGGCGCAGCTGGCGTCTCCGTTTTGGTTGACACTCACAATGCTGCAACGTACACTGTAGCCAAAGCGAAGTTGGCTTATCGCATTAGACTATGCATGAGACTATATGGTATGACTTCAATCGAATTCTTCCGTCTTTATCAAGCGGGTCAGACCGATGATCGTATGGATTACGTTGAGTGGGCACCGCTTCTACGGATGCGAGAAAACCTGTTGCGTCGTCTGCAGTTGCTTACTGGCGAGAGTGTTGCATGAGCCCTGCTGAGTATCTCGACTCAGTCAAAGAACGCCTCCTGACCGACCCACTGATTATTGAGTTTCATATCCGCTCTCGATTTTATCCGGCGGACGGTGATGCGCACGTGAAGAGACATTTGTCTGCATGTTAAGTGGAGCGATGCTATGAGTGAACTGAACGGCAAGGTGGCGTTGGTGACGGGCGCTGCGCGCGGCATTGGCCGTGCGGTGGCGGAGGCGTTCGTGCGGGCGGGCGCTGTGGTGATGATCGCCGATCTTCCCACCAGTGACGGCGCAACAACGGCGGCCGCGCTGCAAATGCATGGCGCACAGGCCGCCTTCGTCGCCGCAGATGTCACCCAGGATGCCGATGCAATGGTGGCGGCGACGGTGGCGCACTTTGGGCGGCTGGATATCCTGGTCAACAATGCCGGCGTCTTCTATCCCGCCGACGCCCTGACCACGCCCTTCGAACGCTGGCGCCAGGCAGTGGAGGTGATCTACTACGGCGCGGTTCATTGCAGCCGCGCCGCCGGCCAGGTGATGGTCGCACAGGGGCAGGGCGGGCGCATCGTCAACATCTCGTCGGTCAACGCCTTTCTGGGCGCGGCGCAGTCGAGCCACTACAACACGGCCAAGGGGGCAGTGGATCAGTTGACGCGCTGTCTGGCGGTTGAGTGGGCGCCGCATGGCATTCTGGTCAACGGCGTGGCGCCCGGCTTTGTCGAGACGGCGATGGCAGTCGTCGACGGTGTCAACGAGCATGAGACGCCCGACTTCCAGGCGTTCTACGTGCAACGGCGGCGCATTCCGCTGGCGCGCCCCGCCCAGCCCGAAGAGATCGCCGAGGCGGTGCTCTTTCTGGCTTCGCCGCGCTGCACCTACATCACCGGCCACACGATTGTAGTCGACGGCGGATTGTCGGTGACTTTTTGAAGAAGCAAATCGCGTGGTTCAGAGCTTCGAGGTGGAAACGCCTTACTGTTTGCCCGTTTCCTCATCGACTTTGCGTCGTCCCTGCGCCGACATGGCGCGCGACGGGTCGCGGCGCATCGTGCGAATGTACTCGGCGCGGCGAAAACGCAGCGCCGACCAGTCCTCGTCGATGGCGACCTGGCGCACGCCCTCGAAGCCCAGCTCGCCCAACACCGCCCACCCCGTGTCGCGGTTGAACTCACATTTGTAGCGCTTCGAGCTGGCTTTGGGATAGGCGAACCAGACAATGGCGTCCCCCTCGGTTTTGGCGGCGACGCCGCGCGCCAGCGCATTCACCTCCGCCTGCGTGAGGACAAACGCCAACGCAAACGCCACGCGCTCGACCGCGTCAAGATCACGCTGCACAACTACGCCTTCCAGCTTCGCAATCTCCGCCTCGAACGAATCCGGCGCGTTGATGACGACGATCTCCGGCTGCGTCTTCAGGTTCAACTTCTGAAAAATCGATGACATGGCGGCGATTGTGCCAGATTTTGAGGAAGATGGCAAAGAAATACTTCGTTAGGAAAAGCTGCGTTGAAACACTCTGGGCGGATGAGCATCACATCGCCGATCAACCGGTCTTTAACCGGTTTCAACCGACGGTTCGGCTTCCAGTAAAGATACGCTTTCTCTCACCCCGAATCATTACGGTACAATGGCCTCATGGATCGACCTACCTTATTAGCAGTAACCACCGAGATGCCCGCCGAACAAGCGGAGGCGCTGAACGCCATCGCGGGGCTAGACCGTGACCTGCTTCGTCATTTTGGGTGCAAAGTGGTGGTCGAACCTGTGCTGAACCGGCAAATGGTCAGCTTTCAAGCCAACAAAGTCCGTCCCGCCTACCGCTGGTACAAATACAAAGAAGCGTATTCCGCCGCGCTGGTCGAGTATCTGCTCGATCGCGGCGCCGTCAACAGTGGCGTCCTGCTCGACCCCTTTGCGGGCAGCGGCACGACCTTGTTTGCCGCCAGCCGGTTGGGGCTGGACGCCGACGGCATCGAACTGCTGCCGATTGGACAGGAGATCGTCGCTGCGCGTGAACTGCTGGCAGGGCCGTGCGCTGGCGAGGCGTTGGCGGCGCTCGAACGGTGGCTGGTGAGCGAACCCTGGCAAAGCAGCCCGGCGACTGCACCCTTGCGCGAGCTACGCATCACGCGCGGCGCCTATCCCCCGGCTACACAGGATGCGATTCGCCGCTATCTGACCGCACTGCAACAGGAAAGCGCCTGTGCACAGCCGATCCTGCGCTTTGCCTTGCTCTGCGTGCTCGAGGAGATCAGCTTTACGCGCAAAGACGGACAGTATCTGCGTTGGGATCATCGCTCGGGGCGGCGTCAAGGCAAGAAGGTCTTCGACAAAGGCGCCATTCAGCCCTTTGCTACCGCAATTCGCACCAAGCTGACCGAGATCATCCAGGATCACAGCGGCGCAGTCGGGCAGGGCGAGCTTTTTGCCGCGCCGCCGCGCCCGCCAGGTCGCATTCGCCTGCTCAACGGCTCCTGTCTGGATGTTATGCCAACGCTGCCCGCACAGCAGTACGACGCTCTAATGACCTCGCCACCCTACTGCAATCGCTATGATTACACGCGCACCTATGCGCTAGAACTTGCGCTGTTGGGCGCCGACGAGCACGAGCTATCGGCGTTGCGCCAGGCAATGCTAAGCTGTACAGTTGAGAACCGCGCCAAAGACCTGCTCGCCATCAACCCGGCGTGGCGCACAGCCATCGAAGCCGCCGACAATCAGCCGCTGCTCCAGGCGATCCTGCGCTATCTCTTTCGCCAGCGTGAGCTGGGGCTGCTCAACAATGATGGCATTCCGCGCATGGTGCGCGGCTACTTCTACGAGATGGCGTGCGTCATCGCCGAGGCGGCCTGCCTGCTCAAGCCGGGCGCGCCCTTCTTCATGGTCAACGACAACGTGCGCTATGCCGGCGTCAGCATCTCAGTCGATCTGATTCTCTCTGCCATGGCGGAGTCGCTCGGTTTTGAGGTGGAGCACATTCTGGTGCTGCCCAACGGCAAGGGCAACAGCAGTCAGCAGATGGGGCAGCACGGTCGCGAAGCGCTGCGCAAGTGCGTCTATATTTGGAGAAAAGCGTGAACCCGAACGAACCGCCCTATCGAGCGCATCTACTCAGCAGCCAGGATTTGGTCACTACGCCCGCTGCCAAACGCGCCGGATTTGTCACAGCTATACTGGAAAAGAGCAAATTGGCGGACAGCTTCATCCGCGATGCACGCACTCTGCGCGCCAAAGCCAGCGCCGCCCGCACGCCAGAAGACTTGCTCAATCTCGAAGACATCCAGGCGGCATTGCTCACAGCCGCAGGCGTCTCGGACAAGGCAGCCAACTATCTGGATGCCAATGACCGCCGTGAAATCTTGCGTGAGTATGTCAAAAATGTGCTTGCACCCGCCGGTGACAAATTTGTCGAGGAGTTGGTCTATCGTTTTCTGCTGACGCGCGGGGATACGCTGGGCGGTAAAGTGCGCAATCTGGTTGGCGTCTGGGCGCAGCGCCAGTTTACCAACTACATTGTCTCTGAATTTCGCGTCGCCGGACGCGAGCTGCGTTGGCTTGACGCACGGCGCACTCGCTGGCAGCCGATCGATGCGCTGACAGATCCCGACCAGGTGCGCGCCTTTACCTGGACAACCGGCTATCTACCGCGTGTACTCGCCTACAACATTAGCGTGCCGCTGATCAAGACCGATGAAGAGATGGCCGGTGAGTCTGCGACAGCCGAAGACGCCCGCAGTCGCGGCGGCAAGAATGTCGATCTCTGCTTGCTGCACACGACCGCCGATGCCTACATCGCCAGACCAACGCGGCCACGTGCAGTCAAAGAATCACAGCACTATGTTGCGCTCGGCGAACTCAAGGGCGGCATCGACCCCGCTGGCGCTGACGAACATTGGAAGACCGCCAGCGCGCATCTCGCCCGTATCCGCCGATCATTCGCCGCCCTCGGCGCTGCGCCTGCCCTGTTCTTTATCGGCAATGCCATCGAAGCCAGCATGGCTGGCGAGATTTGGGGCATGTTGGAGCGAGGCGAATTGACCAATGCCGCCAACATGACCGACGATCGTCAGGCGGTGTCGCTTGTCTCGTGGCTTTGCAAGCTTTGAAGACGCCAAACCTGTCGGCCTGAAATTTACTGCGACGGATGGCTGTCACAAAAGATAGGATGGCAGCTGCATAGGGTGTAGCTGCCATCCTGCCTCGATTTTGTCCTGCGCTCAGCCGCCGTGCACTTGCCGCAGAAGATCGCCCACGATGGCGTCGGCGGGCGCCGGCAACAGCGCTTCCTGGAAGCCGAGGATGCTGCGCAGCGGCGTCTCCATAAGAAAGTTGGTCATGTCCATGCCGATGGCGCCTTCACCGGCGTCGCTCTCGCCGCCGCCAAACGCTGCGCCCATCTGCGCCATCATCTGCTGGTAGAGTGGCTCGAAGACGGCGCGCCCGCGCGGGTCTTCCAGCCATTGCCGCACGGTCGATTCGACGTTGAGCAGGCTGGGCAGGTCGAGCGTCGATTGCAGCTTGACTGTCACGCGCTCGCGGATGTCCGCCGACGACGCGCCGATGAGCAGGTCGAACTCGCCATCTTCGGTCACCCACCGCTTGTGGCCCGGATGCCAGAAGGCGAAGGCGCGGAAGTCGAGCGCAATGTCCACAGTCTTGGTCTCGCCCGGCTGCAGATCGACTTTGGCAAAGCCCTTGAGTTCTTTGGAAGGACGCACGAGCGATGCCTGGCGGTCGTGGACGTAGACCTGCACGATCTCCTTGCCTGCCACCGCGCCGGTGTTGGTGACATCAACGCTGACGGTGACGCCATCGACATCGCGGAAGCTCGGCGCCGAAACCTGGGCGTTGCTGTAGGCGAAGGTCGTGTAGCTGAGACCGTGGCCAAAGGGGAAAAGCACCGGCGCCGCCTTCTTGTCGTAGTAGCGATAGCCGATGAAGATGCCCTCACCGTAGCGAACCTGACCGTTCTCGCCGGGGAAGTTGATGTATGCCGGCGTGTCCTCCAATCGCAGCGGGAAGCTCTCCGCCAGCTTGCCCGACGGGTTGACCACGCCAAACAGGATGTCGGCGACCGCGCCGCCGCCCGCCTGTCCCATCATCCACGCTTCGAGCACGGCGGCCACGCCGTCGATCCACTCCGCCATCGCCACCGCCGAACCGTTGTTCAGAATCACCACGCTGCGCGGCTGGGCGGCGCTCACAGCCCGAATCAATGCGATCTGCTGCCGGGTCAGGTCAAGGTCGGTGCGGTCATAGCCTTCGGATTCCTTGTAGGAGGGCAACGCAATATAGAGCAGCGCCACCTCCGCAGCCTGCGCCGCCGCCACCGCCTCGTCGATCAGCGCCTGATCGAAGCTGTCGTCGGCCGGGTAGCCGGCGCTGTAGGTGAGCGTAGCGCTGCCGGCCAGTTCTTGCAGCTCTTCAAACGGGATGTCCACCTGAGTCGGGTTGATGTGCGAGCTGCCCCCGCCTTGGAAGTGCGGATGCTTTGCGGCGCGCCCGATCACGGCGATGCGCTGGGGGTTGGTGAGCGGCAAAATACCATCGTTCTTGAGCAGCACCATGCCTTCGGCGGCGACTTTGCGCGCCAGGGCGTGATGAGCCGCTGCGTCGAACTCGCCCCCTTTGGGCGTTCTGGCGGCGATAAAGGCGATGCGCAGGATGCGGCGCACGGCTTCGTCGAGTACGGCGGCGTCGAGTTCGCCAGCGTTGACCGCGTCGATCACGGCTCGCGTGCGATGCGGCTTGGGGCCGGGCATCTCCAGATCAAGCCCGCCTTTGAGCGCCGCCACGCGGTCGTGCACCGCGCCCCAATCCGAAACGACCAGCCCCTCGAAGTCCCACTCCTGCTTGAGGATCTCCGTGAGCAGTTCGTGATGCTCCGAGCAATAGACGCCGTTGAGCTTGTTGTAAGCGCACATCACCGTCCACGGCTTCGCTCGCCTGACCACGCGCTCGAATGCAGGCAGGTAGATTTCGCGCAGCGTGCGCTCATCGACAACGGCGTTGATGCTGAAGCGCTGGAATTCCTGGTTGTTGGCGGCGAAATGCTTGAGCGACGCACCGACGCCCTTGCTCTGAATCCCTTCGGTCAGGCTGGAAGCCAGCTCGCCCGCCAGGTGCGGGTCTTCGGAGAAGTATTCGAAGTTACGGCCGCAGAGCGGCGAACGCTTCATATTGACGCCAGGCCCCAGCAGCACGCCGACGCCAAGCGCCGCCGCTTCTTCCGCCAACGCCTGACCCATCGTGTGCAGCAGGTCGCCGTCCCACGTCGAGGCGAGCAGCGCTGCGGTCGGGAAACAGGTGGCGGGCAGGCTCGGTGCGCCAAGCGCGTGGATGTCGGGTACGCGGCGCACACCGTGCGGTCCATCGGCGACAAACAGTTCGGGGACGCCCAACCGCTCGACCGGCGTCGTCGTCCACGCGCTGGCGCCAGTGACGAGCGCGGCTTTCTCCTCAAGGGTCATCTGGCTGATGATGGATGAAAGGTCTTGCATTGTTTGCTCGCTTTCTTGGGTTAGGAGGGGCGAGGTGCAAGGGGCGAATTGTGGTCGCCAGCGGCGCACGTTTGATCCCTCAAAAGAACTTGAAGTTTCAAAAACAGACTGCAAAAAGGGTCTGTGAACTGTCGTCAATAGTGTATATCTTACCTGAAAAGTGGCGATTGAGGAACTGGAAGTGCTATGCCAGGCGGGGCGGGGCGTGCATCAGGTTGTTTGTCCGTGCTGCGCCCTTTATGATAGGATTTGAGGCAGTATTCATCGCCCATCTTGTTCTTGATATTGCCGCGATAGTGACATAATGCCCAGCGCATTTGCCTGCGTCGATCTAGTGAAAGAATTTTACACTGACAGTGTGCGTCAGGAATGGCGGCGCCTGGTCAAGGATCCCGTGCGTCGGCTCGAACTGGATACAACGCTGCACTTTCTCGCTCCATATCTGCCCGCTGACGGCGCAATTCTAGACGCAGGCGGCGGACCAGGGCGCTACACCATCGAGCTGGCGCGGCGCGGCTACGCGATGACGCTGCTCGACATGACGCCAGCCAACCTGGACTTTGCACAGCGCCAGATCAAGCGGGCGAAGGTGCAGCAGCAGGTGAGAGCGATTGTCGAAGGCTCGATTGTCGATCTCTCACGCTTTGCTGACGCCAGCTTTGACGCCGCACTCTGTCTTGGTGGCCCGTTGTCGCATGTGCTCGAGGCTGAAGATCGTGTGCGTGCGGTCGGCGAATTGCTGCGCGTGGTCAAGCCCGGCGGCGTGGCGGCGGTGTCCGTGATGGGGCGATTGAGCGTTCTGGCATTGGAGCTCGATCTCTTCCCGGAAGAGATCGACAACTCCTTGCATGCTCAAATTCGCGACAGCGGCAGCTATTACGGCGGCAGCGGCTTTACACCCTGTCACTTCTTCTTGCCGGAAGAACTCGTTGCCTTGTTTGATGGTGGGACTGCCAGGGTTGAGGAGCTGGTTGGGCTAGAGGGACTCACGTCGCGGCTATACAAAGCCGCCATACGCGCAGCAAGGCATCCTGAACGCTGGCGGCGCTGGCTGGAAACGCATTATCAGACATGCACTCATCCTGCGGTCGTCGGTCTGAGCGAACACATCTTGATCATCGTTCGGAAAGAAGAGCATATCACATGACCCATCCATTGGTCGATCAGGTGCGCTTTGCGCGCAGTGAATTGCAGCGGGCGCTGGTCGGGCTGACCGACGAGGAGGCGCGGCGGCGCTTCCTGCCCATGAACAGCATCAGTTGGATCATCGGGCATCTAGCCTGGCAGGAGCAGCGCTATTGGCTGACGCTTGCACAGGGCGTCAAGCTGAACCCCGAACTCAACACCGCGTTCGCCTACGGCAGACCAGCCAGCACACCGCCATTGGAAGCCATGCAGCAAGCCTGGCGCGAAATCACCACAGCGACCGATCCCTGGCTCGACGCCGTCACCACCGACAAGTTGGCGGAGACCTTCGTCGTGCCCGGCTGGGGCATCACAACATCCTATGGCTCGCTGATGTTGCGTGTGATCGGCCATTACTGGTATCACATCGGCGAGATCATGGCGATCCGTCAGTTGCTCGGCCACACCAACCTGCCCGATTTCGTCGGCGACATCGACCACGAAGCGCCGTATCGACCGGAAAGTTCATAGAACGCAGATTAGGCGGATGAACGCGGATTGTTGATTAGTCCACGCATATCCGCTCAATCCGCGTCATCCGCGTTCCATCGAGCCGCTTACTTATGGAAACACTGGCGATCACCGACGATGTGGCGATTCCGCTCGACGAGATCGAATGGGCGGCGGTGCGTGCGCAGGGCGCCGGTGGGCAGAATGTGAACAAGGTCGCCAGCGCCGTCCATCTACGTTTCGATATCCGCGCCTCGTCGCTGCCCGATGTCTACAAGGAACGACTCTTGCGACTCGCCGATCACCGCATCACCGACAGCGGCGTGATCGTGATCAAGGCGCAGCAGGCGCGCACGCAGGAGCGCAACCGCGAGCTTGCCTTGCAGCAGTTGCAGGAGTTGATCCGCCGCGTCACCGTCGCACCGAAGAAGCGCCGTCCCACGCAACCGACGCGCACCGCCCAGGAAAAGCGCCTTGCACAGAAGAAACGTCGGGGGCAGAACAAGGCGCTGCGCAGGGATTTTGGCGATGAATAGCGCCGCTTCTGTGACAGCAGCTACGGAAAACGGCGTCGTGTTCCGCTACATTGGCGGCAAATAATCTCGCACTAAAGGAACATGACATGACACTCCAGCTTACCGGAATCCACCATCTCACCGCCGTCACCGCACGCGCCGCTGAGAACTACGCCTTCTATACCCAGACGCTCGGCATGCGCCTGGTCAAGAAAACCGTCAACCAGGATGATGTACGCGCCTATCACCTGTTCTACGCCGATGGGCTGGCAACGCCCGGCAGCGACCTCACCTTCTTCGACTGGCCCACTGTGCCTCGCGAACAGCGCGGCAGCCACACGATCACGCTCACCGGGCTGCGCGTTGGCAGCGCAGCAAGCCTGGCATGGTGGGCGGAGCGTTTTACGCAGTTGGGCGTCAAGCACGGTGCAATCAGCGAACGCGATGGCCGCGCCGTGCTCGATTTTGAAGATTTCGAGGGACAACGGCTGTGTCTGGTGGACGATGGCGGCGCTGGCGAGGGGACGCCGTGGTTCGACAGCCCGGTTCCCGCTGAACATCAGATTCGCGGTCTCGGGCCGATCACGATGACCGTGACACAGTTGGCGCCGACCGACATTGTACTCTCCAAAGTCATGGGCATGGAGGCGTCGCGCACCTACCCCGACCCAGAGGAGCCGCAGCGCAGCATACACGTCTTCACGATGGCCGGTGAAGGGCCTGCCGCCGAGCTGCATGTCGCCGTGCGCCCCGACCTGCCCTACGCACGTCCCGGCGCAGGCGGCGTGCATCATGTTGCGTTTCGCGTGCCCAATCAGGCCGAACACAGCGCCTGGGAGGTGCGGCTGCGCAGCGTTGGCATCCAGACCAGCGGCATCGTCGAACGCTACTACTTCCGCAGCATCTACTTTCGCGAGCCAAACGGCATTCTCTTCGAGCTGGCGACCGACGGCCCAGGCTTCACCGTCGACGAACCGTTGGAGGAGCTTGGCAAACGACTGGCGCTGCCGCCCTTTCTGGAGCCGCGTCGCGCCGACATCGAGGCGCATCTCAAGCCGTTGGCGACGATATGAGCCGGCGCCCTCTTCCAGCGACAGGCCGCGAATACCAGATCATTCCTGTCGTCGCTGCTTGCGCCATGGACATTTGCGCATAAGCTGAATCGACGTCGCCCCGCGCGGGCCGAACATCGCGCTGTTGTGGTCATCCGGTTCTTTATTCAAAGGAGAGGCAACGTGAACGTATTTAGTCGCAGTTGGTCGCTTTTCAAGTCTTCGTGGAGCGTGATGCGCAGTGAGCCGTCGTTGCTCTGGTTTCCGGTGCTGTCGGCGCTCCTGGTGATCATCGCCTCGGTGATCTTCTTTGGGCTGCTTGGTGCGTTGTTTGTGGTCAACCCCGCCGTACAGCAGGCGGTGATCGAAGCTTCCCAGTCCGCTGAGGGTGAGGGAGGATCGCCACTGCTGACGATCCTCGGCATTGTCGTACTCTTTATCTATTATTTGATCGTCGGCGCCATCGCCACCTATTTCGCTACGGCAATGGCGGGGGCGGCGCTGCGTCGTCTCGACGGGCAGGACACCTCGTTTGGCGAAGGCATTAAGATTGCCAACAGCCGGTTAGGGACGATTTTGGGTTTCTCGGCAATCTCGGCGACGGTCGGCGTGCTCTTGAGCCTGCTGCGCAACAACCGCCAGGGCAACAACCCCGCCGGCGCAATCCTGGCGGCCATCGGCGGGATGGCGTGGACGGTCGCCACCTTCCTGGTCATCCCTGTGATCGCCGATCGCCAGGTCAACGCCATCGGCGCGATCAAGGAGAGTGCGCTGCTGCTGCGCAAAACGTGGGGCGAACAGATCGTCGGCAGCGGCGGGCTAGGGCTGGTCTTTGGGCTGGCGTCGGTCATCGTTGTAATTCTGACCGGCGTGCTCGCTGTGTTGGCGATCGATATCGCCGGATTGGTGTGGACGATCATTGCGGTAGGCGTGGTGGCGCTGATCGTGCTTGCCGTCCTCAACAGCACACTGAGCGGCATCTACAAAGCCGCAGTCTACCGCTACGCCGCCCAGCGCCAGGTCGCCCCGCAGTTCGACGCCACGCTGATCGAAGGAGCGTTCCGGCTGAAGGGCGCGGCGGCGTAGGAAGAGATTAAGAGATTGGGGATTGGGGATTGGAGATTGGAGATTAGAGATTGGAGATTGGAGATTGCGTGCGCTCGTCGCCAGTGCTCTCCAATCTCCAATCTCTAATCTCACAATCTCATCGCCCGATAGCGCCGAATCAGCGCGTTCGTCGAGCTGTCGTGATGCAGTTCCGGCTCGGCGGCGCTCAGCTCGGCGGTGATCTTTTTCGCCAGCACTTTGCCCAGCTCGACGCCCCATTGGTCGAACGAGTTAATGTTCCAGATGACGCCCTGTACAAAGACGCAGTGTTCGTAGAGCGCCACCAGCTTGCCGAGCACCGCTGGCGTCAGGCGTTCCGCCAGGATCGTCGTGGAGGGGCGGTTGCCCTCGAAGGTGCGATGCGGCGCCAGCCAGTCGGGCGTCCCTTCGGCGCGCACGGCGTCGGTCGTCTTGCCAAACGCCAGCGCCTCGCCCTGCGCAAAAATGTTGGACATCAGCAGGTCGTGGTGCTCGCCGATTGGGTTCAGGCTCTGGCAGAAACCGATGAAATCGCAGGGTGCAAGCTTCGTTCCCTGGTGCAGCAACTGGTAGAAGGAGTGCTGGCCGTTCGTGCCCGGCTCGCCCCAGTAGATGGCGCCGGTCTGGTAGTTCACCGGCTCGCCGTCGAGCGTGATGTACTTGCCGTTGCTCTCCATCGTGAGTTGTTGGAGATACGCCGGGAAGCGTTTGAGATACTGGTCATAGGGCAGCACGGCGATGCTCTCGGCGCCAAAAAAATTATTGTACCATACGCCCAATAGCGCCATGATCACCGGCATGTTGCGCTCAAAGGGAGCGGTGCGGAAGTGCTCGTCCATGGCGTGAAAGCCGGACAGCATCTCCCGGAAGCGCTCCGGCCCGATGGCGAGCATCGTCGACAGCCCAATCGCCGAATCCATCGAGTAGCGTCCGCCGACCCAATCCCAGAAGCCGAACATGTTGGCGGTGTCAATGCCAAACTTTGCAACCTCCGTAGCATTGGTCGAGACGGCGACAAAATGGTTGGCGACCGCCGCCTCATCGCTCAGTGCGTCAAGCAGCCAACGTCGCGCCGAATGAGCGTTGGTCATTGTCTCCAGCGTGGTGAAAGTCTTGGACGCCACGATAAAAAGCGTCTCCGCCGGGTCGAGGTCGCGCACCGCCTCAGCGAAATCCGTGCCGTCGATGTTGGAAACAAAGCGAAAAGTCATGCTGCGTTCGCTGTAGTGGCGCAGCGCCTCATACGCCATCACCGGCCCCAGGTCCGAGCCGCCGATGCCGATGTTGACGACGTTGCGGATGCGCCTGCCGGTGAAGCCCTTCCACTCGCCGCTGCGCACGCGGCGTGAAAACTCGCTCATGCGGTCGAGCACGGCGTGCACTTCCGGCACGACATCCTCGCCATCGACGTAGATGTGGGCGTCGCGCGGCGCGCGTAGAGCGACGTGCAACACGGCGCGGTTTTCGGTGACGTTGATCTTTTCTCCACGGAACATGGCGTCGATCCGTTCGCGCAGGCCGCGTTCCTCAGCGAGCTGCACGAGCAGGTGCAGCGTCTCGTCGGTGATGCGATGTTTGGCGTAGTCGAAATAGAGGCCCAGCTCATCGATAACCATACGCTCCCCGCGAGCAGGATCGGCCGCGAAAAGGTCGCGCAGATGAACGGTGCGGATGACTTTGGCATGTTCTTCGAGTTGGCGCCAGGTTGGCGAGGCCGTGAGATGAGTTTGGGACATGGTCGGCTTCCCTTCCGATTTCATTTCAAATCTTAAGTTTCACTGGTATATGACAGATGCAGCTGTAGATACGCATTATAACGTGTTTGCTCATTATTTGGAGAGAGATATTCAGTGAGATAGGCAAAGATGAGGATGGTCTTTCGCGGCCATGCAGATAGAGATAATCCGCGCCGTTGATAAACCTGGGCAGTGTAATCTCGCACTGCAAGTCATACAGCCCCACAGCCGCGTGATCGTAGTCGCTACGGGTAGGAAATCCCCCATGACGAACCAAAAGTTCGGCGTGCAGCACAGTGTTGAAGGTCGCCGAAAGCACCACATACTCGCCACCGGCGACATCAAGCCGATAGTAGCGATTCTCGCCAGCGGCGACGGTGACTGCGACCGGTGTGTTGTAGGGCAGCACAGGCACGGAAATGTGAATGGTGTCTGTGGAAGCCGCCATGTTGTTGAGCCGCTGCCTGCGCCGACGCCCCAAAAACGCAGGTTGCCTGCGTCGTGGAAAATCTGTCCCCAGTTGTCCAGACGGCCGTTCAGATCCTTATCATTCCCGCCGTCAAGGGTGAACGTGCCGCTATTTAACACAGAGCCATTGATTGCGCCTGCCATCCACTGGCTGCCGCCGTCGACCCGTCATTCTCCCGCTCCTGTGGTCTGGAGCACACCCCCTTCCAGGCGTAGGTCCGCCTCTAGCCGAGATGGATTGTTTACGCGGACCAGGCCGCCGTTGACGATGCGCAAAGTCTCTGCGCTATGTACGCTGCTCATTGTAGGGAGATCTGTGCGCACGCTAATCGTGAAATCTCCTGCAGAACGGTCGATTTTTCGCCTTCGGAGGCCGGATCGGACGCCGGCGTTGCGTCTGCCAGACGTTGCAACAGCCCGAGCGCCAAACGTTTATTGAATCGACCGAACAACTTTTCTGGGCGCGTCTCAAGTTTTGTCATCGACTTTGTGTTCATATTCGTCATCTTTAAGAATCCCCTGCGCGCAGCAGCCGCCACTCCCCAACACTGTCGAGCAGCGCGCTGATACGGTCGTGGCGCGTTTGCAGGCGGGCGTCGGCGACGGGAGTCTCACCGATCAACTCGTCGATCAATTGATCTGAAGGACAGTAGATTTCGAGGTGGGCGGTCGCCGGGTCAGCCTGGTTGTCTTCCAGGCGACTGATCACGGCGCGCAGCGCCTTTTCCAGCGTGTCGTAGAGCGCCTGCATCGTCGTCGGCTGACCGGCAAAGCGCACCTGCACCGCCCGCGGGGCAAAGCCGGGCCAACGAATATTGTACTCGGCGCTGGCGACCTCGCCGTCGGGCAGCGCCAGTCCGCGCAATATGATCACGATTGCTTCCTCCGGCGCCTGACCGGGCAGCGGCGCCATCTGGTGCGGCGGCGACTCGATAGCCTCGCTGTCCGGTGCGCCGAACACGACGTGACCGCGAATCGCAGGCTGATCGTTGCTGACAGGCGGCGGCGTGACGCGCAGCGGTGCGCGTGCCGATGCAGGTGTGCGCGCAGTCAACGGCGGCGAAAGCGGCTGCATTGCGACGACGCCCAACGCCGGCGCCACGCTCAGCCGCCGCCGATCCGAGACCGGCTCCTCGCCGGGCAGCAAGCCGCTGACTGCCAACCGCCGCAAGAGAATGCGTCGTTGTGCAGGCGAAAGCTGCCGAATTTGCTCGACGATGGTTTCGATGGTGACCTGCCCAGCCATAGGGTTCGTCCGAAAGATGGCAATCATCTTCGCAAAAGCTCTGGGGCTTTTGCGAAGATGGTGATGAATTTCAGCGGACGGTCTCGACTTGCCGCTTTTGACGCTGCTCGGCGCGCGCCTTTTCCCATAGAAAATGCAGGTTGTTCAGATGAAACTGCTGCACCATGCCGCCGAGCGGAATGCGGCTGTGCTCGAACTGCTCGATGTCGTATGCCGCCAGGTCGTGTTTGGTGGCGCCTTCCGCCATCAGCCGGTGAACAAGCGCTTGAATGTCAGTGAGGTAGCGCGAGGCGATGTCGATGCTGCTGGTGACTTCGCCGCGCAACAGAATATCGCCATGCCCTTGCACGATGCACTCCAGATTGAAGTCGTGCAGATTGAGCAGCGAACGCTGATACGCCTCGATGTCGGCAAAGGGCGTAGCGATCAGCGGCACCGGCATCATCAGATCGCTGGCAAAGAGCACCTTGTCCTCGCGCACGTGGACGACGCAGGCATCGGGGCTAGGGCCCGGGCTGTGCACCAGGTGGATAGTCTTGCCGCCAAGCCGCACCACCATGCCTTCGCTAAAGACAAGCTTGGGCAGCCGGATCGAAACCTGACGCAGCTCCGGCGTGTGCTCTTTCGCTTCCTCCAACGCCTGGATGCCATACTCTTTGAGCATTTTGAGACAGGTTTCGTGTGCGATCAACTCGGCGTCGGGGAAGAGATAGGAGCCGTAGACATGGTCAGCGTGGCTGATGGTGTTGATCACATAGCGGATGCCCTGCGGACAGATGCGCTGCGCAAAGTCGATGATCTGCCGAGTCTCCGACGGAAAAGGCAGCGTGTCGATCAATACGCCACCCTCTGGCGTGACAACCAACCCAGCATTGACCTCAAGATACAATCGGCTTGTAAAGACCCAGGTGTCGTCGGCAACGCGTGTACGAATGATGCTCACAGGTTTTGCCTTTCCCCTCAAAAATAGACTTCACGAGACCCCTTGTGTGACGCCGCCAGGAATTACAGCAGATTTGGACAGGAACGGGATTAGCGTTTCTGGGCGAGGAACTGAATCCGTTCCTCGCTACACTTGCTGTGGCTTTGTTCGCTACAAACACGCCAAATTCCAGACGATCAAGACGACGAAATTGATAGGCGCCACTGACGCCGGCTCCCCCAGTATATGTTAACCATCGTATCACAAGAGGAAAGACGCCGTCAAAAAAATTAACATAATCACACGTTCGCATCCAGATGACCGATACTTGCTCGCCGCCATTCGCCCTCAATAAAACGCAGATGGCGCAGTCAATCATCTTTCGCAACTCTCCCTCTTCAAAACAAAAACGCCATCCGGCGTTCCGAATGGCGCATTTACTCATGAACTCCACGGGACCGTGTGAGTCAGTGGGTACGAACCTGCGTAAGCAGGTGGGTGCAGACTGGGCGCTTCCGTCTTGCCCGATGGGCTACCACATCCACGCCTCTTGGTCCGGCTCCCGTTTTTGAAGTGTTGGCTCGCCCCGTGTGCTGACTCATCACGTGAACCGCAGAGTCAACTATAGTATACCACAGGCGCTGCAACAGGCAAATCAGAGTGAAATCTCCTTCGACAGCAATCAATCTTCAGAAAGATTTTGAATTTTCTGAAGATTGTGGCGTCGTTTTATTTCTTGGGCGGACGTATGGCGATGTGCAGTTCAGCCAGTTGCGTCTCCGTCACCGGGCACGGTGAATCGAGCATCAAGTCGGTGCCGGCGGCGGTCTTCGGGAAGGCGATCACATCGCGAATGCTGCTTGCCTCAGCAAAGAGCGCGACGAGACGGTCGATGCCGAGCGCAATGCCGCCGTGCGGCGGCGCGCCATATTGAAACGCCTCCAACAGATGGCCGAACTGGCTCTCGGTCTGCTCCCGCGTCATCCCAAGCTGTGCAAAGAGCCGATCCTGCAAATCGCTGCGATGGATGCGGATGCTGCCGCCGCCTATCTCCCAGCCGTTGAGCACAACGTCGTAGGCTTTGGCGAGCACGCTGCCAGGGTCGCTTTCGAGCTTCGTCCAGTCCTCGTCACGCGCGCTTGTGAACGGGTGATGGACAGCCTGCCAACGTTTCTCATCCTCGTTGTACTCCAGCAACGGAAAGTCGATGACCCAGCAGTATGCCAGCAAATTCGGGTCAATCAGCCCGGCGCGACGCCCGATCTCGAGGCGCAGGTTCGCCAGGCTCTGGTTGACCACTGAAAGCTGGTCGGCGACAAT
The DNA here is from genome assembly GCA_016861025.1 of Chloroflexota bacterium. Classification (GTDB taxonomy): domain Bacteria; phylum Chloroflexota; class Anaerolineae; order Caldilineales; family Caldilineaceae; genus Caldilinea. The sequence continues at coordinate 136,498 of BOKO01000009.1, forward strand.
CAGGATCAGGTCGCCGACGGCGGCGCCGCTGCGTTCAACGATCGTCTGAATCTCGGCGGGCGACAGGAACTTGGTCACCTGGCTGCGCAGGCTTTCGGCGCTGTAAACGCCGCTTGCGTCGGGTTTGTCGGCGACGCCGATCCAGACCAGCCCTTTGGCGCCGTAGTGCTTGACAAAGTCGGTCAGTTCGTCAATTTCGCGCCGCGAGATCGCGTTGCCGCCAGGATAGACGACGCCCTTCACTGCGCCGCCCGCCGTTGCCGCGTTCTTGAAGACGCCAAAGTTGCTGGCGGCGGCGACATCGGTCAAATTGAAAAGTCGCTGCCCAAAACGCAGGTCAGGGCGGTCAATGCCATAATACTCGACGGCGTCAGCGTAAGTGATGATCGGGAACGGCAATGTCTGGATGCGCTTTTGGGGAAGCATAGCGCCGCTCAGATCGATCAGCATCTCTTCGATAATGGCGCGGATGTCGGCGGCGTCGACGAAGCTCATCTCCAGGTCAAGCTGCGTGAACTCCGGCTGTCGGTCGGCGCGCAGGTCTTCATCGCGGAAGCAGCGCGCAATCTGGAAGTAGCGCTCCATACCCGCCACCATCAGCAACTGTTTGAGCTGCTGCGGACTTTGCGGCAACGCATAGAACTCTCCCGGCTGTAAGCGGCTGGGAACGATGAAGTCGCGCGCGCCCTCCGGCGTGCTCTTCAGCAAAATTGGCGTTTCGATCTCAAGAAAATCGCGGTTCGAGAAGAACTCACGGATAAAACGCACGATCCGATGACGCAAGACAATGTTCTGCGCCATGCGCGGGCGGCGCAAGTCGAGATAGCGATACTTGAGTCGCAACATTTCATCCACTGCGTCAGCAGCATCGGAGATATAAAACGGCGTGCTTTTCGCACTGTTGAGAATGACGACATTCTCGGCGAGCACTTCGATGTCGCCGGTGCTGAGATTCGGATTGCGCAGCCCATCAGGCCGTGCAACCACTTTGCCTTTCACCTGGACAACATATTCATTGCGCGCCTGGGCGGCCGCCTCATGCGCGGATGGCGCCTGGTCGGAGTCAATTGTCACCTGGGTGATGCCAAAGCGGTCGCGCAGATCGAGAAAGATCAATCCGCCGTGATCGCGACGGCGATTAACCCATCCAGCCAACGTCACGCGTTCACCGACATGTTTGAGATTCAATTCACCACAGGTATGTGTTTTCAACATAACTTGCATCCTATTCCATCGCTACGCTCAAAGTTGGAGACGCCGACGCAGGCATCAAACGCTGATTGTATCCGCCGCTGGCATCATGGTCAATTTGATCGGGCTGCTGATTGCATCTGGTATCCTCGCACTGAATCGAGTATACTGCGTCACAACAATTCGGATGAACGCCAAAGCCCTGCACAGGAGGATTTGCCACATGACCAGACAATCAGCGCGCACGCCGGTGTCGAGCGTTGACAAGGCATGGTTCGAGATGGACAGCGCCACCAACCTGATGATCATCAACGGGTTGATGTGGTTCGATGGAAGAGTGAACTATGACCTGTTTACGGAAATCCTGGAAAACCGCTTCATCCAGCGCTACGAGCGATTTCGTCAACATATCGTCACCGGCCCCGATGGACGCCTCTACTGGGAAATGGATCCGCACTTCGACCTGCGCGCACACGTGCGTCGCATCTCGCTGCCCGAGCCGCGCACGCAAGAAGGATTACAGATGCTGATCAGCAGCGTCATCAACGAACCGCTGGATCGCCGCAAGCCGTTGTGGCGTTTTTTTCTGGTCGAGGATGTGGAGGACGGCGGCACGGTGTTGTTCGGACGCATCCATCACTGCATCGGCGACGGCATTGCCTTGATTCGCGTGCTCCTGGATATGACATCAGAGAGCCTGGAGGACTCGCTTCGCGTCAACCTGGGCAGCGCAACAGCAAGTCGTTCCAGACGCCGTCGTCGCAACCTGGTTGGGTCTGCACTGCGCAGCGTTCAGGCGTTGGCGCGCAGCTCGGTCGATGCAGGCAAGACGCTGGTCAGCCAGGCGTTCATGACGATCAACGACCCAGGTCATCCTGTCGAAGTCATACGCTCGCTGGGGGTGATTTCAGCAGCGAGTGCGGCGATTCTGACCAAACTCTTGATATTGCCTGCAGACCGTAAGACCGTCTTCAAGGGAGAACTGGGCGCAATCAAGCGCGTCGTCTGGTCGCGCCCGCTCGACCTGGCGCGCATCAAGGCGATCGGGCGTGCATTCGACGCCACGATCAACGATGTGTTGGTGTCGGCGGTGGCCGGCGCCTTGCGCGAATATATGCTTGCCTGTGGCGACGACCCCAATGCTGGCGACATCAACGCCATGGTGCCGGTCAACCTCCGCCCGCTCGACCAGGCGACCGAGCTGGGCAATCGCTTTGCGCTTGTCTACCTGCCGCTGCCGATCAGCCTGCCAGATCCAGTGGCGCGACTCAAAACCACCAAGCATCACATGGACGTGCTCAAACAGTCGCCCGAGCCCTTCCTCGTCTACCAGATTCTTGGTTTGATCGGCAATCTGCCGCTCGACATCGCCAAGCAAGCGACGATGTGGTTCTCGTCAAAGGCGTCAGCCGTGCTGACCAACGTGCCGGGGCCGCGCCAGCGGATTTACTTTGCGGGCTTGCCGCTGCGTCAGTTGATGTTCTGGGTGCCACAGTCGGGCGAGATCAGCATGGGCATCAGTATCATTAGCTACAGCGGCGAAGTAACGCTGGGGTTGATGGTCGATGAGAAACTGGTGAAAGAGCCACAGGTGATTATGGAGCGTTTTGCGCAACAGTTCGAGCTTCTGGCGGAGCGCGCCGGCGCTATCAGCGTTGCATCTCAGACAGCGATCGATGCCGACGGAAACGGCGCGGGAGGCGTCGAAGAGACGCGCACGAAAACAGCGAAAGTCTGAGTGCATCCGCCATGATTCCGTCACCATATATTGGCAGACTGGCAGGCGCGGCGCTGATCGCTTTATGGATTATCGCTCTGACGCCAGCGCTCGTATCCGCGCAGGATGTTGAGAATGCCGCTGAACAGCCAACCATTGATTCGCCGTTGCTGCCCTCGCCCTCGCCCGCAACGCCGTCACCGACGTCTACGCCTTCCACCACACCCACCGATACGCCTCGCCCTACGCCCACGGCGACGCCCACACTTGATCTCGCCGCCGCTGCGCTGCAAGTGTCACCGCTGCGCATCGTCGCCGACGACCGTCCGATCGCTGCGAATAGCGCCATGCTGTGGGTTGCGCTGGCGGCTACGATCGTGGCGGCTGGCGCAGGCGTGATGGTGATTGCCCAACAACGTGAAAACCGCCGATGAGCGTGTTGCGTGTTGCGTGTTGCGTCAAGCAGGATACACACCTCACACGCAACACGCAACAATTCTCTGTCGAACGCGCGTTCCATGATTTGATCGAAGGGCGCATGGCGCGGTACAATATTCTTTATGCCTTTGACCTTACATGCTGCGTGGCTCACGCGTAGTGAGCCTTTGTTGGACGGAAATCTATTTTTCTGGGCAGAGTCGCTCGAACCACAGAACGCCCCTCGACCTGAAATTGCCCATGCCGTGGGCGGCAATGGCGCATCGACAGCCAGGCAACGCACGCTGAAAACGCCTTCGCACCCAAACCAACTGGCAATCAACCAGTTGCGCGCGCTGATCGCTGACGAGTTGCCCCATCTGCCGCTTCAATCGTTGCAACCCGCCAACGCCACCATTTGGCTGCCGACCAGCAACGGGGCGCCGCTAGCGCGGCGCGGAATTCTCTATACCAACGGTGCGGACGCAGGTCGCAACGGCGCTGTCAGTCTGGCGAACTGGCAGGTCACCGGTCTGTCGATGGGCGCATTCGACGCGTTGAAGTTTCTCAGTCAGATTCGCCAACACGCATCGAGGCGCAACGGCGTCGTGCGGCTACGATTGGGAAACGATACGTTGTACTGGGGCAACGCTGCCAAATTTGCACTGGAAATCCTGATCGGCCAGCATTACGTGCCGGCGCTGCGACGCAACGGCGCCACCGACCTCTATGCAGTCTGGCAGCCGACCTTGCTCGATGACCGCATGCGTCGACGCTTTGTTGCGCTCGCCGACACCATGCCGCCGGTCTGCCGCGCCTACAATCTGGAGCATACCGGCACGGCGCCGACACCCTACGATCTGACCGAACGCTTCGTCGCTGCAGTCGTTGATGCAGCCATCCGCGCCTGGAGCAACGGCGAACGCAATAAGACGAACACACCGTCGCTGCAATGGGCAAGCCAGCTTCGCGCTGATGAACGACGGCTGGCGCTGCCGCCACAGCCAGCCTTCCGCTTCGCACAGGATTGGCAAACATGGATCGACCAGCTTCACATCAGCAGCGACGCCAACTTCCGCATCACCCTCGAACTGGTTGAGCCGGACGCACCGGCGCAATCTGGCGGCTATACTGGTGCACTCGGCGGCAAGGCGTCGGAAGAAGATCCTGCGCGCACGAACTGGACGCTGCGCTATTATTTGCAGGCGCGCGACGATCTGCGTCTATTGATCCCCGCCGAGCAGGTGTGGATGGCGCACAACGGCATCTTGCGTTTTGGAGCGCGGCGCGTCGACCGCCCACAGGAGCGGTTGTTGGCAGGACTGGGCGCAGCCAGCCGTCTTTTTGCACCGATCGAGCGTAGTCTGCGTTCGCCGCGCCCGGAGATGGCGATCCTCACTCCAGTCGAGGCGCATCAATTTCTGCGCGAAGCGGCGCCGCTGCTCGAAAACAACGGCTTCGGCGTGTTGTTGCCGGAATGGTGGAACTTGCGACAGCGCACACGACTTGGACTGCGCCTTCGTCTTTCCGCCGATGAGGATGCGCTCTGGCGCTCCGCAGATGACCTGACCGGCGCCGACCTGCCAGGCAGTCGGGGGCAACGAATGCCTGTGCACTTCTCGTGGGAGCTTACGCTTGGCGCTGAACGCGTCAGCCAGGCTGATTTCGAGGCGCTGACCGCGCACAATGTCCCGCTGCTGAAACTCAACAACCGTTGGATCGAACTTGACCCGCAGCAAGTGCGCGTCGCCAAGCGTTTTCTCAACGAACGCCAGGCGTCCGGGCAAATGTCGTTGCTGCAGTCGATCCGCATGGCGCAAACCTACCTGGAGCAGGTCGCCAACCGCGATGCAACTTCCACACCTGCCGCCGGATTTGAGCTGCTGTCCGTCGAAAGCGCCGAAGATTCGGCGCTGCCGCTCGAAGCCGTCGATGTCGATGGCTGGCTGCGCCAGGTGCTCGAACATCTGCGCACGCAGAAACAGGTGGTGGAGTTAGTTGAGCCGCCAGGCTTTGCAGGCGAACTGCGCCCCTATCAGCGCCGCGGCGTCGGCTGGCTGGTCTATCTGCGCCAGCTAGGGTTGGGTGCGTGTCTGGCGGATGACATGGGTCTTGGCAAAACCGTGCAGGCGATTGCCATGCTGCTGCATGAGCGCGCCGCATCAGGATACGATGCCAACCGTGTTAATGCGCGAGTGGAGAAGGCCGCGGAGCGCCTGCCGGCGCTATTGGTCTGCCCGACCAGCGTCGTAGCCAACTGGCGGCGCGAGGTCGAGCGCTTTGCGCCCAACTTGCGCGTGATGGTGCATCACGGCAGCAGCCGGCTGGAAGGCGCAGCATTTCTCGACGCCGTCGCCGCCAACGACCTAGTGATCACGAGCTACGGCACGGCGCGCCGCGACATCGGCTTGCTGATACAGCGCACGTGGAGCGACCTGATCCTGGACGAGGCGCAGAATATCAAGAATCCTGGCGCCAAGCAATCGCAGGCTGTCCGCCGCATCAAGGCGCACAATCGCGTCGCGCTGACCGGCACACCGGTTGAAAATCATCTGACCGAACTGTGGAGCGTGCTCGAATTTTTGAATCCCGGCTATCTGGGCAACCACGAGCGCTTCCGCCAGCAATTCATGATCCCGATTGAACGCTACAACGACGATGACCGCGCCCACGAGCTGCGCCGGCTTGTGCAACCCTTCCTGCTGCGTCGCCTCAAGTCCGACCCGACGATCATCTCCGACCTGCCGGAAAAGAACGAGATGGTCGTCTATTGCTCGCTTACGAAAGAGCAGGCAAATCTCTACGAGACCACCGTCCACGATGCGCTGGCCGCGTTGGAGCGCGCCGACGGCATCCAGCGCCGTGGGCTGGTGCTCAGCCTGCTCACCCGGCTCAAGCAGATTTGCAACCACCCGGCGCAGTTCCTCAAGCAGGAGAATCCACTGCGCAATCGCAGCGGCAAGCTCGAACGTCTCACCGAAATGTTGGAGGAGGCGCTCTCGGTCGGGGATCATGCGCTGGTCTTCACGCAATTTGTCGAGATGGGCGCGCTCTTGCAACGCCATCTCAGTGAGCAGTTGCAGACCGATGTGATCTTCCTGCATGGCGGCACGCCCGCGGCGCAGCGCGACCAGATGGTGCAGGCATTCCAGCGCGATGACGGGCCGCCGATCTTTGTCTTGAGCCTGCGCGCCGGCGGCTTTGGTCTCAACCTGACACGCGCCAACCATGTCTTCCATTTTGACCGCTGGTGGAATCCGGCGGTCGAAAACCAGGCGACCGACCGCGCCTTCCGCATCGGTCAGCAGCGCAACGTGCAGGTGCACAAGTTTGTGGTCGCCGGCACGTTGGAGGAGCGCATCAACGCCATTCTGGAGAGCAAACAGTCTCTGGCGGAGTCGATCGTTGGCAGCGGCGAGGCATGGCTGACCGAGCTGAACACCGAAGAACTGCGCGAAATTTTGATGCTGCGCCAGGAAACGCTGGATGAGTGAGGAGTGGTGATGGCGGCCAACACTGTTCCCAATGGTGCGGCCACCAGCGCATGGTGGCTACGCCGCTGGACGAGATTTCTACAACAAATTGGCGTCAACGCCGACCCTGCTGCGCTGCGCGGGTTGCGCGTTAAGCGGCTGGAAGTGCAGCCCGGCGTGATCCAGGCGCAGGTCGTCGAACGCGACAACGGCGCCACGCAGGTCGAGGTGCACTTCCCCACATTGACCGACAGCCAATGGGACGCCATCATCGATGAGCTAGGCGGCCAGGCGATCTTTGTGGCGCAGTTGTTGGCTGGCGATATGCCCGCTGAAATCGAGCAGGTCTTCGCCAACGTCGGCAGCTGGCTGTTGCCCGCCAGCGCCGATGTGCTGGAGCAGCGCTGCGCAGCCGCCGGCGAGCCATTGGAAATTACACAAACGTCGTGCCGGCCGCTCAACGCTGTCTACGCACAGCTTGGCGAAATGGTCGCCGAAGACCCGTGGCTGTTGCTGCGGCTGCGCGGTCGCGACCGACAGCAAGTGCTGGCGACGCTCCAGGAAAAACGCAACACCGAAGCGCAAGAACTGGCGGTGCGCAGCACACCCGCAGCCAATGCGACGGTGATCCAGGAACAGCGCGCATTCTACGCGCCGCCCTTCCACAACACCGATGCGAATCCCGAAACCGTCGCCGGACTGGAAGCACGCATCGCCGATTTTTGGGGACGTCGCAAGGTGCTGGAAGACGTGCACCATCATCTGGTGCGCCCGTCCGTTGAGCTTGCCCTACTGCGCCGTCTCGGCCCACTTAGCGATAGCCGCGACGACATCGAAGCCTACCGTCAACTGCAGGAAGTTTATCATCGCGTGACGATGCGCGCCTGGGATATGGCGTTTTCGCCCGATGAAGAGCCGTTTGCGGAAGAAAAAGAGACCACCGACCAAACTTGATCGCTGGTTCGCAGCGGTGATATACTGTCGAACAATCGGCAAAAGACGACGACGAAGATCACGTTCTGACGATTTGTTGAAACAGAGAGCTGCCGGTGGGTGCGAGGCAGCCAGCCGCGTCGGAAATAGCAGCTTCCGAGTCCCCGGCAGGAAATGGCCGGGCGGCGTCCCACCGTTAGCGGGCAATGAGACAGCACAGCGACAGGAAACCGTCATGCTGGCTGTGAACTCAGGTGGCACCACGAGTCCCTTCGTCCTGAACAGGCGAAGGGATTTTTGTTTGGAACTTATCAACACAGGAGGTCATGATGCTAGACATTCGATGGATGCGAGAAAATCGAGAGGCGCTGGCGGAGGCGATGCGCAAGCTCAACGCTGAGGATGCGCCGTGGGAAGCCGCGCTCAACCTTGATGCGCGTCGTCGCCAGCTCTTAACGCAGGTGGAAGCGCTGCGCGCCGAGCTGAACAGCGGCTCCAAAGAGATCGGTCGCTTGTTCCGCGAAAAACGTGCAGACGAAGCCAACGCGCTCAAAGCCAGAATGAGCGACATCGGCGTGGAGATCGAGCGCCTTGACGCCGAATTGCGCGAGGTCGAAGCCGCGTTCGCGGATACGATGCTGCGCATTCCGAATATCCCAGAGCCGGACGTGCCCGTCGCACCCGACGAAAGCGGCAACCAAGTCGTCAAAGAGTGGGGCGCCAAACCGACCTTCGACTTCACGCCGCTGCCGCACTGGGAGCTTGGTCCTAAGCTGGGCATCATCGACTTTGAGCGCGGCGTCAAGCTTTCCGGCACGCGCTTTTATCTGCTCAAGGGCGCAGGCGCACGGCTACAGCGCGCTCTGATCGACTGGTTCACCGATGTACATGTCGCCGAACACGGCTACGAGGAAATCTACCCGCCTTTTATGGTGCGCTCCGAAGTGATGGTGGGCACCGGCAATCTGCCCAAGTTTGGCGATGTGCTTTACCGCGACGCCGAGGAGGACTTCTGGTTCATCCCGACCGCCGAAGTGCCGGTGACGAACATTTTCCGCGACGAGATCATCGAGCCGGGGCAACTGCCGATCTACTACGTCGCCAACACACCCTGCTTCCGCCGTGAAAAAGTTTCCGCCGGCAAGGACGTGCGCGGCATCAAACGTGTGCACCAGTTCCAGAAGGTGGAGATGGTCAAGTTTGTCGAGCCAGGCGCGGGGCGCAACGAATTGGAATCGCTGACGCGCAATGCTGAAGAACTGTGCGAGCGGCTGGGGCTGCCCTACCGCCGCGTGGCGATTGCGACCGGCGACCTTTCCTTTGTGGCCGCGATCAAATACGACATCGAAGTGTGGGCGGCTGGCTCCGAGGAGTGGTTGGAGTGCAGCTCCTGCTCCTTCTTCCGCGACTTCCAGGCACGGCGCGCCAACATCCGCTACCGCAAGGCGGAAGGCGAGAAGCCCGAATTTGTACACACGCTCAACGGTTCTGGGCTTGCGCTGCCGCGCATCATCATCGCCATTCTGGAAAACTACCAGCAGGTGGATGGTTCAGTGATTGTGCCGGAGGTGTTGAGGCCATACATGGGCGGGCTAGAGGTGATTCGGTAGGCAGGTGGTGGGTGACGAGCGGCGGGTTGATTCTCGATTGAGAATTGCCAATCGTGAGTTGTGAAGTCAGCCCGCCGCCTACTCGCGGAACGAAAGCGGCTTTCAGGGCCAACATGTTGCCCGATAGAGATGCGATGTAGGTCTTGCAAGCGAAATTCTATTTGACAGTCTGCCCTGCGCCCGTGTATACTATCGGTAATCTGTCGAGCGCTGTTGAACGGGCAGATGGAAGGGTCAAGCCCACTTGGAGGGATGGCCGAGCGGTCTAAGGCGGTTGTCTTGAAAACAACTGTGGCAGCAATGTCACCGGGGGTTCGAATCCCTCTCCCTCCGCCTGAACCGCTGGAGACGGTTTGCGTGGGGAGGTCGCATAGCCCGGTCGAGTGCGCCCGCCTGCTAAGTGGGTAGGGGCGGTTTCGTCCCTCGAGGGTTCAAATCCCTCCCTCCCCGCCACTATCCCGTTTTCGTCGGCAGACATCCCTGACAAAGTTGGGGTTGCTCGACAGGTAATTGAACATGTGTCCCCGTAGCTCAGTGGATTAGAGCGCTTGGTTGCGGTCCAAGAGGTCAGAGGTTCGAGTCCTCTCGGGGATGCCAAAAACTTATCAGACGGTAGCGGAGACCCGGTTTCCCAGTGCAGCACACTGGAGACCGGGTCTCCGCCATTCTACGACCTGGCTTTTATTGTCGGACGTTCATAACCACTGACCGCATGGAGGGGAGATCATGAACTGGCAAACCGCCGTCGAGGGCTACTGGCTCGAAAAGCGCAAAAACGTCAGTGAGGCGACGTTCCAGGACTACGACCGCACCTTCCGTCGGTTCGCCGACTATCACGGTGCCGACCTGCCGCCGGTCGAGCATATCGGCGCCGTTCACGTGCGCGCCTATCTGAATCATCTGAAAGAGGAGAAGCAATTGTCCGACAAATCGCTGCTCAACGCCTGGGTTGCGCTCAGCAGCTTCTGGACATGGGCCGAACATGAATTGAAACTGACTCACGCCCTCCGTGGACGCGTCGCCCGGCCACGCTACCGGCGCCCAGCCATCGAACCCTACAGCCGCGCCGACATCAACGCCATGCTCAACGTCATCGGCAAAAACGCCGTGTGGACATCCAAAAATGGCCGCCGGGTCGAGGAGTCCCGCAGCACCGCGCACCGTGACCGAGCCATCCTACTCACCTTGCTCGACACCGGCATACGCGCCAGCGAACTCTGCGACCTGCTCATCAGTGACTACGACACCAAAACCGGACGCCTGCACATTCGCCACGGCAAAGGCAACAAATCCCGCTTCGTCTGGTGCGGCGACGCTGCCCGCAAAGCCCTCTGGCGCTACCTGGCCGAGCGCCCCGACGCCAGGCCGGAGCACCCGCTTTTTGCCACCCGCACCAACCAGGCGCTTGACCGCAACAACCTACGTCACATGCTCGCAGCCTGCGCCCAGCGCGCCGGTGTGGACGGCGTCACCGTCCACCGCTTCCGCCACACCTTCGCCATCACTTTCCTGCGCAATGGCGGCAGCGTATTGGAATTGCAGCGTCTCCTCGGTCATGAGCGCATGGATACCCTGCGCATCTACGTCACCCTCGCCGAGTCCGACCTTCAGGCCGCCCAGCGCCGCGCAAGCCCCGCCGACAACTGGCGCCTCTAACTGCTCGGCGGTTCGGCGCGCTCCCACGCGACGGCGCAGCCTGTCACCCGATACAGCATCCCCGGCGCTAACCAAAACACCGTGTTGAGGTCTTTGACGCCCCACGGGCCAGGAGGATCGGGCAAATTGACGGCGTCGTTGACGCCCGACGGGTCTTGCAGTTGTCCTGTTGAGGCATACAGCAGCCAGCGATGCATCCGAAAAAAATACCACACAGACCCAGGCCCACCCCACTCTGCCGCCATCAACTCCCGTCTGACGCCCCCTAGCGCCCACAACGCAAGCTGGCTATTGCTGATAGCATTCAATTGCGCCGCTGTCGGCTTCGTCAACGGCTCAAACATTGCCACGCTCATATCGCACTCTCCGACTCGCACATGTACAGCACGCTGGTCTCGTGATTGTCGTCAGCGACCACCTTCACCCGATACGCCACCCCTATCGTCAAGCCGAAACTGGATAAATCGACATTGCGAATGTGAACGCCTGCATTACCCTCGTATAACGCAAAAACTAGCGTAGATTCGTAATAGATGCGCAAAGTCGATCCATTGCTCGGCAACACAAAATACACATACAGATTGTTAAAGGAGTGCACAACACGAAAAAATCTACTCTCGCCTGGTGAGAGCACCGTTTCTGGGAATCCCAAATTAACAGTCGCCAATCCCCCAGTCAACTCATTCTGATTCGACGCCAGAATATTCAACTGGCTGGCGCTGAGCACGTCGCCGTCGTAAAACGTTGGTGGCGTTTGAAAGCTCATACAATCCTCCTACAATAAACAATTGTCAGTCGGTCGGCTGTCCTAACTCAATAAAACAAATATGCGGTATCAACGCCGCTGGCGCCCAGACGATGCGTCCCCAGCACGAAAAAGGGCGAATGACTTGCCATCAGACTGTCTGTTTCCAGCACAGCGATATTCTGTCGAAAGCCGTTGCGATCACAGCGCCAGTCCAGCCCGGCGACAATGCCGCTGATGGGAGTAGCGATGATTGCATCCTGATAATTTATCTGCACCGGATGCCCTAGCCGGATGTCAGGTCGATCAACATTCTGCGCCGATACGTGCGGCTGTGGTCTCTCCTGGCGGCGAAGAAAATAGCGCGCCAGCGTCTGCGCCTGCGTGTCGCTCTGGATATACGCATTCTGCTTGATGCGCCGGCGACGCCGTGGCCGTCCATTCCAAAACGATGCAGCGCTGTTTTCTTCAATCTCCAGGCTGGTCGCGCTGTCTAGTAGCTGTCCATTCAGATGCATAGTGGAAGCTGTGAAATACGCAATCTGGTTCGTCGGATTGGACAGCACAAGCTTGACGCGCTGCGTGTAATAAGTGGGTGTGACCGTCACTTCGGGCAGCGTCGCACCGTATGCATTGACAGCCGTCGCCATCAGCGTGGGTGTAGACGCCAACGGTGCAGAAAGAGTCGCCCAGATCGTGCTACTGACGCCGGGCTGCACAACAATCGGCGCATCGGGCTTCCATATCTCGGCGCTCGGAAGGGGCTGGCGCAGCATAACCTCAACCGTCACATCGGAATACAGTTCACGCGCTGGCCGGGCAATCATGATTCCGGCCAGATTGGTTTGATCCAGCCAAAGCGTCGTCTGGGCGCCATAATGTTGCGTCAGCGCGGCTGAAGTGATGGTAGTCAGATTGTGATAGTGCAGCTTCCCGTCAGCGTCGCAATAGAACCAGCCTCCACACGCCGCCACCATCTCCCAAATCTGGTCAAGCACTGATTCTTCGTCCAGCCACACATAGCGAATCGGGAAAATGCCGTTGTCGATTGTAGCGCGCACACCGGGATGCGCGGCGGCGTAGCTGCGAGTCACAAAATCTGTTCCGTCCACCATTCCCGCCATTTCCAACAACCGCACAATATGAAAATCTTCCGTATGCGCCTGGCTGTTATCAGCCAGAAAATTCACCAACAGCGTCGAACGAAGATCGTTCAGCAGTATTTCCTCGCGGCCACGGCATTCCAGTGTAACCGTAGCGGACTCCGTCGCCGTGCCGCCCGATTCGTTCAGTTCGCGAATTACACCTGTAAATATCCGGTGCGCCACGCCATCAACCGTCACATGAATGCGCACCGGCGCAAAAGTAACGCCGGAGGACAACACAATGTCTAACGGTGAATAGGGGTTGCCTAGACTGTATCGCCCGTCGTCGTTCGCCAGCATAACGCGTGCGGTCGCCACTGCCCCACGTCCCCCGGCCAGCAATGCATCGGGCGCCACCAGGCTGTGTTGTCCCTGTGCGCTGATCACGCGATTACTTTCATTGAACCATGCACCGGTGCGCGCCCAATCGACTTCTACAGTAATGTTGACCTGGCGTGTCGTGCTCATGCCGCCTCCTACTGTTTGTGCGCCTCCTGTGGCGAGAATAGTGGTTGGCGCCACCGTCGCCAGGCTCGCCGCCAATGTCGTAAATAGTTGATTGCCTGCTTTCGCCGCTGCCGGTGAAACTATTTTCCCCTTCGCCGGCGCTGGCGCTGGCGGGCGATCTGTTTTGCCGCTGGCAGGTAGCAAAATCGTCAGCCGCACCAGTGCACCGGCTTTTGTGCTGCGCACCTTCACCAGGCCCGTCAGCCGCACCAGTGCACCGGCTTTTGTGCTGCGCACCTTCACCAGGCCCGCCAACCGACCCAGCGCACCGGCCTTTGTGCTGCGCACCTTCACCAGGCCCGTTAACCGACCCAGCGCACCGACCTGCGTACTGCGCATATGTGGCGTCTCGATGCGCACCAGCACTCCGGCTTGCGTGCTGCGCACATGTGGCGGCTCGACGCGCACCAATACACCAGCCTGCGTGCTGCGCACCTCCGGCGGCTCGATGCGCACCAACACCCCGGCCTGCGTGGTGCGCACCTGCGGCGGCTCGATGCGCACCACCACTCCAGCCTGCGTGCTGCGCACCTCGTTCGATGGTTCGCCATCTGGTGCAATACGCACCAGCGCACCGGCTTGCGTCGCTCGCATCTCGGCAATCGTCAGCCGCACCAGCGCACCGGCTTTTGTGCTGCGCACCTTCGCAAGACCTGCCAACCGGCCAAGTGCACCGGCCTTTGTGCTGCGCACCTCCGCAAGACCTGCCAACCGGGCAACGGCGCCCGCTTTGGTGACACGCATCGTTTCAGCCATCAGAAATAATTTTTCTGTGAACTTCCCTTACGTCCCCCGCTTACGAAAACGAACCGGCAGATTTGATCCCGAACGTTGCGTCGTTGAACAACGCCTGCGTCCACGGCTGCGCCGAAGGCGTTTGATTCATCGATTCCCAGATGTAGATGTAGCTTGCGCCCGGCGTTTTGGCCGCGCTCTCTACAACATTGCTTCCATCCGACGCCACCAGCTTTATCTGAGGACCTGACGCCGTCACCTTCGTTAGCACAATCGGGATCGCAGCCCGGATCGAATAGCCTGTCGGCACAGTAATGTCACTGGTTGCATACAAATCCAGTTGGTCAGCAGCGTTACTCAACACATAGGTTACATCATCATCCGGCACGCCATCATCTACGCAATCGTAATTATTGGCCGCCCCTACCGGCGTCCAGTTGCTAGAACTCCCGGCGCCGTTGACCGCGCTAAACAGGAAACGATCCGTTGGCGGTGGAACATCGACGGTGATACCGCCATCAATGTAGAAATCGTCTAAATAGGCTGTCACTGCCCATTGCCCACCGAAGTACGCCTCATTGACAGGGCTGGTTAAATCCTGCGCCCAGGTCAGTCTAGGCAAACCATCCACATAGAACGTGCATGAACCATTCTGAATATAGACCAGCCCGATATGCATCCACATATTAGTAGAGCTTACTCCACACGCTACAGCCGACGCCTGCGTGACTTTCGTCCCGTTGATCCACATTTCGACATCAGCCGTCGAGTAATTCCAACGGATTTCCGCCACCACTGTCGATGAGTTCCGCAAGCGAAAAAACGTAGAGGGTGTGCCAGTGCTCGATGTGCTTCTGCCGTTGTGGTTCAGCCAGGCGCCGCAGCGCAGCCCCGTCTGAGCGGGAAACGCATGTCCGATTAGCGCAGTTTGACTCGTTAAATTGAACGCCACCGAGTACGCCCCTGTCATTGCCTTCGTGCTGCTGATCGCCGGAGTAGCCGTCCCGATCTGCCCCGTCCACTCTCGAACATCCCGCAGTTCCCCGGTAATTTGCCCCAATGGTGTGCTCATTCTTCACTCCTCATCTCACCCGTAACTTGTGACTCAACTGTCCCACAATAAATTCTTATCAGACGATCACGCCCTCCCCTACGCTTCCCACAACTCGAACGAGCAGCGCCAAAGCAAAACCCCACCAGCCAAGCTCGTTTTGTATGACTCCTTTCTCAGTCCAGGATTCGGCCCGGCGTTCACCGTGCACTGCATACCGTCCGGCCCCACGAACAACATATCTCCTTCCACCACTGCGCGGTATGCGGTTTCCAATCCGGCTAGTTCCATCGGGTCGAGCGCTACCCACGCTAGACTGATCCGGCGTTTGGGCTCGCTCGCCATCAAATCCCGCCGGATTTTCCCCGATGCCAGCGTCACCGCCCCGCCGATGTATTCAACGGTGATGCTATAGCTGCTGATCGGTGGCAGCGTATGTGCACCGATTTTGGCCGGTATCATAATCTCTACACTCCATCTGGCGCCGTCGTGCTGCTCTGTCGCGCTATCGCCGTCTGAATCATCGGCAGCAGTTTTACCGTCAGCATCTCCAATAGTCCAATCGGCACGTTGTCGCCTACCGTCGTCATGAAACCCTCTCCCCACCAGGCGCCCACGACGGCGCCGGAAGAGCGCAGAGAACCTTCATTCTCTTTGAACGCCGTCGCAATCTTCGCCGTCGTTTCGGCCGCAATCCCGGCGCCGTCGATGCCATTTATAAACTGCTCGCCTAAACCCGTGCCATCCGCACCGCCGATTCCCATCGCTCCCATTGTGCGCTGCACCTGTCCAAGACTGACGCCCATCTCCTGCGCCAACTCCTGCGCAATCTCCCCGGCCACCGCCGCCATACTCTGCTCACCGAGGATCATTTGCCGCACACGCTCCTTCACGGCGTCACGATCCAGCAACTCCGGGCGCAAACCTGCCTGAAACTCCTTCAGAATCCGTGCCGCTGCACCCTGTGGATCGGCGCTGTTGGCAATCTCCTCGAAGATTGCCGGAACTTCCGCCTTGAACTCCTCCATCCACTCCTGATCACCCAGCCCATCGCGCATAATCGCCGCCAGCCGCCGGGCATTCTCATTGATCGCATCTTCCCTCGGCAGAAAATCAGCCGGATCGACGCCCACGTCTAGCGAAAGCGATTGCGACAGGACGCCGCTCACTCGACTTTCCAGATTCTGGAACGCTCGATCCATGTCCGACAACCCGCCGCTGGCAAACTTCGACGCCGCCTTCTGCGCATCCGTTAGCCCGCCAACCAACCCCTCCAAACTCGCAAGTTGCCCTTCTGCCGCAACCTTGTTGAGAAACTGCGCTTCGGTCGTGGCGTCGAACGCCAACCCCATATTCCAGATGGCGTCGGTCGTTTCGCCCAGCATCGCCGCCACCTGCTGCGGGTCGGCGCCCATCTTCACCGCCTGCATCGCCAGCGACTCCGCACGGCTGATTGCGCCCTGACGGATATTCTGCAAATTGCCGAGCACGGGCGCCATATTTTTTAGCGCCGCATCCAGGTTCAACACAGCCGCTGTCATCGTGCTCACGTCAGATGCCGCCGCTCTGGTGGCGCCGCCCAACATCTGCACGCCATAGATCGAATCGTGCGTAGCCGCATTCTGGGCATACAGCGACCGCTGCAACGTGAGGATGCGCTCGTTCAGTTGATCGATAGCGACCTGCGAGGCTTGCGCCGCCTGCGCCTGGCCGTGCAGCACCTGATCCGCCTGCACAGCTTTCATGGCCGTAAGGCGTTCTTGCAGCGTCGCAATTTCCGCCGTCAATTCTTGCGCCGTGGGCGTCGCCAACCCAAACGCCAGTTGTAGCGAGCGCCCGGCATCCCCGGCGCTGCTGGCAATTTCCTGAATGCCCTGTCCCATCAGTGAAAAATAGCCGCCCAATAGCGCAAAAGAGGATGACATGTCGGCTGTGTCCGGGGAAATTGCCCCATTAACGGCGTCGGCAAGCGCCTGTGCAATTGCCGCCACCGCCGGACTGAACAACTCACCGAGCGCACTCTGCGCATTCTGAAGCGCTGTGTTCATCCGCTCGAAGCTCGACGCCGCATCGTCAACTACCTGGACGCCTTTTGTGCTGGCAAGTACAGCATTCAGCAGAGCCTGTTTCTTCTCGACATCAGTCAATTGTTCGGAGGTCTTGCCAAGACTTTGGGCGTATGCCTCAATCGCTTGCTGGGCGCCGACAATGCCCAGATTGTCCAGAATCTGCGGACTCATCCGCCCGATGCCCGTCACCAGGTCATTGACCGCTTGCGCAGCGCTGACGCCCACATCTCGCCCACGAATGATCGCCGCCTCGACCAGCGCCGCCATCTCCTCGGCGGAATCAGCCACCCCCAGCACCAGCGCTCGGTTTGCCGCCATCATCAAATCGGCGTTGCTGACCGTGCCCCGGCTGGCTTCCTGCATCGCCCGCAGCATCGCTTGCCCGCTGGCGCCTACGCCAGACGCCAACCGCTCGAAGCTCGCTTCCATCCGCTGCGACTGGGCGCCCATCTCTCCCAGCGCCCACGCCGTTTGCACGGCCGTTATCGCCAAATCCTTCGCAGCGCCCACCCCTGCCAGCAGCCCGCCCGCCAGCACATGACCGACCATCGTTCCCGCTGCACCCATCTGATTCAGCGCACCTTGCACCTGCTTCAATACCGGGCTGGCTTTATCTTCCGCCGACAAACGAATTGTTACGCTTGGATTTGCCATTGTCAGCTTTCCACCCGCCAAAAGTCCGATGACGCCATCATGTCACCGTGCTATACTGAAACCATGAACCAACCAGAAAAACGACCCATCATCATCAACATCGACAACCAATCCATCTCCGCCGCCATCAAAGGCTTCCTGCTGGGCTACTTCGGCGTCATCGCTTTCACCCTCGCCCTCAGCGCCCTCTGCTGGCTCGGACTCATCATCGCCGGTTTCTTCCTTCGCTGACACCGTCCCACAATCGTTCATTGTCAGACGTTACGCACCGCCGCATCATTGCGCAAAATCGCCCTCCACTCCTCGGGCGTTGGCTCGTACTTCCCTTGCAGATGCAACTCTCTGGCATCTTCGGCTTTCAACAAAGCCCGGCAGCCCAACGCCCGCCACAACCGCCCAAAATCTATCGAATCTAGCTCCTCCAGCGTCCGTCCCGGAAACTCTCGCAGCAGCCAGGCGTCCACCAATGCCGACGGCGCTAGTCCAATCGCACGGGCGTCGATCAGTTTGTCGTCGGTGTCTTCGTCGGCACGGCCACCCCGACGCCATTCGACAATAGCCGTGCGCTCCCTTCCCCCAGGTTCAACAGATACTGTGTCGCCGTCAGCACCGCATTGTACAGCCAGCGCAGCAGCCGCAGGTCGAGGTCATCGAGCACCAGGCGCACCTCCGCCGGGTCGTCCATGATCCCGCCCTCTACCAATTCGATGTGGCAGGCCACCACCTTGCGCCCCCACAGCGCCCAATACTCATCCCCATCCAGCGACACAAACGCCTGGAGCTCCTTGCGAGTCCAAACCTCATCCACTTCGACCCAATTCGCTTCCAATCCCGGCGTATCGCACGCTACTCGAATCGCCATCAACTCACCGTCCTGGTTGGAACCCCACTCAACCGCACCGTCGGCGAAGACGTGATCTTCCCCGTCGCTGCCGCACTGATCCCGTAGCCCGTCACAAACGCCTGCGCTGTCCACGTGTACGTAATCGTGTCGCCGCTCTCATCCTTGAACGCAATCGCCGCCGTTACTTTACTGGGCGTGATCGCCAGCGGCCCCAACACATCATCGACCACCTTGTCCCACTTCGTCACCGTGATGCTGGCGTCGTAGCTGGGCAGCCCCGGAATGAACTCCTGCGCCGAACTATCCAAGTTCGTCGTCTCCAGTTCTGCCACCGCCATATTCAAATCAACCTGCTCCACATACGCCGTCAGATTCACACCGTTCAACGTGAACGTACAATTCTTCGGCCCCTTGACACCCATAATCGCATCCTCCTATGCGCTCAAACTGACTACACCCATACACCGGATCGCCGTCGCGCCGCCCAGATTGGCGCACGCCAACCGCACATAGCGCCCCACCGTCCCCGTCAACGTCAGACGATACCCACCCACCGTTGACAGGGTGAACGTCCCTTCATCCGCCCAATCCACCTGATTCGCCGACGACTGCACCCGGATCAGCGCATTCACTGCCGTCCCCGTAATCGCCGCCACGTGCAAAAACGCCTGCCCGCCGGTCGTAGACCCAACGCCGAAATCCACCACAGCGCCCTCTTCAAGCGCATCAAACGTCCCATCAAACACCCGCAACCCCCGCACCGCACCCGCCGCCGTGCCCCACTGCCCGTTCAACGTCACCAACCCGGCCACCGGCGCCCCAAACACCATGTTGTAATCGGTCGCTTCCGGCAACACATAGCACACACAGTTGGCGTCCGATTCCTGCGTCACCACCGTCAACACAGCTTGACCGGCGCCAAAGCGGGTGCGCATCTCCGCCTCAAACCCATTGGTCAGCACACCCTCAAAATACCCGTTCTGAGCAACCGTACACTTCGGCAGCAGCGGCACAAACTCCTGCGCCCCACTCGCCAGGCTCGTGCGCTCTGCTTCGCCTACCTCGAACGTCACATCGACCTGGCTGGTGGCGGATGAAAAATCAAACTGATCCACCCACACCCGCATCTCAGTTCCCTTCATAGCCACTGCTCCATTTCCACCATCAGCGTACACCCAAACACATTCAGAGTGTCCAGATACATATCGGCGCCATCCCGCACCGACATCACCTGCACATCCGTCGTCGTCACCCGATCCAGCGCCGCCGTCACCGCCGTCGCTAATTCTCGTGCCGCTGGGTAATCCGTCGCCCAACAGCGCACTGTCAACACCGTGTGCGCCGCCGTCACGTTGGCGTCGAGCGCATACTCACGCTCACCGCTTTCCCGCCCATACGTAATCGCTGGGAACACCGGATTCAGCCGGATCGCCACCGGCCAGATACGGTCGCCCACCGTCGCCACTACCGACGCATCCGCCTGAAGCATGTCCACCAATTCTTCTTCGAAACTCATCAGCAGAACCTCTGATCTTTACCGTAGATCCCTCTGAATTGCGCCCCGGATGATCTCTGCGATTCGCTCTCGATTGTTCTCCAACGCCGGGCGCATGAACGGCTGCGCACGCATGAAGCGGGTTCCCATCTCCTGATAAATCCCATACTCGGCGCCCACAGCCACCACCGCCTCACGGTCAGTCACGCTCACCGTCTGGATCGAATTGCGCAGAAAGCCAGTATCGACCGGCGCCTTCACCTTCGCCGCCCTCTCCACCAGAAACGCCGCCGCCGCCAACCCCTGGCGCAGCGCCGCCCGGCTGGTCAACCCATCCAACTGCCGCAGCACCTCATCGATCCCTTCAATCCGCACCCGGATTTCCATTACTCCACCCGCTCTAGTTCCACCACAAATGCCGTTGGACCACGCCGCGGCCAGCCCGCCACCCGGTACACTTCCGCCGTGCTCAGCGTCGTCCCCAGCCGTTTGGTCAGTTTGATGCGATGATCCGGCGTCACGTTTGCGCCGTTCGTCAAGTCAAGGCGAATCCGGGCATTCAGAATCACCTCCACACCCGCCAGTGTACCGCCGCGCTGCGCCGTGGGCGACTCGAACCCGCACGCAATCTCATCGCCCTCGCTGTACGTCACCCCATGCTGCCCAAAATCGCCCGTCGTCCTCGTCGGCGCCAGTAGCTTACACGCATCCATCATCGCCGCCGCCTGTGTTGATTGCATCGAAGCCAGTTCAGCCGCCGTCAGCATAATTTACCGCCCCTCACAACTCGAACCACCGTCCCACAACAAACCATTATCCGACGTTCACGGTCGTCCACCCCACCACATATATGACCACAGCAATGCCGACAGCACATACGCACTCGCCGTAATCAACAGCGCCGTTTGCCAGCCCACATCCAACAACTCCCGCACCTGGCTGTAAAAAAGCGGCACGGGTGCAAACAACAATCCAAACGCCAGCACAAACACCGTCCGATGCCAGGGCGGAAGCCGCACCGCCGTCTCCACATGGTCGGATAACCGGCTGATGTCCTGGCGCAACACCCCCATCTCCCGATCCATCCGGCGCTCCAACTCATCGATCTTGGCGCTCAACCGGGCGCCCCATTCATTCAACATCAGGATCGTTTTCGTTTCAGCCGCTTCGGTTTTCGCCTGGTCGTGGAACAACAGGTAATTCTTCCCCTGTCCCGGCCTGCTTGCCTCAAACGCCTCCACAATTCCTGATCCATCCGCCAGCGCCTGCGCCAACAGCGCACCAGTCTGGTACGCAGTGAGATCGCCAATTTCCGCCTGCGTCGTAATCACACTCACACTTAACTCATAATGCAGCTCCAGCCCCACCAACCGGCTAGAACACGTGTTCAACACCACCAGACGGGCGCCACTGGTGCGCACCACCGCCGTCAGATCGCTCACCGACACCGGCCCATCGCTCAACGCAATCCCGGCCTCGCTGCCGTGCGTCGCAAACCAAATCACCTCCCAATCATGCCGACGTAGCGTTTCCAACACATCCCGCCGCGTCACCGTCCCCACCAGCGTCACCGGACGCAATGCCGCCGAAATTGCCCGTACCTCATCGGTGACGGCGGCCAGACCAAAATCGGGCGCAATCAGTAACACATTCATGCATCCCACCTTACCATCTGCGCCGTCATCACCCCGCCATCCCCGGCCTGCATGCGCAGCGACACCGCCAACGCATCCAATGCCATAATCATCTGGCTGCGCTTATAGTCGCCGCCATCTGCACTGAAGTCATAACTCAGTTTTAGCTTGGCTTTCCACGCCTGCACAGCCTCGTAAGCCGCCATGTACACATCGTAGCGAGCGCCACGAATCAAAACAGAGGAGGGCGCCGTCGCAAACGTCCAGCGCCCCCGTTGCTGGTCGGCGCTGGTGGCCGTCAGCGGATTGTAGCTGCCGTCCACCAGCACCTCATTTGCTTCCCACCAGCCCGCCGCCGCCCGCCAGGTCAGATACTGCGTCGCACCGCCCGGCATAATCGTTGGAATCGGCGTCAACGGCTCATAGAACACATCGACGGCGTTGTTGTCGAGAAAACTTTGTAGCTCATCATCCGTGAACGTTGTCGAGGCGCCTGCCGGGTCTGCAATTAACAGGCGCACCTGGCTGATCAGCGCCGCCATCGATGCACGCGCCATCGGCTACCTCCGCGGCAGTTTATAGCAGCGAATCTGCGCCCCAATCGTGCCTGCCGCCGGCGTGAAAGTCACATCAAGCTTCCCGTTGTCCTGGATGAAACGTGCAGATTCCAACGGCCCGATGATCTTCGTGGCGTTCTGCGCAATCACCGTCTCCAGTGCGCCCAGCCCTGCCCGCTGCGCCGGTGGGTTATCGCCCGCCAGCACCGTCACCGTCAGATTGTTGGCGGCGCCTGCGGTGTTTTTCACCTCCAGCAACACCAGTTCCGAAAGTCCGCCCACATCCGCCGACAACGTCACCGCCACCGAACCCGTGTCCAAAACATCCGCCGTCGGTTGCGCAATCCCCGCTGCGTCCGGCGTCAACGTCGTCACCGTGATTGCAGTTGCGTTAGCCATCAGCTACCTACCTTTGCATACAAGACGCCCAGCGCCGATGGCCGCATCACCTTCGCCCCAAACAGCAACAGCCCACGCACACCATCGGCAAAGCTGTCCTGCAAACGGATCGCCTCCATCGTCGGCTGCTTCTGCACCGCCAGACTGATCGCCTGGCGCACGCCATACATCACCCGATAGGTCGGCGTCGCCTGCCCGTCGTTGGTCACATTGTTCGACACATAGATGTCGAACCCGGCCACCCGCCCGATAAAACCGTTCACCATCGCCTCACCGGTCACGCCCGCCGGATTCGCCGCAAACGTGCCCGACTTGCGCAACATGCCCTCGTACCACGGCGGCAGCACCACCCAGCGCCCTTCCTGCGGCACATTCGCTTCAGTCAGCTTCACGCCCATATCCACCAGTTGCTTGTATGGATCAATATCGCTAGTGCCGTAGCCGATCACCTTCGCACTGGCGCCATCCGCACCGATCTTATTCGCCGCCGCCGCCGACCCGTGCAGCCCGGCAATGTACTGGTCGATCACATCGCTGATCGCATACGCCGCCTCTCGCATCGCCTCATCCATCAGCTTGGGGCGAGTCTGCGCCTGATCAACGTCGTCCACCTTGAACGCAAAATACTTCGCCTGGTCGATCAACAGCGTCTGCGACGCATCCGCCAGCGTCTGCCAGTTCAGCGTCGTGCTGTTCTTCGTGTACGGCGAAACCGTCACCGCGCCGATGCCGCCGATCTTCACCGTGTCGCCTTCGTTGCGGATGTCGCCCTCGTAGTCCCGATTGCACAGACCGGCGAACACCTGCGCTTTCTGCAAATTCTGGAGCAGCCGCGCCGCCCAGATGGTTGGAATGAAATTATTAACTGCCATAGTTCACCTCATGAACTCAATTGCCAGCGAGCGCCGCCTGCACCTCTGCCCAGCGTGCGTTAATCTCGTCCGGCTTCATCTTTCGTACATCGTCCATCGTCAACTTACTGGTGCGCCCCGGATTCGTCGCCGCCACCACCGGCTGTGGCTTCAGCTGCGGATACGCATTCAACACACGCTGCACCGCCGCCTCAACATTCACCGGCTGTCCCTCATCGTCAAACTCCGGCTCCACCAGCCGCGCCAGCAACTCCGGGTTCACCCCTTCCTTTGCCGCTGCCTTCGCAATCGCCGCTTCCGCCAACGCCTGCCGCAGCCGCTGTTGCGCCGTCTGCGCCTGTTGCTGCGCCGCCTGCGCCTGCGCCTGCAATCGCTGCGCCTCCGTCATTTGCTGCGCCTCATACTCAGCCAACTTCGCCTCCAACGTCTTCAGCTTCGTGTTGACCTCGTCAAAGCGGCGTTTCGGAATCATGTGTTCAACCTGGCTATCGGTTTTTTCCGCCACCGCTGGCGCTTCGCCTGCCTGCACCGTTCCGCCTGTCACATCCTCACTCATCTCTCGCTCCATTCGTGTTTACCGTGCAACGCCACGTGGATCGTCCCCAACCGCAAACAAAAAAGGGGCAACCCCGGCGCCGGATTTCTCCGTCCAGGATTGCCCCTCTGCTCACTCGCTCTGGGGAAACTAGAATTTCAACGTACACCTACCGTCTGATAATAACAGATTGTCAGACCAAAATCAAGATGGTTGTAAAAGTGACCCACTTTTGATATACTGAAATTAGAAACCGCTTGAGGTAGAGAATCTGCCGCTACGCCCGGATCAAGCGCAAGCTAAGGGTATGTGGGACAGGGCAGACCCACCAGGCGGTTTACTTTTTTGCCCAAACCAATCGCTTCTGTTTATGCCCTTGATCGATTTCACGCTGATCAGCCAGGCGAAAACTATGAATAGAGTTTTGTAACCCAGGCGTATCCGATACCCAAACCACCACACGGATATACTGCGATCCATTCAAGCGCCGATACCAAATTCCAATCTGAGAATCTCGCTTGTTTCGATGAATTTCATCTGGCGCAAACAGCGTTTCCATTAACTTGCCTTCAAAGGCTGCCATCTCAGGATGACGCTCCAGATAATGCGCCCGACGTTCGCCTGTCAACACAACTTGAGCAGTAACGCTCGACGGCCACTGATGGCGTAATGCCTGATAGGTTCTGGTTGGCAATTCGCCCAATGACAACACTGCTTTGCGATCCGTCAGTTCACCAATTTTCTTGCTGACTACCTGCCAGGTCTTTTGCTGCTGCGCTTTTCTCATCCACCGCTGCGCCTCCTCCCTCCCCAACACCTGGCGCAGACTCTTGACATACCGGCTATCGCCCCAATCCGGGTCACGCCGCACACCCACAAAATCAACCAGCTTCACCGCACCCGCCCGGTACGCTGCACCCGCCGCCTTGCCCAGCTTGGCGTCTTGCTGCGCCGGCGTCATCTGCGCAAAAAGTTCTTCGCCCGGCGTCACCTCAATCGGCGCACCCTTCACCCCGGGGACCATCACACACCGACAATTGGGGTGACTGTCGATCCGGCGCTCAACCCCATGCACCGACCCGTGCATCGCCAGGCAGCTCACACACGTGCGTGAATCCGCTGCACTCAACCACACCCACCCGTCCAACACATCGCTGTTCGCCTCATACGTGCGTCGGCTCGCTTCCCGATACGCCCGAATCTGTTCCGTGCGCGCAATCGTCAGCGCCCGGCTCAGCCCCATGCCAAACTGTTGGCGCACTAGCCTTGCCGTCTCCCGTGGCCCCATCCCCGTCGCCACCGCCGTCTCCAGCGCCTCCCGCACACCCCGGCCCGTGCGCTCGCCCAACGCCTCAAACAATTCCCGCAGCGGCGACCCATCCGACGCCAGCCCAACCAACTCCTCCACCGCCGACGTGGGCAACCGATTGAACATCCCCACCAACTCCGGCGCACCCGCTGCCCTGGCCGCTTCCGTCATCAACGCCTGCGCATTCGCCTGCGCCGCCTGCACCGCCTGCAATTGACCCGCTTCCGTCAGATCGCTCGCCAGCGCCGCAAACTGCCGCAGCTCTCGCTCCACCTGCGCCAGCAGCGTGCGCAGTCGCTCCCGCCGATGCACCCACGACACCGAAAATGTCCCCGGCGCCTGCGGCAGCACCGGCCCGCCTGGTTGCCTGGGCGTGAACGGCCCCACCGTCAACCCTGCCGCCTCCGCTTCGGCAATCTGCTGCTCGAGCTGGTCAAGCTCAGCACGCAGCCGTCGCCACGTCGCCGCATACGCCCGCACCATCTCGCTGGCCGCCGCCCGTTCCTGCCGTAGCAACTGCGCCCGAAAGCGCAGCGCCGCATCAGTCAGCCTGCTCATCTGGGTGCATCCTGCGTCGCAACTCCGCCATATCGCTGCCCGCCACCGTCACCTGCTCACCCTGGTGCAATCGCTCAATCGCCTCCTCAACTGTCGGGCATTCACTGCGCAACGCCGTCGTCGAACGCACATGCAGCCATCGCCGGTCAGCGTCATAGCGCACCCAGTACGCTGAACATGCTCCCCCCGCAATCGCCATCTACTTCACCCTCCAATCAAACTCCAACGGCCTGCGTGGTCGCTTCACCGTCACCGACCCGTCAACCCGCACCCGCACCACATATTCCCCGGCCCCGTGCGCCGCCACCAACTCTCCCAACCAATGCAGCCAGGTTGGGTCAACCCGCGCCGGCGCATTGTCAGGCTCGTCGCACAAGGGTTTATTGTCGGTCGTTGCCATCTATACACCCCGGTCAAACGCCGTCAACAGCTGCTCGCCCAGCATCCCGCCGTCCATCTCCCGCTTCTCCCGCTCTATGTCCGGGTCATAGCCCAAATTGCGCAGCGTCGTATCCTGGCTCACCCCGATCTGGCTCTCCAGCACCGCCGCCTGAAGCGTCTCCAGCCGGTTCGATGGCAGCAACTCCGGCCACGTCAGCCGCACCAGGTTATCAGGCCCATAGCCAGCCATATCGAGCAGTCGCCGGAAAAGCTCCACAATCAGACTGCCATACGTCAACCGCTTCTGCTCCGTGCGGTCGAGCAGCGGCTGATACAAAATGCGCAGCGCCACGCCCGACAGCGCCCCAGCATTCTCCAACTTGCCCGTTGCCACTTCCGGCACGTGCGCCGTCTCGTGCAACGCCATCTTCAGTCGCTCATAATATGTAATGCTGCTCGTCAAATCGCTCTGCATCTCCAAATTCTGCAACGTAGCGCCAGCCGGCAACACAATCGTCTCATCCACGCCCATCTTCAGCGTGTTTGCCGCAAAGCCCTGACCCCACGTTCTGGGATGTGCATGAAAACGGATGATCCGCTGCAAATTGCTCAGCGTAAAGTTGATCGCATAGTTCAACCTTAGCACATCCTCTTCCACGTCGGCCACGCCGTAATACTCGTTGGGGCTGGGCAGATTCTGCATATCCACCACCGGCGCCCAGTTCCACGGCCACTGAATCGCCTGCCGGGTCTCCCAGCTGCCGTTATTCACGCTCACCTCATCCGTGATCGTCCAGCGTCCGCCGGCATCCCGCTCGATCACCTGGCGCACCACCAGCCGTTCGCCCTCTTTCCCCATCGCCGGATACTGAATGATATAGCGCCACACCAGGTCAATGTCATCCGGATCGCACACCACCGTCACATACTCCGGCGACAAATTCACCAGCCGAGGATAGCCGCCCGGCGTTGCACTCGGCACAATCTTCACAAAGCAGTGCCCACACACCCCGCCGTTCACCGCCAGCTTCTGCCATAGCAACTGCCCGCCGTTCACCCGCATACACTCATCCAACCACTGTTCCGCTGGCGTGCGCTTGCTGCTGTCACTGTCCAACTCAAACTGAAACGGTTGCCCGAACAGAAAGCTCACGCCCTTGTCCACAATCAACCGCACATAGTTCACCGCTACATTGTCATCGACCGCACCCGGCTTCATTTTCAGCGCCGGCGGAAAAGACCCAAAATACGCATCCCACGCCTTCTGCCACCGCTCCAACCGTGCCCGCTCTTCGGCGACAATCCCGGCCATCCACATCTGCGAAGCAATCATCCCTTCCCCTCCTATCCCCAAATGTTCGGTCCAATCGCCGCCTCACGCCCGATCCCCTGCCACGCCAGCGCCAGCGCCATCACCGTATCATCGTGCAGTCCTTCCGGCGCCGAGTAACGCATCAACCCCGACGGCAATCGCTCCATCTCATACGCTTGCAGCTCATTCACCAACACCGGGTCAGCCACAATTCGCACATCGCCCCGCTCAAACGCCAACGCCAGCGCCTCAATCGCCACCGTCTTACTGGCATTCGTCGTCATGAACGGTTGCACCGGCAGCCCCTCCCGCTGCAACTGCTCGATCAGCGGCTCGCCGATGCTGTTGCGCTCTGCAATGATGGCAACTGGGCGAAAGCGCTCGTACAGC
The DNA here is from genome assembly GCA_016861025.1 of Chloroflexota bacterium. GTDB lineage: Bacteria > Chloroflexota > Anaerolineae > Caldilineales > Caldilineaceae > Caldilinea. The sequence goes on from BOKO01000009.1 coordinate 164,687, forward strand.
GCCCGCAGCCGTTTCAATTGCACGGCATAGTCAATCTGGTTAAACCGATCCAGATGCACCAGCGCCCGCCGCCCTGTGTTCAACACAGCCAGTGCCGTGAAATCATTGTGCTTGCCCCAGTCCACCCCGATGACATACTCATCGCCCGGCGTCCCCACGTCCTCTGGCGCCGCCGTTGCCATTTCCGCCACCCGCCGAAACACCCCACCGGCGTCGTCGATAAACTCCGCCAAAAACTCCTGCCGGAAGACCCGCTCCGGCAGACTTCCCCGCGCTGCCTCGATCTCCTCCGGTTGAATAAATGGATTCGTCGCCGTCGCAAAGCGCCACGACGCCCACTGCGCATTCGGCGGCTGCCCCATCTGCCACAGCCGCCAGAACCAATTGCGACCCTTCGGCGTGCTGATAAAGAGCGCCCTCCCCTGCCGGTCGGCGAGCGCCGGGCGCAGCGCCTCCGTCCATGCCGCTTCTGGGATAAACGCACACTCATCCATCACCAGAAAATCGAGTCCCTCACCGCGCAGACTTTGCGGATCATCCGCCGAACGCACCTGCACCGTCCCGCCGCCTGGCATCGACAACAGCTTGTCCGTCTGACGTAGCGCAGCGCCCGGAATCTGCCGCCCAAGCTGCTGCACCAGCCGCCAGCCCACCGCCGCCATCTTGTAAGAAGGCGCCACCCACCACGCCCGCCCACGCCGCAGCGCCGCCACACAGCTCAACAGCGCCCCCAGCCTGGTCTTGCCCCATCTGCGCCCACATGCCAACACTCGAAAACGCGCCGGATGCTCGGCGATTATGCGCTGGTGCTCATGTAATGGCGGCAGCGTCACAGCAAGCTGCGTCATTCCTCAATCCCATCACCGTCCGACAAGCCGTTCTTGTCAGACGCTTCCACCTCGCCCCACGACAGCCGCACCATCACCTCACTGGGCCACTTGCTTGCCGTCGAGCTGTCGGCCCGGTCGAGCAGGCTGTTGATCGCCTTCACCACCTCCGCCGCCTTTACTTCCTCTTCAACCATCGTCTCCCCACGCCGCACACACATGATCCCCTGCGTCGCCATGCGCGCCAGCTGCATCGCCGCTGTGGGCGCCGCTTCCACAATCACATCGAGCGTGCGCTGGAGCGCACGCCCCTCGCGCACATTCAGCCACCACTCCGCTCGTCGCCGCGCCAACTCCAGCGCGTGCTGCACTTCCGGCTCATCGCGCCAACCTGGTCGTCGCACACCGTTGCGCGTCTCGCCATACCATGTTTCTTTCGAGCACGCGCCATTGCGCGACCAGACACTCGTCAACGGCTCGCCAGCGGCCTGCGCCTGCGCCACGCGCAGCACCGTCACCCGCTTGCGGCGCAGATGTCCCGGCGCCCCTGTAATCGCCTCCAACGCCTGCTGAATCTCGAACGTCATCCATTCCGGCAAACGCTCAAATGCAGTATGGTTTGAGTATGGATTGAGTCTGTTTTGCATCTCTGAAACGGGCGCAAGCCCGTCCCAACTAACTGACCTTATCTCGCTTGCCTACACGAAACATGTAGCACGCAGCACTACGGCAGATCGGGCGCCTCGTCAAACAAAAAGCCTGGCGTCAGCGCAACACGCTCCAACCAGGCCACCCGCTGTTCCAACTCCGCAATCCGCCGCTGATGATCATCCAACCGGGCGTCTGCGCGCTGGTCATACGTGCGCAGATCATACTGCTGACCCCCCGTAACACGACCTTCCGTAACACGCCCCCCGTAACACGGTCGATCCAGCTCTCCCGGTATCGCATATTCAGGATCAAGAATATCTATCGCCATAGGAGTCAACTCCCAAATCAGCGCACTGTCGGCGCCACCATGCCGGCCAGCGCCCCCACCGCCACCGAACCCAACACAATCACACTCTCCGGCAGCGTCTTGTCCACCCATGCCAACACCACCCCACCCAACACCGTCAACACGCCAAGCAATGCCAACGCCACCACTACCACCATATAGATAGACACCGCTTTGGGACTCGAAACGACCGGCTCCGGGAGCGCCTGCTGGGGAACCTCCATCATTGATCGCCTCCTGGTAGTTTCATATTCAACAATTCAACGCTTAACTGTTTCGTAGTCTACCACAATTGATACTGAGTATCAACAGTAAAGCGCCGGTCAAATTGACCGGCGCTTTACTGTACTTCGTCACCGTCTCACAACAAACACTTGTCAGCCACTCAACATCCGCCGAGCATCTTGCTCGGTGTAGTACTCCCTGTCACCAGGCAGCACCACAATCCATCCCTCAACCGAATCATACTCCAGCCGATGCCCCGGTCGCGCTGCCACCCGCACCACCGCCGCCGACGGCTGCGGCAATCCAGCCGGCACCGCTGGCGACCGCTGCCGCAGCACCTGCACGGCGACCACGACGGCCGCTGTCGATGCCACCACCACAACAACCACCACGACCAGCAACATCATCGCGTATTGTAGCGTGGCGGCTCGCTCTGCGGCTCGCTCCGTGCGCGCCGCCTCCTGCAACGCCAATCGCTCCGTGCGCGCCGCCTCCTGCGCCTGCACCTGCGCCGTGCGCTCGGCGGCAATCTGACTGGCTGGCGAATCAGCGCTCAACAACGCCAGCGTCAGCGCCGCCCCTGCTACCAAAGCCAATAGGAATCTCATGAAATCACTCTCCTTTGCCGCTTCGTGCGGCTGGCGTATGCACGCCGCGCAGCAGGCGGCGGCGGAAACAACCACGACTTCACCGTGCGCCGCAGATTGATCGTCGCAGGCGCATCATCCCTGCTGCCGTAGACGATGCCCGCCACCGTCCATCCGACGTTGGCAAGCACAACAAGCACGAGCGTAATCTCCCACGCTTGCTGCGGAGCAAGCGCGCTCAGCGCGCCCGTTCTGCGCTCGATACCGCTCATTGCGAAGAGCGCAACCATCTGCACCAGTTGCCAAAACGCAACACTCAGTAGATTGATTTTCATAGTCCCTTCTGCCCCAACATTTCAGTTAGACCAATCAGTACACGAGACTGGTTCAGTCAGTCAGCCTGACTGACTGGAATTCCGGCGTACACATCCAGCATCGCCAACGCCGTGTTCAGGTCATCGACCAGAACCTCCGTTCTGTTGCCGACGACCCGGAATAGCCCGGCGTCGCACGCCAGCTTGTGCGCTTCCCGCCAGCGCGCCTGCGTCCAGCCGTCGTGCATGGCGATCATCTTATCCTTGCTGAACGGCAAATTGCGGCACGCCCGCTCAACCAGCAGCCGCGCATCCCGATATGCCTGCGATGGCGCTGGCTCCTCCGCCTCGCGCAGCACCGCCGGCGTATACATGCGCTGCGTAGCCGCCGCCTGGCGCTGCTGCAATGCAATGCGTTCCTGCAAATCCTGGCGCGTGTTCCGCAGCGCCACCGTCAGCGCCTCGATCTCCTCGTCCGCCTGTTCCAACTCCGCTTCAAGCTCTTGAATGCGGCTTTCCATCCACACAAAGATGCCCGCCTGCTCCCGCTCGTCCAGCGCGCTGCGCCACATCATCAGCGCGCCAAACGCCACTGCGCCGGCGAAGAATGCGAAAATCGTCCACATCTGCATCGCAGGCAGCGGCGGATGCCACGTCTCGCTTAGCCCCACCAGATGCAGGCATAGCCACACAATCCACTGCGCCCCCACCAGCACCGCCACCACCCCTACCCAAATCCCTGCGTTGTCGCGCCACTTCGCCGCCACTGCATCCGGCGTAGCTGGCGCCGGGCGCACCGGCTCGTGCGCCGGAACAAATGTGTCCTTCTGCTGCATTCTCACCTCCAATCAAAAAGCGCATTGCTGTGGGAGCAATGCGCCTGATATACTATCAAGCGGGCGCCCACATCGCCCGTCTATGCCTGGCTGTCGGGTCCATCCATCAGCCAGGCATTTTACTCGTTGAGTGACACCTTCATTCTGGTCCAATCTAACAACCTGGCTGGGCGCACCAGTACCCAATCCGCTCATCGCACTCTGGCTCGTGCTCCCAATAGTAGCCGCTACCACACTCATTCTGCGACCACCAGCGCGCCCACGCCGGCGCATGTTCCCGCAAATAAATCATCAATCGCTCTTCTTCCAATCTGGCATTACGCGCCAAGTACCGTCTCCCCAGCGGGGGCACGTTTGGCAGTAGGTTGATTTGCTCCATAGTCCCCTCCTATTCTGCGGCGCGCTTGCGCCGCACATGCTGCTCAATCTCATAAAAATTCTTCGCCAGCAACCGCCGCGTCAGCTGCGCATACATCTGCTGCAAATTCTCGTGCCGGCGCTCCACATCCGCCAGCCGCCGGCGCACCGTCGCCTCCTCCTCCTCCGCCAACAAACACCACAACTCAGCCACTTCCGCCCGCTGGCGCAGCGCCGCACACTCCCGCCGTGCCTCGCGCACCATCCACGCCAGCACCGCAATCACCACCAGCAGCATAGCGCCGAGCAAATCACTCAATCCGGCGTCGAGGCGATCAAACCCCTGGATCATTCCACCACCCCCACACGTGGTTGCCCAGCACGATCCCGATCTCCCCACTGCGTCCCGGCCACACCGGATCATCTGGCGGATAGTTCGGCTTGATCACCAGCCGATCAACATCCACCCGCGCAGCACCACGCCCCACAACCACCCGAACGCCACATCCAGATTGTCCAACTCATAATGATTCCACTTCCAGCCCGCATTTTCCGCCTTGTGCATCGTCCCACAATCCTTTCTTATCAGTCGTTCAATCGCACCCTGCCAACGGCTCCACCGCCCGCCCTTCCAGCAGATCAACCATCCGCTGTAACCGGTCGATGCACTTCTGCAACTCCCGCTTGGGCGCCAACCAATCGCTGTAGCAGCCCGTCAGCGCACCGTACTCGTCCTCGCTCGCAATCGCCTGCCTGTACAGCGCAATCAGCCGCTGCGCCTGCCCGACGCGCTCGTCGGGCAACACAATCGGCTCTGCCGGCGCCAAATCACGAGCCGCCGCCCACGCATCCACCACCACCGACGCCGCCGCTGCCGTCGTCTCCCCATCTCCCCTTCTCCCCTTCTCCACCACCGGCCCCCGCCGATCCGCCCACGTCGCCGCCTTGATCTCACGTGCCAGCGCCTTCGCTTCCGGCGACCCAGGCCGCAGCGCCCGCCGTTCCCCCACCAGCCGCTCGACCGCCGTGGCGACCGCTGCCTCAACCCGTTCCACGCTCACATCGAACGGCGCCAACACCCGTTGCAGCTTCGCCCAATACTCGCCCGCGTGCGCCCGGCTCTGCTGCGCCATCTCCTCCCCCTGCGCCGCCGTCACACTGCCGTAATACTCCGTCGCCGCCTGCTCGACAATGTCCTCCAACTCCCAGTCCTCAATTGGCATCTTCGGCTGCGGACCAAACGGCGTGTCGTAGGTCGTGCGCGGCATCGGCATGTTCAGCGCCGGCAGACCCGATTCATAGCGGCGAGACGGAGATTGTAGATTGGAGATTGAGCGATTGGCGCCAATGTTCGCCGTATTCATCGTCGTCTGCTGACCGGTTTTGGGGTGGGTATACTGCGTTTCGTGCGCAGTATCCAAGCCCAAATCCTTTTTGATCTTGCGCACCAACGCCTCGCTGACATTGCAACGGCGCGCCAGTTCCCTGTTGCTCCACCTGCCCCACTCATCATCACGCAGCAACGTTTCCACTGCTCGCCGTTTATCCTCATCCGAGCGCCGTAGCCCGTGATCGGAATTTGCTCCAGCCGCGTGCAAAATCGCATCACGGCGCGTGCCGCTGCGCACATCTCCCGGAATCCGGGCGCCTATCTGCGCGTTGCCGGAACGCTTCCACGCTGCCAACCGGTGGAACCCATCCGCCAGCCAATAATTCTCTCCGTCGTGGTAAACGACTACGGGCGGAAAGCTGCCCCATTGCCTGGTCTCTTGAAACGTCTCAGCATAATCCTGAACTGTCCCCTCATGCAGCCCGGCGCGCATCTGCGTCCCGCCGTCCACCTTGATCGCCTCAACCGCCAGCATCGTCGGCGGCTTCGGCGCACTCAGTACATCCCCCAAAATATCCGGCGTCGGCTGTCTCATTTGTGATCCCCCGTCATCCCGTCCAACTGGCTATCGATCCGCTCCATCCAGCGTCCCACATACTCCGTCGAGCGCACGCCCTGCACCCGTATCAAATGCAACTCATTCAACATCCCCATCAACACCGCCAGCGTCGCCTGCTCGTAGGCAAACGCATTCTGGTGCTCCATGAACAGCCGCACCGCCTCGGCGGCTACCTGCATGTGTCTCGTCGTCTCCTCGCTCATCATCTCCTCCTGATTTTCTTCCGACGACAATTGCTCAAATCAACATTTCCATAGACTCCGGTTTCACGGTTTCACGGTTTCACGGTTTCACGCATTTTTAGTGGGTGGGTCACAAAATGCGTGAAACCGTGAAACCGTGAAACCGTACATCTGTTCTAATCGTCTTCAATATCGCCTGCATCATCCGTTCTACAGGAGTCATCCTCGGCCAACATCCACAAATTTCCTTTGCCCTGGCGTCCCGCACTGTCGGAAATTCGGGCGCCCAATCGCTTACGAGCGCGGAAAATCGTCGCCTTGCTGAAACCGTCCGCAACAGCGGCTTCCACCAATTCCCGAAATTTGGTCGGCCCGTTGGCTTCCAAGTAATCAACCAACCACTCTTCCGCCGATGGCTCCTCTACAACCGTCGTCGCCACCGGCCCATACTCAAAGCGCACCCCGCTCTCACTGCGCTGCATCCGAATCTCCAGCTTGGGTGGATACTCCGCCGCCAGGTTCGTCTTCACAACCTCCATGTGGCGCGGACCATTCAGCGAAAACTGCTTACCAGGCTCCTGCACCACCGACAGCCCGATCACACTGCGCGCCAGCGCCACAATATGCGTGCTGCCACGAAAATCGTGGATGCTGACGCCGGGCAGCGACAACTGCCCGCCGCTTGGCTTGCGCAGATGATGCAGCAGCACCATCCCGGCGTTCACCTCCCGCGCCACCCCATTCAACCAGGTCAACAGCCCGCCCACCTCCTCGGCGCTGTTCGTCCCCTTCGTCGTAATGGCGCTCAGGCTGTCGATGATGATCAACTCCGGGCGCACCGTCCACGCCAGGTCAAGCAGACGATCCCGCCACTTCGGTTGCAGAAAATCCATCATCTCGCCATTCCCCGCCATCATCAGATACATGCGCCGCGTATCCAGCCCCAGATCGAGCGCACGCGCATTGTTCACCTGGGGAATCCCCTCAGCGTCCACATACACCACCTTCGCCGTCGCCGGATCATGCGTCACCGCCGACCCATCCGGCCACACCGGCCCGTGCAGCGTAATGCGCGCCATATCCATCACCGCATAACTCTTGCCCGTGCCCTGAAACGCCCCCAACAGCGTCAACATCCCCCGCGGCACCCAGCTCTCCCACAGCCACGTCACTGGCTCCAACGAATCGGCGATCTCCGCCAACGTCGCATGGCGCAGTGGTGACGCTGCGTCCTCAATCTCATCCATCCATTGCTGCGCCGTGTCAGCGTCATCGGCCACCATCCGGCACGCCTCCGCCAGCCGGGAATAGGCATTAAAGCCCATTGCCCGGCTCTCCGCCGCCAACACGATCTCGCGCCACGGCCAGCGCCAATCCGCCAGATCAATCGACGTACTCTCGATCTCCTCAGCCACGAACGCCTGATACATCAGGCGCTGCATCATGCGTTCGGTAATCATGATCCAAGTCCAAAAATCCGCACCGACTCTGCCATCTCATCGCCCACCGCCTGGCGTTCCAGCGCGTCGGCAATCCGTCGCACATCCTGCGCCAGGCTGAGCAGCGCCAGCGTCTGCGCCCACCGTTCCCGGCGGTCGCTGACGCGCAGCCCTGCCGTCATCGACCGCTCCGATGTGGCGTTTTCGGAGCGATCAAACGCATCCATTGCCGCCGCAAACTCCCTGATCGCCTCCTGCAAAAAATCATGCTCGTTCATAAAACTCTCCTCAAATACTCACTCATCGTCGTCCCTCTCCGCCACCATCCCTGCCAACGCCGTCGCTGCCCACAATACGATAGTGAGGAACGCTGACAGCGCCAGCATCCCCACCATTGCCCCGATCAGCAAACATGGTCCTATTTGCATGTATTGCATGGACATCTTCCAAACCGGTCACGGATAAATCCACACACCGGACAAACATCCCACGCCTGACTCAACCAACTTTGTAACCGTTTCATCTCAGAATCCTCCTATAGCGGCCCCGCCGGCCACCACCAACAGCCCGATCACTCCGATAATCCCGATCAAAAGCATCACATAGAAAATCGCCGGATAGCCCTGCTCCTCGTCCATAATCAGCCTCCTGTGCTGAATTGCTTGTGCAGCGCCGCATTCTCGGCGCGCAGCCGTCTGAGTTCCGTCACCGTCGCTTCCAGTAGCGCCCGTTTCACTGGCCGTGTCGCCAACACCGAAGCCGGCGTCGTGGCGAGAATTTCCTCCAATCGTTGCAGCACATCTCCACGTGTACCGTCGAAGTTGCGCCCGTACCCGCTTTCGTTCGCATCGTTCATAACCATTCACTTTTCCTCACTTGCCAACCACAACCTCATGCGAAAAATCAACCAGCTGCAACCACGGCGTATTGAACGCCATCACATGCGCCGTCGCCGTTGGCATATATGCAGGTTTACACGCATCAAACTGAGATTGAGTGCGATCATTCGTCGCAGCGATGATGTAGCGCACCAACTCCACTTGCACCTGCTTAGGAATCTGCCGCCATTTCCAGCGTCCCGCCTCCAACCCCAGCAAATAATCGTGCGCCGCCTCACTCAGCACATATCCCACCACCGACGACATGCTCTTGCCATTGCGCTCAATCAGCGCCGCATTCTCGGCGCGCAGCCGTTCGAGTTCCGCTTCTAAATGCAAATTCTCGACGTTCAACTCATCTCGCCGCTTCTGCGACGCCTGTATCTCGTTCTCCATCTCGAAAATGCGGGCAATCAATGCCGAATCATCGGCGTCGAGCTGAGCGACCTGCTGGCGCAGGCCGTCTCGCTCCGCCTCCAACTCCGCACACCGCCGATCCGCAAAATTGCGCTCATCCAACGCCGCCGCCAACTCCCGGCGCACACTCGCCAGGCTCGCCGCCAGCCGCTTCGCCGCCGCAATCATCGCCTCTGCCGTATCAGTGTCCGGCTCCTGATACAGATCGACCGCATTCTCCGCCAGCCAATCATTCAGCCGCCCAATCTGGTCGTTCAGCCGCTCATAGTCACGCTGATCGACACACCGGCCTGCACCACCGGCGCCGTTCAGCCGCTCGTTCAGCGCCAGATGCAGCGCCAGCTGCGCCGCATCCAGGCTCACCAATCCGCCGTCGCTCACCACGTGCAGCGCCTCCCCGTACCGATCCAGCATCCTTGTCGTTTCCCCGTTCATCCCCAATCTCCAATCTTGACCGTCCCACAACAACCGATTGTTAGACGCCCATCCGCAGCTGCCGGAAACCCGCCGTGTGCCCGTCAATCGGGTCGCCACGCTGCAACACCTTTGCGTAAATGCCCGTCGTCGCCAACGAGCTATGGTGCAGCCGGCTCTGCACCACCGCCAGATTCTGACCCGTCGCCAGCAGCAACTGCGCGTGCGTGTGGCGCAGGTCATGCACCCGAAAGCGCTCCGGGTTGGGGATGCCAGCCCCCCGCAGCGCCGCCCGCAGCACCCGCAGCGCAGATTTCTCCGAAATCGGCTGCGTCGGGTCCACCGCCGCCCCATGCTTCAGCCCGCTCATCTCCGGCTCACGCACCGGCAGCCACACAAACTCATCGTCGGCCAATCCCTCCTCCCTGCCAGGCGCACCTGGCGTCCATCGTCCCGCCTTCTTCAGATACCCCACGATGGCGTGATAGCAGTCCGCCGGCAGCACATCATCCTGTGCCTTGCCGCCCTTCCCGCTCCACGCAAACACAAACGTCCCCGGCTGGCTGCGACTGGGGCGCACATCGCCCCACCTCATCCGCAGCAGTTCCGCCGACCGCCACCCCGTATGCAAATAAGTCAGAATGAGTGCATAGTTTCGGGCCCCGCTCACCGTGTGCGCACGCCCCTCTAACCACGTCAACAGCTGGTCATACTCCGCCACCGTCAGCGGCCTGGCCCGCTCATACGCCGCCGTCCGCCCCCGCTGCAAATTGCCCGTCTTAAACGGATTCTGGCGAGCACGCCCCAGCCGATCCACAAACAGATCGACCTCGACCCCGTTCACCATGCGCTTCTCATTGATCACAAACGAGTAGAACGAACTCACACACGACAGCTGGTGGTTCACCGTCGTCTCGCTCAGCCCCTCCGCCCGCAGCCCGGCCTGCCACGCCCGCACGTGCGAATGATCCACCTCCCACAGTTCCACCGTCCGCACAGCGCCATCAACGTCCTCAACAAACTGCGTCGCCAGGAACCCCTGCCAGCGCAGCAGCGCCGCCTCATAGTTGCGCCGCGTATGCCGGCTGCCGCACTTCGCCTCCTTCAGCGTCAGCCAATCCGCCGCCAACTCCGCCCACAACACCCGCCGCTGGCTCTCCGCCGAGACCGCCGCGCGCGCCAGCTGCGCCCCAAACGCCGCCCGCTGCCACGTCGCCAGCCCTCCCTCGCCAGCCCCTTCCGCAACGTCCGACAATAATTTATTGTCAGACGTTACCAGAGTAGATTGAGACCTGGACAAAACCAGTGCATCCATCCGACCCCCCCGATCTGCCCGAAAAAAGGGTGCAAAAAAGAGAGCGGCGCACCCCACGCCGCCATCAGCGGACCCTATAAATTGTCAGCCCCTGCTAGATCACTTCACGCCAGGTCAGTTCGGCCACGTGGTAGGTCACGGGCCCGCCCTTCCCATTTCGCCACTTCACCAGGCGGCGCACATCACAATCCGGCGGCGCCGCAAACGCCTGCTGGCACAGTTCAATCTCCACATCGCTCGGCGGCGCATCCATCCGCCCCAGCGCCAGCCGCAACCGCTCCTCCCGCCGCTCCAACACCACCTCCAGCCCCCGCTGCAAGCGACAATGCACAAAACGAGCCTGCGACCCTGCCAGCGTCTGGCGCATCGAAGCCGCCACCTGCTTCAGCTTGCTCACCGCTGCACCCCGGCCGCCGCGTGCTGCGCAGCGTGCGCCTCGTGCCCGTTCGTCCCCATCTCGATATTCAGCCGCTGCGCCTCCTCCCGGATCAACCGCCGCACCGTCGCCGAAAAGCCGGCGTCCCCGTTGCGCTTGCTGATCTCGTTGAGCAGCCGCTTATCCTGCTCCGTCGCCACCAGCCGAATCCACGCATTCATCGTCTTTGGCATACTCATCGTCGTTCGCTCTCCTCTCCTGGTACGGGGCGCTGAAGGGCGCCCAGACAGGTTGGTTCTCCATCTTCCGAAAATATACGCTTTCCCTTCAGCGCCCCAGGCTGAGCGCAACTCCTCCCCGTGTCCCTCCCCGAAAAGCCACGGATCGTTGCGCCCAGCCTGCGAAGCTGAAGCACCGCCACACTGCCGTCGTAGGGGCGCACTATGGCGGCCCATCCCCCCCACGCCACCCGTCACGCACAGTCGCAGCGGTGATTCTGCACTTGTCGCCAACTTGGGGACAAGTGCAACCACATTGTAGCTTATATGGTTACACTTGTCAATAGGTTGTAGCTAATTTGGCGCACAAATGGTAAAAAGTTAGTGTATGATGTAGCTATGTCGGTAGGACAGCGCCTACGGGAAGTTCGAGAACAGACAGGCCTGTCACTTGGACAGGTGGCGCAGTACGAAGAAATAGGGCGCCAATATCTTTCTAAGCTGGAATTGGGAACTAACAATCCGCCAGCATGGGAACTGTTACGGCGTCTCGCTCGACGCTACCACGTCTCCGCCGACTACCTGTTGGGTCTGGTGGACGACCCCGCCGGGCGGCGGGACTTGTCGCCGGAACTGCAAGAGATCGCCCGCATCTGGGCCGAGCTAGACAACGACCAGCGCCGCCTGGTGCTCGACACCATGAAGATGCTGGTCAAAGTGAGGACGCCGCACGTCATCGGCGGCGAAGAAAAGGAACCGAAAGAGCAACCTTTGTGACCGACTGGATCGCCCACGTCCTCTACATCCTGCGCCGCCGTCGCCAGCGTCGTCGCGTCTGGTTCTACATCGGCGAGCAGGTCATCCCGCTGTCGGGCGAAGAAACCTACTAGGACGCACAACCTTTTCTTGTCAGACGTTCTGATCGGCGCAGAATGCGACACACACCGCATGGTCATCACCCAAACACACCGTCCCACAATCGGCGCAGGCGCATCCTTGTCGGACATCCGCCCACCCGCCAACATCACAGCGCAGCCACCCGCCAACCGCAAGGATCGCACCAAACCCCACCCATGCGGTCAACGGTTCGCCATCTAGCCGTCACTGGTTGCGGTCCAAGAGGTCAGAGGTTCGAGTCCTCTCGGGGATGCCACTCTACATGAAATGCATCGCCAATGTTCCCCTGCTCTGCCCGACGTGGAACACGTTGGGCAGTTTACTTCCCATCACCTGCGACATCGAGTTCGCGAAACAGATTGACTATGCTCCTGATACTTCTTCTGTTGACTGCTCTTTTCTGTGCTGTTGTGGGTGCTCTGACGGGCAACTGGATGATGTTGGTCGCCGCTGCTGTTATGATGGCGGCGGCGATGGCGCGACTCAACAGCGCCGGTGGCCGCAAGGATCTGCAAGCTGTACAACGACTGACAGGTCGCGTCCTCGGCAGCCATTGGCAGATCGTTTTCGGCGCGGGATTGCTTTCGGCGGGAAGCGCCGCGTATGTCGCCGTCGTCTACGGCGACCCGAATCCAGCGGCAATCGTGCTCTGGCTGAGCAGCATTCTGCTGTTTCTGGTCAGCGGATTACTGCACGATCGCAAATCTCATTTATGGCGCAGATTGCTGATCGCGGCGCATCTTGACCGTTACGACTGGCTGGCGATGGCTATACTAACCGCAGCGGCGTTGCTGTTGCGCATATACCAGCTCGATGCCGGCCTGCCCGCCATACACGGTGACGAAGGCGAGATGGGTATGTATGCGCGACTTGCGCTCTTCGGCCCCGGCGGCGAACGCGGCGAATTGCCGCTTCCTTACTTTCGCACTGCGTTTCTCGATCATCCAACACTCTTTCATTTTGTACAGGCTGCTGCACTGGCGCTGTTCGGCAACACTATGTACAGTTTAAAGCTGCTTTCGGCGATCGTCGGTGCGCTCTGTACACCTCTTATCTATATCATCGGACGCGTCGGTTGGGGACGCGCTGCAGGGCTGAGTGCAGCGTGGCTGCTGGCAGTGTCACACTTGCATATTCAATATAGTCGCATTGCGCTCAACAACATCGAGACAGTCTGGTTTGTCATCCTTTTTGTTGCGCTCTTGCTGCTGATCGATCTGTTGGGTGACATCAAACGCGGCGACGCCAAGACGGGACCAACAATGACAACCGAAATGCCGTCCACCGACAAACAAGACGCCGTGCTTAACGACGAAGTTCTGACACACCAACCATCGAACACTTCATCAGAATCGACCGATCGGCGGCTGACGCTGTTTGTGCTGCTTGGCCTGACAGTTGGGTTGAGTCAGTATTTCTATTACGGATCGAGGCTTCTTCCTGTGTTGGCGGCGCCGCTGCTGCTGTTATTGTGGCGGGCAAAACGCGCATCAATGCGCGATTTGATGGTTGCCGGCTTGAGCGCAATCGCCGTCTATCTTCCGTTGCTGCACTTCTATACACAAAACCTGCCCGCGTTTCTCAATCGATCGCGCGGCGTCGGTGTATTTAGCCAGGAAGCCATTCAACACGCATTGGGTGCAGACGCTGTCTGGCCGGATGACTGGCAGAAACTGTTGTTGCACCAGATTCAAGAAAATGTAGGCTTTTTTGTTCGGAGCGGCGATCGTTCGGCATTTTACATGCCGGAAATTCCCGCGTTCGATCTGGTTACGATTGCGTTCTTCTGGCTGGGACTTGGCGTGCTGGCAAGCCAGTGGCGTCGCTTCCCGGCGCAGGCTGTGTTGATGTGGCTTCTGCTAGGCGTGTTGTTGGGCGGCGTCACAACGGTGGATCCACCAAACGCACCGCGGCTGATCGTTGCTGCCCCGGCGGTGTTTGTCATCGCCGGCGCGGCAATTCAGCAGTTGTATGACATGCTGCCTGCGGTCTGGCTCCAACGCCAACAATGGGTTGCTGCTGCGGCAATGCTTCTTCTTTTTATCGTGACATTTCAGATCAACTTTATTGCATATTTTGACCACTATGCGCGTCTTCAACCATTTCGGACCCGTGAGGTGCTCTCACACCTCATTGCCGAACATGCCGCGACGCATCGCAGCGTGTTGATGGGCGCCCCCAATCTCTACGCGAACCACGGCGCAATTCGCTTCATTGCCGAAGGCTCGAATCGGAGCGATCTTTTCTCCGTCGATGAATTTCCATCCCAAATGGAAGCAGCAGCGGCGGCGCGCCAGGATATACTGCTGATCGCGACAGGGGAACATTTGGACGAGATGGAGATCATTCGTCAACAACACCCCGGCGGTGAATTCGGCGAATATTTTGAGAAACCAGACCAGATCGGCTTTGCATACTATCTGTTGCCATCTCCGTAGCCATGCACATCTTGACTGCAATTCCTACGCAACCCATTGCAATCTCCCGAAACAGCGCCTGGTTGGTCGCTATCATCCTGTTTGTCTGCATTTTTTGGCCCGAAGCAGTTGCATCAGCGGAAGAAACAAACCAAGCGGCGCCTTCACCCGACAAGGTGCTCTACCTGACCTTTGACGATGGCCCTTCCGACTACACCCAGGAAATCCTTGATCTGCTCGCACGGTACGACGCCAAAGCTACATTCTTTGTCATCGGTCGCGCCGCTGCCAGCCAACCGGAATTGATCGAAATAATTTTTGCCGCAGGACATGGGCTGGGCAACCACACTTACAACCATCCGTCGTTGCCATCGGTCAGCAGAGAGCGCATGGTGGACGAAGTCGCCAAAACCGCCGCAGTGCTCGGTGATCGCGATGGCGGTTGTCTGCGACCACCCTATGGCGCACGCAATGCGGCCGTGGTGAAAAATACCGAGCAACTCGGCTATCAGCTTGCATTATGGACGATCGACCCGCGCGACTGGGCGCGACCGGGCGCCCGCGTCATTGCAAATCACGTCATCACGCACGCCCACCCGGACGGCGTGGTGGTGATGCACGACGGCGGCGGCAACCGCGCCCAAACCGTGGCTGCGCTGCGCATCATCCTGCCCGCACTGGCGAAACAGGGCTATCGCTTTGCCGCCATGTGCCGGGATGGCGTTGCGCCGCCACTCCAGAAGCAGGCGCCGCCGCCCATGCCGCCCAGCTCAGCGCCGATTCTGACGACCAGCGCCCCTTCAGCCAACAAGGGATCAGCCAACGCCAGCGCCACCGACGATGTCGCAGTTGAGGAGGCGCCGCCAGCGCCGTTGGGCGTTGTCTCGTTCACCAGCCCGAAAGCCGGCGCAACTGTGCGCGGCGTAGTGGCGGTGACGGCGGTGGCGACGCATCCCACATTTCGCAAATGGCAACTTGATCTGATTCTCGATGGTGGCTCCGACACATTTCTTGCACTAGGCGAGGCGCCGGCGGATGAGCCAACCGAATTAGTGCGCTGGGATACGGCGCTCTATCCTGACGGCGAGCATCAACTGCGGTTGCGTGTGGTGTATGAAGGCATGAACTACGACGAGATTCTGCTGCCGGTCACGGTGGCGAATCAGTAGACGCCATGCTCGCCGCAGCGCGTCTCCTACGCCAGGTCGCGCCGCGCAAAGATCCACACCGCCGCGCCGACGCCGCCGAGCAGCCAGCCAAGCAGCACGATCACGCCGAATGGATCGACCCTGCCCGTGGCGACGATCTCCTGCGGAAAGTAGTGATGCCAGGGGTTGAGCCAGGCGAGCGAGGAGTTGGCGATGAGCGGGATCACGTCGAGCACAAACGAGATGAGCGTCCACGCAATCGCCAGTGCACCGCCGATCGATGTGCGGCTGAAGAAGCTGGCAATCAAGAACGCGCCGCCGCCCAGCGCCGCAAAGAGCAGCCACGCCATCGCCGCCGCCAGCAAATAATTGGGGAGCGGCAGATCGTAAGGCAGCGCCGTTACGCCCACTGCCAGCCCGATCCACGCAGTCAGCCCCACCACGCCGGCGCCCAGCGTCATCTCCAGCGCCTTGCCAAGCACAAAGGTCCAGCGCTGCACCGGGCGGCTGAGCACGAGATAGATTGAGCCGCGTTCGATCTCGCCGGTCAGCCCATCTGAGGCGCGTGAGACCACAAACGCTGCGCCCAGGCCGATGAAAAGCGGATGGATCCACGTGAACGCCAGATAATCTTGCACGCCGAAGCCAGCTTGCAAGTTCGGCGCCAGCTTGAGCAGCGTGCGCAGTCCCTCTGGGAAGGTGCGCACGACGCTGGTCACCGCCTCCATGCCGCCGATCGCCGGAAAGCTGACTGCCACCAGCCAGTGAAACGCCGCCACCGACAGCGCAAACCAGAAGAGCGACATGCGCTTGCGGCGCAGCGTGCTGCGGAAGATCAGCCAGACATCGCCTGCCTCATGCATGGCGCTGCTCCTCAGGGCGGTAGTAGCGCAGGAAGATGTCCTCCAGCGACGGCGGCTCAATCGCCACATCGACGACGGGCAGCGCCGCCAGCAGGCGCAGTGTTGCCATGAGATCGCCGGTCAGAAACTGCCAGCGGTTGTCGGTTCGGGTGAGGGTGGAGATGCCGGGCAGCGCGGCAAGTTGTTGCTCGATCTCTGGCGTGTTGTTGGCAAATTGCACCGTGACGCGGCGCTGCATCTGTGTGCGCAGATCGTCAATTCGATCCACGGCCGCCAGCCGTCCGCTGCGGATCAACGCCACGCGGTCGCACAATTCCTCGACTTCGCTGAGCACGTGGGACGAAAAGAAAATGGTGGCGCCGCGCGCGTGCGTCTCACGCAGCAAGCCGAACAAGGCGCGCTTGGCGAGCGGGTCAAGCCCTTCGGTCGGCTCGTCCAGAATTAGCAGGTCGGGGCGATGCTGCATCCCTTGCACGATGTTGATCTTCTGGCGCGTGCCGCGCGAAAGCTGCCCCATCGGTCGCCGCAAATCCTGGCTGCGCAGTTCGAGCGCGTCGATCAGGCGGTTGCGGTCAACCGGCGGGCGGCGCTGCAGCCGCGCCAGCTCGTCGAGCAACCATTTGCCCGTCGCCGCGGGGTCCAGTCCGGCGACATCGGGCACGAAGCCGAGTTGGCTGCGTGCTTGCAGTGCAGCTTTGGGCGCCGCCATGTCGTGACCAAGCAGATGCACCGCGCCAGCGGTCGGGCGCAGAAAACCGAGCAGCAGCCGGATTGTCGTCGTCTTGCCGGCGCCGTTCGGCCCAAGAAAACCGAGCACTTCGCCCGCCGCGACGCGCAGATTCAGGTCGCTGACCGCCTCGAAGTCGCCGTAACGTTTCGAGACGCTTTGCAGTGCGATTGCAGGCGTAGAGCCATTAACGGCGACCATAGCAGCCAAATAACTGCCCAACGCCGTCGAGCGCGTGCGGGTCATAGGCCAGGCTGAGCAGCGGCAGATCGACCGGCGCATCCAACAGCGGACCATCGACAATGCTGGAAAAGGGCGTTGCGCCCAGCACGCGGCAGACCTGCGTCAGGTAGAGGCGGTCAAGCACGCCGTCTTCCAGCAGCATGTGCGCGATCTTGGGACCGGCGGCGGAATAGATGAGCCTATAGCCGAGGTCCGCCATCAGCCGCACAAACACATCGCCGCCTACACGCTCCTCGCCCGCCACGTAGACCCGCCCGACCTGCGCCTCCAACGCATGGATGCGCGCCGCGTCGGCACGGTGGTCGGTGACGATGATCACGTGGCGGCCACCGTGCGTCAGCGCGTCGGGCACGGGAAAGTCGAGCGTGCTGCTCACCACCACCAGGTCCGGCTGCGGTGAGAGTCCCTGCCCGGCGCGCCAGGCCACGAGATCGGCGAAGCGTGGGTCGTCGTAGACGCGCAGAATCTCCTGCGCCTTGCCCGCCGCATAATCGCGCAGATAGCGCCCGGTGGTGATGATCAGGTCAGCCTGGATCGCCAGCTCCTGAAAGAGCCGCCAATCGCGCGCGTTGGTGACGTTGGGCGGCGCCTTCATGCCGCCCTTCATCGGGTCAGGCACCGCGATGCGCCCATCAAGGCTGGTGACAAAGTTGGCGTAAACAAAGGGCTGATCCGCCGCCGCCCGCCGCAGTTCGTGGGCAAGATAGAGTCCTTCCAGTGGGCGAATTTCTTGCGCTGGAAAGAGCTGGGTCACGTACGATGCAGACATACAATCACCAGGATATTGTGCAACTGCAATGGGAACTACCGAATCAGAATCAATTCCGTTTGCGGCTCGCCGAGAAATATTGTGCCGCTCTCAGTGACGAGCACATCCTCCTCCAGCCCCATGTAGCCGTAGCCTTCGACGAACAGCCCCGGCTCGACGGTGTAGACGTGCCCGGCTTCGAGCGGATAGTTGGGCGTGTCGCCGTAACGTTCCCAGAGTGGACCCAGCACGCCGCCGCCGTCGTGACAGGCGCGCCCGAGGTGGTGGCCCGTGGCGTACTTGAATTCGGGATAGCCGGCGTCGGTGATCACCTTGCGCGCCACGGCGTCGACTTCGCGACCGGTGACGCCCGGCTTCATCGCCGCCACCGCCGCCTGAATTGCGCGCACGACGGTGTCGAATCCGTGTTGCACCGGCTCCGGCGCGCGCTCCTCACCCGGACGCAGCACATAGACCACACGCTGGATGTCGGAGCAGTACTCGTTCTGCTTGACGCCAAAGTCGAAGTGTACGAGGTGTCCGGGCGCAATGCGCATATCGGTGGGACCGGCGTGACCGACGGGTGTGTCGGGTCCGCTGTTAACCGCCGGGCACGCCGCGCGCTCCCACGAAGTTTCCAGCCCCAGCGCATCGACCTGGGCGTGCATGAAGGCGCCGATCTCGCGCTCCTCTTTGCCGACTTCGACCAGTTCAAAGGCGCGCTGATAGATGTCGAAGGTCGTGGCGATGGCGGCTTTGATGCGTTCGACCTCGGCGGGCGTCTTGCGGCTGCGCAGCGCGGTGGCGATGCGTTCCGCCGACACGAAGCGCGCCGGGTAAGGTGTGTCGCGCAGATATTCGTGCAGCAGCAGGTACAGCCCGTGCGTCAGCCCGTCGGCGTGCGAGTTGTTGGTCGAGTAATTGAGCGCGATCTGCTGCGGATCAAGCTCGGTCAGCACGCGGCGCAGCGGTTCGCTGAACGCGGCGTCGTAGGCGATCACCTCGTCGTAGGCGCCGAGTCGATAGGCGTTTTCAGCGTCGTAGCGGCCAAGGATGGCGATGCGCCGCCCGCTGCGCGTCAGGATGAAGGCGCTTTGCCAGGTGACATCGTGGCCGTAGATGAAGGGCAGCATCGGGTCGAGCACGGCGGAGGTCTCGCGCACAAAGGTGAGCCAGCAGTCGACGCCGACTTCGTTGAGGATGCCAACGGCCTGGTCAAGTTTTTCGCGGATCAAGGCGTAATCTGGGATGGTCTGGATCGTCATGTCTGGGATTCTCGCAATTCTTGGGAAACGGGTAAGATCAGTTTATCAAGGCAACAATCAGGCTGCAAACTAGCATCACGTAGGTGACGGGCGCCCACAGACGGCGTTCGCCGGCGCTGCGTGTGATGGTATTGAGGACGGCGGCAATCGCACTGAACGCCACGGCAAGCCAGATCAACCAGGGCGCCGCCTGCACCAACTCAGGCAGCATCACTCCAGCAAAGGCGAGCACGACAACTGCCAGCGCAGCGAGTACGACGGCTTGCACCACCGCAGCTACGCGCAGGTGCGGCGGAAACCGGCCAGGGAACGCCCCGCCCATGGCATATTCGCCCCACGGCGCACCAAACGCAAGCGCAATCTGAAATGCAACGACGCCTGCGGTGGCAATCGTGTAGACAATCGCTGCGATCATGATTATGTTCATAACCGGCTCCCCTTTTCAACATTTTTTGCAGGCTGGTGCGGTGCGTTCCAGGAACGCATTGTAACAGAACCAGGCGTGATCAAATGTACAAGCCGCCGTCTTTCCGCTACAATCTTTGCTATCTCAAATCACAACCTGGCTGATCGAGGTTCACCCAGAGCAATCGTTGCCTCATCCACACCTGTTTGTTGTCGCAAGGAGTTTCTGCAATGCGTAGAGTTCTGCTTGGCGCGCTGATTGTGATCGCTGCGCTCCTGGTTCTTGTCCCGCTTGGCGGCTACTTCTGGCTGCGCACCAGCCTGCCGCTGACCAACGGCACGGTGCGCGTCATCGGTGCAAACGGCCCGATTGAAATCGTGCGCGACGCCGACGGCGTGCCGCACATCTTCGCCACGACCGATCACGACGCCTTTTACGGGCTTGGCTACGTGCACGCGCAGGATCGGCTGTGGCAGATGGAGATGAATCGACGCATCGGTGCGGGTCGGCTCAGCGAAATCTTGGGCGAAACGACGCTCTCGATCGACAAATTCCAGCGCACGATGGGTTACTATCGCGCCGCGCAGGCGGATCTGGCGATCATCGAGCCGCGCAGCCGCCAGGCGTTGGAGGCGTATGCAGCGGGCGTCAACCAGTGGCTGAGCGAAGATCACACGCTGCCGCCGGAGTTCATTTTGCTCGGCGTTGAGCCGGAGCCGTGGCAGCCGGCTGATTCGCTGGTCTGGCAGAAGATGATGTCGTGGGACTTGGGTGGCAATTACAAGCTGGAACTGCTGAATCAGCGGCTGGTGCAGGCGTTAGGGCTTGAACGCGCCGCGCAGATTCTGCCCGATTATCCAGAAAATGGTATTACGATCCTGGCGAACGTCGAGATCGACGACGCAGCGGCGGCACAGTTGACCGAGATCGACCGCGCGCTCGAAGTCGATTTTGGTCGCGGCGGGCGCGAGTCGGGCAGCAACAACTGGGTGATCGCCGGCAGCCGCACCGAAACCGGGATGCCGATCCTGGCAGACGACCCGCATCTCGGCACCTCGATCCCGTCGATCTGGTATCTGGCGGAGATGCAGGGCGACACGCTGCACGCCATTGGCTCGACCTTCCCCGGCTTGCCCGCCATCGTCATCGGCCACAACGAACGCGTGGCGTGGGGCGTGACCAACGTGGGGCCGGATGTACAAGACCTCTACGTCGAGCGCATCAACCCTGCCAACCCCAATCAGTACGAAGTCGACGGCGGCTGGCAGGAGATGACGATCTTCGAGGAGCCGATCGTGGTGAAGGGCGAGGCGGAGCCGATCCGCTGGGCGGCGCGCAGCACGCGCCACGGCCCGCTCATTTCCGATGTCAACGACACGGGGTCGCCGCTGGCGTTGCAATGGACGGCGCTCCAACCGGGCGACACGACGATCGACGCCTTTATCGGCCTCAACTACGCCGCCGATTGGGAGGAATTCGTCGACGCATTGGCAAAGTTCGTCACGCCGAGCCAGAATTTTGTCTACGCCGACGTGGAAGGCAATATCGGCTACTACGCACCGGGCAGAATCCCGATCCGCGTCGATGGACACGACGGGCGCGTCCCTGTGCCTGGCTGGGCAAGCGAATATGAGTGGCAAGGCTTCATCCCCTTCGCCGAGCTGCCGCACGCTTTCAACCCGCCGGAAGGCTACATCGCCACCGCCAACAACCGCGTGGTCAATGATGAGTATCCTTACCTGCTGGGCACCGACTGGGCGCCGCCCTACCGCGCCGAACGCATCGTCGAGATGATCGAAGTGATGAGCAGCAACGGCGAGAAAATCTCGATGGACGACGTGGCGACAATGCAGGCGGATCAGATCAGCACGCAGGTGCGCGATCTGCTGCCGTTTCTGCGCAGCGTGCCGGCAAAGGATGCGCGCCAGCAGCAGGCGCTCAATCTGCTGCAAGCCTTCGATGGTGAGATGCGCATGGACAGCGCCGCCGCCGCTATCTACCAGGCGTGGATGATTCACCTGGAACGCGCCATCTTTGAAGATGACCTGCGTGCGTCACTCTTTGAGGAAATGTCGACACGCGCCAATCCGATCTTCCTGATTAATGTGCTCAATAACTCTGCGCTAGGTAAAGCATGGTGCGATCATGTGCTGACTGCGCCTGTGGAGAGCTGCGTCGAGACCGCACAGGTGGCGCTCGACAACGCGCTTGACGATCTGAGCGAACGCATGGGCGCCGACATCAGCCGCTGGCGATGGGATCGCATTCACATCACGCAATATCCGCACAATCCCTTCAGCCAGGTGAGCTATCTCAAAGGCATCTTCCACCGCACGATCCCGAACGGCGGCGACCGCTTCACCGTCAACGTGGCGCCGGTGAACTTGACCAATCCCTACGTGCAGACGCACTCGCCCGGCTACCGGCACATCATCGACCTCAGCGACATCGCCGCCAGCCGCTTCATGATCACAACCGGACAGTCGGGCAACGTGCTCAGCAACCACTATGACAACTTGATCCGCCGTCATCGCGACGTTGCGTATCTGCCGATGCTCTTTGGCCGGGACAACGTGCGCGGCGACACGCTGCGTCTGGAACCACGGTAATAGGACACCCGTCTGCAAAAACGCTGCCTGCCGTTTTTCCAATCGTGTTGTATAATGGCGACGCAATCTGGACGGCGCCGGTCAACGGAGGCAGCTTGATTGAACCTGAACCAGATTTGGGGCAGTATGCGCTGCGCTACGAGTATTTCAAGGTGGCGGAGAATGAATACAGCCGCGAGGCGCTGCTTGCCATGCGCAACATCGTCGCCACTCTTTTTCTGGCAGAAGCGCACTATGACATTCACCTGCTCTATGAACCGATCATCCGGTTGTTGGAGGAGCAGCCGGATCGGCAGGCGGTGCAGGCGTTCTTCAATTGGTTTCGGCGGCTGACGATTCATGGCTATCGCCCGGCCGTCGACTATCAAGCGGTTGCGCAAGAAGTCAGGACAATCGAGGAGGTAAAGCACATGTTGATGACAGCAATCGAACGAGATCGCGAGGCGTTGCTTGCCCAAGGACGCAGCGAAGGTCTTGAACAGGGTCTTGAGCGGGGTCTCGAACAAGGTCTCGAACAAGGATTTCTGGCGTCTCGCCGCCAGATTGCACACAAAATGGCGCGCAGGGGCATGCACGTCGGTCTGATTGCGGAGTTGCTCGACATGACCGAGGCGGACGTGCAGCAACTACTGCAGGATGACGCTCAGAACTGAACCAGATTCCGCACAGGAGAAGGAGCCACATGCAACCATTCCGTTACATCCGCGCCCACAATGCCGAGCACGCCGCCACCCTGCTGCAACAACAGGACGGCCGTGCGCGCATCCTGGCGGGCGGCACCGACCTGATCGTCGCCCTGCGCGAGCATCGCATCGAGGCCGACTTGGTCATCGATGTCAAGGGCATCCCCGAAGTTGAGGAACTGTCCTTCAGCCCAGGCGAAGGGCTGCGCATCGGGGCGGCGGCGCCATGCCATCGCATCTACCGTCACGCCGATGTGCTGCATCACTACCCCGGCATCATCGATGCGGCGAGTCTGATCGGCGGCATTCAAATTCAGGGGCGCGCCAGCCTTGGCGGCAATTTGTGCAACGCATCCCCCGCCGCCGACTCGATCCCGGCGTTGATTGTTCACAGCGCCATCTGCGAGATTGCGCTGCCCCAGTCGCGGCGCCGCGTGCCAGTCGAGGAGTTTTGTGTGGCGCCGGGCAAAACCGTGCTTGGGCGCGGCGAATTCCTCGCCAGCCTGCATTTGCCACCGCCGCCGCCTGGCTTTGGCGCTGCCTATCTGCGCTTCATCCCGCGCAACGAGATGGACATCGCTGTCGTCGGCGTTGGCGCGTCGGTGCAGCTTGATGCAGAGCGCCGCCACATCCGCAGCGCCCGCATTGCGCTGGCTGCGGTGGCGCCTACGCCGCTGTTCGTGCAGGAGGCGGGCGATGCGTTGATCGGCGCCGAGGCGAATGAAGAAGCTTTCGCACGCGCTGCTGAAATTGCCCGGGCCGCCGCCCGGCCAATCAGCGACATGCGCGGCACGGCGGAGTTTCGGCGACATCTGGTCGGCGTGTTGACGCAGCGCGCGCTGGCAAAAGCAGTTGAGCGGGCAAACAAATAAACGGAGACGCGACGATGAAATCGAAAGTGATTGTAGCCACCACCATCAACGGCGAGGAACTCGAATTTCTGTGCGAGCCGCGCCAAAGCCTGCTCGAAGTGTTGCGCGATGTGCTCGGTTTGACCGGCGCCAAGGAAGGTTGCAACAACGGCAACTGCGGCGCCTGCAACGTCTTGCTCGATGGCGTGTTGGTCAACTCGTGCCTGGTGCTGGGCGTCGAAGCGGAAGGGCGCACGGTCGAGACGGTCGAGGGTATGGCGAGCGGCGGACAGTTGCACCCGCTGCAGCAAAAGTTCCTCGAACATGCGGCGCTGCAATGCGGCATCTGCACGCCCGGCTTTCTGCTTGCCGCCAAATCGCTGCTCGATCACAATCCCGACCCGACCGAGGCGGAGGTGCGTCACTGGCTGGCGGGCAATCTCTGCCGCTGCACTGGCTACGACAAGATCGTGCGCGCCGTGCTCGATGCGGCGGATACTGTGTAAGAAGGAGATGCAACCAATGACCACGACAACAACTTCCTATAAAGTGATCGGCAGCCGACCGCTGCGCCCCGACGGCGTCGACAAGGTGACCGGCCGCGCCATCTACGGGGCCGACGTCAGGCTGCCCGGCATGTTGTACGGCAAGGTGCTGCGCAGTCCGCATGCCCACGCCCGCATCGTGTCGATTGATGCATCGGCGGCGCTGACGTTGCGCGGGGTGCGCGCCGTCATCACGGCGCAGGACTTGCCCGCCATCGGCGACAAGATCGCCGACCTCGGCGAGTCGGTGGTCAACCTGCGCTATGCCAGCAACAACATCCTGGCGCACGACAAGGTGCTCTATCACGGCCACGCCGTCGCCGCCGTCGCCGCCGACAATGTGCACATTGCTGAGGAGGCGTTGGCGTTGATTAAAGTCGAGTACGAAGTGCTGCCGCACGTGCTTGACGGCAAGCAGGCGATGTCCGCCAACGCGCCGATCCTGCTCGACGACCTGCGCACCAACGAGCTGGGCAAGCTGGGCAACGCCCCCACCAACGTCGCCGAGCACATTCGCCACCAACGCGGCGACCTCGACAAAGGCTTTGCCGAAGCCGACGTGATCGTCGAACGCACCTTCCACACCGCCACTGTGCATCAAGGCTACATCGAGCCGCAGAATGCCACAGCGCTGTGGAACGAGGATGATCAGGTGTTTGTCTGGTGTAGCACGCAGGGCGCCTTCTCGGTGCAGGAACAGTTGGCGGAGCTATTGCAGATTCCAATTTCGCGCATTACTGTCACTCCAACCGAGATCGGCGGCGGCTTTGGCGGCAAGATCAACGTCTATCTCGATCCGCTGGCGGCGTTGCTTTCACGCAAGGCGGGTCATCGCCCGGTCAAGATGACGATGACGCGCGCCGAGGTGCTCACCAGCACCGGACCCACTTCCGGCTCGCACATTCGCGTCAAGATGGGTGCACGGCGTGATGGGACGATCACTGCGGCGCAGGCGGAGTTGATTTACGAAGCCGGCGCCTATCCTGGCTCACCCGTCGGCGCAGGCTGCGGCGTCATCTTTGCAAATTATCGGCTGGAGAATCTGCAGATCGACGGCTACGATGTCGTCGTCAATCGCCCTAAGGCGTCGGCGTATCGCGCGCCGGGCGGCACCAATGCGGCTTTTGCGTCGGAGACCGTCGTCGATGAATTGGCGGAGAAGCTAGGCATCGATCCCATCGAGTTTCGGCTGCGCAACGCCGTGCGCGAAGGCGACCGCCGCCCCGATGGCCCTGAATACAAGCGCATTGGGCTGATCGAGACGCTCGAAGCTGCGCGCAGCCATCCGCACTACACGGCGCCGTTGACCGGCAAACACCGGGGGCGCGGCGTGGCCGCCGGTTACTGGGGAAACTGGGGCGGCAAGTCGAGCGCCACGGCCACCGTCAACAGCGACGGCACCGTCAACCTGATCGAAGGCTCGACCGACATCGGCGGCAGCCGCGCATCAATTGCGATGCAGCTTGCCGAGACGCTGGGCCTGCCCTACGAAGACATTCGCCCTCAGGTTGTTGGCACCGCCAGCGTCGGTTACAACGACGTCACCGGCGGCAGCCGCACGACCTTCGGCACCGGTTGGGCGGTCTATGAGGTTGGCAAGAAAATTCTGGCGGAAATGCGCCAACGCGCCGCCGAATATTGGGATGTGCCCGTAGAGAGCGTTCAGGTTGCGGATGGCGTCTTTGCCCACAACGGCGATCAAATGTCCTTCCGCGAACTCGCTGGCAAGCTCGACACGCCAGTGACAGCAAGCGCCTCGGTGCATCCACAGAATTACGGGCCGGGCTTCGGTGTGCATATCGTCGACGTCGAGGTCGATGTCGAAACCGGCAAAGTGGAAATTCTGCGCTACACCGCCGCCCAGGATGTTGGCAAAGCGATCCATCCCAGCTATGTCGAAGGGCAGTTGCAGGGCGGCGCGGCGCAGGGCATTGGCTGGGCGCTCAACGAGGAGTATGTCTATGACGACAAGGGACGGCTCGTCAACGCCAGCCTGCTCGACTACCGTATGCCGACCGCGCTCGACTTGCCGATGATCGACACGGTGCTGGTTGAGGCGCCCAACCCGGGACATCCCTACGGCGTGCGCGGCGTCGGCGAGGTGCCGATCGTGCCGCCAGCCGCCGCCGTCGCCAACGCCATCTATCGCGCCGCCGGCGTGCGCATGACCGAACTGCCGATGTCGCCGGCGCGCATCGTGGCTGCGCTTGCTACACAATCGACCAATGCGGCATGACGTATGGATTCCGCCGGTGCACCGCGACCTGACCGGCGGCGAAGAGCGCGTACAGATCGAAGCCGTCACCATCGGTGAGGTGGTGACGGCGCTCGAACAACGATTTCCCGGAATTGCGGCGCGCCTGACGCATGAAGGACAACTGCGTCCCGGCATTGCAGTCGCTGTCAACGGCGTTGTTACACCACGCGGCCTTCGTCAGCGGCTCGACCACGCAAGTGAAATTCACTTTGTGCCAGCAATGGCAGGTGGTTGAATCACTACGGCGTCGAAACCGCTACTCCGGATCGACGATAATGATTGGGAGATGCCAGAACCCACCGCCAGGGTTCAATGTCGTAACAATGCTATCGATTGGATAGTCGGCTCTATCGCCTGTGATGACGACAAGCGTCTGGCTTCCAGGCGCCAGCCTCAGTTCGGGAAGTTCCAGCACTAAATCGACGCAGCTACTTCCGCTCATCGCCGCTTTCCAGCGATACGCTCCGGGGTCGATGACCAGCAGCTCGACTTGCTGAAAAACGATGCCGGTCATGTCGCCGATCACCTGGTCTTCCTGATCACAAATATCGATCGCCGTTGCACCGACCGGCGTTGCAAACGGCGCCGCATGAAGAAAAGTAACTCTGGCGCGCAAAGGTTCCGGAAACAAACCAGGTATCGTGCCATTCGGCGTAATCTCCGAGCTCTGCGCCGCAACATCCATCTCCGAAACGCTCAAGGCAGCAAACCCTACAATCAGCAAAAAACAAAACGCATAGATCAAAATTCTACGGCGAAGTTGGCGACTGCCACGGCCATCAAGCATACGCATATTGTCTCCTTTCAAACATGGGGAAACCGAAACAGATGGGGGAGCGTGTTTTGACGCAAGATCAGGGCTTTATAGGCGAATCGACTGCGCCGGAGGCTGCAATCAAGCCTACCATTTATCAAGTGTAGCACAGTTCCAGTACAAGCGATCCACCCAATCCTTCTGCTATAATACAAACCATGCCTATCCAAATTCTCGTTCCAGAAGTTGCATCGAAGATCGCTGCTGGCGAAGTTGTCGAGCGTCCGTCCAATGTCGTCAAGGAACTGCTCGAAAACAGCATCGACGCTGGCGCCACAGAAGTTCGCGTTGAGGCGCGCGAGGGCGGCCGCCGGCTGCTGCGAGTCGTCGATAACGGTCACGGCATTCCGGCTGACGAAATTCCGCTGGCATTCGAGCGACACGCCACCAGCAAGCTCAACACGGTCGATGACCTGAACCACATCGCCACCTTCGGCTTCCGCGGCGAGGCGCTCTACAGCATCGCTGCGGTCAGCCAGGTCACGCTCACCAGCCGTCACTATGAGCAACCATTTGCGACCAGCATCCGCGTCGAAGGCGGTGTTGCGCAGGCGCCAACGCGCGCCGGAGCGCCGATTGGTACAACCGTCACGGTGGAAAATCTCTTTTACAATGTGCCGGCTCGTCAAAAATTTCTGCGCACAGCAGCGACAGAATCCGGACAAATCGCAGCAATCATCCAACACTACGCGCTTGCCTATCCTGAGCGGCGCTTCAGTTTTGTCAACGATGGGCGGCTGGTCTTTCAATCGACCGGCAACGGCGATCTGCGCGATGTGTTGATCATGCTCTATGGCCGTGACAACGCTCAGCAAATGGTCAGCCTGACCGGCGTCGCTGCAAGCAGTGCGCACAGCCTTGACAACCTTGCGTTGGATGTCGATTTTCGCAGCGATGCATCCACCGTATCGACATCGACGACGCCGTCACAGACCGGGGCGCATGTGCGTGGCTACGTTAGCCTGCCAAGCCTGACACGCGCCAACCGTAGCGCCATCGACATTTTTGTCAACCGCCGTTATGTTGAAGATCGCAGTCTGACACACGCTGTAGTGCAGGCGTATCACACCTTGCTGCCGGTGGGACGCTATCCAGTCGCTGTGGTTTTTGTCGACATTGATCCGTCGCAGGTCGATGTCAACGTGCATCCCCAAAAGACGCAGGTGCGCTTTGTCGA
The DNA here is from genome assembly GCA_016861025.1 of Chloroflexota bacterium. GTDB lineage: Bacteria > Chloroflexota > Anaerolineae > Caldilineales > Caldilineaceae > Caldilinea. The sequence continues at coordinate 193,668 of BOKO01000009.1, forward strand.
AGAGCGTCGCGTCTTCTCGGCGGTGCAAAAGGCTGTGCGTCGCACGCTCATCAACGCAGCGCCAATTCCTGATCTGGGCATCGATGAAGACGGGCGCCTGGCGCGTGCCGCTGGCGAAACCGCTGAACTGCCGTCGGGATGGGCAAGCCGCCGCGAGGCGATCCTCAGCGCGGGCGATCAGCCTCACTTTGACATAGTCGTGCCTGCGCCGCAGCCAACAGGCGTTCTGCCGTCGTTTGCGACGGCTGCGACTGCGAGTGCCAATGCACCGGATGCCTCACCAGTCAACAAAAGGACGACGACAGGCGTCACATCGGTTCCTAAACTGCCGCCGCTGCGGGTTGTCGGTCAGATCGGAGCGATGTATATTGTAGCGGAAGGACCAGAAGGGCTGTTCCTGATCGACCAACACGCTGCGCACGAGCGCATTCTCTATGAGCAGTACATGTTGCAGCGCGCCAACAATCAAACAGGCGTCGCGCGGCAGCACCTGCTCCAGCCGCTTACGCTTCATGTCGGCGCCAGGCTGACGGGTCAGGTCGCCGCCCATTTGAACGCACTGCAGCATATCGGTTTCGAGGTTGAAGCGTTTGGCGGCGACACATTTCTGGTGCGCGCCGTGCCGTCCGTGTTGGCAGGAGAAGATCCACTGCGTACGCTGGAGGAGATTGCGACGACGCTATCGGAACGTCGCAACCTGGTCGGTGAGGAGATCGAAGCTGACCTGGTCAAAATGGTGTGCAAACGCGCTGCGATCAAAGCTGGACAGTTGCTGAGCGACATCGAGATGCAGGAATTGGTGCGCCAACTGGAACTATGCCAGTCCCCACGCACGTGTCCACACGGACGCCCCACAATGATTCAGTTATCTGCGACAGAGTTGGAAAAAGCGTTCGGACGCATATAGCGCCGCGCCATCCTTCTACAAGCCCTTGACTTCGGGCGCTTTTTCGCCTTTGGGGATGCGCAGCACCTGAGCGTAGGCGCCATCGGCAAGACGCACGCTGTACCAGGTGTCACCTTGCTTTTCGCGGCGCTGAGCCTGTTTACCGTCAACGATCAGCCAGGTTGGCAACCCACGCTCATCGACGGTTGGGCTGCATGGATAGCCAGCGAAAGCAGGTCCCTGCGCCAGCTCCCCCGCACTTGGTCCGATTGCTTCAATATGAGCATAGCTCCAGCCGCGCTGACTGAAGTAGGCGCCGATCTTTTCCGCGCGCTCAAGAAGGTCAATAATGGTCTGATGATCGTCTGTCTTGTCAACCTCCAGCGTCACGGGAACGCCGCCCGGGCTGACCAGCTCGATAGTGACTTTGCACATGTTACAGACTCCTTTCATACAAATTTACTGGGAGCAAACAAGTTGCGTTTGGCTATCAAACGATGGGCGACAGCAGCTTGCAGAAGCGATTGTCGCGTGAAAAAACAAAAGACGCCGTCATGCCACCAGGCGCGGTCGATATTGAAGCGCCTCAGCCAGATGATGCACTTGAATCTTTTGCTCACCGGCCAGATCGGCGATTGTACGGCTGAGCTTAAGAATGCGGTGATAGGCGCGAGCGCTCAGGTTCATCTGCTGCATGGCGGCGCGCATCAGGTTGCGTCCGGCCTCGTCAATTTCGCAAAACGCCTGCACCTCGGCAGGCCCCATATCGCCGTTGACGATCACATTTGGCTTGCCCCACTTCTGGAAGCGCTGTTCCTGCACCTTGCGGGCTGCTTCCACACGCGCCCGGATCGTCGCCGAATCCTCGCCTGCCTCTAGCGAAGCCAGCTTCTGAAACGGCACACGCGCCATATCAAGATGGATGTCGATGCGGTCAAGCAGCGGACCAGAAATGCGCTGCTGATAGCGCTGCACCGCCGAAAGCGAGCAGGTGCATTGTTGGCGGTCGTCGCCGTAGTAGCCGCAGGGACATGGGTTCATAGCTGCTACAAGAATAAAGCTGGAGGGGAACTTAAGTGAACCGGATGCTCGAGAAATTGTAACGACACGATCCTCGAGCGGTTGCCGCAACGTTTCCAAATTTCTACTACCAAACTCCGGCAATTCATCGAGAAACAAAATTCCGCGATGAGCAAGACTGATCTCACCGGGCTTGGGCCAGCGTCCGCCGCCAACGAGACCGGCATGGCTAATCGTGTGATGCGGTGCTCGAAAGGGTCTGTATCTAACCAGTGGTTCACCAGCCGGTAAAGCATCGGCTACAGAATAAATCCGAGTGATATCCAGCGCCTCGCGTAAGGTGAGTCTCGGCAAGATAGATGGCAATGCGCGGGCAAGCAGAGTCTTGCCCGCGCCAGGCGGCCCACGCATAATGAGATTGTGTGCGCCAGCACATGCCACCTCCACCGCACGTTTCGCATGTTCCTGCCCTTTGACATCGCGGAAATCGACCGGATAGACTGGCTCTGCGCCGTCGTCGAATTGAAGCGAGTGCTCCCGACGCGCAATCGACTGTTTGCCGCATAGATGGTTAGCAAGCTCGCTCAAACTGCGCACCGGGTAGACCTCGACGCCTTCGACCAGCGCCGCTTCGGCAGCATCGGAAGACGGCACAAAGAGGCGGCGAAAGCCAAGCTTCTGCGCCATGCCCGCCATCGGCAGGATGCCGTTGACATGACGCACGCTGCCATCAAGGCTCAACTCGCCCAAGATCAGTGCATCATCTAGTCCGGCGTTGACTTGCCGCGTCGCTGCCAGAATGCCAACCGCTATCGGTAGATCGTATGCTGGCCCCTCCTTGCGTAGATCGGCGGGCGCAAGGTTGACGGTAAGGCGGTGCTGTGGGTAGAAGAAGCCACTGTTTGTGATGGCTGCACGCACCCGCTCGCTGCTCTCACGCACGGCAGTGTCGGGCAAGCCGACCAGCGTCACTTTCTCAAGCCCGCTGGCGATATCGACTTCAACGTGCACGGCTTGTGCATCTAGACCGATGACTGCACAACTGTGCACCTGCGCAAGCATAATGGCTCCTTTCGAGGGCCGGGCGGCAATGACGAAACCTCTCCTTTTATACACCGAAGCACGCCAAAATCGCTCTGACAATTGATGGAGAAAGGGAGCGACGTTTTTCGGGAATTTTCGGCGACTTTGCGCCAGCCGCTGGGATCTTCCAGGAGGCTTTGAGGCTTCCTGGAAGATACGAAACAGACGTAAGGGTCAGTCAGGGCGAGGTAAGTAACGAATGCCGTTCACGCCGGCTACAACCAGGTCGGTCGCCATGTTGAGAAAGAGGCCGTGCTCGACGATGCCTGCGCGTGCTTCGAGCTGACGGGCAAGGGTAGCCAGGTCATCGATCGGACCAAAATTACAATCTACAATCCAGTTGCCGTTGTCCGTGATGTAGGGAGAGCCATCAGCGCCAGGACGTAGATTCACCTGACCGCCAAGCGACGCCAGATAACGCGCCTGCGACAGATAACCATAGTGCATTACTTCGATCGGAACAGGCCAGGCGACGCCCAGCCGCGGCGACAATTTGCGTTCGTCGACGACGATCACCAGACGGCGGCTGGCCTGTGCAACGATCTTCTCACGCAGCAGCGCGCCGCCGCCGCCCTTGATTACATTGAAGGCCGGATCGACCTCGTCGGCGCCGTCGATGGTGATATCGATCTCACGCGGCAGGTCATCCGCAAGCAGCGGAACGCCCAGTTCCCTGGCTTCCTTGAGCGTTCCGGTTGAAGTAGGGACGCCGACGATGTCGCGCAATTCTCCGCTGCGCAACAACGCGCCGATGTGTCGTACGGCATGGATCGCCGTGCTGCCGGTGCCCAGACCAACGACCATGCCCGATTCGACAAAACGCACGGCATATTCGCCCGCTTCTTTCTTGAAGCGGATGTAGGGATCAACAGCAAAAGATGTCGTTGCTTCAGCCACGTTTGTACTCCGAATGAGACGTCAATGGGTGGACATCCGCTCTAGCCCGTAACGAGCCGCACCGATCAACGCCGCCTGCGTCAACACAACATGCACAGGAATGCGGCTGATCATCGCAGAGAAACGCCCTTTGTTAGTGAACGCTCGCATGAAGCGACCGTCGTGCAGCAGCGGCAGAATGCGCGACGGGATGCCGCCGCCCAGATAGACGCCGCCCGTCGCCAATACCTTCAGCGCCAGGTTGCCTGCTTCAGCGCCGAGCACAGAAACAAACATTTCCATCGTCGCCACACACAGCGGATCGGGGTTATTTTTGTCGAGTGCGGCCTGCACGATGATCGGCGTACGGTCACTGGCGGCGGCCAGTTTCTGCGCCAGCGCGGATGATTCGGGTGCGTGGCCGCTGTCGCGGAAAAAGTCGTAAATATTGGGAATGCCGATGCCGGAGCAAATGCGTTCATAGCCAGCGTGTCCGTAGCGTTTGAGCAGATAGCGCAGCAGATCGATCTCAGTTTCGTCGTTCGGCCCGAAGTCGGTGTGTCCACCCTCCGAGGCGTAAGCCATATAACCGTTGCCTGTCCAAACCAGAAACGCTTCGCCTAAACCGGTGCCCGGTGCAATCACGGCAATAGAGCCATATTCAGCCGGCTCGCCTTTGTTGATTGTATCCAGGTCAGAAGGCGTCAACTGCGGCACGGCGTAGGCAGTCGCCTGCAGGTCGTTGAGCAACCAGACGCGGTGCAGATTCAACTTGGCAGTCAGTTCGGCGCTGTCGACGATCCACGGCAAATTGGTCAATTGCGCCCGCCCGCCAACAACCGGCCCAGCCACGTCGAAACAAGCATATTCAATCGGCAGCCCGGTCTGGGCGTTGAATTCCTGCACCATCAGCGCCAGGTCAGAATACTCAGCACTTGGAAAGACAGCTTCCGCCACCGGTCGTCGCGGTCCTTCAGCCAACGAGAACACAGCGAGATGAGTCTTTGTGCCGCCAATATCACCGGCTAACAACATTGCGAATTTCTCCTTTAATGCGTTGCACTGACGGTAAATTGCTGGCTGAATTATACCATCGACGCGCCAGAATTCTGAGAGTTCAGCCCATTACGAAATCATGCACTCTCTTCATTTGTGTTATGAATCTCGCCAGTACCCTGCTCAAGCTGCGGCGCCAGATGTGCAAGCAGAGTGAGGTTATCCGGCTCGACGAGAATAGAGCCGTCGGGGAAAATCAGCGTTGGCACATATCGCTGTCCGCTGTGTCGCACCATCTCCTCACCGCCTTCCGGATCGGTGAGAATGTCGATCTCACGAAAGGGCGCGCCCAGCTTGTGCAGCACGGTCTTAACGCGCCAGCAATCTGGGCAGAGGGTGGTCGTATACAGATCAATCGCTGCGCGGCTCATTGCAGCATCGGTTCGGGAAAGTGGACTGGGGTAAACCCGACTTCGTGCAGGTAGGCTGCCAGGTCCGCTTCAGCGCGCTCGGCGTAGGTGGCGTAGCGTGCTCGCTTGTTGCGCACCGCCTCCTCCAGATCAGGCAGCAGCCCCATTGCCGCTTTCATCGGCTGAAAGGTCTTCGGCTCGGCGTGGGTAATGTAGTGCAGCAGCGCGCCCATCATTGTCGTGCGCGGCAGTTCGAGCAACGGCTCGCCGCGTATCAGCCGCACGATGTTGACGCCCGCCACCAGCCCGCCCATTGTGCTGCCGACGTAACCTTCGGTGCCGGTGATCTGCCCCGCAAAGAAAAGATCGGCGCGCGTCTTGAACTGCAAGGTCGGGCGCAGCAACGTCGGGCTGTTGATAAAGGTGTTGCGGTGCATCTGTCCCAGCCGCACAAATTCGGCGTGCTCCAGCCCCGGAATCATGCGCAGCACCTGTTCCTGCGCGCCCCAGCGGATGTTGGTCTGGAAGCCGACCATGTTGTAGAGCGTGCCGGCAACGTTGTCCTGCCGCAACTGCACCGCCGCGTAGGGACGTCGCCCCGTGCGCGGATCGCGCAGCCCCACCGGTCGCATCGGCCCAAACGCCAGCGCCTTCTCGCCGCGCGCCGCCAACGCCTCGATCGGCATACAGCCCTCGAAGTAGCGTTCCAGTTCTTTGTCGGCGTTCTTCAGTTCGATCTTCGGCGCAGCGAGGACAGCTTGCACAAACCGTTCGTATTCTTCCTTGTTGAGCGGGCAGTTGATGTAGTCGCCTTCGTCGCTGCCCAACGCGCTCTCGCGGTCGTAGCGGCTCTGGCGAAAGGCGATGCTCATGTCGATGCTGTCGGCGACGACGATCGGCGCCATTGCATCGTAAAAATAGAGGTTCTGCTGCCCCGTAAGCTCTTGGATACGTGCGGTCAACGCACTGCTGGTGAGCGGTCCCGTAGCGATGATCGTCGGCGTAGCCGGAATCTCGGTCGCCTCGCGGCGGTGCACCGTGATGTTGGGATGGTTATGGATCAGCGCCGTGATCTCATCGGCGAACTCCTCACGGCTCACCGCCAGCGCCGCACCCGCCGGCAGCGCGTGCTTGAACGCCGTGCGGATCACCATGCTGCCCATTGCCAGCAGCTCGTTTTTGAGGATGCCGAGGGCGCGGTCGGGCAGCGTCGATCCCATCGAGTTGCTGCACACCAGCTCCGCCAGGCGATCGGTGTGATGCGCCTCGGTGGTGCGCGTCGGGCGCATCTCGATCAGATCGACATGCAATCCGCGCTCAGCGATTTGCCAGGCCGCCTCGCTGCCTGCCAACCCGCCGCCGATGATGGTGATGGTCTCTGTCATGGTCACACGTTTCGACTACGATTGTTGCGTATTTCTTGTTGCGTATTGGATCGATGAAACACGCAACACGTTCCGCGAAGTTTACACCAACCGATGCTAAAATGACAGCAATCACGCCCACGATTTCCGAATCATTCAGTTCACTTGTGGAGGCAAAACGATGTCTTCTCTTACATCTTTTCAGAGCTACGCCCCGGATATCGTGCTCAACCAGCCCGAACCGCTGGAAGAATACAACCTGTACACGAGCGATGTCGCCTTACAAGAAGCGGTGCAGCGCGAAGGCGGCGGCTGGATCGAAAGTCGCGCCGTCGAGTTGGGTGCGCAGCTTGGGCGCCGCGAGACGCTGCATCTCGGCGAACTGGCGAATCACTACACCCCGATGTTGCACACGCTCGACCGCTACGGACGCCGCCGCGACGAGGTCGAATATCACCCGGCGTATCACGAGTTGATGCGACTGGGGATGGCATACGCCACCCACTCGCTGCCGTGGAGTGCGCCACAGCCGGGCGCACATGTCGCACGCGGCGCGTTGATGATGCTGCGCCACCAGATCGACGAAGGCACAAGCTGCCCGCTGACGATGACCTTTGCGGTCGTGCCGGCGCTGCGCAACCAGCCCGACGTCGCCGCGATCTGGGAGCCGCGCGTGCTTGCCACCGACTACGATCCGAGCTTCCAGCCCGCCGCGACGAAACGCAGCGCGCTCTTTGGCATGGCGATGACCGAGCGGCAGGGCGGCAGCGACGTGCGCGCCAACGTTTCCTGGGCGATCCCCGAAGGCAGACCCGGCCCGGGCGAGAGCTATCGCATCACCGGGCACAAGTGGTTCTGCTCGGCGCCAATGTGCGACGCCTTTCTGGTGCTGGCGCAGACCGAACGCGGGCTTTCCTGTTTTTTGCTGCCGCGCTGGACGCCCGACGGCGAGCGCAACGGCTTCCGCATTGTGCGGCTCAAGGACAAGCTTGGCAACCGCTCCAACGCGTCCAGCGAAGTGGAGTTTCACGGCGCGTGGGCGCAGCTCATCGGCGAGGAGGGACGCGGGATCGCCACGATCATGGAGATGGTGCGCCACACGCGCCTCGACTGTGCGCTTGGCTCGGCGGCAACGCTGCGCCGCGCCGTGACCGAGGCGCTGCATCACGCTGCGCAGCGCAAGGCGTTTGGACGGTTGCTGGTCGAGCAGCCGCTGATGGCGAATGTGCTCGCCGACCTGGCTGTGGAGTATGAAGCCGCCGTTGCGCTGGCAATGCGGCTGGCGCGCAGTTTCGACGCCGCCGTCACCGACGAGGCCGAGCAGTTGTATGCGCGCATCGTGACGCCGGTCGCCAAATACTGGATCACCAAACGCGCCATTGCTGTCGTCGCCGAGGCGATGGAGTGTCTGGGCGGCGGTGGATACATCGAGGAGTCGCCGCTGCCGCGCCTCTACCGCGACGTGCCGGTCAATTCCTTGTGGGAAGGCGCCGGCAACATTCAGGCGCTCGATCTGTTGCGCGCCATGCGACGTGAACCGGCCGCGTTGGAGATCGTCGTCGAGGAACTGCGTGCAGCGACCGGCGTTCATGCCGAATACGACGCCCATCTCGCCATGCTGGAACGGTCTCTGCGCCGCGACGCCGGTGAAGAGACCGCCGCGCGGCGGCTGATCGAACAGATGGCGCTGGGCTTGCAAGCCAGCCTGCTCATCCGCCACGCACCCGACGCCGTGACGACCGCCTTTTGTCGTGGCCGCCTGAGCAGCGCACGCAGCCTCTGCTTTGGTGGGCTGCCCGCCGACATTGATCTGGGCGCTATCGTGACGCGCGCCTGGCCTCAGCTCGGATGATGAAACAGACGAAGCAATGTTTTTTACCCAAATAACCAGAAATACAAACGATTTCGCAACAAGTCAGGAGCCTGCCATGCCACAACCGATTACGCCGTCCGATTTTTCCGAAATCCGCTGGAGGGGGCACTGGATCTGGGTTCCCGAAGAGCCTGTGCAGCCGAGCATCGGTCTATCCGCCGCTATCGATCCGCACGCGCAGGAGTCGCACGGGCTTTTCCGCCGGCAATTCCAGCTCGACCACGCCCCGCTGCGCGCCCCGGCACGCATTACTGCCGACTCGCGCTATGCGCTCTATGTGAATGGGCGCGAGGTCTGCCGCGGCCCCGTGCGCAGCCAGCCGCGGCGAATGCACTACGACCTGGTCGACCTGGCGCCTTACCTGCAAACGGGCGTCAACCAGATCGCCATTTACGTGAAATACTACGGCACGCCCAAGTCGTACTGGATGCCGGCAACACCCAACATGACGCTTGGCAAAACTGGCGTGCTCGTCTTCGAGGCGGACTTGGGCGAGGCCGGCTGGCTCGTCAGCGACCCTAGCTGGAAGGCGCACAAGCCACAAGCCTGGGCGACTGAGCGCGGCGCAGCGGAGACGTCGCCGATCGCCAGCGGCGTGCCGATCGAGATTTTCGACGCCCGTCGTTTTCCCCATCGCTGGAAAGAAACCGACTTCGACGACAGTGCGTGGGGCGCAGCCCAACTCATCCCCGCCGTGCACATCGGCGGGTTTGCGCGCACACAGCCGCCCACCGATCCCTACGGCCCGCTCTATCCGCGGCCGATTGCCTTCCTCGACGGTGAGGTGCAGCGACCGGTCGCGGCGCGCATCGAAACCTATGCTGGCGCCGTCGATCCAGCCATTCACTCGCCGGTGCGTCGGGTCGAAACTACGCTGACAATGCCGCAACTCAGCGCACAGGAGGCGGACAATCTGCCGCTGGCGTTCGACGCGTCGCACGATGGCTGCGTGCGCATTGTGCTCGACATGGGGCGCATCGTCTCCGGGTTGGTTGGTTTTACGCTTGACGCCCCCGCTGGCGCTGAACTCGCTGCCGCTTATGTCGAGACGCCGCTCATCAAACCCGCCGGCATGCTCGATTCGCACGCTGGCACGCGCTACACCACACGCGGCGCCGATGACAGCTTCGAGGTCTTCGACTCCAATGGCTTCCGCTACGCCTATCTCGTGGTGCACAACGCGGCCGGGCGGGTCGTGCTGCGCGATTTTCAGGTGCGCGAACAGCTTTATCCGTGGACGCATGGCGCCGCCTTTGCGTGCAGCGACGACGATCTGAATCGCATCTATGCTGCCGGCATTCGCACCGTGCAACTCAACTCGCACGACGCCTTCCTCGACTGCCCGACGCGTGAACAGCGCGCCTGGGTGGGCGACAGCGTCGTCCATCAGATGGTGCATCTTGCCACCAATCAGGATTGGCGGCTGGCATGGCATTATCTGACCATCGGCAACTCGCCGCGTTCCGACGGCATCCTGCCGATGAGCGTCGTCGGCGAGATCGAGGCGGGCGGCGGCTTCACCATCCCCGATTGGGCGCTGCACTGGGTGCACGGCGTCTACAACCGCTATCGCTTCAGCGGTGATAAGGACATAGTCAAAGCGCTGATGCCGACCATCGAGCGTATCCTGCGCTGGTATGCGCCTTATCAAACTGCGGCGGGGGTGCTCAAAGATGTGATCGAGTGGAACCTGGTCGACTGGTCGAGCGTCTCCACCGCCGACACCAGCTCGGTGCTGACGGCGCTGTGGGCGCGCGGTCTGCGCGAGTTCGCCGAGATGGCGGATTGGCTGGAGGAGCGCAGCAGCCGACGTTGGGTGGAAGGATTGTACGCCCGCGCCAAAGCCGGCTTCGAGATGTTCTGGGACGAGGCGCGCGGCTCGTACATCGATCATATCGTCAATGGCGCACCACAGCCGGAGATGAGCCAGCTCGCTGGCGCGCTGGCGATCTGCTCCGGTCTGGCGCCCGCCGATCGCTGGCCGCGCATCGTGCAGACGATCACCGATCCGCAGCGCGTGGTCGTGCGTTCGTGGAGCGGCGGCGGCGGCGAATACTCGATGGAGAAGATGCAGAAGCAGTTCATGGGCATCTACGAGCCGGACTGGGATGTGCAACACGAAATCGTGAGCGCTGAACCGTTCATGAGCTACACGGTTCACGACGCCGTGGCGTTGGCTGGCATGGCTGACCGCCTGCCCGATCTCTACCCGCGCTGGCTCGAATTCCTGGTCGATGGCTACGACACGATCGGGGAATGTTGGGGCTGGGGCACGCACGTCCACGGCTGGAGCTGCACACCAACGCGCGACATGGTCTTCTACACGCTGGGCGTCACGCCGGCGGAACCGGGCTACACTGTCGCCCGTATTGCGCCGCGCCTGGGGCGCTTGACGTGGGCAAAAGGGTCTGTACCAACGCCGCACGGGTTGATTCATGTCGAGGTCGAAGATCAACGACTGACCCTTGATTCGCCTGTGCCGGTCATCGTCGCAATGCCAGGCAAGGCGTCCCTCCATCTGTCAGCGGGACGGCACGTCGTCGAATGACTACAGCCGCGCAAAAATGTCACGGTAGGGCTGCGAATGCTCGATCAGTTCGGCGTGCGCGCCCTGCGCGGCCACTCGCCCTTTGCGCAGCACGACGATCTTGTCCGCCCAGCGAATCTGCGAGAGGCGGTGGGTGATCAGGATCGTCGTGCGTCCCTGGCTGGCGTGTTCGATGGCGCGCTGAATCTGGTCCTCGGTGGCGCTGTCGATGGCGCTGGTCGAGTCATCCAAAATCAGAATCGCCGGGTCGGTGAGAAAGGCGCGCGCCAGCGCAATCCGCTGCCGCTGCCCGCCGGAGAGCATCATCCCGCGCTCGCCGACGACGGTGCTGTAGCCGTCAGGAAAACTCATGATGAAGTCATGCGCCTGCGCCGCGCGCGCCGCCGCCTCGATCTCCGACTGGGTGGCGTCCGGCTTGCCAAACGCAATGTTTTCTGCAATTGAGCGGCTGAACAGAAAAATATCCTGCTCAATGATCGAAATCTGGCGGCGCAGCGTCTCCAGATTCCACTGGCGCACATCGACGCCGTCGATTGTGATGCGCCCGGCGTCCACGTCGTAGATGCGGTTGATCAGCTTGGCGACCGTGCTCTTGCCGGCGCCGGTCTGCCCGACCAACGCCAGCGTCTGACCCGCTTCAAGCGTGAAAGAGACATCCACCAGCGCGTTCTGCGCGACGTCGACGTCGGTGAGGTCATAGCCAAAGGTGACGCCATCAAACACAATGTCACCGCGCATCGGCGCGGCGTATCCCGCACTGTTCTGATCGACCACCGCCTGGGCGCGCACCAATTCCAGAATACGCCGTGCGCTCGACAGACCGGAGGCCACCTGCGAATAGGCAAAGAGCGACGTGAACACGGGGAAGTCGAACAACGAGATCAACCCGATGTACGCCGCCACCGCGCCGACGGTGATGACGCCCTGGTGATAAAGATAGAGCGCCTGTCCGAAAGCGACGCCGGTCGCCACCGCCAACAGCAACAGCGGCAGGAAGCGCGCCTCGACGCGCGCCTGCGCCACGATGGCGTCGCGCACCCGCGTGGCGTTGCGCTCAAAGAGTGCGACCTCGCGTTCTTCCTGCGCCGCCCCTTTGACCGTCTCGATGCCCTCGACCGCTTCGGTGAGCCGCGCGTTCATCTCGCCAAAGGTTCGGCGCACGGCTGCGGTCACCGGCTGCAGGCTGCGCAGATAGTGCCACATCGCCAGCACGTAGCCGATGGCGAAGAGCACGGGCACGATCACGAGCGTCGGGTGATAGCGCGGCGCCACCACGATCGGCATGACCAGAAAGATGGCCGAGCCGATCACCAGATTCAGCCCCGGCGCCATCATCAGCGCCAGCTCGCGCACGTCGTTGGTGGAACGCGCCATGATGTCGCCGGTCGAGTGCATGTCATGAAAGCCCATGCTCTTGCCCAGCAGCTCGCCGTAGAGTTCGCGGCGCGAGTCGCGCTCCAGCCGCTGACCGAGCACTTCGCTGCCAAAGTTGCGCCCCAACTGCAAGCCCGAACGCACCCCCTGGCTGATCACGAGCAGGACGCACGCCACCGCCAGTGCACGCAGATCGGGTGAGGCGCCGGTGATGGCGTCGAACGCCTGTCCCGTGAAAATGGGGATCGCCGCCGCCAGCGCCGCATTGCCGATAGCGCCCGCCAGGATCACCAAAATGATCGCCCAGTTGCGCCGCACGTGCGAGAAGACCCACCAGCCCGGCCCCTTGCGATTGGAGCGCCACGGCTGCACGACGGTGAATTCACTGCTTGTCATTGGCTTGCCTCTTCGATGGAAAATTCTAGCGGCGGCGCCAGCAGAGCGCCATCTGCGCCGGTGTACATGCCGACCAGCATCCGCGCCGGCTGCGCGCCACGCTGTAGCGTAATCGTATGGCGCTCAACCAACGTCTCACCCGGCTTCCACAGCGTTGTGGGGTAGTAGTCGCCGCCGGGCGGGTGGTCGCTCTGGTTGAGTTTTTCGCCAGCGGCGTCGAAAAGCTGCACGGTCGTCGTGTAGATGCGGTCGAGCGCCTCCGTCACTGACCAAACCAGCGTCACCTCGACGCCATCAGCGGTTGGCGTCCAACGATAGCCTTTCAGAACCAGTGGCCCGTAGGACAGATCGAGCGTCGTCAACGGCGTTGGCGCGATTGCCGGCCCCATCACCTCAACCAGCGGCGCGGCGCGCGGTGCAAGCGTGAAGCGCGTCTCCAGCCCCGGCATCGGCTTGATCAGGTAGATCGGCTGTGCACCGCCCGCATCAAGCGCAGTCTGCACCGTGGCGCCGATGTCGCGGAAGCGATCTCCCGGCGCGATCAGCGGAAAGAGCGCGGTGCGCGCCACCGTGCGGTTCTCGACGGTCTGCAAATAGAAAAACGGCGTGAGCTCGTTGCGGTCGTTGCTGATCAGGATTGCATCGGGCGGCGGCGCGGCAGCCGCAATCGCCTCCCACTGTGCGCGGGCGGCGGCGCTGTCGCGCTGGAGCTGGTCGAAGATCGGCGTGTAAGTGATCCAAAGCTGCGCCGGGAAAGCCAACAGCACGATCAACAGACCGACGCCCCAGCCAGGCGCGGGCGGCGCATCAGCCGCTGCGTTGAACCGAAACCTGCCGCCGATGCCCGCGCCGGCGAAGGCGATCCAGATGCAGGCGAGCAAATAGAGCGGGATATAGTAGACGAAAATGTCGCCGATGGCGTAGAAAAGATTGAAGGTCAGTTGCAGGACAAAATAGCTGCCGGTCAGCGCCAGCAGCGGCCAGGCGCGCAGCCGCACCAGCACAAACAGACCGACGACGATCAACACGACGCCGACCCACTCGAAATGACGCAGCCAGAGCAGCGTCGCCGTCGAGGCGCCGGCCAGCGCCGTCGCTGCGTCGTGAAAGCCAACCGAGATCGAGCGACCGGTGACAAAATCGACGAACGCGGCGGGTGTGCGCTCGAACAGCGTCAACACGCCGTCGCCCAGCGGTTGATGATACCAGGGCGACGCCTCGGGCCCGCTGCGCAACGGGACGTAGAGATAGAGCAGCAGCGGCGTCAGAACTGCCGGCAGCCCCCACAGCCAGGCGTGCACGTTGCGCCACCAATCCCGCCGCACCATGAACAGGTAGAGCAACAGCGCCGGCGCCAGCAACATCGTGGTTGCATGGTGCGTGAGCGCCAGCCCGAACAGCAACGCCAACAGCGCAATGCGTCGCGCAAACGTCCGCTCATCGGCGTCGGCGACCGCGGCGACCCGCCCCGCTGCCCACAAAATGCCGATCAGGAAGAGCGCGTGCAACGCGTAGACCTCGGCCTGGATCGCCTGACTGCGCACCGTCGGGTTGGCGACGAAAAAGGCGACGCCCAGCGCAGCCGCCAGGCGTCGCACGTTCGCTGCGCCAGGCAGCCAGCCGACGAACAGCAGAAAGAGTGCGCCCGCCGCCGTGCCGGTAAAGACGACGCTGAGCACGTTGAGCGAAGCCGCCGGCGACACGCCAACCAACGCCCACAGATGCTGCCACAGCCCGCCGACGATCAGATAGAGCGGATAGCCGGTGGCGTGCGCCAGCCCGAAATTCCACGCCGCAAATTGAAATTCGCCCGCATCGCCCGGCAGCAGATCAAAGGGCGCGGCGCGCACCAACAGCCCCATCGTCGCCGCTGCCACGATCAGCGCAATTTGTCTGTCAAGAGGCGAAATCTGGTTGGATTTGACCATGTCTGGCGATTGACCGATAATGGTTTGGTTTTGGACGGTTCGATGAAAGCTGCCGCCATCTATGAGTGCACTCTGGTCTGGGCGGGCACTGATGATTGTGCCCACCTACAATGAAAGCGAAAATCTTGCCCGTCTGGTCGGTCAGTTGCGCCAGTTGCCGGGCGACATTCATCTTTTAATCGTGGACGACAACTCGCCCGACGGCACCGGTGCCATCGCTGACGCCATCGCAGCGTGCGACCCCGGCGTGCGCGTGCTGCACCGCACCGGCAAGCTCGGACTGGGCACAGCCTACAAAGCCGGCTTTCGTTACGGCATCGAACACGGCTACGACTACATCTGCACGATGGATGCCGACTTCAGCCATAGCCCGGAAAGCCTGCCCGATCTACTCAACATGGCCGCCGCAGGTTACGACCTGGTGATCGGCAGCCGCTATGTCGCCGGTGGCGCCGTGGTCGGTTCGCCGCCGCTGCGCAAGCTGATCAGCTACACTGCCAACGCCCTGGCGCACACGCTGCTCGGTGTGACTGCGCGCGATTGCACCGCCGGTTTCCGCTGCTATCGCCGCCAGGTGCTGGAAGCCATCGACCTGGAAGCTATCTTCAGCAGCGGCTACAGCTTTTTGATCGAGATGGCGTTCATCGTCGAACGCGCCGGCTTTCGCACCGGTGAAACGCCGATCACTTTTGTGAACCGCACCGAAGGCGCCAGCAAGATCAACAAGCTCGAAATCTACAAGGCAATGTACACCATCGTCCGCCTGCGCACTCAGGCGCTGCCCTGGGATCGCATCATGGCCGCCTACCACCAGCGCAGCCGGGCGCGCTCCGCCGACCAGGCTGAATAGAATGCGGATTCAGCGGATTGTGCGGATGCACGCGGATTTTGTCTTGATCTGCGTGAATCCGCCGCATCCGCTCAATCCGCGTTCCATTTTCCTCATCTCCCAATCTGCACCCAATCCACCGCAGCGGCGAGCGGGCGGCGGTCGCGGTTGAGGCTGACGCGCAGGAACGCATCGTTGGCGTCGATCACCTGGGCGGCGGCGCCGCTCGCAGCGCCCTTGACGCCAGCGATGGCGAAGTGCTGTCCGCGCACTGCGTCGAGCTGCATCGCCGCGCCGAGGCTGTTCAACGCCTGCACCGCGTCTGCGCTCAGGTAGTTCGTCGCCTCGCCATAGGTGACGACCAGCACCGGCGCGCCGTCAGGAATTTGCTCGACGAATTGCACCAGCCGGTCACTTTCCGCCTCCGACGCCGTGGTGTCGAAGCCGACCTTGTCGAGCACGCGCCCGCTACGCCGATCCAGCACGGTGATGTTGACCCCGCGCCGCCCCGCCGAGCCGTCGCTCTGCACACCCTCCGCGTCGAAGAGCGCAATGAAGCCGCCGTCGGCAAAGGCCTTGAGATCGGCGTCGACCGGAAGCGCAACGCCGGTCGTCCCGATCATGCGGTCGCCAGGCATCACCTGACGAGGGGCGGCGGCGTAATCCCAGGTCAGCTCCAGCCGGTTCAAGCCGCTTGCGAGCAGCGTTCCAGGCACGCGCCAGGTCAACTCCTGCCAGCCGTTGGGCAGCGGCTGCACGTCGAGACGGTGACCGTTGACGGTCAATCTGACCTGCTGCGCTGGCCCGTCGGGGTAGGCGAACGGATGCGCGCGCATCGCGATCAGGTAGGTCGCATCGGGATCGACGGAGCGTAAGGGCGCAAACAACCGGCTGCTGCGCCCGGTCGCCCAGGTTGCGCTCTCGCCATAAGGCGAGTCGATCTCGGCGGCGTCCCAACCTTCGCCGCGATAGGGGAAAGTGCCTGCCTCGCCGAGATTGAGATAGAACTGGTCGCCGCCCGCAGGCTGAATCACGCGGTAGGCTTCGATGCCATCTTCCGCCCAGAAAGGCGTCGTTTCGAGCGGCAGCGTGCGTTTGACAAAATCCCACGCATCCTGCCAGGTGTCGGTGTAGGGCGGGCGATCCGGGATCGGCGGGAAGCGCAGCACGTAGCGCGTGTCGTAGAGATACATCAGATCCTCGGCTTGCGCCGCAGCCGCTTCGATTACCTCCGGTGCAACCGGTCGCCCAAACTGGATTTCGGTCAGCGCCTTGAAATAGGGGATGCGCTCGAAATAGTCCATCTTGAACTCCGGCGCGCGGCTGATATTGCCGCCGAGCATCGGCTTGCCATGTGCAGTCTGGTAGTATTGCAGCAGCGTCTTTTCCGGTCCCAACACGCCAAAGCTGTTGCGCCAGCCGAGCGGAAGCTGCATGATCGAAAACTCGCCCGGCTCCGCCGCAATCGTATCGTAGACCGCCGGCACCCGTGCATCCGAAAGCGGCAGCGGCAGCGCCAGGTGCTCGAAGACGATGGCGAACGCCAGCACGCCAGCCAGCGCCGGTCGCAGCCAGTGCGCGTTCATCGTCAGCTTGCCCTGGCGCATGCGTTCGAGCAGCCAGTAGAGTCCGTAGCCCACCAGCACCGCAATGCCGAGCATCAGCAGCACGCTGTTGCGGTTCGGCGCACGGTTGGCTTTGATGATCGGGATGAAATGCAGCACGGCAAAGGGCAGCGGCGCCGTCGTCTCCAGCCCGTCGAGGTCAAAGCGATAGCGCCCGTTGATCTGCAGCAGCGGTCCCAGCGTCAGCACGCCAAAGACGAGGCTTGTCCACACCCAGATTCTGACCTTGCGCCAGAACGTCACCGCACCGACCAGCGCCAGCGTCAGCGTCATCCACCCCAGAAAGACGGTGTTGATGTCGCGGAAGCCGGTCAGTTCCGGGTTGGCGGCGCGCTGTTGCACCAGCCGCAGTTCGCGCACCACATCGCCGCCAAAAATGGGGTGAAAGACCGTCGCCGTAAACCACCCCAGCAAATCGGTGCTGAGCATCAACGCATCGCCCCAGCCCTGCAGGTCATAGTCGGCGCTGAAAAAGGTCATCACAATCGGAATCAGCGCCGGCGACCAGACCAGAAACGCCACGACGCCGAGGAGGAGGAGATTGGAGACTGGAGATTGAAGATTGAAGATTGAGTGATTGGGCGATTGGGCCGCAGGGATAGCGATCTCCCCCTCTCCCCTTCCCCCCTTCTCCCTTTCTCCTAATCTCCTAATCCCCAATCTCCAATCTCGAACTCTCACCAGCACGACAATCACCGTGAACATCGCCAGGAAGAGCGCGCTGATCATCTCTGCCAGACCGGTGAGCGCAAAGAAGATGCCGCCCAACACTGCCCAATGCCGTTGGCGCGCCGCCGCCAGCTTCGGATCAAAGATGCGCAGCAGCGCCAGCGCATAGAACGGGATCCACTGCGTCGTCACCATGTCATAGTGACCAAGCGCCGCATAGACCGCCCGGTTCGAGGCAAAGGCATAGACGAGACCGGCGACGAAAGCGGCAAGAAACGCAGGAGATTGGAGATTGGAAATTGGAGATTGACTCGTCGCGGCGGTGCGATCCCCGAATCTCCAATCTCCAATCTCCAATCTCTTCAGCAAATAACTCACCAACAGCCACGTCCCATACCCGCTCAACACCGTGCTGGCGAGCAGCGTGATGTTGTTGGCAAAGGGCAGGTTGACCGCCAGCGCTAGCGGCATGGCGGCGAGCACATGATAAAAGTTGTAGGTGTAGAGAATCAGATCGATGCCAAGCGGGAACCAGATCAGCTCGCTGTGCAGCGGCGACTGCAGGCTGTCGATCAGGGCGTGCTTGAAGTACCAAATGTTCCAGACAAAGGTCGATTCATCGAACGCCCATTGCGGCACCCCCGGAACGTGGGTCGTGATCTGCGCGATCAGGGGCCAGCTTAGCAATATACTCAGAATTGTGTAAGCCGTCAGCACAAAAAGATGACGGCGCACTCCGGTCGACAGTCGGCGCATGAAGATGTCCTCTACTTGCGCGCCGTGCAGATGATGCTGATTCCGAACGGGAAGGTCATCCGCTCCAGGATCTCCGCCTCCAGCCAGTAGACGCCGTGCAGGATCGTGTTCACCGGCTCCGGGATTGGCTCCATGTCGACCTGATAGACTTCAGCCGCTGTGTCCGTATGTGGGCTTTTAAGCCCCGGATTGTAGGGACGCAAGAACCGAACACCTGCAACCGCCGGGAAAAGGAAGAAGTTGTTGTAGCTCATGCGGCTGACGCGCAATCCGCTCAGGCGTAGCTTCAGGCGCAGTTCGCGCGCGGTGTAGCGTCGCTGATGCGCATTGATCTCGTCGTTGTAGCTCCACAGCCACATGTAGGCAGGCACAGTCACCAGCAGTACGCCGCCCGGCTTGAGCACGCGCGCACACTCCTCGAAGACGCCCAGCTCGTCGGGAATGTGCTCCACTGTGTCGAGCAGCGCCACCAGGTCAAACGTGGCGTCGGGAAAAGGCAGATGATCGCCCGAACCCTGCGCAGTGGTCACGCCGCGCTGTTGCGCCACCGGGATCGGGCGCGGGTTGTATTCGACGTTGAACACCTCGCCGTAGTGCGCCAGATGATGCGCCATGTTGCCGGCGCCGCCGCCGACATCGAGCACGCGCCGCGGATAGAGACTGCCGGTGTTGTTGAGTTCAGCATCCAGAAATTTTAAGATGGCGCGCGTACGCCCGGCAAACCAGGCGTGCTTATCTTCTTCCAGAACAGTCAAAGCCGGTGTGGGCATATATCCCCCTTGTTTGAGCGTAATCGCAGCAACGTTTGCAAATCAGCCCCTGTGACTACACTGTGATTTCTGTTCACTCCACCCGCTGCGCAACAAAGTGCTCGCCGCCCGCCACATCGATGATGCGCACGCCCACCGTCGTCGGCAGTGTGGGCGCCGTCAGCCGATACCGACCGCTCACCATGTCGCGCTTCTTGAGCGGTGCATCTGCGATCGTAGCGCGTAGCACTTTGCCGTCATACGCCGGATCAATGGTGATGCTGTCCACCAGCGCCCGCCACCCAACATCAGCCAGATTTGCGGCGACATCCTGCAGCGCCGGCAGGTGGACATCATGCACAATAACTTCCATTGTACCCTGTTCGGCGTCGATCCGGGTAATCGAGCGGCTAATATCGGGCAAGTTTTTCTGCACGCGTTGGGATGGTGCAGTTGTGTAGACGGCGAATCCTGGTGATTTCTCCCCCGGAAATTCACTGGATAGTGACTGTTTTGTCCACACAGCCTGCAGCCGCCGCGTCGTCGTCTGGACAGCGCCGTAGCTGGCGTCGCAGGCGATCCAGCGGCGCCCTCGTTTCTGCGCCACCGCTGGGGTTGTGCCAGAGCCGCAGAAGGGGTCGAGCACCCAGTCGCCCGCATCGCTGCCTGCGCTCAACACGCGTTCGAGCAGCGCTTCGGTCTTCTGCGTCGGGTAGCCCAGGTCTTCGCCCGGCGTCGTGCCCAGCCCGGGGATGTCGTCCCACAGGTTGTCCACGGTGCGCTCGACCTGATAGCGTCCCTTGCCCAGATCGGTGAGATAGTATTTCACGCCGATGTTGCCGCCATTGGAGGTGTAGACGCGGCGGTTGGCTTCGTCGATCACGATTTCGCCGCGATAGGGCGCGTAGAGCCGGCCCTCGGCGTGCAGCTCCTTCAGCCGCTCAAATGAATACGTCCCAGGGTCGGAGGTGCGGAAAAAGCCGCGTTCGTCGCGCATGAAGGCGGCGGCGGCTTCTGTCTCGCTCAGTTCGATGCGGCGGCGCGGCGGATGCCAGCAGGTGGGCGCGGCGCGGTTGCGCGCATAGACCAGGATCGTCTGCGCGCTGTTGGGAAAGTAGAAGGCGTTGACTTTGGCGCCGCGTGCGGTCTGGCTGCGCCACACAATCGTGTTGAGATAATTTTCCGCGCCAAAAACTTCGTCCAACAGACAACGCAGATGGTGGGCATGACGGTGGTCACAGTGCAGCCACACACTGCCGTCATCAGCAAGCAAGTCGCGCAGCAGCGGCAGCCGGGCGTAGATGAACTGCAAATACGCGCCTTCATTCCAGATGTCGCTGTAACCAGCTTGCTGACGTTGGGCGCCGTCGAGCGTGCGCGCATTCGCACCGCGCAACCGCACCTTGCGCGGCCACTCCACGCCGCTGTCGTAGGGTGGGTCGGCGTAAATCAGCCGGATCTTGCCGCCAAAGCCGGCGTCGAGCAGATGCGCCAGAAAGTTCAGGTTGTCGTCGTGACAGAGGATGTTCGGCGCGTCCGGCGATGTTCCGGCAAAACGCCGCGGCTCGAAGGTCTCGACCAGCGTCGGGGCAACGGTGGGCGGCGGCGGTGCGGTGTGCTTGCCGGGCCAACGCAGCTCGACGCGGCTGGCTTGGTCACGGTCGCTCATTTGCGCACGAAATAGTACGCCCAAACCGGCTTGCCATGCACCTGGCACCAGTGCTCGCGGTGCGTTGGCGCGGCGGCGCCGATGCGTGCCGCCAGCGCCGGATCATGGGGGGAGAAAGCAGGATGACCCTCGACCAGGTAGCGCACCAGCTCGCCGTATTCCTGCACGTCGCTCTTGAAGTGCAGCAAGCCGCCGCTGTGCAGTTTCGCCGCCAGCAGATCGACAAACGGCGGCGAGAAGAGTCGCCTGATCTTGTGCTCTTTTTTCCACCACGGGTCGGGGAAGAGGATGTGCACCATCGTTGCGCGCCCATCGTCGATCAGGCGCGGCAGGCTGAAGCGGGCATCATCGTCGCTGATCCACAGATTGCTGTGCAGTGGGGATGCATGTTCAGGCTCCGTCTCGATCATGCGCTGGATGCGCGCCAGCATCAGCCGCGTCGCCTTCGTTTTGGTCTCGTAGCCGATCAGAAGATGGTGTGGGAACCGCTGCGCGCGGTCGAGTAGAAAATCGCCGCGCCCAAAGCCGATCTCGATCTCCAGCGGTCGCGACGAAGCCAGCAGTGCACGCAACGCCGCGCCGTTGCCAGATCGCGCATCGTCGAGCGCCAGCGTGCGAAAGAAAGGCAGGTCAGCGCCCCACGTCGGCAGCAGATGCGCGCCGGGACGATGGCGCGGGTCGCCGCCGATCAGCCCTTTGCCAGCCTCCCAGTCCGCCTGCACCTGGGCGCGTTCGGCTTCGGTCAGCTCTTCCCATGCAAAGTCCATGCGTCCTTGCGAGAATGAGGTCGGAGAATACGCGATCATCGGTTTATTGTGCACTGGTGATGCCGAGCAGCAACTGCACAGCCTGCTCACCGATGGCGGCGACCGTGTCCACCCAATCGACGCCCTCCGCAAACGCCGAAAGGTCAATCGCATCCAGCATCGGCATCCACACTGACACTGCATACCAGAAACCAAACAGCCCCATTGCAATGACTGCAATGAAACTGGCTCGAATCACCCACCGATTGTTCTGTCGCACCATACGCTATGCCGAAGTTTGCGTGTGCGTCGCACTGCTCTTGTCGCGATACATTGACATAAAGATGTTATCCAGTGCGACGCACACTTCGAGACAAATTTGCCAATCATCGCCGCTATGATATACTACCGAGAGTCAAACGACGAATCTGGGTGAGTAGCTCAGCTGGTTAGAGCGCACGGTTCACATCCGTGAGGTCGGGGGTTCAAGTCCCTCCTTACCCACTCTCTCCTTCGCTGTTAGCGCATCTAGCCAACCCGCTGTTTCCAGTCACACGATAGCCATGGCCGAAGAACAAATTCAGGTGCGCATCACCTGGGAGCCGGACAGTGACAAGCCCGCCTATTTCACCAATCATATGTTTGTCACCTACGACGGCGCCGTGTACACTCTGCGTTTCTATCAGCTTTTGCCACCGGTGCTGGCTGGGCTAGACGCCGCTGCCGTGAACACCATCGATAGCGTCTCTGCACGCCATATCACCACACTTGTCGTCCCGGCTGCTACATTACCAAGCATCGTACGCGCTCTGCAGGACGTTCTCGAAAAGGCGGAGAATCCTGAATTGTGACTCAGACCATGACCATGCACGCTGCGCAGACCATAGCCCCGTCGTGGGAACGCGTCGAGCAAGCATCTACGTTGCCACAGAATCGTGTTGCACTATCGGTAGAACGTGACGTTCTACAAGAGATGGTGATGGACGCATTCCATTCATTTGTGGCGGCAGTACGGGGAATTCCCTCGGTCGAACAGGTGCGAGCGCACGTGGCGGGCACCCACCTACATCTGGTCACTTATATGAGTTGCAGCACCGAACCGGAGCGTTACGCCGTCTACGCCGCTGAGATTGCTGTACATGATCGCTATCCACACATCCAATTCGAGTTTGATCTTATCGACCGCAAGGGGCGCCCTGTGCAGTATGGCGAACTGACTGGCAAATTTATCGAGATTATTCGTGACCTCCCGGATCAGACTGATGAGCCTGCGCTTCACCAAGTTTGATGCGGTTGCGCACCGCGCCAAAGCCACACACAACATTGATGTAGCGAACGCCATTGCCAAACTGCCCGATGATGCCAGGGATTGGCAGGTCACTGCGCTATTCTATGCCGCAGTTCATCTCATACAGGCATACTTTGCTGCTATCGGCAGCAGCTACCCACAGACACACCAGGATCGCGACCATGCCATCATTCAGGATCGGCGGCTGCGCAAAATTTACAATGACTATCGGGAACTAAAGCAAGCAGCCGTTGCCAGCCGCTACCTTTGTTGGCCCGTGAACGATTTCGATGTCAGCGAAGCCAAACGTCATCTGGCGATGGTGCAGGCTTTTATCGACGACGCGCTGGCGACGTCCGAACCGCCAGTGCACCGCGACTCATAACCCAGACCCTGTCCAAGCCGGCAATCCACCCCTACTCCCTCCGCGTCTCATCCACAATCAGCCCATCCGCAATCGTCACCGCACGCTGTGTACGCCGTGCCAGCTCGTCGTCGTGCGTGACCATCACGATCGTCTTGCCTGCCTCTGCCAACGACATGAACAGATCGAAGACAATGGCGGCGTTGCGCGTGTCGAGGTTGCCGGTTGGCTCGTCGGCGACCAGAATCGGCGGGTCGTTGGCGAGGGCGCGGGCGATCGCGGCGCGCTGCGCCTGCCCGGCGGAGAGAATCGCCGGGAACTTGTGCGCGTCGTCCGCCATGCCCATCTGGTCGAGCAGGTGCATGGCGCGGTCGTAACGCTCGCTCAGTCCGTACATCCCCGCCAGATCCATCGGGATCATCACGTTTTCGACCACGGTGAGCGTGGGCAGCAACTGGAAGAACTGAAAGACGATGCCCATCGTGCGCCCGCGCCATTCGGCCATCTTGCCCTCGTCGAGGTGGCGGATCGGCGTGTCGGCGACGATCACTTCGCCGTCGGTCGGGTGATCGATGCCGGTGAACATGTTGATCAGCGTCGACTTGCCGCTGCCCGACTTGCCGACCACCGCCAGGAACTCGCCGCGCGCGACCGCCAGATCGATGCCTTTGAGCGCCATGAACGGACCCGCCGGCGTCGGATA
Source organism: Chloroflexota bacterium (assembly GCA_016861025.1). Taxonomy (GTDB): domain Bacteria; phylum Chloroflexota; class Anaerolineae; order Caldilineales; family Caldilineaceae; genus Caldilinea. The sequence continues at coordinate 217,820 of BOKO01000009.1, forward strand.
GACCTTCACGACACCGCGCAGATCGATGATCGGACGGTTGGTCTGTCCCGCGCCGTTGTGATAGCCGTTGGTCGGTTGCATGGCGACCGTGCGCTCACGCCTCCATTTCAGCCACAAGTTCGTGTCCCTCCTCCACCGACGCCAGCCGAACGTCCTCAACGAGCAGTCCATCCTCGATGTGCAGCACGCGCGAGACGCGCGACGCCAGCTCGCGGTCGTGCGTTGCCATGAAGATCGTCTTGCCAGCCGCCGCTAACTGCTGAAAGACCGCAAAGACCGCATCCGCCGTGCGCGAATCGAGGTTGCCGGTCGGCTCGTCGGCGGCAATGAACGTCGGGTCGTTTGCCAGCGCGCGGGCAATCGCCACGCGTTGGCGCTGCCCGCCGGAGACCGCCGAGGGCAGCTTATCGGCGTGTTCGGCAATCTCCACTGCCGCCAGCAATTCCCGCGCCCGTGCATATTGCTGCCGCGGCGAGCCGTAGAGATTGGCGAAATCCATCGGCAGCATCACATTCTGCGCACAGGTCAACATCGGCATCAACTGAAACGACTGAAAGACGACGCCCACCTCGCGCCCACGCCAGCGCGTGAGCTTGCTCTCGCTCATGCGGTGGATCGCCTGCCCCGCGATCCAGATTTCGCCTTCAGTCGGGCGGTCGATGCCGGTGAGCATGTTGATCAGCGTCGATTTGCCGGCGCCGGAGCGTCCGAGCAGCGCCACAAACTCGCCCGCGCCGATCTCCAGGTCGATGCCGCGCAGCGCGTAGAACTCGCCTGCCGGTGTGCGATAGGCTTTTTTGACGCCCTTGAGCACGATCAGCGGCTCACTCATACGCCAGCACCTCGCGGATCGTCAGCCGCACAGCATTGCGCGCTGGCCCAAGACTCGCCGCCACTGCCAACGCCAGCAGCACAAAAAACCACGCAATCGCCGCGGGCAGCGCATAGGTGAACGACAGCGGCGTATCGAGCAGCGCCACGCCGATCTGTTCGCTCATCACCTGCGCCACCGGATACGACAGCGCAAAGCCGATGACCCAACTCAACGTGGCGATCACCAGCCCTTCCAGCAACACGATGCGTCGGATCGCGCCGTTGGACGCACCGACTGCGCGCAGCACGCCGATCTCGCGGATACGCTCCAGCATGTTGATGCCCATCGTCGTCGAAAGCCCCAGGCTGCCGACCAGACCAAGCAGCACGGCGTTGAGGATCAGAAAGCCGACGATCACATCGAACATCAGCCCGTTCTGGGCGTTGAGCGTCTGCGTGGTGCGCGTTGTGCGCACGGCGTAGCCCAGTTTCTCGAAGTGTTGGAGCAGCAAGGCTTCCATCGTCTTCTGGCCCAGCAGGTCGTGTGACTCCGTGATCACCTGCACGCTGTTGGCGCGCCCGGGGCTGCGGTTCTCGTAGCCGAAGACACCCTGATTCATGTAGAGCTTTGGCCCCTGCGCGTCTGAACCGACAAAGCCGACAACCAGCCACTCGCGCTCGCGTCCATTCATCTTGAGCGTGATGCGATCGCCGACGCGCACATCCGGCTCGTCCTGCACCACGCTGGCGTTGAGCACGACCGCGTACTCGTCGTCAGGCAGCAGCCAGCGCCCGGCCTGGATGATCGGATCGACCATGGTCGAGGCTTCGGGCAGCGCAATCACCTGATAGCGGTTGCTTTCGAGACCATCGGGGCGCACGCGCGTGGCGCCGCCCAACGCCCAGCTCTCGACGCCGACCACGCCGGGCGCCGCCAGCGCCGCCGACTCCAGCCGGGCGATGCGGTGCGACTCTTGAAGCTGCACCTGCACGTCATATTGGTGATAGCGCAGAAAGTCTTCCTGCGTTGTGTTGACCGAAATGCGCACTGAGATCACGGCGATGAAGAGCGCCGTGCCCAGGATCATCACGACCATCGTGCGCAGCAGCCGTCCTTTGTGGCGTAGCGTGTTGCGAATCGCCAGCAGCAGGGGGCGCTGCAGCCAGCGTTTAGGCAGGCGCGCCAGCAGCCGATCAAAGAAACCGCCGCCGGTCGTCCCTGTCTGCATCCCCAACTCGTTGAGCGCGGCGTAGGTCGTGATGCGCGTCCCCTGCAACACTGGAAACAGCCCCGCCAACACCGGGATAAAGACGCCGATCGCCACCATCACGCCGTAGACCCACAGCGGCACATCCAGGCTGTCCGGGCGCAGGTTGACCAGGTCCTGGATCAGGTTAGTCATCAGATATTGCGCCGTCCACGTCGCCAGCGGAATCGCAATCGAAAACGCAAGCACGCCAAAGACCAGCACGAGCGAGAGATACATCACGATCATCTGCCCGCGGCTGGCGCCGACCAGCTTCATGATGCCGATCTGGTTGACCTGCTGTGCGATCAGCGCCGAAATCGTGTTGATAACCAGAAACGCCGAGAGCAGCAGAATCACCCAGCCAAAGAACGACAGGATCATCACCGCAGTGTTGACGATCGACTCGATGATCGACCTGCCGACGATCGTACGCCCGACGATGGTGCGGTCACTGCGCTCGATGCGCTGCTCCACGGCGGTGACGATGGCGCGTGGCTCGCCGGCGTCCCGGTCAAGCCGCAGCCGCATCTCCGTGAAGAGCGCGCCGCCGCCCAGATACTCCATGCCAGCGGGCGTCACCGCGCCGACAGTGAAGGTGGTGATCTCCGGGCTGGGATAGCGCGGGTCGTGCATCGTGCCGGTCACGATAAACTGCTTGTGCGTCCCGTCCGCCAGCTCGACCATGATCGTATCGCCGATCGCCACGCCAAGAAAGCGCAGCGCCATGTGTTCGAGCATGATCTCGTTGCGCTTGTCGGGCCAGCGTCCGGCAATGAAGGGATAGCGGTCAACGCGCATGTCGGTGAAATCGTCGATGGCGACGATCTCAATGTTGCGCCGCGCGCCATCCGCCACCGGCACACGCGCACGCAGCGACTGCCGTCCTTCAGCCGCAATCACGCCCGGAACCTCCTGCACCCGCTCCGCCAGCTTGGCGTCGAAGGGCTGCGTGTAGACAATGGCGTCGGCAAGCAGCGCCTCGTTGCGGTCGCTGTGAAACTCGCGCAGCATCAGCATCTGCGTCGCCATGATCGCGCCGACAGCATAGACGCCCACCGCCACCGCCAGCGACACAATCAGCGTGCGTGTGCGGTGGCTCCACAGGTCGCTGATGACTTTATACCAACGAATCCGAATCATTCCGTTTTGTGACTTACCCCAGCCCGTGTCGTTGATCGACTCAAACAAAAGCACACGATAAGCCTGCCGCTGCAGTTAGGCTGCGTGGATCAAAGCGCCCTCGGCAGGTCACCCGACTGGCAAGCATAGCCACCAAATGAAATGGTGTCAATGTAAAGAGGGGATTGATCGCCATGTTCAACTCCACCTTCCAGACGGCTTACGCATGTGGTATGATCTCCGCAGGAGGTGAAGCATGAGTTCACAAGCCGCCGAGCAGAACTACGAACCTGTCCTGTCCACACACCCTGAGCTGCCATCCGACGAGCGCATTTTGCGGCGTCGTCTATTGCAAGTTTTGCTGGCGCCGCCAGCATCAGAAGCTATCACTTATGAGGAGTTTCTGGACTGGGCGGATGAAGACACGTTGGCAGAATGGGTGGATGGAAAAATTGTTATGACTAGCCCTGCATCTACGATTCATCAGACGATTGCTGGTTTCCTGCTGAAAGTGATGGGCATCTACGCCGAGACGCACAAGGTAGGCGTGATGATCAGTTCTCCATTCCAGATGAAATTGGAGAATGGTCGTGAACCCGACCTGCTGTTCATTGCCAACGACCATCTGTCCCGGCTCAAGTCCACATATCTAGAGGGACCGGCTGATTTGGTGGTGGAGATTGTTTTCCCAGAAAGCACGGGGCGCGACCGCGGCGAAAAATTCACCGAGTACGAAGCGGGCGGCGTGTTGGAATACTGGCTGATCGACCCGCAGCGGCGGTGGGCGGAGTTCTACCAGTTGCGCAACGGGCGCTATCACCTGGCTTACGCGGGCGAAGCGGGCGACTATCACGCGCAGGTGCTGCCCGGCTTCTGGCTGCGCGTCGAATGGCTCTGGCCCCAGACGATGCCGCCGGTGCTCGAGGTGCTGCGCATGTTGCAGGTAATCGCGTGATGAACTCCATCTGACCGATGAAAAGTGGGAATAAGATGAGCCAGGATCACACCATCGACATCATCGAGTCTTGCTATCGACAGATCGCCAGCGACGGCGCCGCCTTGCGGCGCTGGCAGAAGCAGTACATAGCGCATCTCGACGCCGCCCACGCCGCCGAGCTGGCTGAAATGACTGCGCGCTACGCCGCCCAACGCCGCACGGTCGAGACTCAGCGCCAGACGCAGCACGCCACCGCCGACGCCGTGCTTGCACAGGAAAACGCTGCCATCTACTCGCTCTGGCAGCAGGCCGCGGCTGCGCCGAAATGGGCTGGCTAAGGCGCCCGCTGTGCCAACGCGTGCCGGCGGAATTGCCGTGACAACGATTAAGCCCACAACTTCGTGATCTCATCCACTGCAAAGGTTGGGAAGGAGATGCGCCGGCCATCCTGCAATGCCGACAGACCCTGCTTTGCGGGCACGACCCGACCGATGACTCTGGCTGGGCAGCCGATCGTCTCCCACAGTTGAAGCAGCGCATCGACGTGCACGGGTGGCGCGGTCGCCAACAGCGCGCCGGAGGCAAGCGTGCCCATCGGGTCGAGGTCGAACGCTGCACATAACCGTCGGCTCAGATCAGGGATCGGGATGCGGTCGATGTCGATCTCCATGCCGGTTCCAGACGCCATCGCCAGCTCGACGATGCCGGTTGCCAGCCCGCCTTCGGTCGGATCGTGCATGGCAGTGACCAACCCGGCACGCGCGGCTGCCAACGCCGGTTCCAGCACGCTGATGCCCGGGGAAAAAAGATAGTTGGCGGCTTCGTCCAACTCCGCTGCATCCCAACCATCGTCGAGAAGGTGATTGCGCATCTCGCGCGCGATGATACTCGTTCCTTCAATTGGCACGGCGCCCGCCAGCAGCACGGCATCACCAACCTGACAGCCACCGCTGCGCACGTACTGCGTGCGCAGCGCCTCACCCAGCATCGCCCCGGAGACGACCGGCTGGCTGACCGAGGGCGTCACCTCGCTGTGTCCGCCCGCCACCACGATGCCAAGCGAGCGACATGCCTGCCCGATCTGGTCGAAGATCGCACGCGCCATGCCGAAATCGGCGACGCCAGCGGGCAACAGCACGGTGGGCAAAAAGAAGCGCGGGGTGGCGCCGGTCACTGCCAGATCGTTGGCGCAGATATTGACAGCGTAAAAACCGATCTGGTCGGTTGCGAAGGTGATAGGGTCGCTCTTGACCACCAGCAACCGGCCGCTGGCAGCATCAAAATCGATCACAGCGGCATCTTCACCGACCGAAGGCCCTAACAAAAGCTGCGGGTCTTGCGTTGGCAAGCCGCTGAGCAAGTCTGCCAGCATGGCATGGGGCAATTTGCCCGCGCGGAGTTCGTTCGCACGATCAAGAACGGTTGTCACCAGATACTCAGCCTCTCAATTGATGACATGCACCGGCATGCCGATAAACGCCAACTTGAAGAGGGTGGAGGCTTCCAGGTCATCCAACATGGCGCAGCCAAAGGTTGCGGGTTGTCCGATCAGACCCGACCAGATTTTACGCCCTGTCTGCCAGGCAACCGGCAAACCGTGGATGCCGTTCTCGTAGGGACCAACGTCGTAAATGCCCAGCCAGTAGGGCATGTCGAGCTTCCAGACATTGCTCTTGGCGTTGAGGATTTTGGATTGCACGGCGTAGTTGCCGGCTTTGGTGCGGCGTTCGCCCGCGCCGGTGCTGCAGGGCCAGGCGTACAGAATTCTAGCGCCCTGATAGACCCAACATTGCTGGCGGCTCAGACTGACGACAAACCGCGTCCCCGACATCGGCACGGGCGGGAACGTCAAGTTGAGCGGCGGCGGCCCGTAGGGGATTTTCAGTTCCATGTTGTTGTAGACAGTCGATGTATCGGGCAGGTTATTGTAGGTCTGAATCGCCAACATCGTCGTGTTCAGGTTGCGGGCAATCTCGGACATCGTGTCGCCGGGCTGGACCGTGTAGTAGAAAAAGCCGCTGCGCGGCGGCCCGATCTGGTTGCGCAGGGTGGGCGTGGCGCTGCTCTCGGCAATGCCAGGGATGATCAGGCGCTGACCTGGATACACGGTGTTCGGGTCGGCGATGCGGTTGGTCTGCAACAGCGCGGCAAACGTCACGCCATATTCCGCTGCGATCTTGCTCAAGGTTTCGCCGGTGCGCACTAAATGTTCGCGTGCAGGGGAGCGCGGGCGCAGCTCGTCGCCGGTGGCTGGCAGCAACAACAGCCGTCCAGCATTCAGCGGCGCATTCAGGCTTGGAAAACGATTGAGACGGCGCAATGACTCGGCGTCCACACCGGTGCGCAACGCGATCAAGCTGAGCGTGTCGCCCGCCCGCACCGTGTACGTGCGATTCAAGCTGCCGAGCGGGTTGCCGCTGCGTTCAATTGGTGTTCCTGGCGCCGCAGCTACGATGGCAGGCTGTTCTGTTTCGTCGATCGAGGCAATCGCTGGCTCTGCATCGCCCGGAGGTAATGCGGCTGGCTCGCTAGTCTGCGGTTCCGCGGCTTGCAGCGTGGGTTGAGTTTCTGCCCGCAGACGCAGCGTCTGCCCAACAAGAATCGTGTCGGCGTCGTCAATGACGTTGAGCGCACGCAGGGTCGCGAGCGGAATGTCGAAACGGCTGGCAATTGCGGTCAGGGTGTCGCCAGGCATGACAGTGTAGGTTTCGGGCTGGTCAGTTGGGGCCTCTGTGTCTGGCAATTCGGTTTCCGACTGCGTAGCGCCTGCGGATGATTGCGGGATGTCAAGCTGTTGCCCGCTATAAATGCTGTCGGCGTCGGTGATGCCGTTGGCAGCCATCAACTCGGCAAGGGTTACGCCATACTGACGCGCGATGCCGCTCAATGTTTCGCCGGGTTGGATGGTGTGCGTCTGTCCCTGCGCGTGCAGCGGTGCAGCGAGCAAAGCGGACGACAGCAACAGCAGTGATGTGATTCTGGTGTAATGACGGAATCCGCAGCGATGACGATTCGCCTGTCGGAGCAAGCGCCGATGCAGAGAAATCATGACCTGGAGCACCATTCACCTCGATATATCAGCAATAAATCTGCAATTGATCTTGCTGTGAGGGTACTCAGGTTCCAAGAATGTGTCAAACTGAAGATGAAGAAGTCAGAGAAAAGCAACCAAAAGAAAAACAGAGTGAGTTGGCAATGACCTACTCTCACATGCGCCGAAGCGCACACTACCATCGGCGCTGGCGGGCTTAACTGCCGGGTTCGAGATGGGACCGGGTGTACCTCCGCCGCTTCTAT
>BOKO01000010.1 GCA_016861025.1 Chloroflexota bacterium
GGAGAGCGGCGCCGAGATGCCTCGACACCGCTCTATCGTCTACGCTCTGCTCTCGCCAGGCTTTGGGCTGCTTTTCCTGCTTCTCCCCCTCATCCCTACCTGCGCCAAAATTCGGGATGACTCATGTTTATGATTCCTGCCGCCTTTTTTCTATCGACGCCCTCACCCGTTCCGCAATCGGTGCGGCAAGATGGCGGCGGATGCTCTCTGCGCTGATCTGTGAATTATAGTGTTCACGGTGCATCTCGCCGATGGTCAGGGTTTCGCCAGTGTAGCGCTCCAGTGTCACGGCGTCACCCGCCCGCACTGCACCCGCTGAGAGCACGCGGCAATAAGCGCCCGGACGCCCCGCCGCCCGGAAGCGTTTGACGAAGCCGGCGTCACCCATGCGCGCGGCCAGCGTTGCGCAGGGAAAGCGCGGCGCCGTCACCTGCAGCGCCACCGCGCCGATATGCAGAATGTCGCCGACATTGAGATCGGCGCTCTCCAGCCCGCTGATCGTCAGATTTTCGCCAAAGGTTCCCGGCGCCAGCTCATAGCCAAGCTGGGCCGACCACCACGCGTAATCCGGCTCGCCGTAAATGTAGACCGCCTGATCGACGCCGCCGTGATGCTTTGTGTCCACCACCGCATCGCCGACCAGCCCCCACGGCGTAATCTCCACTGCGCCCGCCACCGGCGTCTTGAGAATGCCGGTCAGGTCGGAAAAACCGTTATGCTCGACCACCTGTTCACGACCGATGTTGACGCTGATGAGTTGCATAACGTTACCTGCTCCCTTCATACAGATCATATTCGAGATGAATGTCGTTCGGTTCGAGCGCCAGCAGTTCTGGCTCCGGCGCAGGCGAAAGCACGCAGCCCAGCCCAAGATAGAAATGGATTGTGTGCTCCGACGGCGTGGCTGAGATGTACATGCGTCGTGCGCCGCGTTCACGTGCGACCGCGGCGGCTTGCGCAAACAACTGCCGACCCAGCCCACGGTCGCGATAGCCGTAGCCGACGTGTAGAAACAGCAGTTGCAGCATGTCGGCAGGTTTGCCGATGAACTTGCTCTCCAGCATGACGACGGCGACCAGCCTGCTCGCGTCAAACAGCCCGTAGCACCAGCCGCCGCGGTCGTAGCAATCGAGCAGCATCGGTGTGGACTCCGCCGCGTTGGGCGGCCATCCGCGCATGTCGTAATGCTCCGGGCGCAGGTCCAGCTTGCCGTCGACCAGGTAGTAGATGTTGTCGATCACCTCGCGGCGGTCGATGTCCCAGACGGATGCGACTTCGTTACGCTGCAATGCTCTGCCGATCATGCCAGGATTATAGCAGAATAGAACGCTAATCACGCGGATTTGGCGGATGCACGCGGATTTCAGTTTGATCCGCCAAAATCAGTGATATTCGCGTCATCAGCGTTCAATTTTCAGCTGGCTGAGCAGACAGACTGCATCTTGTTCGATTCGGCAAGTTTCGGGCGCTATCGCTTGTTTTGTATAATGGCTGGCGGCGGAGGGAAAGCCGTGAACTGAGCGAAGCAAAGGATGTTCCCATGGCAGCTACACTGACCGACATTGTCGAAACAATCCGTAACGAACTAACAACGCTCAACGACCTGCGCGATGCCACGCTGGCGCGCAGCCGCTCGCTCACGCGCTCGTGCGCACACGGCATCCGCGCCATCCACCGCCACGAGTGGGAGGAGACCGACGCGCTGCTCGCTCAGGCGCGCACAGAGGCGAAGGCAATGGTCGAAGCCATTGCCGAACATCCGATGCTCTACCACACCGGCTACACGCAGGACGCGCTCAAGGAGCTGGTCGAGGCGCACCTGGTCAACGCTGTCTCGCGCCGGCTGCCATTGCCGACGCCCGCCGAGCTCTACGTCACTGGCCCGACCTATCTGCGTGGGATGAGCGAAGCCGCCACAGAGATGCGCCGTTTTGTGCTCGACCTGATGCGCCGCGGCCAGGTGCTGGAAGCCGAACAATATCTGGAATTCATGGACGAGGTTTACAGCCACCTGGTCACCGTCGATTTTCCCGACGCCGTCACCGATGGGCTGCGCCGCCACACCGACGTGCTGCGCGGTGTGCTCGAACGCACGCGCGGCGACCTGACCATGGCGATCCGCCAAGATCAGATGCGCGACGCGCTGCTCGGTTTCGAGCGCAACCTCGACCGTTATCTCGGCACCAACTTCGCCGCCACCGACATTGCCGTCACGGGTCAAGGTCTCCACGACGAGCTGGGCGAGGAGAGTCAGGAGCAACGATGAGCAAGGATCGTCCGCTGGTGCGCGCCAGCGACATCGGCTTGTGGGCGTACTGCCATCGCGCCTGGTGGCTGGCTCAGGTCAAAGGCGCGGCGCACGAAAACCCACAAATTCTCACTCGCGGCGCCGACGCGCACAGTGCGCACGGTGCACGCGCACTGCGCGCTCAGCAAATTCAACGCATCGGGCTGTGGCTGCTGCTGATCGCCGTGGCAGTGTTAGTCGCGGCGCTGCTCATGCGCCTGTTTTGGTGAACCGAACCATCCATGACGACATTGCTCGAACCGCCGCCTGTGCGGATGCAATCCGACAATCCGACGCCACGCATCGAGCGCAGCGCGCTGGTGCAGCGCAGCCTGGAGCTGCTGCTCGCCGCCGAAAGCCGCACCCAGGAAGATGGGCTGCAGATCGAGGAGCGTGCAGTCTATCGCCCCGATTCGTGGCTGATCCAGAAATGTTGGGAAGCGCTGGCAGATGCGGGTGCGGCGCAGGAAACGCTGACCGTCGCCCGCATCGCTGCATTGCGACAGCCGTTGACGCTTGTGCAGGCGCTGCACCGACTGTCGCGGCAGATCGACCGCAAGTTCGGTCTCGCCAATGTGATCCGGCAGGAGCTGGCGCACGCACAGCCCCAGATCATGGCGGACACTGCGCCGCGCGAGGATACGACCGCACGCGACCGCCTGCTTTACGCCGCAGCGACCGCCGCCGCCATCGGTGAGCCGCAGCAGGCGTTCACTTTTCTTGAGCGGCTCGATCAGTTCACAGCGCCGTGGGAGCGTGCGATCGTCACGCCGGAACAGCGCCAACTGCTGGCGGAGACGGTGGTGCGGCTTGGTTTGCATCCGTTGACCATGACGTTGATCAGCAGCGCGCTGCGCCGTTATGACGATGCCGGCGCGCAGTTCGTGCTCACCGTGACGAGCGCCGCCAGCGACCATCTCCGTCGCCAGCCGTCCCCGCGCATGGCGCGGTTGCTGGCGTTGGGCGTCGATGCGTTTCGCAACGCCACTCTGACCAGCCTGCACTCGCGGCGGTTGACGGCGGTGGCGCTGGCGCAGGCCGGCGCCGTCGATGAGGTGTTGGCGCAGTTGACCGCCATCGCCAACATCCAGGCTGCGCGGCGTGAGAGCGGATTGTCGCTGCGCAAAGGCGACCAGAATCTGTTGCGCCAGGTTAAACGCCCCACCGCCGACGCCGACATCGACTTCCAGGTCTACACGATGCAAGAGGCGGTGAGGGCGCTGCCGGTGCGTCAGACGCCGCGCGAGCAGCGCATCGAACTGGCGGATCGGCTGGCGGTGCTCGGCGCCAAAAGCGACGGCTGGACCGCCGCCGGCGCAGCTTCAACGTTGATTGAGCTGGGTGCGGTCAAGTATGCAGTGGAGGTCGTCGAGTCGATCCCGGCAAACGACCCCACCAAAGCCGAAGGCTACATCGGGCTGGTGCGTGGTCTGCTGGAAATCGAGGAGCCGGCATTGGCGCGAGAGCAGATCGCCAAAGGGCTGGAATGGGTGCGCACTTATCCGGGACGCAACCCGGCGCGTGCGCTGATTTGGGGGCTGGCGAATGTGTTTTTGGAGCGCAAGGAGCCAGCCCAGGCGTTGGCGGTGCTCGATGCGTGGGCGGAGCCGACCGGTTTCTGGCGCAGTGTACGCGACCTGTTCGGACGCAAGCTGACCGACGATGATCTGCGCAACAACGGGCTGCGCCTGCGTGCGCTCTTGCAGCAAGATGTGCAGTCACCCAAAGCCGTGCAACAGCAGGTCAATCTTCTGCTCACGTGGGCGCCGCGGCTGCTCGACGGCGAGGCGCTGGTCAACTTTCTCACCGACCACGTGCTGACGCCGCTGCTGGAAGCCGGACGCGTGCAGCAGGCATTGGCGACGCTCCCGCTCTTTCAGCAGGCGGTGATGGCGGGCAGCGGCGAGAAACATGCCAGCCGCCTGGCAAACCTGACGCGGTTGCTCGTCGCCGAACTGACGCCCGCCTTACAAGAGTCACACAGCGCCGGCGGCAACGGTCACGGCGACCCGGCGACGATGCGGGCGGCGTTGGAAGACTTTCTCAGGGGCGTCTGGCAGGCAGACAGCCGGCGCGGTCTCTGGCAGACGGTGCATGGCATCGAGGGGACGTTGCCGCTGTTGATTGCGTTGGATGGGCCTGGCGCTATCGTGTCACTGGCGCGCGGCGTCGAACAGGCTGGGGCGCGCTGGAGTGCGTCATGAGCAACAAATCGAAACACGTTCCCGTCACATCAACTACACCGTCCGAAGCAGCATTACAGTTGGGATTGGATCGGCTGGTCTTCTTCAGCGACGCCGTCTTTGCGATTGCGATCACGTTGCTGGCGCTGGAAATCCGTCTGCCCGCCGGCGACTTCAGCGATGATGCCGCGCTTTGGCAGGCGCTGCTCTCAATGACCGACGCCTATCTCGCCTTCGCCATCAGCTTCTGGGTGATCGCCTCGTTCTGGCTTGGGCATCACCGCATGTTTCTCCAGATCAGGCGCTATGATGAGCGGCTGCTCTTTCTCAATTTCCTGCTGCTGATGTTGATCGCCGTCGTCCCGTTTCCAACCACGCTGATCAGCGAATACGGCAACCGCACAGCTGTGATCGTCTACGCTTCATTCATGGTGGCAATCGGCTTGACGATGACCGCAATCATCGTCTACGCCTCCGGGCCAGGCAAACTCACCGACGCGTCGCAGCCGATATCGATGTCGTGGCGGCAGCGCGGCCTCACCCGCTCGCTGGCGGTTGCATTGGTCTTTGGCTTATCGATTGGGATTGCGTTTATCGATCCCGACTGGGCTATGTACAGCTGGCTGATGTTGATCCCGCTCTCAATTTGGAGACGACGTCAGTCAAATCCCTGACAGCAACCCAGCCGCCGCCGAATACGGATCGCTCTCGCGACGGCGAATCTGCTCGACCAGGGCGTCGAGGCTGCCTGCTGGCACGCTGGACGCGATGCGCCGGTTCAATTCGGCGCGGATGATATTTTCCAGCGTATTGGCAATGCGGAGCTGTTCGCGCAGCGCCATTTCCCCGGAGTCGAGCAGCCAATGACGGTGCGCCTCAATGCGCTGGCGCAGATCGTCGATGCCTATTCCTTCCGTCGCCACCGTCTTCATCACGATCACTTTCCAGCGGCTCTCCTCCTCGTCGCTTTCGACCGGCGACTCGACGCGCAGCAGTTGGCCGTGATGACGCACATAGCGGGCGCCGTTGCCCTCGATGTCGAGCATCATCTCCAGCGCGCGCAACGTGCGATCCATGCCGGGACGGTCGGCTTTGTTGACGACCAGGATGTCGGCGATCTCCAGAATGCCCGCCTTGATCGCCTGCACTTCGTCGCCCAGACCGGGTGCTTCGATCACCAGCGTCGTGTGCGCCGTGCTGGCGATCTCGACCTCCGCCTGACCGACGCCCACCGTCTCGACGATGATGCGGTCGAAACCGGCGGCGTCGAGCACGGTGACGACATCCCCCGTGGTCTTGCTAAGCCCGCCCAGGCTGCCGCGCGTCGCCATGCTGCGCACAAAGACGCCCACATCGCCTGCCAGCGCCCGCATGCGCACACGGTCGCCCAGCAGCGCGCCGCCGGTGAAAGGGCTGGTCGGGTCAATCGCCACGATGCCGACGGTCATGCCCGCGCTGCGGTAGCTCTGCGCCAGCGCAGTGACCAACGTCGACTTGCCCGTGCCGGGCGCGCCGGTGACGCCGATGATGTGCGCCTTGCCCGAATGCGGGTAGAGCGCAGTCAAAAGTGCGGCGGCGTCGGCTTCCTGATTCTCGACGCGTGAAATCGCCCGTGACAGGGTGAGACGCTCACCGCGCAAAACGCCTTCAACCAGCGTCTCCACCGCTGCACGTTCGCGGATGGCAACGCCGCTCATTTAGGCAGGCACCCGGACGTGGCTGGTGATGAAGTTGACGTATTCTTCGCTCGACGTGCCTGGACCAAAGACGCCGTCGATGCCCGCCGCCTTGAGCTTCTCGACATCTTCGTCGGGGATGATGCCGCCGACGACGACCAACACATTGTCCTGTCCCTGGGCGCGCAGCAACTCGACGACTTTGGGGCACAGCGTCATGTGCGCACCGCTGAGGATGCTCAGCCCCACGACATCGACATCTTCCTGCAGCGCAGCTTCAGCGATCATCTGCGGCGTCTGGCGGATGCCGGTGTAGATCACCTCGAAACCGGCGTCGCGCAACATGCGCGCCACCACCTTGGCGCCCCGGTCATGGCCGTCCAACCCAGGCTTTGCCACCAACACACGGATTTTGCGTTCGCTCATCACTCCACTCCTCGACACTACTCGACAGGCAAAGAAATCGGCGCAGAACAACGTTCTGTAGTGTATCATGAACACGAATCTACAACCACCTCCGCGCGTGCAGGTTGCCGCCTGGTTAGTTGACCAGGAGGTCATCGTCATGGCCAGGGAAGCCGACGATTTATGCAGTAGGTCATCGTCTCCAGCGTAACGAGGCGTCATGCCACACCGCGGCGGCAGTCTGCGATGATCTCGCCAAGATTAAATTATACACTTTGCTCCAAATGCGCGCTTCGCGTAAAGCGCGTCGCCTCTGGTACAATCATGCGTTATATGTTTGAGCATCGCCTCCGCCAGGCGGATAGAAAGCGGACAATTGCCTGTGATTGAGTTGGTCTACGCATCGAACATCATTTCTCGCCGCCAGCGCGCGCCCGTGCAACGGCTGACCTTTGTGGTGCTGGTCGACAACCAGGCGTATGACAAGCGCGTCGAGGTGCGGTGGCGCGGCGAGGAGGGCGATTGGCAGACGCTGGCGGCGAAGTATACAGCAGCGGCTGGGGGCAACCGCGAGTTTTGGCGCGCCGAGATCGAGCTGACGCTCACCGATACGCGCTCGCTGGCGGGCAACGTGCAATTTGCACTGCACACCAGCCAACATGGGCGTGACGTCTGGAACAACAACGGCGGGCGCAACTACACGATCGAGGCTGACGCTGGCGTACTGGTCGGCGCAAATCATCCGGTGGCGCATCTCGAATTCAACCCGCATATCGAGCCAAAACAACGCATCCTGCCGATCAGCGTGGCGGTGCATGGCCGCGCCACCCACGTGACGGTGGAATGGAGCGCCGATGGTTGGAAAACCAGACACCGCACGCGCTGCTCCTTGTCGCGCCGGCACTGGGATCAGACCGAGCTGAGCAACGCGCGCAACCCGAACCAGTATGCGGTCGGCGTGTGGACAGCGCGGCTGCGCATCCGCGATGCCTTCCGCGTCGAATATGCAATTGTGGCAGAAGTCGATGGTCGGCAGCAGTGGGACAACTGCGGCGGTCGCAACTATATCGCCAGGCGCGAAAACTTCAAGGTGTTGATTCTCAACTTGCACTGTTATCAGGAAAAGGATCAGTTCGCCAAATTGGCGACGATTGCACGTGCGATCCAGGAATTGAGGGTCGATGTTGTCTGCCTTCAGGAGGTCGCCGAGCACTGGAACGACGGCGCCGGCGATTGGGCGTCCAACACAGCGCGCATCATTTACGAACAATTGCCGCAGCCTTTCTACCTGACAACGGATTGGTCGCACCGCGGCTTCGACCGCTATCGTGAAGGCGTCGCCATTCTCAGCCGCTATCCGTTCTTGCGCACCGAGGCGCGCTATGTTTCGCTCAGCCATGATGTCTACGACATTCACAGCCGCAAGGTGTTGATGGGGCAGATCAGCGCGCCCGGCTTTGGGATCGTAAATCTCTTTTCAGCGCATCTGAGTTGGTGGGAAAATGGTTTTCGCACCCAATTCGAGGCGTTGCGCGCATGGGCGGATCGCCGCCATACACGCGTCGTAACGGCCACCCTGCTTTGTGGCGATTTTAATGTAAAGGCAGGCTCCGAAGGCTACGCTCATATTGTCGACAAGAGCGATTATGAGGATCAATTTCTCAAAGCGACGAACCGTGAAACATTTGACGCGGTGTTTCGACGGCGCGCCAAACAATGGCAGTCGCAGCTGGCAAACGACGGGCGCATTGATTTTATTTTGATGAAGCGCGGCAGCAAGTTGCGCCCGGTTGCAGCGCAGCGCGTCTTCACCGGCGAAAGTTACGGGCCGGTTTCTGACCACGAAGGCTTTTTGGTGGAGTTTGAACCGCTTTGATGATGCGCGTTCAAAACAATTGTGAGACATGATGGAATTTGCAGAAACTTACGCCACGCCCATTGACGGGCAACTCGGCACACCATTTGGCAAACGCAACGACTTCAAGGAACTTTTTTATCTGCGTTGGGGCAAGATTCGCTTCGACGTGCGCTGGGGCTCCGAACTCAACATCAAGGTGCTGCTCAAGGTCTACCGCAGCGACGGCATCGTCGAACATTTCATCGTCGACACTGATCCTTCTCGCGAGACCTGGAAATCGCACCGCCGCGCCACGCGCGACTTCTTCATTCACCCCTTTCCCGCCAACTGTGGGCGGGTGACCTGCGTCAAATTCGCCTATATCGTGCACCTCAACGAGCGCTCAATTCCGTCGCAGTTGGAATATATCTTTTTTGACGGGCCGGAGTTCGACAACGATCAATATCAACGTCGCCGCATCACCGACGCGCACGCAACCCCCAACGCCTGGCGCACCTACGAGAGCGACGCCGAACAGTTGCAGCGCGACGTCGACTGGATCAACGAGCATTTCGACTCGTTGAACGTGATCCCCAAATTCACAAAGGGGTTGCCTCATCACCCATATCACCCAAAACGCTACATCCACGATCAGATCGACGCCACCATCGAACAGAAACGGCGCACGCCCGACCGGCTGGTGACGATCAAGGTGTGTGTAGATTGCATCGACGACACCGATTTTGTCAATCACCTGCTCTATGCTGCGTCACAGGGCGTGTGGGTGCAGGCGCAGGTCGACTGGCGCAAGATGACGCTCACGCACTCCGATAATTATCTGCGTCTCAAGCGTTCGCGCATCGAGCTGTTGGGCGTCTTTTGTACGCCAAAGCATCCGTTGATCGAAGTGGCGCCGGACATGCACAACAAATTCATCCTCTTTGGCGACGAGGACAGCATCATCGGCTCGTTCAACATCACCTTTGACCGCTGGGGCGCCAACTGGGAATCGGGCATGACCTTTCGCTCGGCCGGCTTGACGCGGCTGTTCGACAACATTTTTCAGAGCATCCGCGGCGGCGTCATCCAGAAATACCAGATCGACCCGCTCAGCCGCTTCAACTTGCTCTACACCTTTGGGCGCCAGGCGCTGCCCAACGGCAAGTATTACCGACCACATCATGCCATTCTCTCTGAGATCAACCGCGCCCAACGTTCGATCCGGCTCTGTCTGTTCCTGTTGGGCGAGATGGTGGGCGAGCACAACGACAGCGTGGTCGATGCGTTGATCCGGGCAAAACAGCGTGGCGTCGATGTGCAGATTATCCTCAACGGTCATCTGGCGCGGCAGGGCGACCCCGGCGCTGAATACACGATGGAGGAGGAGCTGCGTCGCCCGCTGCTGCCGGCGGTCTATCGGCTGCAGCGCGCCGGTGTGCCGGTGCTGCTTGCCTACGGTCGCTACGATCAACCGGTTCCTTACTGCCCGATTCACTCCAAGTATTGTATCGTAGACGAACGGATCGTGCTCGAGGGCAGCTTCAACTGGTACAACACATCGGTCTTCTCGCACGATCTCTACGTGGTTGCGTCCGACCCGATCGTGGCGCGGCTCTATCTCAACGAATTTGAGCAGACATTGCGCGATTTTCGGGTGTTTTGATTGAGGATTGTCATGGAATATCCAACAACTGAGCGGCTGGCGCGCTTTCTGGCGATCGCCGGGCCGCTGGCGGATCGCTTCGCCGAGCGCGCCGGCGAGCAGGATCGCACCGGCGCCTTTCCTTATGAAAACTTCGCCGACATCCGCGCGGCTGGATTGCCTGCACTGCCGGTTCCTGCCGAACATGGTGGTTGGGGCGCCAATCTGCTGGAGGCGATTGTGGTGACAGAGCGGCTGGCGCAGGGCGATGGCAGCACGGCGTTGAGCTTTGTGATGCACGTGCAGACTGTCGGCAGCGCAGCAGAAGGCGACGGCTGGCCGCCAGAACTGTTTGCCAATCTCTGTCAGGAGGCTGTCGAACGCGGCGCACTGGTCAACTCGCTGGCGACGGAGCCGGCGTTGGGCAGCCCCAGCCGCGGCGGTCGCCCGCAGACAGTGGCGCGCCCGCGCTATGCGCCCGACGGTGCGCTTGTCAGTTGGGTGATCGACGGCTGCAAGAGCTTTGCCAGCATGTTCCCTGTGCTTGACTATGCCATCATTTCGGCAACGCTCGAAGATGGCAGCGGCGAGGTCGGACGCTTTCTGGTCGCCGTCGACGACCGCTTTCAGATCGAACAGCCATGGGACGCCATCGGTATGCGCACCACTGGCAGCCACACCGTTTCGCTACGCGCGGTCGAAACGCCGGCCGCCTTCTTGATCGGGCGCTCCGGTCAGGCAAAAGGCGGCGCTGGCAATGCCTGGTTCACGCTTGGCATTGGGGCGGTCTACCTGGGCGTAGCGGCGGCGGCGGTCGAAGCAGCGGCGCGCTATGCACTCGACCGCGTGCCTACGGCTCTGGGCCGTCCGATTGCCGAGCTAGAAAGCGTGCAGCGTCATCTGGGGCAGGCGGCGCTGCTGCTGCACACGGCGCGCACGCAGCTTCACTACACCGCCATGCAATGGATGCAACATCCCGACCGCCGCAGTGAACTGACGCCGTGGCTCTCCGCTGCCAAGGTCACGGTGACCAATCACGCAGTGGAGGTGGTCGATCGCTGTCTGCGCGCGGTGGGCGGCGCCGGTCTGACGCGCGCTCTGCCGCTCGAACGCTACTATCGCGATGTGCGCGCCGGCCTTAGCCACCCGCCCAGCGACGATGAAGCAGCCATCGCCTTTGGACGCACAGTTGTGCAACGGCTCGGCGCGCAAACGCCGTAATTGTATGAACCAAATCCGCCGCTAATTCAGTACAGTGGCGAAGCCCTTTCACCAAAGCCAGAATGCTATCCGCTCTGCTGTCTGGGAGAATGCCAGTAGACCTCGGTTGGAAGCTTCACCGGCTTGAGTCTGGCTGTAATTGTGTTGCGGCGCGCTTCGAGCCACGGCGGCAACATCAAATGCGCGCCCAACTCTTCCACCGGTTCGTCGACCGCAAAGCCTGGCCCCTCTGTCGCCAGCTCAACGATATGGCCGTCTGGATCGTTGGTGTAGATGCTCTTGAAGTAGACGCGATCCATCACCGGTGAGACGCGCAGACCAGCGCGCAGCAGTTTCTCGCGAAATTCGAGTTGTGCATCTTCGTTGGGCACAGCGAAGGCGTAGTGATGCGTCTGCCCGGCGCCCATGCGCACGCGTGGCTCGCGGCCTGCCTTGCGTTCAAAGTAGGTGATAATCGTGCCCGGCGCGCCGTCGCCAACGCCCCAGTACCAGTGCGCCGATTCCGGATCGTCGAAGTTTGAAGTCATCTTGACGCGACGCAGCCCCAATATTCCAGAGAGAAATGCATCGGTGCGCGCAATGTCGGTCCCGATCGCCGTGATGTGGTGCATCCCTGCTGAGAGCGCCATCTCCGCCGTGATCGCGGGAACCGGTTCAGGCCAGGTGGTGGCGGCGATACGCGCCTCGTCACGGTTGCGCACGATCATCGTAGCCGGCGGCTCACGATAAGCAAGACCGAGCGCGTCGGGGGACTCGTCGATGCTCCAGCCCGGCCCATCGGTGGCGATCTCGACGATGGCGCCGTCCGGGTCGTTCAGGTAAATTGACGTAAAGTAATGGCGGTCGAGCGGCCCGTTCACCGCAATGCCCAGATCGGTGAGGCGACGCTTCCATTTCAACAGTGCATCGTAGGTCGGCGCACGCAGGGCAAAGTGATGGGTTCCGCCGATCCCTGGCGCGCCGCGCGGTGCGTCAGGCCACTCGAAGAAGGTCACCGCTGTGCCTGGACGCCCTGTTTCATCGCCGAAGTAAAGATGATAGCTTTCCGGCGCGTCAAAGTTGACGGTTAACTTGACCAGCCGCAGACCGAGCGCCTGTGTGTAAAAATCAATCGTGCGCTGTGCATTGCTCGCCACGATCGTAATGTGATGAAGCCCTGTGATGCCCATACGAACCTCCCGAGTGTTGCCAATCTGACCCATTGATCAATCAAGCACATTTCAATTATACCATAAATTGTTTAATGTCAAAATAATTTTAAGCAGATTTTGAATTTCACCATTAACTTTTGCGTGAGTCAGTGGCAATAAATTTAGAACAGACAACGAATTTTGATTTGGATAATATTCATGTATTGACAATACTATGTATTACATGGTATCATGTGTACATGAGTAACAATTCTATCGATGCATCAATCTATGAGAACCTGACTTCTGAGCTGCGTCGGGGGCTGTCCATGCTTGCTGTGCTCAGCCAGTGTGAGGAACTGCAGTACGGCTACTCGCTCAAGCAGCGGCTTGGCGAAGCCGGGTTGGATGTGAGCGAAGGCACGCTGTATCCGTTGCTGCGCCGGCTGGAAGGGCAAGGGTTGTTGGAAAGCCGCTGGGAAGTCGTCGACGATCAGCGCCCGCGCCGCTACTACCAGCTCAGCGCAACGGGAAGGGCGACGCTGGCGCAGTTGTTGGATGAATGGAAAAACCTGGTCGCCAGTCTGGAGCGGCTGGGCATTGCAAAGGAGTAGGAACAATGAAAGCGCAGGAATGGATCGATCGGTATGTGTTTGCCGTGGGTGAGGCGCTGCCGCTCCACGAACGCAAGGATGTCGAAGCTGAGATTCGTTCATTGATCCACGATGAGCTGGATGCGCGCAGCAACGGCGCCGGTGAAGATGTGGATGAGACGGTTGTTCTGGAGGTGCTCCAACACTTTGGCCGCCCGGAGGAGCTGGCGGCGCGCTATCATGCCCCGCGTTCGCTGATCGGTCCGGCGCTTTACCCGATCTTCCGCATCGTCAGCACGATCGTGCTGACCGTGTTGTTTGGCGTATGGCTTTTTGGTGTGGCGATCGATGTGGGCATGTATCAACGCCCGTTCACCAATCCGCTGGGGATGTTCGGCGACCTGATCGGCGGCTTGTTGCAGACCTTTGGAACGCTGGTTCTGATCTTTGCACTGGTTGAGACCTTTTTACGCGGTCAGTTGGAAGCGGAGATTGCGGCGGAGCGAAAGAAGGAGCCATGGAACCCAAAGTCGCTGCCTAAAGTTGAATCGACGGAGCGCCCCAAGATCGGTGAACTGGTGATCGGCATTGGTTTCAACCTGATTGCGATTCTGATCTTTAACGCGTATCCGCAATGGATCTCAGCCATCTTTGTGCGTGACGGCGAGATAACAAGGATGCCACTCCTTTCAGAGAATTTTGCCGTATTTGTGCCGTGGTTGACGCTTCTATGGACGCTGCCGATCGCTCTTAGCGTCCTTGTGTTGATCCGGGGTCGCTGGCAACCACTCACGCGCTGGCTTCAGATCGGACTTTCAGTCTTCGGCATTGCCATTCTTGGTTGGATGCTGGTGAGCGGGCCGCTGCTGGCGTGGGAGGCGTTGGAGCCTGTCGCCACGATCATCATTGCGATCGTCTTTGCAGTGGCAATCATCGATGTGGCAGTGCAGGTTTTCCGGCAGATCAGGCGACAAGCAAGGGATATGCAGAGCGCCTAGCGAATATCGCCGTTCACAACCGACGTTGAGTTGATGTTTGTTGAACGGGATTCAAATTTGCAGATTCTCTAGCAGGCGGTTGCTCCGTTCACCGGTTGCCGTGATTCGAATCGTGCGTGCATCGGGGTCATCGCGGCCAGCGGTGATCTCGATGCGCAACACGTCGTCGGGCAAAAGCGACTCGATACGATCGGCCCATTCGATGGCGACCACATCCTCGGCGCCAAACTCGCCGGCCAGCAGATCTTCAAGCCCAAAGGTGGCGGCTTCGGCTAGAATCATCTCTTCGGCGAGCCGATAGGTGTCGACATGGACGAGGCGACGACCAGCCACGCTGATGTACTCGTTGAGCAAAATGAAGGTGGGGCTTGTGACGCGAGCATCCACACCCATGCCGGCGGCAACACCCTGCACAAACGTCGTTTTGCCAGCCCCCAGATCACCGTAGAGTGCAAGCACTTCGCCGCCCTGCACCGCTTTTCCAATCAGCTCGCCGATGCGTCGCGTTTCGTATGAAGAACGAACATCAATTCTCTGCGCCTGCACTGTGCACCCAATCAACCGATTCTTTGGTTAGCGCCCGACCCCAACTGGTTCAGGAAGGACTCGATCAAGGTGCGGTAGGCGGCGACGATCTCCCAGGCGCGTTCATCGCTGTCGGCCTCCGCCACGATCTCAAAGCGCGGTTTATCTGGGTTCGGCGAGAGATGCACCCACTCTCCGTTGTCAAAATGCACTTTCAGCCCATCCATTTTGTCGACCTGCCGGTGCTGATGGTGGTTGGTCAACATGCGCATCACGCCGCCTTTGGATTCCCATGGGCAGTCGATCGACTGCTTGGCAAGGTGATATTTGGGCAGATAATCGACGATCTCACTGAGCGGCATTTTGCGGATCGCCAGATACTCCAACAGACGTACAGTCGCCATCATGCCGTCGACTGCGGGCTGAAAACCGGGGAAGATGAAGCTGCCGGCGCCATCTGCGATCAACAGCACGCCGACATAGCTTGCCGTGTGCATCGGCCCGTGCAGATTTTGCGGGATGCGGAAGAGGCGGGCGCCGTGCCAGCTTGCGATCGTCTCAAAGGCGTTGGGCATGGTGATCGGCACAGCCACTGGTCGACCAGGATGCGCATAGAGCGCCAGCTCCAGCATCAGCGCAGCGGCGGTTACGTCGTCGATGACATTGCCCATTTCGTCGACAAGGAAGAGCTTCTCGCCGCCAACATCCAACTGCACTCCCAACTGCGCCTCCAACGCATTCACGATCTTGCCCATGCGCACCTGGTTGGCTTTGAACTCTTCCTGCAACATCGCCAGCTTCGTTTCGTCCACGCGTGCGTTGAGCGGCACGACATCGACGCCGAGATGGTTAAGAATATCGGCGAGCGTATCGCCCGCCAATCCGTGCGAATAATCGCAGACGAGCTTGAAGCCATAATCGCGGATGCGCTGCGCGTCGACATGACGCATGAAGTCGTCCGTATACTCGTTGATCGGCTCGTGCGCGTAGGAAATCACGCCGATCTCGTCGAGAAAGGCGCGGCGAAAATCTTCACGGAAGAAATTTCGTTCAATGGCGCGTTCGGCGGAACTGGTTTGATTCAACCCCTGGCTGTCGATAATGCGAATATCGACCACGCGCTGGTCGAAGGGGCTGAGACGCACATGAATGCCGGCAGAGGAATCTTTGCGTTGACGAACATAGTGGCGCAACACCGGAATGGCGACGTTGCCCAAATCCCAGACATTGACGCCGGTGCCGGGCAACCCGCTGATCAGCGCACGCTTTAACATGCGCGAGCTGCGATGCGAATCACGGTTGATGGCGACATAGCTGCCTTTGGGCAACGTGGCGCCCAACGCTGCGCTGAGCTTGGCTGCGAACTCAGGCGTCAGATCGATGTTGACGACGCCGGAGACGCCAAAGCGGCTGAAGAGGGCGCGCCGTCCCTGGTTGCCCCAGATCACGCTGTCTTTCACTGTGGCGCCGGCTTCGATTTCCTTGCTCGGCCAGAGCTTGACATTGGCGTGCAGCACCGCCCCCTCGCCGATGACGCAGTTGTCGCCGACAACCACGCCCTCCAACGCCACAACTTTCGATTTGATGCTGCACTGGCGGGTGATAATGACGCCGCGCAGCTCGCACGACTCGCCGATATAGTTGTTGCGCCAGATGATGCTGCGCTCGATGCTGTTATAGTTGTCGACAACTGTGTAATCGCGGATGACAGCCGGGCCATAGATACGCACATCGCCTTTGATCTTGACCTCGTTGCCCAGATAAATCGGGCCAAATAGCTGCGCGCTCGGCGAGATCTCGACATTCTCGCCGACCCAGATGCCGCCGCCGAGATGTGACCCGATCGGTTCGGTCAGGCGCAATCTGCCGTAGAGCACGTCGGCATTGGCGCGCATGTACTCGTTCATATTGCCGACGTCACACCAGTAGCCTTCGGCGATGTAGCCGTAGAGAGCGCGCTGCTCGGCTAACATGCGTGGGAAGAGTTCGCTGGCAAAATCGTAGGGCGTGTCGTCTGGAATCAGGTCGAGCACTTCTGGTTCGAGCACGTACAGACCGGTGTTGACCGTGTCGGAGATCACCTCGCCCCACGAAGGCTTTTCGAGAAATTGCGTAACACGCCCCGCCTCGTCGGTGACGATCACGCCGAACTCCAGCGGATCGGGCACGCGCGTCAACGTGATGCTCGCCATTGCCTTGCGTTCCTGGTGGACAGAGATGATTTCCTTGAGGTTGAAGTCGGTCAATGCATCGCCGCTAATGACGATAAATGTGTCATTCAGATATTGCGACGCATTTTTTACGCTGCCAGCCGTGCCCAGCGGCGCCTCTTCCACCACATAGGTGATCTTCATGCCGATACTGGAGCCGTCGTCATAGAAATCTTCGATGGCTGACGCCATATACCGAAGCGTCACCACGACTTCGGTGATGCCATGATGTTTGAGCAGATCGAATATGTGGCTAATGACTGCTTTGTTGACGATCGGCACCATCGGTTTCGGGCGACCAATGGTCAAAGGGCGCAGTCTTGACCCTTCACCACCTGCCATCACGACTGCTTTCACACAACCTCCAGATGCATTGTGGCGAATTGTCCACCGGGTGTACAGTTCGAACGGTGGAAATTGTTGCGTCGCATCAAATCGGCGGCCAGGGAAAATTGCGACGATGCGAGGATGGCGCCGGATAGATGCGTGTGCGTAGAAGATGCTCGATGCGCTTGCGCATTGCTGAAAACTCCGCCTGATTCAGGAATTCGGTCATGCACTGGCGAAGGGCGCCGTGGGCGTCAGCCAGCTCGTTGTGCAGCAGCGAGAGATCGGCCAGATATTCCTCTTCGATCATCTCGCAGCTAAATTCCCAAATCACTGTGCGCAGCTTGTATTCTGCGTGGAAGCAGATGCCATGATCGATCGCCCAGACGCGGCCATCAACGCCGATCAGACAATGGCCGCTTTTGCGGTCTGCATTATTGACAATAAAATCGAACAGCGCCAGGCGACGGAAGGCGTCGGCATAACGTGCATCTTCGGCGGCGGAGAAATAGTGCGCCTCGCGGTCGTGTTCGATGAAAAACTGCACACTGCCCAGACCACGGCTCCCCATGCGCAGCACCGTCGGCGGCACGACGCCCCACCCCAACGCCCGGCTAATTTCATACGCAGCGGTCTCGCGCTTGCAGAGTGTGCCCCACTCAAAATCCCACAAGGGCGCCTCGCCCCGCTGCGGCTTGTACACTGCGGGCAGCGTCAGGTCACCGTGTTCGACGACCACCAGGAAGCTGTGATTGGAGCTGTATGGCAGCAGCCCTTTTTCTTCCATCTCGCCCAGGTGCAGAGTCTCCAGCACCTGTTCTTCGGTCAGCTCGATAGCCATAGGTTCGCTGTTACAGAACAATCGGCATGGCGTGGCCGTCTGTGCGCGGGCAGAAGTGCCCCATGCGATCGATCGGGCGGCCACACAACGGGCATATCGGGCGGCCACTGGCGACGACTTCGAGCGCGTGTTCGCTTAAGGCGCGCATTTGTGAACGCGTGGCGACAAAGCGCACGGCAGGCACACGATCGTCGTCAGGATCAACCAGTGCGCCGGATTCATCGACCATCAGGGCTTTGGCAATCACCCAGATCATATCTTCGCTTTCGTCGTAACCCAAAATCAACTGCGCCACACGAAAAGCCGGTTCGATGGGCGCCTCAGGTCGGAGCGCCCTGGAAGATCGCGCAGCAGGCGGCAGGTCAGGAAAGCGTTCTTCAAGCTCATGAAGAAGCTGCAACACGCTGAGCGCCAGATTGTTGACTTCCTGCTTCTCTAAGGCGATGCTCACCAACTGACGCCCCATTCGCGCCTGCAAGAAAAAGGTGCGCTGGCCCGGCTCGCCGACTGCATCGGCAATAATGGTGTCGACTGGGTTCAGATCGTAAGTGAAATGCATTATTTCGCTCTATCGAATGTCAATCTCTTGCAGGGTGGCTGTACACCCTCACCGTGCGCCACCCACGACGTTTGCTGCTACTTGCCCATCTTCAACCGGCGCTGGCGCTGCGTCTGGTTCGGAAGTCTTGCCAGCCTCATCTTGGCTCGATTTGATCTCGAATTTGGGCAGCGTCGTCTGGCAGTTCATGCCTACAATCGACGGGGTTCCATCATGAAACATCAAGATGCTGACCGATGCTGTTTGAATGTTGATCCGTTGAAACAGGTCGAGCGGAACGCCAAGATAGTGCGCCAGCGTTGTACGAATTACGTCCCCATGCGCAAAGATAGCCACAACAGCGTTGGGATGTTGGCTGCGCAGCGCCTCGATGCCAGAAACGGCGCGGCTTTGCACTTCGCGCAGCGTCTCACCATTAGGAAAACGAAACGTGCTCGGCGTATGTTGAACCTTGCGCCACTCAGGAAGTTTCGCCAGTTCGCGCAGATCGGCGCCTTGCCAATCGCCATAATCCACTTCTAGAAACGCCGGTTCCTCGACAACAGGCAGCCCGCGCGCCGTTGCCAGTGGTCTGGCAGTCTCGACGCAGCGGACAAGCGGGCTGCTGTAGATGGCGGCAATTGGCTGTTCGCCAAGATACTCCACCAATTGCACCGACTGCGCCAAGCCTTTCTCGTTGAGGTGAACGCCCGGCGTCCGTCCGGCGAGTTTGTGTGTGGCGACGAATTCGTTTTCGCCGTGTCGAATCAGTAGAAAGAACGTTACGTCAGCCATACGGTTTCATTGTCTGCGTCATCTTAAACGCCTGGCGCGCTCTCAGCATATTTTACCAAACCTTGGAGCACATTTGGTGGGCGCCGCGGATCATACTTGCGCCGCATCCCAAAAAGTGTTAAAAGGATAGCTGGTGCGGCGCAACAACATAAAGCATAGCATATACACATTGCCTGGCGAAGTGTCTATTCTTACCGTTGTCTTCCACGCACTGCCCATGACCAATTGCCGCATCACCATCCATCCGAAACCGATTGTCTGGCTCTTTCCTGGCGCAACGCTGGCGCTGTTTACGGCGCTGCTGATCTTGCTTGGCGGCTGCGCCCCCACCGACGTCGCCGCCAGGCCAGACCCCTATGCGCTCTATCGGCCTGCGCTCAAAGCCGAATTTCAGCAAGATCTCGATGCGCTTGGGCTTGCCCCACGGTATACAATTAGCGCCACGCTTCTGCCCGATGATGGCAAGTTGGTCGGCAGCGCCACGATCGTCGCCCCCAACGCCAGCAGTGATCCATGGACATACGTCGTTTTTCGCCTTTACCCGATGCTGCGGCACTACGGCGGCAACATGGTCATTCTGAGTGCATTGATCGACGGCAAGCCAGCCACCTTTGTCTACACCAACGAGAATACAGCGCTCCGCATCGACCTCGACAAGCCGCTGCTTCCCGGTCAGACGGTCACCTTCACATTGACCTGGCGGCTTGAGTTTCCACGCTGGACTGACCAATCATCGGTTTACGCGCTCTTTGGACGCAGCCAGCAGATGATCAGCCTGCCGCTATTTTATCCGTCGCTGGCTGTTTACACCGACGGGCCCACGCTCGGCGCCGGCGAATGGTGGCTCACCAACGGCACGGTGCGCGGGGACGCCGCTTTCAACGTGGCCTCGCTCTTTGCAGTGACGCTCACACTGCCCTCTGCGTGGGTTCCTGTGACGAGCGGCTCTGAGATGCAGCGCACGGAGATCAACGAGGTGACGCAGTATGTCTTTGTCACCGGACCTTCGCGCGAATTTTTGTTGCACACCAGTCCACTCTTCAGCGCCGTGTCGACGGAGGCATACGGCACACGCGTCACCAGCTATTTCTTGCCCGGCGACCAGGCGGCGGGAGAGGCTGCACTCAAATACACAGCGCAGGCGCTGCGAATCTATAGCGATCACTTCGGAGAATATCCTTTCACCGACATGCGTGTGGCGCCCGCGCCGATCAACTTCCGCGGCATGGAATATCCACAGGTGAGCTTGCTCGGCGTCGAGACTTACACACGTTTTCGCGACAAACTCGAATACCTGGCTGTGCACGAAATGGCGCATCAATGGTGGTATCAAATCGTGCATAACGACCCCGTGAAGGAGCCATGGCTGGACGAGGCGCTCTCCGAGTTCTCAATGCGGTTGTATATGGAGAAGATGCGCGGTGATAGCCAGGCGCAGCGCATGGTGTTGCAGCGTTGGATTGCGCCGCTCGACGGCCTCAAGGCGCGCCAACAAGACACTGCTGTGAATCAGCCGGTCGCTGCGTTCCTCAACGGCGCACAATATGAAACCGTTGTCTATGCCAAAGGCGCACTCTTTTGGGATACAGTGCGCGACACGATCGGTGTGCGTCGCTTCGACCGCTTCCTGCAAAACTATCTGCGCAAGTATCGCTGGCAGATCATCGACACCGGACAATGGCTCGATGAATTGCGCGACCTTCCCGACCCGGCGTTGCTCACGCTCTTTGAAGAATGGATTCGCCAACCTTCGCCGCAGGTAAGCAGCCAGTGATGTAGAGGCTGTCTGCAGAATCATCTGACTCAACTGGACTTGATGTGTTCGGCGGCTACGTGGATTCGGACAGGAGCGGATTAGTGTTTCCGCTGATGTAGCGAATCCGTTCCTGTCTGCATCCGCTGTAGCTTTGTTCGGCGCCGCCCCATCAAATCCGAGGTAACCGATCATTCGCTCTGACGCGGAGTCGCAAAGGAAACGCAGATAGCAGCCAACCTAAGCCTGCCTTGCCTCTACGCATCTCTGCGACTCCGCGTCCTTGCGTCAAGACCGCCTTTTCTCCTGTTCGCCCATTTGCGCGCTATTCGCTGCGCACGAAGGTGTAGACGTCGGCGCCCTCGCCCAGTACGATGATCGGCGCGCCATCGTCGGCGGCATCGAACTTATACACCAGCCCTTGCAACGGCGGATCAAGCTGGATGTAGCCCTGTAATTCGCCCTTGCCGTCGACCTTGGGGCGTAACTCGGTGACGAATTCGCCGGCGTCGAGCAGCAGCCTGTCTCCATCGAGCATCAACACGATGTCGCCCAGTGCCGGGTTGGCGAAGCGCCCAAGATGGGAGTCGATAGCACTTTCGTCAAGCTCGTCGCCGATCTGCGCCGCCAGTTCCTGCACCTGTTTGTCGATCTGCTCAAGATAGAAGTCGAGGTTGCGTTCAGTCTCGGCAGGCTGTTCGTAGATGATCTCGAGCAGTCGCCCGGCGACGCCATCGTTAAAGAGGTTGGTCGCACGCCCGTTAGTCAACACGATGACGCCCAGCTCGCGTCCAGGCAGGAAGGTGAAGCCTGATGTAAAGCCAAAGGTGTTGCCGGCATGGCTGATGACCGGCTGTCCCTTGTAGCTGGAGATCATCCACCCCAGCCCGTAGCTGACATCGTTGGAGATGGCGATCTGCGGCTTCCAGGTTTCCTTGAGGTTTTCGGCGGAGACCACGCGCGTCCCGTCCGGCGCCACGCCTTCCTGCAGCTCCGTGATCATGTAGCGCGCCATGTCCTCCAGCGTTGACCAATGCGCGCCGGCGGGTGCAATCGGCAGGAGCAGCGCCTCCGTGTCCAGGGCAAGCGGCGTGTAGGTCGCCTGCAGTGTCTGCGCGTGCGGCGTGGCGTAGTTGTTGCGGTCGCGCACGGCGTCGAAGGAGAGCGTGGTGTTGGTCATGCCGATGGGATCAAGGACGCGGCTTTGCAACGCCTCAACATATGCCGTCATCAGGTCAGGAGCGTCCGGTTCGGCGACCTCGCCGGCAATGTAACCGGCGGCGCCGACCATCTGATTGCTGTACTGGAACGCCTCGCCAAAGTCGGTGAAGAACTCGAAATCCGCCAGCGAAGCCACAATATCTTGCGCTCCAAGGCTGTCGGCGTTGAAAAGCAGCTCCAGGTCGCGGCGCGGCACGCCGGTGCAGGCGCAGACCAGATTGCGCATCGTGATCGTCTCGCTCAGCGCCGGATCTTTAACGCGGAAGTCCGGGTGCAATTGCTGCGCCGGCGTGTCCCAGGTCATCAGGCCGTCATCGACCAGCGCGCCCATCAACATGGTGGTCAGGCTTTTGCCGGTCGAGCCGATCATCATCTGTTTGTCGGTCGTCATCGGCGCGCCCGTTGCCAGGTCGGCCACGCCGAAACTTTGTTTGTAGATCAGTTCGTTGCCCTCGACGATGCCGACGATAGCGCCTGGAACGCCAAACGCTTCCATGTATGTAGCAATGAACTCTTCCAACACTGCGATCACTTCGTCTGTCACGGGCAGCGGTGCGACCTGGCTCAAGTCGGTCTCTTCATCGCCCAACACCTTGAAGCCAGAACCAATGATCGCCACCTGTGCGTTGCGTCGCTGAAAAGCGGCCAGGCTGCCATCCACCAGGATTACATAGGCGGCGCCATCTTTCAGTTGCGCAACCGCCTGTACGATGCGGTTGCGGTCGCCGCTATCGTAGTTGGTGACAAGCGTCTGCTCAAAGCCGCTGCTCGATGGCGGTTCGATTGTTTCGTCGATAGTGAGGTCAAAGGTTGGATCGAATATTTGCCATGCTTCTGCGGTTGCAGCTTCCAGATCATCGTTTTCGACAACCACGATGACCATCTTGATCGCCTCTTCGGGATCGGTGAGGAGGACATATCCTTCGCCTTCGTGCGCTGCCCAATTTGTCGGGATCGGCGCCGAGAAGCGTCCGGCTGGATCGGTGTAGATGTCGCTCACGCCCGGCGGCAGCGCTGGCGCATCGGTCGCTGTGGACGCATCAGCGGGCGCAAGTGTGAACTCGCCAGTCATGCCCGCCTGCGAAAACGCGCCGCTGATCGCGCCTGTCTCATCGACTACGCCATCGAAGGTCGCCAGCGCAGGTCCTTCGAGCATCTCGAAGTAGACAGTCGGCGGCTCGATGCGAATGCTATGCAACGGAATGCCCGCTGCTCCCTGTGCTGGAATGTCGATCGCGCCGGTGTAGCCGGTTTCGCCCTCGATAAGCTCGACGATAATCTCCAGCTCCATGCCCGCCACTGCCAGCGATCCGCTGTAACGACCAGCCAGCGATGGCGTCTCAGCCGCTGCTTCTTCGCTGAGAGCTGGCGTCGGCTCAGCTGCGCTCTCTGTTGCGCGTTCGAGCGGTTGCACAGGTTGACAGGCAGTCGTCGCCAGCAGGGCGACAACGAGCACCCACACGATTATTGATTTTGGCTTGATATTGATCATTGTCCACCTCCGTAGACAGTACGCAGCAACGCACCAACTTGATGCAAGATAAATGCGTTTGCCGCCGAAATAGAATCATGATAAAGCTTTCAACTCTTTGAGCAGCACGACGCCATGACTGATCTCCTTCACCCTCTGCATCAGCGCATAGCCATGCAGGCATCGCAACTCATATCGCCTAATCATAAGGGGCATGGCGGTGTACCATGCCCCTTATATGCCAAACATACCAACAACCTGGAGACTGGAGATTAGAGATTATCCGAGATCGAGGAGCGATCTGGCATGGCTGAATCTCCAATCTCCTAATCTCCAGTCTCCACTCTCTCAGTTTCCAGCCGCTCGGCGATGATCTCGGCGATGTCCTTGACCTTGATTCCCTGATCCGCCTGCTTGGAGGCGTCGGTCATCATCGTCAGGCAGAATGGGCAGCCGACGGCGATGGTCTTGGCGCCGGTGGCGGCGGCTTCGTTGTAGCGGGTGACGTTGACCGCAGCCACGCCGTGCTCCTCCTCTTTCCACATTTGCGCGCCGCCCGCTCCGCAGCAGAAGGATTGCGCGCCGTGGCGCGGCATTTCGATCAGGAAGGCGTTGGTTTCCAGCAACAGATCGCGCGGCTCCTGGATGACACCATTTTGGCGACCCAGATAGCAGGGATCGTGGAAGGTGATCATGTCCACGTCTTTGGCGCGCTGCACGCTGATCTTCTTGGCGGCGGTCAGTTCGGAGAGCAACTGCGTATGGTGGATCACCTCGAAGTTGCCGCCGTATTGCGGATACTCTTTGCCGAGTGTGTGCAGACAATGCGGACAGGTGGTGACGATGCGGCGTTTGCGATCACCCATCACCTCGTTGAGCGTCTCGATGTTGCCCTGCGCCAGTTCATAGAAAAGCGCCTCGTTGCCAGAGCGCCGCGCGGCGTCGCCGGTGCAGCGTTCCATCTCGCCGAGCACGGCAAAGTTGACGCCCGCTGCGATCAGCACCTTCGCCAGCGCGCGCGCCGTGTCCTGTGCACGTGGGTCATAGCTTGGCGCGCAGCCCACCCACCACAGCAGGTCAAAGTCCGGATTCTCGTCGACCGTCGGTGTATCCAGGCCGTCAGCCCACTTCATGCGGTCGCGCGCACTGATGTTCCACGGGTTGCCGTTGCGTTCCATGCCGCGATAGGCGGTCTTCAGTTCGTCGGGGAAGCTGTTCTCCATCAACATCTGATAGCGGCGCATGTAGAGAATATCGAACATCGGCTCGTTGCCGACCGGACAAATGTCCACACACGCGCCGCACGCCGTACACGCCCACACCGCCGATTCGGTGATGGCGAAGTCGATCAATGAGAATTCCGACTCTTTGCCCGCCGCCAGGTCGGTGAGATGTTCGTTGAGGAAATAGCGTTTGTTGATCTCCAACGCAGAAGGCGACAGTTGCTTGCCGGTGGTGTACGCCGGGCAGACATCCTGACAACGGTTGCACATGATGCACGAGTAGGCGTCGACCAGGTGCGTCCACGGCAGTTGCTCGATCTTCTGGACGCCAAACACTTCCTGCGATTCGTCCTCGAAGTTGATCGGCTCGATGGCGCCGAGCGAGGTGCGTTTGGGTTTGGTGAGGAAGTTTACGCCCGACATGATCAGGTGGAAGTGCTTGGTGTAGGGGAAGTAGGGCAGAAACGCCAGGATCAAGCCGATTGCCAGCCACCAGCCAAGATGCTCGCCCACCACGCGCGCACCTTCGGGCCAGCCAGCCCACGCCTGCGCCAACGCCGTGCTAAACGGCTGCCACGGATCGTCGCCATGCAGCGAAACCTTGAAGCTGTTGCCCACCCAACGGAAGCCAACATGAAACAAAATGAAAAACGCCACGATGAACGAATCGCGGCGAATGGCGCCCGCTTTGACGCTATCGATCAATTTGACATTCTCATGATAAGTCAGCGCCTTGTCGTTGAAGACAAAGCGGCGCAGGATAAAGTAGATCACGCCGATCAACACGCTGATCGTCGCCAGATCCGCCAGAAAACGGTAGAGGTCGCCCAGAAGGGTGTGGCCGAGAAAGGTCACCGGAAACAACCCTTCAACCACGTCGGCGAAGTTGACCAGGAAATAGAAGACGAAGCCCAGCGAAATCATGATATGGAAGAGGCTGCTCCAGGGTCTTGTCTTCCAGATCGGGCGCGTCGTAATCCAGGTGGAGGCGGCGTACCAGAGGCGTGAGGTCATCTCGCCGAATGTTGGTTTGACGCCCTCGCCGCGCATCACAACCTTGTAGACCTTGTAGAATCCAAGCCAGGCGAAATAGAGCGACGCGCCGACAGCAATGATAAAGAGGATTTTCTCAATCAGGGTTAACATAAAAGCCCTTTCTGTTATGCGGTGAAGGGGAAACGTGGTTCAGCTATTGAACATTTTTATAGTGAGCTACGGTTTCGACATCGTTGTCGCTCAGTTGGAAAGCGTAGGCGCAGTTCCAATCGCGCAAACCATTGCCAATCATACGAATCTTTGGCTATATCGGCAAAAGCAATTTCACCCCCAATTTGCGGGACATCCGTCCCCATTCACATGGGGACAAAGTAGGGACAGATGACCCGTGTCGAGCAAATACAAAGATGGAATAATGGAGGTGTTTGCAGTGGTGCATTCCGAGGTTGAGGATAAACGCTATGAAGCGAATGGTTCTTTTCACTGCTGTGTTCACCATTGCGCTGCTTGTCACGTTGGCAGGGTATGCATCAGGAGCGCGCGCTGCCTCACCTGCACAGACAATGGAGCCAGTGGTCATCTACTTCTTTTGGGGCGACGGTTGTCCTCACTGTGCGGCTGCCAAGCCCTTTCTTGCCGACCTGACGAAACGATACCCGAGCGTTGTGGTGCGCGACTACGAAGTTTGGAAACATCCGGAGAATCGCGACGCATTTTTCGGCATGACAGCGAAATATGGCTTCGAGCCGACGGCGGTGCCTACTTTTTTCATCGGCGATCGCTATTGGGTCGGTTACGCCGAGGAGCCGTATGCGCGCGAGATCGAACAGGTTGTGGCGGCGTGCGTGCGCAACGGCTGTCCCGACGCTGGCGCTGGGGTGATCGAGCCATTGCCGACGCCGACACCTGTGAACGTGGCGGCGGCGCTGGCAGAGGTGCAGGCAGCCGGCGAACCGGCGGCGCTGCCGGAGACCGCCCTAGAGCGCGCGGCAGTCGCTGCATCGGCGCCGCCGATGTCGACGGTGATCACCTTGCCGCTGCTCGGCGCCGTCGATCTCGGCGCCCATTCGTTGCTCTTCAGCACTGCATTGATCGCTTTTGTCGATGGCATCAATCCCTGTTCGCTGTGGGTGCTTTCCGTGCTGTTGGCGCTGACCATCCACACCGGCTCGCGACGCAAAGTGTTCATCATCGGCTTTGTCTTTTTGACGGTGACTTCCCTGGTCTATGTGCTCTTCATCGCCGGACTCTTCACCATGTTCACTGTGCTCGACTGGGTTCCCTGGATTCAGGCATTGGTGGCGTTGGTGGCGCTGGTCTTTGCGATCATCAACATCAAAGACTATTTTTGGTACAAAGAGGGCGTCTCGTTGACGATCTCCGACGAGAAGAAACCAGGGTTGTATCGCAGCATGCGTCGTGTGCTTGCGTCTGGCGATTCGATGCCGGCGTTGATCAGCGCCACCATCGTTATGTCGGCTGGCGCATCGCTGGTTGAATTTTCGTGTACAGCCGGGTTCCCGATGTTATGGACGAACCTGGTGAGCGCCCAGGGCGTAACGGTTGGCGCCTTCGTGATATTGCTGGCGCTCTATATGTTGATCTATCAACTCGATGAAATCGTTATCTTCACAGGAGCGGTTGTGGGACTGCGCGCCAGCAAATTAGAGGAGAAGCAGGGGCGCATCCTCAAGTTGATCGGCGGCATGTTGATGTTGACGCTGGCGTTGGTGATGCTGGTGAATCCAGCCTTGATGAGCAGCCTGACTGCGACTATGTGGGTGTTCTTGATTGCGTTTGGCGCATCGTTGTTGGTGTTGCTGGTGCATCGCAAGATGCTGCCGGCGTTGGGCATCTATATTGGCACGGAGAATTTGGCTGGCAAGCCACAGAAGCACTCACACAAGCGGTCGCACAAGGGATCGCACAGGAAGGCCGCACACTGAGTACAACCGGTTATTTTCCTTTCGCTTAGTGTCACCTTTCCGCAGGGCAATCTCTGCGAGAAGGTGACACAATTCGTTGCTGCATCTACTCCACACCTGGGGCAAAGCACCCCCAACTGAAACACTCCTCTTCGTTGCTGATGCAGCCGGGGAGATTTGCTCAATAGACCTTCAGATAGCGATCCAGCTCCCACTGGGTCACATGGCGTTGAAAATCGTTCCACTCGACCATCTTTGCCTCGACAAACCGTTCATAGACATGTTGACCCAGCGCATCCTGAATGACCTCATCGCCCTTGAGCGCCTCGATGGCATCCCCCAAATCGCCGGGCAATGTTTCTAGCCCGGCGCGCACGCCGTCAACATGATAGAGGTCCTCCTCGGCGGGAAGGGGCGGTTCCAGTTTGTTCTCGATCCCAGAAAGTCCGGCCGCCAGCATCACGGCGAACGCAAGATAGGGGTTGCAGCTTGGATCGGGACAGCGCAGCTCGCAACGCGTGCTTTTGTAACGTCCGGCTGTGAGGCGCGGAATGCGAATCAATGCGCTGCGGTTGGTGCGTCCCCACGAGATGTAGACCGGCGCCTCGTAGCCGGGCACCAGGCGCTTGTAGCTGTTGACCAGTGGCGCAATGATCGGCGTCATCGCTGGTGCATGGGCAAGTTGACCGGCGATAAAGTGCAGCGCCGTCTGGCTTAGCCCGTATTCGCTGTCAGGATCGTACATAGCGGTGTCGCCCGACTCACGATGCCACAGGCTCTGATGAACATGCATTCCTGACCCGTTGACGCCAGCAATGGGTTTGGGCATAAAGGTGCAGTGGAGACCGTTTTTCTGCGCAACTGCTTTGAGCGTCGTGCGGAAGGTGATCGCCGCGTCGGCGGCTGTCAGCGCCGGTCCATAGCGAAAATCGATCTCGCTTTGTCCTGCCGCCACCTCGTGATGGGACGCCTCAACGTCGATGCCCATCGCCGTCAATGCATCGACCATCTGACGACGGACGCTGTGCGCCAGATCGGTGCTGATGTCAAAGTAGCCGGCTTCGTCGTGCGGCGTCAACGGCAGCAGGTCGCCGTTTGGATGGATTTTGAAGAGGAAAAATTCCAGTTCGGGCCCGACGTAGTAATCCAGTCCCAGGCCGGCAGCGCGTGCAAGCTGCCGTTTGAGCACCTGGCGCGGGTCACCCTCGAATGGAGCGCCATCCGGCGTGCGTACGTCACAGATCACGCGCGCCGTCGACAGATCCATCTCCCACGGAATCACGATGAATGTCTCCAGGTCGGGCGTCAGATACATGTCGCTTTCGGCGACGCGCGCAAAGCCTTCGATGGAACTGCCATCGAACCAGACGCCGTTCAGCACTGCGTCGTCCCAGTGGTCAACCGGAATGGTGATCTGCTTGGAGCTGCCGACAATATCGGAAAATTGTAGACGGATGAAGCGAATGTCATTGCGCTTGATCATCTCGTCGATGCGTTCCAGCTCTTCTAACTTGTAATCAAGAATCATGGAGTGAACCTCCTGGTCATTATGGCAAATGTAGGCGTCGATACTCCGTTATAAACGAACACCCGTGCCCGCGCAACTTTGCGGACACGGGTGCTGAACTGTATCACATCGTTGGTAAGCAGCTCGACCTGGCGGATGGATCGATCACTGCACACCGTTCCTACACGCCATAATACATCACAAATTCGTGCGGATGTGGGCGCAAACGCACGGCGTCGAACTCATTGAGGCGCTTGTAGCCGATGTAGGTTTCGATCAGCTCTTCGCTGAAGACGCCGCCAGCGGTCAGGTAGTCATGGTCAGCTTCGAGCGCATTGAGCACTGCGTCGAGCGAACCTTCAACCGTGCGCACTTTCTTTAGCGTCTCACCTTCAAAGAGATCCATCTCGGACGGCTTGCCTGGATCGATCTGATTCTTGATGCCATCCAGACCGGCCATCAACATGGCGGCGAACGCCAGGTAAGGATTCGCCGACGGGTCGGGGCAGCGGAATTCGACGCGCTTGGCTTTGGGCGACTGTGACGAGACCGGGATGCGGCACGCCGCCGAGCGATTGCGAGCCGAGTAAGCGATCACAACGGGCGCTTCATAGCCCGGCACCAGGCGACGATAAGAGTTGGTCGTCGGCGCACAGATGGCAAGCAAAGAATTG
The DNA here is from genome assembly GCA_016861025.1 of Chloroflexota bacterium. GTDB lineage: Bacteria > Chloroflexota > Anaerolineae > Caldilineales > Caldilineaceae > Caldilinea. The sequence continues at coordinate 29,979 of BOKO01000010.1, forward strand.
ATGTGCTTGAGGATGCCGCCGATGTACCAGAGCGCCTCCTTGCTCAACCCGGCGTATTCGCCGCCAGCGAAGAGCGGTTTGCCGTCCTTCCACAAACTCTGATGCACGTGCATGCCGGAGCCGTTGTCCTCAAAGAGCGGCTTGGGCATGAAGGTCGCGGTTTTGCCATGTCTGGCTGCAACGTTTTTGACGATGTATTTGTAAATCTGCATCCAGTCCGCCATCTTGATCATCGGTGCAAAGGTCAGGTCGATCTCGGTCTGACCTGCAGTCGCCACTTCGTGATGATGCTTTTCGACGCGCAGACCAGCTTTGAGCATCTCGTTGACCATTTCCGAGCGGATGTTCTGGAACTGGTCGAACGGCGCCACCGGGAAGTAACCGCCCTTGTAACCGATCTTGTGTCCGGGTCCCCATTCGCCGGATGTCCAGGTCGCCTCGCTGCTCTCGATGCCATAAGCCGCTGAGTAGCGCCCGGTTTCGTACATGACCTGGTCGAAGATGAAAAATTCAGCTTCGGGACCACAGTACATTGTGTCGGCGATGCCGGTCTCCTTCATGTAGGCTTCGGCGCGGCGAATGACATTACGCGGGTCGCGACCGAACGCTTCCATTGTGCCCGGTTCGTAGACGTTGGCAATTACGCTCAAAGTCGGATGTGCACAGACCGGATCGATGAAGGCAGTCGAGGGATCGCTGACGAGCAACATGTCGCTGCTCTCAATCGACTTGAAACCGCGAATCGAGGAGCCATCGAAGCCCAAACCGCTCTTGAACAGGTCTTCCTCATCGTAATAATCGACCGGAACCGAGAAATGTTGCCACTGACCATAAAGATCGGTGAATTTGATGTCGACAAACTCAATGTTGTTTTCAGTGATGGCTTTGGTCACATCTTGTGGTGTGAGACAGTTAAGACTCATAAAACAAACTCCTGCTACCTGATTATTGTGAATTTACGAACGATTGAATGACAAAACAAACCGCCCAACCCTGTCCCTCAGCTGTTCAGACATGGCTGCGCGGTCAACGCACACTATCGATCCTGGGAACACGAGCAAACAAAAGCATTGCAACAACTATAAAAAACCTGACGAGATTTCACCATCGCAAAAATCGCCAAAGCTCACGGCGGATTCATTGTGCAATTTGCACAAACAACACCTTGTCTGACCAAAACCACCTGTTCCTCAACTCGCCAAATTGCTGGCTCTCGTCTATCCAAACGAGGGATGCGCTGCGTCACTCTTCTGTGTCATAGTTGGAGGCGGGAGTTTAGGCCAATGAACAACACCCTGCTCTCCGGCTATGCAGCAGCTTTTGGTCACGACGAAATCAGAGCTTGTCGATTTTCTCAAAAATTCTCAAGAAGGAGAAACAATGTCCATCAATCTACAGACATTCTCAGACGAGCTGGCCGCCTTGACGCAGCGCGCCAGCCAGCAAATTGTGCGCGTCGAGGGACGCAGCCGTCTGCCCGCGAGCGGAATCATCTACTCGGCGGATGGCGTCATCGTCACCGCGCATCACGTGGTCGAACGCAACGACAATCTCAGGATCGGGCTGCCCAACGGTGAAAGCGTGGATGCAACGCTCGTCGGCCGCGATCCTGGCGTCGATCTGGCGGTGTTGCGCGTGCAGCAGAGTGCGCCAGATGTTGCGACGTGGATCGAGGCTGGCGACCTGCGCGTCGGCAACCTGATTCTGGCGGTTGGACGCCCCGGCAAGAATGTACAGGCGACCATCGGCGTGGTCAGCGCGCTGGGTGGCGCGTGGCGCACCGGCGCCGGCAGCGAGATCGACCATTATCTACAAACCGATGTTGTCATGTATCCTGGCTTTTCGGGCGGCGCGCTGCTGACGATGGACGGACGCATTGCGGGCGTCAACAGCTCGGCGTTGGTGCGCGGCGCCAGTGTGACGATCCCGGCGACGACGGTGAAACGCGTGGTCGAGACGCTCCTTACGCATGGTCACGTGCCGCGCGGCTATCTAGGCGTTGGCTTGCAGCCGGTGCGCCTGGATGCTGCGATGCAAGAGGCATTGAGTCAACCAACTGGCTTGATGTTGATGTCGGTCGAAGCGGACAGCCCGGCGGCGCTGGGTGGGTTGCTGCAAGGTGATGTGTTGGTTACGCTCGATGGCGCGCCCGTGCGCCAGCTTGACGAATTACAGGCGTTGTTGAGCAGTGAACGCGCCGGCAAAACCGTGCCAGTTCGTTTCGTTCGCGCCGGCGTTGTGCAAGAGAAACAGGTGACCATCGGTCAGAAATAGCCGTATGCATCCGCCAGAAAGCCTTGCGCTCTCTGGCGGATGCCCATTACCATGCACCCCGTGCTTTGGCAACTCCCTCACTAAGCCGTATAATTCCAAAGCGAGCTGCGCACGTGAGGAATTTATGACCCAGCATCTATACCAGTATTGTCCACGCTGCGCCCATGCGCTCGAAGATCGCCCTTTCGAGGGAAAGTTGCGGCGGGTCTGCCCGGTTTGTAAATTTATCTATTTTCCTGACCCAAAAGTGGCGGTGGTTGCGCTGATCGAGGCGAACGACCGCGTTCTGTTAATCCGCCGCGCTGTTGAGCCTGCGCGTGGTCAATGGGCGCTGCCTGGCGGCTACATGGATGCGGGCGAGCTGCCGGTTGCGGCGCTCCAACGCGAGGTGAGCGAAGAGGTCGGCATCGACATCGAGGTTGGTCAATTGTTGGAGATTTTCCCGATGGTGAACAGCGGCGGCGCCAGCCTCGGCATTGTGCTCGCATATAGCGCACGACCGCGCGGCGTTGTCGCTGAGCCGATCGCGTGTGACGATGTCGATCGGGCAGTGTGGTTCAGCGCCGAGGAGCTGCCGGTCGAGCTGGCGTTCGACTCCACCCAGCAGTTGCTGGCGCGCTGGCGAATGCAAGTCCAGTCAAGTAAGGAAATTGTAGAGAAATGAAAATATCTGATTCACTCGCACCATCACCGGTATTGGCGGATTCCGTCGCGCCGGATGTGCAGCAAGCAGTCGACGTAAAGACCTATTTGATTACAGGCGGCGCTGGTTTTTTGGGCATCAATCTGACGCGCTACCTTCTACAGAAGGGACACCGCGTTGTTTCGCTCGACATCGCCGACTTTTCCTACCCGGAACGCAACCAGATCACGGAGATCAGAGGAGATATTCGCGACAAGAGCGTTGTGGATCGCGCTATGCAAGGCGTCGACATCGTCGTACACACCGCCGCGGCGCTGCCGCTCTACTCGCCCGAAGACATCTACACGACCGACATCGATGGCAGCCGCAATGTGTTGCAGTCAGCTTACGAACACAACGTCGAACGCTGCATCCACATCTCCTCGACAGCGGTCTACGGCATCCCCGACCATCATCCGCTCTACGAGACGGATCGAATGCAGGGCGTTGGGCCCTATGGCGAGGCGAAAGTGTTGGTCGAAGAGCTATGTCAGAATTATCGCGACAAGGGCATGTGCATTCCGATCATCCGTCCAAAATCCTTTGTCGGGCCAGAGCGGTTGGGGGTCTTTGCGCTGCTCTATGATTGGGCGAAGGATGGCAAAAACTTCCCTGTGCTCGGTTCGGGCGCCAACCGCTATCAGCTGCTCGATGTCGAAGACCTGTGCGACGCCATCTACCTGACGGCGACGCTGCCCTGTGAGAAAGTGAACGACGTCTTCAACATCGGCGCCAAAGAGTTCACCACGATCAAAGAGGATTATCAAGCCGTGCTCGACTACGCCGGACATGGCGGTAAGATCGTGCCGATTCCGGCGGCGCCGGCGATCTGGATGTTGCGTGCATTGGAAAAGGTGAACCTATCGCCGCTCTACAAGTGGGTCTATGAAACGGTCACCGAAGATTCGTTCGTCTCCATCGAGAAAGCAGAGAAGGTGCTCGGCTATCGACCCAAATACTCCAACAAACAGGCGCTGATTCGCAATTACCAGTGGTACATCGACCACCTCCAGGACTTCGAGGGACAGTCCGGCGTTTCACACCGTGTGCCGTGGAAACAGGGCGCGCTGGCGATAGCAAAATGGTTTTTCTAGCGGAAGTTTGGAGAATGAGAGATTAGAGAACCGAGATTGGCGACCAAGCACAGCCCCCGACAGTCCCCCAATCGCCAATCTTCTCGTTTCCGATCTCCATTTCTCCTTTTCGACACATTCCATATTCATTCACAGGAGGTTTGTAGCATGAAACAGTTGCGAAAGTTGCTCCTATTGTTGTTGCTGCTCTCGTTAGTGGCGGGGTGCGCCGCGCCTGTGTCTGCGCCGGCGCCGTCCGCCGGCGAGGCGCCGGCTGCGGGAGAAATGCCCTACGCCGGCGTGACGCTGCGATTGGTCGGCGCCAACCATCCCTGGCAGGTGGCTATCACCCCACTGCTGGCTGACTTTGAGGCGCAGACCGGCATCAAAGTCAACTTCGAGGCGTTGGGCGAAGATCAGCTCAATCAGAAGCTGACCACCGAGTTCACCGCCGGAAATTCGGACATCGACGTTTTCATGCAGCGCCCGCTGCAAGAAGCGCGCGTCATGCAGTTGAACGGTTGGTATGAAGACCTGACGAATTGTGTGAGTGATCCCGACTATGACTTCGCCGACTTTGCCGACGGCGCAGTCGGGACAACAACCGTGAACGGTGTGCTTACCGGCGTCCCGATCGTCACCGAGCAGGAAGTGCTCTATTATCGCAAGGATTTGCTCGAGGCGGCGGGGTTGGAAGTGCCAAAAACGCTCGACGAGCTGAAGGCGGCGGCGGAAATCCTGACCGACCGAGATAACGAGATGTACGGCTTTGTAGCGCGCGGCCAGCGCAGCCCACTGGTGACGCAGTTCTCCAGCTTCCTCTACAGTATGGGCGGCGACTGGTTCGACGAGAATCGTCAGGCGACCATCAACACGCCGGAAGCGCTGGCAGCCATCGATCTCTATGGCACGTTGCTGCGTGAATATGGCCCGCCGGGTGTGCTCAACATGTCATGGCCGCAGGCCGTAGCGATCTTTGCGCAGGGCAACGCCGCGCTCTACACCGACGCCAGCTCAATCTACTCCAACATGCTCGACCCGGAGAAGTCGGCGGTGGCAGACAAGACTGGCGTGGCTGTCTTCCCGGCGGGGCCGGCCGGCTCGATCATGTACAACGTGACGAGTTGGGGACTGTCGATGCACTCTGGCTCGCGCAACAAGGAAGCAGCCTGCGAGTTCATCAAGTGGGCGACGAGCAAAGAGATCGTGAGCAAGACCCAGGGCGAGGGCGCCGTGCCTGGTGCGCGTGAATCGGTGTGGGCAAGCCCGGCCGGTTCGGCGGCCTTCCCGGCGGACTGGGTCGAGGCTGTGGCGGCCTCCGCCAATGGCCGCGGCTACGACCGTCCGCTCGTCATCGCCGTGACCCAGGCGCGTGACATCATCGGCGGCGCCGTCACGGTTGCCATCGAGGGCGGCGACTATGTGGCGGCTGCCAACGACGCCAATGCGCAATTCCAGGCGTTGTTGGACAGCGAGCAGTAGACCAATCTCTTAATCTCCGATCTCCAATCTCAACCGAGATTGGAGATCGGATTTCTAATTCTTCCACGAGGCGCGCATGATCACACGCTTCTTCGACCGCCATCAACGCTGGCTCTTCCCTGCGCCGGCGGTGATCTTTATTGTGGTGATGATGATCTTCCCGCTTGGCTTCACCTTGTGGAACTCGTTCTCTGGCTGGAGCCTGACGGCCGGCCGCCCCAACACCTTCATTGGGCCACAGAACTACGTTGACATGATGCGCGACGCGCGCTTCTGGAACGCCGTGCTCAACACCTTCTATTTCACAGCGCTGGCGATGGTGATCGAATTGGCGCTCGGCGTTGCGATGGCGTTGCTGATCGACGCCAAAGATTACCCCGGCAAACGCGTTGTCACCTCGCTGCTGTTGCTGCCGATGATGGCGACGCCGGTGGCGGTGGCGATGGTCTGGTTGTTGATGTTCGAGCCGACCGCAGGCGTGATCAACTTCGTCTTCGGGCAGATCGGCCTTCCCAAGCAACTCTGGATTGCCGGCTCCAGCAGCGTCATCCCGTCGTTGGTGTTGGTCGATGTGTGGGAATGGACGCCGTTGATCACCTTGATCGTGTTGGCCGGGTTGGCTGGGCTGCCAAGCGAACCCTTCGAGGCGGCGCGCGTCGATGGCGCCTCCTACTGGCAAACGCTCTGGCGCGTCACGCTGCCGATGTTGCTGCCGACGATCAGCGTCGCCGGGCTGCTGCGCTTCATCGACTGCATCAAGACCTTCGACATCATCTACGGTATGACCGGCGGCGGCCCCGGCTTCAGTTCGGAGACGCTCAACATCTACACCTACAATCAGGCGTTCTATTATTTCAACTTTGGGTATGCGTCGTCGCTGCTTGTCATCTTCTTCACGATTGTGACCGGCGTCAGCTTGTTGGTGGCATACTCGCGCCGCCGGCTGGAGGTGTAACCTATGGCATCTGTCTCGACAACGCGTTCCAGACGACGTTCGCGGCGCATTCTTGTCAACGTGCTCTACGCCATTGCCATGATCGCCGTGGTCTTTTTCATGTTGACGCCGTTTCTATGGATGGTGCTCAATGCGTTCAAGTCGCCGCTGCAGATCATCAAATTGCCGCCCGAGCTGATCTTTGAGCCGACGATGCGCAATTTCCAAAATGTCTTTGGCACGCAAAACTTCATGCGCTACATCACCAACAGCCTGATCATCGGCGCCGGCTGTACGCTGGTTGGTCTGCTGATCGGACTCCCGGCGGCGTATAGCATTGCGCGTTTCGGTCAGAATCGGCTTGCGATTGTGATTCTGATGGCGCGCATGGTGCCGGGCATCACCTTTCTGGTTCCGCTCTTCATCATCTTTCGCACGTTGGGGCTGATCGACACCTACACGTCGCTGATCTTGACGCACATGCTCGTCGGGCTGCCCTTTATCGTGTGGGTGATGGTTCCGTTCTTCGAGAGCATCCCGCGCGAGTTGACCGAGGCCGCTGTGGTCGATGGCGCCAGCGCGGTGCGTGCGTTCGTCTCGGTGGTGCTGCCTTTGAGCGGGCCGGGCATCGTCACGGCGGCGATCCTCTCGTTTGTGTTTTCGTGGAACAACTTCATGTTTTCGATCGTGCTGGCGTCGAGCCGTACGCGCACGGTGCCGGTGGCGATCTATAACTTCATCTCCTACGCGCAGATCGACTGGGGCGGCTTGATGGCGGCGGCGGTGGTGATCACGCTGCCGGTGCTGGTGCTGGCGATTGTCACGCAGCGCTACGTCATCCGCGGGCTGACCGCCGGCGCAATTAAGGGCTGATAGCCAAACAAGAAGGCTCACGATCCTGACCTGGTCGCGAGCCTCCTTGCTTGATAGCGAATAGCGCCTTTAGGTCAGATCGCCATCACTGGCTACAGCGTGTCACAGCCTGGGCAACCGGTCTCAACCGGCGCGCCCGGCAGCACGCCCCACTCCAGCCACGAGCTATCATAGACAGCGACATTCTCGTAACCCATCACATAGAGCAGGAACGCATCGAACGCAGCCAGGTGGCCGTTGCCGCAGTAGGTGATCCCACGCTGCGTTGGCGAAATGCCCTTCAGTTCCAACGACATCGCTAGCCGGTCGGCGGGGAGCAACGTCTTGGTGTCGGGCGTCACCTGCCAGCGCGCCGGCATCGCCACGGCGCCGGGGATATGCCCGGCGCGCGGCGCCGCGCTCAGACAGCGTGCGCCGACATAGAAGTCGTAGTTGCGCGCATCCACCAGGAAAACGGTGGGGTCTTGCATCGCTAACTCGATATCCTGTGCCGTTGCCAGCAACTGTGGCTGTACGTTCACCGTGAACTCGGTCGGTGCGAAGTGGGCGACCGCCCGCGTCGTTTCGCGCCCCTCCAGCAGCCACTTGACCAGACCACCGTTGAGCATGCGCACGTTGTCATGCCCATAGTAGCGCATCGCCCACCACAGCGTCGCTGCAGCCGTGCCTCCCTCTGCGTCGTAGACGACAACCGTGGAGTCATTGGCAACGCCGAGGCGCCCCATCAGCGCGGCGAAACGCTCCGGTCCAACCAGATCAAGCGCCACCCGGTTCGGGTTGCGATCCATCAAATCGACGTTTAGATCAACATACTGTGCATTGGGAATATGCGCCGCAGCAAAGTTTGCTGCTCCGGTCGGTCGGCGCACATCCAGAATGCGCACGGTCGGGTCATTCAGGTGCGCAGCCAGCCATTCGGTCGTTGCCAGCGCATCTGGATTCGCATAACCCACCGGTTCAGCCGGGACATCGACTGCCGCCATGATCACCGGCGCCTGCACCAGCGTCATCTCGCCGTAGGGACCGCGCAGAATATCCGCCGTCGCGATCAGAGGCTGCGTCGCTGGTGCGCTCTGCGCCAGCTTCGCCGCCTGCGCATCCGCCGCCACCTTCTCCCAGCCGTAGAGTTCGGTCAGCGCACCCTGCGCCGGTTCGACCGCGACGAGCGCCGGCGCGTCATAGGGCGCGCGCAGCACATCCGCCGTCGAGACGAGTACAGTCACCGCTTCGGGTTGCGCACTCTGCGCCAGCTTCGCCGCCTGCGCATCCGCCGCCACCTTCTCCCAGCCGTAGAGTTCGGCCAGCGCGCCCTGCGCCGGTTCGACCACGACAAGCGCCGGTGCGTCATAGGGCGCGCGCAGCACATCCGCCGTCGAGACGAGTACAGTCACCGCTTCGGGCTGCGCACTCTGCGCCAGCTTCGCCGCCTGCGCATCCGCCGCCACCTTCTCCCAGCCATAGAGTTCGTCGCCCGGGCTGGGCGCCGCTGCGATCATCTGCGGCTCATAGGGACCGCGCAGGACGTCGGCGGTCGAAGAATCGGTCGGCTTCGGTGGCGCCTGGATCAACTGACAGCCTGTCAGAATTGGGACAGCAACGAGGAGCAATACAAGAGTGATTCGCCAAAGTGCACGTGCCACGGTATCCCTCCTTTCGGTCATCATTGACCGGAAATTTGGGCCACCAGGAACACCGTCGGCGCATCGGGAGTTGATACATCTATGTCGGCGGTGTAGGAGATGACCTCGCTACATTTCGTACAGAAACACCATTCGATGCACGTCACGCCTGCCTGCGGAGGCGCTGCCGATGCAGGCATCTTGCACATCGCAGCAAATCAAAAACTACCGCCGTCTACAATTTTTATTATAGCAGAAAACTTGTTGAAAGTCGAGGGTCTGAAGCGGCGAAGCGGCGGTGCGTCGCACTGGTCAACGTGTTTCCGTCGGTGCAGCGCCTTCTGACCAATGTGATGCACGCGCCAAGAATCTGGGACGCTTCCCCGCCACCTTTTGACCGTTGCGCTCAACAAATAACAAGAACGCCCTGCTTGACGGCATCCATCTCTACCTGCTGCCCAAATTGCGCGTTTGTACCATTCAATGGTACAGACACTGTTACACTCTTGCCTCTTGAACTGCACCGTCGTGTGCGCGATAACCATAGATGCATTCGCAAGTGTAATCCGCCTCGGTTTCACAAAAGGAGGAATCATGTCCTATCTACGCTCACGCCGGCTGCGCATCTTGCTGCCGCTCTTCATCTTCCTCTTTGGCTGTTTCAACCCCTCGCCGTCACCACCGCGCGAGATCACGCCCGAGCGCGCGGCGCTGGTCGTCATGGGGCAGGTCGAACATCTGGCGCCGGGCAGCATCGCCAGTTTTCTGGTTCAGGTGCGCAACCCTGGCGTCGCCTCCAATACGCGTTCGGCGGCGCGCTCGGTCGCTGACCGACGGGTCGAAGTGCTGTTGCGCACGCCGGACGGCGATCTGAAGCCTATCTTCTCTGGGACAACCGACGAATCCGGCGCGGCGCTGGTCGAGTTCGAGACGCCCGACGCTGGCGATGCGCCACAGCAAACGCTCGTCATCCGCGCTGAAACGCCAAACGGCGAGCGCGTCGTCACACAGGATGTCTATATCGGGCGCACGTACAATGTGCTCGTCTCCACCGACAAGCCCGTCTACCAACCTGGTCAGGTCATTCACCTGCGCGGGCTGGCGCTCGACACGCTCAACTTGCGCGCCGCCGACGGCGAAACGCTCACGCTCACCGTCGCCGACCCGCAAGGCAATAAATTGATGCGCAAGGCGCTTACCGCGAGCAAGTACGGCGTCGCCAGCGCCGACTTTGCACTCGATGCACAGGCGCCGTCAGGCGACTACATCATCACCGCCGAGATCGGTCCCAATACAGCGACGCGCACGGTTGAGGTCAAACCCTACAACCTGCCGCGCTTCGAGATTATCTTCCAGCCAGATCAGAGCTTCTATCTACCCGGCGAAACCGCAACCGGCGTGATCGAAGCGCACTACTTCTTCGGCAAACCGGTGGCAGGCGGCAAAGTCACCGTGCGCGGCAGCGTCACCGACGTTGTGCGCGAGACGGTCTTCGAGCTGAGCGGCGAGACCGACGCCGAAGGGCGTTTCCGCTATGAAGCGCCCGTTCCCGATTTTTTTGTCGGGCAGCTCAACAACAAGAGCGCGCAGATCGACCTGGCGATCGAAGTGATCGACGCCGCAAACCATCTCGAATCGATCGACGAGAGCATCACGGTCGCCGAAAAATCGCTGTTGATCGACGCCGTGCCCGAGTCGGGGATGCTGCGCCCGGGGCTGGAAAATCGCGTCTATCTCGATGTGAGCACGCCTGACGGTGCGCCGGCGCAGGCTGCGCTCACGATCTCCGGCAGAGACATCGAGACGATTGAGACGACGACCGATCTCTACGGCCTGGCCGTGATCACGCTGACGCCGCCCAGTCAACGCTTTGTCCCGCTGCTGGTCGAGGCGATCGACGCCAACGGTCGGCTTGTCTCACAGCCACTATTGCTTGGCGGTGAGACCGGCGCCAGCACGACGGTGTTGATGCGCCCTGAACGCAGCAGCTATCGCATCGGTGAGAGCGCTAACATCGACATCTATGTCAACGGGCGCGCCAGAACCGTCTATCTCGACGTGATCAAGGGACGCCAGACCTTTGGGCTGGGGGCGCTGCCGGTGACGAACGGCGTGGCGCAGGCGGCATTGCCGATCGACGGCTCGCTGCTTGGCACGCTTGAACTCAACGCCTACGTGATCAGCGACGACGGCGAGCTGGTGCGCGACCGCCGGTTGCTGCTCGTCAACCCGGCGCCAGCGGAGATCAGTGTGACCACCGACGCCGACGTCTACCGCCCCGGCGACACGGCGACGCTCGACATCCAGGTGCAGCGCGAAGGCGCACCGATGCCGGGCGTGATTGGGCTGGCGATCGTCGATGAGTCGGTCTTCTCGGTGCAGGAGCAGGCGCCCGGCTTTGCGCGCACCTACTTTCTGCTCGAACGCGAGCTACAGGAGCCGCGCTACGAGATTCACGATTTCGTCGAACTGGAGGATGATGTCTTCTCACCTTACGACAACCTGCCCGACAGCGTGCGCTATGCACAACGCGCCCAGGACATTGCGCTGGCCGGTCTCTTTGCCCGTGAGCTGGCGGCGCAGCAGCCCGCGCCCACCGATACGGAAATCACAACAATCACGCCCGTGGCGCTGGCGACCAGCGTGGCAATGGGTTGGGGCAACCGGCTCTATCTGCTGGCGCCGCTGGTTGGGCTGGCGCTCTATGATGGCACGCGCCGACGCCGACGCCTGCTGATCGGGCTGGTGATCTTTGCGCTGGGTGCATTCTTCTGGTCGGCGTGCGCAGCGCCAGCGGCGGCGCCGGCAGCGCCAGCGGCTGAAGCCCCGGCGTCCGAAGCCGCGGCGATCGGCGAAACGACCGCCACGCGCGGTCAGGCGCCGCCGCGTTTGCGCCAGTACTTCCCAGAGACGCTCTACTGGCTGCCCGATCTGGAGACCGACGCTGAGGGTCACGCCCAGGTGCAGGTTCCCATTGCCGACTCGATTACGACCTGGCGCGTCAGCGTGCTGGCTTCGGATCGGGACGGCAATCTCGGCAGCGCGGAGACCGGATTGCGCGTCTTCCAGGAGTTCTTTGTCGAGCCGGATCTGCCTCGCTTCCTCACCGTCGGCGACGAGATCGACGCGCCGGTGAGCATCTTCAACTATCTGGACGAGCCGCAGCGCATCGAGTTCGAGCTGGCGCCCGGCGACTGGTACGAACTGATCGGCGAGCTGCCCGATGCTGTCGAGGTCGGCTCGCACGAGGTGACGGTCGTCTATGCGCCGATCCGCGTGTTGCGCCACGGCGTGTTCGACTTCCAGATCACCGCCACCGGCTCCACGCTCAGCGACGCCGTCCTGCGCACGGTCGAGGTCTTGCCCGACGGGCAGCAGATGAGCGACGCGTTTGGCGGCAAACTGGAGGCAACGCAGAGCTTCACCGTCGGCGCGCCGGCTGCCGCAATCCCCGACACCGGGCGGCTGGTCGTGCGCATCTATCCGGGCATCGTCAGCCAGGTGCTGGAAGGGTTGGAAGGGCTGCTGCAGACGCCCTACGGCTGTTTCGAGCAGACGAGCAGCATCACCTACCCCAATATCATGGTGCTTGACTATCTCAAAGCGACCGGGCAGGCGTCGCCGCGCACCCAGCTGCAGGCAGAACATCTGATCAACCTTGGCTATCAACGGCTGCTCACCTTTGAGGTGCGCAACGAGCCAGGCGGCTTCAGCCTCTTTGGAGAGCCACCGGCGCAGATGATGCTCACCGCCTATGGGCTGATGGAGTTCGGCGATATGCGCGACGTGGCGTATGTCGACCCGGCGCTGCTTGAGCGCGTCGCCGCCTATCTCGCCGCTCGCCAGCAGCGCGACGGCAGTTGGGCGGCTGAAGGGATGACCATCGAGAGCGGGCTGGAGGACATCCATCCGCGGCTCGGCGCAACCGCCTATATCGCGTGGGGGCTGGCGGACGCCGGGTACGAAGCGCGCGCCGTCGATCGCGCCATACGCTTCATCGAGCGGGCGCTGCGTGATCCAGACGTGGCGCAGCGAGTTCAGCGCACCGACGCTTACCCGGCGCCCGACGCGCCAGCAACCAAAGATCCGGTGAAACCGTCGGATGAAATGCCGAAGAATCCACTTGCCGCCTACGATGACTACACCCTGGCGTTAGCTGCCAACGCGCTGGTCGCCGCTGGCGCCGACGCAACGCTTGTCCTCGACGAGCTGGCGACACGCACACAGGTCGGGGACGGTGTGGCGTTCTGGGGCGGCGACAGCGTGACCTACCTGGGCGGCTACGGTATGGTCGCTCAGATTGAGACCACAGCGTTGGTTGCCCAGGCGCTGCTACGGAGCGATTATGCGCCCGAACTGGCGCAGCAGGCGGTCGCCTTCCTGGTTGAGAATCGCGACCCCAACGGCGCATTCTACACGACGCAAGCGACGATCCAGGCGCTCAAGGCGTTGGTGCTCGATGCCCAGAAGGCTGGCGAAGGCGGCGAGGCGACGGTCACGGTCACGCTGGTCGATCCTGATGGACGGCTGCGCAGCCGCGTGCTCACCATCGACGACAGCAATGCCGACGTGGTGCAGCAGGTTGCTTTCGACAACATTGACAGCACCGGGCACGAGCTGGAGATCACGGTCGACGGCGAACGCACGCTGCACTACCAGGTTGTCACCCGCTATGCGCTGCCGTGGAGCGAGGTCGCCGTTGCACCGGAGAGCGCCGAGCCGATGCTGGTGCGCGTCGAGTACGATCGCACCGAGCTGACGGTCAACGAGACAGTGCAGGCCGTGGCGACGGTCGAGCTGCTGCGCCCGGGCATGGCAGGCACGGTGCTCGTTGACCTTGGCATCCCGCCCGGCTTTGCCCCCATCGCCGCCGACCTGGATGCCCTGGTGAAGGAGCGCCAGATCGACCGCTACGAGCTGACTGGCCGCCAGATCATCCTTTACCTGACCAACGTGCGCAGCGGCGAGCAACTGCGTCTGCCCTACCGCCTGCAGGCAAAGTATCCGATCCGCGCGCAGACGCCGGCCAGCCAGGTCTTCGACTACTACGCGCCGGATCAGGGCAGCATCGAACCGCCCCAACGGATCATCGTGACGTTGGGGACGCCGGAGGAGTGACGATAGAGACAGTCTGTGTAAAGCAGGGGGCGAGTTGCGAGAACGGCTCGCCCCCTATCGATTTATCGCAATGTTTCAACAACAGCACGGTCAGCCCTCCGTCCCAAAAGGGCGCCCATCGGCGGCGCAGATCATTTGCACGGCGTTGCGCCCAGAGGCGGCGCACAGCGTTACGCTGCCGCCCGGCTCCACCCACTGCCCCGCCAGATAAAGATTGCGCAGGCGCGGCAGCGTCTTGGGCAGCCCCTGGATCATCAGGCGCATGGTCTGCGGCGTCAGCAGCCAACCGCAGGTTGATCCCTGCCAGTTGCCGGTGTAACGCTCAAAGCTGACCGGCGTGGCGACATCGGTCACCTCGATCTGCGCTCGAATCCCTGGAAGATGTTGTTCGATGAGGGTGAGCAACTGATCGGCGACTTGAAGCTGCTCGGTGTCGTAGAGCTTGCGCCCATAGATGCGCTGCCAGTAGTCGTAATCGCTTTTGAGCAGCACCGTCATCGCTGTCTTGCCGGCTGGCGCCAGCGAGGGATCATAGGCGTAATGCTGCACGCTGATGTCGCTGCGTTCCTGGCCGGCGATCAGCATCGGCTTGTCGAGCAGATAGGTTGTCCAGTGCGGGCGCCGGCTGAGGTCGGCGTTGACGCCAAACGACACCTGCATCATTGATTGTAAAGGCAGGTCGCCCATGTAGAGCTTGCGCAGACGATTGTCCACATAGCGACCGTCGAGCATATGAAAGATCGTGGCGCGACCGTCACACGCAGCGATGACGATGTCCGCCGGATGGATCTCGTCGTTGTAGAGACGCACGCCGGTCACGCTGTCATGTTCGACCAGAATCTGCTCGACCTGCGCCTTGTAGCTGATCCGCCCACCGAGCGCCAGGTAGCGCTGTTCGATGGCGCGCGCAAAGGCAAGGGACCCACCCATCGGAAAACCTGCATTGCCGTTGTGCATGTAGGCAAGCAACTGCATCCCCGCCATCATTGGCATTTCGGGCCAGCCAAACATGCGCGCCGCCGCCTCGCGCAAAAACGGGTCGCGAAAACGTTCGGCGTAGCTGCGCGCCTGCGTCATACCAAACTTGAGCAGCGGCATCACGAAAGGCAGCATATGTTGACCCAGCCGGGCGTAATCCTGCGGCTTCATCAATGTGCGCGGCTTCTCTTGCATCACGGTCATGTCGAATGTCGTGAAGGTGCGCACGCCGCTTGCAAGCTCTTTTGCCAGCGCAGCGTCGGCGGGCGAGATCGCTGCAATCTCCGCCTCAAGCCGGTCGGGATCGCAATAGACGGTGAGCGTACGCCCGTCGCTATCCTGCACCTCAAGCAGCCTGTCATGGTTGATCATCGGGCGATCCTGCACTGCGCCAAGCTCCTCCCACATGCGGTGGAAAGGCATCCCAACACCAGAACCGAACAAGTAATGAATGCAACCGTCGAAGGTGTAGCCCTTGCGATCCCACGCTGTACACAACCCGCCGGGAATGTCATGCAGCTCGAAAATGTGCGATTCGTAGCCGTTCATTTGCGCATAACAGCCCGCCGCCAGTCCGGCGACGCCCGCCCCGATGATGACGATCTTTGGCGCCATGACCCTGCCAATCCGTGAACAATGGATACAAAGAAAGAGCATCCGGCGAATGGTTGCGGCCGGATGCTCGATGCGGTTAGTCCTGCCCTTGGCGACAGGCGTGAAGGAAACAGGAGTTCTGGCGGTGACCATCGGTGCGGCGCTGCGAGGGTCAGCGAAGGCAACCAACTCGTGCGCACCCGGCTCGCCAGACGGTTGCATCCTCCGCCGCAAACGGTTTTTCAGCTTGCTGCCGGATGCAACACCTTCTGTACGAAAGTGTAGCACAGTTGCACGCTCGATTCAATGGTCACCTGACCAGGAAATTGTCCTGAGTTTTTCGGGACATCCGCCCCTCGACAAACACGCCAGTTTGCTGTACACAATGTGCTTCAACATCGCTGTTGTCGATGCAACGCTCAAGTTGGATTCCATCGACGCTATAGGGTATATATCGAGGCTGACATGGCGTCACACATCGTGGTTGGCGATCGAATTTGTTGATGCGGTGTGCGATCTTTACACGTTTGAAGGCGCATGCCAATGAAAGGAGAGCGACGTGTACGAGCAGCCGCGTGGCCCACTGGCGATTCCCGACGAAGTCATCCAGTTCGAGACCGGACGCACCACCGAGGCATGGAATATTTTGCTCGACGCCAGCGATGCGCGTAGCTTTTCGCACGCGCAACTGATCGAGCACCTGGAGACGATCTATGGGCTGGAAACACGTTGGGCGAGCACCGTAGCGATCCGCTACGAAACAGCGCGCGGCATCGACCGCGAGGTCAATGCGCCGGCTGATCTGGTGGCGGCGATGCTCTTTAAAGCCGCGGCGCGGCAACGCTTCGAGTTGCTGACGCGCGCCGAGCAACGCAACCTGCTTGCCTGGTTGGACGAAGCAGCCGACGCAAAGGAACGTAAGGCGCGCATCCAAGACCTGCTCAATCGTCTCCAGAGCGGTGAACCATGATGGCGTATTATCCGCAGATTGCGCAGAGAATCGGTCGTTTTTTGTGAAATCTGCACAATCTGCTGATGAGATCCAGAAAGTCGAACGCGCCGCAGCGATTTTTGATTGCTGAAACGCTGTGCTACACTTGCCGCGTTTATGTAGTCGGCGGCATTGCCGCCGACTTATCGTTATGAAAACAAATTTAGAGGGCGGATTTCACAATCTGCTAGCGGTGTACAAATGAGCAAAAAACTTGTAATTGTCGAATCCCCAACCAAAGCCAAGACCATCGGCAAGTTCCTGCCCAGGGATTATCAGGTCAAGGCAAGCATGGGGCATGTGCGCGACCTGCCAGCTTCGGCGGCGGAGATCCCCGAAAAATATAAGGGCGAACCGTGGGCGCGGCTGGGCGTCAACGTTGAGGCGGATTTTGACCCGCTCTACGTGATCCCCGATAAGAAGCGCAAGCTGATCGCCGAACTCAAAGCCGCACTCAAGGACGCCGATGAGTTGATCCTGGCAACCGACGAAGATCGCGAAGGCGAGAGCATCGGTTGGCACTTGCAGGAGGTGCTCAAACCGAAGCAGCCTGTGCGTCGCATGGTCTTTCATGAAATCACGCGCGAAGCCATCGAGCAGGCGCTGCGCGAGACGCGCGACATCGATTTAGACCTGGTGCACGCACAGGAAACGCGGCGCATTCTCGACCGGCTCGTTGGGTACACGGTGTCGCCGCTGCTCTGGCGCAAGATCGCGCCAAAGCTCTCCGCCGGACGCGTGCAAAGTGTGGCCGTGCGTCTGCTTGTGCAGCGCGAACGTGAACGCCGCGCTTTTGTCGCTGGTCAATATTGGGATTTGAAGGCGCTGCTCAACAAGCGTCCCGACCGGCCAGGCCATCGCTTCGAAGCGACGCTCATTTCGGTTGGCGGCAAACGCGTCGCCACCGGACGCGATTTCGACGAACACACCGGACAGATCGCAGCGGGCAAGGATGTATTGTTGCTCAACCAGCAGGAGGCGGAGACGCTGCGCAACCGGCTGATCAAAGGGCAGTGGATCATCGCCGAAGTCGAGGAAAAGGATGCGACGCGCGCGCCTTACGCTCCCTTCACGACGAGCACGCTGCAACAGGAAGCCAACCGCAAGCTCGGCCTCAGCGCACGCGAGACGATGCGCATCGCCCAGAATCTCTATGAAAACGGCTACATCACCTATATGCGTACCGACTCTGTCAACCTGAGCGACGAGGCGATCAACGCGGCGCGCCGACGCATCCGCGAGATGTACGGCGAGGAGTATCTTAGCCCATCGCCGCGACGTTATCAGACCAAGACTGCCAACGCCCAGGAAGCGCACGAAGCGATCCGCCCGGCTGGCGACCAAATGATCCCGGCGGACAGCCTGCCGCTCGATGGCCGCGAACGTCAGCTCTACGACCTGATCTGGAAGCGCACGGTGGCCTCGCAGATGGCGAACGCACGGCTCAAGCTACGCACCGTCTCGATCAATGTGGCCGACGCCGTTTTTCGCACCAGCGGTCGCACGATTCTCTTTGCTGGTTTTTTCCGCGCCTATGTCGAAGGTTCGGACGACCCCGACGCTGCGCTCGAAAGCCAGGAGCAGCCGCTGCCGGCGTTGAGCGTCGGCGAGCAGGTCGACTGCCGCGAGCTGGAGGCGGTCGGCCACGAAACGCAGCCGCCGGCGCGCTATACGGAGGCGACGCTGGTCAAGGCGCTCGAAGCCGAGGGCATTGGGCGGCCGAGCACCTACGCCACAATCATCGACACGATCCAACAGCGCGGTTATGTCTTCAAACAGCGTAAGGAGCTGGTGCCAACCTTCACCGCCTTTGCCGTCACCGAGCTGCTCGAACAGCACTTCGAGGAACTGGTCGATCTCAAGTTCACAGCCAACATGGAACAGCGCCTCGACGACATCTCCAACGGCGCCCTTGATTATCTACTTTACCTGCGTCAGTTTTTTCTGGGCGAGGATGGGTTGGAGAATCAGGTCAAGAGTCGCGAAGCCGCCATCGACCCGCGGCTGGCGAGCACAGTCGAGCTTGGCAACCTCAACGCCGAGGTGCGCATCGGCCAATATGGGCCGTTCCTGGCGCGCGAGGAAAACGGCGAGCGACGCACCGCCAATCTGCCGCCGCTGCTGGCGCCAGCCGACCTCACCGACGAGCTGGCGGAAGCGCTTTTCAACAAGAAGACCGAAGGCCCGCAAGTGATCGGACAAGATCCAGAGAGCGAGCTGCCAGTGCTGCTCAAAGTCGGCCCCTACGGGCCTTATGTCCAGCTGGGCGAGGATGATCCGAACAGCAAGACCAAACCCAAGCGCGCCAGCCTGCTCAAGGGCATGTCGCCAGACGATTTGACAATGGAAACGGCGCTGGCGTTGCTCAGTCTGCCGCGCACACTAGGCGAGCATCCGGAAACGGGCAAGCCGGTGCAGGCGGGCGTCGGGCGCTTTGGGCCTTTCGTCGTGCATGATGGCGTCTACGCCAACTTGCGCGCTCCCGATTCGGTGCTCGACATCGAGCTGGATCGCGCGCTGGAGCTGCTGGCGGCGAAAGCCAACGGCGCTGGAAGCCGCGGCGCGTCCAAAACAGTGATCAAGGAGCTGGGCGAGCATCCGGAAGGCGGCGCCGTGCAGGTGCTTGACGGACGATATGGCCCTTACGTCAACTGGAAAAAGGTCAACGCCACGCTTCCCAAAGACATCCAACCTGCAGACGTGACGCTGGCGCAGGCGCTTGAATGGCTGGCCGAGAAGCAGACCAAACCGAAAACAGCGCGCAAGGGCGGCGCCAGCAGCGCAGAGCAGCCCACCCGTAAAAAGGCAGCAGGCGCTGCGAAGTCAACCGCAAAACCCAAGAAGACGACAACCAGGCGCGCAACAACCAAGTCGACAAAAAAAGCAGCATCTAGATAGTCTACAATGAGCGTTCTTCGCTGCGCAGTTGCAGCCATAGGAGCGGCAACAACATCGGGATAAACACCACGACGGGGATGCTCAACATCCCCACATTGTTGCGCAGCCAGGCCCCGCCAGGGAAAAGCCCGATGCCGTAGAGAATATAGCCGGCCAGCCCGAAGATCACTGCCCACAGCAAGTTGTGAACCAGCAACGGTCGCGGCAGGACGCGAACCTGCACGATCAGCAACAGGCTGAGCACAATCACCATCGTAAAGAGCGCAAGCGAGAGCGTGAGCAGATTGACCCGATCAGGCGCCGGTGTGCGAACGAGTGTAGGCTCTTCGGGCTGGTTGGCGCTCGCAGGCGCTGCCTCTGCGCTCGATTCAGCCGGGGATGTGGCCGGAGGCAACACGACGACGCTGACGCCGCCATCGCTGGAAGCGCGACCGGCGCGCGCGTTGATGCGCAGCACGCCGCTGCGATCGGGCGTCACCTCACGCACGGCAACGCCATTGCGCGAGGCAGCCGGCTCCACCATCAACGCCGTTTCTTCCCCTTCGTAACGCAACTCAAAGCTAACGGGGACGCCGTCCGGCACGGGGTTGCCGTTCAGGTCGGTGATTGGCCCGGCGCGCAGACGTAACAAGCTGCCCACCTCGACGGACGGCCGTTCGCCCGCGGGGGGGTCATCGCCGGTGCGAGTGATCAGATCGCCGTCGCTTTCTTCAGCAGCGAGTGGAATCTGCACCGCAGGATTGGGTTGCAGCCGTTCACCGAGGCTGGCAAACCGGGTGCCCGGCACATCGACCGGTGGCGCACCGATCGGCGGATAGCGACGAAACAGGGCATGAACTGCGCTTTCCAGGAAGGGTGGCGTCTTGCTGTAAACGCCAAAATAGCCGGTCAACTTGCTCATCTCGGTCGCATCGAGATAGTAGGGCGCGTGCAGCGCAAAAACGACGGTCTTTTGTCCTTTGATCAAGTCTGGATAGTCGCCCAACAGCCGCTTCACCGCCGTGCTCATCGGTGCACTTTCCGGTGCAACATCGAGCATGACAAAGATGATCCAGTCAGCGGCGTCGATCATAGCCAGCGTTCTGCTGTTGAGATCATCGCCCGCCAGCATGGTCGCCGCCTCGATCTCATCCAGCCCGACAGGCGCCGCAGGCGTCATCGGCGCAGATAGAGTTGGCGCTGTGACGGGCAATGTTGTCGGTGTTACCGTTGGAGAGGGGGTTGCCGTCTCGGCAGGCGTTGGCGTGGGTGTAGGCAGCAACAGTGATGAAGGCGTCGTCTGTACGGCTGGCGTAGCGTTCGCCTCTTCCGTCACAGTCATTTGCTCGCTGGCAGTCGCCGACAGATCGACAGGCGGCTGTGGGGTCAGCGTCGCCGCAAGCGCAGCCTGATCCAGGCTGTCCAGCAACGCAGTCAGTTCGACAAATGTCTTACTGACGATATTGTTCGGATCGATGACGCCGGTGGATTGTGAACCATAGAGACGCTCGATGATGCGCGCCACAGCGTCCGGGCCGACCGAAGGTTCTGGCTCGCAGGTGAGGCATTCGCGTTGGAGCCGAAAATCTGTGAAGATCAGGATTTTGTCGGTGGCGCTGAAGGGCGGCGGAATCGGAGCGGTCTGCGTCGATGGATCGGGATAAAGCAACGTGACGGCGGAACGTGCAATTTGTCCCATTTGCTGTTCGGCGGCTACGCGGTCTTCGCTGGTCAACACTCCGAGATCGGTGTCTGTCACCAGGACATTGGAAAGTGGAACAATCGGCGCTGCGGTTGAATCTTCATAGACGCCGGTTGCCCATGCCACGGGGTCGATCAGGTCGCGATAGATTCCCAACTTCAGACGGACAATCCGCTGCGCTGCGCTATCCACCAGGGCGGCAAAATCTCGATCCTGAGCGTACAGCGCATGAAAAGTGGTGACCGTATCGATGATATTGGCGAACTGCGACTCCCAGGCGTTGTCGAGGCTGAGATCTGCCAGAAACAGCAAATCGTTGCCGGCCACCAGTGCATCTTGCGCCACGCGGCGAAAATTCTCTGGATTGGTTGTCTCAAAATAGCGACGCAGCGCCTGCACACCAAGTGGACCAGACATCATGACGCCGCCGCGGCTTTGCCACTCGGCGATGCCTTCCTGTCGTAAAACCGTGCGCAATTCTGGAGCCAGGCTCAGCGGCCTGCCGCGGCCATCGCCTCCTTGCAACCCGATGTAGCGCATGTGGCTGGTCATCAACACATCCGTAGCGCCAGGGTCGCCAGCAGGATCGATGACCGATGAAGGCTGGCGGGTGACAGCTAGAAACGGGGGCAACGCGTTCTGGCGCAGCTCTGTCTGGCTGGCTTGAATCGTGGCGACCTCTTCGCTGGGCACACGGTCGGCTGCACCCTGACCTGGAAAACTGCTCGCCACGGTGGCGACGCGCCCGCCGCCGCCCGCATGAACGCCCTCGATATAGGCGCGGCCAAGCTGCGCAACCCAATATGGGTTGCCGCCAAACGAATAAAGCCCTAATGTATTGACTTTCTCGAGATTGCCGGGTCTAAAAACATCGAGGCTCGGACCGAGCAGCAAGTTGAAGCCCACGGCGCGCAGCTCACGCCCCACCACACTGCCAACAGACTTCACCTGTTCACGATTCCAGGAGGCGCCAAGCGCCATCGGGGAGGGCAACGGTGTAAACCCGCGGCGCAGCGCTGTCGCCGGCAGGTCATCGCCGGTCTGTGTGACGCCGATCAATAGCGGTAGATTGACCGGTGCAATTTGTGTGCTGTCGGGCAGAAAGACAAAGTCGCCTTGTGGGGGCCAGGGCGCCAGCGGCACAGGCTGGAGCGCATTTTCAGAGGGCAAAAGTACACCATAAGCCAGCGCTTGAAGTTGATTGGTCAACCTGGCGATCTGCCGCGGCGTATCGACGCCGCGCTCATTGGAGAAATTGCCGTTGCGCGGGCTGAGCACGACGCCGCCGATCTTTTGATTATGAATCAATAGAACGATGTCGCTGTCAAGGCGAATGTCGGCGCCACGCACCGTGATCACAAAGAGTTGACCGATGCGCTCTTCAGGCGTCATATGCTCAACAAATCGTTGCGCCAACAGATCTAGCCGCTCTGCATCGCTCAGTTCGCCGACCGCTGCTGTGGGCGTCATGATGGGCGCTGGCGTCTGGGCATGGATGGCAGTCGCGTAGTTGCCAGCCAGAATGCCGGCGATCAAAGACAGTGTGAACAGGCGAAGCATCCAGATTCGCTGCCATACACTGCGATGTTTCAGACCATTTGTGTACGGGCAAACTGCGGATAGCTTTGATTCCATCAACGTAAATCTTACAGCCTGGACAACCCGCCGCCAAATCAGTATACTTCTCAGCCAAGATGAACGAGAACTTGCATAGGCAGCCCTATCTGCAAGAGCAGCCCGTGGAAGACAAACTTCCGAATCCCACGCAACCTGCAGAAGCAGAAAGCTTCTGGCAGATGGTTCGCCCTGTTCTGTTCGAGGCGTTGCAGATCGTATTGCCTGCTATGATTCTGGCGCTATTGGTGCATTTATTTCTGGCGCAGGCGACAATTGTGTTCGGCCAAAGCATGGAGCCGAATCTCTATCCCCACCAACGATTGATCGTGGACAAGCTCAGCTATCGGCTACACCCACCGCAGCGCAACGACATTGTAGTCATCGATCTGCCGAACATGGATGAACTGTTGGTCAAGCGGGTTGTGGCGTTGCCAGGAGAAGTTGTCGAAATCCGCAAGGGTGTTGTCTACGTCAACGGCGAGCCGCTGCCAGAGCCTTTTCCCCACGACATGACGCCTTATGACATGGCGCCGATCACGCTTGGCCCGCTCTCCTACCTGGTGTTGGGGGACAACCGCAGCAACAGCAACGACAGCCGCTCCTTCGGCCCTGTGACGCTCGACCAGATTCTTGGTCGCGTCTGGCTCCGCTATTGGCCGCTTGACAAGCTCTCTCTTTTTTAACGGTTAACAACTTAACACCCCAACAATGTTGCTGGGGGCATAGAGCGTCAGCTCAAGGTCAGTGTCAGCCTGTTCGAATCGAGGAAAATCGTTTCGCCTTCTTAACGCCAAAGCGCTCCGCCTCCTGTTGCGCCAGTCTGGCGTTGGCCTCGAAAAAACCGTAGGTGCGGCGCAGCGGCCCATAGTAGTGGTCAAGCAGCGTCTGCCATTCCATCGACATCAACTTCCACAGCATTGACTCCACTTCTTCCAGGCGATGCAACATTTCAGCTGGTGTGGAGGGGGTCGGGATGTCGCCATAGGTGGGCGGCTGACCATAACTATATGGGAATGTGACATCTTCCGTCGGGGTGCGCGGCAGCGCGCCAAGCGCAGTGGCGGCGACGCCAAACGCGAGCAGTTGCTGACGCACGCAGCGCATTGTTTCCTGGGAAGTCATGTCGGCGGGCGCTTCATCCACTTCAATGCCAAGCTCTTTGCGCAGCGATGACCAATCGAGCAGAACGCGTTCGAGCAGGAAACGCAGTTCGCCCTTCGTCGGCACATCCGCCTGGCGCACGCTGAGCACAAAGCCTTCGCGGGCGCGACCGACAAAAGTGCGCGCCTGTTGCAACACAAGCTGTTCGACCTGTCGGTCGCTGCGCGTGCGTGCGTCTTTGCTGCGCCTTCCCGGTTGTGCACACTGTTTCAGGTTGAGCGATAACAAGTCGCGCGTTGTGACAGCAATCTCTGAAATGTGTACGAACTCGTAAAGACTTCCTTCGTCAGCCATATCCACCTCTCATGAATAATGACGATTCTTGTGTGTTCAAACAGAAGCATCAGCGACGCCAAATGGATGGTGCGCTATTTTGTCCGATTCCAGGGAATTTGGCAACATTCCAATTGTCGGTCCTTTGCTCCCCTTTCTATCCACCATTTACACGAGGTTACTGTTCAAGTCAAGATGGCGGCTCAAACTTTGACGAACTTATTTGCCTATATCGACGCACACCGACAGCCCTTTCTGGATCGGTTGATCGAGTATCTGCGCATGCCCAGCATTAGCGCCGAAGGAATCGGCATTGCCGACGTAGCCGATGTCTTGGTGAGACAATTGCGCAGCATGGGCTTCGACGCCCGACTGATGCCAACCGCCGGCTGGCCCATGGTGTTGGGTGAGCGGCGCGAAGCGCATGGTGCACCGACAGTGCTGCTTTACGGCCACTATGACGTGCAGCCTGCTGACCCGTTGGAGATGTGGCAGTCGCCGCCTTTCGAGCCGACTGTGCGCGATGGACGCATCTATGCGCGCGGCGCTGGCGACAACAAGGGGCAGCATTTTGCGCAGTTGCTCGCCATCGAATCGACGCTGGCGGTGCAGGCGGCGCTGCCCTGCAATGTGGTCGTGCTTCTGGAAGGAGAGGAGGAGATTGGCAGCCCACACATCGCCGAGTTTGTCTGTACACACCGCGACCTGCTGCGTTGCGACCTGGTGGTGACAGCGGACGGACCGGTGCACGACAGCGGGCAGGCGACGGTGCTCTTTGGCGTGCGCGGGGTCGCCTCGTTCGAGCTGCGCGCACATGGCGCCAACCGCGACCTCCACTCGGGCAATTGGGGCGGCGTTGCACCCAATCCGCTGTGGACGCTGGTGCACCTGCTCGCCTCGATGAAAGCGCCGGATGGTTCGATCACGATCGACGGGTTCTACGACAATGTTCAGCCGCAGACTCCGCTCGAACGTCAGGCGCTGGCGGCATTGCCGGTCGATGCAGCGCGCGTCAAACAGGAGCTGGGGCTGACGAGGCTCGATGCACCAACAGGCCGCGGCTTTTACGAGCGTCTCTCCGCATGGCCTACGCTGACGATCAACGGGCTGCACGGCGGCTATGGCGGTCCAGGCTCAAAGACAGTGCTCCCTTGCACCGCTGTAGCCAAGTGCGACATTCGGCTTGTGACTGCCCAGACCGTCGATGAGATTTTCGATAAGGTGGAGGCGCACGTGCGCCGCGTTGCACCGGACGTCGAGTTTGTGCGCCAGGGCGGTATGGATCCGTCGAAGACGCCGCTCGATTCTCCCTTCGCTGCGCCAGTATGCCGGGCCGTGGCGGCGGGCTTCGACGAGGAGCCGCTGCGTGTGCCGGCAATGGGCGGCAGCCTGCCCGATTATGTATGGACCCAGGTGCTCGGCGTCCCTTCTTTTGTAACGCCCTACGCCAACGCCGACGAAGCCAATCATGCCCCCAACGAGAATCTGGAAGTTGAGCGCTTTTTCAAGGGCATCAAGACTGGCGCGGCGCTGCTTGCAGAGCTGGGCGCGCGAGCAAATTCTGGGCTGGTGCGTTCCAGCCTATAATGTAGACTCATCAACTCGAAGTCCAGGAGAAGATTCTGAGGAACCCCATGACAAATCGAAGCAATACACTACATTGTGATGACGCAGCGTCATCTCTTTGAGTAACTGCTGGCGATGACTCCAACGTCTGGATTGCATGTAGCCATTAACGGTTGGATGGTTGGGCGGCAAACCAGCGGCAGCGGCCAATATCTGGCTCATCTGCTCGACTGGATGCCGCGCGTTGCGCTCTCCAACAAGATAACGCTCCTGCAGCCGGTGCATCGCGCCATGGGTGACGCCACACCTGAAGACAGTCAGCGTCGCTGGCCGCTCATCGATGTCGCGCCAGTGCACCTGCCGCCTGCGCCGGAGAACCTGGCGAAGGTATGGTGGGAGCAGGTGGCCGCGCCGCGCGCCGCCTGTCGAGTTGGCGCCGACGTCTACCTGGCGCCGTATTGGGCGGCGCCGTTTTGGCAGCCACTGCCCACCGTGGTCACGATCCATGATCTGATCCCAATGTTGCTGCCCGAATATCGCGGCGGACTGGCGCAGCGCGCGTATACGCGTCTCGTCGCCTGGACGGCGCGGCGCGCAACAGCAATTTTGACCGTGAGCCAGGCGGCCGCGCGCGATATTGTGACGCACCTGCACGCACCGCCCGCGCGCGTACACGTCGTGCATCACGGCCCTAACCAGGAGGGCGTCGCTTCACCAAACGCCGCCGAGAAAGCGCGCGTCAAGGAACGTTATAGTCTGCCCGACCAATTTTTTCTCTATCTCGGCGGCTTTGATGCACGCAAAAATCTGCGAGGCGTGATCGAAGGCTACGCGCGCTATCGCTCACGCGGCGGGGATGCGCAGATAAAACTGGTGCTCGCAGGTGCGTTGCCGGCGCAAGATACGCCCTTTTTCCCAGACCCGCGACGGCTGGCGCGCGAGGCTGGCTGCGCCGCCGACGTGCACTGTTGCGGCTGGGTCGAGGAGGCCGACAAGCCCGCCCTCTATGCGTTGGCGACGGCATTTGTCTTTCCAAGCCTCTACGAGGGTTTTGGCATGATGGTGCTCGAAGCAATGCAGGCGGGCGCGCCGGTGGTGACGAGTGGGGGAAGAGGGAAAGATTAAAAGATTGGGAGATTTGAGTTTCGTGACGAGTGCGTGATGGAATTCTATGTTGGCAGCAAACCGACAATAGTCGCTCGCCAGTTCACGACTCACGATTCACAGATACGAAATCTCCAATCTCCCAATCTCACCCGCCGCGCGGAACGAAGCAGATCTGCTCTGGCGCCAGGGCGGGGTGGTTGTAGCCGAAGTGGTCGGTGATCTGCCAGGTCAGCGTTTCTTTGTCGAAAATAGACTGAATTGCCCGACAGGCGGTGGTGGCGTCGCTCTGGATAGCATAAGCCTCGAGCCATTGTCCAGCCGCTTTAGTGAACGCGCTGTTGGGCTGCCCCTGCTGAAGCGCAGCCAGGTCAAGCTGTGCAGCGTCGACGTCGCCAGCGAGCGCCTGCGCCTGGACGAGACGGAAAGTTGCCAATCCTTGCAATAGTTTTAACTCCTCTGGCGCCGGCACTCCGTAGATCGAACACGCCTTCAATGTCGGGTCAAGCGCCGAGCGGTAGAGTTCGATGGCCGGTTCGTAGCCGAGAATGTCGGCGGCGTGCAGCGCTGCGTCAGC
This sequence comes from Chloroflexota bacterium, assembly GCA_016861025.1. Classification (GTDB taxonomy): domain Bacteria; phylum Chloroflexota; class Anaerolineae; order Caldilineales; family Caldilineaceae; genus Caldilinea. The sequence goes on from BOKO01000010.1 coordinate 57,474, forward strand.
TTCGATCAGGCGCAGTCCTACGCAATTGCTGCTGCTGTTGCTGCGGTCATACGTCCAGCTCAGGCGGCGGAAGGGACGACCATCGACGCTGCGCCAATGTTCTTCATGTTCGATCTTCAACCCACCGTCGGCGACGCCGCTGACGCCGCCGGAGAGCGTTAATTGCAGACCCTGGCCGGGGTAGCCCTCCGTAGCCTCCTCGATGCGCGCTTCACCCTCGGCGATGGTCGCACCCGGTTCGATGATCGAAATATAGGTGTTGCGCTGGCGATCCCAGGTCACCATCTGCACTTCCTTGACGCAGAAAGTTGAACAACCATCCACCGTCCATGCCAGATCGATGCGATTGTCGCCATTGAGGTCTTCAACTGCCAACAACGTCGGTTGCCCATAGATTTCGGGCGCGTACACCAGGTCAAATTCACCTGTCGCGTTGCCATGATAGATCAACACTGCGCCCTGGGCGCCGCCAGGCCCAAAGCCGAGATCGCTGACGATCGTCGGCAGGAAGATCGCGTCTTCCCACCCATCGTTGTTAAAATCAGCAAGCAACATGCCGCCGCGGGCGTCCGTCATACCGTCGCACAGCCGCAGCCAGGTCTCGACGATCAGCGCGTCGCCCTCCGCCAACGCAATCACGTCGGGCAGCGTTGCGGCGTATTCGTCCAGCGTCGTCGGGCAATCAGGCAATTCACCAGCCTGACCAGGCGTCACCGGCGCAAGGGCGGACACATCAGTCGTGGCTGTCAGGATCAGGAGGGGTGTGATCGGCGCAGATGCCGCCACTTCTGGCGTTTCCTCACCAGGCGCGGCGGCATCTGGCGTTTCAATCTCAAGCACAGGGCAAAGGTCAACGGCGGTGAAGGTCGGATTGGCGTAACCATAATCCGAAAGAGCTTCATAGGTTTCCGGGTTGGCCTCGGCGTAGGCGGTGGCGGCGGCGCACGCCTCTGTCGGGTCGCCGCTGGACTCATACGCCGCCAGCCAGGTCGTCGCCAACGATGTGTAGACAGAGTCGGGAAATGCATTTTGCAGTTGGGCGACGGTTTCGGCGGCAAGCGCGGCATCACCTTCATAGGCATGAATCACTGCCAAACGGAAGAGGCTAAAGCTGCGCAGTTCACTCAATTCATCGCTGCGCTGACCGCATTTGACCAGGCTGCGGCTGGTGATCGCTTCGGTGTACATCTCACGCGCCTGCGTCAGCCCGATCTCCTGATAACGGCTGAGGGCTTCGTTGGCGTCCAGCACCTTGAAATAGAGGCAGTTGCTGCGTTCGTAGACAGTGTCGAGAAGGCGATAGGGCGCACCTTCGATGCTGCCCCACACCTCTGTGCGCGAACGTTGCGGCCCCGCGCCGACGCTGCCATATTCGCCGCCCTGTAGAACAATTTCGCTGCCTTGGCCGCTGTCGCGCAGTTCATCGAGTTTCACCTGTGCATACGCCATGACAATCGTGCGCTCGGTCCAATCGACCCACCCCGCGCCATCCCAACTGCGCACGATCACTGTGTCGAAGCAAGTGCTGGCGCCGCAGGTGGTGTCAACCCACACCAGGTCAGGCTGTCCATCAAGATTGATGTCACTGGCGGCAAGCACACCCACCTGGCCTGCTGGACGCGCTTGAAAACTGAGAGTGTATCCACCGGCGTCGCTCATAAAGACCAACAGCTCGGTCTCGGGCAACGCGGAGTCAGAATGTGGATTCTGCAGCACGAGCACCCAATCGGGGACGCCATCTTCGTTCCAGTCGCCGCGCCGCACGTTCTCCTCGCTCAACGCACTGCAATCGCGCAGGAAGGAAAGCGTCGCTTCCATATCGCCGGAAGCGGCGAGGAGCGTCACGATCTGCGCCGGATAGTCAACAAAGGAATCTGGACAGGTTGCTTCGGCGGCGTCATCTTGCTCATCGGGCGTAGGAGCGTCGGTTGATATAGTCTCCCCCTCCACAGCGGTGGGCGTCGCAGCCGGAGCTGGCGGTGTGGGTGCGCTGGGCGTCGCTGTGGGAGGCGGCGTAATCGTCGCGCTGCCGGGCGGTGTTGGGATGATCAGTTGTTCGTTGCGAAAGAGCACCAGTCCAGGGCGCACGGCGCGTGGATTGGCGGCGCGCAGCGCCTCGGCGCTGACGCCAAATTTCTGTGCAATGCTGTTCCAGGATTCACCGGGCTGCACAATGTAATACCGTTCGCCCGTCTCGGTGGTGGGCAGCGCAGAGATCGGGTCTGCGGTGGCGGCGACGGTAGCCTCCTCTGCTGGCGTTTCGGTTGTCGTCGTCTCAGGCGAAGGGAGCGCTGTCGCGGTTATCTCCGGCGTCGGCGTGGCGACGCCGGGAAGAATCAACTCCTCACCCACGATCAGCCAGCCTGTTGGTCGCACCGAGCGCGGGTTGGCAGCCTGCAATTCGCGGATCGGGATGCCGGTCTTGCGCGACAGGCTTGTCCACGAGTCGCCAGGCTGCACGATATAGACGCCGCCAGCCGTCGGCGTGACGGTCTGCGCATCGACGCGCGCAGCGGAGAAAATGGTCGGCCACAACAGGCCAGCCGCCAACACAATCGCCCAGAACGCCAGCGCGCGCCGGCCAGATCGACGGCGCGCAACGCCTGTAAGCGGGCGGAAGCCATTCCTGGTTTGCATGTGGGTCATCGGTGATCTCTCCTCCATGATTGTCCTCTTTCCCAGTTGCTGCATCCCAAGTCCGTTGGCCCGACGGGTTGGGGATATTCCTTTCATCAGGGTGACGGTGATTGCTCAGTCACCTATTGATACGATATATCTTCAATCTTCTGAACAACCTGAACCCAGCTTTGTCCCGGCTTCAGCGGGATCGGGACCTCGCCGGGGCCCAGCCAGCGCGGCGGCGCTTCCTGGCTGGCGCGCCAGGTGCCTTCATAAACCTTGCCGTCGCGGAAGACGCGCAAGTCGCCGAATTCGTGCAGCTTGATGTTGATGCCCTTGGTGCCGAGCGTATCTTCGATGATGTCGGTGACTTCGTGTACAGCGGCGAGGACAATGACATTGGGCGCGACGATCGGCCCGTTGATTGCCGGATCGAACTGCTGCACACCCCCCTGATAGCGTACATAGCCGCCCAGCCCCGGCTCGTAGCGCCATTGCACGTTGTTGCCGCCAGGATACGGGATGTTGATCACGGTGGCGTCACCGGCGGCATTGGGCGGCGTCGCCTCATCGAACTCGAAGCCGGGCTTGTCCCACTCAGTCGGAATGCCGCGGTCAGTCAACCACTGGCGCACACCGTCGGTGCGCGCCTGTAAACGCGTGCGGTAGTCGCTGCCCAGGTTGGTGAAGTAGCGATTGTTGGAGGGATCGTCGATGTCGGCGTCCAGATAGGGAAAGCCAACTTCGTTCTTGAGCAGGTAGCGGATGGCGTCGCTGCCGCCTGAACAAGCCAACACGCCCCCATACATCTGCACCATCCAGATATTGGGATAGCGCGCCGAGCGCACCGGCCCGATTCGATCCGCTTCCTGGCTTTGATACATGGCGGTGATACGAGTCAGCGAGAAGCCATCGACGATGTATTCATAGACCAGATCGGCCTTGCTCAGCCCCCAATGTGCGGCGCGACCGGCGGCGTCGTTGTTGACGCACACAAAGATCGGCAGTTGTTTCAAGCGCGCGGGATCGCTGACCGGCAAACCGGTGAACGGTGCGATATTTTCCGGTCTCGGCGTCGGCTGTTCGGGCGTCGGCGTTGGAATGACAATCTCGACTGGCGCTGGCGTTGGGGTGGATGTCTCGACTGGCGCAGCCGCCATCGGCGTCTTGGTGGGTGTGGGCGTTGGGGCGGGAGCGCCGGCGCCACATGCACTTGAGAGAAGTAAAACGAAAATCAGAACGGTGGGCAATCCATAGCGATGATTGATCATGCGTGGCAACATGGTGTGTCTGGTCTTATGAATGAGTCAAAACGGGAAACGGGTCTTGAGCGACAGCGGAGCGAAACAGATGGAGCAGCCGCTGTGTATGTACACCGACGGCGCCATCGCCGATCACCTGGTCGTCGATGCGCACGATCGGCATAATTTCTTTGGTCGTGCTTGTGATGAACGCCTCTTCCGCCAACGCCAGTTCAGAGCGATGAATCGAGCGTTCGTGTATCTCAAAAAGATCGCCAGCCAGCTCGAGCACGGCTGCGCGCGTTACGCCGGGCAGCACATCCACCGACGGCGTAATCAATTGGTCGCCGCGGACGATGAAGAAGTTGCTGGTCGTGCACTCGCTGATGACGCCCTGTGCGTCACAGTGCAATGCCTCAATTGCGCCTGCCGCCTTTGCGCGTCGCTGCCCTATGATGGCAGTGATGTAGTTCAGGCTCTTGACAGTGGGCATGAAGCGGGGGCAATCATAGGTGATCAGCGTAGCGCCCCGGCGATACATTTCCTCTGGATAAGGTTTGACCGCCGCCAACATGACCAACAGCGAAGGACGGCCCTCCGGCATTAGAAAACTACTCGACGCGCCGCCGGTGGCAATGATGCGAATCGTCACGTCGGTTGGGTCGTTGCGAGCCAGCGTCTCTTCAACGATCGCTTCGATCTCTGCCAGTGACCACGGCAGGTCAAGCTCGATTTGGGCGGCGGAACGCTGCATCCGTTCGAGATGGGCGCGCAGCCCAAACGGGCGCACGCCGTAGGTGCGCAGCACCTCGAAGACGCCGTAGCCGCGCACCAAACCCAGATCATCGAGGCGAAGCGACGCCTGGCTGGCGGGCGCAAAGTTGCCGTTGACGTAATAGAGATAGTCGTGTCCGTTCACACTGTTCATGGGCGGACGTCCCAATTGCCGATGCACACCCATTTGTAGGTGGTCAGCTCTTCCAGCCCCATCGGGCCGCGTGCGTGCAATTTTTGGGTGCTGACCGCCACTTCGGCGCCAAGCCCGAACTGCCCGCCATCGTTGAATCGCGTGCTGGCATTGACAAAGACCGCCGACGAATTGATTGCCTCGACAAACCGGTTGGCGTTGGCGATGTTGTTCGTCAAGATGCCATCGGAATGCTCCGAGCCGTGGTCGTAGATGTGCTGAATTGCCTCCTCGACATTGTCGACGATTTTGACGCCGAGAATGAGCGCCATCCACTCCTGATCAAAATCGTCGGGGCCGGCTTCCAGCACCACAGCGCCGGGCGCGTGTTCGCGCAGCAACGCAAACGCCTCGCCCGCCGCGCGCATCTCCACCTTGCAGCGCGCCATGCGCTCTCCCAACATAGGAAGAAATTGTCTCGCCACGGCGCGATGCACCAACACAGTGTCGCAGGAATTGCAGACGCTGGGGCGTTGCACGCGCGCATTCTCGATGATGTCGAGCGAACGTACAAGGTCTGCACTTTCATCCACGAAAAGATGGCAGACGCCAATGCCGCCGGTAATGACGGGGATCGTGGCCTGCTCGCGACATAACTTGTGCAATGCGGCGCCGCCGCGTGGAATGATCATGTCTACGTAGGCGTCGAGGCGCAACAACTGCGTGACCAGCGCACGGTCGGGGCTGTCGATATACTGCACCGCATCGACCGGAAATCCCACCGCCTCTAGCGCATCCTGGATCGTTTCCACCAGCGCCAGATTGCTGCGCAAGGTTTCGCTGCCGCCGCGCAAGATGACGGCGTTGCCGGTTTTGAGAGAGAGCGCTGCAATATCGATGGTGACATTCGGACGCGCTTCATAGATGACGCCTAACACGCCGATTGGAATACGACGTTTGCTGAGGCGCATCCCGTTGGGCAACAGCCGGCTTTCAATGTCGGCGCCAACCGGGTCGGGGAGCGCAGCCACTTTGCGCGTATCGGCGGCCAGCGCATGCACGCGCGCCTCGGTGAGCAGCAGCCGATCTAGCAACGCCGACGACAATCCTCTGGCCTCGGCGCCCGCCATATCCTGCGCGTTGGCGGCGAGAATGGTCGCCATGCGCTCTTCGAGCCGTTCTGCGATAGCAAGCAGCGCTGCATTTTTGGCGTCGGTGGAGAAGGCAGCCAGCCGACGACTTGCAGCGCGCGCACGTTGTCCCATGCGCTCAAGCGTTCCCGTTTGTTTGGATTGTGGAAGCCCCACCGTCTTCTCGACAACCATCACCATTGTCAACTCCTCTCAACCCCAGGCAATTCGAATCGCTTTCCGCCGCTGTACTTTACCACAGAGTGCAAAACGCGTCACAAGGAAGACAGTCGTTCGCAACGGTTGGATGCATCCTGCATTCTGATAACCCGCCATTTGGATGGAATATCCTGACGCAAATGGAAAGCATGCGCCACTCAGATTTGGCAAACGATCCTTAAAAATTTCGTGCCATTAACTAGAATACCTTGCTAATTTAAGAAAACGGGAGTAAAATGACAGCAAAATGAAAGCGCTGTAAGAGGTTTTCCATGATACGCTCAGGCGAGGAATACGCTTAGGCGAAAAAATCGTGAGAAAGGAGGGATGCCATGAAACAACGCAGGTTCATCGTCATCATTGCCATCATTCAGTTGATGCTGGTGATCATGAGCGCTATGCCGGTTGCTGCGGCCGACAATGGCGTCATCTCCGGTTCAGTCTACAACGATGTCAATGGCAACGGTCAGCCCGAGATCGGCGAGCCTAATGTGGCGGGCGCTACAGTCTATCTCCAACGCCAGAGCGATGCAGCGCCAACCGTCGTTGTCACAGACGCCGCGGGCTACTTTGTGGCGACAAACCTTCCGTATGGCGTCTATAAAATATGGGCTGAAGATGCATCGCTCAATCTCTCAACGGTGCAAACGATCGCGATCGACGAAGTCAACGGTGCAAGCAGTGTTGAGTTGCCGATCGTCTACAACGCGTCCGGCGACGCTGATGTGCCTGTTCTCACGACGAACATCTTTCTGCCCTTTGTGAATCGATAACTTCTGGACTCTGGCAGTTTCTTGCAACCATTCTTCGCAAACCAGCCTCCTCTCGGATTGACAATGCAAAACGCCGCCGATTACGGCGGCGTTTTGCATGATGCGACAGCGTCGCTTTCTATAGCAAGCATCAATTGCGGCGAAAACGGGATTTGAGCGCTTCCCATCGCGTTGGCTTAAGTTCTTCTTCACTGATTTCGGGCAACGCGTCGCCGGTGTCAAAATAAATATTCAATCGGTCGCCGACATATTTAGCGCCGGCGATATCGAGCTTCGCCAGCCCAATCGGCAGCGCCACATTACGCTTCCAGTTGCCGATGCGGATCACCAGTTCATCAAAGACGCTGCGATGAAGCTGCACTTCGTCGCGCTCCACCAGTGGCAGCGGCAGGCTGAGCACGTAGTGTCGTTCGTTGCGGAAGATTTGCTGCGGCTTGCCAATATAAAAATGTTGCGTAGGGTCGCCGTCGCCGCCGCGCGTTGTCGCCGGTCCAAAAATTGCATTTGCCATTTGCCCCAACATCGAAATCCCCATCACTTCTTGCTCGAAGAGAGGCACCTCGAAAATGGGCAATGGTTGGAAGCACTCGTGGACAAACTCCAGATTGCTCGCTTGGGCGCTTTTCCAGATGTCGAAATATTGATCGGACAAGGAGCGCGGAAAAACGCGGTTGCAGATCACAGCATCGACGCTGTAGCCGTAGAGATTCAGATAGGTGTACGCGCGCTGCGCCTCTTTGATGACCATCTTCTCTGGGTTGAGCACCACGCGCATGCTGCTCTGCGTTCCATCGCTGAGCAGACGACTCATACGCTCCAGAAAGCTGACCAATTCTTCGATGCTGTCGAAGATTTCATCGCTGGGCAGCGGCATATCGGTCATGCGTTTGACCATCGGCCGCGCCAGTTGGATCGTTTTCCGCTGGAAAGGGAAGATTTTTTCGATGTACCAGCGTGCAATGTCGGGAAAGCTGAGCAACTGTAAGGTCGAACCGGTCGGCGCGGCGTCGATAATGATCACATCGAAGCGCCCGCTTTCCGCCAGCGAGGTGATCTGCATGAGACTGGAAAGCTCTTCCATACCCGGCAGCACGGCAGTCTCTTCAGCGACCAGGCTGTCCATGCCCTGCCACATAAACAGTGCGTTCAGATAGCCCTGAACCGTCCCCCAGTATTGATCCATCTGGCTGAGCAGGTCGATCTCTTGTCCCCACAGATTGGGTGCAAGCTCCACCATGTTGCTGCCAATACGCCGATCAAAGCTGTCGCCCAGGCTGTGCGCCGGATCGGTCGAGAGCACGGCTGTGCGATAGCCCAATTCAGCGCAACGCACCGCCGTCGCCGCGCTGACGCTGGTCTTGCCGACGCCGCCTTTTCCCGTGTAGAGCAATATCCGCATACTTGTTTGCATCCTCTTCGTTTATCAATGTGGCTGTCTTTGCACCAGCCTATGGTTGCCGGTGTATGCGCCGCATCCGCGCCAGTATAGCACAACCTCCACTGACTCGTCTGGTGTGCTGCACTCAGTTTATAATGCCGATCATGCGTGTGCTTATGGTCAGCAAGGCATTGGTCGTTGGCGCCTATCAACGCAAAGCTGAAGAGATCGCAACGTTGGGCGTTGATCTGACGGTGTTGACGCCGCCGTCGTGGCGTGATCGGCGCGGCGAGCAGAGACTGCAACCGGTTCATACATGCGGCTACACATTGCGCGCAATTCCGATTCACTTCAACGGCGCGTTCCACTGGCACCACTACCCGACGCTTGAGGCCGAAATACGCCAGCTTGCACCCGACCTGCTGCACATGGACGAAGAACCGTACAACCTTGCCACCTGGCTGGCGCTGCGCGCCGCGCAGCGCCGGGGAATCCCGGCGATCTTCTTCACCTGGCAAAACCTTCACCGCCGCTACCCACCCCCATTCTCCTGGATTGAGCGCGCCAACTATGCAGCGGCGCGCGCGGCGATCGCCGGCAATCAAGACGCTGCAACGGTGCTGCGGCGCAAAGGCTACGCCGGAGAAATTGCCGTCATTCCACAGTTTGGCGTCGACCCCTTGATCTTTGCCCCCACTGCGATGCGCAGCGACGCCTTGCGCCCACTTCACATCGGCTATGCCGGCGGTCTGTTGCCAGAAAAGGGCGTCGACGATCTGTTGCGCGCGTGTGCACAATTGCGCGGAGCGTGGCGGCTGACGCTGGCGGGTGAAGGCAGCGAACAGGTGCGGCTGCGACGGCTTGCCGGTGAACTTGCCATCGCCGACCGCGTTGCCTTTGTCGGACGCATCGCCAGCACCGATATGCCTTCTTTGTATCGCTCGCTGGACGTGCTGACGCTGCCCAGCCACACAACGCCGGGCTGGAAGGAGCAGTTTGGCCGCGTGCTGATTGAGGCGATGGCGTGCGAGACGGCCGTGATCGGCAGCGACAGCGGCGAGATTCCCCAGGTGATAGGCGATGCAGGGCTGATCTTTGCAGAAGGGGATTACAGCGCACTGGCGGCGCATTTACAACATCTTCTCGATGCGCCGGAAGAACGCGCCCGATTGGGGGCGGCGGGACGACGCCGCGTGCTCGAACGCTTCACGATGGAGCAGATCGCTGCGCAGAGTGTAGCGATCTATCGACGGGTGGTGGGGCGTCCATGAGAATTGCCGTAAACGCGCACCTGCTCAGCGACCAGACGACCTATCGCGGCGCTGGCGTCAGCAATTACAGCGCCGAGTTGTTGAAAGCGTTGGGGACGCTGGTCACAGAACGCTCGCTCTCGCCGCAACATCCGCTCGAACTGACGGCTTATCTTCACGCCGCACACTTCGATGCACCAGGGATGCACCTCGTGCGTACGCGGCTGCCATTGGAGAATCCGCTGGCGCGCATTGCCTGGGAGCAGACAGTGCTGCCCATTCACCTGCGGCGTCAGCGCGCCGATCTTGTACACGGCCTGGTCAACGTGCTGCCGCTGGCGGCCCGCTGTCCCGGCGTGGTGACGGTGCACGATCTGGCTTTCGTGCGCACACCGGGTGTGCTGCCCCCCCTGAAGCGCGCCTATCTGACCCTGCTTTGTCGGGCAAGCGCAGCGCGTGCAGCGCAAATCATTGCGGTTAGCAGCCAGACGGCTGAAGATTTGCAGCAGTGCTTCGGAACGCCGACTGCGCGCATCACCGTTGTCTACAACGGCGTCGCCGCACGCTTTGCCCCGCGTCGAGCAGAGGATTTACAGGCTTTTCGTCAACGCAGCGGGACGCCAGAACGCTATTTGTTATATCTGGGAACACTGGAGCCGCGCAAGAACCTCGACCTGTTGCTGCGAGCATTTGCGCGCTGGCGTCAGGCGACCACTATTGAAAATCGCGATGTGAAGCTGGTGCTGGCGGGAGCGCGCGGCTGGTATTACGACGAGATTTTTCGCAACGTGGAGGCTTTGGGGCTGACAGAGCATGTTCATTTTCCAGGCTTTGTGCCGACGGAGGCGCTGCCCGGATGGTACGCAGCGGCGGAGGCATTTGTCTATCCCAGCCTCTTCGAGGGCTTTGGTCTGCCCGTGATCGAGGCGATGGCAAGCGGCGCGCCGGTGATCTGTAGTCGGGCGCCGGGCGTGGCTGAAGTTGCCGGCGATGCAGCCATCACTTTCGCTCCGCGCGATGAAGACGCACTGGCTGCAGCGCTGCACCTGGTCATGAGCCAACCGGCGCTGCGCAGCGAACTACGCCGGCGCGGATTGGCGCGAGCAGCGAGTTTTTCATGGCAACGATGCGCCGAACAGACGGTGGAGGTCTATCTACGCGTCCTGGCTAACTTGTGAGCAATCGAGATCGCTGGCAAAATGGGGTTTCACACAGGCTGGCGGCGTGGAAACCGTACACATCATTGCGTTCGATTGCACGTGTAGGCGCCAGCTACATTCAAAAGCGACTGGCGTTTGAGAAACGACAGATATTGTAGTGGCTGACATGGCAACCGTTGATAATCTGAATCTGGCGGAATCAGCGTCTCAGGAAAGCCGTACAACCGGTGGATCACGCGAAAGTTGGCTTGCATCGCTGGCTCGACGCGTGCCGGAGCGTCTATGGACGCCGCTATTGGTTGGCAGCGACGCCCTGCTGATCCTGGCGGCGTTCGTCACCGCGTATGGGTTGCGTTATCAGCTCCAGCTATTTATCGCCGTCGATCCGGCGTTTCAACTGCCATTGACGAGCTATCTGCCGCAGGTGCTGTTGTTGGTTGTTTTTCTGTTGATAGCATTCCGGTTCTCGCAAGTCTATCCATATCAACCGGGGCGAAGCTGGGTTGAGGAGACCTGGCGCATCGCCACCGCCGCCACAGCAGGCGTGATCATCCTCATTGCTGTGAACTTGCTCTTCCGACCAATGTTGTATAGCCGTCTGGTCTTCCTCTACACGGCAATCCTGGTGACACTCTATCTTGGCGTCAGTCGTCTATTGATCATGATGGCGCGTAGCCACCTGCGCGATTATGACATTGGCGTGCGCCGCGTGCTGCTGATCGGCGCTGGCGATGTAGGGCGAATGGTGATGCGCACACTGGCGGCTCGACCCGACTACGGTTGGAAACTGGTTGGCTTTCTCGATGACAATCCAGCCAAAAGCAGCACCGACGTTGGACGCTTTAAGGCGCTCGGCCCAATCGAAAATGCGTCGGAGGTCATGGCGGCGTATGATATTCAACGCGTCATCATCTGCCTGCCCTGGCAGACACACCGCACCATCCAGCGACTGCTGCGCGAATGCGAGCAAATGCAGGTGGACGCCTACGTCGTTCCCGACTTGTTTCAATTGACCAAGAATCAGATGAAGGTGCAGGAGCTCAACGGAATTCCCTTGATTTCAACGCGCGACATCTCGATTCAAGGCTGGAACCTGGTGTTGAAGCGCGCATTCGACCTTGTGGTTGGCGCATCGATGGCGGTGGTCTCATTGCCGTTGCTGTTGGTGATCGCTGCTGCGATCCGCCTCGACACACCAGGTCCGATCATTTTCAAACAGACGCGCGTGGGCAAAAACGGCAAGGAATTCTCCTGTTTCAAGTTTCGCTCGATGGTTCACAACGCCGACGATCTGCGCAGCCAGGTCGCCGAGCTCAACGAATCAACCGGGCCGCTCTTCAAAATTCGCAATGACCCGCGCCTGACGCGCGTTGGGCGTTTTATCCGGCGCTACAGCCTCGATGAGCTGCCGCAATTGCTCAACGTCCTGCGCGGTGAAATGAGCTTGATCGGACCGCGCCCCAACCTGCCCGAAGAAGTTGCGCAATATCAGGAATGGATGAAGAAACGACTCTCGGTTAGTCCTGGCCTCACCGGCCTGTGGCAGGTGAGCGGGCGAAGCAATCTCACCTTTGACGAGATGGTGCTGCTGGATATTTACTATGTCGAAAACTGGAGCATGGGACTGGATGCTAGCATCCTGTTGCGTTCCGTGCCGGCAGTCCTGCGCGCAACAGGCGCCTACTGACCAGCCATGCAACGCATTCTGATTCTGATGAGCGACACTGGCGGAGGCCATCGCGCCAGTGCACAGGCGCTGAAAGCCGGCTTCGACGAATTGCACCCCAACCGATTCACCATCGAGATCATTGACTTCATCACCGATTATCTGCCGTGGCCTTTCAACCAGATGCCCAAGGCGTATCCTTTTCTCTCCAACGATGCTCCCTGGTTGTGGAAACTGCTCTACGGCGGCCAGACTCATGCACTCAGCAATTCGCTGGCGCAGATCGGCAGTCGGATGCTGGTCGGTTCGGTCAACAGGGTGCTCGCTGAACACAAGCCGGATTTGATCATCTCCGTCCACCCGCTGATGCAACTTGTCTGCATGTTGGCGATGGCGAAGCGCGCGCAGCGCATTCCCTTTGTGACTGTGGTGACTGACCTGACGACTGCACACCCGCTCTGGTTTCACCATGAGGTCGACGCCGTCTATGTCGCCAGCGAGAACACGCAGGAAATGGCGCTGAAAGCAGGCGTCGATCCGCAACGCATTCATCTGCTTGGCCTGCCGATTCGCCCGGCGTTTGCGCGGTCGCCGCGTCCCAAAGCTGACTTGCGCGCCGAGTTGGGCATGGCGCTCGACCTGCCGGCGGTTCTGTTGATCGGCGGCGGCGAAGGCATTGGCCCTGTGGAGGAGATTGCTGTGCTGTGCGACGCCAGCCTGAGCGCAACCGGGCGCCCCATAGGCCAGATCGTCGTCATCGCAGGCCGCAACAAGGCGATGCAAGAGCGACTGCTGGCGCGCAATTGGGCCACGCCAGCGCGCATCAACGGCTTTGTCGACAACATGCCAGACTGGATGAACGCGTGCGACTGCATCGTGACCAAGGCCGGTCCCGGCACGATCGCCGAAGCGCTAATTTGTGGGCTGCCGATAGTGTTGAGCGGCTTCATCCCCGGCCAGGAAGAAGGGAATGTTCCCTATGTGGTGGATCACGGCGTCGGTCTCTACGAAGAGTCGCCGCCAGCCATCGCCAATATCGTGGCGCGCTGGTTTGGACCAGAGCGCGAGCATTTGCGCGCCATGTCAGCGCGCGCAAGAGCGCTTGGACATCCTCACGCCACCTTCGACATTGTGCGCTCGATTGTTCGTCTGATGAAGTCCAGGTAGGCGGGCGAATCACCGGCGCGCCAGAAAGCTCCAGTAGGCATCGCCGATGAAGGTGGAGCGCCCGTAATTGTCGAAAAGATTGCCGGTTGGATAGCGGCTGTCGCGCGCCGAGTACCAGTTCCAGCGCTGTACGAGGCGGTTGTCGTCTTCACCAAAGCCTAGCTCTGGGTCGCGTAAATTTAGAAATAGCTCGAAGCTGCCTTCCAAAAACGCCGCAACGCGTTCTGCATCAAAGCCATATTCTGTCGGCATCAAAATTCCATATTCCGTGATCCACAATGGTTTGTCACGTTGTCCGCGTTCAGCCATCCACCTGCGCATATCCCAAATTTGCCGTTCGACCAACGTCAGATTGTCGTGGTCGGCGACATCCCACAGCTCGCCGCGTTGTTCGATATAAAAGCCGGGTGGAATGTTGACGCCCCAGCCGGTGCGCTCCTCGCGCAGCACAAAAGCGTGCATGTTCCACACATCGACCGGCATCTCCACGCCGTAGAGCGAGTGATAGAAATCCCAGATTCGGTCCAGATATTGCAGTCGCAGCGGCGTGATCTGGCTGACGCCGCCGATGGCGACTTTGGCGGTCGGGTCACCCGATTTAATGGCGTGGTAGGCGCGATGATAGGCAATGGCGTAGATTTCTGCCGGTGTGTTGTCCTGCCAGCGCACGTCGGGTTCATTGCCGATCAACCAGGTCAGCCCACGATTCTGTTGCGCCAGATCGCGCAATATCTGCGCATCAGGATGTAGCCGACCATTTCTGACGCGCACCATTGGGGTGAACTCCATGCCGTACTCACGCGCTGGCGTTTCCATTCTTACACGGCGGCCGATTCCCAAGAAGAGTGATTCGACGCGAAAGTTGGTTGTCCAGTTGAGATACCAGCCGGGCCGATCCGCCGGCCAGTCAAAGTAGCTCAAGGCGCCATCGGGCACGCCGACGCCCGCCCGCCAGCGCAGGCTATAAGGCTCGGCGAACGGCGCTGTTGTCACCGTATCGATGGGGCGTTGCGTCAGTGTGCCAGGCGTGAAGTGTGGCGGCGAGGGATCGTCGACGGGAATGAGATTGTCGTCGATCGGATTTGTAGAGGGCGTCCATTCTGGCGGCGCACCGATATTCAATAGAACCGCCGTTAGCAGAATCAGGAAGCTGCCGACAAAAAAATAGACGAATAGCCGCATGTGCGGCGGGAGGCGTTCAAACATAGCCAGACGGAGGCAGTTTCATCGTGGGATCAGCGGTGAAGGTCAGGCGAGGCGCAACGGTCAATCCCGATTTCCAATCAATTGCTCGAGGCGACCAAGATTTTGCTCCAGGCGCAGCATCGATTCCCGCAAGTCGACGCCATCTGCACCGTTCCCACCAGGCGCGGCGACCGGCGCTGCACTCTCCGAGTCTCGGGCTGGCAACGTCAGCAGCCTTTGCAGCGCCTCCACGCTGCCCGGCTGCTTGTGCAACGCCTCCAGCTTGCGGCGCACCAGCTCGGTGTGAGGCCGAATGCCGTGCCGCTCCAGCACCTGCTCGTAATAATCGTAGCGTTCGATCAACCCCTTAGTCACCGTGGTGAAACCATGTTCAGCAAGCAGCAACCGCGAATTGTAATACATTGGATTGTGCGAAAACATGCGTTCGTCATCCCACTCTGGCTGAATCAGGATTATGTCCACATCTGGATACTTTACCTTGAGATTCTTAATATGATACCGCAGGGTGGAATGCAATAGCGTGCGTACAGTCTGGTTGACGATCGCCTGGATGCCATGATTGCGCATGTAGTGCTGGTCGGGAAATGCGCGCGCGGCGTTGAGCGGCACCATTGGGTTGATGCAGATCACCAGTTTGGCCCCAGCCTCGATGGCCAGGTCGAGACTGGCTGTACCGTGCAGCCCGCCATCTACATAATCCTTGCCAAAGATGCGAACGGGGCGATATAGAATCGGCACGGCGCTGCTGGCGGCGACAGCGCGGCTGATCGGAACGATCCCTTTGCCGCCTTGCCCGAATACGGCGCGGGCGCCGCTGTCCAGCTCTGTCGCCACGATGAAGAGCTTCTTATCAAGAAAGTCAAAACGGTTGTGGCGTCCAGGCATTTCCAGCACGCGACGCACATAACGTTCCAGCGAGTTGCTGTCGTACAGGCCAGCCGGCAACACATGCGCCAGCTCCCAAATGATGTCTGAAAGGGCAATGTTGAACGGGTGTGAGAGCGACGTGACGCTCAAATGCCAGAGCGCACGCGGGATATTGAGCAGGCCGCGCAGATATTCGGTGATGTCGGCTTGAAAAATGTCGCCGACGCCGACGCCGCCGATTTCCGGGTGATTGTTGTCAAGCGCCTGGATGATCTCTTCCGGCGACAACCCATTGGCGATCAGCGAGCAAACCAATGCGCCTGCGCTCGTGCCAACGTAGATGTCGAAGTCATTGACGGTCAGTCCGTCCAAGATGTCGTTGATGGCGCGCAGCGCGCCAACTTCGTAAACAGCGCCAGTGATCCCGCCGCCGGCCAGAACCAGGGCGACTTTGCTGCGTTTCGACATTCGGGCGTTCTGGTTGTTATTTGACGGCATCGACATCGATTACAGTCTCGACTTCGGTCTCGCCAGCAGCTTCGCCGGCTGTCTGCTCATTCTGTTGCGCCTCGAGAAGCGCGCTGATCTTGCTGTTCAGTTCGTCCAATTGCGCCTGCAACTGACGCAGATCGCGCGACGTTGGCACGTTCAACGTCGCCAACACATCTTGAAAAAGTTCGTCCACACGGTGGAACAGCGAGCTTTCCGGCGTCGTGACATCGACGCCCGCGCGATCTTTGCCGCTGCTTTCCTTGCCGCTGCTGTCGAGATGAAGCGGCGCGATCAGCGCACGCCGCACCTGCTCAAGCGTGTCGCCGCCGGTGCGGATCAAGTTGGTCAGCAACGATCTGGAGAGCAACCCTGAACCCTTTTTCTCCTGTTCAAAGATGATCTGAGAAAGAGTCAGGTTGGTCAGGTCTTCGCCTGTCTCATGATCGATGACGAGCACATCCTCGTTCGCCTGAATCAACGCGGCGATGTGATCCAGCGTCACATAGCGTTTTGCTTCTGTATCGTACAGCTTACGATTCGGATACCGCTTAATTACAGCCATCTGTATGCACCGGGAAGCAACGATTTTGTCGATTCGAAAGCCTTTGGATCATAGCACAGCCCAACGCGCCGCGTCAAAACCAATTCACGAACAAGGTCTGCTTCACGTCCAGAGCAAAGCAAGTCACCGCCTCCGGCGCGATGGGACGCCATGTCACGCCGGAGGCGATGACCTGCGGAGCCCCCAAGAAGAACCGACTTCGAGAATGCACTCAACTCAGTTGCGACGCGTCAGCAGCGAAATGTAGTAGAGCATGGTCACGATTGCCTGCACCGCCGCCGCCACATAGGTCAGCGCAGCTGCATCCAGAACCTGGCTGACGCCCTTCAACTCCTGAGGGCTGATCGCGCCGATGGTTGCAAGTTGTTGTTTGGCGCGCTTGCTGGCGTCGAACTCCACCGGCAGCGTTACAAGCGCAAAGACCGCCGTCATGCCAAAAAACAACAGCCCGATAATGGCGATCATATTGCCAGTGGCGCCAGACATAAAGAAACCAATCATGAAAATGATCGGGCCGAGCCAACTGCCAATGCTGACTGCGGGCACGATCGCCGATCGCAAACGCAGCGGACCATAGTGCAGCTTGTCCTGCAAAGCGTGTCCCGCTTCATGCGCCGCCACGCCGACCGCCGCCACACTAGGCGTGCCAAAGACCGAATCGCTCAGCCGCAACACCTTGCCGCGCGGGTCGTAGTGGTCGCTCAACATGCCGTTGACGCGCTCGACGGCGACGGTCTGTAGGCCGTTGCTGTCGAGGATCAAGCGCGCCATCTGAGCGCCGGTCATCCCGTTGCCAATTCTCACTTTGGAGTATTGACGAAACGCGCTCTGCACACGAAACTGCGCCCACAACCCAAGCAGCAGCGGTGGAATCGCAAACAACAGGTAGAGCGGATCAAAGAAAAACATCTTTTGTTGCCTCCTTTTTTTATCGCAGATCCAGTTTCGTTATGACGATTATACCTCATTCTGTATGCAGCGATGGTTTCTGAAATTACGTTTTCGCTGTGGTGGGGAGCGAAATTAGACGGATTGATGCAAAACGCCGCAGAAGAGCAAATCACTCCCTATGGATGCGGACGACGGCGAAGCAGTGCGATGGTCAGCGTGATCTCTTCGCTGCGTAACAACCAGTGCACGAGGAGATAGATCAGCAAAGCCAACGGCGCACCGACCAGGATTGTAAGCCAGTCGTCGTTCACCGCCATCTGGCCGCTCTGATAGACATTCTCATAGACCCAGCGACCCCAGGCCCATGCCGTCATAGTCATCGCCGCAGTCGCCGCCAATGTTTTTAGCATCGCCGGAAGCAGCGTCTGCCAGCCAAGCCCGGATGGCAAACGTCGGCTGAACAGCCACAGCAGCACAATTGTCTCCACCAGCGTCGCCAGGCTGTTGGCAAGCGCCAGCCCGCCAAACGAAAGATGACCAACCAGCAAAAAACTCAGAATGATGTTGCCTGTCATCGCTAGCACGCCCACCGAAACCGGCGTCCATGTATCTTGTGTTGCGTAAAACCCGCGCACAACAATCTCTAGCATCGAGTGAAAAATCAGGCCAATGACATAAAATTGCAGACCATACGCCACCAGAATCATGCTTTCCGTGTCGAATGCACCGCGTTCGAGCAAGATGCTGATGGTCGGACGACGGAGTGCGAACAGCAGCCCCGCCGAAGGCGCCACCAGAAAAACTACGACGCGCAGTGAACGTTCAATGGTGCGGCGAAAGGCGTCGATCTGGCCCGCAGCCATCTGCGCCGAGAAGGTGGGAAAGACAACGGTTGCGATTCCCTGCGCGATGATGCCTTGCGGCAGCAGCATCAACAGCCACGCGTAGTTCAGCGCACTCAGTGCGCCGGCGCCCAATCCACTCGCCAGGATCGTATTGACAAGAAAGTGGAGCTGGACAAAAAAAAGGCCAAGCACACGCGGCCCCATCAACAGCGCCACTTTGCGCACGCCCGGATCGGTCAATGAAAACACTGCCTGGGCGCGGTAGCCTTTGCGCACCAACACCGGCGCCTGCACGATCAGGTGCGCCAGCGAACCGACCACTACGCCGATCGCCAACCCATAGACGCCGTAAATGGGCGCAAGTGCAAACGCCGCAGCGATGATCGCCAAATTGTAGAGCACAGGGGCGGCGGCTGGCGCCAGAAAGTGCTGCGTGGCGTTGAGCGCGCCCATCACCAACCCGCTTGCGCCGAAGACCACCGTGCCGATCAACATCACGCGCATCAGCGCCGCTGTCAGCGCCTGCTGTTCGGTGCTGAAACCAGGCGCCAGGATATTGCGCACGATCGGTTCGGCGAAAATTGCGGCCATGACGCTCAAACTCACCAACACCAACACAATCAGATTCAGTACGCGGCTGAAGAGCAACCATGCCTCACGCTTGTCCTCTTTCAGCCAATACGCAGAGAAAACGGGGATGAATGCGCTGCCCAATGCGCCGCCCGCCGCCAGCTGAAAAAGCAGGTCGGGAATGCGAAACGCAGCAAGATAGGCGTCATATTGCGCCGATGTGCCAAATTGGGCGCCGATCACAATCTCGCGCGCCAGCCCAGAAAGCCGACTGAGCACGAAAAAGAGCATGACCAGCAACGCCGCGCCAGCCATACGTCGACTGTCCAACCCGATGGACGGCTTATCAGCCGGGGATATTTTCTCTTCGAGCGCTCCGTCAACCGTTTTCATGAAAATGGATTATACACGTCTCGGCGCGCTTCCAATAGGATGAAGAGCGCGTCAGGTTTGGAATGGAATCGCTTGATGGCGCCCAACCCGTCTTGGGCGCGTTCCAAAGCGTGCGTTATACTCGCACAGATTGTGCATTTGGGATCAATGCATGGAAAGAGATTGAGTTTATGAATATCGACCGTGGTCGCCCCCTGCAAATTCTGTTGTTGATAACAGTTGGCGCCTCATTGTTGGCGGCCTGTCGTCCTGTTCAATCGGCTATTTCTTTAATCAACGCCATCGATGTTTCCACAGTGAATGCACCAGCGCCTCCGGTGGGAACGGCTGCGTTTCCGACGCCCACGCCGACGCCGGTGATGTTGATTTTGCCGCCGGTCGTTGCGCAGCCGCCGACGCCGACCAGCTTACCCACACTGCCAGCGCCCACGCCGACGCCAGAAGCGCTCTCCGGCCCGATCACTGTGGCGCTGCACGAATCGGTGCCCGCGCAATGGGGTGCAGCGTTGCTGGCGCGACTCAATCAGGTCGACCGCGTGGAGAGCGTCAGTGGTGTTCATGCATTGCACGTGCTCGACCAGCCGGCAACGGCGCAGGTGCTGCTTGACGTGCGCCCCTACGCCGCCGCAAACGCACCGCTGGCGGAGCGCGTTTTCGTCGTTGTGATGCCATTCGCCACGATCCGTGATGATGTCAGCCTTGACGAAGTGCGGGCGGCATGGCAGGGAATGGAAGGCAGCGCCGCGCTCTACACCACTGTCGAGAGCGCGGCGCTGCTACGTCCCGTGCTTGGCGCGTTTGCCGGCGTGCTGACGCCGCAGAGTGGATTGCTCGCCGCCATTGAAAACGACCCTGGCGCGCTGGCGATTCTGCCCTTCGACCAACTCGACCCGCGCTTCAAAGCAATGACCGTTGATGGCGTCAATGTGCTCAGCAACCGCTTCGAGATACGCAGCTATCCACTCGCCGTTGCCCTGAATGTCGAGGGGGCTGGCGCGGGCGCGGTCAAGTCGCTGCTGCAAGACAGCATATTGCCATACACCAATCGCAACAGCGCCCGCCTGACGCAGTTGATCATGACCGGCGTCACCGCGATGTCGCGCGTCACTGCGCTGCGCATGGATCAGAAGGGCTATGATTATCCGTCGCAGGTCATCTCTGACGTTTTCGCTGCGGCGGATATCACGCATATTAGCAACGAAGTTCCTTTTCTTGACGATTGCATCGCCGACCCGACCGAGAACAACCTGATTCTGTGCAGCCATCCCAACTATTGGGCCGCGTTGGAGGCGCTCGGTGCGGACATCGTCGGGCTGAGCGGCAACCATGTCAATGATTTTGGTCGTGATGGGGCGCGGCGTTCGTTGAACTGGTATCGTGAAAATGGCATTCCAATCTACGGCGGCGGCTTCAACGTCAATGAAGCGTGCGCTCCCCTGTTGTGGGAAGATCATGGCAACACCTTCGCGTTCATCGCTGCGCTTGCCTTTTGGCCGCAAGGCGCCTGGGCGACGACCGATCAACCCGGCGCCTGTTACTATTACGACAACGAGGAGATTATTCTGGCGATGGTGCGCCAGTTGTCGGAGCTCGTGGACATTGTTTCCGTTGAATTGCAATACGAGGAAAGCTATCAGCCAAACCCGCTGGCCGGACAGATCATCGAGTTTCGCAAATTGCGCCAGGCAGGCGCCGACATTGTCACCGGCGTCCAGAGTCATGTGCCGCAGGCGCAGGAACCCTATGGCGCCGGCGACCCTGGCGGTCCGGGCATCATCAGTTACGGGCTGGGCAACTTCTTCTTCGACCAGATGTGGAGTTGGGAGACGCGCACAGAACTGGCGGCCCGCCACACGATCTACAACGGGCGTCTGTTGAATACGGAGCTATTGACGATGGTGCTTGAAGATTTTGCCCAGCCACGCTGGGCAACGCCAGAAGAGCGCGCCGACATCTTGAATCGCGTGTTCCTTGCGGCGCCGCCTCGCTGAGCGCAACGAAGTGAAACCGGCGGCGCCACTGGCGGAAGCTCGCGAGGGGATGCTCGTCATACATTTGTGCGCAATTCTGAACCTTCCTGATGCATAGAGCGTTAAGAAGAACAGGCAACCGAGGCCACCCAGAAAATTGTGCACATTCTGGATGGTTTTAAGGAGAGTTGCTTCAAGGGTGAACATAGTGGAATCGCTCGATTTGCACGGTGAACGGGCGGCGGTGCGCGGCAACCCCAGCTTTGTCTGGCGCGCCGGGCAAAATCGTCGCCTCGATATGATTATCAAGTGGGGGCTGGCTGACCGCAACCGGGTTGAGCAGATTCTGGTCGATGGCTGCGGCGTCGGTATGTATGTACGCGCCCTGACGCCCTATGCTGACCATATCAGCGGCATCGACATCGAAGGCGAGCACCTGGCGCTTGCGGCGAGCAACGCGCCGGGCGCACTGTTGGGGTTGGCAGCGGCTGAGCAGTTGCCCTTCGCCGACGACAGCGTCGATCTGGTGTTGAGCCACGAGGTGCTCGAACATGTGGTGGATGACCGGCGGGCGGCGGCTGAGATGGTGCGTGTGCTGCGACCGGGTGGTCGCGCCGTGATCTTCGCACCAAACCGTCGCTATCCATTTGAGACGCACGGCATTTACTGGCGCGGCGTCTATCACTTTGGCAATATTCCACTTGTCAACTATCTGCCCGATCCGCTGCGCAACCGGCTGGCGCCGCACGTGCGCGCCTACACCGCGGCGGGGTTGCGCCGGCTTTTCATCGGACAGCCAGCGCGCGTGGTGCATCACTCGCAGATTTTCCCCGGCTACGACAACATCATGCAGCGGCGACCGACGCTGGGCAAATGGCTGCGTCGCCTCACCTATGCGCTGGAGCAGTCGCCGCTGTGTGGCTGGGGGTTGAGCCACCTGCTGGTGGTGGAAAAAGTGGAACGGGAAGGAATGGCACGCGGATGACGCGGGTTGGGCGGATCAGCGCGGATTCTTCAGATCAGCGAGAATCCGCTCAATCCGCGGCATCCGCGTTCTATTTCACATGCATCACGCCACGATTTGTTTGGGTGGATGCGCTGAAACGTGTTACGCTAAACGGCTGAGTTATGACAAAACGACTGGATCGACACGATACAATTTTGATGGCGCGACGCCGACGGCAGCGCGCCGAGATGACGAAACCGAGAATCTGGCTGAGATTGACGCAGTTTTTGCTGGCGTTCGTAATCCTGGTGGGGATTTCGATTGCCACGGTCAGCGGCGTGGTGGCGGCGACGGTGGTCGGCGTTTATCAAGAGTACGCGGCGCAGTTGCCTGATGTCAGCGTCATTGAGCAACAGCAGGATCAGTTTCAAACAGTGCGCATCTACGATCGCACGGGCCAGCACTTACTCTACGAAAGCGTTGACCCGCGCCCCTTCGGCGGCGACCGGCGTTTCGTGACGCTGGATAAGATGAGTCCCGCCATCTGGCAGGCGGCGATTGCGCTTGAGGATCGCAACTTCTTTGAGAATCCGGGAATCAACGTGCGTGGCTTGCTGCGCGCGTTTGTCTCGAACATCCAGGGCGGCGCTGTGCAGGGCGGCTCTTCAATTACGCAGCAGTTAATCAAAAACGTCTTTATTCCACCCGAAGAACGTGCGCAGCAAAGCTACGCCCGCAAGATCAAAGAAGTGATCCTTTCACTCGAAGTGACGCGGCGCTACCCCAAAGAAAAGCTGCTGGAGTGGTATCTCAATTACAACTTTTACGGCAACCTGGCGTATGGCGTCGAAGCTGCTGCGCAGGTCTATTTCGGCAAGAGCGCACGCGATTTGAATCTGGCTGAGGCGGCCATGCTGGCGGCAATCCCGCAGTTCCCGGCGCTCAACCCGATCGACAACCCGGAGGACGCCAAGCGGCGGCAGGGGGTCACCTTGCAGGCGATGGTCGAGTCCGGCTACATTACACAGGCGGAAGCCGACGCCGCGTTCCAGCAGGAGCTTGCGCTGCGCCGCTCGGTGGCGGAGCGCTTCGACATTCTCACCGCGCCGCACTTTGCGCTTTATGTGCTCGACCAGTTGAAACGGCAATACAACACCACCGATGATCCCTTCTACATCTGGCGCAAGGGATTGACCGTCTACACCACGCTCGATGTGGAGTTGCAGAAGTACGCAGAACAGGTGGCGCGCGAGCAGGTGCAGATTCTCAAGGAGACCGACAAAAACGCCAGCAACGCCGCCGTTGTTGCGATCAAAAACGACACCGGCGAGATTCTGGCGATGGTCGGCTCGCTCGACTACAACAACCGAGAGATCGACGGTCAGGTCAATGTGGCGACGGCGGAGCGGCAGCCTGGTTCGAGCTTCAAGCCGTATGTTTACCTGACTGCGCTGCAAAAAGGCATGACGCCGGCGACGATGATTCTCGATGTTGCCACCGCGTTTCCGCAAGCAGACGGCACCTTCTATCGTCCCGAAAATTACGACCGCCAATATCACGGCCCGGTCTCGCTGCGCAACGCGCTGGCGCGCTCCTACAACATCCCGGCGATCCGCGTCATGCAGCAAGTTGGCGTGGCCGATGCGCTGCGCACAGCGCACCGCATGGGCATCAACGGCCTGAACCGCGGTCTGAGCTTCTATGGGCTTAGCCTGGTGTTAGGCGGTGGCGAGGTCTCATTGCTCGATCACACCTACGCCTACTCGGTCTTTGCCAACAGCGGCGTTATGGTTGGCGAACCGGTTCCAGCAAACCAACTGCAAAGCGGCTACCGCACGCTCAACCCGGTCTCGATCCTGCAAGTGCGTGACAGCGACGGCAACATCCTCAAGAAATATGACCAGCCACAGGCGGAGCGCATCTTCAGCGCCGAAGTCGCCTATCTGATGCAGGACATCATGAGCGACGATGTGGCGCGCGCACCAGCTTTTGGCGCCAATACGATGCTTACGCTGCCAGACCGCAAAGTCGCCGTCAAGACCGGCACAACCAACGGCTTCAAGGATAACTGGACGATGGGCTTCACGCCGCAGTTGACTGTCGGCGTTTGGGTTGGCAACACCGACAACGAATCGATGCGCAACGTCACCGGACTCTCCGGCGCAGCGCCGATCTGGAACGCAGTGATGCGCAAGTACCACGAAAACGAACCGCCGCGCTGGTACGAAATGCCGCCGCGCATTGTGCAGCGCACCATTTGCCAGCCGAGTGGCCTGTTGCCAACGCCGCAATGTCGCGAGCAACGCACAGAAATCTTTGACGCTGGCACCGAGCCGACCATCTCCGACAACATCTGGCAGGAGTTCGAGATCGATGTCGAAACGGGATTGCTGGCTGGCCCGACGACGCCGCCGGAGCGCATCGAGCGCCGCGTCTATCAGATTCTGCCGCGCGAGGCCGCCGATTGGGTCGCCGAGAACGGCATTCCACAACCGCCGACGAAGATGGCTTCGTTGCGTTTTGAAGATTTTGACCCCGACAGTGCAATTATCCAGCCAGCGTTGGGCAGCTATATCTCCGGCGAGGTCGAGTTTATCGGCAACGCGCGCGGAGGTCCCTATCGGCTCGAAATCGGCGCCGGCCTTGACCCAACCGAATGGTTGCAGATCGGCCCCGAACATGGCGAGGAAGTTCAAAACGGCGTGCTCGAACGGTTGGACACCAAATCGCTGCCGGAAGGCCTCTACACCGTGCGTCTGACCGTCAACCGCGGCGACGGCCCGCGTCAGACAGCGATCCCGGTGACCATCGACAATACACCGCCGACGATCGTGTTGACCGAGCCGCGCCCCGACCAACTTTTTGTCATGGAACGCGACGAACAGATCAACGTCAACGCGCTTGTCAACGACAACCTGGCAATTGACCGCGTTGAGTTCATGATCGACGGCAGCGTCTTTGTGACCAGCACGGTGGCGCCTTACAACGAACGCTGGAAGATCACGATGCGCGACCTGAACTCGGCTGCAGGTGGGCAGCCTTGGGCTGGCTTCCCGTCTGATGACCCGGAAGTGCAGCCGGGTATGGTTGCGACCTATCCTGGCGGCTTCCAGGCAATCGTCACTAATGGCGGCGTCTATTTCGAAGGGCATCTGTTCAAGGCGATCGTCTACGACGCCGCCGGCAACAGAGCTGAAAGCCCGGAAGTGCGCGTCTATGTCCGTCACAGAAAGCAATAACGAGGAACCTGAATGCCAACCATCCTGGTGACAAATGACGACGGCGTCTTTTCGCCCGGTCTATTGGCGCTCAAGCAGGCGCTGACGCAAATCGCCGACGTGATCGTGCTGGCGCCGGAGCGCAACTGGAGCGCTTCGAGCCATATCAAAACCATGCACAAACCACTGCGCATCCAAAAAACGACTTTGGCCGATGGCAGCACTGCCTTCAGCAGCAGCGGCAGCCCAACCGACTGCGTGGCATTGGCAATGGGTGGTGCACTGGAAGTAGTCCCCGATCTTGTCGTCGCCGGCGTCAATGCTGGCTACAATCTTGGCATCGACGTCACCTACAGTGGAACGGTCGCCTGCGCTATGGAGGCCGTGATCAAGGGCGTGCCAGGCATTGCTGTCAGCACCTCCTACTTTGGCGAAGAGAGCGCCAATGCAGCAGAAGTGCGGCGTGCGTCGGCGGAGATCGCCTGCATGGTCACACAGCAGATAATGCATTCCGGTTTACCCGAATACACGCTGCTCAATGTCAACGTGCCGCCAGCGCCGAGTGAAGGCATTCGTCTCACGCGCATGGGGCGCCGTCACTACGACGCCAACGAAGTCGAACGGCGTCACGACCCCTACGGTCGTCCTTATTACTGGCTGGGCGGATCGCACCCGATCGACGAGGAAGACCCAGACACCGACGTCGGCGCAATTCGGCACGGCTTTGTCAGCGTGACGCCGATTTCGCTCGATCTTACTCACCATTCGTTTCTGGCAGCCATGCGCGAACAGCGTCTCCCGTTTGCAATGGCTGGCGTCGAGGTGCGATAGCATGGTGTTTGCAGCAAAGCCGGCGCTGGCGCGATGGGAAGGCGTGGCGCTCGCCATCTGGATCGTGCTGTTCGACGTGCTGCTGGTGGTGTGGGCGCTGCGTCGCCCGATTGATCTGCTGCAGTTTCTTCTCTTTTTGGCGATGGCGCTCAGCATTCCGCTGCTGATCCATCTGCTTTACCGCACATGGGCGGCGTTTTCGCTCGAATATTGGATCGACCGCAACGCCATCACTCTACGATGGGCGCACCTCCAGCAGGTGATTCCCACACAGAGCGTGCGCGAGATCGTACAAGGGGCGCCGCTGCCGGTCGACGAACGATGGAGTCTGCTGCGCTGGCCGATGCCATTTCTGGCGATTGCCAGCCAGCCGACTGCGCAGTCGATCAATCTGTGCGCCACGCGGCCCCCGACCGAATGCATCGTCTTGAAAACAGATGCCGGCGTCTATGCGCTTTCGCCCGCCGACGCCGACGGCTTTGTCGAAGCGCTCCAGACACGCTATCGATTGGGACCCACCCAAGTGGTGACGCCCGAACGCGTGCAGCGCACCTGGCTGACAAATGTATTCGCTGACGACCCGCAGGGAGTCTGGCTGCTGACTATCGGCTTGATCGGCGTGCTCTTGCTCTTTGCAGTGTTGACGATTAGCTTCCCCGATTTGCCCGATGTATTGGCGGTTCGCTACAATAGTCAGGGGTTGCCGGAGGAAATCCGCGAAAAAAGCGCACTCTTCCGCCTCCTGGTGATTGGCTTATTGGCATGGAGCGTCAACGCAATTGGAGGGATTTGGTTTGCGACGCAACGGCAGCGCATCGGCGCACACATGTTGTGGGGCGGCGCAATTGTAGTCCAGGTCTTTCTGTTGTTAGCCTTGGTCAGTTTGATTACGTGAGAAACACGGTAAGGATTTGATTGTGAATAATCCCGGTCAAACGGTGTTTCTGAGCATTGTGATCCCTGCTTATAACGAGGAACGTCGTCTGCCGCCCTCGCTGGAAAAAATCGTCGCATATCTGGAGGCGCAGGAGTACGACAGCGAAATCCTCGTCGTCGAGAATGGCTCCACCGACGCTACGACAGAGGTTGTACAGGCGTTTATCGACGCACACCTGGATACAACCGGCAAAATTCGGCTGTCGCTTCTGCATAGCAGCCCCGGCAAAGGTGCAGCGGTCAAGCTCGGCATGTTGGCGGCGCAGGGTGAGTATCGTTTTATCTGTGACGCAGACCTTGCCATGCCCATCGAGGAGATCGGCAAATTCCTGCCGCCAGTCCATGCTGCGGATGCGTTCGACATTGCAATTGCCAGCCGCGAACTGCCCGACGCCGTCCGCTACAATGAACCGACCTATCGCCACGTGATGGGACGCGTCTTTAATTTCCTGGTGCGGCTGTTAGCTGTGCCTGGCATCCAGGACACCCAGTGTGGGTTTAAGATGTTTACGCGTGAAGCCGCGTTGCAGCTCTTTCCATTGCAACGCATCGACGGGTGGGGCTTCGATGTCGAGGTGCTTTACATTGCACGACGTCATGGGTTGCACCTGATCGAAGTGCCAATCAACTGGTATTACCAGGAAGACAGCCGCGTGCGCCCGGTGCATGACACGATCAACATGGTGCGCGAACTGCTTAAGATTCGCCGCAACGGTCGCGATGGCTTATATGATGCGCCGGCCCCGCAGCCCACCACCGACGAGTTGCCTGCGGTCTGACCGATCAGCCGACCCTATAGTTCTCCCTTGTCTTCAGCAACCGCATTGCCAGCCCAAGCTGTATAAAATTGGCGACATAGTGGGCGACGATCGGCGCCAGCAGACTCTGCTCGGTTAGAAAGAGCGCTCCCAGCACAACGCTTGCCAGCCCGGCGCCGATGATCCCTGCCGCGCCCTGCGGCAGGTGCATTGCTCCAAAAAGCACACTCACACCAAACACCAGCGCCTCGACAGGAGCCAACGGCGACAGACCGCCGATCAGCAGGCTGCGAAAGAGTAGCTCCTCCAACACAACCACCGGAATCAACGCCAGCCCAATCCGAAATAGTTCACCAGTTGAACGTGGAGCCACCATCTCAACAAATTGTGACGCAACAAATCGCTCTCCAGTCTTATGCATCACCAACTGAGAAAAGCCGAAGAGACCAGCCGCCAATACGCCGCCGACAAGCAGTCCGATCAGCATCTGACGCAGCGGTGTCGGTGCAACCCAACCCAACACGGTTCGGTCAAGTCCACTCAACAGCCCTAATCCGATGCACATCGCAATCAGCGCCAGCCGCAAAAGCATGTCGGCGCGGTCGAGCAGCGGGTTGTGCAGCGGGCGCCAACGCCGCAGCAATTGCGCCGTAGCGAAGGTCGAGTAGGCAATGAAGCTGGTCATCGCCAACAAACTAAGCAAAAATAGTGTATATCGATCCATTGCTGCGCCCAGCCACCACACCGCCGATCTTTGCCCTTTCGTCAGAATCATGGTAGCATAAAGACAATTGAGAAGGCGATATGTCTTCTCCATGAAAGGGGCGAAAACAACGACGTTTTCGCTCTTTTTCTTCAGGCCGCCTCTCACGCAGCCAATGAAAAATCAGCCTCGCAACAGGAATTCAACAGACCTGAAACTTGGCGACGTATACTAAGCTTCGCTGTCCAAAAAGCGCTACTATTTCTTGGAAGATCGCACCAGGTAATTGCTTTCGACGAGAATTCCAGTGGTCTCAAGGGACGAACCAGACCAAACCAAATGACATTTGTCCCTACACGCATCCAATA
Organism: Chloroflexota bacterium; assembly: GCA_016861025.1. Classification (GTDB taxonomy): domain Bacteria; phylum Chloroflexota; class Anaerolineae; order Caldilineales; family Caldilineaceae; genus Caldilinea. Next base: position 86,540 of record BOKO01000010.1, read on the forward strand.
TTTCGGTTCACAATGTCATTCACATGATTCGATGTGATGGTGCAATTGCCGCCTTCGAGCCAGGGCAACCCAACCACCAACATCAACATAATGATGCCGGATTTTTGACAGACCCAAAACAGGAGGTCAGAACGTGAAAGTAGCTGTTCTTGTCAAACAGACGCCGGACACAGCCGAACTGCCCAAAGTCTCGGCCGAGGATGTCCGCAGCGGCAAGGTCAAAGCCACCATGGTGATCAATCCGTGGGACGAGTTTGCCGCCGAAGAAGCCATACTTTTGGGCGACCGCTACGATGTCGATTCGGTGGCGATCAGCATGGGTTCGCCCGACGCCGTCGATGCGCTGAAGCACGCGTTGGCAATGGGCGTCGGCGCGGCGGCGTTGGTCGACAGCAGCGACATCAGCGGCGGCGACATGTGGACGACCTCGTCGGCGCTGGCGGCGGCGGTCAAAGCCGAGGGCGCCGAACTGGTGATTACAGGCAAGCAGAGCGTCGACGACAACAGCGGCGCGGTCTATGCCGGCGTTGCCGCCAAACTGGGCTGGCCCCTGGTCAGCGCCGTCACCAAAGTCGTCGATATCTCCAACGGTCAGATTACGGTCGAGCGGATGGTCGAGGGAGCGCAAGAGACGATCAGCGTTTCGTTGCCAGCAGTGATCAGCGTGGTCAAAGAGATCAACGAGCCGCGTTATCCCAGCTTTATGGGGATTCGCAAGGCAGCCAAAGCCAACATTCCGGTCACGCCAGCCGCCAACCTGGGCGTTGCCTCGGGCAGCGGCAAGACACAGTGGACAAATATTCGCAAGCCAGAAGAACGCAAGACCAAATGCGTCATCATTGATGGCGCCACTGTTGAAGAAAAAGCCGCCAAACTGGTCGATGCGCTGATGGCCGAAAAGGTGATATAGGAGACGAACCCATGTCTGTATTGGTTTGGATTGAACAAAGCAACAATGGGCCGGTTCCCAATTCCTTCGAGGTGTTGGGCAAGGCGAAAGAGATCGCAACGGCAATGGGTGTGAAGACAGTGGCAGCGGTTGTCGGTGGGGATGCAGCGATTGCCGAGACTGTGCGCGCCTATGGCCCCGACACTGTCCTCACCCTCACCAGCCCGGCGCTCGCCAGCTACCGTTTGAGCGGCTATGTCGCCGCATTGCGCAAAGCGGTCGAGGCTGCCGGCGCCACTGTCGTGCTGATGGCCGCCACCGTGCGCGGGCGCGAGATCGCCGCCACCTTGGCGAGCCAGCTTGACGCCGGCTACGCCCCCGACGCCGTCGATCTGCGCGTCGAGGGCGGCAAGTTGATCGCGGTGCGCTCGATCTACTCGAACAACATTCTGGCCGACGTTACTTTCAGCAGCCCGGTGCAGGTGGTCAGCGTGCGTCCACGCTCCTTCCCTATGCCGGAGCCAGGTGCAGCCAGCGGTGAAGTCAAAGCCGTCGATCCTGGCTTGAGCGAAAGCGACATCAAAGAGAAGGTCGTCGACGTCAAGTCGACCGACACCGGCGAAGTTAGCCTGACCGACGCATCGATTATCGTCTCCGGCGGACGCGGCGTTGCGCAAGACCCGGCAAAAGGCTTCGAGCTGGTGACGCAACTGGCAAACGTGCTCGGTGCAGCCGTCGGCGCCAGCCGTGCGGCCGTCGATGCGGGCTACATTCCCTACAAACATCAGGTTGGTCAGACCGGCAAGACCGTCAAGCCCGACCTGTACATCGCGGCAGGCATCAGCGGCGCCATCCAGCATCTGGCGGGCATGGGCGGCAGCAAGTTGATTGTCGCCATCAATAAAGACGCCGAAGCGCCGATCTTCGAGAAGGCGAACTATGGCATCGTCGGCGACCTCTATCAGGTGTTGCCGGCGCTGACCGCCGAATTCAAAAAGCGGCTGGGCAAGTAGTTCGGTGGCATGCGTAGGTCATCGCCTCCGGCGTGACATTGCGTTACGCCGGAGGCGATAACCTACAACTGTCTCCATTCCCCGAATGTAAAGACGCCCTGTAGCAGCAGAGGCGATGACCACTCCCTTCCACAATCGAACACAGCACCTGCGCTTGCTCTGTCATTGCGAATCTGCCGCCCTCGGTGCTATACTCCTGCTGTCCGAACCAATCGTTGAGAAGGGCGCCAGCGATCATGATCATTCACCATGCAACAATATTGACCTGCAACCAATCCAACGAGATCATCGCCAACGGCGCAGTTCGCTACATCGATGGCGTGATCGACGCAATGGGCGACAGTCAACGCATTCTGGAGCAGTTCCCCGACGACGAACGATGGGATGCGGACGGCATGCTCCTCATGCCCGGTCAAATCTGTGCGCACACGCACTTTTATGGCGCGTTTGCACGGGGGATGTACATTCCCGGCCTGCCAGCCAAAGATTTTCCTGAAATTCTCCAAAACCTATGGTGGAAACTGGATAAGGCGCTTGATCTGGACGGCGTGCGCAGCTCGGCGGAAGTCTGTCTGGTCGATGCGATTCGCAACGGCGCGACGACGCTGATCGATCACCACGCCAGTCAACGCGCCATCGACGGCAGCCTCGATGTGATTGCCGATGCCGTGTTGCGCAGCGGTCTGCGCGCTGCGCTTTGCTACGAAGTGACCGACCGCGACGGTCCCGACGCGGCGCAGGCTGGCATTCGCGAAAATGTGCGTTTCCGACAATGGGTTGAATCATCGACAGCGACGCATCAGGGGCGACTGGCGGCGACGTTCGGGCTACACGCCAGCCTTACTCTTTCCAACGAGACGTTGACAAAGTGCGCCGCTGAGTCCAACCGCTTCCACATTCACGTAGCCGAACATCCTGCCGACGAATACGACAGCCTGCAAAAATCGGGCAAGCGCGTTGTAGAGCGTCTGCACGATTTCGGCGTCACCGGGCCACAGAGCATCATGGCGCATTGCATCCACATCGACGCATGGGAGATGGCGCTGCTCGACGAAACCCAAACCTTTGTCACCCACCAGCCGCGTTCCAACATGAACAACGCGGTCGGCGCTGCGGAAATCACGCCGATGCTGCGCCGTGGAATGCCGGTCTGTCTGGGCAACGATGGCTTCAGCAACGATATGTTCGCCGAAATGAAGGTCGCCGATTTGCTGCAGAAGGCAGCGCACGCCGACCCGCGCTATCTCGGCGCCGATAAGGTCATGCAAATGGCGGTCGTCAACAATCGGCGGCTGGCGGCGGTTTTCTTTGATCGACCTGTTGGCGCCATAGCTCCCGGCGCCTACGCCGACCTGATCTTGCTCGATTATCACCCGCCGACGCCGCTGACGCCGGAAAACTTGCCATGGCATATCTTGTTTGGGATTAGCGGAGCGCATGTGCATAGCACGATCGCGCAAGGCGTCGCCTTGATGCGCAACCGTGAATTGCTTACACTCGATGAAGCGGAGATCGCCGCACGCAGCCAGCGCAACGCCCGTGCGACCTGGGATCGCTATTGGGCAATGTTCTGATTCAGACGACCACGTTCCAGCTATTCAAAGACACGGCGCGCCAACAACCATGTCCAGCGAAAACGCACAGTTGCATGCACAAATCGATACGCTTACTGCGCAACTTGCGCACTATCGTCAACGCGTCGCCGAGTTGACAGCCGCCAATCAGGAATTGGAAAGCGCCGCCAAGATCAAGGACGACCTGCTTGCCACCATGGGGCATGAACTGCGTACGCCGCTGAATGCCGTGTTGTCGCTGTCACGCATCTTGCAGGAACAGCTTGGTCAAACGTTGAGCGAACGCCAGCGCGAGTCATTCCGGGTGATCGAGGCGAGCGGACAGCATCTCCTGGAACTGATCAACGATATCCTCGATCTGAGTAAGCTTCAGGCTGGCAAGATGCTGCTGAAGATCGAGTCGGTCGATGTCGAGCCACTCTGCGCGGCGGCAGTCGACATTGTGCGCCAACCCGCTGAGCAGAAACAGATTCAACTTTCGGTGCAGCACGACAGCCGTGTGCGCGCAATTCAGGCTGACCAGCTTCGGATCAAACAGGTATTGGTCAACCTGCTGAGCAATGCGGTCAAGTTCACGCCAATGGGCGGCGCCGTCGGCATCGAGATCACAAGTGACGCCGAACAGGGACAGGCTCGCTTCACAGTTTGGGATACAGGCGTTGGGATTGCAGCCAGCGATCTGCCCAATCTCTTCAAGCCCTTTGTCCAGATCGAGAACCAGATCGATAATACGGTGCACCAGCCACATGCAGGCACAGGGCTGGGTCTTGCCCTTTCACAGCGGCTTGTCCGTCAACATGGCGGCGACATTCTGGTCGAGAGCACGCCCGGCGTCGGCAGCAGGTTCACCGTGGTGTTGCCGTGGCGCATGTCGGACGCCCCGACGCAGATCGACCAGGCGACGGTTCCTGCATCGGCGCCCCCAATCAACAACCGTCGTCAACTTGTGTTGCTGGCCGAAGACAACGAGGCAAACATCTTTGCGCTCTCCCAATATCTGGAGATGTATGGCATGCCCGTGATTGTGGCGCGCACAGGCCCGGACGCACTGACGCTGGCGCAAACCGAGAATCCAGGTCTGGTGTTGATGGATATCAATCTGCCGCGACTCGATGGGCTGGAGGTGATCCGTCGCCTGCGCGCCACCGAAGGCTTTGCCGACCTGCCGATTGCCGTGATCACGGCGTTGAGCGGCGACAGCGACCGACTGCGCGACTCAGGCGCCAACCACTTTCTGAGCAAACCGATCGATCTGGACAAACTCGATCAACTGCTCGAGCACTATTTTGCCAAAACCAACTGAACAGGAGAAAGGTATGTCAAAACCTGCGATTGCCGTGATCGGCGGCACTGGCGCAGAAGGGTCTGGCCTCGTCGTGCGGTGGGCAGCCGCCGGCTATCCGGTGATCATCGGCAGCCGCAACCAGGAGAAGGCGCAGACTGTTGCGGCCGAGTTGACTGCACTGCTGCCCGCAGGCGCTGGCGTCATCCGCGGCGACGCCAATGCAGGCGCAGCAGCAGCCGGCGACATCATTGTCCTCAGCGTGCCCTACGACAGCCAGGCTGATATGGCTGCGCAAATTGTGGCCGGCGCGCAAGGCAAGCTGGTGATCACGGTCGTCGTGCCGCTCAAGCCGCCCAAGGTCGCCACCGTCTGGCGCCCGGAGGCAGGCTCCGCTGCGCAGGAACTACAGCAACAGCTTGGCGACCAGGTGCAGATCGTCGCTGCGTTCCAGAACATCGCTGCGGGCCATCTGCGCGACCTGAGCTGGCAGCCCGACTGTGACGTGCTCTACACCGGCGACAACAAGGAAGCCAAAGCCACGGCGCTGGAGTTGATCCGTGCAGCCGGTTTCTTCGGCATCGACGCCGGCCCCCTTGCCAACTCTTCGGTCATCGAGGGCTTGACGGCAGTGTTGATCGGTGTCAACATTCGCCACAAAGTGCAACACAGCGGCATCCGGATTACAGGGATTCCGCGATAACAATTCAGCGATTGAGAGACGAAGGGATTGAGAGATTGGAGATTGGCTGTGCGGCGACGTGGTTGAGACCGAGACGCCATCGAGGGCGAAATCTCTAACCTCCAATCTCCGGTCTACACTACTCCCAGAAAGCTCCACGCCTATGCGAATCGAGACTCTAGCAATTCATGCAGGTCAATCGCCCGACCCGGCGACGGGGGCGGTGACGCCGCCGATCCATCTTTCGACGACCTTCGAGCGCGCAGCGGATGGCAGCTATCCGGGCGGCTATGTCTACACGCGAACGGAGAATCCCAACCGCGCCGCGCTGGAACAGTGCCTGACTGCACTGGAAGGCGGGGCGATGGCGGCGGCGTTCAGTTCGGGCATGGCGGCAATTGCGGCGGTCTTTCAAGCGCTGACGCCCGGCGATCACATACTCTTTCCCGACGACGCCTACTTTGGCGCTGGCCGCCTTCTGCGCGAGCTGATGGCGCCGTGGGGACTGACCTACAGCGTCGTGAACATGGCAGATCTCGACGCCGTGTATGCGGCTGTGCGCCCGCAGACGCGACTGATCTGGGTTGAGACGCCTTCTAACCCGCTGCTCAAGATCACCGACATTGCAGGCGTTGCAGAGATCGCGCGCAAAGCAGGCGCACGCTGCGCCGTCGACAACACCTGGCCCTCGCCGGTTGGTCAACAGCCGTTGGCGCTTGGCGCCGACCTGGTGATGCACGCCACAACCAAATATCTCGGCGGTCACAGCGATCTGCTCGGCGGCGTGATCGTTGCGCGCGCTGCGGACGAATTCTTCGAGCGCATCCGGTTGGTGCAGACCATCGGCGGCGCTGCGCCTTCGCCGTTCGACTGCTGGTTGCTGATGCGCAGCATTCGTACGCTGCCCCACCGAATGCGCGCACATAGCCAAAACGCCCAACGCGTCGCTGAATTCCTGGCAGACCATCCCGCAATCGAGCGTGTGCACTATCCTGGTCTGCCCACCCATTCAGGATACGACATCGCACAGCGACGGATGAGCCTGCCGGGCGGGATGCTCTCGATCCAGGTGCACGGCGGCGCTGAAGAGGCGATGCGCGTGGCGGGGCGCGTGCAGATCTTCACACGCGCCACCAGTCTTGGCGGCGTCGAAAGCCTGATCGAGCATCGCGCTTCGGTCGAAGGCGTCCACACGACTACGCCGCCCAATCTGCTGCGCATTTCGGTCGGGCTGGAGCATCCTGACGACCTGATCGATGACCTGGCGAAGGCGCTTTCCTGAGTCGCCGTTCATGCATATCACCTTTGCGCCGATCACCGAAGCGGAGGCGCGCACCGTTCTACGTTGGCGCTATCCAGAGATGCCGCTGCTCAACGAGCCGGACGACGAGGAGTTTGAGCGCGACGTAGCTGCATTGTTGCGCCCGGACTATCACTACTACGCCATCCACGACGAAACCGGGCGGCTGGTCGGGTTCTGCTGTTTCGGCGAGGATGCACAGGTGCCGGGCGGCGACTATTCGCTTCCTGCGCTCGATGTTGGTTTGGGGCTGCACCCCGACCTGACCGGGCGTGGACTGGCGCACAGCTTTCTGGAGCATATCCTGGCGCACGGTGCGGCGCTCTTCGAGCCGGAGTTCTTCCGCGCCACCGTCGCCGACATCAATCGTCGTTCGCTGCGCCTATTCGAGGGTGCAGGTTTTTATTATCTACACAGCTTCATCAGCGGCGAAGTGCACAACCATCGTTTTCATGTGCTGCTACGCGCTGCAAAGCACGAACTGTAGATCATTTCCTCCGGTGTGACGGAACGTTACGCTCCATAGATCATGTCACTGCCAAGGCGCCATATCACGCCGGAGGCGATGACCTGCTTTTTCGATGACGACAGTTTGTAGACCTTCACGCCGCGCAGTATAGTATACGGACACTTGCTCTGGGGCGCCGAAATCTATCTGCGCCCCTTCTGTTTCGATGCACGCTGACCAACAAGGATGCCATGAGCGCCGGTTATTTTCGCTTCCCAACGATCCACGAAGACACCATTGTATTTGTATCTGAAGACGACCTGTGGAGTGCGCCGCGCCAGGGTGGTCTGGCGCGACGGCTGACCAGCAATCTGGGCGAGGTCAACTATCCCGCGCTCTCGCCCGATGGTGAATGGCTCGCCTTTGTCGGGCGCGAGGAGGGAACTCCGGAGGTCTATCTGATGCCTGCGGCGGGCGGCAGCGCCCAGCGGATGACCTATCTTAACCAGAGCTGTCAGGTCTTGGGCTGGTCGAAAGATGGCGCGCAGATTCTTTTCTCGACCAATGCCCGCCACTTTCATCCACAGGAATACGCGATCTACGCCATTGCCGCCAACACGCCTGGCGGTCAGGCGACGCCGATCCCGGTGGGGCCGGCGCGCTCGATTGCGTTCGGACCGACAGGCGGCGTCGTGATCGGACGCAACACAGGCGACCCGGCGCGCTGGAAACGCTATCGCGGCGGTACGGCGGGTCATCTCTGGATCGACCGCAACGGCGACGGCGAATTCGAGCGGTTTCTGACCGATCTCGCCGGCAACCTGGCGTCGCCGATGTGGCTGCCCGGCGAAGATGGTGGACGTATCTACTTTATCAGCGACCACGAAGGCATCGGCAACCTTTACAGCGTCACGCCGGCGGGAGACGATCTACAACGCCACACCGACCACGAGGATTTCTATGCACGCAATCCGAGCACAGATGGACGACGGATCGTCTATCACGCTGGCGCCGATCTTTATGTCTATGACCCGACACTCGGAGGCAGTGGCAAAGTCGAAGTCGACTATCGCAGCCCGCGTGTGCAGCGCAACCGCAAGTTTTCGCCCGCCATCGCCTATCTCGACAGCGCGCGGCTCAACCCGACCGGCGATGCGCTGGCGGTCACCACGCGCGGCAAAGCCTTCACCTTCTTCAACCACGAAGGACCAGTCATGCAGATCGGTCAACGCGATGGTGTGCGCTATCGTCTGCCCGATTTTCTCAACAATGACCAATATCTGGTGATGGTCGATGACGCCAATGGCGAAGAGGAGCTGGTAATCTACTCTGCCGACCTGGCGGAAGCGCCGCGCCGCTTGAGTGGGTTGGACATCGGGCGTCTGGTGACGCTCAAGGTTTCGCCGACCGAAGACAAAGTGGCGCTGAGCAATCACCGCCAGGAACTGCTGATCGTCGATCTCAAAAGCGGCGAGATCACACGCGTCGACCGCAGCGAATGGCGCGCCATCGCCGGCATGGATTGGTCGCCCGACGGTCGCTGGCTTGCCTATGGTTTTGGCGTTGGCCTCAACGCCACCGAGATTCGCCTCTATCATTTGCCGGAGCCGCCCGATGCCTCTCAGGAATCCGCCGCAGGCGCCGTCAAGGCGCAGCCGGATGAGAGCAGCCAGTTTCCCAACCCGATCGCCGTAACGCGCCCGATCTTGCATGATGTAGCGCCATCGTTTGACCCGGATGGCAACTATCTCTACTTCCTGAGCTACCGCGAATTTAACCCAGTCTACGACAACCTGCACTTTGACCTGGGATTCCCGTGGGGAATGCGCCCCTATCTGCTGTTGCTGCGCCGCGATCTGCCCAACCCATTTCTGCCACGCCCCGATGACGGCGGCGACGATCACACCGATCGTGATGATGAGCACGACGACGAATCCTCCGATCACGAGAATGACGAAGAAGCGGAAAGCGCCGAAGATGACGGCGATGCGGACGACGAAGTCGATGAGGATGAGGGCGGCGAAGATGACGACGACGAGGATGACGCCGCGCCAGAGGATGAGGCGAGCCGGCGTGCAGACCACCGTTCAACCTGGCGACGCAACGCGCCCGACGACGCGCCTCAACCCGAGCTCCTGCGCGACGCGCTCTCCAAAGGCAGCGAACAGCACAATCAAGACAAAGCGCCCGACAAGTCGAAAAACAACAAGCGCAAACCTCGCCCACTTGTCATCGACCTCGACGGCATCGAGCGGCGTATCCTGGCGTTCCCATTGCCCGACGGTCGTTATGGACAGATTCTCGGCGCACCGGGGCGGGCGATCTACAGCTCCTTTCCGTTGCAAGGCGCGCTCGACGGCGACCAGGATTGGGGCGAGGAGAACGAAGAAGGCGGCTCGCTGCGGGCATGGGTCTTCAAAGACTACAAAAGCGAATCGGTCGCCGAGAACATCTCTACATTTGACCTGTCGCGCAACCGCAAGAAGCTGCTCTATTTCAGCGGCAAGCGCCTGCGCGTCATCTCTTCCACCGAAAAAGCGCCTGGCGACAGCGGCCCCGGACGGCGCAGCGGTTGGATCGACCTGACGCGCATCAAAGTGTCGGTGTCGCCGCCCGCCGAGTGGGAGCAGATGTATCGCGAGGCGTGGCGTTTACAACGCGACCATTTCTGGAGCGAAGACATGGCGGAGGTCGATTGGCGCGCCGTCTATGATCGCTATCGACCGCTGCTTGACCGCGTCAACACGCGCAGCGAATTTAGCGACCTGGTTTGGGAGATGCAGGGTGAGCTGGGCACAAGTCACGCCTATGAATTTGGCGGCGACTACCGCTCTTCTCCCTATTACACGCAAGGCGTGCTCGGTGCCGACATGATCTGGGACGCCGAAGCTGGCGGCTATCGCATCGAAAACATCGTCGAAGGGGACGCATGGAATCCGCGCGCTACGTCGCCGTTGGCGGCGCCGGGCGTCGACATTATGACCGGCGACATTTTGCTGGCGATCAACGGTCAACGTCTTGACGTCACGCTCTCGCCAGCGCAATTGCTCGTCAATCAAGCCGATCAAGAGGTGCTGTTAACGCTTGCGCCGCGTCCGCCTGCGCAACAACCTGCTGCAACGTCAGCCGATCCGTCGCATGCGCAGACCACGGACGCTGACGGCGCGTCTTCAAAACCACAATACCGTTCTGTGATTGTCAAGGCGATTCCCAACGACGCCGATGCACGTTATCGCGCCTGGGTGGAAGCCAACCGTCGCCGCGTCCACGCCGCCACCAATGGGCGCATCGGTTATGTACACATCCCGGACATGGGGTCGCACGGCTACGCCGAGTTTCACCGCGGCTTTCTGGCGGAAGTAATGCGCGATGGGCTGATCGTCGATGTCCGCTACAACAACGGCGGCCACGTCAGCCAATTGATCTTGGAAAAACTGGCGCGGCGGCGCATCGGCTACGACGCCTCGCGCTGGGGCGGCGTTGCGCCCTACCCGATGGAGTCGGTGGCGGGTCCGGTCGTGGCTGTAACCAACGAGTTGGCGGCCAGCGACGGCGACATCTTTTGTCATAGCTTCAAATTACTCAAACTTGGGCCGCTGATCGGCAAGCGCACGTGGGGCGGTGTGATCGGCATCCACCCGCGCCACCCGCTGGTCGACGGCACGATCACGACGCAGCCGGAATACAGTTTTTGGTTTCAGGATGTCGGATGGATGGTCGAGAATTATGGCGCCGCTCCGGACATCGAGGTGGATATTACGCCGCAGGATCATGTGGCGGGGCGCGATCCACAGCTTGAGCGCGCCGTGGTCGAGGCGTTGCGCCTGCTGAACGAACAATCGATTGTCAAACCCGATCGTGGCACGCGTCCGAGTCGGGCGCTGCCGCGTCTTCCTAAACGCCCATAAAAGCGCGTTACATTCGGTTTGCAAACATTTGAAATGCCCTATATAATGTCAGTTACGATACCCGTTAAAGTGATGCGCCGCACGAAAGTACGAAACTTCCTGACTGCGCCCATGACAGATGGAGACCGAGGCGGCCGGACTTCCTGACTGTAGTGTATGCAACTCTCGGCTACGCCGGGGTTCGCAGAATATCTATGTGGATTTCTGTTCAAAGTCACAGTTGAATTACCAAAAGGAGAGTTCTATGCGCAACAAGCGAATGCTCTTGTTGTCTCTGCTGCTCGTCGGCGCGCTGGTGTTGGCGGCCTGTGGTCAGCCTGCTCCTGCACCGGCGCCGGCAGCGCCCGCTGCACCCGCAGCACAGGAAGCAGCCGCCCCAACCGAGGCGCCCGCACAAGAAGCCGCCCCGACCGAAGCGCCGGCCGAGGAGCCTGCCGCTGGCGATACAACCAATGTACTCACAATCTGGGCGGACGATACGCGCGCGGCAGTTCTAGAGGCGCTCGGCGACAAATTTGAAGCCGAGTACGGCATCCCGGTTGTGGTGACCGAAAAGGGATTCGGCGACATCCGCGATGACCTGAAGGTGGCGGGGCCGGCTGGCGAAGGGCCTGACATCATTATCGGCGCCCATGACTGGTTGGGTGAGTTGGTGGAAAACGGCCTGCTCGCTGAAATCGAGTTGGGCCCAGCAGCTGATCAGTTCCTGCCAGCAGCTGTTCAGGCGTTCGTCTACGATGGCAACCTCTACGGCATGCCCTACGCCACAGAGAACGTTGCATTTGTCTATAACCCTGACATTGTCGAGACCGTGCCGGCCACCTGGAGTGAGTTGACCACGCTCGCCGCCGAGTTGGAAGGCGCCGGCGTCGTCAACCAGGCGTATATCCGCCAGGAAGGCGACCCTTACCACTTCTTCCCAATTCAAACAGCTTTTGGCGGTTACGTCTTCGGCTTGACCGAGGAAGGCTATGATCCGACCGATGTGGGCATCGACAGCGAGGGATCGATTGCCGCCATCACCTGGCTCGACCAGATGTACAAAGCGGGTCATCTGAAAGCCGGCTCCGCCGTCGACTATGACATCATGCACGCCACTTTCGAGAACGGCGACGCGGCAATGATGATTACCGGTCCCTGGGCGCTGCCGCGCATCCGCGAATCCGGCGTGCCCTATGCCGTCACCACTATTCCTGGAGAGACGCAGCCTGCGCAGCCGTTCCTGGGCGTTCAGGGCTTCATGATCAGCGCCTTTAGCAACGACCAGTTGCTGGCGCAGACCTTCCTCCAGGAATTTGTCGCCACCGAGGAAGCCATGCAGGCGATCTTCGACGCCGACCCGCGCCCGTCCGCCTTCCTGCCTGTCCGTGAAGCGATCACCGACCCAGACATCGCCGCTTTTGCCGCAGCAGGCGAGAATGGCCTGGCTATGCCCGCCATCCCGGAGATGTCGGCCGTCTGGTCAGCCTGGGGCGACGCCATCACGTTGGTCAGCCAGCAAAATGAAGCGCCGGATGTGGCCTTCAAGAATGCCGCCGAGCAGATTCGTGCGGCGATTGCAGGCAACTAAATGAGCGCCGCAGCAACTGTAGGTTCGGGGGGAGCTTCGGCTCCCCCTGGCCGTTCCACATATAGCCCGGTTTCTCTCATTCTCAGGCTGGTGGTTCTCGCGCTGATCGATGCAGGTGCGATCTGGCTTATCTACAACCTGTTCCGAGATGGCGCGTTTGCACTGGCGATTGTGATTGCAGTCGTCATAGTGCTCATCAACCTGATTTTCCTGCGCGCAGAGCTTTACCCATTGCAGTGGGTTGCGCCAAGCCTTGCCCTCTTAGGCATCTTTGTCATTTACCCCATTTTTTCGACCATCTACACTGCGTTCACCAACTACGGCGACGGCCATTTGTTGACCAAGCAGGTGGCGATCCAACAGTTGGAAAGACAGGTGTTCCTCCCCGAAGGAGCGCCTCTCTTTGAGTGGACTGCCTATGTCTCGCCAGATGGTCAGTATCTGTTGTGGCTTGAATCGCTCGAAACCGGCGAAGCCTTCATAGCACGTCCAGGGCAAGAAGTTGAGCCGGCGCAAGGAGAAGCGCCAGCGACAATCGACGGCTATCGGCAGTTGTCCAGGGCGGAGCGACTGCGTCACACCCAAAATCTTGTCGCGCTCGAGTTTGGCGAGGCGCCGACAGTCTTTCGGGTCAGTGAGCGACAGATCGGACGTGCGGCGCAATACGAGCAGCGCTACACATACGACAGCAGTCGGGACGTGATGGTGGACAACGCCACCGGCGTAATCTACGAACCTGTTGAGGGGACATTCACTGCTGCGGATGGCTCTACATTGCGGCCGGGTTTTCGCGTCACAATTGGCCTGGACAACTTCCGCCGGTTGGTTGGAAATCCGGCGTTGCGCGGCCCGTTTATCAGCGTCTTTATCTGGACAGTGGTCTTTGCGGCGGCGAGCGTTTTCATCACCTTTGCGCTCGGTCTGTTTCTGGCGATCATGTTCGATGTTCCAGAAATGCCGATGCGCAAGTTGCTGCGTTCGTTGCTGCTGATTCCTTACGCGATCCCTGCCTTTATCAGTGTGCCGATCTGGGTTGGTCTGCTCAATCCGCAATATGGCGTCGTGAGCGGAATGATCGCCAACATTTTTGGCTCGGCGCCGCCCTGGTTCAGCAACCCATATTGGGCAAAGATTGGCGTCTTGCTGATCCAGCTCTGGCTTGGCTTCCCGTACATGTTCGTAATCGCCACCGGCGCGTTGCAAGCCTTGCCGTCGGATGTCTATGAAGCCGCCGAGATCGATGGCGCCAGCCCTGTGCAGGCATTCTGGGCGATCACACTGCCGCTGCTGATGATCACGATGGGGCCTCTGCTCGTGGCGTCGTTTGCGTTCAACTTCAACAACTTCGTGGTGATCGAGCTGTTCAACAAGGGCGGCCCGCCGATGAGCGGCACAATTTCGCCGGTCGGTCACACCGATATTCTGGTGACTTACACCTATCGCATCGCCTTTAGCAGCGGGCGCGGCGCCGACCTGGGATACGCAGCGGCGATTACGGTGGCGATCTTCCTGATCCTGGTTGTCATCACCTACTTCCAGTTCCGATACACCAATATGCTGGAGGAGCGATCTGAAAATGTCTAGCGCCACATCAACCGTCAAAACTGGCGGCGGTTCACTCACGCGGCGCCGCCGTTTTGCGCTCATCTTCCGCATCGTACTGGCCGTGGTGATGCTGATCTTTGCGCTCTTCCCGGTTGTCTGGATTTTCTCAGCGTCGATCAATCCGAGCAATTCGCTTGTCAATCAAAAGCTGATTCCCGACAACCCCAGTTTTGTAAACTACGTGAACCTCTTCGAGAGCCGCATGTTCCCCTTCCGCACATGGATGTGGAACTCGTTGATGATTGCGACGATCACCACCGCCTTTGGCGTGGTCTTCACAGCCATGGCGGCGTATGCGTTCTCGCGCTTTCGCTTCCGCGGGCGGCGGTCGTTGCTGCAGACGATTCTGCTCATTCAGGTCTTTCCCAACTTCCTGAACATGGTCGCCCTGTTTCTGATTCTTCAACAACTGGGCGCCTATATCCCGCAGTTGGGATTGAACACACACGGTGGGTTGATCCTGCTCTATCTGGGCGGCATCCTGGGCGTCAACACGTGGCTGGCAAAGGGATACTTCGATTCCATCCCGCGCGACCTGGACGAGGCGGCGACGATCGATGGCGCCTCGCACTGGCAGACATTCTGGATGGTCATCATGCCATTGGTGCGCCCGATCCTGGCCGTGATCGGCTTGTTGATCTTCATCGGCACCTACTCGGAGTTCGTTCTGGCGCGCGTCATGTTGACACGCGTCGAGAATTACACGCTGGCGGTTGGGCTAAGCCTGTTTATCAGCGATCAGTTCGCCAATCGATGGGGCGTCTTTGCCGCCGGCGCGCTGATCGGCGCCGTTCCGATCGTGGTGATCTTCCTGGCGCTACAGCGTTATCTGGTTGGCGGCCTCACCGCCGGCTCGGTCAAGGGCTAAATCGAAATAGAGAGATTTGGTGATTGCAATCGCCAAATCTCTCTATCTCCCAACCTTCACCTATGTCCGATCTATCTCAACCCGTCATGGCCGACTTCGTTTTCGGCGGCATCGAGGCGGACGAACAACGTCTGCTCGCCACCGAACGCGAGGCGTGCGCTGGCATCCGTCATTTTCACGCCATTGCGCCGCTCGACCCGGCGCCGGGACAGCCGGTTCGCCTCACCGTGCAGGTTGGGCCTGATGTCGCCGTCGACCGCGTGACCGCCTATATCACCACCGACGGCGCGTTTCCTGCTGGCAGCCAGGGCGTGGCGCAGCATGGTTTTGCAGTCGAACTGAGGCCTGTCGCCACACGCTGGACGCCGCTGATCTGGGATTACGTCACGCTTTGGGAAGGCGAGATTCCCGGTCAACCAGATGGGACGCTGGTCCAATACATTATCGAGGGCTGGCGCAGTTTCAACCCGCCGCTTTCAATCTGGAGCCGCGAGCAACGCATCGACCGCACCATCGAGTCGCGCACGCTCTATGGCTATCACGTCGATGATTTCGCCCCGCCAGAGTGGGCGCGCGCAGCAGTCGTCTATCACGTCTTTGTGGATCGCTTCACCGGCGTCGAAAATCGCTGGCTGGAGCCAGCCGAGATGGAGCACTTTGTCGGCGGGACGCTGCGCGGCGTGGTCGACCGACTGGATTACATCGCCGCTCTCGGCGTCACTGCGCTCTGGATCAGCCCGGTCTTTGTCACCGAATCCTATCATGGCTACGATACGACCGACTACTTCAACGTCGATCCTCGTTTTGGCAGCAACGCCGACTTGTTGGAATTGTTCGAGCAGGCGCACGCGCGCGGGTTGCGCGTGATTCTGGACTTCGTCGCCAACCACACCAGCGTCGCCTTCGCTCCTTTTATGGCGGCGTTCAACGACCCGACGAGCGAACACCGTTCGTGGTTCAGCTTTGACGACGCCTACAAACATGGATACCGCGCTTTCTTTGATGTTGCATCCATGCCACAACTCGACGCCGATGTCCCGGCTGTGCGCGAGTTTCTCATTCATGCAGCACAGCATTGGCTTGCTGCCGGCGCCGATGGCCTGCGCCTCGATTACGCTGCAGGGCCCAGCCACGTCTTCTGGAGCAGCTTTCGCGCCGCCTGTCGGCAGGTCAGACCAGACTGCTGGCTCTTCGGCGAGGTGACGCGCACCGGCGATACGCTGCGCGCCTACACCGGGCGGCTCGACGGCTGTCTTGATTTCAGCTTCTGCCGCGCCGTGCGGATGCTCTGCGCCCAGCCACAGCCAGCAATGACGCTCAGCCAGTTCGCCAACCAGATGCAGGCCAGCCAGGTCTTCTTCGACGCCGACTTCCTGCGGCCAGCGTTTATCGACAACCACGACATGAACCGCTTCCTCTGGGTGGCCGACAATGACAAGCGCCGTCTACAGCTGGCGTTGTCGTTGCTCTTCGGGTTGGGCGGCTCGCCCTGTCTCTATTACGGAACCGAGGTTGGGTTGGGGCAACCGCGCGCCAAAGGGCCATGGCGAGAAGAAGCGCGCCATCCCATGCTCTGGGGCGAGGCGCAGGACGCAGCGCTGTTGAAGTACACCACGCAGTTGATCGACTTCCGCAGACGCCATCCCGCGTTCGTTTCCGGCAAGATCGCCACCTGTTTTCTCGATGAGGAGAGCGGCGTGTGGCTGGTCGAGCGGCGCGTTCCCAAAGAGCGCGCGCTGATCGCTGTCAATTTGAGCGCAAGACCGCAGCTCGTCGCCTTGCCAGGCGGAGCATTCATCACGCCGGAAGGTGCAACGATTGCGGGTCAGATCGCACTGGAGCCGGTGAGCGCTGTTTTGTTGGCTTCCAACGAAAGCTGAGGACAATCGCATGGATTGGGACACCTTTCGTGACGAACGTCGCCGCGCCGGTCGCCCTTTTGTCGTCGCCCATCGCGGCGCGCGCCTGGTTGAACCGGAGAACACGCTGCGCGCCTTTCTGCTGGCATTGGTGCAAGGCGCCGACGCTCTGGAGACCGATCTGCGCTTCACCGCCGACGACCAGCTCATCCTCTTTCACGACCCGACGCTGGAGCGAATGACCGAGAGCGCCGGCCTGGTGCGCCAGCATACACTGGCGGAGATCAAGGCGCTGCGCACGCGCCACCCTGCCGGGCATCTGGTCGAAGACCGCGTGCCAACGCTGGCGGAGCTGATCGCAGCGACAGGTGGGCAGACGCCACTGCTGCTCGAACTCAAGGATCCGCTCTTTATGCAGCCGAAATGCGCGCAGATCCTGATCGACATACTGGCGCAGGGCGGCGTCCTGCGGCGTTCGGCGCTGGTCTCCTTTCACTTTGAGCATGTGCTGGCGGTCAAGGCCGTGCACCCCGACATCCCCATCGGTCACATCACGCTCAAGAACCCGTGGCCGAAGCGCGACGCACAGTTGCTCGGACCGATCTGGCCGTTGATGTTCGTCAACCCCTTCTACACTGCACTGGCGCACCGCATGGGCAGCATCGTCGCGCCGCTCGACCCGACGCCGGAGTCCAGGCTGCATTATTACATGCGCTGGGAGGTGGATGCAGTATTGGCGGACGATCCGGGTGGTGTGCGGCGGCGGATTGAGGCGCTTTCTCACCTGACGAAAAATTGACCCTTGTACTGAGGTTCGCTATAATCAGGGACGCGTCTTTTTTCGGGCGTATATTGAACGATGAGAATAACCATGAGTGGGCGGGAACTGGACGATAATCCACTGGACGAATACGCTGCCAGAGCGAGTCGCGACCTTGCCAGCCAGAACACCGACGTCAACAATGCCAGCGTCGAACGGGTGGAAAGTGGGCAGGTGTCGCTGCGCGAGTCGTTTGCCCAGCATGTTCAGGCGTCGGCGACCTACATGGAGGACGCCGCAGCCGGCATTGTGAAGACCAACTCGCTCGATGCCCGCGATGTCTCAATCGGTGTGGCGATGGCAAACACCGTGCAGACCGACACGCTGCACGCCGGTGTTCTGGCCGCCAACCAGTTGGAAGGACAAGAGGTGCGGACGGGTCTGTTGTTCGCCTTCCATGTGCGCGGGAATGTTCATAGTGCGGTGTCGCCGCTGGCAGCTCTGGCGATCGGCGCCGGGTTTGCAACTACGCTTGTGCTGATGCGTCTTGTGTTTGGCCTGGCAAGACGACGTCATTCCAAATCTTGAACGGAAATCGATTGTTTATCGGGAGTCTGAAATGTCTGATTTGAAACTAACCGCCGAACCGAGAACGCTCTCGGGGCGCAAAGTAAACCAATTGCGACGCCAGGGCATCGTGCCTGTGGTGGTCTACGGCGCCATTGCCGAACCGATCAGCCTGCAAGTGACTGAACGTGAGTTGGAGCGCACCTTGCACGGCGGCGGTGCGTCGCAGGTTGTCACGCTCTCGGTAACCGGCGGCGGCGTCCACAATGTGCTGATCAAGAATGTCCAGCGCGAGCCGCTTCACCATAGCTTGCTGCACGCCGATTTCTACGCCGTCAACATGAACGAAAAGCAGCGTGTGTCCGTCCCGCTTGTCGCCAGCGGAAAACCGATCGGCATGGCTGCGGGTCTCATGCTCTTCCAGGCGCACGAGATGATCCACATCGAGGCGTTGCCTGCCGACATCCCCGCTGAGATCGAGGTCGACATCTCGCCGCTGACGCTGGAGGCGCCGATTCATGTTCGCGATCTGCCAACAGTCAAGGGCGTTGCCTATCTCGATGATCCCGACGAAATCATCTTTTCGTTGATGGTGACACGCGCTGCCGAGGCTGAACTTGCCGCAGAAGAAGGCGAAGAAGTCGCCGCAGAGCCGGAAGTGGTCAAGAAGGGCAAGCAGACCGAAGAGGAAGAAGAATAGGAAGACTGGAGATTGGAGATTGTGCGGTTGTCAAGCGCAATCTCCAGTCTCCTAATTCCCTGCTTTTATCTCGAACGGCGGCTCATCTAGAAATTGCATCGGATCGACTGCCACGCCATCGATGCGCAGTTCCCAGTGAAGATGGGCGCCGGTGCTCAGACCGGTGTTGCCAACCAGCCCTAACACATCGCCCGTTGCAACCTCCATGCCTGCTGCAACCTTCATTTCGCTCATGTGCCAGTAGCCGGTGAAGACGCCGCCGCCATGATCGATGATGACGGCGTTGCCGCGTACAGCCATCGGCTCAGCCAGCACGACCACGCCTGGGGCAGGAGCAAAGATCAACGTCCCTTCCGGCGCGCCAAAATCCTGCCCGGCGTGAAAATTGCCGATGTCCGCCACTGAATAGGTGCGTCGCGTGCCAAAGGGGCTGGTGGTTGGATAGTCGGCGCTGATCGGGCGGCGAAATCGCTCCAGCCACAGCAGAACCGGGCTGCGCTGCGACCAGATCGTCACCACGCGCTCGCGTTCGTCAACCACGACCTCCGGCGTCAACACATCCGCCTTGTCTTGCGACACGACGATGTCCTGGTAGCCATACGGTCCGGGCGCAACTGTAACTGGGCGATTCAGCAAAAGATCAACGCCGCGCGCGGTCGTGTAGCCTACCTCCAACGGATAAACACCGGGATCGAGCAACGCATCGACCGGCACGAAAGCGAACTGCCGTAGCCCTTCGCCGTCAAGTGTTTTGAAGTAGATCGGCTGACCGTTCCAACGCCCGATCAACCTTACCGGTCGGCTGGTCGTCACGTAGACCCGACCGGTGCGGCCCTGCACAATGCTTTCCGGCGTTTCGATGGAAGTGATCGCCCCAAAACTGAGCGTGGATGACGGCGCCGCTTGCGCTGGCACACGTACAGGCTGACCGGGGAAAAGCCGTTGCGTTGTCAGTGCACTGTTCAGCTCGGCGATCAGCGCAGCATCCTGGCGATAGCGCGTGGCAAGCGTGGCGATGGTGTCGCCAGCTTCCGCGCGCACGAGCGCGGTCGACGTCACGGCAGCCAGCGCTGGCGCCGAGACTGTGCCGTCGGCATTCGGGATCAGCAACACCTGCCCAACGCGGATGCGGTTTGGGTCGGTG
Organism: Chloroflexota bacterium; assembly: GCA_016861025.1. GTDB lineage: Bacteria > Chloroflexota > Anaerolineae > Caldilineales > Caldilineaceae > Caldilinea. The sequence continues at coordinate 106,709 of BOKO01000010.1, forward strand.
ATGCCGTTGGCGGCTGCAATCGCATCAACCGAGACGCCGAAGCGCGCCGCAATGACGCCCAATGTGTCGCCGGCTGCGACAGTGTAGGCGCCGGGGTTGTCCTGCGCGCTCAGCGGGCGCGCCGTAGTCAGCAATGTGATCAGAAAGGTGACAACGAGGATGCGGATTGCCAGAGATGCGGCGCGCTCCTTCCCCTTATGATCGGTGCGCCGCACGCGCCAGCTGTCGGGCGCAATGGAGAATGAAAGCAGGCGGCGTCTCGCCCCTCGCCCCTTGCTCCTCTCTCCTCTCTCCCAGTTAATCGGACGCTCCATACACGCTTGGTTTCAGTACGCCGATAAAAGGGAGATTGCGATAGACTTCGTCGTAATCCAGCCCATAGCCGACCACAAACTCATTGGGGATTGAAAAACCCACCCAGTCGACGTGGATATCGACCTCGCGGCGCTCCGGTTTATCGAGCAAGGTCATGATGCGCAGCGAGGCCGGACGACGCTCCTGCATGATGCGGGCGAGATAGCTTAGCGTATGACCGCTGTCGATAATGTCTTCGACGATGACGACGTTGCGTCCCTCAATCGAGGTGTTGAGGTCTTTCAGAATGCGCACGACGCCGCTGCTGCTAACGCCCGCGCCGTAACTGCTGGTCGCCATGAAGTCGATCTCGTGTGGAATTGTGATCGCCCGAATCAAATCCGCCATGAAGACAATGCTGCCTTTGAGCACTGAAACCAGTAACAGATCCTTGCGCGCATATTCGCGGTTGATGATGTCGCCCAACTCGCGCACGCGCTTGCGAATCGTCACCTCGTCGATTAACACCGTGGCAATATCTTGATGCAGACTCACCTTATCGAAAATTGCGCGGTGGACTGTGGCGCTCATGCGTCATCCTCTCATGTCGATCTCTTACGGCGTGGTGGGCTGCACCTGGCGCAATGTAAAACTCTGCCCGTTGACGGTGATCGTGAACCCTGCTGTGGGCGCGCTTGATTGGCTGGCGCTTTGCGCTTGCACAGCCGCCGATTGTATGGGTGAATCCACGATCGGCGTCGCATCTAGCGCACCGACGGGCTGCACCAACTCGCCAAAGACCCATGCATCGCCGCCGGCGGCTTTGACCTGCCACCATGTTGAATCCGCTGAACGACCTACGATTGGCAGACGATTTCCCTGCACAACACGGCCGAGCAGAGCAAAGCCAGTTCCAGGCCCGGCGCGCAGGTTGAGCACTGCGGTCGTGACAATGGCGGTGGGTTCCGTGATGGTTTCAGCAGCAGCTGCATCGGCGCCGGTTGAGGCGCTCAGCGGCGCAGCGACGGGCGCACTGTTGTTCTTAAAGCGCGCGCTCCACGTTGCGGTCAATCCCAAAAACCGATCGCCAAACGCTGCGCTCGGCTCGATGTGACTGCCTTCGGGCCACTCATTGAAGCTGTTGATCACGATCCAGCGCGGGTTGCTGTCGATGGCAGCCTGCCAGGCGCGCTCATAATATGCGCCGCCTTCGCGATCTCTGGCAAAGCCGGAGCCGGGGCGGATCTTCACATCGTTGTAGCCAGGCATAACCGTCGCCACCCAAATGCGGTCGGCGCCAACGCGCGCTGCAAATTTCTGGTTGGTGGCGTTCAGATCAGCCGGTGGATTCCATGTGTTGCTGTAGAGATGATGGCCGTCAAAGACCGAGAGATAGGATGTGTCCACCCCCTCGCTGATCCAGAGGGCGCTGCGGCTGGGATCGGCTTGTGCGCGGATGTTCGCCCAGGTCTGCACGCCATAGAGCGTCGGTCGCCAGAAGAAGACGACGGGGCGGCCATCGACGCGCAAATAGGCCGGATGGTTGGCGTGGACGTTGAGCAAATGTTGAAGCGCGGTCGTTGCCGCGCCGACGCCGCCAAGAAAGGGCGAATCGGTCTCAAAAAGCGCGGCAATCTTGAAGCCACGCGCCGCCGCCTCCTCAAGCAGCGCCGCCAGATTCGGCTCGGTCTGGTTGCCATCGGGGCCATACCAGGCCACGACGAACGCATCGATGCCGGCGTTTCTGGCTTGATCGATGTGTCGCCCCATCACGCCGCGGTCGCGGCTCACATAAGGCTCAACGGGCAGATCGCTCAGCCGGTCATAGGTCCAGGTCGCTTCATCGAACCAGGTGTAGTAGAACGCCAACACCAGGCGGTCGGCGCTGCTTTGTTGAGAAGGACGTCCGGCAGGCGCTGCGCTCGCCTGCCGTGGCGACTGCAACAAAATGCTCAACAGCGCCACAAGCAGCAACAAGAGCAGTGAAATCAGGATTCTCCACCTCACGTGCAAAGCATCTTCAATATGCTCCTCGACACGCGGCGTGGTGGATTCAAATGGAATCGGTCGCTGTGTTAATTTCGTACTCACAAAATGTGATAGTACCATGCGCGCGGCATCGGCGGCAAAAAGGAAGGCACGAAAGGGTCTACTTCAAGAGTGGATTGACGCTACTCCGACCGCACCGCAATCGCCGGCGGTGTGTTGCCGATCTTCCATGCCGGATAAACGCCCGCCAGCAGCGCTGCAATCAGCGCCACGAAGAACGCCTGCACGAACTCCACCGGGTCGAGCAGCATCTCCAGCGTCCAGCCAAACGAGCGCAGGTTGATGATGTAGATCAAGATCACGGCGAGCAGATAGCCGGTCGGGATCGCCAGCAGTCCGGCCACTGCGCCGATCAACCCGGTCTCCAGCAGCGAAAGCCGCCAGAGCTGCCGCCGCGTCATGCCCGTGGCGCGCAGCACACCGATCTCGCGGCTGCGCTCGAATTGCAGGCTCATCAATGTGCTCAGGATGCCGATGAACGCCACCACCGTCGCCAGCAGTTGCAGCGCCACTGTGATCGTAAACGTGCGGTCGAAGACCTCCAGCGCATTGTCACGTGTGCCGCGGTTGGAGCGCACCAGCAGCTCCTGCTCGCCCACAAGCGCCGCACGAATCTCCTGCACTTTGGCATCGACATCGACGCCCGGCGCTACAAAGAGCGCAATCGCCGAAATCAACCTGTCGTCATACCACTGGCGATAGACGGCGTCGTTGATAAAGACCACCGAACGCACATCAAAATCGACGGTGACGCCCGCAATCGGGAACGCCTGCTCGCCGCGGTCGGTTTGGATGCGCAGCGTGTCGCCGACGCGCAGATCAAGCCGGTTCGCCATCGGTTCGTTGATGATGATGGCGCCGTCGCGCACCGCCTGCCAGGTCTGCTGCCAGTCGCCCACCGCGCTGCGATAGCGGCGGTCGGCGCCGGAGAGATCCTGGCTCAACGCCACCAGCCGGATCGGGACGACCTGATTGTCGGCGCCGACGCTCGCCACCACATCGACCCCGCGCGTGGTCGCCGCACCTTCGATACCGGGGAAAGCTGCCATGCGCTCAAGCAGCGCCGGGTCGAGCGCCGTCTCCACCGTGTTCGAGCTGAGGCTGGGCGCCGAGATGAAGATGTCGGCTTGCAGCACATCGTCGAGCCAAAGCACCACCGTCTGGCGGAAGCTGCCGATCATCACGCCGACGCCGATGATGACGCTGACCGCCACCATCAGCGCAGCGACGGCCACGGCGATGCGGCTGAGCGAGCGCGTCACCGTGCGCGGCGCCATGCGCATGATCACCCCGCGCCCGCGCACCAGCCGCTCGACCAGCGCCATACCCCACAGCGTGAGCATCGGCGTCAGCAGCGCCACGCCGATCACGACCGCAAAGAGACCGGCAAAGGTGATGATCAGGTTCCATTCGGGCAGCATCAGCGCAGCGCCGAGCGCCAGAAAGCCGACGCCCGCCAGCGACAGCCAGGGCAGCGCCCGCCGCGTGCGCTCCTCGACGTTGCTGCGTTTGAGTGCGCCCGCCGGCGGTGTGCTCGTCGCCTCCCACGCCGGAAAAGCTGCGCCGATCGCCGCCGCCGCCAGCCCGATCACTGCGCCTTTGATCAACGTGAACGCCGGTGTCTCGACCTCGCGCACCGACACCACGAAGAACAGGTCGTTGACCGTCTGCGTGACCAGTTGCACCGCGCCGCGCCCCAGCAGCACGCCCAGCCCCAGCCCCAATAGCGTGCCCAACGCGCCGAGCAGCATCGCCTCGATCAGAATCATGCCGAAAATTTCGCGGCGCGTCATGCCCAGCGCACGCAGGCTGCCCAGCACAGGGCGACGCTGCACGACGCTGAATGTGACGGTGTTGTAAATCAAAAACATGCCGACGACCAGCGCCAGCAGGCTCAGCGCCGTCAGGTTGAGCTGAAACGCCGCCGTCATCTCGCCGACCGCACCGGCGCGCGCCGCGGTTGGGTCGATGCGCGCTGAGGGCGGCAGTACAGCGGCAATGCGTTGCAAGATCGCCTCGCCATCGGCGCCGGCAGGCACGATCAGGTCGATGCGGTCGATGCGCCCGACCTTGCCGAGCACTTCCTGCGCCGTGGCGATGTCGGTCGCCAGCAGCCCGTCGAGTGCGCGGCGGCTGAGATCATCGGACGGCGCCAGCAAACCGACGATGGTCAGGTCGATGCGGTTGGCGCCGTGGCGCACGGTGAGCGTGTCGCCGACCGCCAGCCCATAGCGCTCCGCCACTTCGGTGCTGAGCAGCACGGTGTTGGGCTGCACCATCAACTCGGTGAGATAGCTGGCAGCCGGCCCCTGCGCCTGGTCGCCGGGCCCAAGATAGCTGCGAAAGGGCGCTTCAGCAAATGGATCGACGCCGAGCAGACGCATCGGCTGACCGTCCAGCGCTTCGGCCACGACGTAGCTCTCCACCACCGGCGCACTCAGCCGGTAAGCGGCGTCGATGCGCACACGGGCGTAGAGCGCCTCATCCAGCCCGCTGGGACCGCCGGTGATCTGGTGCGTCGCCTTGCCGGTGACGGTCTCGGCGCCAAGCTGAAAGGCGCGGTCAGCCGAACCGTTCGCCAGGTCGATGGCGACAATCATCGCCACGCCGATCGCCACGCCGACAATCAAAAAGAAGCTTTGCAGCGGTCGCCGCCACGCATGACGCCACGCCTGGCGGTAGATGGGCAGAAAAGATGTCATCGTCTACGCATCCCTGTGTTTAGAGAGGGAGAAGGGGAGAGCGGGAGAGGAGGCGCGTCATCTCCCACTCTCCCTCTCTCCAATCTCCAGTCTCCAATCTCCAATCTCTCAATCTCCCAATCCCTCAATCCCCAATCTCATGCGTCTCGCGCCACGCCCGGTCGCTGACCAGCTTGCCGTGGTCGAGATGGAGCATACGGTCGGCGCGGCGGGCGACTTCGAGCGCGTGCGTCGCCATGAAGAGCGTCTTGCCGGCGTCGCGCGTCAGCTCGAGCAGCAGCGTCAGCACCGTGTCGCCGGTGTCCTCGTCGAGATTGCCGGTCGGCTCGTCGGCCAGGATCAGCAGCGGATCGTGCGCCAGCGCGCGGGCGATGGCGACGCGCTGCTGCTCGCCGCCACTCAGCTTATCGGGAAAGGTGTTGAGCCGGTTTCCTAGCCCGACGCGGTCGAGCAGCATCTGTGCGCGGGTGCGCGCATCACGCACCTGACCGTTCAGTTCGAGCGGCAGCGTCACGTTTTCAAGCACCGTCAGCGTCGGAATCAGGTTGAAGAACTGGAAGATGATGCCGATGTGGCGGCGGCGAAAGAGCGTGCGCTCCTGCTCGCTCAGCGTCGTCAGGCGCACGGCGTCGGCGCCATTGTAGATCACGACATCGCCGCGGCTCGGCGCGTCGATGCCGGAAATCAGGTTGAGCAGCGTGCTCTTGCCGCTGCCCGACTTACCGAGCAGACAGACGAACTCGCCGGCGTAAAACTCACGGTCGAGCGCGTCGAGCACGGTGCGATCCACGCCGCCCTCGGTGTAGATTTTGGTCAACCCCTCTAGCCTGATCAGCGGAGAGCGCGGCTTGAGGTCCCCATCTGCGTCAGCGGTTACGGTGTCAATCAAGCCAGTGTAACCCCGATTAACGTGTTTCTCAAGCATCATTGCACTCACAATCGTCACTCTCCTTATGCAAACCCTTTGTCTGATTATGGACAAAAGCTAGATAAAGGTATGTCGGATTTCCGACAAACCGGAACAGTTTGGGGAATCGAAGGCGATATGGAATAATGGATTTGTTTGTGTCCGGCTGACGATGCGCCGGGACATCGAATCAATACAAAGAGGCGATGCTGGCTTGACCGTGCATCGCCTCGCAACAACGCCATCAGCAAGAAGTGTTGTCCAAGATTCGGCGCCGCCCAAAAACTGCTGATGGCTCGAAAGCGGCGACGCCGGAAAGAGTCGAGGGAGAATTATGAAGATTTCCAAACAAATTGTTCTGCCTGTCATCCTTGTGGCGACAGGGATCATGGTGGCGGCATGCCAGCCGATCACTGCTGAAAACATGGCAAGCGCACTCGCCGGCCAGCCTGCGGACGTTGAGACCGCGACCACCACCACAGCGACGGCGGCAACCGTCGCGGCGACTCCTGTTGAGCTGGGCGATGGCGCTATCGTAACGGTGACCGCAACCTCGCTGCGTGTGCGCGCACAACCGAGCACCAACGCCGAGGTCGTTGCGGGCGTGCGCGAAGGCGAGCAGTATCGCGTGATCGGGCGCAGCAGCGATGGCTTGTGGCTGGAGATTGCTGTGCCTCGCGCAGCGAGCGGGCGCGGTTGGGTTTCCTCGAATTTCGTCACTGTGTCCGGTTCGATTGCAGATGCACCGGTGGCAACTGCAGTCATTGCACCCACCGTCCAGCCCACCGCAACACCGGCCGCCGCGGAAGCAACTGCTCCCGCCGTCGAAGAGAGCGCCGAGGCGGCGGCGACCGAAGTTCCCACAGAAGAGGCCGTTGAGGCTACATCGACTGCCGTTCCCACTGAGGAGCCTGCGGAGGAGCCAGTCGCAGCCACACCAACCGCTGCTCCTGGCGAAGAGGCGAGCGAAGCGGTGACGCCGGCGCCAGGCTTCGCACTTGTGATCGCCGAGGGCGCCCGTCTGCGTGTGCGCGCCGAGCCGACGACCGATTCAGATATTGTCGGCTGGCTGCAGCCCGGCGAGATCATTGCGGTCGAGGAAATCTCTGAAGATGGTCTGTGGGTGCGCGTGCCTGGCGTCCCCGGCACCGAGAATCTGACCGGCGGCTGGGTGTTGGCGGAATTCCTGGTCATCGGGCAGTAACGCAATCACCGGCATTGAGGGTAAGGAGTCATCTTTCTGGAAGCTGTACAGCCTCCAGAAAGATTGAAGAACACGGGCTGGCGTCCACAGGTTCTGCGCCAGCCCGTTCATTTTGATAGAACAACGCACTTGTCGTGACAAAGCAACCATCTGCGAAATCATCGGAAAATTCTCGCCTGCTGGTGACAGCGCTGCACGTGATTGCGCTTGGTCTGTTGGGGCTGCATCTCTATGTGCGCACCTTGCCGCCGACGCCCGACCCAATCCCTGCGCCGGAGAGCGCCGAAACTGCGTGGTGGGGATTGTGGCCCATTACCTATCTGCCGATGTGGGCGGTGGCGACAGGCGTGATCGCTGTGATTGCGTCGATCTTTTCTTACTGGCTGATCGAGCTGCGGCGTCCGCAAAACAACGCCAAACAAACGCCGGATGCAGCCCGGTCGATCCAGTCCGTCTTGTGGGTGCTTTCGATTGTGTTGTTTGCGGCGTTTTTCCTGTTTCCGATTGTGCACACACGCTGGGGCGACGCCTTTATCCTGACCAAAGGCATCGCCTTTCCCGACCCGACGCTGCGGCTGACGCGCTCGTGGCAGGCGCCGCTCGATGTAGCGCTGCACAGCGAAGTCTGGCTGTGGTTTCACGAACCGTTTGGCTGGAAAGACGCCATGCCGGTCTATCGACTGCTCAGCCCGCTCGCCGGCGCGCTCTACCTGTTGGCAGCGCTGGCGTTGAGCCGCCATCCCTTGCTGGCGCCGGCGTGGCTGCCCTACGGCTTGCTGACGACGCTCGGATTGATGCAGCTTTTCTTTGGCTATGTCGAGAACTACAGCTTTGCCGCCGCAGGTGTGCTGGCGTATCTCTGGCTGGGGTTGGGCGTGATCTCAGGCAGACAGCCGCTCTGGCTGGCGGCGACCGTGCTTGCCGTGACGCACGCCACCCATCCCAGCACGATCGTGTTGGCGCCGAGTCTGCTCTATCTGGGTTGGCTTTCGGTGCAACGAGGCTGGCGCAACCGGGCGACGCGAAACAAAACCATCGGCGCAGTCGTTCTACAAATTGCGCTGCCGATGATGTTGGTGGGCGGCGCAACCTTTGCGTTTATGGAGGCGAGCGGTCATGGCGTTGCCGCGCTGCTGAGCACGGATCGACCCGGCGGCGGCGATGCACGTTGGTTTGTGCCGCTCTTTGAGACCACGACGCGCTGGGAGCACTATACGATGGCAAGCTGGCCGCACATCCGCGACTGGCTGAACAACCAATTGCTTGTGGCGCCCATCGTTTTGCCGTCGTTGGTGGTGGCAGGGGTAGCATGGATACAACGAGAAAAGAAGATTAGGAGATTGAGAGATTGGAGAGTGGAGAGTGGAGATTCGACGGTAGTCCGTAGTCTCCCAATCTCCCAATCTCCTAATCTCCAGTCTCCAGTCTCCAGTCTCCAATCCCTGCGTTTCCTCTTGATCGCCGCCGCCTTCCACCTGCTCTTCACCTTCGTGTGGAACCCGGACTATGGCGGCCAGCGTGATTGGGATCTGTTCAGCCTGGCGGCGTTGCCGACGACGGTGCTGCTGGCGCTGCTGTTGCCAAATGTGTTGCGCGGGCGCGCCTTGTGGGGCGGCGTCGCTCCGTTGATCATTTTGCAGGCGTGGCATACAATCGCCTGGATTTACCAGAACACCCTGCCCTGGCAGTGGCCGGATTGAGAATTGTCTATGTATGAATTGCAACCGGTTCAACCGAAACGCTCGCGTGCGTCGGGGGGCGATGCGCCCGGCCATCCGCCGCGCAATCGCTTCTGGCAGGGCTTTGGCGGCGGCGTGATTGCGTTTGTGATGCTGGCGGTGTTGGTGATCGGCGGCTTGCTGATCGGCTACGCCATGATGGCGCGCGACCTGCCTTCGCCCGCCGAGCTGCGCCAGCGCGCCAGCACTTTCCAGAGCACTCGCATCTATGACCGCGAAGGAAACCTGCTCAACGAAACCTTCGATCCCAATACGGGACGACGGATCGAGGTTCCGCTCGACGCTATCTCGCCGTATCTGATCCAGGCCACGATTGCGACTGAGGACGCCAATTTCTACGAGCACCCCGGCGTCGATCCGGTGGCGCTGCTGCGCGCTGTCTACTACGCTTTTCAGGAAGGTGATGTCGTCTCCGGCGGTTCGACGATTACGCAGCAGCTGGTTAAGCGCGTTCTGCTCTCGCCTGAACGCACGGCCACGCGCAAGATCAAGGAAGCGATCCTGGCTGCCGAGATCACACGGCGCTATGACAAGGACGAGATTCTCGAACTCTATCTCAACGAGGTCTTCTACGGCAACCTCTCCTACGGCATCGACGCCGCCGCCGAAACCTATTTTGGCAAGGACGCCGCCGACCTGACGCTGGCGGAGGCGGCGTTGCTCGCCGGGCTGCCGCAGCTTCCGGCGTTCTATGATCCCTACACCAATCCCGACCGCGCCAAAAACCGGCAAGGAGTCGTGTTGCGGCTGATGGTGGAGGCTGGTTTCATCACGCCCGCCGAAGCCGACGCCGCCTGGATGGAGCCGCTGACCTACGAGCCGCTGCAGTTCAATCTGGTCGCGCCGCACTTCACGCTCTATGTGCGCCAGCAACTGGAGCGGATGTTTGGTCCCGAGGCGCTCTATCAGGCCGGCTACAACGTTCACACCACACTCGACCCGCGCCTGCAAGCCGAAGCCGAACGCATCGTGCGCGAACAGGTGAGCCTCCTCGCCGACCGCAATGTCTCCAACGGCGCGCTGGTCGCCATGCGCCCGCAGAACGGCGAGGTCGTGGCGCTGGTCGGCAGCGCAGATTTCAACGACGTTGAGATCGACGGGCAGGTCAACATGGCGCTGGCGCCGCGTCAGCCCGGCAGCTCGACCAAGCCCTTCGTCTATCTCGCCACGTTTGATATGCCCGATCGCCCGCAAGAGGAGCAATGGACGCCCGGCACGCTGGTCGCCGACATCACAACCGCCTTTCCCGATGGCGCCAACCCGCCCTATGTGCCGCGCAATTACGACGGCAAAGAGATGGGGTTGATGACCGTGCGGGCAGCGCTGGCGACGAGTCGCAACATTCCCGCCGTCGCTGCGCTGCAGGAGGCGACGCTGCCGGTCTTTCTGGAACTGATGCAGCGCTTTGGCGTGACGACGTTGACGCGCGCCGATTTTGGCTTGAGTCTGTCGCTCGGCGCCGGTGAGATTCCGCTGATCGAGCTGACCGACGCCTTCGCCACGCTTGCCAACAACGGCCAGCGCATCCCGCCCGTCACGATCCAGAAGATCACCGACGCACAGGGAACGGTCATTTGCGAGCAAGAGACGCCGCGCCCCTGTCAGCCCGGCGTCGAGTCGGCGCAGCAGGTGATCAGCCCTGTGGATGCGTTTTTGATCACCGACATTCTGAGCGACAACGAGGCGCGCACGCCGGTTTTTGGCGCCAGCTCGGTGCTGCGGCTCGATCGACCGGCGGCGGTTAAGACCGGCACGACCAACGACTTCCGCGACAACCTGACCGTCGGCTACACGCCGCAGCTTGTGACAGGTGTGTGGGTGGGCAACGCCGACAACTCGCCGATGATTAACATCTCCGGCGTGGCCGGTGCAGGCCCCATCTGGAACCAGTTCATGCGCGCGGCGCACGCCAATGAGCCGGCGCTCTCTTTCACGCCGCCGCCCGGTGTGCGCCAGTTTGAGGTCTGCGCCGATACGGGCGCAGAGCCGAGCGACGCCTGCCCGGAGAAGCGCATGCACTGGTTCGCCGAGGATCGCCCGCCGCTGCCCAAAGAGCAAGACCTGTGGCGGCGCATCCGCATGGTGGCTGGAACCGACCAGCTCGCCAACGAATTCACGCCGCCCGACCAGATCGAAGAGCGCGTCTTCAAGGTCTATCCGCTCGAACACCGCGAATGGGCGATCCGCAACGGCATCGAGCAGCCGCCCATCGAGGCGGTGGTTGCGCCGCCGACGCCAGCGCCGGGCGAAGTCCAGCTTTTCATCAGCAGCCCAGGTGAAGGGGCGACCGTGCGCGGGGTCGTGGCGGTCTTTGGCAGCGCGTCGATGCCCGGCTTTTCAAGCTACGAGCTGCAGTACGGCGTCAGCCATGACCCCGGCGCGTTCAGTCCGCCAATCAGCGGCCCCTTTGGCGCGCCGGTCGTCAACGGTCAGCTTGGCATGTGGGACGCGACCGGCTTAGGCAATGGTCCCCACACCCTGCGTCTTTTGATGCGCGCCAGCAACGGCGTGCAGTACGAGACGCGTGTGCGCCTCTTCGTCGACAACACGCCCCCCACTGAAGCGGCGACGCCCACCTGGACGCCCGAAGCGCTGACGCCGACCTGGACGCCAGAGCCGCCCACCGCGGCTCCGCCGATTGATACACCCTGGCCGACCGACACGCCGATGATCCCAACCGATACACCCTGGCCGACCGATACGCCCTGGCCCACCGATACGCCGATTCCACCGGAACCACCCACCGAAGCGCCCACGCCCGAGTTCGAGCCGACGCCGACGTGGACGCCAGAGGTGAGCGAGTGACGGTTTGCCCTTGCCACAGTGTCTCCGTTGGAATCAGGGCGTCAGCAAGTGATCCAGGAAGCGGAGGTTCAATATGTCCAACGATGATCTTGTCCGCTTGCAGCACATGCTGGACGCTGCCGTGGATGCGGTCAGCTTTGCGCAGGGACAAACGCGCGCCGACCTGGATCGGGATCGCAAGCTGGCTCTGGCGCTCGTCAAGGCTGTCGAGATTATCGGTGAAGCCGCCTATCGAATGTCACCGGACACTCAGGCGCAAATTCCTGAAATCCCGTGGGATGACATCATCGGTATGCGCCACCGTCTGGTGCATGCCTACTTTGACATCAACACTGATGTGCTGTAGCAATGGTGGATGCCAGCAGCAATTCGCCGTGCAGGATGTCGCCAGCAACCGCGTGCAGATGAACAGGGGTCAACACATTGTGAAGGTCTAGCTCCTCCGGCGCCACGACCGCCACGCGCAGATAGTTGTCGGTCAGCCCGAACCAGAGACGGCTGCCCGGCTGGTCGGCGAGCGGCTTGCCTTCGCCCTCGAACAGGACAGGGCGCATCGAGCCGACAAAGCGGCTGCGTTCGTGTTCGCCGGTCTTAACAACAACCTGCTGCATTCGCTGCAGCCGTTCGCGTTTGATCGCGGCGGGGAGCTGACCGGCGAACGTTGCAGCCGCCGTGCCCTCACGCGCGCTAAAGGGGAAAAGATGCGCGTGGGCAAAACGCATCTCCTCGACAAACGCCAGCCCCTGCGCAAAGTCGGCGTCGCTTTCGCCTGGAAAACCGACGATCAGGTCGGTGGTGAGAATCAGGTCGGGAATGGCGGCGCGTGCCTCATGCACAAGCTGGCGATAGCTGGCGGTCGTGCAGCGCCGCGCCATGGCGCGCAACTGGCGGTCGGCCCCCGCTTGCAAGGGCAGATGCAGGTGCGGGCATAATCTGTCGGGCCAGTGCGCCCACAAGTTAAAGAAGCCGTCCGCCAGTTCCCACGGCTCCAGGCTGCTGAGACGCAGGCGCGGGATATCGGTGTCGCTGAGCAACGCCGCCACCAGGTCTTTGAGGTCACTGCGCGCCGCGCCGGAGAGGTCACGACCGTAGCTGCCCAGGTGCACGCCGGTCAGCACTGCTTCCATCACGCCAGCTTCGGCGGCGCGCTGCACCTCAGCGACGACCTCTTGCAGCGGGCGGCTGCGACTCTCCCCGCGCAGCGCGGTGACGATGCAGAAGGTGCAGCGGTTGTTGCAGCCGTCCTGCACCTTGACAAAGGCACGCGTGCGCGCTGCCCGCACGTCGGCGCTGGGTAGATGCGCAAACGGATTGCCGTCGGGCTGCATCCGCGCCAGCGCGTCGGGATCGTCGAGTTCGGCGCTCCACGGTTCGAGCAGCGCCGCCAGCATCTCCTTGCGGCGGTTGTCGGCGACGAGATCGACGCCGGGCAGCAGCGACGCCTGCTGGGGACGCAGCGTCGCCCAACAGCCAGTCACGGCGATGCGTGCGGCTGGCCCGGCGCGATGCAGCGCAGCGACGCGCTTGCGCGAGTCGCGCTCGGCGCCCGCAGTCACCGCGCACGAGTTGAAGATGATCACCTGCGCCTGGTCGGGTTCGGCGACGACGGTGTGGCCGGCGGTGCGCAACTGGCTTGCCAGCGTCTCCATCTCGCTGTAATTGAGGCGGCAGCCGATCTGATCAAGAAAGACGCGCATTGCTCACCAGCCGAAGCGCTCCTCTTTCCACGGGTCGCCTTCCATGTGATAGCCGGCGCGCTCCCAGAAGCCGGGGCGGTCGCCGACCATGAACTCGAAGCCGCGCACCCATTTGGCGCTCTTCCAGAAATACTTTTTGGGCACAAGCAGACGCAGCGGATAGCCGTGCTCCGGTTCGAGCGGTTTGCCTTCATACTCGAAGGCGAGCATGGTGTCGTCGTCGTCGAGCACATCGAGCGCCACGTTGGTGGTGTAGCCATATTCGCAGTGCACCATCACATGCGTTGCTTCGGGCTTGATCCGAAAGTGCTGGATGAAGGTGCGCCACGGGATGCCTGTCCACGTGGTGTCGAGCTTGCTCCAGCGCGTGACGCAGTGAATATCGACCGTTTCGGTGTTGCGCGGAAGCTGCATCAGTTCTTCCCAGGTGAACACCTTTTCCTGTTCGACCAGCCCGAAGATGCGCAGCGTCCAGTTCTTCAGGTCGGCGTAGTGGGGCGTGGCGCCGTAGTGCAACACCGGAAAACGGTCGGTCAGAAACTGACCCGGCGGCACGCGCTCCGTGGCAGGGTCGGTGGGCAGATTCTTGACACGCTTGAGCCGCTCGACGCGGGCGAATGGATTCTCGATTCGCATGATGTTTCCTCCGCAATAAACATCGCGGCCGCTGGCAGATCGCTCACTTCCAGTGCGCCGCCAACGGCGTCATCATTCACATAGATGGTTGGATTGTACGCACATGCGCGCAACCTTGCTGTAATCCGAACCATCTTTTTCGGCTGCGGTGAAGGTCTGTATGTAAGGCCACCCATGTTGACGCAAGGGTGCAAAAACACGGAGAACAGCTCTTCAATTCATCCCAGGGTTTGCTCTGCGCATCTCCGCGACTCAGCGTCTCTGCGTCGCAAACAACCTGGGTGAATCGGTCTATTCCATCGGATACTTCATGCCCAGTTGCGCGCGAATCTCGTCCATGATCGCCATGATGCGCACCGACTCGTCGAGCGACATCGTTTCGCTTTCCAGCTTGCCGCCGCGCACGCAGTTCGCCACTTCGATCGCCTCGTGGCTGTAGCCGTTGGCGAGATAAGGACGGCGTATCACCTGCGGTTCCTCGCCGGCGCAGTGCAGCGTCAGCGCGTCGCCCACCCACCATGGACTGTGCAGCCGAATTGTGCCGTTGTCGCCGATGATAACCGCCTCCTGCGGCGTCGTGGCGCGCACCGAGGTGGAAAGCAGCGCAACCTCGCCGCCGGGGAAGCCGAACAGGATGCCGGTGTTCTCGTCGATGCCGGTGGCGCCGAGTGCGGCGACGGCGGCAATGCGATCAGGCTGACCGAGCACCATCGTCGCCAGTGAAATTGGGTAGACGCCGACGTCAAGCAGCGCGCCGCCGCCCAGCGCCGGGTCGAAGAGGCGGCTGGCCGGGTTGAAACTGGCGCGAAAGCCAAAGTCGGCTTGAATCATCTGCACCTTGCCGATGGCGCTGTCTGCAATTAGCCGGCGCGCCTCGACGATGATCGGCAGAAAGCGCGACCACATCGCCTCCATCAGAAATAGCTTACGGCGGCGCGCCTCGTCGACCATCTCCTTCGCCTGCGCGGCGTTGATGGCAAAGGGTTTTTCGCACAGTACATGCTTGCCGTGGCGCAACGCCAGCAGCGTGTGCTCACAATGAAAACTGTGCGGCGTCGCCACATAGATCGCATCGACATTGGGGTCGGCGGCTAACGCTTCATAGCCGACATGTCGGCGCAAAATATCAAACCGGTCGGCGAAGCGATCGGCGGATGACTGTGTGCGCGATCCGACAGCGATCACTTCCTGGTCGTCCAGCGCGGCGACGCCAGCGGCAAACTTGGCGGCGATATTGCCGGGGCCGAGAATCCCCCAGCGAAAACGTGTGGTCATGGTGTGCTCCAATCGGCTGTCCAGCGGTCAGCCATCGGTATTCCGCTGGAATAGGCGGCTTCTATCAAATGGTGGTCAACGCTGCAGCGCTCTCCACACTTGCTCCGGCGTGTAGGGCAGTTCGTCGATCCAGCAGCCGATGGCGTCGTGGATGGCGGCGCCGATGGCGGGCGCAACCGGAATGAAGGGCATCTCCGCCATGCCGCGAATGCCAAGCGGCCCCTGCGGGTCGGGAAATTCCAGGATGACCGGTTCGATGACCGTCGGCGCATCGAGCACGCCCGGAATCAGGTAGGTGCTGAGGTGTTGCGTCACCGCGCGCCCGTTGCGCTGCACATACTTCTCCATCAGCGCCCAGCCCATCGCCTGCACCACGCCGCCCTCGATCTGTCCTTCGACCTGTTGCGGGTTGACGGCGCGCCCGACATCGTTGGCGCTAATCATGCGCATCACATGCACGTGCCCGGTGTCGAGATCGACCTCGACTTCGGCGACCTGCGCACAGTAGCCGTAGGTGACGTTGGGATCGGCGGCGCCGTTCTGCCGGTCGTAGGCGGTGGTGGGCCGTGGGCGAAACACAAATTCGGCGCGCGCCGGGCGCTCCTCGTTCTGCCACTCTTGCAATGCACGCTCCGCCGCGCCCTTGATCGCGTTGCCCGCCATAAAGGTCATGCGGCTGGCGGAGGCGCTGCCGCTCGAACCGGTGACTTCGGTCGATTCCGTGCGCACCTCGACTTGTTCCGGCGCAAGACCGAGCACTTCCGCCGCAATCTGCCGAAAGGCGGAGTGTGCGCCTTGCCCGACATCGGCGCCGACGCAGCCGATAACGGCGCGTTCGATTTCGCTGTCGCCGTGCACTTCCACCCACGCCGAGCAATGCTCTGGAAAGCCGAGGCTGAAGCCGACATTCTTGAAGCAGCAAGCAAAGCCGACGCCGCGCGCAATCCTTCGCTGTGTGGCTTGCAGCGAGGGGCGAGGGGCGAGGGGCGAGGGGCGGTCGTCTTCACCGTCAGTCGCGCGGCGCCAGCCCTGGCCGCTGTCATGCCGCCAGCCCCCACGTTCAGCGGCGGCGGCCACGACTTCGCGGATCGTGCAGCCGGCGGGCAACGGCGACTTTGTGGGCAGGATCACCCCTTCGCGCCAGAGATTGCGCATCCGCAGTTCGACCGGGTCAATGCCGAGCGCTTCCGCCAGCTTGTTGACCTGCATCTCGGCGGCAAAGTGTCCCTGGGGGCCGCCAAAGCCGCGGAAAGCGCCGCTGGGCGTGTTGTTGGTGTAGACGGTGCGCGCCACGACGTGGACATTGGGAATCTTGTAAGGCCCGAGTGCGGCGAGCAGCGCGTTCCCCAGCACTTTGGTGCTGGTGTAGGCATAGGCGCCGCAGTCGCTGGTCAGATCCATCTGCGCGGCCACGATCTTGCCGTCGCGCGTGCCCCCCCACTTTGCTTTGATGGTGTAGGGATGGCGCTTGTGATGGCCGACGATGCTCTCCTCGCGGCTCCACACCGTCTTGACCGGACGGCCGGTTTTCCACGCCGCCAGCGCCAGCACAATCTGAATTGAAATATCCTCGCGTCCACCGAACGCACCGCCGACTGCACCGTGGCGCACGACGATCTGTTCCTGCGGCAAGCCGAGCGCGTGGGCAATCTGCTCGCGCTCTTCATGCATCCACTGACCCGGACAGATCACCTCGATGCAGCCATCCGGGCGCACCCAGGCGACGCCGGCTTCGGGTTGCAGATAGGCGTGCTCCTGCGCGTGGGTGTGATAGACGCTTTCGACAACCACGTCCGCCTGGGCAAAGCCTGCTTCGACGTCGCCGTCGGTCAGCGTGTATTCGAGCAGCACGTTGGAGTGTGGATCACGCTCGCCGTAGGGATAGCGGAAGGAATAGGGGTGCAGCGGCGGCGCGTCGGGCGCCATCGCCGCAAAGGGATCGGTGATGACCGGCAGAGGTTCATAGTCGATCACGATTGCCTTTGCCGCCGCTTCCGCCTGGGCTTCGCTCTCCGCCACGACCAACGCCACGTGATCGGCTTCCCACCGCACAATTTCGGCTTGCGGCGTGCTGCCCAGGCCGCAAAGCACCGGCTGATCGGGCATGATCAAGCCGTATTCATTGACGGGCACATCGGCGGCGGTCAACACAGCCACGACGCCCGGCATGGCGCGTGCGGCGCTTACATCCATCGCACGGATGCGAGCGTGCGGCGTCCCGGCAAAGACCACCTTGAGCCACGCCTGACCGGGCAGGTCGATGTCGCCGGCGTAGACGCCGGCGCCCGTCACTTTTTCTGCAGCATCGATGCGGGGCAGGCTGCTTCCCACTGCGCGCATAACAATTCCCTCAACTCTGACGCACCAGCATGGGTCCAAGTCGCCGCCCGCCGAGCAGGTGGATATGCAGGTGATAGATCTCTTGCCCGGCGTCGCGGTTGCAGTTGACCAGCAGGCGGTAGCCGCTCTCGGCGACGCCCTGCTGTGCTGCAATCTGCTTCGCCACGACAAACATGTGGCCGAGCATCTGCTCGTCTTCAGGCGTCACATCGTTGGCGGTAGGAATGAGTTTATTTGGCACAATCAGGATATGCACCGGCGCTTGCGGGTTGATGTCGCGAAACGCAGTGACCTGCTCGTCCTGATAGACAATATCCGATGGAATTTCACGGCGGATGATTTTGCTGAAAATGGTTTCGGCTGGCATGGGTTGTTCACAAATTGGTTGGTGGTGCGTGCTACGTGTTGCGTGGTGTGTGCAGAAGACTTGACACGAGACACGGAATACGTAACACGAACCACGCCTTCAATCATGCAATCAAAGCTATCGCCAGTATACCGTATGCCGCGCGCTCCGACAAAGCGATTATGGGCGATGGAGGCGCCCCGAACTTTTGGCGAGATATGTTCGTCGCATTGGTCAAGTTGGGTCACACCTGCTCTTTTAGCAAGGGATACCTGGCTGGTGCCAGATCGGGAGATGATGCTGCGATCTGCGGATTGAAGTGGGATACGGGTAATCCCGCAGGGCTTAACGTGGTTTATTCGGCTTCACCGGCGAGCATCAACACATCCGCCACCAACGATGCGGAGAAAAAGATGCCTGCCATCTGCAACTCGTGGATCAGGGGCGCCACCTCTGTCAGGTATCCCTCTCTCTTTGCCTGCACCAACAAACCCATCGTACCAGTCAAGGGCATGGCAAGTCGTCTCGCATACCGACGCGCGCGCAGGTCGTCAATGACAACCAGGCGAGCATGTCGCTCTTGCGCCAGCACCAGAACTTCGGCTTCGCCGCGACCGATACCCACAAACGTGTCTGCACGACGTGGATCAGCCAGGCTGGCAGGGCGAATCCAGGAAGCAGTGGCAAGTGCTGATTGGCGTAGTGCGCGTTCTGTTGCCAGAAACTCGGCGTACACTGCTGCTGGCGCCAGTACTTCATCAAACAGCAATTGAAACAGATCGAGTCGCCTCAATGTCCACAGGGCTACCAGTGGCGTATTGTCAACGATGACTGGCCCTGCGGGCATTTTCTACATCCTCAGCCAGTTCTGCCGCGGTCGCACGAAAAGGCGACAACCCATGTTTCCCTAACTCAAAAACAAATGCAAAGCGGGACATTCCCGCCAACTGTGCCGCAAGCTCGGTTGACAGACGACCAGATTCATATAAGGTGAGGGCAAGCAGCAGGCGAGCCTCAGCCTCAAATTCATCCGGTTCCTTATCAATCGCCCAAAGGATGGCTTCCGGATAATGAATGACTTGTTCGCCCGGTGTATTCATGCAGAATCTCCTTTGACTGGTTGTTGCATACTTTCCAGTATAGACAGCCCCCGCCCACCCGTCAAACCCACCATCCGCACGGGTCTATTTCACAGTAGGGGCTGAGTTTGTTTTGTAGGTCATCGCCTCCGACGTGACGGGCGCCTACGACACGCGCTCCAAAGTTGAAATACACCCATCCGCACCCGGGTCTACATCACGTTTAGGGCTAGGTACATACAGCTCACTGCCTAACAAGTTCTCGTTGAAGGCGCGCCTTCCTGACAAATGCAACACATGTTTCCTGCCAATGGTGTGGGATGCACCGTGTGCGATAATTGCAGTGCACACAACAGCACTTATCTCCATCAGGCTGCAACAGAGAGGTCTCTTATGTCCACATTTGCCGAGTATGAACGCTTCGACGCGCTGGGGCTGGCGGAGTTGGTGCGCCGCCGGGAGGTCTCGCCGCTGGAACTGGTCGAGGCTGCCATCGAACGCATCGAGGCGCGCAACCCGCAGATCAACGCGGTCGTGCACACGATGTTCAACCAGGCGCGACAGGCGGCGCAGGGCGAGCTGCCCGACGGCCCCTTCCGCGGCGCACCGTTTCTGGTCAAAGACCTGCTGGCGATGGTGGCCGGCGCACCGACTTCCTACGCCACGCGGCTGCTGCGCCACAACACCCCGTCCATCGACAGCGAGCTGGTGCGTCGCTGGAAGGCCGCCGGGCTGGTGATCATCGGTAAGACCAACACGTCGGAGTTCGGCTACACGCCCTGGACCGAGCCGGAACTGTTCGGTCCCACCCGCAACCCCTATGATCTGACGCGCACGGCGGGCGGCTCCAGCGGCGGTTCGGGCGCGGCGGTGGCGGCGCGTCTGACGCCGATGGCAAGCGGCGGCGACGGCGGCGGCTCGATCCGCGTGCCGGCATCAGCCAACGGAGTCTTTGGTTTCAAACCAACACGTGGGCGCAATCCGGTGGGGCCTGTCTACTACGAGTTATGGGAAGGCTGCGTCAGCGAACACGCGTTGACCCGCTCCGTGCGCGACAGCGCGGCGCTGCTCGACGCCACCGAGGGCATGGACATCGGCGCGCCCTATACTGCACCGCCGAAGGAGCGCCCTTACCTGGAGGAGGTTGGGCGCGACCCAGGGAAACTGCGCATCGCCTACACTGCACAGGCGCTGATCGGCGTCGACGCCCCGCCGCCTGACGCCGAGTGTCTGCGCGGCTTGCAGGCAACCGTGAAACTATTGGAAGGGCTGGGGCATGAGGTCATCGAAGCTGCGCCGCCGATCCAGCGCGAGGCGCTGGCGCTGGCGTTCATGACGATGATCTGTGGGCAGGCGTGGAATGACATCCTCGAGACGGCGGAGACAGCGGGCAAAAAGCCGGCGCGCCACGATTTTGAGTTGAGCACGTGGGTGAGCGGCATGGTCGGCAAAGCGTTTTCAGCCGCCGACTATGTGCGGGCGACGCGTTTCCTGGGCAAGAGCGCGCGTGCGATCGGACAGTTCTTCACGGAGTACGACGCACTGCTCACGCCGACGCTGCCGACGCCGCCCTTCCTCATCGGCGCCATGCAGCCGACAGAGAGCGAACGCCTCCTCCTGGATACGCTCGCTGCACTGCACGCCGGCAAGCTGCTGACCGCCTTTGATCTGGTGCGCCCCTTTGCGCTCAAAACCTTCACCCTGATTCGCTATCTCGCGCCCTTCAACGTCACCGGACAGCCCGCGATGTCCATGCCGTTGCACTGGACGCCGGAAGGGCTGCCGGTGGGAATGCACTTTGTCGGTCGCTTCGGCGACGAGGCGACGCTCTTCCACCTTGCCGGGCAGTTGGAGCAGGCGCAGCCGTGGGCTGAGCGGGCGCCAATGTTATAGGAATGCATTGATGCGGCAGGCTATGCTCGCGCCACCTCAACTGTCTGTCGCCGAATGCGAAACGCCGCTGAGCGCGCCAGCACCTGCGCCACAAAGCGTTCGGGCACATCGACCAGTGTGTGATGCTCGTCGATGTGGATGCGTCCGATGGCGCCGCCGGGCACGCCGGCATGATAGGCGATGGTGCTCACGACGTCGGCGGGGCGCACGCCATGCACTTTGCCCTTGCTGAGCGAAAGGCTGACCATACCGGCTTCGGGCTGGCGGCGCGAACTGCGCGGGCGCTCAAACCGCGTTTCGTTGCGATGCGGTCTGCGCTCCAGGCGACGCTCTGGTTTGCGCTCCTGCACCTCGGTCACCGGCAGAATCGGGCGCTGATCCTCGGCGCCGCGCACCAGGCGCAGCGCCGCCGCCGCAATCTCGACAGGATCATGTCCCGCCTCGATCAGTGTGCTCACCAGGGCGCGCTCCTTACCCAGGCGCCCTTTACTCAGGCTGTCGCCCACGCGCGCAAAAAGTTCAGCCTCACGCTGCGCCTGAATCTCCTCGACAGTGGGCATGGCGGCGCGGCGGATCGGCGCCTTGATAAAACCCTCGATGCGTGCGATGCGCCAGCGCTCGTTGGGCGTCACCAGTGAGAGGGCGACGCCGCTCTTGCCGGCGCGCCCGGTGCGCCCGATGCGATGAACATAGACCTCCGGGTCTTCAGGCAGATCGAAGTTGAAGACGTGCGAGATGTGGTCGATGTCCAGCCCGCGCGCAGCCACGTCGGTGGCGACGAGCACCTTGATCAGGTTGCGGCGAAAGCGGTTCATCACGCGCTCACGCTCTTCCTGTTCCAGCTCCCCACTCAACGCCTCGGCGGGAAACCCGCGCGCCGACAGCGCCGCAGCCAGTTCGCCGGCGCCGGCGCGCGTGCGCACAAAGATCAGCGCACTGGTGATCGGCTCGACCTCAAACAGACGGGTGAGCGCCGCCAGCTTATCGGCCTCGTAGACCACATAATGACGCTGTTCGATGGCGGCGACCGTGACCTGCTCGCGCTGAATCGAAATCGACTGCGGGTCGCGCAGATACCGGTCGGCGAGGCGGCGAATCTCCGGCGACAGGGTGGCGGAGAAGAGCGCAGTCTGGCGTTCGGTGGGCGTGGCGCGCAAGATCGTCTCGATGTCCTCGATAAAGCCCATGCTCAACATTTCGTCGGCCTCGTCGAGCACGACAGCTTCAAGCTGGCTCAGGTCGAGCACGCCGCGTTCGAGCAGGTCGAGCAGGCGGCCCGGCGTGCCAACCACAACATCCACACCTTTTTGCAGGCGGTTGATCTGGCGGCCATAAGGTTCGCCGCCATAAACGGCCAGCACGCGCACGCCAAGCGGCCGACCAAATTCGTGCATCGCCTTCGCCACCTGCATCGCCAGCTCACGCGTTGGCGCCAGCACCAGGCTTTGCACATGTTCGGCGCCAGCATGCAGCCGTTGCAAAAGCGGCAGCGCAAACGCAGCGGTTTTGCCGGTGCCGGTCTGCGCCTGCCCGACCACATCGTGGCCCGCAAGCATGACCGGAATCATGGCAGTTTGAATTGGCGTCGGCGCAGTGTAGCCGAGCGCCTCAACGGCCTGCACCAGCTCTGGTCGCAGACCCAGTTGAAAAAATCCAGTAGTCATCGTATTTCCTATCGCTGCCAATGCAGCATGTTCAGCACTGTTTCGATGACTCCATTGCGCCGCGCTGTTTTGTAGATGCGCCGGCTGATGACCGTCAACTGTTGTGCGCCGCAAGAGGGCGCACGATCCTGACAACAAAAATGCTCGACCCGTCTGAGTCGAGCAACCCATTGGAATAATCAAAACAGGATTCAATTGTATCCGCCGCCAGATTGCGGGCGGAAACCGAATACTATCACGTCCGCCGAAACTGGCAAAACCTGAAAGAGTGCAGTTGCATTTGAAACGATCTTCATGCGCCTGCAGCCATCACTCGTCGCGCAGACAACGCAGCAGCACGGTCTGCACTGTGTCGTCGTAGATCGCATAGCGCGGCCACGGCCCATCTTCGGGCGCGCCGGCGCTGCCAACGCCAACGACAATGCGCACGCCGGGCGTCAACCGCACCAGCGTTGGATTGGGGAGCGAGCGCAGCCGTTTTGTCGTCAGTTCCCACACCCAGACCGTCTGCACGTGCGTATGGCCGTGAAAAAGCACGCGCGCGTCATGGCTCTCCATCCACGCCAGCGCATTCCAGAGTGCATCGCCGTTCTGATGCAGGCGTGGAAAGAGCGCGCTCCAGCTCATCCCCGGTTTTAGCCAGTCGGCGGCGGCGGCGGTTGTCGACAGCGCGGCGGGCATGTCGGGCGAAGCGTGACAGTAGATGGCGTCGCCCCGGCGCAGAATCGCCGGCCACTTGCTGACCCATGCAGCCAACTTCTCCGGCATCCTGCGCAGCCCGCTCACCTCCCAGTTGCCGTACACGCAGGGAATCTGGCGCACCTGAAGCGCAGCCAAGAGGCGCGGCTTGTGACCGGCGTCGCCCAGAAAGACGAAAGCGTCCACCTTCTGCGCGTCAGCGTCGGCAAGCACGGAAGCCAGCCCCGCATAGTTATCGTGCAGATCGGCAAAGATCGCAGTGCGCATAGGCTTATCATCGTAGGGTAGTAACACTTTTTTTACAAACTTTGTAACTTATCTTCATCTTTCATCCCAATTTGTCCTCTACAATGTCCCTGCACAAACCGGCTGCTGCTGGCGGGTGCATTTCAATCCAGATATAGAAACAGAGGGAGATAAAAAACAATGCCGAAACGACTGTTCCTAACCAATTTGCTGCTGGCTGTGCTCGTGATGATGCTGGCGGCATGTCAGAGCCAGACAACGCCGGCGACGCCCGTGGTCGAAAACACGCCAACAGCGGCGCCCGCTGTCGCCACGCCCACCGTTGCAGCGACAGCGCAGGAAGAATCGGCGACAACCGGCGACGCCAATGCGACCGAGAGCAGCGGCGCAGCAGCCGGCGACGGCGCGCTGACGCTGCGCTTCGTCAACGGCGGCGCAGAGGCTCGCTTCTTGATCAACGAAGTGTTGCTGGGTCAGGATAAAACAGTCGTTGGGGTCACTTCGCTGGTGGAGGGTGAGTTGACCGTCGATCCCGGCGACCTGACTTCCGTGCAGGTGGGCGAGATTCGCATCGACGCCCGCGGCTTCACCACAGACGACGATCGTCGCACCAACCGCCTGCGCAACGACATTCTCCGTTCGACGCAGGACGCCTATCGCTATATCACCTTCACACCTACGAGCATCGAGGGGCTGCCAGCATCGGCTGCGCCGGGCGACTCCCTCAATTTCCAGGTGACGGGCGATCTGAAAATTCTCGACACAATCCGGTCGGTCACCTTCGCCATGAACGCAACCGCTGTCGATCCCACCACAGTGCAGGGCAGCGGTGCGGCGACGATCCGCTACGCCGACTTTGGCATCAGCATCCCGCGCGTGCCAATGGTCGCCAGCGTCGAAGATGAGGTGATTCTAGAGATCGATTTCACGGCGCAAGCCGGCGGATAAATTCGGGGCATTTTTTGCCTTTTGCCGGCTTTGAGACAAGAACACAAGACAACATAGAAAAAAGCGGGGGGACAATCTCCCTCCGCTTTTTTGCCGTCGCATCGCATTCTTTTCAGGCAATCGCCTGTGCTCGTTTGCGCAGGAACGGCTGTTTTCCCATGTAGTTGGCAAAAAAGGCGACAAAGACGCCAAGAAACAGCCCCACCAGTGCGCCCAGAGCCGTCGCCATTGTCAGGCTGGTGCGCTCTTCGGGTCGCAGCGGCGGCAGCGCAGGCGAGGCGAAGCGCACCTCGCTGGTCAGCGCGCTGCTGGCAAGCTGCAGTTCAGCGATCTTGTTATTCAGCGTTGTCAGCGACTTGAGCGTCAGGTCACGCGTTCGCGTCAATTGATCGCGGCGGCTGATTTCGGCCTCGCGCTGCGCCTGAAGCGCTTTGATCTCGCGTTCCACGGTGTCGATAGCTGCGGTCAACGGTGCAGCCGCTGCCGTGTACGTTGGCAAATCTTCCAGTCCCTGAAGCTGCAACAGCTCGCGCGACCGTTCTCCGCCCAGCATGGCGAGTCCGGTGTCAGCCATCACCTGTTCTGTCAGCGCCGACAGATCGCCGACATCGAAGAGATGAGGATATTGCTGCTGAATCGTCTGCAACAGCGGCGTCGTCGAGGTCAGCACGGTTGACGCCTGCGCCAGCGGACCGAGGGCGAAAAGCTCGTCATAGCGCGCCAGGATCGCCGCCGAAAGCTCGCTGCCGGAGACAACATCGAGCGACGCCAAATCGCCGACATCGAAAAGGGCGGCGTATTGCGCCTGAAGTTCGGTGAACAGAGGATCATCGGCCGGGCGCTCAGCGCCAAGCAGTGTATACCCCTCATTGGCAAGCAACATCTGCGTCTGTGTTTCGATCGATGAGGTCAAGTCGGCGATGCGCGCTTCGATCACGCTCACCAACGCCGTCAACTCGGCAATCTGGCTTTCAGCGCTGCTGTTCAACGATGCCAGGTTGTCGAGACGGAGTTGGAGGGGCACCGACATAGCAGCCCCTTGTGCAGCCGCCTGTGCAGCAGCCTGAGCTGCGGCTGTCTGTGCAGCAGTCTGGGCTGCGGCTGTCTGTGCAGCAGCCTGAGCTGCGGCTGTCTGTGCAGCAGTCTGGGCGGCCGTCTGAGCGGCGGTCGCTTGCGAACTGCCTGTTTGCGCGATAGTAGTCGGCACAGCAGTCTGCACAGCAGTCTGCACAGCAGTCTGCACAGCAGGTGCATACGCAGTGTCGGTCTGCGCAATGCTGGCTGGCGCCGCCGCAGCGGTGTTGAACACCTGCGTTTTGAGTAACAGCAGCGCCAGGGCATTGGTGGCGGCGCCGGCGTCGCCTGCCTCACGGGTCTGCGCCAGCAGACTGCGCGCGTCGGCAAGCAACCGCTCCAGGCGCTGACGCGTCTCATAACTCTGCGCCAACGCCTGGAGGCGAGCATCCACCTGTTCGTTGAAAACCACCACTTTGCTGCGCGTGTCCGCCGCGGCGTACGCTTCAAAGATCTTGCGCCGCTGATCCTGGTCGGTTGCCAGCGCCAGCGCGCGGTTCTCCATCTCCGCCTGCACATACTGGTCGAAGAGTTTGCGCCGCGCCTCCTGATCTTTCTGGAAGGCGGCCAGACGGCTGCTGGCGTCAGCGTCGATCAGAGCAGCGATCATCGCGCGCTTGGTTTCCTGCTCCTTGTTAAAGGCGAGCAGCCGATTGCTGGAGAGCGCATTGATATAAGCGGAGATAACCTGGCGTCGCGCTGTCAGCTCCTCGTCGATGATCGTTTGAATCGCGGTCTGTTTACCCGCCTGCAGGCTGGTGATGATCTGCTGTTTTTCGGCGATCTGGCGGTCGAGGCGGCTGATCTCATTGTCGCTGATAAATGCTTCCAGATTGCGCTGCGCTGCATCAAAGTCAGCCTGCGCCTGTCTCAGTTCGTTCTGCACTGAGGCCACCAATTGCTCTGGCACCTCTCCATAGAGGCGGTTGACGTGCTCTACATAAGCATGCGCCCAGGCATTGGCAAGCGCCGCAGCCTTCTCCGGTGCGTTGGCGCTGGCTGTGATCTGGATCAGATCGCCTTCGGTGCGGCTGCCAGGCGCAACAACCGCCGCCGCCTCGATCTGCTCCATCAGTCGCCACGGCAGGCGCTCTTCTTCCACAAAACTGCTGTCAAGCGTCGAGGCGGCTGCTTCCGCCACCGCGCCGCTGCGCACCAGGCCAACCAGGGCAGCGCGACGGGTGGTGACCAACACATCGGCGCGCGCCGCCGATGTCAGATTTTGATCTGTCAAAATGGTTTGAAAATTCTGATCGAAACTGACGTTGCTGCTCGTGCGCACAATTGCGACCGTCGAGCTTGCCTGATAGACCGGCGGCTGAAAAAACCGCATGCCGAGCACCGTGGCGGCAGCCAACAGCGCGCCGACTGCTGTCGCCGCCAAAATCTCTCTGCGCCAGGCGATCAGTATATCGATATATTTGCGCAGGTCGATCTCATCATCCAGCAGCTCGGGGGAGGTGGGAATTCGGGTTGCATCCTGCATAGTATTCTCTCGGTTCTATTCTACAAACAGCTGCCCCAACCCAGAGTTGGAGAGCAACAAAAACAGTCGGCCCCAGTGCATCGTGATTGACGCCGATAGATACAATTTTTGAGGGAGTGTCCGTCATTTTATGCGCGGAAGAAGATTTCACCAAGACGCCGGGCGGCCTCTTCAAGCAAAACGCTCCTGATAGACGCGCCAGTGTTCAGCAAATACGTCCGGGGCAATTGTATAGAGCATCTTGAGCACCTCCTGCCCCAACGCCCGAATCTCCCACTGAGCCGCCTTATCCACAGCACGCAGCCAGAGAAAATGACTCCACGCCGCAAAGTTCATCGTGGCAACGATGCGCGTTTCGGCGGCGTTGGGCAACAAAAAGCGCGCATCTTCCTTGCGGATGCCCAACTCGCGCAGACGGGCGTATTTCTCCTCGGCAATGCGCCAGAACTCCGCCAGCTCGGACATGGCTTCTGCATTTTCGGCCACAGCGGGCGGAACAATCGCCTGCCAGCCGCCTTTGCTCAGTTCGACATAGCGTTGCGATTCCTGGCTGAATGACGCCAGTCGATGACGCACCAGTTGATGTGTGCACGCACGGCTGATTCCCTCAAAAAAGAATGTGGCGGAGCCATGGTCGAGACGCAACGCCGGTTCGTCGAGCAATGGTTGAGTGTAGCCAAGCAAAGTGACGCGCAGCGGCCCAAGTTGGACGGGAAGAAGCGGAGAAGGGGAAAGGGAGAGAGGGGTGGATTGGGGATCGGAGATTGAGAGGTTTGCCTGCTCCCATTCTTCTACTCTCCAATCTCCGATCTTAACATCTTCAAACTCGCTGAAGACCGCGGGCGACACAGCTTTGAGAATCGGCAGAGCGCCGAGCGCCGCGCCGCGTCGGAAAAAGTCGAGCCAGACGCGCGTGTTGCCGCTGACAATCCATTCGCCGGGAGCGACCTGACTCACCTCGCAGTGGCGGTTAAACAGACGCCAGGTGAGCGGTTCATCCGAGCCGCGTACACGCACGGTGACAACGACATGCTCGATGATGTCTTCGTGTCCTTCACGCACACGCGCTGCAATGAAATCAGGCGCTGCACCCATCCGCTGCGTGGAGCGATAACAGACGCGGCCGGCAAACTCCATGATCGCCTCGGCGTAGGTGCTCTTGCCTAACAAGATCGCAGGCAGGTCGCCATAAGGGGCAAGCGTCTCCGCAGTCAACGCGGGGTTGCGCCGCGTCAACGCCAGCAGTTCGATTTGCATTGTCACCGTGTGCTTTCTGTCACTGTGCGTTTTCCGTCACCGTGCGTTTTCTATCACCGTGCGCCGAGCAGCGCGCCCATTCCCATTGCGCCGATGCCAAAGATCGCAGCGATCATTCCCACAACCGCCGTTACGATGGCGACAGCAAGCCAACCGCCGATGACAGTGATCAATGTCTTGCCATCGTCCAGCTGGTGCACTTCGCGCACAGCGAAGAAGCCGCACGCCAGCGACCAGACGCTGCCGGCCAACGCAACCAGGCCGCCAAAACAAGGGATGAAGCTCAACACCCCAAGCGCCATTGGCGCATACGCATATCCCAGCGAACGCAGCAGTTGCGGCGCCGTCGCTCGTCCTTGAAAGAACTGAGAGCCGATGTAATATACGACGTAGACCCAAACATAATAGCCAGCCACTGCCAGCGCCACGCCCAGAATCAGCCCGAACAACGCAGAAAAGATAGCGCCGGCGAGCACATTGCCGAGAAACGCCCCCAACCCGGAGAGTGCGGCGACGATCAGCACGACAGTCAACGCCTGCCGGCTGTAGCGTTCGTCGTTGGCTGCTTCACGATAGAATGCGGCGTCGAAACGCACAGCGCGCATGACATTTTCGATCAGATTTGTGGTGTCCATCGTGTTGGTTGCTTCCTTTCTATGTCTTGAGGTGTACGACCTTGTGGTGCATCATTGACATTATACCTGTGCAGCTAGAGCGGTCAAAAGAGACGCCAACGGGCGCACCCCATGAATTCTGCATGGCGCCTTTGCAATCATCAGGGTGAGCGCCTGTTCACACAAGCCATCAGTTCCGGCGCAGCCGCGAGATAATTCGATACGCTGCGGAAATATTCAAGGTCTTCGTAATATTCACGGACGGGAAGCAGCCGTCCTCCAGGCAGAATACGCGCAAGTTGATAGCCGCGCGGGTGGAGCAGATCCCAAAAATCGTGAAAAAAGGTGCGCGTGTTGATATTGCCCGAACCAAACTCAAAGCTGATGGCGCGGATCACGTCGGGGCGCAGCAGCTCGCCGGCGCCCTCCAACACCTCCAGTTCGTGCCCCTCGACGTCGATCTTCAAAAAATCGAGTTGTGCAATGGCAAAGCTGCGCAGCGCCAGCGCCAATGTCGTTACAGCGACGCTCTCGGTGAGAATGGCCGCATCGGTCTGGTGATAGGTGTCGCGGCGCACCGTCAGCGACGCCTGCGGCGAACCTGGCGCAGCGCTATACAGAAGCCGTTCGCCGGGCTGAGCAGCCAGCGCCATCGGCGTCACGATCGTCAACGGGTGGCGATGGCGCTGTAACTCGCGCACGCAGGCGGAAGCCGGCTCAAATTGATAGATGTGGCAGCGCACGTTGTGCAGCGCGCGGCGCAGTCCATCCGACCATTCCCCCATATTGGCGCCGACATCGAACACCACGGCGTCGTCACGATGAATGAAGCCGGTCGCAACCCGCACCTCCCCCGCCATGTCCCAGCCTGTTCCAGAGCCTCGACCCTGCACAATTGCCAGATAGGTTTCAAGCAGTCGGGTCAGCGGCTCAGTTCGCCGATTTGCCAACGCCAGTGAAACCAAAGGCGTCAACTGTTTGGCAATGCGATTGAATGCGCCAGCTTCGTGAGGTTTGATCATGGTTCAACATCAACCCCAGCCTGACGGCAATGTTGCAAATAGAGCAAGGCGCTGAGCGCCAGCAACAGCCAGGAGAGAAAGCCCAACTTGTAGCTCCAGTTGATCGCCGAAAAGAGGCCGCCGACCAGCATCCCCACATACGACGCCAGCAGCCCGGACGCCAGCGCCCAGCGCAGCGCGTGTCGCCGCGCCCTCACCATGACGCCGAGCATCCAGAAGATGGTCAGGATGATGGCGATATAGGCCAGCAACCCAGGGATGCCAAGATCGATGGCGACCTGCAAAAAGTGGTTGTGTGCGTCGGGAATGGTCACAGTGGGGGAGATCAGGAAATAGGGATATAGCAGCGGGATCACCTGGTCAAATGAACCGATGCCGATGCCGGTGAATGCGAAATCCTGGATGGCGTAGAGCGCACGCGACCAGATTTCGATGCGTTCGTCCAGCCCGCCTATGGTGGAAGTTGTAAACAGGTCTTCATAAAACGACGCCGGCAGCAGCCAGTAGGCGAGAGCGCCGCCAAGCACAAAAGCCAACAGCATCGGCGCAAGCAGGCGTGGATAGCGCAACACAAAGAGCAACGGCAGCATTGCTCCGAGCGCCAGCAGACTGCCGCGGCTGCGCGTCAACACGATGACGCCGATCAGGAACAGCCCGATCACGCCCAGCAACCAGGGCAGCCAGCGGCGCGCCGTCCAGTCGCGCCGCAATGCAAGCGCCAGCGGCAGCGGCGTGACGACCAACAGCGCATTGGCAAGGATGTTGGGATTGATCGTCTCGCCGAGTCTGGCGGTCAACGGCGCAGCCATTTGCTGAAGTGCAAGCAAGGCGCCGGGCGTCCCGCTTTCACCGGTCATGAGCAAGGGGCCAACCAGAGCCAGCGCGCTTGCAAAGCCGATCAGCAGCCATGCCAGACATTGTGGGCAGCGCTGCACAGGGGGCCAGTTGACCAGCGCCACAAAGAGCGTTGCGCCGATCAAAAGATAGCCTGCACTCTCCCAGGCGCGCACGCCATCGACCGCCGCCCAAATGTTGACCGGCAGCCAGAGCAAAATCAACAGAACCGCCAGCGAAATCGGCGTCTGCAGCGGAACCATCCATCGCCCGTTGGCGATTCGCCAGTGCAGCCAGCGCAGGGGCCAGAAAGCAAAGAGCGCCAGCACCACGCCGGGTTGCCACGCAGCGGGCAGCAGACGGCCCGGAAAGAGGATCAATGGCGCCAGACCTAACAGCCAGAAGGGTTCAATCCAAAGTAAACGATGGAGCATGGTTGACTTGCGTCTACGCCGAGCCTGGCGCCGGATGAATGGTGGGATTGGGTTTATATGGCGGGCGTCCGTTGACGCGCGCCTGTTCAGATTCGGGCGGACAGTATTCGGGGATCAGATTCTGTAACGTGCGAATGATGGCGTCGCGGTCGTTGAGATCGGCCGCGCGCTCGAGCGCGGCCAGCGTCTCGTCGAGACGGCCGGGCGCCAGCTTGTTGGCGTTGCTGGCGATGAAAATCTTCTCATGGCGCGTGCGTGCATACTCTTCCTCGGGCAAGAAGAGCTCCTCGAAGAGCTTCTCGCCTGGCCGCAACCCGGTGTAGGTGATCGCAATGTCGCGGCCAACCTGCAGCCCGGAGAGTTGGATCAGATCGGTCGCCATGTCCACGATTCTGACCGGTTCGCCCATGTCGAGCAGGAAAACCTCTCCCCCGCGCCCGAGCACGCCGGCTTGAAGCACCAGCTGCACCGCTTCGGGAATCGTCATAAAATAACGGCGCATCTCAGGATGCGTCACCGTCACCGGGCCGCCGGCGGCAATCTGCTTACGGAAGGTGAGCACGACGCTGCCGCGGCTGCCCAACACATTGCCAAAACGCACCGCCATATAAGGCAGGCCGCTCCGCACAGCAGCCTCATAGACGATCAATTCGGCGGCGCGCTTGGAGGCGCCCATCACACTGGTTGGATTGACGGCTTTGTCGGTGGAGATCATCACAAAGCGTTCGACGCCGGCGGCGCGCGCCGCCGCCACTACGTTGCGCGTGCCCAGCACATTGTTGGTGATCGCCTCGGCCGGATTCAGCTCCATCAGCGGCACATGTTTGTGCGCCGCGGCGTGAAAGACGATCTGCGGTTTGCAGCGTAGAAAGATCGCCTTGATGCGGTGGGCAAAACGGATATCGGCGATGATCGGGGTGAGCTGAACGCCGCCGTTGAAGATGCGCTGATTTTCGAGCATCAGCTCGTTGTGCATCTCGAAGATTGAGTTTTCGCCGTGGCCGAGCAACATCAACTCGGCCGGGCGACAGCGCAGAATCTGACGACAAAGCTCGCTGCCGATCGAGCCGCCGCCGCCGGTGACAAGCACACGCTTGCCGCGCAGCAGCTCCGCCACCGCCGCTGTATCGGTGTGCACAGGCTCGCGGCGCAGCAGGTCTTCGATGCTGATCTCACGCACCTGCGAGAGGCGCACGCTGCCGTCGAGCAGTTCGTAGAGACCGGGCACCGTGCGTGGTTTGACGTTTGCAAGTTCGCAGATGCGCACGATCTCGCGAATCTCGCTGCCCGGCGCCGTCGGCATGGCGATAATGATCTGGTCGATCTTGTGACGCTTGACCAGCTCAGGAATGGCGTTGCGGTCGCCCAACACAGGCACGCCGTTGACGCTGAGCCGCTGCTTGTTGGGGTCGTCGTCGACAAAGCCGACCACATGCAGCCCAAGCGAGCGGTTGTTCTGCACCTCGCGCAACACGACTGCGCCAGAGTCGCCGGCGCCGGCAATCAACACGCGGCTCGGGTTCTGAACATAGGCATTGGCGCGGTGCAACTCGTGGGGGCGGTGACGCTCCTGCAGCAGCCGCAGTACAAAGCGGCTGCCAGCCAGCAGCGCCAGGCTGAGGATGCCCTCCAGCAGCCAGACGGAGCGCGAGAGCATGTAGGGCAGATCAAACAGCGGCGCAAACCCGAAGTTCAGCAAAAAGAGCAATGCGCTGCTAAGGACGCCGGCAAACACGATCATCTTCATCTCGCCCATGCTGGCGTAGCGCCACATGCGGTTATAGAGACTGAAGCCATAATAGACGGGCAACCGCACCAGCGGAGCGAGCACAAAATACAACCAGCTTGCACGGAGATAGGGCCAGACGTAGAAGAGCGCCTCGTACCGAATCATAAACGCCAGCACGATGGCAAACCAGATCAGCAGCAGATCGAACGCCATCATGTAACGCACACGCAGGCCGATCAGCGCCGGCGAGGAGAAACTCTTGTTCGGGTTGCTTTTCATAGAATATGCCAGTGACTGTCCTGGAAATCCCTTCGCTGTTGATCCGCCGTTCCCACACACCGATAGAAACCGCGTAGATCGGAGTATACTTCAGATCAAACAGGTGATCGAATCGGAGGGTTCATATTGAAGGTGTACACATTGCGCACTACGTGACGAAACCCACGATATTCTTCCAGGCAGAAACGAGTTTCCTGGCTTATGACGGCCGGACGGATGCGGTCAATAGAGGCCGACATTTGCAACAACAGGTCTCGATGCCAGTCTGCCCCGGTGGGCACAGCTTCGTCCAGATTGCGCGCAATATCCTCGAAGATCCGTTCGACGCCAGCATAGAAGCCATGAAGGTTCAAGGCGACGCCATCTAGGTAGCCATCGTCGTTGTGTTGCTGCGCTTTGTTCAGCAGTTCTTCTGCGCGATGAACAACACGCTCAAGATCGCTCAGCGCTTCGTGAATTCGACCGGCCAACACAGAGTAGATGGTCATAGCGAGATGCCTGAGGCTTCAATTGCATCGACGAAGTCGCCACTCAGCGTTTCCGCGCGCAGCAAGTCGATTGACACCGTCGGGTTGAGGTCTAACAGCCGGGACACAACCTGATAGTAGGCGCGCTCCTCTAACCCCCAAACCGCCAGGTCGATGTCAGAATGCGCAGAAAGTGGTTCCTGGCGTGATAACGAACCGAACAGCACGACGCGGCTGACGCCATAGTCGTGCTTGAGCAGCGCGGCCGCACGTTGCGCCGTCTCCAACGCCATCTGACGTCGGGACTCCAGCAATTGCTGTCGCCTGATCTCCCGTTGGCGCGCAGTGGTGCGGTAGCGCGCCATCTCTCGCGGTGTGATTGCGGATGTCGGCGCCATCTACGATACTCCTACTTCCTTCTTAACTCCTGGATACTCGACTGCCCACTCATTTGTCGGCCCCCTGTCCAATCCAGAGCGTGCGATTGCAAACCGACTCGCTGGCATCCAGAATCTCCAGGATGAGCAGGCGTCCGTCCTGACTGAAATGGGCGATAAAACCGCCAACCTGTAAAGAAAACCGATGCGCCTAAAGGAAAATTGATGGCGCCTTTTGCATCTAGTTCTTTCTTAATCAGCATGGTTTATTTTATCACGGCTACGGCGCGGGCGAACAATACAGCTGAGCGACGTCGAACGCGGAAAACCATTCTCTCTGCATAATCTGCGCAATCTGCGGATCAATTCTGCTAGAGGTTGCGTCAATTTTGTCATACTCTGGGTATGTTCCAACGAACCGAATATCGTGCTTTCGACAAGTCGATGCCAGTCATCGAGCGACTGGCGAGATCGCGGGCATCGTATCTGAAATTCACGCAGCATCTTGCGGGAAATGATGCGCATCGCAACTCTGTCACCCAAAAGGTGACATCGTAAAATCGAGAAAATACTGTGTGTCCAACGCTGTGATCTCTGCACAATTCACAGATCGAAGAAACTCAGGATTGATCCGCAGATTGAGCAGAGGATAGACGCGCCGCCACACCAGCAGGTCGTCCAGCGGCGGCAGGAGCGCAGCGACCGACGTATTGCCCGCCAACCCACGCCAACGCAGCGCCAAGCAGCGCCAGCCCCAGATAGAGCAGTGTCACGTCACGGTAACGCCAGCCGGCGATGACCAGACGCTGGTAGAGGTGCGAGCGGTGCGCGGCAACGATGTTCTTGCCACGCCGCCAGCGGCGCAGAAGGGTGAAGGTCGTGTCAAAGACAAAGTGACAGAGCAACACTCACCGGGCTGCCGATCGGCAGGTAGTGCGTAGCCCGCAGATAGCTTGACCATTTTGCGGCGATAGCCTACAATCCCTCTGTCAATTGATGCCAGTTCGAGGTGGACAGTGGCACTCATTTATCTCGATTATAACTGTTTCCAAAGGGGATTCGACGACCCGCAGCAGGTGAGAATCCAGATGGAGTCCCTGGCTTGCCAGGCAATCTTCTCAAGTGCAGAACAAGAAGCCGTCACGCTGGTATGGTCATTTATGCACCAGGATGAAACCCTCCTCTGTCCTTTCCCACTTCGCCAGCAAGAGGCTCTTCGGCTTTCAACGCTCTGCAAAGTGCGAGTCGGACTGGAAGCAGATATCTACGCATTGGCACAGACGTTTCAGCGAAAAGCGAACCTTACTGCCAAAGATGCTATCCATCTGGCATGCGCGGAGTTCATTCAAGCATCAGCTTTTATCACATGCGATGACAGCCTGATCAAACGCGCCAAACGACCGAACCTGTCGATCATGTTCGCGAACCCGGTGGACTATATCAGACACGAGGAGGATTGAATGGAAACAATGATAACAATTGACGACGCAGAGGTCAGGTTCAAGGGGATTGTTGCACTCAATGAAGCACTTGGCCCTGCTGGCGCACTCCGGTTTCTTACGCTGCTTCACCGTGATCGGACAGATTACGTTGAAATCTCCCGGCGTCTGTACGAAGGGCAAAGCATCGACGATATCTTCTCACGCGCCCGCAAACAATGGCAGGAATGACACCTTGTAGTTTTCCCTGTGCCTCTGAGATGTGGTGAACTCTGAACAGAGCGCCTGTCGATTGCACACTTCCAGAATTGGCGTCAGGTCGGCGCTCTGCCCGTAGAGATGCACAGGGATCACTGCCTTGGGCGGTTTGCCCTGGCGCACTTTGCGTTCGATCGTCTCAGCCACCAGCGTCGGGTCGATATTCCATGAGCAGCGCTCGCTGTCGATCAGGACGGGGCGTCCGCCCAGATAGACGATGGGGTTGACGCTGGCAGAGAAAGTTAACATGGGGACAAGCGCCTCGTCGCCCGGCCCCACGCCAACCAGCAGCCGCGCCAGGTGCAGCGCAGCGGTGCCCGAACTGAGCGCGGCGGCGTGACGGGCGCCGACGGCGGCGGCAAACTCTTGCTCGAATGCGTCAACGTGCGGACCGAGCGGCGCAATCCAGTTGGTGACAAAGGCGTCCTGAACGTACTGCTTTTCCAGGCCGGACATGTGGGGAGAAGAAAGGTAGATGCGCTTCATTACTCAACCTTGAAGACAAGCCGATACTCGTTTTTGGCAAACTTAGAGTTCGCTGCGTCGGCGGTTGGCGCCGATGCAGCGAATCAACGCATCGTGGGGAACCTCACGCCAGGATGCCAGCGGTCCCAACGCAGGCAAGCCCACCGGCGCGCTCTGCCACAGCGCTGGATTGTCGTCGAGGCAGCCGACCGGTGCCAGTGGTTGACCCGCTGCGGTGGCGAAAAGCAAGGCGTCGGCCAGCACCTGACCCTGCCCGCCGGCGCCGAGGATGAGGATGCGCATGTTATGCATGTGTCCGTCTGATACGCGCAGGGGCGCCGATTGCTACTACTCGATCTGGCAAATCACGGGTGACCACACCACCCGCTCCCACGGTGCACCAGGCGCCGACGCGCCGCTGCGGCATCACGACGGCGCCGATGCCGATCAAGGTTCCTTCACCGATTGTTACATCGCCCCCCAAGTGTGCACCAGGCGCAATGTGGGCATGGTCGCCGATGACATTGTGGTGATCGACCGTAGCGCCGGTGTTGACAATAACGTTGACGCCAATGCTTGCGCCTGGATTCACGATCACGCCAGCACAGAGCACCGCGCCAGCGCCGATCACCGCCGAAGACGCCACCACTGCCCTGGGATGGATGGCGGTCACCAACGATTCACCTTGCGATTGCAATGTCATCAAGAGTGTACGTCGTGTCCGGTTGTCGCCGATAGCGACAACAACAGCGTCATGCTCGAACGCGACGATGTCGGTAACCTTGCCAAGCACCGGCAAACCAAGCAGTTGGCGCCCAGCCAGAGACGCATCGTCATCGACATACCCAACCGGCCTCAGCGTTGCGCTGTACGCCGCCATCTGCAACAAAATGTCGGCGACGACCTGTCCATGACCGCCGGCGCCGACAATGATGACACGCGTGCTCATGCTCTGTAATAGCCTCTGGTGAAGCGTGAATATTCAAAAATGCTCAGCTACCTGCTCACCGATCAGGATTATATCCCTGATTGGGGCTCCTGCGAAACTCCTCCATCGTCGCCCTGTCCAGTCTGGCTGATGTCCTTGCGCACGATGATCTTGCGCACGGTCAGCCCCAACATCACGCAGGCAAACCGTCAAAGCTGCGCTTTTCCAACCTCAGTCCGAAACCAATGCTGCCAGCGCGGGCTGATGCGAATACCCGCAAGCAGCAACTGTTCCAGGGCATCAAGCGCCGATTGACGTGTAAGCAATCCGGCCCAAACCGCTGCCAGCAGGATGCCAAGCGCACCTTTCACAGGCAGTCCCAGCGCCTGCGCAACACGCCGCGCCAGCCGTTCGTCAATGATCACCCAATCGGGCCGAATTTCTTGCGCCAACAATACCTGCGCCCCCAGTCCTGACGATATCTTGCCCTGTTCGCAGAGTAAGCCCAGGGTCTGGATCATGACTCTCTGTTGGAATTGCTGTGCATCTTCTCTGGAAGCTACCAGCAGCGCCTGTGGAAAGCGCACCGTGACGCCCTCGACCTCGCTTGCTGGCGGCTGGATCACTGTGTCCATCTTAATGATTGTCTCCCAAGATTCTGGCTACCCACTCATATATCGAGATTATATCCCTGATTAGGGCTCCCACGAAACTCCTCCATCGTCGCCTGCCCGGCCTGGCTGATGCCTTCACGCGCGATAATTTTGCGCACGGTCAGCCACAGAATCTTGAGGTCAAGCCAGAAGGAAAGGTTGTCCACATACCAGACATCGTAGGCGAATTTCTGCTCCCATGAAATGGCGTTGCGCCCGTTGACCTGCGCCCAGCCGGTGACGCCGGGACGCACTTCATGCCGTCGCGCCTGCTCTGGTGTGTAGCGCGCCAGATACTGCATGAGCAGCGGGCGCGGACCGACCAGACTCATGTCACCTCTGACCACGTTCCACAGTTCAGGCAGCTCGTCCAGGCTGGTGGAGCGCAAGAACCTGCCGAAAGCGGTCAGGCGCTCGGCGTCGGGCAGCAACACACCGGACGCATCGCGGGCGTCGGTCATGGTGCGGAATTTAACCATCTCGAAGGGTTTGCCGTGCAGACCGGGGCGACGCTGGCGGAAGAGAACCGGCGCGCCCAGGTTGACGCGCACGAGCAACGCCAGTACTGTCAGCAGCGGGCTGAGCAGGATGAGCGCAGGCAAGGCAATCAGCAGATCGAAGATGCGCTTGCCGGTGCAGCGATAGACGGTCAGAAACCCCTCACTCCACACCACTGCCTCGCTCCTGACGCCATTCTCTGACTATTTCCTGGATATCCCGTGCCATTTGAACGCTTCGTTGCGCTGAGAGCAAGGCATCTGTAGCTGTCTGCTTGGTGAACAGGTCCCAGGGAAGCGTGTAGTTGGACTCATCACCGTAATCAGTCAAAAAATGCGTTTCTGCGCCCAAAACCAGTAAGTCCGGCAACATAGCGTGCAGGAGATCGCTCATGTTTTTGGGCAACTCCTGCTCACGCAAAATCGCAGCGATCTGGCGGGCTGGATCATGCGTCTTCGGCGCAATACCAAACAATGACAACACGGCTTTCCCTGCGTTCTCCACTGCTAACTGGGCATTGTCCACACAGGAACGCCAACGCTCTAACGTGAAATCTTGTTCGGCTTCGGCCTGGAAGCCCACAGCGAGGGCAATCCGATACTCAACGTCTCTAGACGCGCTCACGATCACCCCCCCAAGTCACAGCCCACTCTTTTTTAGGAAGCGACGGCAACATCCACATCCAGGTTCCTCCCAGGCGTCGGCGTTGCAGGCCGGCATCTTCCAACGCCTGCATGACCCTGCTTCTCAAGTCGTGGAAGTGCGCCTCGCCATAGAGACAGATGCCATCTGTGCAGATATCCACAACAAGCGGCGAAAGTCCAGTCTGCAATTCCTCCGGCGTCTTGGCGATAAGAGAAAGGCGCTCCGGAACGTGCAGCAACACCGGGAGCAATGGCGTCAGCACAACACGTTGGCGTGCAAGTGGGTCTTGTGGCAAGCCTTCGATGACGACAAAGATGTCATGGTCACTGTCTGGACGCGCTTCCCCGCGGCTGCGTGAACCAAACAAGACGATCATCTTAAGCCGGTGGCCGAACCACGCTATCAGCGTTTGAGTCAACGCTTTATAATCCGTTTGCTCGTTCATAGATCTATTCTACATCGTATTCATCCAACGCGCCAGGAAACTGCCGATGGCCCAGCAGTTCTCAATTTGAAATTGGCGCAGCAGATGGCGGAAGTGAGAACATGTACACCACAGCCTTGAGCTAAGATGAAAGATGGGAGGTGGGCCATGTTCAAGCGA
Source organism: Chloroflexota bacterium (assembly GCA_016861025.1). Lineage (GTDB taxonomy): Bacteria > Chloroflexota > Anaerolineae > Caldilineales > Caldilineaceae > Caldilinea. The sequence continues at coordinate 146,295 of BOKO01000010.1, forward strand.
TTCATGACCAGGTTGCGAGGGTATGCGGAACAGTTTCCTGACGTGCGCAAGGGTGGCAACCACCAACTGTACACGGTGAGCGATGCCTGCCTGAGTGCTTTTGGCGTGTTTTTCACGCAATCGCCGTCATTTTTGGCTTATCAGCGCGAAATGCGGGTGCGTCAAGGACGGGATAACGCCCAAAGTCTCTTTGGCGTCAGCGCGATTCCGAGCGACAACGAGATTCGCAATTTGCTTGACCCTGTGGCGCCGAGCCATGTGGGCGGGTTGTACTGGGAGACGTTTGCCGATCTCCAAGCGCAAGGACTGCTGGACGATCATCATGGGTTTGCACAGCAATGGCTCTGTGCGCTGGATGGGGTGCAGTATTTCAGTTCCGATGCCATCCATTGCGACCACTGCACGCGCCGGCTCAAAGGGGACAAGACGCACTACACCCATAGTGTGATTGCGCCGGTGCTGGTGGCGCCTGGGCATGACTATGTGATTAGCCTGGAGCCTGAGTTCATCACACCCCAAGATGGCGCCGACAAGCAAGATAGCGAACAAGCCGCCATGCGCCGCTGGCTCGAACAGCATGCACGCCGCTTCGCCCCCGGCAGCCTCACGGTGCTGACCGATGATTTGCACAGCCACCAGCCCGCTTGTGCCTGGTTGCGTGAGCATCACTGCCACTTCATCATGGTCTGTCTGCCCGAGTCGCATCCATTTCTCTACGAGCAAGTCGCCGAGTTGACTAAGCTCAAGCTCATCCGTGAGATTGTCGCCACGCACTGGAACGGCCGGCGTCGGGAGCGCTGGACCTACCGCTTTGTCAACGATGTGCTCCTGCGCGACAGCGCCGATGCCATCCCCGTGAACTGGTGCGAACTCATCATCGTCCGTGAAGATACGCAAGCGCAGGTGTATCACAACACCTTTATCACCGATCATCGCCTCACCGACCAGAGTGTGGCGTCGATCGTGGCGTCGGGTCGGGCGCGCTGGAAGACCGAAAACGAGAACCACAACACGCTCAAAAATCATGGGTATCATCTCGAACACAATTTCGGACATGGTCAGCAGCACTTAGCCGCCCTACTGCTCAGCCTCAACCTGCTGGCGTTTCTCTTGCACACTGCGCTGACCCTGACTGACGCCGCTTACCAACAGATTCGCCTCGCCTTGGGCGCACGGCGAACCTTCTTTGACGACATCCGCACCTTGACCCGCTACATCTACTTCGAGTCCTGGGCGGCGCTGCTCGCCTTCATGTTCCATGGCCTCGAACTCGACCGCCCGCCTTGATCAAAGCGCATGCCACGAACCCACATCCTATAGCTCACCTGAACCGCAGCAACACCCCATCCCCTGTGCTCGCAATCTCTGCGCGCACCAACTCTGCCATCACGCTGCCTTGCCGTGATTGGGAGGCACTGCGGATTGCGTTTTACAACACCTTTGCCTCCATTCATGGCACTTTAGCGCACCCACACACTTTCTGCCCTCCCCCAGTTGACCGCACATGCGCACAGCAGTCAGCGCTTCCCACTTCACCCAGCAGTTCTCAATCCATTCAAATTGAGAACTGCTGCCGATGGCCGATGGCGCCGATGATACCCGTGAGAACGTCCCGGACGGTGCGTCTGGGCGTGGTGTGTTTATTCCCAGGGAGCCTGCCGGGCGATAATCAAACCAGGAGGGCAGTCACAGCAAGTTCTCTGCGCACTCTGCGGATTACGCTGAGTCTGTTTGATCCGCAGAGTGCGCAGAACCTAGACGCTGCGCAGCGTCCAGGTTGGTCAGAATGTGACAACGCGTTGCTCGATGCGCGCATGGCGCCCGACCAGGCTAGCAGTGCACACAGCGGCTGTTCACACCGATATCACAGACTTGCCGAAAGCGGTCAGACGCTCGGCGTCGGGCAGCAGCACGCCCTGCGCGTTGCGGGCGTCGGTCATGGTGCGGAATTTGACTATCAGAAAGGGTTTGCCGTCCATCACAGCCGAATTCTCGAATTCGGCTCGGACATCACCAACATGCGCACACGCTGCTGCCCAACATCGTCAGGAGGAACTGTCTATCGACTCACCGTCTCAAGACAATCTCGGATACACTGCCGCCCACGATTCAACAGGCTCTGTAGGCATTTCTAATTGTCGTTGAGGGGCAAATATAGTTATCGTTGACAGCTGCAGACTCAACCATTCGCCGTCCAGGCAGACCTGGGTATTCTTGGCAGTGCGGCAGACGTAGTCCCAGCCAAGGTCGTTCACATAACTCTGCAACTCGACGCTGTCAAACTCACCGTCACCCAGCAAGATGACGGAAGTAGCTGCTGGCAACAGACTTTACACTTTGCTCAGCAACTCGATATGCATGGTGGCCGGAAAGTGCCCTTTCTGACCCTGCTTGACCAACCACAGCAGCGGAATGACCCGTTGCTGGTAGATGAGGCTGACCATCAAGGCGATGCAGTTGCGGCCAACCTCGCTACCGTCAATGGTCAAGACCAACGTCTGGGGCGCCAGCCCAGCCAGCAGTTGTTGGACAAACGGCAGCATATGCACTTCGTAGCTGACATGCTCGTTCTGATACCAACGACTCAACTGCTTTTCACGGCTTGTCACTTTGGCACTGGTCGGCGTTTTCTTCGCAACCGTACGCAGATGCGTGCTGCCACTCGCCACGATCCCATTGATGAACATCGCCAGTACTTCCAGACTTTGCGTCAGCCGCCCCGACTGCGGCTTCGGATAGCCTTGATGTAACGCAGCTTTGATGGCACGATAGCGGGTAAGGTTGTCGCTCGTGGTTTGATCCTTTCTTGGTCGAAAAGATAGCTTACCAGAGCGCCAACCTTATCTCTAATCTACCAATTTTATCGAACACATTTTCTGTACGGTAGTGAAATTGCGTTTATGTTCCTGCAATCGACTCCATCAATGAAATCAACCGATCTGTCACGATTTCTTCTGTGTATTCTTGAAGATAGGCGTTGCGACCGTTCGTCCCCAGCCTTGCCAGTAGTTCTGGCTGAGTCGCAAGACTGGCAATCGCTTGCGCCAATAGATGCGGGGAATCTGGTTCACATCCAAACCCGCACGCATGCCGTTCAACCAGTGCTCTGGGTGCCCCCTCACTTGCTACGAGCATCGGGCGTCCACAAGCCATATATGCCAACATTCGTGAAGGCAAAGAGACTGCCCCAAGGGGAGATCGCCGCATGTGAACCACCAACAGATCGGCTGCCGCAAGCAGTTCCGGCATCTCCGTATGCGGCTTATGTCCCAGAAAGGTGACATTCGTTAGCGCCAATTCATCCTGGAGCCTGCGCATTCGTTCATATTCTGGACCGGTTCCCACCAAAACAAAATGAATATCACGTTTATATCCTAGCAGTTTGGCAGCGTGCAGAAGATACTCCACGCCATGTGTCGATCCCATGTTGCCTGCATACATCGCCAAAAAGACGCCTGACGGTAAGCCATATCGTTCGCGCACACCATCGGCGCTACGTGGATAGTAAACCGTGTCGTCAGCCCAATTCGGAACCACGTGCGTCTTTTTGCGCGGCACGCCTTGCGCCACAAGAATATCCTGAAATTCTGGAGAAATGACCGTAATTGCAGCAGCGCGCTGATATACCAGCATCGCAAGATAACGCATTGCACGATAGAGCACCCCGGCGGAGATAGCACCAGCCGCCACACCGGCGTCTGGCCAGATGTCCTGGACGTCATATAAGAATGGCTTGTGTCGTAACTGTGAGATGATCCACGCTGGCAAGCCGATGGTCAATGGCGGATGATAGACATAGAGCAGATCAAAGTCACCAAGTGTTGGTGCGCCATAGAGCGCAGACAACGCAAAGGAGCCATAATTCACCAGCCGCTTCCACGTGACATTGCCGTGATAGGGCCATACATAGGTGCGAATCAGCGGCACGGTCATGTGCCGATCGCGTTGATAAAACGTCGCACGATAGCCAGGATAGTACACGCCGTGAGGATGATTCGGAATCGCGGTCAAAACAGTGACCTGATGACCTGCCTCAACCAGTCTGCGTGTCAGCGATGTCAACTTCACCATAGGTTCGGGGGCATAGTACTGTGTTAGAACCGCTATCTTCATTGCATCCGATTCTCTTCCGCTGCGACCATTTCGCTGATGATGTGGGGCAGGCTGTGCTCAATTCTCCACTGTGGGAAGTGCGCCCGCAACTTTCGGAGGTCGGATATGTAACAGATATGGTCACCGATGCGATTCTGCTCCTGATAGGTATATTGCACGCGATACCCGCTAAGTTCTTCGATCAATGCAATACACTCCAACACCGACGCTGCATTCTCACGGCCACCACCTAAATTATAGACCTCGCCAGGGCGCGGATTGTTGGCAAACGCTTCAAATGCTTGAATGACATCATAACTGTGGATCTGATCGCGCACCTGCTTACCCTTGTAGCCGAAAATGGTGTATGGTTTTCCGGTCACCGCCACATGCACAAGATAGGAGAGAAAACCGTGCAGTTCCACACCAGAGTGGGAAGGGCCGGTCAGACAGCCACCACGAAAGACACCCACATTCATCCCAAAGTAGCGTCCATATTCCTGCGCCATGACATCGGCGGCGGTCTTAGAGGCGCCAAACAGCGAGTGCAGACAGCGGTCGATTCGGCATTCTTCACTGACGCCGTGGTAATCCTCTGGGCATGCATAGTCATAGCGGGTGTCGGTCTCGACCAGCGGAATCTCGTTTGGTGCATCCCCATATACCTTATTGGTGCTCATGAAGACGAAGACTGCTTCTGGATTGACCTGGCGAGTGGCCTCCAGCAGATTGACCGTGCCAACGGCGTTGACGTCAAAATCGACCAACGGGATATCTTTGGCTTTGTCGTGTGAGGGCTGCGCCGCACAGTGAATGACCATGTCGGGACGGTGCTTACGAAAGAGGTTGAACACGCCCGTACGGTCACGAATATCCAGACCCACATGCTGGAAGTTGCGAGTTGCCTGCTGCAGACGCGCCAGGTTCCAGGTAGTGTCGCCTTTAGGCCCGAAAAACTCACGGCGCATGTTGTTGTCGACGCCAATGACCCGGTACCCCTGGTTGTCGTAGTATTGCACCGCTTCGGAACCAATCAAACCGCTGCTACCGGTGATAATGACTGTTTTCATTTTGGCACTGGAATCCTTTGCTAGACACGATGGCATCAAGCTAAAACTTTGTGGTAGACAGCCAACGTTTCTTTAGCTGTCTTCTCCCAAGAGAATCTCTTTAGATTCTCTTGACCTTCCTGATAGAGTCGTGCCCTAAGTTCTGAGTCTACAATACACCTGAAAATTATTTCTGCCATTGAATCTACGGACAGAGGATCAAAAAACGCAGCCCCAGCCCCAGCGACTTCTGGCAGTGAACCTGCAGTTGAACATGCAACAACTGTTCCCGCTTGCTGTGCTTCTAGAACGGGTAAACCAAAACCTTCATATAGGGTCGGCATGACAAACAAATCGGCATGCCTCAATAACGGTCCGATGTGGTCACTTGGCACATATCCCGTCGTAACAACTCTTGACAGCAATCCCGGAGTCTTCTCCAGGACATCCACATTGTAATCTGGCGGCAAATGCCCGATCAAGACGAGTTGATGGTCAATTTTCCCAGCAATCTGCGCAAAAGCCTGAAGCAACCGTGGGATGTTTTTGTGAATTGCGCCACCGCCAAACGCCACGATGTATGAACGCTCAATATTGTAACAGCTTTGGATATTGCAGGAATCTAGATCGTTCAATGTCTTTAGTATTCCTAACTGAGGTGCTAGACGGGTTACAACGATCTTGTTTTGTGGAAGTCCCAAAAGTTTGATGATCTGTTGTCGAGAAAAATCCGAAATGGTAATCACGGACGATGCGCGTTTTGCCGCTATTGTGGAGAATATGCGGAGTGGAAAACGACGCCTGGCGGGAATTGAGGATGCCAGATCGATGTAGTTCGTATCGGGGATCGTCACAACTGCCGGGCAAGGACTCATAATCGGACCTACATAGCCGAGTGAATGCACTAAATCAACATGATGTTCACGAAGCATAAATGGCAATCTGAACTGCTCGAATGCATAACGCTGGCGACGATTAGAACCATCAACCGGGCAGATCACTCGAACAAAACTTCCACCAGGGATCGGCCACTGATCGGCAGTACGATTGACAAACACAACAAATTCATGTCCACTATCTAGCAATGCCAATCCATGGAGCAAGCCCCTCGCATACGTTTCTGTCCCACCGACAATGCCAGGGAGAAGATAGAGTAAGTTGATACCAACACGCATGAAAGGGTTTCCGTCTTGACTATGGGTGGAAGGCCAAGTACGCAGAACAAAGTGCAATTTCCTGGGTTTGCCCCAGACACTCATCGTCAAAGGATACCCTAGGTGTCACAGATGACGTCTGCACCGGCATATGCCAGGCTAGTTCAATGTTGAACGCGTCGGACACCTCATAACGCGGTGCAATTTCACCCAGGTAGTCGCCAGTTTCACCCCAAAAAACCATGCGCGGCAAAATACAGCTTCCTGCATTTTTTAGAGTGGAGCCTGTCAAACGATATGTAACTTCCGAACCAGTCGCTGATATCGTAGGATACTCAATATAATTATCTGTGCCTGCAGGATTTATTCTCCCAGCAACCAGCGGGACGCGGTTTGTGATGTTTACGTTGAAAACAACTGTCGGATTTAGGATATCCACTGCTTGACCCTGCACATCGCTTGCAAGCATTTCCCCCACACACCACAAACACCATGCGGCATCAGGTGGACAGATATGAGGCGCCGACAGCGCGGCCGCTTGCTCCCCTCTTTCGAAGGATCGGGAAAGAGCGATCTGCTGGATCAACCACTTAGTGCTATCAGCTTCCTGTAACAGCGCCCATGCACCGTTCTCATCGCCGTTGCAAATCGTATGCCTCGCAAGCAGCGCACGATATTTTCGATTGTTTGAGTCAGCTAAGGTCATCCATGAAGGCAAACCCAAATACGCATTCAGCCCACGAAGCTCATTTGCCGAGCATTTTGCTTCTGGCGTTGCATGGGTTAATGTCCATTTCAGCAGATCTGTGCGCCACTCGTCGGCAATAGTCGACACACCGACGCCGTACCAGGTGGCGCCGATTCCCAACATGCGGTCTTGCGCCACTTCTGTCGATAGCATCAATATGTTACGCGATAAAGGGGCAAGAATGTCTGGAAGCGAGACGAATCCCACAATGGCAAAGAGAACTAACAAAAATCGAATACTCATTATTATACCTCATAGAGCTTCTTGATCATGATTAGCGCTGCGAATACTCAGTGCCCGCTCAATCATGTCACGCCATTGGCGTCGATTCGCCTCGATACTGTACACATCTTTATAGATATTTTCCCCAATCTTGGCGATATTCGAGTATTGACCTGTGCGGAGAACATCAACAATGCGGTTAACCAACTCAGACATCGTTACCGCATTGATAGCACCACGATCAGCAATTGTGTCAACACCTTCCATTTGCGGTAAGAGGCAGGCGAGACAGATACCAGAAGACAACACATTCACTACACGATTCTTGATGCCTGCGCCGCCAATATCTGGGATGACGAAGATTTTCGCCGTATGCATCTGTCCAGCCTCATTCTCAAGCCGAGGCGAGTAGTCCACAAGTTCCATACAGTCCCGACCAATAATCCGCTCTGCTGTGTCGTCAGGTACTTTGCCAACCAGGATTATCCTTGCTCGGTTAAGATGTGTGGCGCCTCGAATTTGCCTTAGAAACTCGCGCGTGCCCTTTGCGCAGGCGGCGATGGTCAAATCGCCCCAGATTAACAAATCATGCTCAGGATTACTATCATAAACAAGACCAGGGTTCAATAGATCGGCGTTCGGCACAACATGATATCGAGCCAACGGGTTAATGGCTTCCAGCCAGACCCGGTCACGTTGCGTGATGACATGCACCAGCAATGCGGATTGATAGTATCTCTGCTCGTACTGTCGGGCTGTACGATATTGTATGTACTTCCGGAGTCTGGAAGCGGATAGTGGATGCAGATGCCTAAAGTGGGACAGGAACATCTCAGACATACAGTCGTGTGGACTGATAATTGCATTTGTACCATATGCTTGCGCAAGAGGCGCCAGCACAATATCATCAAAGATCACTAGATTGTTCCGTTCTGACCAGTTCAATTCTTCCAACTTTGCCGCCAGTTTGTTTCGGTCGAATTCAGTCGTTAGTTGAAACTGGCCCCTTAGAAGCGCGCTTAGCCCGCTGGATCTTGGCTCAAGACGCAATGCGTGAATACGTACGCTTCGGTCGCCCCAAAATCGCTGTATCTCTACAAGTGTGCGCTCAGTCGATGATCCTGCGGTGAACGTGATCAGATCAACCTCGGTCATTGAGAGCAATGCATCTAATCCACAGAGTGTCTTGGAGGTGATACCTGAGAATGGCGGGATAGGCGGACGCGCTGCCACCCAAATGATTCGCGGGAGTGTTGTTTCGGGGAGAAGGTGAGATGGTGATAGCGCGTTGCCTAGCGCCGATTGTGTGTTGCACTCAAAAGCCATCTCCGGTGCTTGCGGCTGTGTCATATGTGATGGAGTTCCAAACCAATTTGGTTTAGCATGGCTACGAGTCGCTGTTCCCATGAGAATAGCCTTACTGCGTTGCGCAGTTCCTCTCTTTGTTTAAGCGACATGGCAAGCGCGGAAACAATACCAGACTCAAACTCCGTCACTCCCATCGCCAGAAAAATGGGGAGGGATTCGCGCTCTAGCTCATGCCATCGAAGTGACACTACCGGCAAACGGCTAGCCAAATACTCATAGACTTTGATCGGTGACACGCCCTGAACCAGTTCAGTATCTTTGAAGGGAATAATACCGACGTCACTATGCGCCAGAATAGCCGGGACTCTACTATATTCAACTGCTCCCATGACATGAATGTTGCCAGGGACAGCGTCTGAATCTGGTTTCTGCCTGCTCCATTTGCCAAAGAGTAGGAAGTGATGTTCAGGCAGACGTGTCGCCAGTTCGATTATCAAGTCAAGGTCGAACCAATCTGCGATAGCACCAACATAAGTGATACGAGGGTGAGGAATGGTACGCAGTATTTCTGGTTCCTCTAAAATCGGTTGAGTGAAATGGTCAAAGTCAACACCATTCGGAGCTAGCTTGATCCGATCAAAAAAACCGGTATAGAGTGTTTGCACCTTCTCTGAACAGGCGAAGACTGCATCAGCAGCATCAAATGATTCTTTCATCAGTGGATGATAATTATCGTAGTCAACGCCAAAGCCTGAATAGTCATCAATGATCCGAATAAGCAACTTGGTATACGGCACCGCTCTGCGCAACAACCAGTCCTGGTTGCCGTTCAACCATAGAAGATCGACTTTGTCGATCTTGTGCTTGAGCAGAACAGATCGGATATTCGGCACATACAGACTTGGCGCAAAGCGGTCGAATGGCGGACGAAAGCGAATCTGCGTAGGCAATACGTGCGCCAGCGCATAGTTTGTGATATTAGGCTCAACCTGACGCCCATGCTCTTTCCAAAGTTCAAAATACTGTTGGTCAATGCCAGCTTCTGGCAAAAAGCGCCGCCAGAGGTTAAAGGTCGCAGAAAACAGAAGTACATTCCAACCATGCTGCGCAAAAACTCTTGCGTACTGGTGTCCCCCATATCTAGCCAACGCACCATACGGATGGGGTTCAGAAATCAGTACAGTAGGGACTTTCTGTGACTGGGACAAGTTTGCTTCTCTCTGTTTTGTTGACACATTTGACCAGGTTACAACGTCGAATTCACCGCCAATTATCCGCTAACGACCACAAAGCCTGGTTTAACAAGCAGGGATTGACTTGGCAGAATCCGAGAATACGGACTTTTCCTGCATGATTCTTGATTGCGGGGTCCGAAAAAATCCTTTGACGACAAATAGGAAAATCAAGACTAGGAAATTAGCCACGATTAACGCGAACCAAAGATTATAAAATGCCTGCCGCATCGCAAGGAATGACCATACGTAGGTCTGAGCCAAAAGTCCCCAGTAGCTTGGCGAAGTTGAATATAGTCGTTCTAGCCAAATTGTAACAAAACCATACAGCAATGAAATGATCATCAAGCCAACAAACCCAAAGTAGAATAATGCTTCTCCAACCGGAGTAAAGAGCAGAATCGACGTAATCGTATTCATTGGCCGTCCTAAGAAATGTGATGTCATCTCAAGGTTGGCATCGACTGTAGACTTTTCAGGCCAAATCGCCCGCGGGATCGGGCCTGTACCCAGACGAAAGAGATAATCCAATCCCGTTTCAAGTGTCGCCGGTCGCGCCGAAGTGGCAAAGTCAACCCCTAGCCCACCATAGGCGAAATCGTTCTCCAGAGTGCGGCTGATGCGGGTCAACAACCCACTTTGCTGCGAGAACCCCGTACGTGCCGACAGCAAAAAATCTAACGCGACAAGTGATCCCAACCCAAGCAAGGATACGAAAAATATATGCACTAATTTCAGCCGCCTTCGGCGCCCCTGCGTTCGTTTCAGTAACCATAATACAACCACGATGCCAACACCAATGAATATAGATGAACGAGCGCCGCTTGAACTCACAAAGACGCCAAGGATATAGACCAGCAAACCAGAAAGTGTAATTTTCGGATGTCGGCGATATAGAACCCCAATCGATAGGTACCAAAAACCAATGAACTGCTGTTGGAGCCCATTCAATACAGCTGCCATACCAGTCGTGCTTCTAAGATTAAGTGTATCCATAACGACAGCAGCGCGACTGGCTACCCCACGGCCCGACCAGGTTGTTTCAACTGCCTCAGTGATAGAACGTCCGCTGGCAATCAGATTCATAAGTGGAAGAAGACAAAAAACACAAAACACAATGAATAACCCAATATATGCAATATGGTTGGCTGCAAACCACTCGCCAGCGAACGCTAAACGCCGCCCATCTATATGTACGGACCTTCCCAAAAGCTCGCCGATCAACAGGAACTGATAGAAAATCACCACATAGAGCGCACCTTCCATCACAGGCGTTGAGGGCATATACTGCAATCCCAACACCACGAAAAGCAGTGTCCCTGCTAGATTTGCGGTGCTGACTGATAATACTCGCCATGGCAAAACTAGCGACCATGCTATGCGCAACAATACCAATACAGATGCAACAATGATGAACGTCATAGCCGTGTGCTTTCCGAAAGCAGGATCTGAATTTCCTGCCAGACACCATCATCGTGGCGAAGTGTTATATGCGGAGCACTGAAGAAAATATCCAGAGGCTCTGAAAAATCCTGGCGTGTATTGACAAATTTTGCCGTCTTCGCTGGATGTTGGACACCATAGCTTGGCGAGACCCAATCATCCACAACGGTCATCGACCAGGAAGAGGACAGTACAGTACAGTTGCAGATGTCATTCCCTGACCAGGTAAGCGCCAATCCGTTTACGCCTGTAGCCGAAAGCGTTCCGACAGTCAGTGCACTAGAAAAATGCAAACTAAAGAAACAGGGTACTGCCGCCGTTCCTGAAACAATATCCCGAAGAACAACTATGGCAGGGTTCTTCCAATGGATTATAATACGGCGGTGGATAACTGTTACATTATTCTTGATGCTTACTCTCTCCAAAACAAGCTGATCGAACTGTCGATTGGTATTCCACGCGATTTCCCGGACAGTATACAAGCGTTGAAAGCTGAACAAGTTCTGTGGAGGGTAACTGGGCGCAAAACCAGGCAGCTCGATACACAGCGTGTTATGACGCGCCATGCTGCGGTATTGTTCTCTGGCGCTCCAATCCGCAGTATACACGTAGGTCCCTGGGTCAACCACAATGGCATAGCCGTTCATCCACAACTCAAACCCAAGTGGGTTGTAATGGTTGTGCGCACCTACTCCACCTAAGCCAATCTCCCCTCTCTCAACGAGTAGATGCACCTCATCTGTCCGCAACACATAGAAACCGGAATGCTCGAAACGCTGTGACGCCAATGGTCGCCGCTCGTGTGGCTGTTGTATTGGTGTAACGCGTTCCGGCATCAGCCAGATTGCTTCTTCCAGTTCAGCGCCAGCGGCGCACAGGAAGTCCTCCCGGTCAAAGAGATATCCTCCGATTGCCAGCAAATAGCGAAAATCATTCCATTCTCGTTCTGGCTCATGCCATGCTTTGAGACGATGAAGACGACCGTTATCACTGTCACCGATCAGGGGCGCCGTGCCATCAGGCCGGATGATCACCATGATGAACTCCACCATCATCTCTAGCCGTTTCATGTATTCAGGGCTAAAGTCATGATCGTTGTATCGAGCCAAGAGCGTGGCAGACAAGAACATCTCCAGTACCAGGCGATGATAACTGGTGGATGCCTCAAAATCAACACCGTCCGGATAGACCTGTTTGAACATCTCTGTTTCGATCTCGTTCAGAGCAAACTCACGCCACTTACCAGCTTCTTTGAATTCTGGGCAGAGAATCCCCAAATAGATCAGTCCCACCAAATTTGATAGGTAATGGTTGCCTGTAATACCACTGCGATTCTCCAGGTTGTGATAGATATGTCTTCCGTGTGTCAGCAGACTTCTCTTGAACTTGCAAATAAACTGTTCTGGCAAACTCTTCGATTCCTTGAAAAATTGATACCCCCACAGCCAGTTTACCGCCCGAATCGCAACGTCCATTGTGGAGGCCCAATTGACACCCCACGGCCAGGGATTGCAGTCAATCCAATCTTGCACCTGAGCAACAAACTCAAGCGCGTATTTTTCGTTGTCGGTGATCCAGTATGCTTGCCCCAACCGAACTAGGTGTTGGCACCGGCTTAACTCCCATGGAAACTTAATATCGTGACCACCAGGGAAAGGGGCGGGGTAAAAACGTTTATGGTATCGGCGTTGATCCCATCGGTATCCTGAGATGATGTCTGCGTGCCAGTCGATGACCTGGCCGAGGTACATATTCCCAGAACCAAGCAACCCCCAAATGTGCGAACGATAGAAATCGGACTCGGCGATGATGGTCTCTGCCGCCGAAGGATTTACCTGGGCAAGCAACGCGTAAATCAGCGATTGATCGGTTCTATGGTGAAAGAACTGAAAATCGAGACCTTTGGGTGAGAGTATTTGCATGCGGCTGCTAACGCCATCAGGCTTGAGGTAGCACCAAAATCTAGAGATGCGTTCTTGCCAGCGCCATCGCGCTTCCTCCAGCGAAATTCTGGTTTCACGCACTACGCGACCAAGAATTCGCGCTGGAAGCGCAAAAGGGACGTACAGGTTTGATGACATTGACTTGCCAGCCGTCCTTGCCATGCTGGTTATTTTCGTTCCGCAGATAGAAGCTGCAACGGCAATCTTGCGCGCAGTTGTTGGATGAACTGCTTAGCAACCGAAAGCTCGTCTTCGTGCCAGAAATTTACCAGGAACGGACTACAGAAAAACAACAAGAGCAAGAGCGCCTTCAAGGCGATCACTGCAAAAGCGCCAAAGCTAGACGGGATCAAGTTGCTGACACCAACTGCAATCGGAAGCATTATCGTCAGATAAAGTACACGTTTCCACTCATAATTGACTTTGATAAAGCGCCTGCTAAACAACAGGGTTGCAGTCACGCCAGCGACATATCCGATGATAGATCCGACGGCAACACCTAACGCGCCCCATTTAGGCGCAAGCTGCACCCAGAGCAAGATACATATCAGAGTCTCGATAACGAGTGCAATGCTCCAATAGATTGTTCTGCGTCTCAAGATAATGCCAACATTCAGTGTGTTCTGGGCCACAAACAGGATATGACCGCAAATGAGTAGCCAGACCAACTGCGCTGCAGGAGCATACGCCTCGCTAGCAACTAGGCCGACAATTTCCGGTGCATATACGCTCAGGAGCATTCCCAGTCCTATAGATACATAGAGCGCGTATACAAGCATGTTGGCGTAAAAACGCAGTGCGTATTGCTTTTTTTCAACACTGAACATCATTGGAGGCCAGATCAACTGAAACGGGGTAATGACCAGAATTGCAAAAATGGATGCTATCCGAATGGCAAGATTGAAGGTGCCGGCTTCTGCTAACCCTTCGGTGTGCTGGACAAAGAACAGACTTCCCGATGTAAGAATCAGGTAGAATACAGAACCTGGCACCAGGGGAATGCCGTACGTGAGCAGCTTGTGCACTTCTCCCTGGAGCAACGTAAGCTCCACATCGCCGCGTATCGTATAGAGCAGCAGCAGATTGATAGCCAATGTCGCTGTGAATTGACCTATCAGAATGCCCATAATCTCCATATGGGCGATGGCGACTAACATAACGATGAAGATGATCTGGAGAGTCGCTGCCGCAATATTGACGATAGCAAATCGGCCGAACTGCCGATTTGCGCGATAAACAGCAAGCGGAACGGCGCTCACCAATGTGATTGCGCCCGTGTATAGTGCAAGCTGAAAATAGCGCCCGGTTTCGGGCAGAGTGAATATTCTCTTGGCGATAACCGATTCGGACGCCACCGTTGCCAATGCCACCAACCCCGTACCCGCCAGGAGTGCAACTATCAGTGCAGTGCCAACAAGCTTGCGTTTGTCCGAACTCTCTTCGTAGTCAAAGTAGGATCTGAATATGGCGGTGTTCATTCCCATGCCAAAGATAGCGACAGCAATGGACACCGCCAAGTTGATGAGACCTAGAAGGCCGAACTCCTCGACACTTAAGTAGCGAGTATATAGTGGGATAAGCAGAAAACCGACAGCAGTGACGAGACTGGAGCTAATGCCTAAAGCCAGCGCTCCCTTGATAGTTTCTACAAATGATGAACGCATTTGGGACGATAATTACTAGATTGGACGAAATACAAACATCCAGCTGGATGCAAGCCAATACGGTATTTTTTTTGCGATCCGTACGTTCCAATTTACCAGTTGCTGGTTGCCACCGATCAACCGGTCCGATATCGGACCAGAGAGAAATCGCCGATTCTCTTGCTTTTCGATTCTGAATCCAGCCTGTCTGGCTAGTTTTCGTATCGCACCCATCGTGTAGAACTGTACATGCCTACATTCGTAATTCAGGGAATCAATCATGCCGACGCCGTCATTCACTTTTGATGTCTTTGCATCCTCACCCATTGCCACTTGCCGCCGCAACAGCGATTTCATCTTTAGATAGGCAGAAACAAGTCGCTCTTCATTTTCTTTTGGCCCCCAGCCGTTTGGGACGGTCACCAAACACAGACCATTTGGTCGAATCAACTTGCGCAATGTGCTTAGCAGACTTTCGGGCTGTGTCAAATGCTCGAGTACTTCCGAACAGATGATGACATCAAAGTTCCTACCTGAAGTCAGTACATCTTCAGCAGTTGCCAGCTCAAATTGCAGCGAGGGGATGTCATAGCGGCTACGCGCCAGCGCAATTGAGGGTTCGTGCGTGTCTATTCCCAAGACCTGTGCGCCGAGACGAGCAACCCACACAGTCACCAGGTCCCCAGTCCCACAGCCGACATCCAGGACATCTGCTGGGCGTCCGAGTTGGGTCTGAAACTGCTCGAGCTGCGTAATCATAAAACGAGCACGGTTACGGAACCCGTACGTTGTCTCAGGAACAGATGTGAGATCCAATTCGTTGTGCATAGTTCAGTCTCTTATGCGAATCAATCGTGCAGGGACTCCACCGACAATTGCATAGGGCGGCACGTCGTCAGTCACAACAGCCCCTGCGGCAACAACACAGCCCTCTCCCAAAGTAACCCCGGGAAGAATCACTGTATTGGCTGCAATCCAAACATCATCCTTGATCGTCACTTGTTCACGAATATGCCCGGCACCGAAGACGCTTCTGCGGTCATTGGGGATGACATGATTCGCTGTGATAATTTTGCTGCCATGCCCTATCAAGACACGGTTACCAATATTAAGCCCGCCCTCGGGCCGCAGCAATACGTCGTAGCCCACTGCGACATTGCTACCAAACGAAATGTTTCGCAACGGCGAAATGCGAACACCTTGCCAAATCTGGATGTTGCGACCGGCAGCAATGCCGCTCAAGCGGAGGAAGTTTTCTTTGATAATGAATGATATTCGTGTAGATGGTAACAGCCACAACAATATCGACGTAATTGGAGAAACCAGTTTCTGGAAAAGTCGTTTCATAAATACATTTTGCCGGGCAAAAGTAGGGTTTGCTTATGAAGTTCTTGTAGATAACTGAACTGCCTCGAAAGTAAGCGACGAAGTCTCCGCCAGTTCTTCCAGAGATTGGTAGATGCGGGCATCTACAAACCGTTGTGAAAAGACGGATAACGCATCAAGGTGCCCTTTGTCCTGTATAGATGCACTCCATCCAGGTAGTTTTATCCCAGTCATTTCGAGCGATACGTAGTCGTTGAGCAATAGAACCTTGCCATCGACGTATATTTCCATATATTCCTTTGGCAAATCTGATGCACCCAGGGAAGTATAAAATAGACTTGCCACTGAGCCGTCACTGTATCGTAACGTGATTAACATGTTATCGCTAGCAAGAACATGCTCGGACTTTGGTGCTAGAGCAGTTGCTGTCATTTCTTCCACACGGGTGCCTATCAGGTATTGAAACAGGTCGATGATATGACAAGCCTCACCAATGATACGCCCGCCACCTTCCTCTGTCTGCGTCCAGTGCGTTGGAGGAAGATAGCCTGCATTCATGCGATACAGGATCATTAGGGGATTCTGCCTCTCCTTGACGATCTCCTTGATGCGGCGCGCTGCAGGAGAGTAACGCCGATTGTATCCAACCATGAAGGGGACGCCGGTCTCTTTGAGCACTTCCACTAATTGATCCAGTTCTTCCTGGTTCAACGCCATCGGTTTCTCAAGAAAGATTGCCTTGCCCGCCTTTGCAGCTAATATAGCTTGCTGTGCATGCAGGTTGTGACGAGTGCAGATCATGACAGCGTCAACGTCAGGGTCGTTCAACACATCCTGGTAATTCGTGCTGGCATAAGCAGCGCCAAATTGTTCTGCGGTCGACTTGGCATTCGTTCCGGTGCCGCTGACGATCGCCCGAATTGAGTACAGATCAGATAACTTCTGCAGGTTCGGCAGGTGCACCGCTTTGGCGAAGCTACCTGCACCGACAACAGCGATGCGAATCTTGCCAATCGTTGAACGGGAAGTCAGTGAAACTCTGGTCTGCATCTTTTCAGCAAACTGAGCACTATCACTGGATACTGGATAGCGCAGAATCACTCCCAACGGCTTATCGGATACATTTTGCAAATCTGAATATGCCTGCGGTGCTTCCTCTAGAGAATACTCTCGCTCCAGAATTTTATCCAGACGGAGTTTGCCTGCAGCAACCAAGCGCAGGTACTCCTGCATATTGCGGTTTTCAGTCCAACGCACGTAGCTATATGGATAGTCTAGTCCCTGCTTTTCATATCGTTCGTCATAGCGTCCTGGACCGTAAGATGTAGAGATCAGAAAGTCGATTTCCTTCTCATAAAAGGGGGAGCGCTTCAACCCTAGACCTACAGCACCGACGACGACGACCCTCCCCTTCTTTCGTGTGATTTCCATCGCCTGCTGTACGATCTCATCGCTATTGGATGCAGCAGTGATAATCGTTGCATCCGCTCCATAACCAGCAGTCAAATGCAGTGTCTCGTTTATTATTGCAACTTCAGATGGGTTGAGCGCTGCATCAGCCCCGAGCGTTTTGGCTAGAGCTACACGCCGTGCATCCACATCAATGCCGATTACCCGACAGCCAGCCGCCTTGAGAATTTGCGTAGTCAATTGTCCGAGAAGACCAAGGCCAATGACAACAACAATCTCTCCCAAACGCGGTTCGGCCCGGCGCACACCCTGAAGGGCAATTGCGCCCAACGTCACCGACGCTGCGCTACGCAGGTCGCATCCATCAGGGATTTTCACGACCAAATTGCGCGGAACCAAAACCATTTCTGCATGATTCGCAATACCCGCACCGGCGCAGGCAACTTGGTCACCAGGTTGAAATTCAGTAACCCCTTCCCCAACTTGCGTTACAACTCCTGAACAAGAGTAGCCGAGCGGTGTCAATTGCCCAGTCTGACCCTGGACTTTAGCAATCGTCTTTTGGATTCCCTGTGAGCGGAGGTGCCCCAAAAGCTTCTTGATGCGGTCAGGCTGGTCGAGCACCTTGCTAATCAGAGATTGGTTGGCACTCTGCACGCTGCTAATCTCTGTTCCAGGACTAATGAGCGAGTAGGTGACTTCGACAAGTACATGGCCTTGGTCGAGCATCGGCGCAGGAACCTGCTCTACCATCACCTGACCACGGCGTATCAAGACCTGTTTCATGTTGACATCTCGCGTAGAACGTTCACGATACGTCGTGCTGCAAAGCCGTCCCATAGCTCAGGGCGAACCAGCACAGATCGGTGCTGGTCAAGCATGATTGCTGACTGCGCCGAAGCAACGATTGCCTCCCTGTTATTGCTAACAAGTTGATTCGTCCCGACTGTCAACGTGATTGGGCGTTCGGTGTTTGGTCGAACTGTTAAACATGGAACCCCTAAATAGGTTGTTTCCTCTTGCACACCCCCGGAGTCAGTCAACACAAGCGATGCGTTTGCTTCAAGCGCCAGGAAATCAAGGTATCCGAGAGGCTCGGTTAACATCACATTTTTGTCAGCCATATTGATTCCAAGAGAGGCAATTCGCTGACGCGTACGCGGATGCACCGGGAAAACTACTTGAGTGGCCAGGCCGATTTCCAGCAATGCATGGATCATTTCGCTCAAAACAAACGGATCGTCAACATTCGAGGGACGGTGCAGGGTGACCAGAACATAATTTTCCAATCCAAGCTGACTGCGGATCGAAGCCCATCGAACTTGAGCTGATGGTAACAAACGCACAAGAGTATCAATCATTGTATTGCCAACAAAGTGAACCTTTGAATCCGCAATTCCCTCACGGCGCAAGTTCACGTTTCCACTTGGTTCAGTTGTAAACAGGAGGTCAGAGAGGTGATCGGTCAAAATCCGGTTGATCTCTTCAGGCATATCGCGATCAAAAGAGCGTAGACCTGCTTCAACATGCGCAACCTTAACACCCAATTTGCTTGCTACTAGTGCACAAGCAAGCGTTGAATTCACATCACCTGGAACGACAAGCCAGTCTGGTCGGTATTCCAGTAGTATTGGCTCGAATCGCTGCATAATCTGTGCAGTTTGCTGTGCATGAGAGCCGGAACCAACCTCCAAATTGACTGCCGGTCTCGGCATTCCCAGTTCTTCGAAGAATACCGCCGACATATTAGCATCGTAGTGCTGACCAGTGTGAACCAGGTACTGCTCAAAGTCATCAGGGAAATTGACCATTTCATCCATGATGGGGGCAATTTTCATGAAGTTTGGTCGCGCCCCCACCACATACATGATTCGCTTCAACCGTCACTCCCACTCAATTTGACATTCACTTACCGATCTGCCGGCAGAATCATCCCGCGGATATCTCCTACAACGCTAAGAATGTCCTAAAGCAGTCACTGAACTAAAGACGTTCCGGAAAAGATCCGTGACGCATGAACGGGTAGTTCGCCAGAGTAAAAGCACGGAATCTATTTAGGACTGTAAATAGCAGCTTATGAAACTGCGTAATAGCGTCTCTATACAAGGGTACTTTAGTCAACTAATTGGGCATCGGTTTTCGTCACATCAAAACCATCAGGCCATATGGTGGAGGAACTGTATCTTGCCTGAGCCAAATTGATGTTGTCCATGGTCGCACCAGTCAGGTCCGCACCACGCAGGTCAGCGCCTGACAGCGTAGCATTTGTCAAATTCGCGTTTGCAAGGTCTGCGTCACGTAAGTCAGAATTAGAAAGATTTGCGCCAGTCAAGTCTGCGCTTACCAGTGCAGCATTTCGCAGAATGACACCATTCATATTAGCACGCTGAAGGCGCGCACCATCCAAGACAGACCGGGTCAGGTTCGCGCGGGTCAAATTTGCCTCTAGCAAATTCGCTTTTGACAGATCCGTCTCTGCAAGATAGATTTCAGTCAGATTGATTCTCGCCAGCCACAGCGGTCCCGGTTGGTTCATCAGCAGATAGAACTCCACCGGCAGCAGTCCCTGTTGGCTGGGTGCAGCGACGGCGGTGGTGGGCGTCAACAGCGGGCGCGCTAGCACGCCAAGCGCAAAGAACAGCAGTAAAGTGACGATCCAGAGTACAGGGCGTTTCATGGGTCTTTTCCTTTCCATGCAATCAACAATCAAACATGATGCAACGGAGTGTAGTCCACCGCAGCACTGTCGCCGGCGTCGCTCTCGTGTCTGGCTCGCCAATCGATGGCGCCAGTGGGCAGTATTGCGTTTGCCGTTGACATGGCGGATAGGATAGCACGGGCAGAGGGGAAGGTTGAAATTGAGAACAGGGCATGTGGGCATTTTGGAGAACGTGGCGCCGGGCGACCGAGTTGTTTTGCGAGTCTAATTGTGAAGCCGCCAACCCTGATGTCAGGTGGGGAAACGCAGAGAGACGCCCTTCAGCCTCTGCATGCTTGCCCCTGCACACCTCCGCCGCGCCTTTGCGTCGAGAACGCTTTTTCAAACAGCCTCTGTGCGACTCGGTCGCTCCATTAGTCTTGGCGGTGATAGACCTGGCGCACCTCATCTGGTGTGGCAGCCAGCTCGATAGCGTCGCCGATGGTTTGCAGCAGCGCCACATCTTCGATCTGCGCAATCTCGTAGCCATTCCTGCGCAATTGCACCGAATCATTGCATCTCCTTCCGGCGTCACGGCCTCGATTGCTGTCCGCACATCCTCCGCAGTGACATTCCGACCAGCCAACGCCACGTAGCGAATCACCGCTTCGAGATAACGCAGTGCATGTTCTTGCTGGTGCATAGTGTACCACACTTCAGGATCTCAGAACCTGTTTGAAGAGTCACCCAATTGAACGCAGAGGCGCAGATTGGCTTGCTCATGTCCCACACAATGCGTCCGTCGAAGCCGGTCAGCCCGGCGATGGTTTCGATCAGGTCTTTGATGCTAATCTCAAACGAACTGCCGATGTTGACCAGGTCACTCTGGTTGTAGCGTTTGATGGCAAGCAGAGCGCCCTCGGCGGCGCTGCGTTCGCGCAGCGTATCGACGACAAAGGAACCAAGAAATCCGCTGCCGCCCGTGACGATCACCCGTTTGTCTTGCCAGAAGGTGGCGCTGTCGGGTCAAGCGGGCGGCATTGGGTCCATGGTTGACATGGCGGGTAGGATTCGTGAACTGCTGGAATTACAGAAACCGAACGAAGATTCGCTTTAATATCTCCAGATCGTCAAGGTTGTCCTGCAAGACGCGGTAAACAATTTCCCGGTCAATCTCCAGATATTCATGTACGAGTATATTGCGAAAGCCGATCATCCGCACCCATGTCTGCTCTATTTGGTTGTCGATATAGCCGGCCTCACATAGGCGGCGCGGAACGTCACTGTACCAATCGACATTGCCCAACTCGAGTTCTGCAATCACATGGTTGCCCAAATCGGTAAGCGTTTCAATTGCAAGCTGCAGGAAGCGCTCGGCGCTGCCGTACCGTTCAGGATTGTCAAGAAATTCCCGGTGCGAATATCGTCGTATTTGATGGAGAATCGCCAGATATTCATCCAATTTCAATAGTCGCTTGCGCAACACTTCGGGCCTGACCATTCAACATCCTCTGCTTGTATGCTCGTTGCTGCACGTCTAGAAACGGTCGAAAATCACAGAACTGCCGAATGATTTTGGAGAAGTATGCACCCCGATCGAAATCATTGGATTGATAGATTAACCGATTTTGACGCACCGCTTCATGCTTGAGCACAATGTCATCGGTGTCGAGCGTAACCAGATCAACATTGCAAAATCCCGCCTGCGCCAATGCAGCCAGAATGTCAAGTTTCGAGAAAGTCTGCGCGTTGGGGCGAAGTACAACTGCAAGGTCAAGATCACTTTCAGCATGGATTCGGCCCGTGGAAGTCGAGCCAAATAGATACACCGCCTGAATATCAGGATAGCTTGCAAAGAAGCTTGACAGGCGAGTCAAATCGGGAAGAGCCTGTACTTTGCTCATGATTGCATCTCCTTCCGCCGCAACTGTCTCGATTGCCATCCATACATTCCAGCGCAGATCGGCCGGCGCTGGCCGATGTCACATAGCGAATGGCCGTCTCCAGGCGACACAGCTTCTGCTGGCGCACAGTATACTACAACTTTATCATCTCAGACAGGTGGACGCGCGCAGGTTGGGTCCACTTCGCGTTTGGGGCGGAATGTGCGTCGCAGGTCATCGCCTCCGGGGTGACATGGCGCCTGCACGAAGGATGTGCTTTAGCAGAACCCTACATTCACGGTCATCGCCGTTCTCCGATTTCCTGCTTTGCGTCACATGACGGAGAGAGGCAGAGAAACGCCAGGCAATGGAGGATAGACCTTGCCCCGCGCTTTCTCTGCACAACCTCTCCGGCTCCGCGTCTCTGTGTCAGAGACGCCCTGTTCAAACAGTCTTTCAGCGCGCTAACCGCCTTTGACCTCAGTCCAGACGCGGTCGTAGAGCGGCGTTGCATCGCCCACATCCTCCATGCGATGCCCCCTTTCAAGCTCCTCTGGCGGCGTATTGGTGATGTTGGAATTCATATACGCCTCGTACAGTTCTGGATGATTCTCTCTGGCAAAGTCAAGCGCCGCCAGGTTCGGATTGGTGTAGGGGAACTCGTCGAGCATTCTCCAGAAGAGGTCGCCCTGCAACGAATAGTTGAGCCACGCATAGGCGGCGTCGAGATTTGGCGCGCCGACCGGGATGGCGTAGTTGTCCTGCCATAAAATCGCCCCTTCGGTTGGATAAATGTATTCAATCGAAGGCAGCTCACGGCGTGCGATCTCCGCCTCGCCTGTCCAGACAATGCCCAGATCAACGTCGCCGGCAATCAACGCTGTTTTGGGGCTGTCGCTGTCGAAGATCTTGACGCCTCGCGCCAGTTCCGCCAACTTCACCTTTGCCTCCTCTAGTTGCGCCGGGTCGGTGGTGTTGACGTCGTAGCCCAGCGTCAGCAACGTGGCGCCGATGATCGCACGCGAGTCGTCGATCATCACCAGGCGTCCGGCGTATTCAGGGTTCCACAGGTCGGCGAAGGATTGCGGCACTGTCTGCACGGTCTCTGTATTGACGACAATCGCGTCGGTGCCAGCCTGATAGGGGATTGTGTAGCGGTTGCCTGGATCAAATGGCAGATCGAGATAGTTGGGGTCAAGGCTGTCCATGATCGCCAGCCTGCTCTTGTCCAACTCTTGCAGCAGCCCCTGGCGAATCATGAGCGCAACGATGTAATCGGTCGGCTGCACTAGGTCGTAGTTGGCGCCGCCCGCCGAGAGCTTGGCGTACATCTCTTCGTTGCTCGAGTACTCGTCCTTGTTGACGCGGATGCCGTAGACCTCCTCGAAACAGTCGATTGTCTCTTGCGGGATATACTCCGTCCACACAAAGAGATTCAACTGCGTCGAAGTCACTTCCATCCGTGGGTTAGGCTCCGGGCAGGTCGAGCCGCTCTCCGCCGCCGTCGATTCGGCAGGCGCTTGCGTCGTCGCCCCCCCTCCGCAGGCGGCTGCCAACAATGCAGCGATCAACAGGATGCTCCACACACCCCAAATCCGTCGTTTCGTCATGGCACTATCCTTTCACAACTCTACTTGCGGGTCTGAAACCACTGAGAAATCCCAACAACGGTCAAAACGACCAGAATCCAGATCGTCGAAAGCGCGTTCACCTCTGGCGTCACAATGCGGCGCAGCAGGCCGTAGACATAGATCGGCAGCGTCGTGGCGCCAGGCCCGGTTGTGAAGAAGGTGATGATGAAGTCGTCGAGCGAGAGCGTGAAGGCTAACATGGCGCCAGCCAGCACGCCAGGCGCAATCAGCGGCAACGTCACCTTGCGAAAGGTGGTGAACTCGTTGGCGCCGAGATCCATCGCCGCCTCTTCCAGCCGGTTGTCAAAGCCGTGCAGCCGCGCACGCACGACCAGCGTGACAAAGGGGATGCTAAACGCAATGTGCGAGACGATCACCGTCCCCAGCCCCATCGTCAACCGTTGACCGGGCGCCAGCGCCAGCGCTGTGTTGATCCAGCCAAAGACCGCGCTAAAGAGCACCAAAATTCCGATGCCCATCACGATCTCCGGTGTGACGATCGGAAAGTAGAGCGCGGTCTCCGATGTTTTCTTGCCAAAAAAGTCATAGCGCTGCAACGCCAGCGCCGCCATTGTTCCGATGATAGTCGAAACCACCGTCGATGTGAAGGCAATGATCAAGGTGTTGCGCGTCGCTTCGATCACGTTGCGATTTTTGAACAGCTCGCAATACCAGTAGAACGGCCCACACGGCCCCTGGTTGACCACGCCTTCAAAGACGATATTGGTGCGCGATGCGTTGAACGAAAAGACGATCAACACGATGATCGGCGCATAGAGAAAAAAGTAGACCAGAAATGCGGTCAGCGCCAGCCACGGCGATTGTTTTGCGCTGCTCATCCTGCGGCGATCTCCTCTCCCAGCCCAAAGCGCCGCGTGTAGTAAAGCGTCAACACCAGCGTCATGACGAGCAGGATGATCGACGCCGCCGCGCCAAAGGGCGGATTGCGCGCATCGAGAAACTGACGCTGCACCAGATTGCCAACCAGAATCACCTGCCGCCCGCCCAGGATGTCGGAGACGACAAAGGTGCCGATCACCGGGATGAAGGTCAGGATCGTGCCGGCGACGATGCCCGGCATGGAGAGCGGCACGGTCACGCGCCAGAAGGTGCGAAAGGCATTGGCGTAGAGATCAGCCGCAGCTTCATAAAGATTTGGCTCGATCTTTTCCAGCGAAGTGTAGATCGGCAAAATCATAAAAGGCAGAAATTCGTAGACCATGCCGATCAACACCGCGGTCTGCGATGGGTAAAGGTCAAGCGGCTGGAAGGGCGCGTTGAACAATCCGGCCACCCCGCCCAGCATCGAGTTGAGCACCCCCTGCCCGCGCAAGATCATCACCCATGCGTAAATGCGGATTACGAAGTTCGTCCACAGGGGCACGAGCACCAGAAAAAGCAAAAAATTGCGCCGCCTTTCCGGCGAGCGCGCAATAAAATAGGCGAGCGGATACGCCATCAAAATCACAATCGTTGTCGTCTGCACAGCCAGCCACAGCGACCGCAGCAGGATGCGCAGGTAGAGGTCGTCCCACCCGCTTTCGGTGAAACCCATCAGCCGCCAATAATTTTCGAGCGTAAAGGTGTAGATGACGTTGCCGTCGGCGTCGCGCTGCCCGAAGCTGGTGATGACGGTCAGAGTCAGCGGCGCCACCAGGAGCGTCACCATCACGAACATGGCAGGCAGGATCAACAGAAGCCCCTGCAGTCGTCGGTTCTCGCGAAATCGTTGGATCATGGCGCTACTCCGTCAACACCCTGGCCGCTTCGATGGCGAAGCGCACACTCACCGTTTCCCCCTCACGCGCCAACAGCCGCGATTCCGCCGAGTAGTTCTGCTCGCGCACGCGGATCGCCTGCCCGCCATCGAGAAGAATGCCGTAGTGTGTGTCGGTGCCGATGTAGACGATGTCGGTCACAAGCCCGGTCACCTGGTTGACGTCGGTGGCTGTTGAGCGGATGTGCATCTTCTCCGGTCGCACAGTGACGGTGACGCTCTGCCCGACATGCACACGCTGTGGGGTGTGCGCCCACACAGAGACGCCGCCCATCATCTCCACCTGCGCTTTGTTGGAGTCAACCTGTGCAATGACGCCTTCGAGAAAGTTGGTGTCGCCGATGAAATCAGCCACGAAGCGACAGTTCGGATGCTCGTAGATGTCGTTGGCGCTGCCGACCTGCAAAGCGACGCCCCCCTCCATGACGGCGATGCGGTCGCTCATCGTCAGCGCTTCCTCCTGGTCGTGCGTCACGAAGACAAAGGTGATGCCGACCTCGCGCTGCAATTTTTTGAGCTCGAGCTGCATCTCCTTGCGCAGCTTGAGGTCGAGCGCACCCAGCGGCTCGTCGAGCAGCAACACTTCCGGGCGATTGACGAGCGCACGCGCCAATGCGATGCGCTGCTGCTGCCCGCCGGAGAGCTGTTTGGGCTTGCGCCGCTCGTAGCCGGCGAGCCGCACCATCTCCAGCGCCTCGCCCACGCGGCGTTGAATCTCCTGCCTGGCAACGCCTTTCATCTGCAAACCAAAGGCGACATTCTCGCCGATGGTCATGTGCGGAAAGAGCGCGTAGCTTTGAAAGACTGTGTTGACCGGGCGCTGGTAGGGCGGCGTCTTGCCCATTGCCCGCCCGTGGATGAAGACCTCGCCCTCGGACGGCAGCTCGAAGCCGGCGATCATGCGCAGCGAGGTCGTCTTGCCGCAGCCCGATGGGCCCAACAACGCAAAGAATTCGCCGTCCGCAATCTGCAATGAAACATTCTTGACCGCCGTAACGACCTCGCCGCCAGGGCCGGGAAACCGTTTCCAAACGTTACGCAGTTCAACGGCCAAATTCGCCATTGAGCAGCACCTCCATCATCAAAAATGGCTTGTGATCAAACAACACAGATGCGCAGCAGGTGACAACGACAGAACCACCTTCCACCCATTCAGGGACCGAGTGTGACAGCAGGATAAACCGTGCTCAACGTTGAACATGAATCGGGACAGCAGCGCTTCCCGGTGTGACGAACGGCTCGTCAGGGGCGAACCTGGACAAGAGTGTAGCACTCAGATGGAGAATGTCAAAACAGCGGTGGAAAAAACTGATTGCTGTACGCTCATTGATGGATCACGGCATATTGCTGATCAACTCTATCCATGCGACCTCAACCTCAACCCGATGGATTGTCTTTGCCGGTTGCCAATCGTAGCCGCTCCACCTCCGCCGTCCACAGCGCGCTGACGGCGTCGCTGGGCATGCGCCAGTCGCCGCGCGGGGAGAGCGCCACCGAGCCGACTTTGGGGCCGTCGGGCATGGCGGAGCGCTTGAATTGCTGCGCAAAGAAGCGGCGATAGAAGACGCCCAGCCAATGCAAGATAACCTCGTCGCTGTAGACGTCGGCGAACGCCTGGCGCGCCAGGAAAAAGACCTTCGTTGGCGCAAACTGGCAGCGCACAACCTGAAAGAGGAAAAAGTCGTGCAATTCATACGGGCCGATGGCGTCTTCGGTCTTTTGCTCAAGCTGCTCGCCCTCGCCCAGCGGCAGCAGCTCCGGCGTGATCGGCGTGTCGACGATGTCGCGCAGCACCTCGGCGGTGGCGCCGGTGAAGATCTCGTCGGCGCACCAGGAGACGAGATAGCGCACCAGCGTCTTGGGCACGCCAGCGTTGACATGATACATCGACATGTGGTCGCCGTTGAAGGTCATCCAGCCCAGCGCCGCCTCGGAGAGATCGCCCGTGCCGACGACCAGCCCGCCGATCTGGTTGGCGACATCCATCAGAATCTGCGTGCGTTCGCGCGCCTGGGCGTTTTCATAGGTGACATCGTGGACGTTCTCGTCGTGGCCGATGTCGCGGAAGTGCAGCCGCACGCTCTCGCCGATCGGGATCGTGCGCAGCGTGACGCCGAGGTCTTGCGCCAGCCGCTCGGCATTGGTGCGCGTGCGCGAGGTGGTGCCAAAGCCGGGCATCGTGATGGCGACAATGCCGCGGCGATCCAGCCCCAGGCGGTCGAAGGCGCGCACACAGACCAGCAGCGCCAGCGTCGAATCCAGCCCGCCGGAGACGCCGATCGCGACGCGACCGGCGTTGACGTGGCTCAATCGCTTAGCCAGCCCCACTGTCTGAATGTTGAAAATCTCGCGGCAGTGCTCGGCGCGGCGCGCGGGGTCGGCGGGCACGAAGGGCGTGCGCGGCAGCGGGCGGTTGACCAGCGGCGCGGCGGGCTGAAAGGTGCGCGTCAACGTGAAGGGCAGGCGCCGCAACGCGTCATTGGTTTCGGCCTGGCTGAAGCTGCTGTTCTTGACCCGCTCGTGGTCGAGGCGCTGCACGTCGATGTCGGCGACGATCATCTGCGTGTCCATCTGAAAGCGTTCGCTCTCCGCCAGCAGCACCCCATTTTCGGCAATCAGACCGTGACCGCTGTAGACGACGTCGGTGGTCGATTCGCCCACTCCCACGCCGGCGTAGATATACGCCGCCAGACAGCGCGCCGACTGTTGGCGCACTAGGTCGCGGCGATAGTCGGCTTTGCCCAGCAGCTCGTTGCTTGCCGATGGGTTGACCAGCACGTTGGCGCCTGCAATCGCCAGCCGTCCGCTCGGCGGATTCACCGCCCACAAATCCTCACAAATCTCGATCCCGACGACGCAGGCGGGCATCTCCCTGGCGACAAAGAGCAGGTCCGTCCCGAACGGAATCTGCTCTCCGCGCAGCTCGATGGTCGGCGGCAGCGAGCGGTCCGCCGCGGTGAACCAGCGCTGCTCGTAAAATTCGCCGGTCGTCGGCAGATAGGTCTTGGGCACGATGCCGGCGATGCGTCCCTCGCCGATCAGCGCTGCACAGTTGTACAGCCGCCCGCCCACCAGGATCGGCAACCCGACGACGCAGCTGATGTAGAGCATGGCGGTCGCCTGCGTGATGCGCTCAAGCCCATCCAGCGCAGCGTCGAGCAGATGACGCTGGTAAAAAAGGTCGGCGCACGAATAGGAAGTGATGCACAGCTCCGGCAAGACCGCCAGTTGCACATCCTGCGTCGCAGCCTGTTCGAGAGCGGCGACGATCTGGTCAACGTTGTACTCGACATCCGCCACGCGCAGCGAAGGCGAAATGCTCGCCACCCGCACAAAGCCCAACTCCTCGCGTGCAACCATGCTCTCTGACGTAGACATGCACACCTGCCTTTTGCCGTCGAAGGTGAAAAGTCAATGCGCCGCATCTTTCCGCAAGCCCTGGCGGTGTACGGCAGAACCGGCGCACATTGCCTGATTATAACGCGATCACAGCCAATTCCTGCATCGCTTCCCGGCGTGATATGATCGCCAAACATAAGATTGTGATGGGGAGCAGGTGTGTTGCGTAGGTCATCGCCTTCGGCGTACTGTGATCAGGGAAGCGCCGCCACACCAAAAACGATGAGCAGCAGGAGGTTGCGTTGAATCGAACAACTATGCGGCGCGGTGGATTCGCACCGCTGATTGTTGTCATTGTGTTGGCTGCGCTGTTCTGGCATCTGTCGGAGCGTCAGCCGCCCACACAAAGTGACAGCACACCGGCGGCAACAAGCGCTGCTGACCTCTCCGCATCTTCAGGCGAAACAGCAATTGCTGTTCCTGCGCCGGCTACAGAAGACGAAGCGCGGCCGTCGCCTGTCGCCCAGGAGGGGAGCGAAGCCGCTGCATTGCCCGAACCTGCCGCTGTTGTCGCGACCGAAGCGCCCACCGACGCGTCGCAAGCCGCAACGCCCACTGCGGCGCCAACGCGCGGCCCACCCCACCGCATCGATGGTCTGCCGGTCATCACGCTCGACGAGCTGCCGCCCGAGGCGCTGGAGACGCTGGCGCTGATCGCCAGTGACGGACCGTTTCCCTTTCGCCAGGATGGGGTGACCTTCCAGAACCGCGAACGGATTCTACCGCGCAAACCAACCGGCTATTATCGCGAGTATACGGTCATTACGCCGGGCGCCAGCACGCGCGGGGCGCGACGCATCGTCGCCGGCGCTGAAGGCGAGCTATATTACACCGACGATCATTACGCCAGCTTCTCACGGATTTGGACGCCATGAACGAGAGATTTGCAGAAGTGCTTGCGCAGACGCCGCCGGGACTTTACCGCTTACTGCCGTCGGTCGATACGTTGGCTCTGACGGAGGGCGTCGAGCAGCTTGGCTGGCGCTTATTTCGGCTCGACGGGCGGCGTGCGCGCAACAAGGCGAGTTTTTTGAATGCGGCCGCCGAAGCGATGGCATTCCCCGACTATTTCGGGCGCAACTGGGACGCCTTTGAGGAGTGCATCAACGACCTGTCGTGGGCGCCGGCGCGCGGCTATGCACTGCTCTATGAGCATGTGTGGTGGCTGGCGTGCGGGCAGCCGGCGGCGTGGCGCACGGCGCGGGCGATCTTGCACGATGCGTGCCGCAACTGGGCGAGCCAGGAGACGCCGTTTCTCGTGCTGTTGCGCCAGACCCATGGCTGCAGCGGCATTGAGGCGGTGCTGCGGACAAATGTATGGTAAGATTGCGGCAGCGCACCAGGCTTAAATGAGTTTGATGGGAGAAAGTGCAATGGAAGCTGTACTGGATCGCCTGATCGTCAGTGAACCCGGCTATCGCGGCGGGCGGCCGCGGATCGCCGGCACGCGGATCACTGGGGCGGATGTCAAGCAGTGGTATCTGCAGCTTGGCATGAGTCTAGAAGAGATCGCTGCGACGTATGATCTGTCGTTAGCGGCTGTCTATGCGGCAATGGCATATTATTACGATCACCAGGCTGAGATTGAACGCTCAATAGCCGAGGATGAGGCTTTTGTCGAAGCAATGCGAGCACAACAGCCGTCGTTACTACAGGCGAAGTTGCGACAACGCAGCATAACATTATGACCGTGTGCTATGCGCATTGCCTATCATCTCGATGAGCACATCGACCCGCGTGTTGCCCACGCGCTGCAACGCCACGGCATCAGTGTCACAACGACTGTCGAGGTGGACCTGCGCTCTTCTGATCTATGAAGTCATGACGCCAGCGGAAATGGAGAACCATATCGAG
Organism: Chloroflexota bacterium; assembly: GCA_016861025.1. Taxonomy (GTDB): domain Bacteria; phylum Chloroflexota; class Anaerolineae; order Caldilineales; family Caldilineaceae; genus Caldilinea. The sequence continues at coordinate 177,047 of BOKO01000010.1, forward strand.
TACATTTGAGTGGCGAGTGAGTGGTCAGCCCCACCCTACGCTTTCCACATCCGCACCATCCTCCGCTGTGCGTCGGTCTCTGGCGAGGTGCGGTGTGCGTTGGGCATGCCGCGGCGCAGCCGTTCGATTTCCGCCAACGCTGCGTTGCCATCCATCCCTCGCTCCACCAGGTGACAGCCGATCACCGTGCCCGTGCGCCCGATGCCGCCGAAACAATGCACATACACCGTACGACCACCGGCGATGGCGGCGTTAAGCCGCGCCAGGATATCGCGCATCTGCGCCACATCCGGCGTGCCCATATCCGGGATCGGTGCGTTCCAGCGTTCGACCAGGCGACCGGCGGCTTCTGCTTGCCGCTGCAGGATGGGCCAGTAGGGACGCAGGTTGTATTCGCCCGGCTCGGTGAGGTCGATGACAAAATCCACGCCACACGCCAGCAGGTCAGCCACACGCTGTTCGGCTGTGGGCAGGTCGGCGGCGCACGGATAGGCGCCGGCAAGAAGCTGATCGGGCAGCACCCAATAGGCGCCGGAAAGTACAGGCTGTCTCACGCTCATATTGCCTCCCCATCGATCGGCAGCGCCACGAAGAAGGTCGTGCCCTTGCCCTGTTCGCTGGTCGCCCAGATCTGCCCGCCATGCGCATCCACGATCACCTTGGCGAGATACAAACCAAGCCCTGCGCCGGCGGTCGAACGCCGCAAAGAACTGTCGACGCGATAATAGCGGTCAAAGATGCGCGGCAGATCCGATGCAGGAATGCCGATGCCTTGATCGGTGACATAGATGATCGCGTAGTCGCCCGGCGCCAGGCGCGACGCACCGTCCAAAGCGCCGTCTTCGCTGGCATCGACTTCCTCTTCAGGCGGGTGCGCCCGGTGCAGCCATCCGCCGATCTGAATCGCACCGCCTTGGGGTGAATATTTGATTGCGTTGTTGAGCAGGTTTGTGAAGACCTGGCGCAGCCGCTCTTCGTCGCCCCACACCGGCGGCAGCGGATGCTCGAATACGATCTCGATGCGGTGCCGGTCGGTCTGCGTGCGGTAGGCGTCGGCGACTTTGCGCAACAGCGCTTCGAGATCGACATCGGTGAGGTCAAGCTTGACGCCTTTTGCCTGAATGCGGCTGGCGTCGAGCAAATTGTTGATCAACGACTCCAGCCGGTCAGCTTCTTCTTCAATGATCTGCAAGCTGCTGCGCGCCGTTTCGGCATCCCACTGTGCGTCTTCGCGCGCCAACGTCTGTGCATAGCCCTTGATCAACGCCACCGGCGTTTTCAGTTCATGGCTGATGATCGACGTGAAGGTGGACTTCATCTCTTCTTCTTCGCGAAAGCGCGTGATGTCATGTGCGTTGACGATGATATTGATGAGGCGTCCGCTCTCGGTGTACAGCGGCGTGTAGGTCACCGCCAGCACCAGGCGCTTGTCTCCAGGGCGAATCAGCTCACCTTCACACCGCAGATTTGGCGCCGGAAAGTGACCGGTGTAGCTCTCATCGCGGCAGAAATCGACGCCGTTCACAACTTCCAGCGGCAACACAGTGCCGCATGGTCGTCCCACCGCATCCTCTGGCGACATCCCCACCATCGCAGCCAACGCCTGGTTGATCGCCACCACCACGCGGTCACGCGTCAGGATCATGATGCCGTCGGCGCTGTTGTTGAGGATCGTAATCAGCCGGCTGCGTTCGGCGTTTAGCAGTGTGTAAAGACGGGCGTTGCGCACGGCGATTGCGGCCTGGTCGGCAAAACCCTGCAGAAACTGCCAGTCGAGCTGCGAAAAGGCATAGTTGCCGCGGAACAGATAAATGATGCCCAACAGGTCATCCTCGAAAGGCAGGGGCAACGCCACCACCTGACCCAACGTCATCCCTAGCTCAGCTTCGACTTGATGCACGCGACTTGCCAGGTCGATGACTGGCAACTGTTCATTTTCCGCAGCTGCGATGATCGCCTCTTGCACAATGCGAATGGCGGATGCATCAAAGAGCGGTTCAAAATGATGCAACGCCTCGGCGGGAATCGCATAGAGCGCGCGCACCTGAAACTGCGGCGTCACCGAAAGCGTCTGGTCGAAGAGCGTATGTTCCGATTGCAGCAAAATCATCCCGGCCGGCGCCCCCACCATCTCTGCGGCGCTGCGTAAGATCAACTCAAGCAGGCTGGGAAGATCCAGCCGTGAGGTCATGGCGCGCGAAATCCGCAACAGAAATTCAAGCTGTCGCAGTTGATAGGCGGCAAGCAGAGTTGGGACGTTCGCTGACATCGTGATTGAGTATGCCGAATCCGGTTACGCGTTGAGGCGTGTGTTGTCGAAGCCGTCGGGCAACAGGTCGCGCACCGTTGTCGTGCGATAGGCGCCGCGCTCGTCGGCGATGTAGACGAGCATCTCCGGCCCCAGCTCAAGCATCACTTGTCGGCATGCGCCGCACGGCGAGCCGCCGTTGCGCGTGACCACAGCAATGGCGACGAAGTTGCGGGCGCCTTGTGCAACAGCTGCGGTGAGCGCGACGCGCTCGGCGCAGATCGTGGAAGGATACGCCGCGTTTTCGACATTGCATCCCACGATCACATCGCCATTTGCGGCCAACACAGCGGCGCCGACCGGATAGCCGCTGTAGGGAACGTAGGCGCGGGTGCGCGCTTCAAGCGCATGCCGGATCAGCTCTTCTGGTTTCATGATTGGTTTGCCATTCCAGTCGATTTCAGCAAAGGCTTTGTTTCTTGAATCGGAGAGGCTATCTGCACCTCTTCAACCGCTTGCGGTGGTGAAATCCGTTCGACGCGCACCTGGAGGATGCGTCGTCCATCAAGTGAAAGCACCGTAAAGCGCCAGCCTTCAATTTCGAGCATCTCACCCTGCTCCGGCACATGGCCGAGTCGGCTGTAGATCAGCCCGCCGACAGTGTCAGCCTCTTCTTCCTCGATGTCAATATCGAGCAGTTCAGAGAGCGAATCGAGGTCGAGCCGCGAATTGACGATGTAGGCGTGGTCGCCGCTCGGCTGATAGTACGCCTCTTCGCGCACATCGTACTCGTCCTGAATGTCGCCCACAATCTCTTCAAGAATATCCTCGATCGTCACCAAACCAGCGACGCCGCCATATTCATCGACGATGATCGCCAGGTGAATGCGCTGCTGCTGCATCTCGCGGAAGAGCGCGGTCACCTTTTTGCTGGCCGGGATGAAATAGGGTGCGCGCAAGAGTTCACGGATCGGGGCGTCCATCCGATTCTCGCGGAAGCATTTGAGCAGGTCTTTGGCGTAGAGCAGCCCGATGATGACATCGACGTTGCCCTCGTAGACCGGGATGCGGCTATGTCCGTATTCGATGATCGTGTCGAGCGCGTCGCGCAGATTGGTGTTGACATCGAGCGTCACCATATCGATGCGCGGCACCATCACTTCACGCGCCACAGTTTCGTCCATTTCCAGGATGCTGGCGATCATCTGCTTTTCGCTCTCCTGGATTTCCGACTCTTCTTCGTTGACCTGCATCAACAGCCGCAGGCCATCTTCGGACATAAAGATCGATTCGTCCGATTCTTCTTCATCTTCGCCGCTGAGTCGCAGCCCTGCCCGGTAGAGCAAAAAAGTCACCGGCGACAACACCGCGGTGACGGCGCGCAAAAACGGCGCCAGCGCAAACGCCACCTCATCTGGATTGCGCAACACCAGCGAGCGCACCACGATCTGCGCCGCCGCCAACACCAGCCAGGTGGTCAGGATGCCAATCAACAGCCCAATCACCTGTGTATGTACAAGCAACATAAATCCGACGGCCAGACCAGCCGCCACCAGCCCAAGACTTTTGAGCAACATGATGGCGAGCCAGAAGCGTGCGGCGTCATTCAATTGTTCGGTGAGCATCAGCGCGCGCGGGTCGCCCGCTTCGCTGCGCTTGCGCACCACGCCGCGACTCACTGCCGAGAGGGCAATTTCGGCGGCGGCTGCCAGCCAGATCACGAGCATAGCCGCCGCCAGAATTATCCATGCAAGTACGTCAGATTCCACTGTTTACTCCCAAATACGAACTCACGCTGCGTCGTCCGCAGACGGTTTGTCCTTCACCCGCGCCGGGACGCCAAACGCAGTGGCGCCAGGCGGCACATCCCGCGTGACAACCGCGCCTGCGCCGATGCGCGCCTCCCTTCCAATTGTGACCGGAGCCACGAGCATCGTGTCGCTGCCAATAAAGGCATTGTCGCCGATCACTGTTTTCGATTTGTGAACACCATCATAATTGCATGTAATCGTGCCAGCGCCAATGTTGACGTTGGCGCCCACTTCAGCATTGCCGATATAGCTGAAGTGCCCCATTTTGGCGCCGGGACCGAGATAGGCGTCCTTGACTTCGCCGAAGTTGCCCATGTGGACGCGCTCGCCCAAATGCGCGCCTCTGCGCAAACGTCCAAATGGCCCAATCTCAGCGTGTTCATCCATGCGCGCCTGCTCGATCACAGAGTAGATGATGCGACAGTGGTCGGCTACCATTGAATCGGCTATCTGGCTGTATGGACCGATCGTGCAATGCTTGCCAATCTTCGTTGCGCCGCGCAGGATGCAGCCGGGCCAGATGGTGGTGTCTGCGCCGATCTCCACCGCGTCCTCGATGTAGGTCGAAGATGGATCGATCACGGTTACGCCTGCCAACATGTGCCGCTCGACAATGCGTCGGCGCAAGACTGCTTCCGCCTCAGCCAGATGCACGCGATTGTTGACGCCGTACACATCATCCAACGGGGCGTTAGCCGTCACGATCGTGCGCCCCTGGCTGGCAGCCATCGCCACCAGATCGGTCAGGTAATATTCGCCTTTGGCGCTCTTTGGCACTGCCGACAGGTTTGCGCGCAGCCAGGCGGCGTCGAAGCAGTAGACGCCCGTGTTCAGCTCGCGGATTAACAATTGGTCCGCCGTGCAATCCGCCTCTTCGACAATCGCCGCCACTGTTCCGTCGGCGCGCCGCGCGATGCGGCCAAACCCTTGCGGGTCGTCACGCGTGATGGTCAGCATGGCAATCGCTGTCGTCGGGTTGGCGGCGGCGTACAGGTCGAGCAACTGGCTCAACGTCGCGGTTGTCAGCAGCGGCATGTCGGCGTAGGTGATGATTACGGCGTCCACGTCGTCGGCAATGTAGGGCAATGCCTGTAAGACGGCATGCCCCGTGCCCAGCAACTCATGTTGTTCGGCGTAAACGCCGCGCTCACCCAAACAAGCGCGCACCAACGCCTGCCCATGCCCAACGACGATCACCGGCGGCGTCTGTGTGACCGGCTCTACAGCGCGCACAGCCCAGTCAATCATTGGGCGACCGACCAGAGGGTGCATCACCTTGGGTAATTCTGACTTCATACGCGTGCCGTAACCAGCGGCCAAGATCACAGCGGATGTTTTCATACAACTACTCGATTGAATGGATTCGGATAAATCGTGCACGCCGGTCGGAGAGACGGACAGCGAATATGCGCGTCGAATCGGCGCACAGTGTCGAGATGCGGATAGGCGGGGGATTTATTGTACACACTCAATTGTGTCTCTGCTCCAATCCCTGCATTCGATGTGCAATGCGGGTTTGGCGTAGTACGTGGTGGTTCGTCGTCCATCGATATGTCTGACAGTCAACCTGCTCCCTCAACAGAGGAATGATAACACAGTCATAGCATATCCGGTAATGAATCAGACGAAAAGTCGGAAAGACACCATTCGAGAGATGAGATGGATGAAAATGGGCGTCAAGTAAAAACGGTGGGGAAAAGAAAAACAGAGTGAGTTGGCAATGACCTACTCTCACATGCGCCGAAGCGCACACTACCATCGGCGCTGGCGGGCTTAACTGCCGGGTTCGAGATGGGACCGGGTGTACCTCCGCCGCTTCTAT
>BOKO01000011.1 GCA_016861025.1 Chloroflexota bacterium
AGAGCGGCGCCGAGATGCCTCGACACCGCTCTATCGTCTACGCTCTGCTCTCGCCAGGCTTTGGGCTGCTTTTCCTGCTTCTCCCCCTCATCCCTACCTGCGCCAAAATTCGGGATGACTCATGTTTGGCTGTTTTCTCTGCGCCTGAGATAGGCTTCATCCGACAATTTGTTAACAACGACGCAACAAGGTACAATAGGTTTGTCTGGGAGAAGGGGTGACTGTTCAGGATCAATTCCCACCAAATGATGTTCCTACCTATCGATCCCATCGGCTCCCTGCCACCGGTGTAGATATGCGCGCCCATATTACACTTGCGTGATCCCAGTCAGCCCGTACATATCTCGTCATCGTTTGTAGACAGCGCAAAGATGCGCCAAATGAAAGGAGAATTACATGCGTAGGACTCTGTCGTGGATTGCGTTCCTGATGGTCGGACTGCTGGTATTGGGGGCGTGTGTTGCACCAACACCGGTCACCGATGCACCCGGCGCCCCCGCCCCGGCCGCCGGTCCCAAAACGTTGACCATTGCAGCCGGCACCGATGTCGAAAACCTGGACGTTCATCGCGTCACCGCTTCACCTTCGTTCTCCGTGTTGGAGCACATCTACGAAACGCTCTTCTATATGAACACCGAAGGGCAATTGGAGCCGTTGCTTGCCGAGAGCCTTGAGCCGGGCGAGGAGGAAAACACCTTCATCCTCAAGCTGCGCCAGGGGGTCAACTTCAGCGACGGCACGCCCTTCAACGCTGAAGCTGTCAAGATGAATCTTGACTATGTCCTGAACCCGGACAATGGCAGCGCCTTCCGCTTCCTCATCAGCCGCATCCAGGAAGTCGAAGTGGTTGATGACCACACAGTCAAGCTGATTCTGGATAGCGAGTTTGCACCATTAGCTGCGCATCTATCCCATGGCGCGCTGGCGATCGTTGCACCCAGCGAGATGGAACAGGGCGCCGACTTCATGGCGAATAACGCCATTGGCACCGGCCCATATATGCTCGAACGCTGGGATCGCGCTGAGTCGGTCTCCCTGGTGCGCAATCCCAACTATTGGGGCGACGCACCGGCGATTGATCGGGTGGTCTTTAAGGTCGTGCAGGAAGATGGTGCACGTCTGGTTGAAGTCGAAGCAGGCACAGTCGACGTCGCTGTGCGCGTGCCGCCGGCTGAAGCCGCCCGTATCGACGCCAATCCAAATGTCGATGTGATCACCACCCCTGGCTTGCGCACGATCTACATCTTCTTCAACGTCACGAAGGAGCCGTTCGACGATGTGCGTGTGCGACAGGCGCTCAATTACGCCGTCGATGTCGAGGGCATCGTAAATCAGCTCTTCGATGGCGCGGCGCGCGTCAGCGATGCGCCGTTTGCGCCGCCGATCTTCGGCTACAAGCCCAACGAACCCTATGCGCGCGACGTCGAACGTGCGCGTGCACTGTTGGATGAAGCTGGCGTTGCTGAAGGCACGACGCTTACGCTCTATCATCCGACCGGTCGCTACATTCAGGATGCACTGGTGGCTGACGCGGTGCGCGCTCAGTTGCGAGAGGTTGGGCTAGAGGTCGAACTGCGCACGCTGGAATGGCCGCAATATGTGCCATTCGTGCGCGCTCCCGCCGAGGAGAATCAGGTGCAGTTTGCAATGCTTGGCTGGGGCACGCCGACGATGGACGCCGACTACGCCCTCTATGCGCTCTTCCACTCCAGCGAGCACCCGCCGGGATTCAACGGCGCCTTCTACAGCAACCCGGAAGTCGACCGCCTGTTAGATGAGGCGCGCACGACGACCGACGTTGATACGCGCCGCGATCTCTATGCCCAGGCGCTGGACATCATCTGGGAAGAAGCGCCGTGGCTCTTCCTCTACAGCGAAGTCCAGTTGACAGCCATCCGTTCGAATGTTGAGGGCTTTGTTGTTCATCCGAACGAGCGATTGATCGCCACCGGAGCGGACATCAAGTAGCTTCTTTTCCCGACAAAAGGGGCTTGTCTCTCGGAGTCAAAATGACTCCGAGAGACAGACGCCTCTCGACAATTTCTACGATTTTTTATGACAACATATATTGCACGTCGTTTTCTATGGGCAATCCCGGTCTTGCTAGGGGCGTCGTTCCTGGTTTTTTGGAGTATCCGGTGGGTTCCAGGCGATCCAGCCATTGCGATCGCTGGCGAGCTGGCAACGCCTGAGCTGGTCGCCAAAGTGCGCGCCGATTTGGGGTTGGATCAACCACTGCCGATCCAATTTGGCATTTATCTGGCGCGTATGGTGAAGGGAGACATGGGCACTTCGATCCGAAGCGGCTTGCCAGTTGCCGAGGAAATCCGCATCCGCCTGCCGCGCACATTACAATTGACATTCTTCAGCCTGCTGCTTGCCGCCTTGATCGGCATCCCGATCGGCGTGTTATCGGCAACGCGCGCCAACACCTGGGTCGACGCCACCAGCATGATCATTGCGTTGCTCGGGGTGTCCATGCCCATTTTCTGGCTTGGTTTGATGTTGATCATCTTCTTTTCATTGACTTTGCCGGGGTGGCTAGGGCTAAACCAGCCGATTCTGCCGCCCACAGGCGCAGGCACGTGGCGGCATTTTATTATGCCAACAATTGCGCTCGCCGCAGCATCAATGGCGATTCAGGCGCGCATGACACGCGCTTGCATGTTGGACGTGCTCCGCTCTGACTATATCCGTACAGCGCGCTCCAAAGGCGTTTCCGAATTTTCGGTTGTTTACAATCATGCGCTGCGCAACGCACTGATCCCGATTGTCACCATTATTGGTTTGCAATTTGGCACGCTGCTGGGAGGCGCCGTGTTGACCGAGACGGTCTTCGCCTGGCCCGGGATCGGTCGTCTGCTGGTCGATTCGATTGGCTATCGCGACTATCCGATGATTCAGGGCACCGTTCTGGTAATCACTGTCGGGTTTGTTCTGGTGAACATCCTGGTGGATGTGCTTTACGCCTATCTTGACCCAAGAATTCGTTACACATGAGTAGTGCGCTCGACAGCCAATTCATTTATCACAAAATCGGCGTTTCTATGCCTGACTCAAGGTGACCAATGACCGCTTCGACCAATTCGGTTGCACCAGCCCAGACGCTCAACCAAACGCTACGCGCGCCGCGTTCAAATTTCAATATGGCGATGAACCGGCTGATGCGTAGTCCAGGCGCTGTGACCGGTGCGATCCTGGTGTTGCTCTTTCTTTTTATTGCTCTCGCCGCCCCAATTCTTGCGCCGCATGACTATCAGGCGGCGGATTTCAGCAGGGTTCGTCAACCGCCCAGCGCCGAACACTGGATGGGGACAGATGAACTCGGCCGTGATCTGTTTTCACGTTTGCTTTACGGGGCGCGCCTTTCGTTGCTGGTCGGCTTGATCTCAGTTGGGATCGGCGTTGTGGTTGGCGCTCCGCTTGGGCTGATCAGCGGCTATGCCGGCAGCCACGTTGACCAGGTGATTATGCGCATCATGGACATTATGTTGGCGTTTCCGAGCATCTTGCTTGCTATTTTGATGGTGGCGGCTTTTGGGCCAAGTCTCAATAACGCCATGATCGCCATCGGTGTTGTTTCGATCCCGATCTATGCACGTCTGATGCGCAGTTCGACCCTCTCGATTAAGGAAGAGTTGTACATCGAAGCAAGCCGATCGATGGGGACTTCCTCCAATCGCATCTTGACGCGACACATTCTGCCCAATACGCTGGCGCCAATCGTTGTTCAATCGACTTTGCAGATAGCGGTGGCAATTCAAGCGTCGGCTGCGTTGGGTTTTCTGGGTCTGGGTGCGCCGCCCGACGTGCCGGAATGGGGCAATATGCTGCAAAAGGGACGCACCTACATTCTCTCGGCGCCGCACATCGTCATTTTCCCCGGACTGGCGATCATGTTTGTTGTGCTTGGATTCAATCTGATGGGCGATGGTCTGCGCGATGCGCTCGACCCGCGCATGAGCCGATAAAGGGATGGCTTATGCGCAGCGTTATTGCGTCGGCGCAGTCATGTATAGCTCGCCAGGAACAAAACCACGCGCTGCATAGTACGCTTGCGTCCCTGTCGCGGCGATGACGCTGATGTGATGAAAGCCGGCATCGCGGCTGATCTGGCGTGCAGCGTCGATCAGCCGGGTGCCTAAACCGGCGTGCTGTGGCTGACCGTTGCTCTCGGCGCCGATGCTCAACGCCGGCCCGTAGACGTGCACCTCGCGGATCATGGCGTTCCCTGCAATTTCAGGCAAAAAGGCGCGGCTGCCGGCCTCAGCGTGGTTGGGCAGGCTCAGACGCAGAAAGCCGGCGATCAGCCCTGGCTCGGTGTAACGCTCATTTGTCACAAAATGCAGAAAGTGCTCCTGCGTCAGGTCGGTGGCGTAGCTGTAGACGCGCAGATCGAGCTGATCCAGCCGCACCTCACGGCGTCGAATCTCATGGCAGCGGATACAGCCGCAGCGCTCGCCGCGCCGCGCCAATTCCTCATGCACCACCTGACGCAGGTTGCTTGCCTTGACGCCCGCCTGAATGTGATGCGCCGGAATGTCGCGAAAGAGGCGGTTGACGCGCGTATAGGGCGGGATCGTCGGCTTGACGTCGGCGAGCAGCGCCACCAGATCCGCCTCGGTGTAAGGCTGATAGTCGCCCGCCAGATACCGTTCGTACAGTTCGGTTCCTGCGATCAGCGAACACGGGTAGATTTTCAGTTCGTCGGGGCGGATCGCCGGGTCGTCGAAGAAGCGCGCAAAGTCGGCGCGATCCTTCTCCAGCGTGGCGCCGTAGAGATTGGGCATCCAGTGCAGGTGCAGCTTGAAGCCGGCCGTGCGCAGCAAGCCCAATGCCTGGCGCACCGCAGCGACATCATGCCCGCGCTTGTTGAGCGTCAGAATCTCGTCGTCCAGGCTCTGTACGCCGATCTGCACCTTTGTCACGCCTAGCCTGCGCAGGTGGACGATCTCTTCCGGCGTAATCCAGTCGGGCCGCGTCTCAATCACCAGCCCGACATTGCGGTGCGTTGCCGTGACGTTGATGGCTTGCGCCGCCGCCAACGACGGCGATGTCGACAACGTCGGGGCGCCGGCCGCGTTCATGGCGTCGAAGCAGCGCTGCACGAACCACTCGCGATAGTCGCGGCTGTATGCGCTCCACGTGCCGCCGAGAATCAGCAGCTCCACCTTGCTGGCATCGTGGCCGATGCTCTCGAAAGACTGAATGCGCCCCAGTGTCTGCTTGAAGGGGTCGAAACCGTCGCGTTCAGCGCGCTGGCAGCCCGGCTCGTCGTAGATATAACTTTTGGGCATGCGCCAGTCGTCGGGACAGAAGATGCACTTGCCCGGACAGCCGGCCGGCGCGGTCAACACCGTGACCGGCGCTACGCCGCTCTGCGTGCGCATGGGCTTCATGCGAATACGCGTTTCGAGCAGCGGGTCGGCCTCAATGTCGCCTTCCGCCACCAGGTGACGATAGCCGGCGATCAGGTTGGCTTTGGAGTACAACCCCTTGCCCTGCTTCGGATAGCGCAAGAGGATGTTTTGCAGGCTGCGCCGTTCGTGCCACTCGTTCTCCGGCACGGCAAGCACCGCCTGAAAGATCGCATAGAGCGTGGCTACATCGCGCGCCGGGTCGAAGTCACGCCGCTTGGCCTGCCACGCCTCCACTTTTTCGATCACATCTGCCGGGATTTCCTCCGGCGCAAGAATTCGTTTCATTGTGAACAATAGAGATTAGAGATTGGAGATTGGTGATTCGCAGCATTCGACGGCGCCAATCTCTTAATCTCTAATCTCCAATCTCCCTATCTCAAATCAACCCCAACTCCCGTGCAATCTCCAGTTCGCTTGGGCGGGCGGCGCCAACGGAGGGGAAGACCCACTCAGGGCGCAGCCAGAAGCCGGGCAGCAGCCGCGAACGCAGCGCGCCTTCCTGCGCCGGAATCTCCACAAGCTGCCCGCTGACATTGCCAAAGAGCTTCACCGCGCGTTCGATCGGGTCGATCAGCCAGCATTCTTGCACGCCAAACCGACCGTAGTTGATAAATTTCTCGACCATGTCATACTGTCGGCTGCTCGGCGAGATAATCTCGACCACCAGGTCGGGCGGCCCGTCGAAGAAGACATCGCCAGCCAGATGAAGCCGATGGAATGAAACAAACGCCAGATCTGGCTGGTAGACGTTTTCCTCGTTCAAGCGGTATGCGGCGTTGGGACCGGTCAGCTCACCAAGCTGGCGATGGTTCACAAAACTGCCAAGAACACCGGCGAGAAAGGTCAAAATGAGTTCGTGTGTGCGAGATGCTGGTGAAGCCATAACAAAAACCCCTTCGATCAGGTCGGACTTCTGCTCGCTTTGCGGAGAAGCGATATAATCGGACGCGGACATGCGCGCCGTCGCAGGCGTGTCGAACAAGGTGTGAATATGCGCGATCATTTCTGCACCCTCCATCCATCGAGTCGACCATTGCATCGAACGTTCTACGCACCCAGTATATCATATCCAACCAGGAGTTTTCTGCGATGCACCCTGCAGTTCAACAGCAATTGCTGGCGCTGAATCGACAATTCTATGCCACTGTCGCCGACGAGTTCGACCGCACGCGGCAGGGGCTGCCGGAGGGCATGATCACCCTGGCGCGACTGTTGCGCGCCCGGCTGCCATCGCGTGCTCGCATACTTGACGTCGGCTGCGGCAACGGGCGCTTTGCCCGCGCGCTTGCGCAGCATAGCGTTAGCGGCGTCTATCTTGGACTCGACGCCGACGAGCGCCTGCTTGCCCTGGCTGTGGCGCAGACCACCAACCTGGGCGGGCTGGCCTGTCGCTTTGCCCAGGTGGACATGGCGCAGAGCGCCTGGCTGGACGCAACGGATGCACCCTACGATGCCGTGGTCTCGCTTGCCGTGCTCCATCACTTCCCCGGCTATGAGCTGCGCCGTCGGCTGCTGGCAGAGATGACGAGCCTGCTGGCGCCGGACGGGGTGCTGGCGCTCTCGACCTGGCAATTTCTGAGCGTGGCGCGCTTCACCGAACGCAGCGTTGCCTGGGAAACTATTGGGCTGCGCGCAACAGATGTCGAGCCGGGCGACGCACTGCTCACATGGAACCAGGGGGCGCGTGCGGTGCGCTATGTGCACAATCTGGACAGAGACGAAGCGGCGCGGCTGGCGGCCGACTGCGGGCTGAGCATCGTGGAAACCTTCCGCGCCGATGGCAAGGAAGGCAACCTTAACCTGTTCGTCGTGTTGAGCCGCGGGTGAGTGTGCGATCCTATCAGCCGCTCGTTGGATGATGAATATTCACATGTTGCAGGTCATCGCCTGCGGCGGGACATGGCGCCCCGTCCCGCCGGAGGCGATGACCTGCAATTCCCAGACATGAATCAGACCCTGAAAAATTGTGATTACTTGAACCCCGCCCGACTCAGTGCTACCATAGAGCATCATGAAACCTGAACCACGCTACAAATCCGGCGATCGTATCGGCGCATATCGCCGCCGAGCAACAGCGGTGAAAGGAGCAGTTCCATGTCCCAGACAAGCTTTGGAATTGCGCTGGCGCTGATGGCGGCGACGGTGGAGGCTGCGCAGGCCAGGCACGAATTCATCCTTCCTGACCACCTGGTATGCGGGCTGACCAAGCTGGAGGATCTGCTCGATGCGCGCACATTGCAGATGCTGGGGCTGCCGGCGGTGCAGACGCCGGTCGTGCAGGCGGAGGCGACGCAGTTGCTTGAGCTGCTGCAAGCATCCCAGATCAAGCCGCGCGACCTCCGCCATGCGCTGCGGGCTGCGTTGGGCGACGGTGGCTATGACCGGCCCGAGGGTGAGTCGATCCACCGGTCGCCGGAGAGCAGGCAGTGTTTCGAGCGTGCGGCGGCCATTGCGCAGGAGGCAAAGGCGCCGCTGCTGGCGACGCAGCACCTGCTGGCCGCGCTGTTGGAGTTGGAGAACACCCTCACGCGCCAGTTGCTGACCAAACAGGGAGTCGATATCGCTGCACTGGCTGCCGCCGCGCGTGCGCGGCCTGTGGTGCTGACGCCGCCCGGGAAGATGGAACTCACCCTTCGCTACCGGCGCAAAGACGGCGTTGAAAAACAGGAACACTTCCCAAGCGAACAAGAAATCATCATTGGCCGCCCCAAGTCGATCCCGATCCAGATCGACCTGTCTCCCGATCTCAAAGTATCGCGGCCCCATGCCCGCCTCTTCCACCGCCTGAGCGCCTGGTGGGTGGAAGATTTGCACAGCGCCCACGGAACCTATCTGAATGGGGTGCGCATCGCTGAAGCAGTTTCGCTTGCGCCTGGAGACGAGCTGCGGCTGGGCGACACGACGCTGCGCGTCCACTTCACTTCCTTCGAGACGCTGCTGCCAGAAGGCGTCTACGAAGCTACGCTCGCCGTGGATGAAGTCGAGCCGCCAGCGACCGTACCCGAAGACCTGCGCCTGGCGCTGCTAGATCGCTTCAGCAAGATCGCCCTGCGCCAGACCCATCCACAAGGATTGCTGGATCGCTTTGTCGAAGAGTTGGGCGTGCTCTTTCCGCAGGCTGACCACAAAGTAATTCTGCTGGAGGAGAATCGCGATCTGACCCCGCGCAGCGCCGAGCCACGCGGCGCCGCTCACGTCAGCTTCACCCTGGTGCGCGAGGCGATGCGTTCACAGCGCGCGCTGCACTGGGTGCGCCGCCTCGCTGTAGAGGGCGAACCTGTCGCCAGTTTGCACGACACCTTGGCGGCTCTCTGTGCGCCCATTCTCTACAACGGCCGTCCGATCGGCGCGGTCTATCTCGACGCCACGCGCCTGGACAGCATGTTCACTGCGGCCGATCTGGCGTTGTTGAGCGAGATCGCCAATCTGCTTGCGCAGCCGTTGAAGACCATCGACAGCAGCGAGCTGCCGCGTTTTCCGCGCGTCTTTCTCTCCTATGCTGCGGCGGATCGCGCTTTTGTCGAGCGCCTGGTGAGCGACCTGCGACGACGGCGCATCAAGGTCTGGTTCGATGAGCGTCTACAGCCCGGACGCGCTCGCCTGTCGCAGATTGACGAAGCCATTCATGCCACCGAAATCTTTCTTCTGCTCCTGTCGCCAGCCGGCGTCGTCGAGCCGCAGGCGCTTGAGGAGCTGGATATTGCTTTGCGCAAAGGCAGGCCGATCCTGCCGCTTCTCTATCAGCCGTGCAACCCGCCGCGAACCATCGCCGGGCTTGTTCCGGTGGACTTCACCAATCAGGAGTACGCGGCAGCCATCGACGCTCTGGAGCAGGCTGTCTATGACCTGTTGAAACCGGTCAGCAAGGAGTCAACAATGCGTATCTTGTTCCTGGCCGCCAATCCCATTGACACCGACCCGCTGCGTCTCAGCGCCGAGGTGCGCACCATCGACGAGCGGCTGCGTCTGGCCGAGTTTCGCGACCGGTTCGAGCTGATCCAGCACTGGGCCGTGCGCGCTGGCGATCTGTCCGAGTTTCTGTTGCGCCATCAGCCGCACATCGTCCACTTTGCCGGGCATGGCAGCGACGCCGGCGAGATCATGCTCGAAGATGAGCTGGGTCAGGCTAAGGCTCTCCCGCCAGCGGCGCTGGCGCAGTTGTTTCGCATCCTCAAGGACAATGTGCGGCTGGTCGTGCTCAATGCCTGCCTTTCGCTGCCCCAGGCGCGCGCTATTGCCAAAGAGATCGACTGCGTCGTCGGCATGACGCGCGAAATCAGCGACGAGGCCGCCATCAAGTTTGCCGGCGGCTTCTACCGCGGGCTTGGTTATGGGCGCAGCGTGAAAGCAGCCTTCGATCTGGGCTGTAACGAGATCGACCTGTCCAACCTGGACGAGGAAGCCCGACCAAGACTGCTGACCAAATCCGGCGTCAAAGCGAACAACGTCGTCTTTGTATGAGGCTCCGGAAGCGCGTGGTTCAAGGTGGGAGGTGAACATGGCGGCGCAGCCTCGCTATCGACCCGGCGAAAGAATCGATGGCCGCTATCTGATCAATCGCGTGCTGATGGGCGGCATGGGCGAGGTTTACCTCTGTTTGGATGTGGAGCACAATCTCCCCTATGCGCTCAAGACTTTCCAGCAGCGGTTTTGGACAAATTTCGCCTTGCGCGACATCTTTGCGCAGGAGGCGGCGACATGGGTGGGGCTGCAACAACATGCCAACATCGTGCGCTGTTATCGCATGGAGATCATCGGCAGCCAGCCGTTCATGTTTCTGGAGTGGATCACGGGCGTCGAGGGGCGCGGCGTCGACTTGCGCTCCTGGCTGCGGCGTGGGCCGTTGGAGGCGGAGGCCGCGCTGCAATTTGTCATAGATATTAGCAACGGCCTGCGCTATGCGCAGCAGCGTCAGCCCGGCCTGGTGCATCGCGACCTCAAACCGGACAACGTGCTGGTCACCCAGGGCGTCGTCGCCAAGATCACCGACTTTGGCCTGGCGCAAATTGTGCAGCGAGCCGGTCTGGAAGTAAGCGACGGCGTCGGTGTGACAACCGATGGCCGGCGCAGTCTGGTGGGGCGGGGCAATGTTGTTGGCACGCCGCCCTACATGGCCCCCGAACAGTGGCTTGGCGAGACGCTTGACGAACGCACCGATCTCTACGCGGTTGGGTGCATCCTCTTCGAGTTGCTCATGGGGCGACCGCCATTTACAGAAAGTTCACTGACAGCCTTGAAACGTCAGCACATTCAGAGCGGCCCCCCGTCATTGCCAGAACACATTTCGGGAGCGCGTTCCCTCAACTCGATTGTGCAGCGATGTCTGGCGAAGCGGCCTGTCGAGCGCTTCTCGACCGCACAGGCGCTGCTCGAAGCGTTGACGGCAAGTTATCAACAATTGTTCGACCGGTCACCCCGACTCTATGCCTCCAGTGAGGAGTTCGACGCCGTCGACTATGCCAACCGGGGCATGACGTACACCAATCTCAAACGCTATGACTTAGCCCTGGCTGACTATGAACAGGCGATCCAGTTGAATCCCGCCCTTGTGCAGAACTACAGCAACCGGGGCAACAACTATCGCTACATGGGACGCTACGACGAAGCGTTAGCGGACCACACGCACGCCATCGAACTTGCGCCCAACGAGGCAATGTACTATCTGAACCGCGGCCTCGACCATCATGATCTGAAGCAATATGATCGCGCACTCGCCGACTACAACCGAGGGCTGGAGCTTGATCCCACTCTTGCGCCACTCTATGCAAACCGGGGCGACGTCTATTACGAGTTGAAGGATTACGAGCGCTCTCTTGCCGATCTGAACCGGGCGCTGGAGATCGACCCTGCGTATGCGTTGGCGTACCGCAACCGCGGCGTGCTCTATTTTGCACTGGGCCGCTACGAGGAAGCGTTGGCGGATTGCACACGTTCAATCGAGTTGGATCCCACCGACGCCAAAAGTTACGTCAACCGCGCCAGCGCATTAGGGCGTCTGAATCGGCATGCGGAAGCGATTATTGACGGTGCACAGGCTATTCAGCTTGACCCTGGCTCGGCTGTAAATTTCCACAACCGTGGGCTGGCCTATTATCTTCTGAGCCAATTTGAGGAAGCGATTGCTGATTTTACGCGCGCACTCGACCTGGATCCGAGCTATGCGCCAGCCTGGCTGCAGCGCGGCCACGCACATCTTGGGCTGCACCGTCCCGATGCAGCGTTGCAAGACTTTGATCGTGCGCTCAGCCTCGCTTCGACAGACCCTCTTGCCTATGTCAGTCGCGGTCTGACCTACGCCATCCTGGAAGAGCACGTCAAAGCCATCGAGGACTTCTCCAGCGCCATCAAACTTGCACCCGATCTGGTGGACGCCTATTCAGCGCGGGCGCGGGCGTTAGCCAAACTGGGCCGCCCGCAAGAAGCCATCGCCGACTATGAACGAGCTATCACCCTGAATCCGACCGATGGGCAAACGCACTGGGAGCTAGGCGAACTGTACTACGATCTGGGACGGCTTGATGAGGCGCTCTTCTACTACGATCGCGCCATCCAGCTCGAGCCGACGGTTGCAAAGCGCTATCACAGCCGTGGGTTGGTTTATTACGACATCCAACACTACGCTCAGGCGCTTACCGATTACAACCAGGCGCTTGTCTTGGACCCGACGTTGGTCGAAGCCTACATCAACCGCGGCAACGTCTATGCGGCGCAGCAACAATATGAGGAGGCCTGGACGGATTACAACCAGGCAATTGGATTGAACCCTTATCATGCGTTGGCGCACGTAAATCGCGGCAACATCTACAAGATGGCTGAACAGTACGAGGATGCCCTGGCTGACTATGACTTTGCGATCGCGGTCGATGAGAATCATCTGCTGGCTCATCTCAATCGCGCCGATCTCTACAATCAATTGGGGCGCTTCCAGGAGGCGTTGGCTGATTGCGAACGCGTGCTTGCGCTCGACGACGGCTATCCTGTCATTTACTATATAAAGGGGATTGCGCTTGCCAATCTTGGGCAGATAACTGAAGCAATGTCCAGTTTGGAGCAGGCGGCTCGACTGGGCGTTCCCCAAGCCGTGGCGGTGCTGCGACATCTGTGACGCCGTGTAACCGATTTTGTGTGACCTGGGCGCGTATGCTATGGTGCACCTAACCATCTATCCTTTTTTCTTGCAAGTCACCATCAACGAGTCGAGTATCTCATGTCCACCCTATTCGATGATCGAACTGAAGAATTGATCCAGGAATATCGCCAGCGTTTCGAGGAGTCACCCCTTTTCATCAGTCGCGGTCCGGGCCGCGTCAATCTGATCGGCGAACACACCGATTACAACGATGGCTTTGTGTTGCCGGTGGCGTTGAAGCGCGATGTGCGCATCGTCCTGCGCCCACGCTCCGATCGACAGGTGCGCGTTTATTCCGTGGAGTTTGGTGAGAGCGGCTCCTTCGACCTGGATGCAGTGCGCTTCAACCCAGACCGACTGTGGCTCAACTATATCCAGGGCATGGCGCAGAGTCTTGAAGAGGAGGGCATCCGACTGGTCGGCATCGACGCTGTTGTCAGCGGCAATGTGCCGCGCGGCAGTGGGCTGAGCAGTTCCGCCGCACTCGAGATCGCCAGCGCCCACGCCTTTCTGATTGCCGCCGGGCAGAATGGCGTCCTGAGCGGTCCGCGCATCGCTCAACTGGCTCAGCGCGCCGAAAACCAGTTTGTCGGCGTCAACTGCGGCATCATGGATCAGTTTATCAGCGAGCTGGGGCGCGCCAACCATGCGCTGCTTATCGACTGCCGCTCGCTGGAATACAGGCTGGTTTCAATGCCCGAAGAGGCGGCGCTGGTGATCGGCAACACGCGCGCCAGTCGTTCGCTCGCCTCCAGCGCCTACAACGAGCGCCGCGCCGAGTGCGAGCAAGGCGTTAAGCTGTTGCAAACGGCATTGCCCGACATCCGCGCGCTGCGCGACGTAACCAGCGAGCAGTTGGAAGCCCATCGGGCGCTGCTGCCGCAGAATATCTATCAGCGCTGCCGTCATGTTGTGTCGGAAAACGAGCGCGTCTTGCAATGCGTCGATGCCTTCGAGTGCAACGATCTCGACGAGGTGGGGCGGCTGATGGATGCCAGCCACAAGAGTCTGCGCGATGATTATCTGGTCAGCAGTGTAGCGCTCGACGCCATGGTCGCCGCAATGCGCGGCGCCGAAGGCTGTTACGGCGCCCGGCTGACCGGTGCAGGTTTTGGCGGTTGTGCAGTTGCGTTGGTCAAACCGGGCCACGAGCAGGCTGTGGCGGATGCAATCTTCGAGCATTACCCAAAGGCGACGAACATCTGGCCGGAAGTCTACATGACCAAAGCCGCCGACGGCGCCAGCGCAGAAGCGATTTAGATGTGTTGCGTGAAGCGTGTTTCGTGTTTCGTGTCGAACGACAGAGGCAGTGCAAGACTTCACGCAATACGCTTCACGACAGCAACTCAGCCGTCAGGTGATCGATGCGGTCGTGGCTGATCAGCCGCCAGACTTCGCGACCGGGATGCTCGACAAAAGCAAAGTGTGTGATACCCGTGTTATGCGTCCACACCTCGCAGCGCCGCCATGGGCCAATGTTAAAGATGTGATCAAAGGCGAACTCGATCACACCGCCGTGACAGATGACGAGCACGATCTGCTGATGATGCTTTTCGACCAACTCTTCGATGAACAGACCAACGCGTGCGCGGAAGTGCATCAGCGTCTCGCTGAGCGGCGTCTTCATCACCGGCGTAAAAGGGCGTGCGCTTGCCCAAAAATTGGAATATTCGGCTGGAGCGTCGTCGGCGCCCCAGGGAGCATGGTCGAAGCGATTGTTGCCGATCTCGCGCACGCGGTCGTCGAAGAAGACCGGCTGCCCGTAGACCGAGGCGACCGGCTCGACGGTTTCGCGAGCGCGCAACATGGTGCTGGCGTAAATCGCGTCGATGTGTTCGAGATGTCGCGGCAACCATGCCGCCAGCGCCGCAGCCTGGCGCTGGCCGAGATCGGTTAACGGTTGATCCCAGT
Organism: Chloroflexota bacterium; assembly: GCA_016861025.1. Lineage (GTDB taxonomy): Bacteria > Chloroflexota > Anaerolineae > Caldilineales > Caldilineaceae > Caldilinea. The sequence goes on from BOKO01000011.1 coordinate 14,461, forward strand.
TTGCACCCGACCAGTCAGGAAGATTGACGTAACTCTGGCCGTGACGGATCAAAAAGAGATTCATGAACAGTTTCTCCTGATGTGCTTACGTAATGTGCAACGCCAGCGACTTTTCTCTTTGCCGGCGCATTTTTTGCACTATTGTAGCCCAGAAACGAACCTATCGCCATCGTTTCAGTGCGCTGAAATAAGATCATGACCGAACGCCTCGATTATTTTGACGCCTATCAGCAGCGGTTCGATGCACGTGTGGTCGCCATTGAGGAGCGCAACGGCGCGCCTGCTGTAATTCTCGACCGCACCTGTTTCTATCCCACCTCTGGCGGTCAATTGCACGACACCGGCTTTTTAGACGGCGTCGCCGTGAACGACGTTGTTGTGGAGCAGGGCGTGATCATGCATCTGCTGACGGCGCCGCCGCCATTTTCCCCAGGCGCCGCCGTTGCCGGTGTCATCGACTGGTCGCGGCGCTACGACCACATGCAGCAGCACTCCGGGCAACACCTTCTGTCGCAGTTGATCTATCAGCGGTTCGGTTTCGAGACGGTCTCGGTGCATTTCGGTCGCGAAGAATCGACGCTCGATCTCGACGTTGCAGCGCTGCCCGCGTCGTTTATGCAGGAAGTTGAGCTGGCGGCGAACGAACTCGCTTACTACGCCCTCGACATTCGCGCCTACTTCATCGATGACGCCGCCGTCAGCCTGCTGCCGTTGCGCCGTCCGCCTGCCGTAAGCGGGCAAATTCGCATCGTCGAGATCGACGGCTTTGACTACTCGGCGTGCGGCGGAACGCATGTGCACACCACCGCCGAAATTGCGCCGATCAAGCTCGTACGCCAAGAACGGCGCCGCAATCAGACGCGGCTCACGTTCCTGTGTGGCTTGCGCGCTTTCAGGGACTACGCCGACAAAGCGCGTTCGCTGGCGGAATGCGCCGCCCTTTTTAGCGCCGATGCCGCGGCCGTCCCGGCGCTCGTACAGAAAATGCAACTTCAATTGCGTGAGCTAGAAAAAAGTAACACGGAATTGCAACAACAGATGTTGGCGCATATTGTCGCCGATCTGATCGAGCGCGCGCCGCGCGTGGATGGCGTGGCTGTTGTCGAACACTGCTCCGCCAGCGCGCCGCTGGAGACGCTGAAACAGATGGCGACGTTGCTGCGCGCACAGCCGCAGGTTGTTGGGCTGTTGGCCTCAACCGCCGGCGACAAAGTGAACGTGGTTTTCTGCCGCAGCGACGATGCATCGATCCATGTCGGCGATCTGCTGCGCGAGGCGCTGGCGCACTTTGGCGGGCGCGGCGGCGGGCGACCCGAATATGCGCAAGGAGGCGGGGCGCCTGTCGATGCGGCCGCCGACGTTCTCGCTTATGCGCGCCAACAACTCATACAGAAACATTGAAAGGAAGCTCTAATGACATCTCTGCTGCCACAGGTGGCGCTTGAATCGACCGTGATTTCGCACGGGTTGCCGTTCCCGCAAAATCTGACGCTGGCGCAAGAAATGGAGGCGATTGTGCGCAGTCGCGGCGCCGAACCGCGCACCGTCGCCGTGCTTGGCGGCGAGCTGCGCGCCGGCCTCAGCGACGCCGAGTTGCTGCACCTGGCGACGGCGCGCAATGTGCGCAAAGTCAGCCGCCGCGATCTGCCGCTCGTGGTGGCGCGTAAACTTGACGGCGCCACGACCGTTGCGACGACGATGTGGGTGGCGCACCGTTTTGGCATCGAAGTCTTTGCCACAGGCGGCATTGGCGGCGTGCATCGCGGCAACGACGCCGACATCAGCGCCGATTTGCAGGAGCTGGCGCAGACGCCCGTTATTGTCGTTTGCGCCGGCGCCAAGGCTATCCTGAATCTGCCGGCGACGCTGGAATATCTGGAGACCTTTGGCGTCACCGTGGTTGGCTTTGGAACCGATGAGTTTCCCGCCTTCTATAGCCGCAGCAGCGGGCTGCCGGTCGATGTGCGCTGTGACAGCGGCGAGGAGGTGGCGGCGATCTGGCGCGCCAAACGTAGGCTTGATTTGCCCGGCGGTTTGCTCGTCACTGCGCCAATTCCGGCGGAGCTGGAAATTCCAGCCAGCGAAATCGAACCGGTTATCGAGCAGGCGGTCAGGGAAGCGGAGGTGCAGGGACTGCGTTCGGCGGAGGTGACGCCTTTCTTGTTGACGCGTATCGCGCAACTGACCGGAGAACGCAGTCTACGCGCCAATCTGGCGCTTCTGCGCAACAACGCTGCGATTGCCGCACAGATTGCGGTTGCGTTGCATGGCGTTGGCTGAAGTTAGCCCGTGAGGACAGCCTGCGATCAGGTGGAATTGCTCTCGCAGCGCCAGTCAACTTGCGTTGACGGTCGTCGCCGACGATGACGCCGCATCTGCACCGATGATTTGCAGAAATTCTTTGCGCTCCAGCACTTCTTTTTCGAGCAAAGTTTCAGCCACGCGCACAAGCTGGTCGCGGCGCTCCTGCAACAATGCGCGCGTCCGTTCGTAGGCGCTCATGACGATTCGGCGCACTTCGGCGTCGATCTTGCGTGCAACGGCCTCACTGTAGGAGCGCTGCTGCCCGATCTCCATGCCCATGAACGGGTTCGACTCGCCGGGATTGAGCTGCATCGGTCCGATGAGATCGCTCATGCCAAAGCGTGTAACCATTGCCTTCGCCAGCTTCGTCACGCGTTCGAGATCGTTAGCGGCGCTGGTCGAGGGCTCGTCGAACATCAGCTCCTCCGCCACGCGCCCGGCCAGCAGCCCGGCGATGGTGTCTTCATATTCGGCGCGGCTGCGCAGGTTGCGGTCCTCTTCAGGCAACGGCATTACATAACCGAGCGCCTGCCCACGGCTGACAATCGTGATCTTGCCGACGCCTTCGGTGTGCTCCAACTCTTCCATGACAATGGCGTGGCCGGCTTCATGATAGGCGATCACGCGCCGGTCTTCGGCGTCAAGGACGCGGCTGCGTCGCGCCGGGCCTGCCATGATGCGCTCGATCGATTCGATGAACTCGGACATGCCGATCGTGCGTTTGTTGCGCCGCGCCGCCAGGATCGCCGCTTCGTTGACCAGATTTTCAAGATCGGCGCCGACCATGCCCGCAGTTTGCGCTGCAATCACATCGAGGTCGACGTCTGGCGTCAGCGGTTTGCCGCGTACATGCACTTTAAGGATTGCCTCGCGTCCACGTCGGTCGGGGCGGTCGACCACCACTTTGCGGTCGAAGCGCCCTGGTCGCAACAGCGCCGGATCGAGTATGTCAGGGCGATTGGTGGCGGCGATGATGACGATATTGGTGTCGGTGTCGAAGCCATCCATCTCAACCAGAATCTGGTTGAGCGTCTGTTCGCGCTCGTCGTTGCCGCCGCCAAGCCCGGCGCCGCGATGACGGCCGACCGCATCGATTTCATCGACAAAGATGATGCATGGTGAATTCTTCTTTGCCTGCTCGAAAAGATCGCGCACGCGGCTGGCGCCGACGCCAACGAACATTTCGACAAACTCGGAGCCAGAGCTGGCAAAGAAGGGCACGCCGGCCTCGCCCGCCACTGCTTTGGCAAGCAGCGTCTTGCCGGTGCCGGGCGCTCCCACCATCAATACGCCTTTGGGAATGCGCGCGCCAAGCGCCGCAAATTTCTGCGGCTCTTTGAGAAACTCGACGACTTCCTGCAATTCCTGTTTGGCTTCGTCGGAGCCGGCGACATCGGCGAAGGTGACAGTCGGGCGGTCGGCGCCTTCCATCTTACGCGCACGGCTGCGCCCAAACTGCATGGCGCGGTTCTGTCCGCCCCCACCAGCCTGCCGCATGATGAAGATGAAGAAGGCAAAAACAAGCAGCATGGGCAGCAACATGATCAGCCAGCTGAAAATCATCCCACTGTTTGGCGCACTTTCGACTTCGATAGGCAGCGTCTGCAGGCGCTCCTCGCTCACGCCGAACGAACGCAGCGTTTCGAGCAGGCTTTCATTGGGTTCTTTGCGCGTTTGCACGCGATTGGTGGTCGATTTCAGTTGCACATACACGGTGTCGCCCTGCACAATGATCGACCGCACATCGTCGTTATTGACGTAGCGCGCTACCTGATTCAACCCGACCAGATTGGCAGCGTCGCCGGACGAAGAGAACATAAAGCGCGAGCCGATGACGAGCAGAATCACCAGCACGATCCAAAACCACCCGCGGCTCAACCAGTTGCCGCCATCTGAATTGGGCGGTGTGCGCTGATTTTGATCGGAGGGACGCCTGGGCGTCGGTTTCTTCTCACTCATCTACTTTGGCATCCTGTGAAAGAAAACAGGGATTGCAGGATGTCGGAGGGCAATCGCTTCACTCCTTGTCATGCAAGCCCTGTTCAGACCGCTAACAGTTGTAGGATATATCGCACAACCATTGTGGTCAGTAAGTCGAGTTACGCGTTGCGCAGTTCCTCGCGAATGTCTGCGCCGACGCGGTGGGTCAACGCCCGATGCAGCGGCGGCAGCTCCGGCGAGATGCGCGGGTGCGGGCGCGATGCTTCGTCTGGCTTGTCGCTGAGACAAAGAATCTGACAACCGCGCCCCTTCAGCCACATCGCCAGTTGATAGACCTCTTCGGTGATCGTGATTTCATTCTCCAGCAATTCCGCCACACTGCTGTTGTCCGGCATATTGCCCATGTGCTCCAGCGTGCTGACGAACTCCTGTCGGCGGAAGCGCTTGAAGGGGGTTGGATCGCCGATGCGGACGCTGCTGTTGACCGCTTCGTGCACCTCGCGCAGCGCAATGCCAGCCGATGGGTTGATCATCATGCGACTATTCACCCAGCGGATGAATTGCTCGAAGTTGTCAAGGCTTTTACTGTCGACCTCGTTGATCAATTCGTCGAGGCTTATCATGCCTGTGTTGAGCACCATGCAAATGTACGCCAGATAGTCCTGGTTGTCGGCGGTCAACAGGTGATAGCGCGACCGATTGAGCTCGTTGTAGTGTTTCTCAAACAGCGCCTTGTCAAAGTCATCACCGAGCACCGAGTCCATCGTGCGATAGATGCCGGCGAGACGCGCGCGGTCGATCACTTTGTCATTGCGCCCTTTTGCGCCTAGCGCAGTCTTGTCGATGTCAATGATCACAGCCGTGTTGGCGCTAAGCTGAAATTCTTGTTGCTTGAGCATTCGTATCCAATCGACCAACGCGGGCCAGCGATTGGCGATATAGATCGTCTCTTGCTCGATACGCATCGTCGGCTCCTGGTCGAGCCGTTCAGCGCCGATGAAGCAGGCGCCACGCCAACGACCGACCGAAACCATATTGCTGAACGCCTGCCCATCGTTGAACAATGTGTCGCCCAAGAAGAGCAGCTCGTTTACCGGAGTGGAGACGCCGCGCGCCTGTTGGATGCGATTGACGAACCAGACTGCTGCTTTGGCGTAGTCTCGATCCTGCTTGCGCGGAATCTGTTCACTGCGCAACTCCATGTCATAGAACGCCTGCTTGAGGCCGGGCACGCGCTTGTCCAACGGTTCGAGGTTGCGGTAGATCACCCAGTCATCACAAAAGTCTGCCAGACATGCGCGTCCAAATTTTTCGTACATGGATAATTTTTCGTTTTCGATTGCAGCACCGACTGTTGCTAAAGGCACTAGAATCTCCTTCCAGTGGTAGTCAGCCTGGTTCAACGTTCGCCACGACGCTTCGACTGAACACTAGACACATGTGTTCGAGAGGCTCCTGAAAGCCTCTCTCCGCTTTAAGAAAGCCTCACTGCACATATTTTACGCAATCATTGCAGATTCTGCCAGTAACGCAGGCGCTTGACCGAGATAGCCCCGCGCGACCAGCAGCTCGGCGTTGAGCAGGCTGCCACCCGCTGCGCCACGGATCGTGTTATGACCGAGCGCCATGAACTTGTAGTGCAACAGTGGATCGGGGCGCAATCGCCCGACAACGGTTGCCATACCGGGGACAGTGCCTGCCATACGATCGAGGCGAGGCTGCGGTCGGTCGACGCGTTCATCATAAATGATTGCCGGTTGCGGTGCGCTCGGCAGCCTTAGTTGCTGCGCCAGCGGTCGATAGTCACGCCAGGCCTGCACGATCTGCTCTTGCGTCGGCTTCTCCTCAAATTCGACGCTGACTGCTTCCAGGTGGCCGTTGCGCGTCGGCACGCGGTTGCAATGGGCGCTGACAACGATGTCGGCGTAGCGAACGCCGACGCCGTCGAAGACGCCCAGTAGCTTCTGCGGCTCCTTGTGCTCCATCTTTTCTTCCTCGCCGCTGATGTAGGGGATGACATTGTCGAGGATGTCCATGCTGCTCACCCCCGGATAGCCGGCGCCGCTGATCGCCTGCATGGTGACGACGAAGACTTTTTTGACGCCAAAACGCACATGCAGTGGATGCAACGCCGAGACGAGGTGGGTGGTGCTGCAATTCGGGTTGGTTGTGATGTAGCCGCTCCAGCCGCGGTTGCGTTTCTGGATATCGATCAGCGCCAGATGCTCCGGGTTGACTTCCGGGATCAGCAGCGGCACATCTTCGTCGTAGCGATGATTGCGCGCGTTGCTGCACACGACATAGCCGGCTGCGGCGAACTCTTCTTCGATCTCGCCAGCGGTCTCCGAAGGCAGCGCGCTGAAGACGATCTGACAATCGGGCCCCGGCTCGCATTCCTCGATGATCATCTCGCGCACTGCTTCAGGCATATCCCCGCGCAGATTCCAGCGGCAGGCATCGACGTAGCGTTTGCCGGCGCTGCGCTCTGACGCCATCAGCGCCGTAATCTCGAACCACGGATGACCTTGCAGCATCTGTACAAACCGTTGTCCGACGGCGCCTGTTGCGCCCAACACACCAACTTTGATCTTGCTCATTGTTCTATCTCTTCCTCGAAAGGTTATTTGCTCAATGCCAGTTCGACAATATCGCTCAACACGCCGGCTGCCGTAGCGTCGACGCCAGCCCCGCGCCCTTGCACGACGAGCGGCGTCGGGTGATACCAGCGTGTGTGAAATTCCACCAGATTATCGGCGCCGCGCAGTTGACCAAGCGGGCTGGCGACGTCCACCGCCTGTGGCCCGACGACGCAGCCGCCATCCGCCACTGTCGCCACGTAGCGCAGCACCTTGCCCTGCGCCGCCGCCTCATCCACCAACCGTTGGAAGTGCGCATCGAGCGAAGGCAACGCGTCCAGAAACGCCTCCACCGAAAGTCCGGCCATCTCCGCCGGGTGGAGTCCAGTGATTGACACCTGCTCCATCTCGATGCGCCAGCCCAACCCACGCGCCAGAATCAGCGCCTTGCGCGCCACATCGACGCCGCCGAGATCGTCGCGCGGGTCTGGCTCGGTGAAGCCAAGCCGGTGCGCCTCACGCACGACCTCACTGAATCGGCGTCCTTGCTGCAGCCCGGTCATCACAAAGCCCAATGTGCCGCTGAACGCGCCGGCGATGCGCGCAACTGGATCGCCGCTGGCAATCAGCCGATTGAGCGTTGCGATCACGGGCAGACCGGCGCCGCAGGTTGTTTCCCATCGCGTGGTGGTCGTCTGGCGCGGCGCGTGGCCGTCGGCGGTTTCGCCGGCTCTGGTGAGCCGGTCGTAGACCTCCTGCTGAATCGTGAGTGGTTTCTTGTTCGCCAGGACGACGCGATAGCCGCGCGTCAGCGCTGCAAGCAATGCGGGAGCGGTCGTTTCGGTGGCGGTGCAATCTACGATAATGGTGTGTGGCCGCGCGACAATGTCGATCACGGCTGCCAGGTCGTGCTGTGGTCCGCCCTGGCTATAATTGGCAAGCCGCCCCTTGTTTGTCTTGAAATCGACGATGTCGAGCAGTGTGGCGTCGTCGATGGCGTCGTCCAGCGCCACGACGGCGCCGTCGCGGTCACAGACCGCCAGAATCGGCAACGCCAGATCATACTCTGCGGCGTGGTGTGCACGGTTCTGGACAATCTGTCGAATCAATGCGCCGCCGACGCCGCCGACGCCCAGCAAAACAATCGATGCGTGGTGCATGCACTTCTCACTTTGCGTGACGTGGATGGCGGTGTATCTGTTGGTGCATCGCTCCGCCATCTACGCATACACAGTCAAGTAAATAAACAGTCTACAATTTTAACGTACACAGCAAAATTCTAATAACTTGGCGGATGCATATCGCGCTTCTTTACCCATTGTCAAACAACCATGTTATAGTGAGTGGTCTTGAGAACTCAAGACGATCTTTGAGGCGTTGATTGTCTTTGCAGGTGTGCACTGGCGCATATCGCAGCATTCGAGGTCGGTCAGCAATATCGTAGCTATCGTATATGCAATCTAGCCAATCCACTCAGCACCCAAGATTTTCCACATCGGTGCAGATCAATCCAATTGCAGTGGTTCTGCTCCTTTCTGCGATTGTGACGATAAACGTTCTTGGCAACTTGTACTGGATTCACCAAAATGTGGTGTTAATCGGTCGTGACGCCAGCAACTATCTGACAACCACTCTCAATTATCGAGAGATTCTGACAGGCTTGACTCCACAATCCCTGTTTCAAGCGTTTACATTTCCAGATTATCGTACACCCGCCCTCTATATTGCGGCGCAACCATTCTTGCATTTGTTCGGCTTCAACATGGATAGCGCTCAATATCTCAACGTTGTGTTGTCGGCGGGTGTTGTCATATTGACTTACCATCTTGGCGCCACGATTGCAGGGCGCACTGTTGGGTTGTTTGCAGCAGCTATGGTTAGCCTGATGCCGATGATGGCGGCAATGGCTCGACTTTTTTACACTGAAATGTTTCTCACGGCAGCGGTGACAACGAACCTGCTTGCGCTTTATCGATCCAACCAGTTCAACCATCGTGTTTGGTCGTTCGTTTGGGGAGCCAGTCTGGGGATTGGTCTGTTAGTGAAATGGACAACCCCCATCTATTTATGGTTGCCGGTTTTGTGGATGCTGTGGCGGATGCGGAATGAATTTGCGCAGTTAAGAGGAATGCAGATCGATTTTCGACGGATGTTGCTTGCGATTACCCTATCGGTGGCGCTGGCGACAGTATGGTTTTGGCCGAATCGCGCGCTGGCTGAACACTTTTGGCTTGGCGTTTATCTCTGGCCTGGTTGGATTCTCATATTGGCGCCGCTATTTTACAGTGCAACTTCCCGTTCAACCCCAATGAACAATCTGTTCACAGCTCTGTTTGCAGGGCTTGCGATTGCGTCTTTGTGGTATCTGCCGCATATTGACGTCGGCGCAAAGTTATTCATCGAAGATCAGGTGCGCAGCACCCCCACTGCAGGCGTTTTGAATCCTCATAACTACACGCGCAATTTTCGCCATCTTTACTTCGCTCATTTTGGATCACTCGCGTTCTGGCTGATTGCACCTGCGGCGCTTTGGTCATGGGTGAATGCCTGGGGGCGGCGAAGGTCGTTGAATCGTCATGCACAGTTGCTGTGGCTGAGCATCATTTCCACGTTTGTTGTCCTGTCTTTGATTTTGCAGCAGAATCCCCGCAATCTCGTGCCAATCCTTCCATCTCTTGCGATTGTGGCGACGATCGGCCTGTTTGAATATCGACCGCCCATCCGTCGTTTGTTAGGCGCTGCCTGGCTCATTATTTTAGGGGTTCAACTTCTTCTCTTTACTACAGGCTCTCTTTTTGGATTTTATCAGTCTACGCAGAGCCTGTGGGCGACGCGTGCATACACCATTCAACCGGCAAGCGGCGACACGGCGCCAGAGTATTGGATTGCACCGAAAGTGCTAGAGATCGTTGATCAGCATCCTGAGACTCCGCGTCGGCTTGGCGTGCTTGTGAATATAGAAGGTATGCATCGAGGCGTGTTCAAGTATCTGAACACCGAAAAGAATCTAGATATCCAGATCGTCGATGTAACCGAAGACAGGTCCATGGGATGGTACGATCTCCTCTCGGCGCCGTGGGTGTTGCTCAAAAACGGTGATAATCGCGATGTCGACCGGTCAGGTCAGGCTTTGATCGAACGCATTCTTGCCGGCGACCCATTGTTCGACGCCCTTTATGATCTGGAACAAACATTCCCGATGCCTGACCGCGAGACGCTTTATCTGTTTCGACGCGCAAAGGGGCCGGGGTTGCCACACGACCTGCCAATTCGTCTGGCTGACACTCATGAACTGGCAAAATGGATACAAGCCAGATGGCGCCCTGGAACTCCCTTGATTTACAGCACGCCCGATGTCGCCGTTTGGGTTGGCATCCATGACCCGGTGCAATCCCCGGTAAGGGTGCTCGATCCAACGAATGGCAATCTTGAGGATCAATTCCCGCAACCGGAAGGAACAGCATTTGTCGTCTTCGATCAGGCTTCTCTGCAATTGGAGACGTGGCTTGATCAGCATGCCTATCGGGGAGATGACGCCGGGAATGATGACGCCTGGGTTGTGGTGTACGGATTCGCACACTCATTGCCTGACCTTGCCACGACAACGCCGCAATGGGAGAATGCAACAGCATTGACATCTCTGCGAACATTGCCTTCAATCCAGGCCGGAGAGGTGCTCCCTGTAGAGATTGAGATGAGCACGATCGTCGATGCTGGTTACAAACTTTCTCTACGCCTGGTTGCATCCGACAACACTGTGGTTGCCAGCCAGGATCGCTCACTTGACAAGACAATGCGCTTTGGGTTGTTCGCGCCGCCTGCAACTCAGGCGGGGAGTTATCAACTGATTGTTGTATTGTATGACGCTGAAACGCTAACGAACATCCCTGCTTCGTCGTCCATTGCAGATGACTCTGTGCATGTCATGATAGGTGAGATTCAGGTGACGCCTTCTTGAGATGTCGAGCTAATTTTCAACCGATCGGACACAGCGAAAACCGCCGAAATTCTCCCCTCTCCCAGGAATATTGATGCTGCGGTAATCGCTCCGAACACGGTAGTGATTCACATTCCAGGAGCCGCCACGGCGCACTCGATACTCGCCTGAGCTTGGCCCTGGCGGGTTTTCGTATGGAGATACAAGATAATAGTCAAACCCAAACCAGTCGTTGACCCATTCCCATGTGTTGCCAGCCATATCCATGACTCCATAGACGCTCGCACCCTTGGGATAGCTTCCAACGGGCGTCGTATCACCAATAATGCCGTCGAAGTTCAACAGAGTTGCGTCTGGTGTTTCATCACCCCATGGATACCATCGTGAATCCTCGCTTCCGCGTGCCGCCTTTTCCCATTCGGCTTCGGTTGGGAGTCTCTTGCCGGCCCAGGTGCAGAATGTTGCTGCTTGATGCCAAGTGACCCAAACAACCGGATAATTCGCATAAGCCGGATTTCCATAATACTGACCGCGTGTTGCAGAATTGCGTTGAGACGGTTGTGTGCATCCCCCAGCCTCTACACACGCCTGGTAGCGGGCATTGGTGACTTCATTTTTGTCGATAAAGTAGGCGTCTAAATAGACAAGATGAAGATATTGATTGCTTGGACGACATCTTCGGTCGGGATTACTTCCATCGCATCCCATCAAAAATTCACCCGCAGGAATCAGGATTTCTTCACTTACATCCGGACTTGGAGGAGGCGTCGGTGGTCCAGGGGTGGGTGTGGGAGTGATTTCTGGGTTGAGCACTACAGGCAAATATGTATATCCCGGTGCTATTACGAGCGGCAAATGCAGCAAGCTCTCTGTCAATTGGGCTGATGACCGAATTTCGATTTCTATATCAGATGAGGTCACATAAAAACTCTCATCTGAAGATGCAAAACTGAGAGACTCCGTCTTGTCATCGACCATGCCACTACGAAACACACCTTTCTCCCAATTGGCTCTCCACTCAAAAGAAAACACAAAAGCTGACACTAGCAAAACAACAATTATTAGTGCTATGTTACGCGTGTTCATGTAATGCATCCTTGCTTGTGAAGATCTTCGGGACACATAGAGGATGGTTAATAGATGGACATTATGTATTGCTGATCGGCAAGAAACTTTACTCTATACGAAATTGCATGACGCGCAGCCTGTCTCCGGGAAGAATGTCACCGGTTCCTTTTAGAGGTAAGTTCTGCAATGTGTTGGGATTGTATGCGCCCAAAAGAAGCGCATATTCGCCGGGTGGTGCATCGAGAGGCGCCTGAATTGTGTAAAAATCGTCCACAATTTCGCTAGATTCCCAGCGCGTCATCGCAGAATATCCCATCATAGGCTGTTTATCGATTTGTGCAATTTTTACTGAATCATCATCTGCCTGAGTCAAGTGAAGGAAGACTGTGTAGTCAGCAGGGGGTGTTTCAGGAACCCACCAGAATAATTCCAATGTAATTGTCTCACCGGGTCGAATGAAAGAGGAATCGGAAGGTCGATATCCCAATAAATAGATCTGGTCGCCAAAAGATATTTGTTGTTTCCGGACACCCATCTCTCCCCAATTCGCAATGATTAGGGGACTTCCTCCGATGATTCCGATAGCTAAAACAAAAACTGCGAGCAGCGCCAACCGTCGTTGTCTGAATAAGTGAATAGAGATAACAACAATCATGCCCAAAACAGCAACCATACTGATGCTCACGGCAACAAGTCGCAGCAATGTGTCGCCAAATTCAAAGATAACTTGATGTTGTCCCGCTGGGATGATAGCGGTGACCACCGCGGGTGCTCCGCTAGGAAATGTCTCAACTTCTTGACCATCCACCAGTGCTTGCCAGCCAGGAAAATAGGTTCGGTGGATTCGAAGGGGATATGCTGAAGATGATTCCGAAATAAGTTCAAAGTAGTCTGGACGTAATTGACGAATCGAGAGTTGTGGCGGCTGAACCGATGGCAAACTAGATTCAGATGCAGAACGGGGCAATGACAGTTCTTCTGCAGGCAGTTGCAGAGACGAGGGCGTGTAATCCGTGAAAAGTGCATAACCATTCTTGCCTCTCTCAAACATTTCGAGTTTAGAAATTTGAGAGCTGTCAATTTGATACCATCCAGGCAGCATATCCGGAGACAAACGTGTTGTTGAACTCACGATTAAGGATAGGGAAACTGTCACAGCCAGGAGGCGCGGCCACCACAATGAACCAAAAGATAAACACACCAGTGATCCTATCAAGATAGAAGCTGCAAATGACGCAAGACCAAACAGCCGCCATGAAAACTGAATGAACCGAATCAACGGCAGACCGTCCCAAAAAAAGCGGAACCACCCCAACTGAAGCAAAAGGATGATGACTAATATAGCGGCCAACAACCACAATGCGATGATAGCCCGGCGTATCAACTTGGTCTGAAAACTGAGCGCAATGACGCCGATTGTCGCAATTAGCGCTTGTAAGCCGCTAAAGCGAAAGCGCGCCGGACCCGCATATTCAGTAACCAGGCTCCACTGAAGCAGTGTTGCTGGCTCTACAAGATGTTGAGAAACCGTACTGGCGCCGACATCCCCGATCATGAAGTCTGTGGCTCGGCTGTATCCTAATTCGCCGATGGCGGGCAGCCAGTAAAACGCCGATAATCCCAGTCCCGTGACAATTGCCATGATGGGCAACAACATTCGTCTAGGTTGCTGTTCAAAAATTGCTATCAGAATTATGAAAAGACCTGCGGCTGGCACCACAAACAATGCGGTGACGTTGTGCGCCAATATAGAGAGCGAAACGGTCACCGAAGCGCCAAAAAATATGGCTATGCTCGACTGATAGAGCAATTTGTGGAGAAACAAGAACATCCATGGGAGCAATGCCAGGCCGATGGTTTCTGACAGAGCGCCGCGCTCATAGACATTCAATAGAAAATAGGGGCTGAATAAGAATGTAACTGCAGAGAGCCAAGCTGCAATTTGATTGTTGAAGAGCCAGCGTCCATAACTATATACACCCAGAGTGGCGACGACGGTTGCCAGCATAAAAGTGGCTTTTGCCGCCTCAACGTAGCCAATGCCTGGAGCCACAAAAAGCATGGCGACATAGCTGGCGAGCGGCGGGTAATACTGGAATAACGGCGCTCCATATCCGAAATTGAGATTTGGAGAAATCCGTGGGTAAAACACCCCACGCTGCCACGCATCATGAAGATCAAAAATACGATAAATTGCCATCAACATATCGGCGTCGCTGGCGATGCCTGGCTGCCAAAAGCGATGCATTGCCCAAAATACACCTAAGCCGAGAAGTGTGATTGCAAGCAGATCGCGATGATTCCAGCGATTCGCACCGTTGTATCGTTCGTGCATAAATTGTAGCGGCGTCTTTCCAGTATTAAGCAGCGTAACTTTTGCGCATCTCGTAAAAAAATCTGGCGAAATCTACAATCCAGTTTGTTCAATTGTTGGCAGTAAAAGATACGAGTCTCTACATATATCGTCCGATATTTTACACTCTGTTATTGTCGCCTGACGCCCACCGATCGGTTCATACAATCCGGTCCGTATCCGCAGTTCCTCTATCGAAACATCGATGGGTAGCGAAAGAGGAAAGGTCGCTCTGACCACCTCGTCTGGAACCCAAAGACTGGTCGGAGCATCTGTCCCTCCTGGCGGCTGATCAAACTGGGTCACGATGTCGCTATTTTTATCCACCAGGTGGACAAATGCGGTGTAGTCGGCAATGGGACGACCCAGCGCGCGCCATGCCAGGTCGATCTCCAATGCATTGCCGGGGCCTTCTACACGTTTCAGGTTCCAACCGACCAACTCGATGCGATGATCAAACGTTGTTTCCAGTGGTGCCAAGTCAGTTGTGTCTGCTTGCGGCGGAGGCTGACCGATCATGACTCCACCGAAGCGAACACTTGTCCCTGCGATTTGACCGTTGCCATCGATAATAGGGACGCGGGCGCCGTCGCCGGTTGGGCTTGGATCGTATAACCCCACCTCGATATATCCCCTTCCACTCTCTGCATCATCTGGCACATGCAGCAAACGACGCGTGTCGACGAGTTCTCCTGGTTGCCACAAAGAAATGCCATATCCGCTGCCAAAATACATGTTGTCTTCCGATTGGCCGTTGCCAAAACGCAGATGGGTGAATAGATCAAATTGTTCCCCTGGTGAACGACCAGCGCCTGACAAATCGCGCCAATAAAGAGTCAGAAAAAAGTAGGGAACCGCATCGCCAGGGTCGATGCGGTTCGGGCGGATCTCATAGCCCACCAGACTCAAACCATTTGCGAAGTTGACATTCATCGGATTATCCAGGGTCTTCACAGCAAGATTGGTTGGTTCAAAGACGCCGGTTACAATCCTTGGCCACGCTTCTTGTTGTATTGGCGACTGCACCAAAGTTGGCGTCGCACGTTTGCGCAATGCGTCCATCACAAACCTTTCGCTATCGGGAAGTCGTGGGTCTAGCCAGGTCGCAGTGCGTTCGCCATTCATCATCCATAGCAATATCACAGCCTGATTTGGATCGTCGGGAAATTCTTCAAATAAGAATTTTCCATTTTCAAGCAGTGCAGCCGGAATGACGTCGTTGCGAAGGTCATCGGGTGTAGCTGCACCAATCGCAAATCGCATCTGTGGTGTGAGATACAGCTGTCGAGAGATGACTAAAGGCGTCTCTGGCGTTTGCTCCAGGATGCGGGCGGTCTCTTCCGCGGCAAGCTGCTGTTGTAAATCGAATGCATACCCCAACCCCGGCAACTGCGCCCACCGATTGAAATAATCATGAAATGTGATCGACCCGCTGACCAACAAAACTGTGAACACCATGAGCATCCCACTTTGTCCCAACGAGATGCGCCGGTTCAACACCTTGATTAGAGCGTCTCCCCCTAATCCATACAGCACCGCAATCGGCGACAATATTCCCAGTGCTCGAAGCGAATGAGGCGCCTCTACGCTAAGCACGGTTGGTAGAATCATCACACCAAGCCAGATCATTATCAGTCTCATCTGCGCCTGCTGGATTCGGAAAACCATCATAACGCTTCCGAGTGTAAAGAGAATTGCCATGAACACATCATTAACAGGGCGCCCTGGAAGATTGTGTCGCGGGTTAATGTCGC
The DNA here is from genome assembly GCA_016861025.1 of Chloroflexota bacterium. GTDB lineage: Bacteria > Chloroflexota > Anaerolineae > Caldilineales > Caldilineaceae > Caldilinea. The sequence continues at coordinate 30,394 of BOKO01000011.1, forward strand.
CCACATCATAAAAACTTCTGATAACCAAACCGATGTTATGCGTCAATCTTTCTAGAGGGGCGCCTGGGAAATAGCGTTCCGGAACTGTAAAAATTGAGACGTCTTGAGTGCGTGCATTAACCAGATAAGGATGTTGAATCACTTCATAGAAAAAGGGCGCGGCGATCAGCAACATGACGCCGAAGGTCAGAGTCAATCCGCCAATCTGTTGTCGCAATGGGGTCAAGCGATCACGCCAGGTGCGCCGCCGTTGTTTGATGAAAACAATAAGAAACTCGACTGCAATAAACCCAAATAGAACAAAAGGCAATAATCGGGCTGATGTATATGTATAGAACGCCATCCCCAACCAAACACCGGCCCACAGATAGTCATTTCGGCGTTGTTGTCGCCATGCTCGCCAAAAATATACAACGGCAATTGTGCTTACAAGGGGCAACAGGATGGCGCGGAACCCTAGCCTGCTAACGCTGACATGCCAATAAGAGATAGCGATACATGCAGCGCCAATCAACGCGGTCCATAACACCAGGTTTTTTTGTTCTGTCAGATGTTGGTTGCCAGAGTTGGCTGAGGCGCTCTTTTCAGAGAGCAATGTTCGAATCAGCACGAAGACCGCAGGGATTGTCAGAACACCAACAAAAGCTGCAACGATGCGTAAAGCAAACGCTTTGAAACCGAGCAACAACACAGCGATAGACTGCAAATAGATGAACAGCGCTTCGCGACCGTTGTTTCCATGAAAAAAAACTGGACGTGCGATGCCTTCGATCACCCTGCGGGCATCGACGCCATTAAATGCTTCATCGTAGAAAAGCCCTGGCGGCAACCGATCGATTTCAAAAAAACGAAAAAATGCAGCATATAAAATCACCAATAATAGTAAAATGCGACCTGTCGTCACATATTTCTCGGCGCTCAAGATTCTATCAATTCTCCTTCTATTTGCACTGACTGGTCTATGTTTGAAGTCATGGTAAAATAACTGGAATGGATTGCCCAAACAAAAACTCCACTGATTCGGTTGCACTTAATCAGTCTATATTTTTCTGTCCACGCCAGTGCAATCCCCAAAACCTGCTCTCTTTATGAATGCATTTAAACCACTTCGGAAGGTTATCCATACACATTTGTTTTTCGTGTGCATTGTTGCAGCGTTCAGCTTGCCTGCGCTCTATCCCCTGCTCACCGAAGGCTTCCCCAAAACCCACGATGCCTCGGTGCATCTGATCCGTCTTCACCTGCTCGACGAGCAGATTCGCGCCGGCAATCTCTTTCCTCGCTGGCTGCCCGACTTGATGACGGGTTACGGCTATCCAACCTTCAACTTCTATGCACCCATGATCTATATCATCGCCGAAGTGCTGCATCTCAGCGGCGCGCCGCTGGCGTATTCGCTTACGATCATGATGGGCATGTTGGTTGTGTGGGCTGGTTGGGGGATGTATTTTCTGGCATCCGATCTCTACGCATTCGCTGAGGAGCAGGGGCGCTGGGCCGGTGTAGCTGCGGCTATCGCCTACATCTACACACCCTATCTGCTGGTCAACCTGTATGTGCGCGGCGCGTTGGCTGAACTGCTGGCGCAGGCGCTGCTGCCCTGGCTTTTCTGGTGCGTGGCGCGCATCTTTACAACATCCACCCCCACCCGCTACACAGTGGGAGCTGCGGCGCTGCTTGGCGTGGTTGCACTTGGGCACAACATTACGCTGTTGTTGCTGCCCTTCTTTCTAGGACCGTATCTGATGGCGCTCCTGATGATCGCGCCGCTTGAGCGCACCGAACAAGTCAAACGGGTGCGTCACTTCATTGGCTGGTCGCTGGTCGCCGCCGCCATAACTGCTTTTTTCTGGCTGCCGTTGATCGCCGAACGTGGGTTGCTCTCCGACCTGGCTTTCAATGCGCCTTATATTGACGAACATGTCTGGTCGCTCACCAACTTTTTAGAGCCAAACTTTCCCTACGACTACCCGGTCAGCTCGATTCCCTTTCGCTTAGGGTTGGCGCAGGTCATCCTGGCGCTCGCCGGGCTGACGTTGACGCGGCTGAGATCGGCGCTATGGTGGTTTTGGGTGGCGCTCGGTGCAATTGCATTGGTGGGTGTGACGCCCATCATTCTGCCGCTCTGGCGCAATGTGGAACTGCTGGGGATCGTCCAGTTTCCGTGGCGGCTGTTGATGATCGTCAGCCTCTCCACTGCGCTCGTGACCGGCGGCTTCGTCACGAGCGCCCGTCGGGAGATTTGGCAGGCTGCACTGGCTGTGGGAGTCATTGTGCTTGCCATTGCCGGCGGGCGACCGGTGATCGCCACCTATGACACGTCGATGTACGCCGATATTGCCATTGACCCTGCGACAATCGCTCGCTATGAAGCCGGCTACGGTGCATGGGGCGCAGGCTGGCATCGAGAATTTCTGCCGCGCTGGGCCGAGCAGTTCGACGCACCTTCGAGTGAAAGAGACAGCGATGTCGCTGCTCCAAGAGAAGTATCATTGCAGGCGGTCATGCCAACCGGGCTGAGGCTCTCGGTGGATAGCGACAGTCCGTCAGCCCTGCATCTCAACCAGTTCTACTTTCCTGGCTGGCAGGCGACCTTGAACCAGGCTACGTCGCTCGCCGTCCACCCGTCGACGCAGCAGGGATTGGTCACGGTCGACCTTCCGGCTGGCGCACATACGGTGGAGATACGCTGGGCGGATTCATGGGTGGAAAACGCTGCAGAATGGCTGTCGATTGTCGCGTTACTGGTGTTCGGCGTTGTGTTGCTTCTCTGGCGGCGATGGTCCACGGCTGTGGCTCTATTTGCGACTGCGCTGCTGGTGGGGTTGGCGCTTAAGTCGCCGCTGCAAAACCGCACCGAGCCATTGAACGTTGTTCACTCCGAAGTGCTTCCAGGGCTGACGTTGCTCGGCTATCAGACAGAGAGCTCCGCCAACGGGCGCAGCCTGTTGATTACGCCATTTTGGTATTACCAGGGAGATTTCGAGCGAATGAGCATCGCCTGGCGGCTGGTCGATGAGCATGATGTGGTGGTAAGTCAGCTCAGCAGCGAGCCATACCACAACACACAACCGGTGGCGCGCTGGCAGCCCGGCGCTGTGATCCGCGACGGCTATCGTCTGCCGTGGCCGGTTGGCGCGCCTGCGAAGAACTATCGGCTCGAGCTGCGCATCGACGCCAAGATCGACAAAACGGAGTGGCTACCGGTCGGCGTCGTATCAGCGCCTTCACTCCCGGCGCCGCATCCGGTGGAGATCGTCTTCACCGACCCGCAGAGCCGCGAGCAGGTGGCGCTGGCGGGGTACACGCTGGCGATCAACGGCGTGGATCACGATCTGACAGGCGGCGATCCGCCCTATGCCCAGCCCGGCGATCTGGTGACGATCCGTCTCTACTGGCGAGCGCAGAGCGCATTGTCCGAAGATTATCACAGCTTTCTACATCTGGTCAGCCACGATCGGCGGACGCTGACGGCGCTCGACAAGATTCCCGGTCAGGAAATCGCCCGACCACGTTTCTGGGATCAAGCGTACGCCGAATCGGACACTTATCTTTTGCGCATCCCACAAGACGCCGCCAGTGGGTTGCACTATCCGCGCGTCGGTTTCTATGATTACGACGACCTCGACCGCTTTTTGTTGACGATCGGCGATGTCGAAGATGACGCAATCGACCTGGCGCCGATCAAAATTGTCGCCGAACAGAAGGTGGCGCCGCAGCACGCACTGAGCGTCGCCTATGGCGACTTTGGGAAATTGTTCGGCTACACCTTGACGCCTGATGTGGCTACGTTTCAACCCGGCTCGACGCTCACGGTGACGCTTTTTTATCGCGGCCTTCGACCGGCAGACCGGGCGTACACACAGTTCTTCCAGCTTTACTCGTCGGAATCTGGCATGGCCGCACAAGTCGATCAGCCGCCACAGCAGGGCGGGAACCCCACGACGACGTGGCGCTCCGGCGAAATCATCGTTGAGCAGGTGACGCTGACGGTGGATACTGCGGCGGCGCCCGGTGTGTATACGTTGAAGACCGGCATGTACGATCCGGTCAGCGGCGAGCGTGTGTCGTTGGTCGATGGCGACGGTGCGGCTCTTGCGGACAACCAGGTTCCTCTGCTCACGTTGACAGTAGAGGAATAGCCGGATGATAAAACAGCATTGGTTCGACCGATGTCCAGATAGAAGGTCAAGTCTATTCACTCGATGCGGATATCGCGCAGCTTCACAGCATCGCCCAACAGAACACCGTCTTTGTTGTAGACATTCAATCGTTCCTGGTTGACTGCATCGTAAATGCCCACGATTAACGAGTAGACACCCGGCGGTGGATCAGAATCCACCGCCAAACGATAAAAACCGATGATTTCCTTATCTGCGCGCCATTCTGTTGTTTCACCGGCGTTGCACGCTGGCATGACGTCGCGTTGGCCGGCTTTGACGGCGTTGGCGTCGATCAGCTGCAGAAACACGGTGTATTCGCGCTGAGTTTCTTGTAGAAGCCGCCAACCGAGCGAAATGCTTAAGTGCTCGCCGCCATGCAACACGCTGGCTGCATCAGCGACGCCTGATGGTGAGAGATCAACCCTTACACCAGTCAACGCCAGATCATCGCCAAATCGAACGGCGAGCGGCTCCATCGGCGCTGTCCCAGACCAGGGCGTGATCGGGATTGTCGGGCGATCTGTATTTGACGGAGATAGGTCAGCGTCTTCTACATCGAAAACCCTGGGTGCGGCTGCCGCACTGCGACTGTAGATCAGCAGTCGCGCTTCATCGTTTGCTGTGACAATGGCGTGAAGCGAGTAATCTTCGCTCATCTTTGCCTCGATACGCTGCGCAGACTCAGGCTGCGAGAAGCGATCGACGATCACGTAGTCGGGCTGTTGACGGCAGAACTCAGCGCCGTGTGTATACCAATCGGTGATCCAACGATCGATGTTGGAGAGATAGCTGCCTTGTAGCACACCGTTGGCGTAAAGCGCCTCGATCGTGCGCCAGCCGCCGTCGTAGGGCATCCCATAATAGAGGATCGGACTGTTCAGCATCGCAGTGGGCCAGAGCCAGGGTGCGCTTTGCTCTGTTTTCGTTTGCATGGCGTGCTCTGCTGGGCTGATAAAAAGCCGATAAAGATGGACGGTGTTGATTGCAGTCAAGACAAGCAGCGCAGCAATCAGAGACCACTGTGCGCGATTGGGCGAGCGTAAACCACTAGATCGCTGGTGCAGATCAGCGATTGTCGCTCCGACCAGCAGCGCCAGTGGCGGCGAAAACAAGTAAAAATGCAGGCCAGGCTGCGCTGTCAAAAACAGCGCAGCAAAAAAAGGCGCGCCAAACCAAATCCATAATAGGCGATTCTGCACAGGTATGGATGGCGTCAAAACAAGCCCAATTCCCATCACAAAAGTCCAGACCGCCGTACTATCAAACGGAATAGCGAAACTGGATGCCGAAATCAAGATGACAGGTAAGGCAAGCCCCATCCCCACCAACATGGCGCCCCACCATCGGTGACGCTGCCGCCAGAAAGGAAGACACGCTGCCATCCATACGATCAACGCCAGAAAGTAGAACTGCACTGCGCCATAGTAAAACCCTGCGAGTTCGACATAGACAAGTAGATTGTTGACCAGAAATCCACCATCGTCGATCAAGGATTCCGAGTACCGCTCCAACGTCTCGCCGAAATTGGGATGCAACACAAATGCCATATAGAACGCGGTGACGACGCCAAGCGCAAAAGCGCCCGGCGCCAGAATGATCCGACCAAGCTGACGCGCACTCATACCCGCACGCCACCACTCGAAGATCAGATAACCGCCCACAATCAGAACAATAGCGCCGTCGTAGTGCGCCAACATCGCTGTCGCCGCTAATAGCGCAGCGCTCCAAACGTAGCGCCGCGCCAACCTCTCATTGAATGGCGTTGACGCGCGCTGAAACATCCAGATTCGGTGCAGCGCTATGATGCACGCAATTGTGGTCAACAGAATCACGCTCTCATAGTGCATGACGCGGCCAAATCCGATCGCAAAACCATCCAGCGCCAGCATCAAACCAGAAACTACGCCTACGAGCCTGCCTCCAAGCAAAACGCCCAGGCTGATCACGGCGCCCACCGCCAGAATGCTCGCCAGCGCAAAGGGAAGACGCAGCGCCAGCTCAGATCGTACACCGACCAACACCATCACTCCGGCTGGGATCAAGGTGTCGAGCGGTCCGCGCGGCTGAAGAAAGACGACTTCCTCGCCGTCCTGGACAAAGGCTGATGCGCGTACAATCGGCGTGGCTTCGTCCCCTTGAAGCTGACTGTAGCCGAGATTAATCAGCCGCAACCCCATCGCCAGAAGTAAGGTGAGACTGACCGCAATCACGAACAGCCAAGAAGATCTTGTATCCGTATGCGGCCGTGTATGATCTTTGGGGTGTGATGCTTTCACCCATAATAGAACGGACAACACAAGGATGATCGCATCAAAAGCGGCGAGCAGCAACCCCTGCGTAGGCGCTCCGGGCAGCATTCCCAACATGAACACCACCCCGGCGCCAATGCCAAACCCAATGCCTGCCCCATAGCTTAGCCACTCGCCCAGTGGAATATGCTTCCCGTCGCGTCCCAGAATTAATGCAGCCAACAGCAGACCGGGCGCAATAGTCATCAAGACGACCGCTGCGCTGCTTTGCAGCACTGGCTGGTTATCGACGAACAACAAAAAATGCGCCAGCACAGCCAACAGAAGGATCAACGAAATCCGTATATGTAAGGCGCTGCGCAAGAATGGTTGTTTCATGTGGGATTGTCTGTTGTATAGATTGATATCGACAGCTACTCCATGATCGTGAATGGCGCGCCTGCAAAGCTTAATGCAAATTGATTGTCGGGCAGCGGTTGGCCTGAATTGTCGTATAGCGGTGCTCGCTCTCCGCTCGCCGGGTCGTACATGCCAAACCAGAATGTGTACTCGCCTGGTTGGGCGTCGGGCGCAATTTGCAGTGTCACGCTCTCGACGATCTGCTCGCCGGGCTGCCAGGTTGTCGTCGGGTTGCCGCCGTTGAGTGGGGGCGCATCCTGTTGTGCGGCCATGCCATGCGCCGGGCTGTGTACGTGGATAAAGCGCGTGTAGTCGACCGGAGCGGACGCGTTTGCTTTGTAGATGAGCGTCAGGGTCACGACATCGCCGGGCGCTACACTCGTCGCATCTGGTGACAAAGAGAATCCTTGCAATTCGCCCCAATCGCCGAGACGAACATTGACCGGCTGCGCTGGCGTTGCATTTGGTTGGGCGAGCACCTTGATTGCCGGCAGCGCAATTTCCGTGCCGAGTGGTTGGCCGTCTGCATCGGTGATGGGTAGACGCTGCCCGTCGCCTGAAAATCGATACAACCCAACCGTCGGACGATAGATCCCGCCCGGCATGGCGTCGTCGATCACGATGCGATAGGTGTCCGGCTGCGCATAGAAGGCGTTCCACAGCCGCGGCGGCGCCAACAGCGAACCGGCGGTCTTGTCGTGCTGGCGCACTGCCTGTTGCGTGTGGTCGAGCAGATGAACAAAGCCATGATAATTATCATCGACCGCACCGTCCGCCCGCCAGAAAAGTGTATATTCGATCGTCTGACCAGGATGCAGCGTAAGCATCGCTGCTGCATCGGGCGCTGTGCGGCCATCGACGCGCACATTCCAGCCATCTAACAGCACGGACGCGCCAAAGCGTAAATCGAGCGGATGCATCGCCGGTGCGCTCACTGCAGGGATGTTCGGCAGCCTGAGCGTTCCCGCCGTGACGAAAGTCGGCGTCTCGCCTGCTGCGGAGACGCCAACGCGCAGCGCATACTCGCCTCCAACCAGATCGGGCGGCAGCGCAAGCTGGTAGGCGTCGTCAAAGAGCGTCGTCGCCGGAATGCTTGCCAGCCGCAGCGTGTTGAAAAAGCCGTCGCCGCTCACTTCTGTCACCACGCGGCCATCGGGGGCGACAAGTTGCCAGTGCAGGCTGCCCGTCGTCGGTGCATGGACGAACCAGGTCGGGAAGAGATGTAACAATCGCCCTTCCTCAATCGTGTGTCGATAGCCGAGCAGCTCCAGCGCGTCGTTGACAGGAACATTCATCGAACGCCATTCAACCGGTCGTGACGGCGGTTGCAGCGTGGCGAATAAACCAACCAACAGACAGAGCGCAGGGATAGTCGCCAGCCAGCGCCGCCGCTCACCCTTCCGCCAGACGCCAACCGCCAGCGCCGCCAGCGTAACCAGGCTGATCCATGTCATCACTTGCTGGAGCCGCGTCCCGGTTCCGCTGATCACGATGCGGTGAACGCCAGTCGGCGCAGTGATCGTCTGCATCCCGCGCCTGGGGTCGGGGCTTAGTGCGACGGGCTTGTCGTCGATGGTCGCTGACCAGCCTGGAAAGTAAAAATTTGTAAGATTGAGGTCGATGGGGGCAGTCGCAGTGATGACTGCCTCCAGCACAATCGGCGACGCCATTTCAAGACGGATGTCGGGACGCAATGTAAGATCGGCGTTTACGTCGGCGTCGCCAAAGAGGTCTGATCCCGCCCAGCGCGGCAAGAACTCACTCGACGAGCTGGCGCCATAGGCGTTAGTCTGAAACTCGAACTGCGCCGCCGCCGCTCGCCCGATCGCTACTGACTGATTGAGCAACGGGGTGAAGGCCGTTGCGGTCGGGCGTTGGCTTGCGATGATGACGCCGATCAGCGCCAGGGAGACAGCCAGCGTCGCCCATCGCGGTTGGACGCGCAGCACGACGCCGGCCGGTAAGATCGCCAGCGGCAGGCTCACCACCGCCAGCAATCGCCACGGAAATTGTGCGATCAGCAGCACATCGCTGTTCAGCCAAAGTGGCAGCGCCCACGCCGAGATCATCAGCGAAGCCGCCAGCGCAATCACCAGCAGCGCCCACCACTCCGCTGTGCGCCGCAGCAACATCATAAAGCCGATTACCGCCAGAAGCACCTGCACGACCCCGAGTTGAAATGGGATTGCCGTCGAATACTCGAATGGAAAGGAGAAGTCAAGAAAATTCGACCACGTCCAGGTGTTCTCTCCGACGTAGCGTGCGGCAATCGCAAACGCGGTGGCGGCGAGATGGCCGCGTTCCAACAGCAATGGCAGCCAAAAAAACGCACTCACGCCCAACGCCGCAGCGCCGGCAAGCATCGCCACGCCGATCCGATTTCGCAAGGGCCAGGACAGCGCCCGCGCCTGCCAGATCACAGCCAGGCCGTAAAACACGACTACCGGCGGCATGAAGATCAGCGATATATTGTGTGTCACCGCCAGCAACGCCGTGCTCAGCGCAAAACCAAGCGCAGCCGACGTCGGGTCGGCAGCATAGAAGATGCGGCGCAGAAACAACAGCATCCACGGCAGCAGCATCTGCGCGCCGACTTCAGCCACCGCCCCGCGTGCATAGACATTGATCAGCAGATAAGGCGCATAAAGATAGGCGACCGCGCCGACCATCGCCGCCGTATGCCGTTGCCAGCCTTCCGCCTCGCCAGCCAGATCGTAGACGAGCAGATACGCGCCTGTGCCAGCCAGCAGCAGCAGCACCGCAAAGGTCAACAGCAACGCCAGCGCCGGGTCCGCTCCCAGCGCCACAAAAAAACTCGCCAGATAATAAGTTGCCGGCCCGTAAAAGGAGAGCAGCGGATAGCCGTAGCCGAGCACCAGGTCGGGCATCCAGCGCGGGTAGAAAACGCCTTCCTGTTGATGGAGCGCCAGCAACGCCGTGCGCAGAACGTGCAGCATCCCGTCGGCGGAGAGAGTCAACCCCAATTGCACAAAGGGCCATAACGCTGGCAACGTCAGCAGCAAAAACGCCGCAGCCAGCAGACCGATTATCGTCAGGCGCGTCCAGCGTTTGGGGTTCGCGGCGGGTTGTTGCAGCAGCGGCTCCGACGTCATCTTCACTCGATCACATCCATCAGGATATAGGTCGATGCGCCTGTCTGCCCAGGCATCGTGACCGCAAGCTGTCGTCCGCTCACCGGTTCGTACAATCCGATGCGCAGCCGGTGACGCGTCGGGTCGTAATCTGGCGGCAAGGCCAGCATAGCGGTCGAACGCACCTTCTCACCGGGAACCCACAGGTTGGTCGGGTTGTATTCACCCCCTACCGGGAAGTCATGCTGCGCCACAATGTTATCTTTATCGTCGAGCAAATGAACAAACGCCGTGTAAGCTGTCGGCGAGCGGTCGATGGCGCGCCAGCCCAGCTCGACCTGCAACGCTGTCGGCTCTTCCTGCGACTGCTGAACCCAGACGCCATCGAGTGCAATGCGCCCCTCGAAGTCGGCGCCAACCGTTGTCAGCCCATCGAAGGAGACATCCGCCACACCGTCGCAAATCTCGATCGGACCAAAGACAACCTGATCGCCGCCAATCTTGCCCTCGCCGTCGACGATGCCTGCGCGTCGGATGCCGCCGTCCGTCGCAAGCCAGAACAGTCCGGCCTCGAAAAAGGCCTTGCCCGGCGTCAGCGTTTCCGGCAAGTCGAAGCTGCGACGGTCATCGACGATGTCGTCGTCGCTCCACAGGGTCAGCGGATAGCCGTTGCCCAGCAGCCCGTTGTCCTGAAGCTGCACTTCTGGCAACATGAGATGGGCAAAAAGCAACGCCTCGGCATCGTCGCCTGCGCCAACATCTGTGCGGCGTAGATAGAGCGTCAACGGCAACTCCTTGCCGCTCATGTCGCACGACACGGCGTCGACCGGCAGCGCGTAGCCGAGCAATTCCACACCATTTGCAAAGCGCGCCGCCAACGGATACTGAATTCGATCCAGCTTCAACGATAATACAGGCGTCTCGCCGGTGAAAAGATGCGTTTCGCGCCGAGAAGCAAGAGGCGAAGGGCGAGGGGCGGCGTTCTTGTCCGACCGTTGCGTAAACAAGGAATCGCCTGCCATGATTGCAGCGATGATCGACTCGCCGTCGGCGTCGAAAGGCGAAAACTGCGTCACACCGAGCTTACCGTCCGCCTGTCGTTCGATCAGGAAAAGCGGCTGCGCGATGTCGGCGCCATATTCGACAAGATAATGCGCGCCCGCAGCCAATTCACGCCATTCATCGGCATCGGCAATACGCAGCGCTGCGCCGGATAGCTCGCCGTTGAGAAAACGCATCTGTGGCGAGCGATAGAGTCGCCGCGTCAGCAGAATTGGCTGTACATCCTGCTCAGCGAGCAGCGCTCGCACTCTCTCCGCCGCCTCATATTGATCTGCGTCAAAGATGCCTGCCAGCATTGGGAGTTGCGCCCATTGGTTGAAATAGCTGTTCGCCGTCGACGCCCCACTAAACAAGATGACTGCCGCCAGGATCGACGCCAGCGCATGCGCAGGTTTGACCCAGCGCGCCAATGCCGAAGCAATTGCCTGTGCGCCAGTCGCGTAGAGGATCGCCAGCGGCGGCAGTGCGCCGACCATGCGCAGCCAATGCGGCGACTCCAGGCTGAAGATCGAGGGGGTCAGCATCACCACGAACCAAAGCAGCGTCAGATGGAGCGCCGGACGTTGCAGCGATGCCAGCGCAGCAACGACGCCCGCCGCAAACAACACTGCCAGCACTGCGTCATTGATCGGGCGATTGGGCAGGTTGTGGCGGGGGTTCAGGTCGCCGCTGACAAAGAACGCACCCGCCATCGAACCGAGATTGCCAGCCAGCCGCTCCATCGGCGCACCGGGCGCAGTCAGGCTCTCGGCGACGAAGATCGAAACGTCGCCCGTGCGCGCGGTCACCAGCTCGGGCTGTTGCCAGAATGTCCACAACAGCGGGGCGGCGACGAGCAGCGCCACTCCTGCCATCAAACCGACGTTGACGAGGCGTGTCGCGGTGGACGCGTCCTTGTCGCTTGTCGTTCTCCGGCGCAGCGACAACAGCAATTCAAAGGCGACGAAGCCAGTGAGCACCACCGGCAGCAGGCGGGCGGAAATATAGGTGTACTGCGCCAGCCCCAACCAGACGCCTGCCAATATGAAGTCGCGGCGCCGGTTCTCCTGCCATGCGCGCGCCAGGAAATAGGCCATCAAGGCGCTGAAGAGCGGCAACAAGATTGCCCGGAAACCGAGACGGCTGAGACTTACATGCCAGTAGGAGACGGTGAGCGCCGCCGCAGCGACCAGCGCCGTCTGCGCCAGTGGCGCAAGCCGTTGATGGAAGTTCGAGGATGGCGCAAATGTAGTCCAACTTAGCAGTCGCTGCGTCAACACGGCGATCACCGGCACGGTGAGCACACCTGCAAAGGCGGCGACGATCCGCAGCGAATAGGAAGATGCGCCGAACAGCGCAACCGCCAGCGATTGGAGATAAATGAAAATCGGCTCGCGGCCATTATTGCCCGCAAAGAAAATCGGACGAGCGACACCCTCGATCACCTGCACGGCGTCGATGGCGTTGTATGCCTCATCAAAGAAAAGACCTGGCGGCAGCCGATCCAGATCCCACGTGCGCAACAGAAAAGCGAGCAGAATGATCGCCAGTAGACCAAGTCTGATCCATGAGGAGGATGGCGTCGGTCGGTCGGCGGTTGATGGCAATCCCATGTGGTGCAGTCTACTACACGGCGGGCGGATCAAATAAAAAAACGCTTGCCCAACCGGACAAGCATTTCCTTACAGGTGGTCGGGGAGAGAGGATTTGAACCTCCGACCTCTTCGACCCGAACGAAGCGCGCTACCAAGCTGCGCTACTCCCCGACAACAATTCAAAGTATAGCCGATTGAGACCTGCGCGCCAAATTTTAACATTGCGTGCGAAAAATCACTTTGACCACATTGCCTGGTGTGGTATATACTCAAGCCACTCTTGGCTGAAGATGTCTGGTTCGTCGCGCAGCGAGGCGCACGCTCAGGCGCATGGTGTTGGCGGACGAGCGTATTGGTTTCCACAGGAAGGGGAGCCATGATTGAGGTCACAATCGATAGCATCCGTGTCAGCTTGTTGTCACAAAACCGGATTGTGGTGTTAAAAGAAGAAGGCAGCGAGCGTTTTCTGCCGATCTGGATCGGGCCTTTTGAAGCCGATGCGATTACATTGCAGTTGCAAGGCATGGAAGCCCCGCGACCGCTCACGCACGATCTGCTCAAATCTGTGATCGAAACCCTCGGCGCAGAGGTGCTGCACATTGTTATCAACAGTCTGGAACGCAACACTTACTACGCACGCATTGTGCTCGACAATAACGGCGAGACTACCGAAATCGACAGCCGCCCAAGCGATGCGATTGCACTGGCTGTGCGGGTCAGCGTGCCAATCTATGTGGCTGAGGAAGTAATGGAGCAGGCGGGGATGATGCCAGAGGAGGAGATGGCGCTCTCCGAAGAAGGCGGGCGTTCCGAATATGGCGACACATCAAGCGAAGACCTGGGCGCGTTCAAGGATTTTGTGGAGGGTCTCGACCTGGATAGCCTGCTCGGCAATTAGCTCGTTTATCGACCCGACAGTCGATCAACAACAGGACCGCCATACGGCGAGGCTGCGCAACTGGCAGCTTCGCCGTTTTTGTCGAAAGCGCCCAATCCACAGAGTTATGCACAGGTTATTCTTATGGAGAGCGGGATGGATGCACCAATGCAGATGATGGAAACCTCCGAAGCTCCGGTTAAAGGCATTCCAGCCAACCTGGAGGCGGAGCGCGCCGTGTTGGGATCGCTGTTGATCGACCCGGACGCCATCATCAAGATCGCCAGCTTCCTGCGCGCCGAAGATTTTTACCGCGAGCGCCACGCCTGGCTTTACGAAGCGATGATGGCGTTGCATGATCGTCGCGAGCCGCTCGATTTTGTCACTGTGGTCGACGAGCTGGAACGCCGGGGCCACCTGCAGGAAGTGGGCGGCCCCGCCTACATCACCGATTTGATCTCGGGCACCCCGTCGGCGATGTATGTCGATCATTATGCACGCATCGTCGAACGCACAGCACTGCTGCGCCGTCTGATCTCCGCTGCGGGACAGATCGCCGAACTTGCTTACGACGACAGCCAGGAGGTCGACGAGGTCATCGACAAGGCGGAGACGTTGATCTTTGGCGTCAGCGAGGCGTTGATTCATCGCGACCTGATGCCGATCCGCACCATCATGACGCAGGTGGTCGACCATATCGACTTTCTGGCGCGCAATCAAGACACGTTGATGGGCGTGCCAACGGGATTCACGTTCCTTGACCGGCTGCTTGGGGGGCTTCAGAAGAGCGACCTGATCATCCTCGCCGCACGTCCGGCGATGGGCAAGACCAGCCTGGCGCTCAACATTGCCCAGAACGCCGCCAAACGCTACGGCGCGCGCGTCGGCATCTTTAGCCTGGAGATGAGCAACGAGCAGCTTGTGCAGCGTCTGCTTTCGATGGAGACAGGCATCGACAGCCACCGTCTGCGCCTCGGCCAGGTTCACGATGAGGAGTGGCCCATCCTGCTGGAAGCCGCCAACTTGCTCGCCAACACCGCCATCTTTATCGATGACACGCCTGCGGCGACCGCCAATGAGATTCGCACCAAGTGTCGCCGCCTCTACGCCGAGCATGGCCTTGACCTGGTGTTGATCGATTATATGCAGCTCATGTCCGGGCAGTCCGGCGGGCGCGAAGCCAATCGTCAGCAGGAGATTTCGTACATCAGCCGCTCGCTCAAAGGGCTGGCGCGCGAACTCAATGTGCCGGTGATTGCACTCAGCCAGCTCTCGCGCGCAGTCGAGAGCCGCAGCGACAAGCGGCCAATGCTGTCCGATCTACGTGAAAGTGGCTGTCTTGCTGGCGACACACCGATCTATCTGCCTGAGATGGGTCAGTATGTCCCAGTTCGTGCGTTGGTGAATGAGGAACGAGCGACCGTCGCCTCTCTCGATCAGAACAGTTGGCGGTTGACAAGCGCGCCCCTAGCCCGTGCCTTTTGCACGGGTGTAAAGCCCGTATTCGAGCTACGTACGCAGTTGGGGCGTTCGCTTCGCGCCACTGCCAATCATCGCTTCCTGACGATTGATGGCTGGAAACGGTTGGACGAGCTATCGGTGGGCGACCATATTGCGACCCCGCGCACGTTGATGGGGCCTGACAGCAGGACGATGAATGATGCAGAGATTGCATTGCTGGGACATCTGATTGGCGATGGATGTACGCTGCCGCGCCACGCCATTCAGTACACCAGTCGAGACCACGAACTAGCCGAACTGGTGATGAACCTTGCAAAACAGGTCTTTGGTGATTCAGTCACACCGCGAATTGTTCAAGAGCGGCGTTGGTTCCAGGTCTATCTGAGCGCAACCGAACATCTAACGCATCAAAAGCGAAATCCGGTGGCTGTGTGGTTGGATGGGCTTGGTGTCTTTGGTTTGCGGAGTTGGGAGAAACGCGTCCCCAATCGTGTTTTCGCGCAGTCGCCAGCCGGAATCGGCGTGTTTTTGCGCCATTTGTGGGCGACCGATGGCTGTGTTCAGATGGTCTACGGCAAGAGTCCACGACCAGCGATATTCTATGCCACCAGCAGTGCACAATTGGCATGGGGAGTGCAATCACTATTGCTTCGGCTTGGCATCAACGCCCGTATCAAACAAGTGGCGCAAGGCGAAAAGGGGCGCGATCAATTCCATGTCATCGTGGGTGGTCATGAAGATGTGAAACGTTTTTCCGTGCTGGTGGGCGCCGCTGGCAAACAGCGCGTTGAATCGCTGGAGACGATCCTTGCCTGGATCGAGAATCGAATTCCGAATACGAACCGGGATGTCATTCCGGCCTCAGTTTGGCGGTCGCATGTTGTGCCCGCAATGCAACAGATCAAGATGACGACGCGGCAGATGCAGGCAGAACTGGAGATGCAGTATTGCGGAACGTCACTCTATGCGAGCAATTTGGGGCGAACGCGCGCAGCGGAGGTTGCTGAGATCGTAAGATCTCCCGAACTTGGCAAATTAGCGAACAGTGATGTCTACTGGGATCGAATCGCCGCCATCACCCCTGCTGGCGAGGAGCCAGTGTATGACCTGACCGTGCCGCCGCATCACAATTTTGTCGCTGGCAATTTGATCGTACATAACAGCATTGAGCAAGATGCCGACGTCGTTATGTTCATCTACCGCGAGGACTACTACATCGAGGACACCGACCGTCAGAATATCGCCGATGTGATTGTCGCCAAGCATCGCCACGGCTCGACCGGCACAATCAGCCTCTATTTCCGCAAGGAGTTGACGCAGTTTCGTGACCTGGAAGTGCAGCGCACCGAGCTGGACTATTGATACAAGGGATGGATTTTTGCAGTGCAAGGAGGGCTCAGCCTTGAGAGGGCTGTGTCCCCTTTCGAATGATAGGAAGATTGACCGATGCCGATGCAACCGAAGGGCTTTATCGGGTTCCCCGACGCCAAAATGAAGCCGGTGAAGATTCCCGACTTTTTCTTCACCGACCTGCTGCCGCAGATCGACGATCTGGCGGAGCTAAAGCTGACGTTGCACTGCTTCTGGCTGCTCAACGAACAGGAGAGCCAGCTCAAATATCTGCGCGGCGTCGATCTGCGCAACGACGAGGTGCTGCTGCGCAGCCTCAATCTCGACAGCGATCTGCGCACGCCGCAGCAGGCGCTGGTGGATGCGCTCGAACGCGCCGCCGCCCGCGGCACACTGCTTAAGCTAGAGATCGAAACCGGCGATGAAGAGAAGGCAATCGATGACTGGTACTTCATCAACACGGTCAAGGGACGGCAAACGCTGGCGTTGGCGCGGCAGGGTAAACTGGAGGAACTGCGCAGCGTCCTGCCCGACGAAGCGCGGCTCAAGGTGGAGCGCCCCAACATCTTCACTTTATACGAGCAGAACATCGGCTTGCTGACGCCGTTGATCGCCGACCAACTGCGTGATATGGAAAAGAGCTACCCGCCGGATTGGATCGACGAAGCGTTCACCATCGCCGTCGCCGGCAACAAGCGAGCGTTGCGCTACATCCAGGCAATTCTGAAACGGTGGGAGACGGAGGGCAAAGATGAACGATCCCATGAAACGCGTGGACGTGATAGCGAGGCGGATTTACGGCGAAAGTACATCCCCGATGAATACTCCGATGTCATCATCGGATGACGACGAGCTGACGCCGCGCCAGGCGCCGTCGCGCCAGCGGAGTACGCGCAGCGCAATGCCAGCGCGCCGCACTGAAGCGCCCTGCCCGATCTGCAACGGGCTTGGCTTTGTCGTGCCCGACCTGCCGATCGGTCATCCCGACTTTGGCCGCGCTGTGCCGTGCTCTTGCCGCGCGCAGGAGATGCAGGCGCGGCGGCTGCACCTGCTCCAGTCGATGAGCATGGTCGACAGTTTGCAGCGTCTGACCTTTGAGCGCTTCAACCCCGAACCGGCGCACCTGCCGCCCGACAAGCAAGTCAATTTGCGCCGCGCCTACGAGACATGCGTCAACTTTGCCGAGCGGCCGGAGGGGTGGCTGTTGCTCACCGGTGGATACGGCTGCGGCAAAACCCATTTGGCGGCGGCGATCGCCAATGCACGCCTGGCCGCGCGCCAGCCGGTGATCTTGATGGTGGTGCCCGACCTGCTCGACCATCTGCGCTCGACCTATGGACCGCAGAGCGAGCTGCCCTACGACGAGTTATTCGAGCAACTGCGCACGACGCCGCTGTTGATCCTCGACGACCTGGGCGCGCACGCCAGCACGCCATGGGCGCAGGAGAAGCTCTTTCAGTTGCTCAACCACCGCTACAACGCCCAACTGCCGACCGTGATCACCACCAACCAGCGGCTCGACGAACTCGACCCGCGGCTGCGCAGCCGTCTGCAGGATGTCGGGTTGGTGCATCACGTTCTGATTCTGGCGCCGGATTTCCGCACCGGCAAAGCGAGTGGGCAGAGCGACCTGAGCAGCCTGCATCTGCACCGCGAACACACCTTCTCCACCTTCGACGCACAGCGCAGCGACCTTGCCGCCGAACAGCGCGCCAATCTACGCGAAGTGACGAAACGCTGCATCGAATATGCCGAAGAACCGCGTGGTTGGCTGGTGTTGGCCGGCACGTATGGCTGTGGCAAGACGCATCTCGCCGCCGCCATTGCCAATCACTATGTCGAGCGCACGCGCGTCGATGTGATGTTCGTCGTCGTGCCCGACCTGCTTGACCACTTGCGCGCTGCTTTCAGCCCGCAGTCGAACACGCCGCTCGACCGCCGCTTCGACGAGGTCAAGCGCGCGCCGCTGCTTGTGCTCGATGACCTCGGCACGGAAAGTGCAACGCCCTGGGCGCGTGAAAAACTCTTTCAGTTGCTCAATTTCCGCTACACGGCGTTGCTGCCCACCGTTATCACCACCAGCGCCGATCCCAAGCAGATCGAGCCGTGGCTACGCACACGTATGATGGACATCAACCGCTGCCAATATCTCGCCATCACCGCGCCCGGTTACCGCGGCAGCCAGGAGCAACAGAAGCAGCGCGCCAGAAAAACCAGCAAAATGAGCGGATAGTTGCTGGCGAGAATATGAGCAAGGCTGGAACAGAACCGAAGCAGAGATCGTTGAAAACGGATATGAAATGGATTGCACTCAGCGTGGCTGTGTTGCTGTTGGTCGGATGTAACAACAGCGAAGCGCCAACACCGACGCCGACCGCCACACCCAGCGCAGTGATAGTGCCAACTTTTACGCCGACGCCGGTCGATGAGACGCCACAGGCGGTTGCGCCTGCTGAGACGCCCGCTGCCGAAACCGGTGTGGTGCTGCGTCTGCCGACGCCAACGCCTGAACCGGCGAATCAAACGACTACATCGCCAGCGTCGCCAGCGGCTACAGCCGCTGCGGCTGTCGATGTTTCAACGGCGGCAATCGCTGCGTTGGACGCGCTGGAACGAGGCCGCCAGCTTGTGCGCTATGGCGACTATGTCGCAGCGCGCACCACGTTAAACCAGATCGTCTCCAACGCGTCAGCGTCGCCTGAACAGCGCGCCGAAGCGCTCTACGACATCGGTCGCGCCTACCTGGGTGAGGGTTTGTTCGGCGAGGCGTTGGCAACTTTCGACCAGCTCGACATCTTGCTTGCCAGCGCAGACGGCGACCCCGGACAGTTTGGACAAAAAGAGCATTTTCTGCGCGGTGAGGCGTTGATCGGACTTGGACGCTACAACGACGCTATCGCCGCCTATTGGCGCTTTCTCGAAGCGTATCCGTGGATGAACGAGGCGGTGCAACCACGCATCGCCCGTGCATATCTGGCGCTCAACGACATAGACAGTGCAGCAGCTGCTTATCGACGCGCCATCGAGGATGTCGGCGAACGCGTCGCCCGCGCGCGCCTGCTCGAAACCCTGGCGCAGGCGTATCTGGACAGCGGACGGCCTGCGCAAGCGGCAGCCACCTACGACGAAATCCTCTCGATTGCGGAAAACGCCGGCTACCGCACACAAATGTTCTACAAAGCCGGCCAGGCGCTTGCTGCGGCAGGGGACGTCGCCGGCGCTATCGATCGCTGGCGGTCAGCCACCGCCGAAGCGCCCGACAACTACAACGCCTATCTGGCGCTCGTCGAGTTGGTCAACCGCAATGTCGAGTTCGACCTTTATTTGCGTGGCTACATCGACCTCAAAGCCGAGGCGTATCTGCCGGCCATCAACGCCTATCGCGCCTATCTGGACAGCGTCGATGCCAGCGACGCTCGCGCCGCCAACGCGCTGCACGAACTGGGGCAGTCCTATCTTGGCGTTGGCAATTTCGGCGAGGCGCTGGCCGCCTTCGACCGCGTGATCGTCGAGTATCCGAACTGCACCTGCTTCGGGCAGGCGTGGCTGGACAAAGCCGCAGCGCAGATCGGACTGGGCGACCCGGCTGGCGCGCGGCGCACCTATCGCACTTTCGCACGCGACTACCCCAATGATCCGTTGGCGCCAGAGGCGCTCTGGCAAAGTGGACGCCGCGCGCTCAGCGAAGGCAACCAGATCGAGGCGGCGGTCGATTTTCTGGCGCTGGCGGATGGCTTCCCTGCCAGTGAGCGCGCGCCACAGGCGCTCTATACGTTAGGTTTCGGCGCCTTTGCCGCCGGACTTTATTCGCAGGCTGCCGAGGTGTTGGCTCGGCTGCAAAGCGGCTATCCCGACTATCGATGGGATGCGGTCGGGTATTGGTTGGGACGCAGCCAAGCCGCGGCCGGACAAACGGACGCAGCGCAGGCTACATGGCGGGCAGTGGTCAACCGTGCGCCGGACATTTACTTTGGCATTCTGGCGAACTATGCGCTGGCCGGCGCCCCGATGACCGACGCGGCCATGCTGGCGCGTATCCGTGAAGTGGCGGGACCGGCCAGTCGCGTTTCAGGAGATGACGGGAGCCAGGCGTTCGCCGAACAATGGCTGGCAAACTGGCTCGGCGTTGCAACCGACCAGGTTGGCGTGCTGCCGCCGGCCATTGCCGAGGATCGCGACCTGGCGAAGGGGAGGCTGCTGTTGGAACTCGACCAGCGCGGCGATGCTTTGACCGCTCTGGAGCGCGTCTACCAGCGCAACCGCGACAGTGCAGCGGCGCTTTATCCGATGAGCCTGGAATTTGCACGCCTCGGCGCATACCGGCTCAGCATTCTCAGCGCTATGCGATTGATGCAGTTCAGCCCGGCGGGTCTGGTTGAGAATGCGCCAGCGTTTTTGCAGCGACTCTCCTACCCGCGTCCGTTCAGCGAGCTAATCGAGCGCGAGGCGCGCGCTAACAACTTCGATCCATTTATTTACTACAGTCTGATCCGCCAGGAAAGCCTTTTTGAGGAGGGCGCACGTTCGACTGCAGCGGCGCAAGGCCTGGCGCAGATCATCCCGGATACAGGCCAGTGGATCGCGCAGCGGCTGGGGCATCCCGAATACACCAACGACATCATCTACCGCCCGGTGATCAATTTGCGCTTTGGCGCCTACTATCTGGACTGGGCGCGCGGATTTCTCGACGGCAACCTGATCTCGGCGCTGGTGGGCTACAACGCCGGGCCGGGCAACTCGCAGTCGTGGCGCAACCGCTTCGGCGCCGACGACACGCTCTTTGTCGAGCAACTGACTTTCTCAGAGCCGCGCCTCTATATCCAGCTGATTTTGAGCAATCTTTATCACTACACCCGCCTGTACGGTTCGTAGTTTATTCCTTGACAGCGCCCAGCATAATCCCACGAATAAAGTAGCGCTGCAAGAAGGGATAAACGATCAAGATCGGGATCATCGCCACGAAGAGCTTGGCGGCGTTGAGGGTGTTGTTGGAAAGCTGAGCGAGCAATTGCGCCTGACCACCATGGAGCGCGGGGCGGTCGGCGATCACCAACTGTTGGATATAGGTCTGCAGAGGATAGTTGTTGGGGTTGTTCATCAAAATCAGCCCATCGAAGAAAGAGTTCCAGTGCCCGACGATGCTGAACAGCGTGATCGTCGCCAGCGCCGGCAATGAAGTGGGCAGGTAGACGCTCCACAACAACTGCCACGGGTTGGCGCCGTCGATACGCGCTGCCTCATCCAGTTCTTTGGGAATGTTGCGGAAAAAGTTCATCAAAATGATGACATTCCAGATCGGCACAGCGCCCGGCAGCACCAGCGCCCAGATATTGTCGATCAACCCGTAGCCGCTGATCGTCAGATACCAGGGCACGATGCCGACATTGAGGATCATCCCAAAGACAAAAAGCCACATGAAAACGTCACGCGCTGGAAACGCGCGCGTCGTGCGCGAAAGCGGAAACGCCGTCAACACCGCCAGCACAAAATTCAAAGCCCCGCCGAGCAGCACGCGCTGCACCGAGACGCCAAATGCCTGCCAAAATTTTTCGTCGCGCAGGATAAAGCTGTAGGAGTTGAGGTTGAAGCCGACGGGCCACAATCCGACCATACCGCCGCTGACTGCGGCTTTATCGCTCAGCGAGATCGCCAGCGTGTTGACGAGCGGGAGCAGCGTTGAGATGCCGACCGCCAACAAAAAAATCGTGATCAACCAATCGACGATACGGTCGGTCATGCTACGCGAGGCAAGCATTCAACACTCCTAGAAAATTCGATAGTTGGCATATTTCCCAGCCGCCCAATATGAAACGCCGATCAGCAGCAGCGCCACCACGGTTTTGAAAAGCCCCACCGCCGTACCCAGGCTATATTGTCCCTGGATCAAACCGATGCGATAGACATAGGTGTCGATGATGTCGCCGGTCGAGTAGACGATCGGGCTGTAGAGGTTGAAAATCTGATCGAAGCCGGCGTTGAGCACATTGCCGATGCTCAGACAGCCGACCAGTACGATCACCGGTGCAATTCCAGGAATCGAGATAAAACGCATCTTTTGAAAGCGATTGGCGCCGTCCAGCTCAGCCACTTCGTATAGCGTTGGATCGATGGCCGTCAGCGCCGCCAGATAGACGATCGCCTCGAAGCCAAACTCTTTCCAGACATCGCTGAAAATGATAACCCAGGGAAAGATGTTTGGCTGACCAAGAAAATAGATCGGTCCAATGCCAAAGAGTGCGAGAAAATCGTTCACCATCCCGTCGCGCGCCAGGATCGTGCGCAAAATGCCCGCCAGAATGACCCAGGAAAGAAAGTGCGGCAAGTAGACCATTGTCTGGATCGAGCGCCGAACGCGCAGAAAGCGCACTTCATTGAGCAGCAGAGCAAACGCCACCGCTGTGAGCAACACAAAGATCATCTTCATCGTGGCGATGAAAACGGTGTTGAAGAAGACCTGGCGGGCGTCGCGCAGGCTGAACATATAGAGGATGTTGTCCAATCCCACCCACGGCGATCCTTGTATGCCCAATGCCGGATTGAAGCGCTGAAATGCAATCACTGAGTAAAATAGGGGCACGAAGGTGAAAGCAAAGAGCAAAACTAGCCCAGGCAGGATCATTGCATAGTAGGCAAGCCGATCGGTGTCTTTAAACATGGCAGGCCCCGCAATCGATGGAGCATAGATGACGCAGATCGGGCGGATGCAAGCGAAGTTTTTCTCGCTCCGCAGGCATCCGCTCAATCCGCTTCATCTGTGCTCGATTCCTATTCCTGGTTCATCTTTTCCAGCAGGGCGGCGCCACCGCTGTTGTTCCACTCTGTCACGAACGCATCGAAGTCATCCACCGAACGGGCGCCGGTGATGATTTGCAGGAAAGTTTCCTCTTCGAGTTTCTTCAGCGCCGGCCAGGTGGGGTCGCTCGCCACGATGCGCGCTGCCGTCGGATCGGTGCGCACTTCGTCGTACCCGCCGGCAAGCAACAAAGCAGCGTCGAGGCGCGCCATGCGCACGGCCCAGTTGGACGAGTCGCTGCGTGGGGCGGCGATGTCCTGTTGAATCTGATCGAATTCGATCTTCATCGCTTCGCTGAAGGTGGCTGGATCGAGTTCGCCGTCAAGTGCTGCCTTGTACTCGCGCGCCATGCGCTCGACGACGTAGGGTTGCTCGATCAAGAATGGAATCGGGAAGAGCAGCGTCCAGATTTCATTGAAGTTAGGATAGTATTGCGGCGCATCGTTGAGACCGTAGCTCAAGTCATTCTGCACATTGAGAATCTTGAGAGCAATCTCAGGATGCGGATAGCCCTTCTTAACGACGACAAAGCTATAGGTGTAGTCGCCCATCGAGAAAGTGTAATTGCCGTTCTTGTCTTTGATCAGGAACGGTTGCCAGTCGGCGTTCGGATCATTGTTGACCGAATCCGCCAGAGGCCACCACGGCACCCACCACGGCCCCATCATAATGCCGCCTCTGCCGCCGACTACGATTTCGTTGGATTTGTCGGTGTTCTTGGTGGCGAATTCAGGGTCGATCACACCCTCTTTGTATAGTTCAGCCAGACGCGCCAGCGCTTCTTTGGTCTCGGGCTGCAGCGATCCGTAGATAATCTGTCCCTCCGCATTGCGATAGAACAGTTCCGGGAAAGCGCCATAGGCGTTGAAGATGGCGTCGAAACCGTGCAGATTGCTCGGAACCTGCACAGGGTTGAGCGTGCCAGTCAGCCCGTAGGTGTCGTTGACGCCGTTGCCATCCGGATCTTGCTCGATGAACGCACGTGCGATAGCCACGATGTCATCGACAGTTTGCGGCCCTTGCAGCCCCAGCTTATCTAGCCAATCCTGGCGCACCCACGCCATAATCGGCGCATCCGCCTGTGGCTGCACATTGGGAATGCCCATGATCTTGCCGTCGATGGTGGCGGCTTGCAACGCAACGCCTTCGGTCTGCGCCCAGTTCTCCAGAATATCGGCGTTGGCGTATTTTTCGATATAGGGCGTCAAATCCTCGATGGCGCCTGCCTCGGTCAATTGCTGAAGCTGAATCGGATCGACGATCATCACATCGGGGATGTCGCCGCTGGCAATCGACAGGTTGAGTTTATCGCTGAAACTGTCGCTGGGCACGACCCAGGCAAAGGTAATATCGACGTTGAGCGTATCCTCGATGTATTGCAGGGCGCGGTTGTCCTCGATCGACTCACCCTCTGGCATCAACGAGGCGTTTTCCTGGCCGCCTTTGACCAGCACCAGTCTCGCGCGTTCTGGCAACGGGCTGTAAGGGTCAGTCAGTCGCCACGGTTGCGCTGCCAGCACATCGGCAGGCACGGCGGTGGCGGTGGGTTGGTCGGCAGGCGCCGCCGGTTGTGCTGCCTGGGGCGGCCCCGTACATGCGGAAAGCAGCAATCCAAGCAACATAACAAGCAGCATTGGTTTCAGCAGAAAACGATCTCCCATGAGAATCCTCCTGAACATGGTTTCACTTTGACTGGTGGCGGAGAATATTTTGTGCCGTCAAGCACGATCATACGCGTGGCAAATGGCTCACAAGATGTGAAGTAGATTTGCTATTGGAAACTGGGTTGGAGTATAGCACAGCCCAAGAAAGGGTGTCAATCAAGATTTCTGAATCTTGGGTCCACCTTTTACGTCTGTGACAAAGCAGGTTTCATCGCCTTCAGCAAGACGAGACTGCGGCCAAGTTAAGTTATCGCCTCTGGCGCGATGGGATGATTTGGCATCCCGTGTGGGTGAAACATCGATCATCTTACACTGGTCGCCAGCAGCGCCGCGCACAACTATATACATTTTGTCAAGCCTGCAATTTGGAGACAGGCGCACGTTCAGGTATACTATTAAATTTGTGACGATTGGCGTTGTCACTCGTCGTAATCTACTGTTTTGCCTTGCACCGCCGTAGGCGTTTTCGGCGGTGCAATTGTGCCATAGACAGTCATTCATCCCGAATTTGTGGTAGGGAAAAGACGCTGAACGAACCAGTGTAGGAGGATAGTTTTTATGTCCAAGGCAGTATTCCAGCGGACGAAGCCGCATGTGAATGTGGGAACGATAGGTCACATTGACCATGGGAAGACAAGTCTGACGGCGGCGATCACGAAGGTGTTGTCGCTGAAGGGGTGGGCGGATTACCGGGCGTTTGACTCGATCGACAATGCGCCGGAGGAGAAGGCGCGCGGGATCACGATAGCGATTGCGCACGTGGAGTATCAGACGGAGACGCGGCACTATGCGCATGTGGACTGCCCTGGTCATGCGGACTACATCAAGAACATGATCACCGGAGCGGCGCAGATGGACGGAGCGATTTTGGTGGTGGCAGCGCCGGATGGTCCGATGCCGCAGACGCGCGAACACATCTTGTTGGCGCGTCAGGTGGAGGTGCCAGCGATGGTGGTCTTCCTGAACAAGGTGGACATGATGGACGACGAGGAGTTGTTGGAGTTGGTGGAGTTGGAGATGCGCGAGTTGTTGAGCAGCTACAACTTCCCAGGCGACGACATCCCGTTCGTGCGCGGGAGTGCGCTGAAGGTGCTGGAATCGACGAGCACGGATCCGAATGCGCCGGAGTATGCGTGCATCTGGGAGTTGATGCGAGTGGTGGACGAGTACATCCCGACGCCGGTGCGCGAGGTGGACAAGCCGTTCTTGATGCCGATCGAGGATGTGTTCAGCATCAAGGGTCGCGGGACGGTGGTGACGGGACGCATCGAGCGCGGGACGATCAAGCCGATGGAAGAGGTGGAGATCGTGGGGTTGGCGCCGACGCGCAAGACGGTGGTGACGGGCGTGGAGATGTTCCGCAAGCTGCTCGACCAGGGGATTGCAGGCGACAACGTGGGCTGTCTGCTGCGCGGCATCAACCGGGACGAGGTGGAGCGCGGGCAGGTGTTGGCGAAGCCGGGGAGCATCACGCCGCACACGGAGTTTTCGGCGGAGGTGTATGTGCTGAAGAAGGAGGAGGGTGGACGCCACACGCCGTTCTTCAAGGGGTATCGCCCACAGTTCTACATCCGCACGATGGACATCACAGGCGAGATCGAGTTGCCTGCCGGGGTGGAGATGGTGATGCCTGGCGACAACATCCAGATGGGAGTGAAGCTGATCTCGCCGGTGGCGCTGGAGACGGGCAGCCGTTTCGCCATCCGCGAAGGTGGTCGCACCGTCGGCGCTGGCGTCATCACTGCAATTGTGAAGTAGCCGACATGGAAGGAGCGATAGACGGTGGACAGGCAGGTTGAGCGTCCACCGTCTATCTTCTGATATTGCTCTGTTTGATGACAGAAAGGGCAAAAAGAGGGAACATGGCAAAACAGAAAATTCGCATCAAGCTCAAGGCGTATGACCACCGTGTGCTCGATGCGTCAGTTCGCCAGATTGTCGACGCCGCTGAACAGACAGGCGCTCAGGTTGTAGGGCCGGTGCCGCTGCCAACCAGCATCGAGAAATTCACGATCATGCGTTCGACCTTCATCGACAAGGACAGCCGCGAACAGTTCGAGATTCGCACGCACAAGCGCCTGATCGATGTCGTCGATCCCGGCAGCAAGACGATCGAAAATCTTACGCGGTTGAACCTGCCGGCAGGCGTCGATATCGAGATCAAGCTGTAACTTTCCATGGCTGAATGACTGCTGAAAATAAACAACGCAGCAGACAATCATCTTTGCTTTGATCGGCAACGCTTTAGGGGATGATGCAGCGCTAACGATTTTGGCGGAATAGACTTGCGGCGGGTTGCACGCAGCATCCGTCAACAATCGTGAAACTGGCAGTCCCAGGAGGATCAGATGAGAGGAATTTTAGGCAAGAAAGTGGGAATGACGCAGCTCTTTGACAAGAGTGGCGCCGTCATTCCGGTCACCATCATCGAAGCTGGCCCGTGTTATGTCACACAGGTCAAGACAGAGGAGACAGACGGCTACAATGCTGTTCAGCTTGGCTATGAGGCGACGGCCGAACGCAAGCTGACCAAAGGCCAGCGCGGCCACCTGCTCAAGTCGGGTGCACCGATGTTGCGTCGTCTGCGCGAATTTCGTTATGATGCGGCGCCTTCGCTGAGCGTTGGCGATGTCGTCAAGGCTGATATTTTTGTGGAAGGCGAACTGGTGGACGTTTCCGGTGTGTCGAAAGGGCGCGGATTTTCAGGCGCAGTGCGTCGTCATGGCTTCGCTGGCGGCCCCAAGACGCATGGTCAGTCGGATCGCCATCGCGCAACCGGATCGCGTGGCGCCGGCACGACGCCGGGGCACACGCTGCCTGGCACGCGTGCGCCCGGTCAATATGGCAACGCCAACACCACCGTGCAGAATCTGAAGGTGGCGTTGGTCGATGCTGAGCGCAACCTGATTGCTGTGCGCGGGGCAATCCCTGGACCGCGCGGCGCCCTGGTTGTCGTGCACGAATCGCTCAAGGCGATGAAGAAGGCAAAGAAGGCGAAGTAAGGCGCGTCCAGGATTGACGAAGGAGTATCAGACCATGCTTGTACCTGTAAAAAATATGAATGGGCAGCAGGTCGGCGAAGTCGAACTGAGCGACGCCGTCTTTGCAGCCCCGATCAACACTGCTCTCATGCATCAAGCTTTGATGCGACAACTGGCGAACGCCCGCCTCGGCACGCACGACACCAAGACGCGCGGCGAGGTTTCTGGCGGTGGCAAAAAGCCGTGGCGTCAAAAAGGCACCGGTCGCGCCCGTCAAGGTTCGACGCGTGCGCCAAATTGGGTGGGCGGCGGCACTGTCTTTGGGCCGACCCCGCGCAAATACACCAAAGCGCTTCCGAAAAAGATGCAGCGTTCGGCGTTGCGCAGCGCGCTCTCTGTCAAGGCGGCGAATGGACAGGTGGTGGTTGTCGATCAGGTTGCGATCGATGAGCCGAAGACCAAGACTGCGGTCAAGATGCTTTCGGCGCTTGGCGCCAACGAGCAGAGTGTGCTGTTGGTGATGGCCGAGAAGAATGTTCCTGTGTGGAGGAGTGTGCGCAACATCCCGCAGGTGAAGTCGGTGCAGAGTGGGTATCTGAACATTCGCGACCTGTTGGGTCACGATCTGCTGCTGTTGACACGCGATGCAGTCGATTCGATTGAACTGTGGCTGGGCGCCGATGCGCCAGCAGCGGAAGTCGCCGGCAGCGTAGGCATAGAGACTGCCGACGCTGTTGCGTCTGAAGAGGCGGAGGCATAACCATGCACGTTTATGAAGTATTAAAGCGCCCGATCGTCACTGAAAAGACGATGATTGCCACTGATGAGCAGAACAAGGTCACCTTTGAGGTTGACATGCGCGCCAACAAATTCCAGGTCAAGGATGCAGTTGAAGCTGCATTTGACGTGGATGTGACCGATGTTCGTATTTTGGTGATGCCAGCCAAGACCATGCGGCGTGGCAAGCAGATTCGCATTCGCCAGCCAAAGTGGAAAAAGGCTGTTGTCACCCTGGCGCCAGGCGACAGCATTCAACTGTTTGAAGGCGTGTAAGGGAGAGTTTCGATGGCTATCAAAATTTACCGTCCAACTTCGCCGGGGCGCCGCAACATGAGCGTCTCGACATTTGAGGAGATTACACGCTCCGAGCCGGAGCGATCGCTGTTGGCGCCGCTGCGCAAAAAAGCGGGTCGCAACAATCGCGGCGTCGTGACCATGCGTCACCGTGGCGGCGGACACAAACGTCGCTATCGCATCATCGATTTCCGCCGTGATAAGACTGGCGTCGCCGGCAAGGTCGAGTCAATCGAATACGATCCAAACCGCAGTGCGCGCATTGCGTTGATTGTCTACAACGACGGCGAACGTCGTTACATTCTGGCGGCGCAGGGATTGAAGGTTGGCGACACGGTCATGTCTGGCCCCAACGCCGACATTCGCCCAGGCAACGCGTTGCCGATCCGCAATATTCCGTTGGGCACTGTCGTGCACAACATCGAAATCTATCCTGGTCGCGGCGGTCAGTTGGTGCGCAGCGCAGGGTTGGGCGCTCAGTTGCTGGCGAAAGAGGGCAGCATGGCGCAGCTTCGTCTGCCGAGCGGGGAAGTTCGCTACATCGACATGAATTGTCTGGCGACCATCGGTGTTGTCTCGAACTCGGATCATGCCAACCTGAACATGGGCAAAGCCGGCCGCAAGCGCTGGTTGGGCATTCGCCCGACGACGCGTGGCGTGGCGATGGATCCTGGCTCGCACCCGCACGGCGGTGGTGAAGGTCGCTCGCCGATCGGTATGAAGGCGCCAAAGACGCCCTGGGGCAAAGTTGCGTTGGGCAAGAAGACGCGCCGCAACAAGCGGACCGAGAAGTTCATCGTGCGCCGCGGCGGCAAGGCGTAAAGGAGAGGAGTGAAAGATGTCACGTTCACTGAAAAAAGGCCCGTTCGTCAGCCCGAAGCTGCTGAAGCGCATTGAGGAGATGAATCGAAAGGGCGAGCGCAAGGTGATCAAGACCTGGTCGCGTGCGTCGACGATCTTCCCGCAGTTTGTCGGTCACACGATCGCCGTGCACGACGGCAAGCGCCATGTCCCGGTCTACATCTCCGAGAACATGGTGGGTCACAAACTGGGTGAGTTTGCGCCGACGCGTTTCTTCCGCGGCCACGTCAAGTCCGAGAAGAGTTCCAAGGGTGCGCGCCGCTAGGCGTCGAGCCGGTAGAAAAGTGGAGAACGGACGATGGAAATTGTTGCCAAGATGAAATACACCGGGATCAGCGCCCAAAAGACGCGCCTGGTGATCAATGAAATTCGCGGTCGTCAGGCCGAGGAAGCGCTGGCGCTCCTTTCCTACATGCCGCAGTCGGCGGCGCGGGTCGTCTCGAAGACGGTCAAGAGCGCCTTGTCCAATGCAGTTGAGAACTACGGCTATGACGCCAAGGATATGGTGATTACGAAGATTTACGCCGACGACGCACCGATTCGCAAGTGGCGGCGGTTTGGCGCACGCGGGCGTTTCAAGCCCTGGCAGCGCCGTTCATCTCACATCACCGTGGTGTTGGAAGAGCGTGTTGCTTGATCGATGTGACAGGCGCTAAGGCGTGCAGCAAGAAAAGGAGAGGTTCACTTGGGTCGTAAAGTTAATCCCATCGGGTTTCGCCTGGGAATCATTAAAGAGCACAAGAGCCGCTGGTTTGCCAGCGGCAAGCAGTATACGGAACAGCTGGCTGAGGATCGGCAGATTCGCTCGATGGTGTTCGACACCTTGAACAAAGAGGAAAAGGGCGGTGGTCGCGACAATCGCCTGAGTTCTAAGAATAAAGCCGGCATCAGCAATATTGACATCGAGCGCCAGCCGAATCAGGTGCACATTATCATCGATACGGCGCGCCCAGGCGTGATCATCGGGCGCAAGGGCGCCAGCGTTAACCTGCTGCGGCAGCAATTGCAAGACATGACGCACAAGAAAGTCAAGATTGATGTGCGTGAGATCGTCAAGCCAGAGCTGGACGCGCGGCTGGTGGCGGAGAGCGTCGCCGAGCAGATCGAACGCCGCGTCAGCTGGAAACGCGCCATGAAACAGGCGGCGCAAAAGACGATGCGCGCTGGCGGCAAAGGCATCATGATCACCGTCTCTGGGCGTCTGGGCGGCAGTGACATGGGGCGCGTCGATTCGGTGCGCGAGGGGCAAATCCCACGCCACACGCTGCGCGCTGACATCGACTACGGCACAGCCGAAGCCAACACCACCTTTGGCGTTATCGGCGTCAAGGTTTGGATTTATCTCGGCGAGGTGATGCCCGGCGAGGAATACCACGCCCGGTATGCAGCAGCGGAGGCTTAAGAAGCCTGGGCGAAGGACTGTAAGCGTCTGACTGTTGACTGTCATTACTTGATAGCCAACCTGCCTGCGGTTCAGCCCGAAGATTGTGCGAAGTCGATATAGTTCCGGCAAGACGTGGCGGTTGCCACAGCTAAAATTGACTTGCCGGAAAACGTATCGAAAGACATAGATGGAGAATCGACTATGTTGATGCCAAAACGTGTGAAGTATCGAAAATTGCAGCGCGGGCGTCTGAAGGGCAAGGCGTACCGCGGCAACACTGTGGCGTTTGGCGCCTATGGACTCCAGTCGCTGGAAGGGTATTACGTCACCAGCCGCCAGATCGAGGCGGCGCGCCGAGCGATTGTGCGTTATGTGCGCCGCGGCGGCAAGATCTGGATTCGCATTTTCCCAGATCGGCCGGTCACCAAGCGCGCCGCTGAGACCCGCATGGGTTCTGGCAAGGGGAGCGTCGATCACTGGGTTGCGCCGGTTCGACCCGGGCGCGTCATCCTGGAGATCGCAGGCGTTCGCGAGGATCAGGCGCGCGAGGCGTTCCGCCTGGCTGCAGCCAAGCTGCCCATGAAGACCCAATTTATTGCTCGCGAAGAGCATGGGGCCTGAGGAGGAGCGTCATGAAGATTGATGAACTGCGATCACAAAACAATGCCGAACTGGCGCGTCGGCTAGACGACGCCTATCAGGAGATGTTCAACCTGCGCTTTCAGCGCGCAACGGGCAAACTGGCGAACACTGCACGGTTTGGTGAAGTGCGACGGGACATCGCCCGAATCAAGACGATCCTGCGCGAGCGCGAGTTGGCGGGTGAATAAGGAGAAACACGATGCGTGAGCAACGTAGAGCGCTGGTGGGAACGGTCACCAGCGACAAGATGGACAAGACCGTTGTTGTAACAATTGAACGCGTCACCCGCCACCCACTATATGGTAAAGTCGTCCGCCGCAACAAGAAGTACAAGGCGCATGACGAGCAAAATAGCTGCCAGGTGGGCGATGTGGTGCGCATCCGTGAATGCCGGCCGATCAGCAAGGATAAAAAGTTCTTCGTCGAAGAAATCCTGCAGCGGGCGGTCCAGGTTGACGAAGCAAACGTCTAATCGTCGAGGAGATGCGCCATGATTCAGCAGGAGAGCCGGCTCAAAGTAGCCGACAATACCGGAGCAAAAGAGTTGTTGACGATCCGCGTCAAGGGTGGCAGCACTCGCCGCTATGGCGCCGTCGGCGATATTGTCGTCGCCACAGTGAAATCCGCCAGCCCGACCGGCAGCGTCAAGAAAGGGGATGTAGTGCGCGCTGTGATTGTGCGCACGAAACGTCCGCTGCGTCGCGCCGACGGCAGCTATATCCGTTTTGATGAAAATGCAGCGGTGATCATCGACGACAACAAGAACCCACGCGGCACGCGCATTTTTGGTCCGGTGGCGCGTGAACTACGCGAAGGTGGATATATGAAGATCGTCTCGCTGGCGCCGGAAGTGCTCTAGAGGAGGCCAGAATGAAAGTCAAGATCAACAAAGGCGATACGGTGGAAGTGATCGCCGGGGACGATAAGGGACATCGCGGCGAGGTTCAGCGGGTGATCCGCAAGAAAAACAAAGATGGCAGCTATGATCCCAATCGCGTCTACGTGGTTGTCGCCGGCGCCAACATGGTGATTCGCCATCAACGCCCAACAGGGCGCGTGCGCACACAGACCGGGCGCATCGAACGCGAGGCGCCGATCCACATCAGCAATGTGATGCTGGTGGGCACGGACGGCAAACCGACACGCGCAGCTTTTGAGGTTGCCAAGGATGGCAGCAAGGAACGCATCGACCGAAAAACCGGCGCGCCGCTGCCGAAGCCGAAACGATAACCAGTCAGCTGCCTGATCTTTCGCCGGACCGCAATCGACAAAGTGCGGGCGGCGTCTGCGGGCAAGGAGTGAAGAGTGATGAGTGAACACAACGGAACGCGACCGACGCCTCGGCTCAAACTCCGGTATCGAGAAGAGATCGTGCCGGCGTTGATGAAAGAATTTAACTACAGCAGCGTCATGCAGGCGCCGCGCATCGAGAAGATCGCCGTCAATATCGGGTTGGGCGAAGCGCTGCAAAACAGCAAGGCGCTCGAAGCGGCGGCTGGCGATCTGGCGATCGTCACCGGTCAGAAGCCGGTCATCACCAAGGCGCGCAACTCCATCGCGGCCTTCAAATTGCGCGAAGGCATGCCGATCGGCGTCAAAGTCACCTTGCGCAGCGATCGCATGTGGGACTTTCTCGACCGCTTGATCAACGTTGTGTTGCCGCGCCAACGTGATTTTCAGGGTGTTTCACCCGACGCATTCGATGGCCGCGGCAATTACAGCCTGGGGCTGCGCGAGCAGTTGGTCTTTCCTGAGATCAACTACGACAAGGTCGACAAAATTCGTGGCATGGAGATCACGATTGTCACGACAGCGAAGACCGATGAAGAAGCGCGCCGTTTGTTGGCGCTGATGGATATGCCGTTCAAGCGATAAAGGGGATTGCTGTGGCAAAGAAGTCGATGGTCATCAAAGAGGGCCGCCGGAAATATGAGGTGCGCGTCCGCAATCGCTGCAAGCTGTGCGGCCGCCCGCGCGGGTATATGCGCCGCTTCGGTTTGTGCCGAATCTGCTTCCGTCAGGAAGCGTTGCAGGGCAAATTGCCCGGTGTCGTGAAGTCGAGCTGGTAAGAAGAGCATATCCGACCGCCAGGCAAACTTTGAAGTGGATGTGCGGTCTTTAGAGTGCTCGGTTGCTAACTACAACTTCGTATGATGTCTGAGGTTGCAAGAGTGGCCTGAGGAGAAAAATCAATGGTGAATGATCCGATTGCTGACATGCTGACCAGAATTCGCAACGCCAGCATGGTCAAACAAAAACAGGTTGTGATGCCCAGCTCCAAGATCAAGGTGGGGATTGCGGGCATCCTGGCTGAAGAAGGGTTTATCGAGGGGTATGCGGTGACAGACGAGCAGCCGCAGCCGAATCTGATCGTGCGTCTCAAATACACAGCGCAGGGGCGTCCTGTAATTTCTGGTCTGGATCGCGTGAGCCGCCCGGGCCGCCGCTACTACGCCGGCTTCAAGGACATCCCGTGGGTGCGCAGTGGTCTGGGGATCAATATCATTTCGACGCCGAAAGGGTTGATGACAGGGCGCAAAGCGCGTCGTCAGCGTCTCGGCGGCGAGATCCTCTGCAATGTGTGGTAGGGAGGAGCCATGTCTCGTATTGGAAAGATGCCAATTACGCTGCCAGCGAAAGTCTCGGTCAGCGTTGACAAGGGAAATCTGGTCACAGTCAGCGGCCCCAAAGGCACGCTGAAGCAGCAGTTTGACCCGGACATGACGATCCAGGTGGAGAATGGCGTGGTCACGATTGCGCGCCCGACCGATCAGCGCGAGCATCGCGCCCAGCACGGACTGACGCGCGCCTTGTTGGCGAACATGGTGCAGGGCGTGAGTGCGGGGTTCACGCGACGCCTCGAAATCCGCGGCGTTGGCTACCGTGCCGAGAAGCGCGGCAACAACCTGGTGCTTTCGGTCGGTAAAAGCCATCCCGTGGAATTTGCACCGCCGTCATCTGACATTGTTTTCGAGGTGGATAAAGATGGCCGCGGTTTTACGATCAGCGGCATCGACAAAGCACAGGTCGGTGAGTTGGCTGCTGAGGTTCGCCGCACTCGACCACCAGAGCCATATCAGGGCAAAGGGATTCGCTATCAGGGCGAATATGTGCGGCAGAAGGCGGGCAAGACTGGCAAGGCCGGCAAGAAATAGGCTGATCTGCATCTGGGATGGATTCTTTGTATATGCACAAGGGCGCCATCCTAAATGCAGAGCTAAGGATAGGAGTGTGACCAACAATGGCGAGAATCAATCGATCAGTTGCGCGCCAACGGCGTCATGCCCGCGTGCGCGTCAAAGTGCATGGGACAGCCGACCGGCCGCGTTTGAATGTCTTCCGCAGCCTTGAACATATCTATGCCCAGGTCATCGACGACGCCGCCGGCGTGACGCTGGCTTCGGCGTCGACTGTAGATCGAGACCTGCGTGGGCAGGTGGCATCGCTCACCAAGATCGAGCAGGCAAAGGTGGTCGGCAAAGCCGTGGCTGAGCGCGCCAGGGCAAAGGGCGTTACGCGAGTGGTTTTTGACCGCGGCGGATACCCCTACCATGGCCGCGTGAAGGCGCTTGCAGAGAGCAGTCGCGAAGGCGGGCTGGAATTCTAATCGGCACAGTGCTGGGAGAAAAATGATGGCGAAAAAAGAACGAAAGAGCAAAGAGCGCGAGAAAGAGCGCGAGGAGCGCCGTGAAGAGTTCGATGAGCGCGTTGTCCATCTCGCCCGCACGGCCAAGGTGGTGAAGGGTGGGCGCCGCTTTGCGTTCCGGGCTGTCGTCGTGGTCGGTGACAGACAGGGGCGCGTCGGCGTCGGCATTGGCAAGGCGCGTGAAGTGCCGGATGCAATCCGCAAGGCTTCGGATCGCGCCAAGAAGGGCATGGTGAGCGTGCCGCGGCTCGGCAACACGATCCCGCATGAGGTGACTGCCAAGTTTGGCGCTGGCAAAGTGCTGCTCAAGCCAGCCAGCCCAGGCACGGGCGTTATCGCAGGTGGTGGTGTGCGCGCCGTGGTCGAGGCGGCTGGCGTCAGCGACATCCTGAGCAAGTCGTTGGGCAGCGACAACATCCTCAATGTGGTGCAGGCGACGTTTGCTGCGCTTCAGGATCTGCAGGACTTCCGGCAGGAATCGGTCTATCGCGGCGTAGAGCCACGACATCTGGCGCCCTTCTGGTACAGGGAGGAGATTCATGGCTGAGCAACAAACGGAAAAAACGATCCGCATCAAGCTTGTGCGCAGCCCGATCGGCTACACCGAAAACCAGAAGCGCACGGTCAAGGCGTTGGGGCTGCATAGACTCAATCAGGTTGTCGAAAAGCCCGACAACGATGCTGTGCGCGGGATGATCAACACCGTATCGCACATGCTTGAGGTGAGCGAGTAATTGATGAGAAGGGGGGCGTGTTTCGTGCTGCGTGATTGATGCGCAATTCAAGTATGAAACACGTAACACGAAACACGAAACACGCCCATAGATAAGAACTGGAAACATCACAATGAAACTGCATGACCTGCGTCCCGCTGAGGGTGCAACAAAAAAGCGCAAGCGAGTAGGTCGTGGCACTGGCTCCGGGAAAGGGAAGACCAGCGGTCGCGGCCAAAAAGGACAAAATGCCCGCACAGGTGGTTCGGTGCGGCTTAACTTTGAAGGCGGTCAGCTTCCGTTGACCAAGCGGCTGCCCAAATTGCGCGGCTTCAACAATCGCTTCAAGGTCGTCTATGTGCCTGTCAATCTTGATGAGCTGGACCGGCTGTTTGAGGCGCAAGCTGAGGTCTCGCAGGCGACGCTGAAGAGTGTAGGGTTGCTTGGCAACGCCTCCGACCCGGTGGTCATTCTGGCGCGCGGCGAGGTGACCAAGCCGCTCTCTGTGAAGGTGCAGCGCATCAGTGCGGCTGCACGTCAAAAGATCGAAGCAGCTGGCGGTTCGGTCGAGGTCCTGGGCTACGAAGTCAATAAGCGGCTGCCGCGTTCGTAGCCGTCC
The DNA here is from genome assembly GCA_016861025.1 of Chloroflexota bacterium. Taxonomy (GTDB): domain Bacteria; phylum Chloroflexota; class Anaerolineae; order Caldilineales; family Caldilineaceae; genus Caldilinea. The sequence continues at coordinate 66,998 of BOKO01000011.1, forward strand.
ATTCGTGCAATGAATCTATGTTGAGGAATGTTTGGGAAGCGACAGCGTTTTCCAAACATCCCTCGGCAAGAGAAAGAGGAGAATTTGCGCATGCTTGAAGCCGTACGCAATGCGTTCCGATTGCCAGACCTGCGTCAGAAGCTGCTGATTACGCTCGGTCTTCTCACGTTCTATCGGCTGGCCGCCAATATTCCGCTGCCCGGCGTCGATCATCAGGCGCTGGCAGTGATCTTTCAACAGCAAGACAATATTCTGCTGAATTTTCTGAACTTTTTCAGCGGCGGCGGCTTGTCGCGCATGGGGGTCATGGCGCTCGGCGTCTATCCATACATTACTGCTTCGATTATTCTCCAGCTCTTGATTCCGATTGTGCCAGCGCTGGAAGAATTGAGCAAAGAAGGTGAATCGGGGCGTGCGAGAATCAACCAATACACCTTGTGGCTGACAATCCCGCTGGCGCTCCTTCAGGCAATTGCGCAGGGCACATTGCTGAGCAGCGACGTGGCGGGGGGTGTGGCAGTCCTGCCCAACTGGGGCTTTTCGGCGAATGCCTGGTTCCCGACGCTGACGATCATTATTGGCATGACGGCGGGTACAATGCTCGGCGTCTGGATCGGTCAGTTGATCACCGAGCAAGGCATCGGCAACGGCGTCTCGCTGATCATCTTTGCCGGCATTCTCTCGAGTGTGCCGTTCCAGTTGCGACTGCTTTCACAGAACTGGGTGCTGCTGGTCGTCTTCGTTATCGTCACCATCGCCACGATCATCCTGATCGTCTGGGTGCAAGAGGGGCAGCGACGCATTCCTGTGCAATATGGCAAACGGGTGCGCACGATGCGCGGCAATCGGATGATGATGGTCGGCGGACAGAGCACTTACATTCCGCTGCGCGTCAACACCGCCGGTATGATCCCGTTGATCTTTGCACAGAGCCTGTTGATTTTACCGAGCACGCTGGCGAGTTATTTTGTGGCGCGAACTGACTGGGTCGGCGCGATTGCGAATGCGATCTTCCAGTTCTTCAGCCCAACCAACTTCGTCTACTGGCTCTTCTATTTCTTGCTGACGGCTGCCTTCACATACTTCTACACTGACGTGATGTTCCGTCAGCAGAATTTGCCAGAAACGCTGCAAAAACAAGGCGGCTTTATTCCGGGCATTCGTCCAGGGCCGCGCACGGAGCAGTATTTGAACAGCGTGTTGTCTCGCATCACGTTGGTTGGTGCGCTCTTCCTGGGCTTCATGGCTGTCCTGCCGTTCATTGTCGGTTCGCTGGCGGATCTGATCTTTGGCGGCGGCACCGGTGTGTTGACCAATTACAACTCGTTGATCATCAGCAGCTCAGGGATGCTCATCGTCGTTGGTGTGGTGCTGGATACGATGAAACAGATCGAGGCGCAGTTGATGATGCGCAACTACGAAGGGTTCATCCGATAATCGATCAACAAAGGCTGTTGATCGTCGATGTCGAGCAAGTCAGAGACCGGCGCAACCAGCCCCGGTCTCTTTATCCCTACACTCGATTGTCTCGACGACGAAAGGATACCGAAGATGAGTGAGAAGCGCACGTATGTGGTTTTGCTTGGCGTTCCTGGCGCTGGCAAGGGGACGCAGGCAAAGTTGCTCGAACAGTCCACCGGGTTGCCGCAAATCTCAACCGGCGATATTTTTCGGTACAACCTGAAAAATCAGACGGAACTGGGCAAACTGGCAAAAAGCTACATGGATCGCGGCGATCTGGTTCCAGATGACGTCACGATCCGTATGGTGGAGGACCGGCTGCAACAGCCAGATTGTTCATGCGGCGCGATCATGGACGGTTTTCCGCGCAACCTGATCCAGGCGGCGGCGTTTGACCAGATGACTGCGCCCTATGGCGGTGTGCATGTGACGCCGCTGATTCAGGTTGACGACGATGAAACGATTCGACGCATCACCGGGCGACGAAGCTGTCGCACATGTGGGGCGGTCTATCATGTGCTCTACAACCCGCCTAAAGTCGAAGGCGTCTGCGACGTCGACGGCGGCGAGCTATACCAGCGCGATGACGATAAAGAAGACACGGTGCGCAATCGTCTTTTTGTCTATTACAAGCAGACATCGCCGCTGATCGGCTACTATTTTGCCAAAGGCCTCCTGCGCGAGATCGATGGCGCACAATCGATTGAAGATGTACACAGCGCGCTAATGGCGGTGGTGACATCGTGATGAATATGTTTCGACGCAGAAATGATCGAGCCGTGCGGCGTCAGGCCTCAACAACACAGCGCCCTGAGCCGCAACTGAAAAGCCCGCGTGAGATTCAGATCATGCGTGAGGCGGGGCGAATCGTTGCCCGCGTCCATGCTGTTCTGCGCGAAGCCATTCGTCCAGGCGTCAGCACGTGGGAGCTTGATCAGCTTGCCGTCGAAACCATGAGCCGCTACAACGCCACTTCTTGTTTTCTAGGCTATCGCGGCTTCCCAGCCAACATTTGCGCCAGCATCAATGAAGAATTGGTGCATGGAATCCCAAAGAAGGATCGCATCCTTAAAGAGGGCGACATTATCAGCATCGATGTTGGCGTGCGCTATCGTGGCTTTATCGGCGACAGCGCGTGGACATACGCCGTCGGTGCGATCAGTCCGGCAGCGCAGGAGTTGATGCGTGTGACAGAGGAGAGCCTCTATCAAGGCATTGCCCAGGCCCAGGCAGGCAGACGTGTGGTGGATGTCAGTCGCGCCGTGCAACGCTATGTCGAATCGCATCGCATGAATGTGGTGCGCGAGTATACAGGGCATGGCGTTGGCCGGCAGATGCACGAAGCGCCGCAGGTGCTGAACTATGAGAGCGACGACCCGGATGGACAGACGATTTTGCGGCCAGGGTTGGTGGTGGCGATCGAGCCGATGGTGCAACTTGGCACCTGGCAGACGCGTACGCTCAAGGACAAATGGACGGTCATCAGCAAGGATCACAGTCTTACGGCGCATTTTGAGCACACGATTGCAATAACAAATAATGGGCCGGAAATTTTGACCCTTCCTTGAGTTTATGGTAGATTGGTAGAGTTGCGCTAAACACCCGTGTGGGATTGCCCGTCCTTTGCGTCGGTGCATCAAGTTGTGAACAGAAATGTCACATGATTTCGCCCTCGCTGGCGCGTCAGAGATGTCGGCGGCACAATTTGCAACGACGTCAAATGCCAGATGGGTGCATCATGAGCGATAGTCAGAGGTTACATTATGAAGGTTCGACCATCTGTCAAGAAAATTTGTGAGAACTGCAAAATCGTGCGCCGACGTGGTGTGCTGTACGTGATCTGCAAGAATCCAAAGCACAAGCAGCGTCAAGGGTAAGGGATTGCGCAGCGAAGGAGAGCAATTGTCATGGCACGTATTTCCGGTGTTGATATTCCGCGTGACAAACGAGTGGTCATTTCTTTGACTTACATTTATGGCATTGGCAAGACCACCAGCCAGAAAATTTTGGCTGCGACGGGGATCGACGAAAACAGGCGCGTCAAGGACCTGGATGAGGCTGAAGTGACGCGACTGCGCGACTACATTGATCGCAACTATCTGGTCGAAGGCGATCTGCGTCGCGAGGTGAACATGAATATCAAACGGCTGATCGAGATCGGCTGTTATCGTGGGCTGCGTCATCGGCGCAACCTTCCAACGCGCGGACAGCGGACGCGCACCAATGCCCGCACCCGCCGTGGCGCGCGCAAGACGGTTGCCGGCAAGAAGAAGGCGCCGCGCAAGTAGTGAATTGTTCGGTTGGCGTTGTGCATCATACGGTGTGCGACGCCAACCGTCCCGATTGTTACAGTGTGGAGAAATAAGCAATGGCTCGACCACAACGCACGCGGCGCGACCGGCGTACAGCGCGCAAGGAAAAGAAGAACGTACCGATTGGACAGGTGCATATCCATGCATCGTTCAACAACACGATTGTGACGATTACAGACCTGCAGGGCAACACGCTCTGCTGGTCGAGCAGCGGCAGTGCAGGCTTCAAGGGCAGCCGCAAGTCAACGCCTTTCGCCGGGCAGCTTGCCGCCCAGAGCGCAGCGCAGACTGCTCGCTCCGACTTCAACATGCGAGAGGTCGATGTGTTCGTCAAAGGGCCTGGCCCCGGTCGTGAAAGCTCTGTGCGTTCTGTACAGGCCGCCGGCTTGATTGTCCGTTCAATCACGGACATCACACCGATCCCCCACAACGGATGCCGGCCGCCCAAAAAACGTCGCGTCTAGTGCTGCTGTTTTGCAGACGTTGACGAGGCAATGATTTCAACACGAACAGGTGGCGCAGCAGATGCGCCATCTGTTTTGGCGCACAGCTGAGCGCCACTTGCTTTACGACATTTGCATTGTTTGTGATGATTTTACGACCTGCTCATTGTGGTGAGCGGTCGTCCAGGACGAGATAGATAGATTAGCGGAAAGACTGTCAGGCAAGCACCTGCGGAGGAAAAATGGCACGATATACAGATTCGGTTTGCAAGCTGTGCCGGCGTGAAGGGCAGAAATTATTCTTGAAGGGAGAGCGCTGTCTCTCGCCCAAGTGCGCAATCGAGCGCCGCGCGTTCCCGCCGGGCGTTCATGGCAAAAAACAAACCTTCCGACGCAAGACGTCGGACTATGGCTTGCAGTTGCGCGAGAAGCAGAAGGCGCGTCGCATCTACGGTGTTTTAGAGCGTCAATTCCGACGGTATTTCGAGGAGGCCAACCGCACCAAAGGCATGACTGGCGTCAACCTGTTGGCGATGTTGGAGAAGCGGTTGGACAACGTTGTCTATCGTCTTGGCTTTGCCGACAGCCGCGCCCAGGCGCGTCAGTTGGTGCGTCACGGTCACTTTGAAGTGAACGGGCGCAAGACGGACATCCCGTCATTCCAGGTTAGCGTCGGCGATGTGATTACGGTGCGCGAGAGTGCACGCAACAAGGGTTACTTCAAGGAACGTGCGCAGATCATGCAAGGCGGGTCGAGCAGCGTCCCGGCTTGGCTGCGCGCCAGCGTCGTTGACATGAAGGGAGAGGTGCTCGGCGCACCGGCTCGCGAGGATATTGAGATTCCGTTGAACGAGCAGTTGATTGTCGAGTACTACAGCCGCTAACGATGCGCTGGCTGCGTGCGTCTCGCCCATGAAAGCTGTGGGCGAGACATGGATTGTTCGCAAGCCAAATTTACGCTTCCGGGAGGGACGCCCTTGTTGAACATGGTATTACCTAAAATTGAAGTTGAGGCAAGCTCCCAGAACTACGGCCATTTTGTCGTAAGTCCTCTGGAAAGCGGCTACGGCATCACGCTTGGCAATGCCTTGCGTCGTATATTGCTTTCGAGCCTGCCTGGAGCTGCGGTCACATCGATCCGCGTCAGCGGAATTCACCACGAATTCTCGGCAATTCCGCATGTGCGCGAGGACATGACGCGGTTGATCTTGAATGTCAAACAGATTCGGTTTCGCTCCACCACCGAAGAACCGGTGCGTGTCCACGTCGAGATTGGCAACGAAGGCCCTGTCACTGCTGGCGACTTGAATTGCCCGCCCGAAGTGGAGGTTGTCAATCCCGACCAGTATCTGTTGACCGCTGATTCCAACGATGTCGATCTCGACATTGAAATGACGGTCTCTACTGGTCGTGGATACAGCCCGGCGGAAGATCGGGGGCGACTGCCGTTGGGCGAGATTCCGGTCGATGCAATCTATAGCCCGATTCGCAAAGCCGCCTATCGCGTCGAGCGCACTCGCATCGGCCAGCAAACCGACTACGACAAGCTGCATCTGGAAATCTGGACAGACGGCACGATTTCACCCGACGACGCGTTGCGGCGCTCCGCCAATCTCATGTTGCAGCACCTGACGTTGTTGGCAGGCACTGAAATCGCTGTCATCGAAAAACAGGAAGAGACCGCCGAAGGCATACCGGGTCGCGTTTTTGAAGCGCCGATCGAAGAACTCGAACTCACCGTGCGTGCATACAACTGTCTCAAGCGCGCAGGCATTACCAAAGTGGGCGAGATTCTAAAGCGAATGGAAAAGGGCGAAGAAGAGATGCTCGCCATTCGCAACTTCGGCAAGAAATCGCTGGATGAGCTGGTCGAGAAGTTGCGCGACAAGAACTACCTGACCGTGCCGGGCGTCGATTTGAGCGCCTATATCGGCGATGCCTACAAGCCGCTCTCCGAGAGCGACGACACGGGCGAGTAAGCAAGAGGAGATTGAAGAATGCGTCATCGAGTTTATGGACGCCGTTTGGGGCGCAACTCGGCACAGCGCAAGTCGCTGTTTCGTAATCTGATTCGAGAGCTCTATCTGCATGAGCGCATCGTGACGACCGAAGCCAAGGCGCGCGCCGTGCGCGGCGACGCCGAGCGGTTGATCACGAAGGCAAAGCGCGGGGTTTCTGAAGATGGCAACCGCGTTCATGCGCAACGCCAGGTGGTCGCCTATCTAAACGACAAGACCGTCGCCAAGAAGGTGTTTGATGTGTTTGCGCCGCGCTACGCCGCTCGCAACGGCGGCTACACGCGTATGATCAAGCTCGGCAAGCGCCAGGGCGACGCCGCCGACATGGTGATCCTGGAGTTAGTGGACCGCGCAGCGAGCTAAAGAGCTACGCAGCCAGCGCTGAGGATTGTCGCCGTGACGCCGCCTTTGCGCACCGTGTGTGCACTGGTCGCCTATGATGGAACCGACTATCATGGCTTCCAGTCGCAGGCGAACGCAATGACGGTGCAGGATACGCTGGAAGGTGCGCTCGACCAGTTTTGTCTGCGGCAGGAGCGCATCGTTGGCGCTGGCCGCACCGATGCAGGCGTTCACGCCAACGGTCAAGTGATTCGAACGACCGTCGCCTGGACGCACTCGTTGGCTGACCTGGAGCGTGCATGGAACGTGCGGCTGCCGCCATCAATTGTGGTGCGCCTTGTGCGCGAAGCGCCGTCAGGATTTCACCCGCGTTTCGATGCGATTAGCCGCACCTACTGCTACACGGTGCAGTGGTATCGAACGCCGCAGGGGTTTCCTGCGCCACGACGGGCGCCGCTGACGGACAGGTTTTCGTTGTTTGAGACGCGTCCGCTGGATGTGGCGGCGATGAATAGGGCGGCGGCGCATCTGGTCGGGGTGCACGATTTTGCGACGTTTGGTCAGCCGTCGCAAGGCGATAACACCGAGCGCTGTGTGCTGGCGGCGGAATGGCGGATCGTCGAAGCAACGCCAGCTCGGCTCGAGCCGTTTCCCGGGCAACGGTTAATTTTCACCATCACCGCCAATGCATTCTTGCGGCAGATGGTGCGCAATGTGGTGGGCACGTTGTTGGCGGTGGGGCGTGGGGAGTTGAGCGTCGCGTCGGTGGGAGAGGCGCTTGCCGCACGCAACCGCAGGCTTTCAGCGCCGCCAGCGGCGCCGCAAGGATTGGTTTTGGAGAAAGTCACCTATCCGCCGACATTGGATAGATGGATTCATGCAGATAAATTGGATTGAATTTCGTTTGCCTGATGGCGCGAAACTTGTTGGGTAGAGGAGCAGGCACGTGAAGACGGTTACGCCAAATCAAAAAGAGGCTTTGGAAAGCCGCGAGTGGTACGTGGTTGACGCCACTGGCAAGACGCTAGGTCGTCTTGCTTCGGAAATAGCGCAGATTCTGCGCGGCAAGCACAAACCGACATTTTCGCCGAATATCGACACCGGCGATTTTGTGATCGTGGTCAATTGCGAACGTATTGCCGTGACAGGCAACAAGCTGGACACCGTGCGTTACTATCGCCATTCGCGCTATCCCGGCGGTTTGAAGAGTCGCACCATGCGCGAAACGTTGGATCGCTTCCCAGATCGCGTGATCTATGAAGCAGTGCGCGGCATGATGCCAAAGACCAAGTTGGGGCGCGCACAAATGAAGAAACTGCGCGTCTACGCTGGCGATCAGCATCCCCATGCTGCCCAGCAGCCGAAGGTGTTGGAACTCTAAGAGAGGATTGAAGGACGGAGAGTTACATGGCTGAGTATGTAGAAGCTGTCGGTCGCCGTAAAGAAGCCACCGCACGCGTACGCCTTTATGCCGGCGCCGGCGAAATTGTGGTCAACGACAAACCGGTCGATGTGTACTTCGGGCGCGCTCTGGATCAAATGATCCTGCGCCAGCCGCTCGCACTGACGGGCACCGAAGCATCGTTCAACATCAGCGTCAAGGTCAGCGGCGGCGGCGAAAGCGGCCAGGCGTCGGCTGTGCGCCTTGGCATTGCGCGTGCACTGGTCGAGCAGGACGCCAATCTACGTCCCTCGCTCAAAGCGGCCGGTTTCCTGACGCGCGATGCGCGCGAAAAGGAACGCAAGAAACCCGGGCTCAAACGTGCACGCAAGGCGCCGCAGTACACCAAGCGCTAAACGCAAGCGGTTTGTGGCCGCAGTTCATAGTAGGATAGGGAACGCAGGTGGCTGTGCTGACGTTGCGGTCGGTGCACCCACCTGCGTTTTTTGTGGCTGTGGCTCTTCCTGTCGCCGAAGCGTGTTGTTCACCGAGTCCGACAAACATGCGACCGATTAAGACTGGTTTACTGTGCATCCCCCACTACGACGAGCAGGCGGTCAATGCCGTGCGTCTGTTGTTGCGTCGATCGGCTCCTGGCGTCATTATCCTGGCTGATCGACACATCGAGAGCCAGCGTTATCTTGTCGAGGAAGTGTTGCGGCGTTGGTGCGATGAGGACGAACTCGACTTGATCCTGACGCTCGGTGGAACTATGCCTGCGCCAGGCCCGGGCGCGCAGGAAATTGCCCCAGAAGCAGTCAGCGCCGTACTCGAACGTATGCTGCCCAGTTTGCCCGAGGCGATGCGCGCGTATGCTTACGAGGAGAGCGCGCTGGCGTTGCTCGACCGTGGCGTCGCCGGCATACGCGGACGCACATTGATTGTAAATCTACCTGCTGGCATGGCGGCGGCGCTCTTTCTGGAAGCGGTTGTCGATGTGATTGCGCCGATAGTTGCTCATCTGCGCGAAGATATCGACGCTCCGCTGCTGGCTGATGCGTTGGCGCCGACACAGCTTGACGCCATGTCGGAGGAGGTGCAGCCAAAGGCCGCACTCCCTCCGCAAAACCTTGAGCGGCGCAGCGCCGGAAAAACGCTGGACGCCGACGAATTCGCTGCGTTTCTACGGCGCCAATCGCCCAACGCATAAGGCGCTGGTTCAGGCGAGGGCGAGCGCTTTGCGGCGTTCGGCAATCACAGCCAGCAGCTCCACAAAGGAATCGGCGAACTTCTTGACGCCATCCGCCTCCAATTCCGACGTAACTTCATCCATCGAAATGCCCACATCCGCCAGTTCAGCCAATACGCGACGTGCTCCGTCCAGATCGTCGCGCACGGTTACGGCTGGCGTCCCGTGATCCTTGAACGCTTCGAGCGTCTGAGGCGGCATAGTGTTGACCGTGTGAGGGCCGATCAGTGGATCCACATAGATCAGGTCGGGATAAGCCGGATTCTTGGTGCTGGTGCTTGCCCAGAGTGGACGCTGTACGCGCGCGCCGGCTGCAACAAGCCGCTCCCATCGTGCGCCGACAAAGGTCTGCTCGAACTGGGCGTAAGCCAATTTGGCGTTAGCGACGGCGGCTTTGCCCTGCAGCGCCTTGAACTGCAGCGCCTTCTCTGGCTGTTGTGCAGCCAACTTGTCGAGCCGGCTGTCGATATTGACGTCGACGCGGCTGACAAAGAAGCTTGCCACCGATGCAATCGAGGCGACCGGCAGACCGGCGTCAAGACGGTCGGTCAGTCCCTGAATGTACGCCTCTTTGACTTCAGCGTAGCGCTCCAGGCTAAAGATCAGCGTGACGTTGATATTGATGCCATCGGCGATGAGCTGGCGAATCGCCGGCACACCGGCCTGCGTCGCCGGCACCTTGATCATCAGATTCGGACGATTGACGGCGGCGTGGAGGCGTCGCGCCTCGACAATCGTTGCTTCCGTGTCATAGGCGAGATCGGGCGCCACTTCCAGACTGACGAAGCCATCGTGTCCCTGGTGAGCGTCGTAGATGGGGCGCATCACATCCGCCGCTGCCTGGATGTCGGCGACGGCAAGCCCTTCAAAAATTGTCTTGTCGTTGTTGGTCGTCGCTGCCAGACGGAGCAAGTCGTCGTTGTAGGCGTTGCTTTTGGCGATCGCCTGTTGAAAGATTGTCGGGTTGGAGGTGACGCCGGTCACACCATCTTCGGCAAGCGCCTTCAACTTACCGCTTTGGATCATGCTGCGTTCAATAAAATCCAACCAAATGCTCTGACCAAGTTTGTGTAGTTCCTGGATGCGGTTCATGCTGACTCCTTGTCGTAGTGAAGCTGGAAAGCCGATTCAATTGTTGCTGTTCGACATTATACGCGACGCAGGCATGTAGGCGAAGCATTGCATTTTACTTTTGATCTGTGCATGCCGCAGCGAATGCACCAGATAATGAACGTCCACACGCCGGGTTTCTTTTGACAAACTATTGCATGGAGTGTACTATATTTTTTGTAGCGGAGATTACCGCTTGAAGATGATTCTCAAAGCATAATGATTCTTCGTATCCGCACACGCATAGCCGTCTGGCGGAAACTGCGTTGGGATTGTTTGAGACGATTACACGTCGATGCAAGAATTTCGATGACAATAGTAAATTTTTGAGGAGAAGAGAAATGGCAAAGCCGATCGTGGTGACAGACAGCACATTTGATGAGTTGGTTGTAAACGCTGAAAAGCCGGTTTTGGTTGATTTTTGGGCCGAATGGTGCGGTCCGTGCAAAATGATTGCGCCGGTGCTTGAGGAACTGGCTGGCGAGCTTGACGGACAATTGACAATTGGAAAGCTCGACGTCGATGAAAATCAAAATACAGCGTTTGCATTTGGCGTGATGAGCATCCCAACATTGTTGCTCTTCAAAAACGGCGAACCGGTGGATCGAATCGTCGGTTTTCAACCCAAGCCAGCCCTCAAAAGCCGCCTGCAGAAACACCTGGCCTGATCGATTTACCAAGGCATTGAACCGGCGTCTGGATAAAGTCGCCGGTTTTTTTATTGGTCTATCGCAACTGGCGCACATGGCGGCGCAGCAACCACTCGACCGGCCATAACGCTGCGAGAACAAGGAGGTCGAGCACAATCAAGAACAGCAAGGCGCCAACTGCAATCTCGATCGCAGGCGCCACCCAACCAAGCAGATGCGTCACCGGCGTCACCGGCAACCCCACGCCTATATACACGATGGCGGCAAGCATCGAATAGAGCAGCACCGGCTTGAACGATTCACGGTCGCTGCTGCTTGGCATCATACTGTTGCCGACTGTGAAGAGGATATATGACCACACCAACCCGTCCGCCGTGCGCATCCCTTCCAGAAACACGATGACTGCATCAACGGGGCGCACGTTTGCCAGCGCATCGAGCATGGCCGGCGTCGCAAAGACCCGCCACCCGATCAAGGCGATCATCAGATTGCCCAAAATCAGAGGTGCGACGCCCACGAGGCTGTCGCGCCAGACATCGGCGCGTTCGACGCTGACGCTGCCCAACCCAATATAATCCCCCTGTTTATTGGGCCATACGCGGAACTTGCCTGTGCGCAACCCAACCAGCCGCGCCATCAGCCAGTGGGCGCTTTCATGCAGAAGCACTCCTGGCAGAAGCACCAGAAAGATGATCACGTTGGTCATATCCCCTGAGCCGGTCAGATAGTAGGTGACCGCCTGCACGCGCAGGCTGACCAGCCGACTCAGCCAGGCGAGCGTTAGGAGGCTCAACACGAGCAACAACAAGATGGAGAGAGTTTGAGTTTCAGGCGCAACCAAAGGCTTGCTCGCAGCAATGATTCACGGCTCGACCACTTCGAGATTGTAGGTGAGGCTCTCGATCACCCAACAGCCCCCCTGTTTGACCAGCACCCAACGGTCGCCGGCGGTCGCCACCTCATCGCCGATGCGCGTGGTGGCCGTCACTGTGGCGCGATCCCCCTCGATGGCAATCTCCAGGTCAGAAGGTGCGACTGCGGTCGGAGCGCCAGGAAAAACTGTGCGCACGTAACGATGACGGATTGCATCGACCCCACGCCAGAACTGATCGTCGTCGGTTCGCTCGGGCGTGTGCTTGGCGTCGGCCACATAACCTTCCTCGCTCCATAGCGCCATCAAGGCATCGATTTCCTGTGCAACGACCAGGCGTCCCTCGGCTGTGAGCACAGCTGTGATCGCGGCGGCGTCGCTGCTATCTGTCACTAAATTCAGCCCACACGACCCTACCATAGACCGTTGTTGCGACTCATCACAAGCCGCCACCGCAAGCAGGGCGATGAAAATCGACAAGATCAACAGGCCTGGAGGCCAATTCTTCCATCGACTGTCGTTGGGCAATGGACGCACAGCTCGCCTCGCATCGAAGTCAAGACGGCGCCAGGGCAAGCTCAGCCGGTTCACCGGCTCTACTGAAAAAGGCGCGCACAAATTCTTCGTGCATCGCCAGCGTCTCCTCCAGCGTGCCGTAGCGTCCTGAAGTCAACTTGAAGAGCACAATCCCGTCAGCCTGGTGGCGTCTCGTGTCTGGAAAAAGGTAGAAGTAATAGACGACATGCTCAGCTGGCTGTTCGTAGCCGGGGATCTGCTTCTTGCCGTGCAGCCACAGCCCATAGATTTCACCGCCATCCGCCAGCTTTGTGGCATGTGAGCCGAGATCATACTGCCAGCCGTCAGCATCGTAGCAGATGTCCGGCGCATGGAAGGGCTGTGAACTGCGTCCGCCAACCATGCTCAGCCAGATGGAGCGTCCGGCATCGTCGCTGTAGAGCCGTTGGATATATTGTTCTGGCTCGAGGAGGATCAAGACTTCTTGATTGGTTTCAGGCACATCGACCCCCTGCCAGGCGCCGACGACGAGCGGCACGTCATTGAGATTGTGGTCAAGGTCGAAATGTGCTTTGGCAACGACGGCGCGCTCGCGCGGGGTGCGCTGCCAGAAATCCAGATCGGTGATGTAGACCAGTTCATCTGTGGTGGAAAGTCGTTGCGGCGCGCTGAAAGCTGCGAAAATCTGCGGCAAATAGACAAGCGCCAGCCCAGCCACCAACAGCACGACCAGCCCGACCGCACTCAGAAGCGAACGCGTCTGCATCAAATGACCTCGGGGCGAAAAGAGCCAAAACGCAGCGCACGCGTCAGCGGCGCAATCAACGCCAGCACAGCAACAAAGAAGAGAATCCCCGAATAGTCATGGTAGAAGCTGAAGCCTGCTTCGGCGCCCCACGCCCGCGCGACAAAGAGCAGCGTCGCCACGCGCAAGATATTGCCGATCAGCGCCAGGGGGAACGCCAGCCCCACCAGCAGAATGCGCGCCCACACAGGCCCGTCGAGGAGATAGGCGACCAGCACCAGCAGCGCCACCAGCGTGATCAGCGAGTTGACGCCGCTGCATTGCGCGCCGATGACCAGGTCGGCGTTGGGCAATGTAACGGCATTGCCCGAAATCGTCACATCCAGTCCCAGAAATTGCACGATTGCCCCAGAGCAATAACCGGTGAACAGCGCCAACGGCAGCGTGATGCGATCAAGCAGTGGAATCGGCACCATCAACGTAAGATAGGCGATCGGGAAAGCCAATCGACGCGCTGCACCGCCGCCTGCAACCGCCCAAACGATCCCCGCCAACATGCCGATCATCGCAAAGGCAGCCAGATAGTAGGCGCGCTGTTGTAGGGCATACACATAGAACGCCAGCGTAGCGCCAAAGAGCGCAACGCCGGCGAGGCTAGTCTGACCAGGCAGGTAGGTCAACATCTCGTCGTTGCGGAAACGCTGGACAGCCAGAAACAAAGCCACCGGCAAAATCAGCAGCCCGTGACTGTAATATTCATTTGACATCCATTCGAACCAGAGCCACTGCCACACCGGCCATGTGATGACTACATACCCCGCCATCGCCATCACTGGCAGCCAGAGGCTGCGCCATGAAATCTGCGCCATGTGCATCAAAGTTTTGGAGATTGGAGATTAGAGATTCGACAGTGCGCCTGCGTCTCAATCTCCAGTCTCCAATCTCCAATCTCTAGTACAACTCGCTCGTTGTCTTGACCATCGCCGCGTAGCTCTCGACCTTGAGCGATGCGCCGCCGATCAGCGCGCCGTCGATGTCGGGCTTCGCCATGATTTCGCCGATGTTCTTCTCGTTGGTGCTGCCGCCGTAAAGAATGCGAATCGTTGCGGCGGCTTCATCGCCGAACATCTCGTTCACAGCTTTGCGCACCACGCCGCCACAGATGTCGTTGGCTTGCTCGGCGGTGGCGGCGCGACCGGTGCCGATCGCCCAAATTGGCTCGTAAGCGATGACGATCTCCGCCATCTGCGCTGCGGTGAAGCCAGCCAACGCCGCCTTGACCTGCCCGCTGACAAACTCCTGCGTCTCGCCGCGTTCGTTTTGCTCCAATGACTCGCCGACGCAGATGATCGGCGTCAAGCCTGCCGCCAACGCAGCGTGCGCCTTTTTGTTGACGCTCTCGTCGGTCTCGGCGAAGTACTGGCGGCGTTCGCTGTGCCCGATGATTACATAGGTCGCCAGATTCTTGAGCATCGCCGCGCTGATCTCACCGGTGTAGGCGCCGCTCTCGGCCCAGTGCATGTTCTGCGCGCCGACGGCGATATTGCTGCCTATCAGCTCGGCGCTCACCATCGGGATGTCGATAAACGGCGGACAGACCACCCGGTCAACGTTGTTTACGTCGTTGACCTGCTCACGGATGGCGCGCGCCAGCGCAACCGCCTCGTTGATCGTTTTGTTCATTTTCCAGTTGCCGGCCATCATTGGCTTGCGCATCGTTTGTTGCTCCTTTTTACCAAAATTCCGCGTGAATCCGCTCGGTCCGCGTTATTCACGGTTGCTTTTCTTGCTTTCCTCGTCTGCTGCATCGGCTGCCGCAGGCTGGAGTGCGGCAGCTTCCGCTTCGGCAGTGCGTCGCTCCAGTTCGGCTGCATATTCTTCGGCGGTGAGCCAGCGCCCACCCTGGACTTCATGCTGCTTGATCTGTTTTTTGTTGTCCAACCAGAGCTGCACCTCGACCTGCCCAAAACAACGACCGGCGCCCGATGTATGCAGCACTTTGCGCACATAGTAGCCAGCGCCTTCGTCCTCTGCCAGACTTAGTTCGTTCAACAGATCGATCTGCCCCGCAATCGGTTCACGGCAGCGGTGGTCGAGCACGTAGATCGGTAGATAGCGGTCGCTGCCGCCCGGCGCCTTGCCAGTGAACGCAGCCATGATTTTCGAGAAAAAGCCCATGATGTAAAGTCCCCTTTGCAGGCTCAGCCGCCAACCGCACGTGGCCCACACATCTTTGATAATGTGAGCCACGTGCGCTCGCCAGCCGCGCCAGCTCTACTCCTTGTCGTTCAACGCCGCCACGCCGGGTAGTTCGATGCCTTCCAAGAATTCCAGGCTGGCGCCGCCGCCTGTGCTGACATGTGACATTTTCGCCTCTAATCCGGCGTCGCGAATTGCGGCCGCACTGTCGCCGCCGCCGATGATCGTTGTGGCGTCTTTCAGCCCGCCTAGAATTTCGGCGATGGCGAAGGTTCCTTGAGCAAATTTGGGAAACTCGAAGACGCCCATCGGGCCGTTCCAGACGACGGTCCTGGCGCCAGCCAGCCGGTTGGAGTAGTGTGCAATCGTCGCCGGCCCGATGTCGAGCGCCATCCACTCGTCTGGCACTTCACCAACAGCCACCACTTTGTCGGCGGCGTCTGCGGCGAAGGCTTCGGCGATACGCAGGTCGACGGGAAGCTGGATCATCTCGCCGCCTTTTGCCATCAACTCACGCGCTGTCTCCAACGAATCGGCTTCGACCAGGCTTTTGCCCATATTGACGCCCTGCGCCGCCAGGAATGTGTTCGCCATGCCGCCGCCGATCAGGATCGCATCGACTTTGGTTAGCAGGTTGGAGATGACGCCGATCTTGTCGCTGATCTTGGCGCCGCCGAGAATCGCCACAAAGGGGCGCTCCGGGCTTTCAAGCGCCTTGCCCAGGAAAGCCAGCTCTTTCTCCATCAAAAAGCCAGCGACAGCCGGCATCAGCCTGGCGACGCCTTCGGTGCTGGCGTGGGCGCGGTGTGCGCTGCCAAACGCATCGTTGACATAAACATCGCCCAGTTTTGCCAACTCGGCTGCCATGCCTGGATCGTTTTTCGTTTCGCGCTTGTCGAAGCGAGTGTTTTCGAGCACAAGCACCTCGCCTGGCTTCAGCGCAGCGGCGGCGGCCTCCGCCTCTGCTCCGGTGGTCTGTCCAACAAAGTGCACCGGCGCAGAGATCAGCGTCGCCAGATGATCGGCGGTCACTTTCATACTGTACTTTGGGTCGGGCCCATCTTTGGGGCGACCGAGATGGCTCATCAGGATGACGGCTGCACCGTGATCGAGCAGATATTGAATTGTCGGCAGTGCGGCGCGAATGCGCGCATCGTCGGTGATGGCGCCGGTCGCCTTATCCTGCGGTACATTGAAATCGACGCGCACCAGAGCTTTTTTGCCCTGCCAGTCCACATCTTTGATCGTTTTCTTATTCATGGGTCTTGCCCTTTCAAGCGTCCAAAGCAAAACGTGGCGCACAGTCTGTCACTGCGCGCCACGTTTCAGAACCTATTGGAATCGAGGATTGTGGGATCGAGAGACTGAGAAATCAAAGAATTAGGCGATTGGAGAGTAGAGACTGGAGATTGTCGCCGCCGCAATTCATACAATCGCATAGTTGTCCAATCTCCTGATCTCCACCACCCAATCTCTGCTCTTTAGACGCCCTTCTTCGCCATGAAGTCGATCAGATCGGCAACGCGTGAGCTGTAGCCCCACTCATTGTCATACCAGGTCACGACCTTGACCATTTTGCCGTAAACATTGGTGAATTCGTAGTCGACCGAGCTGCTGAAGGGGCTGCCCTTGAAGTCGATGCTCACCAGCGGCTCGCGCACGACCTGCAGAATGCCCTTCATGGGGCCTGCGGCTGCGGCGTCGAAGGCGGCAAACAGCTCATCCTTTGTGACCTCTTTGTCGACGACGGCGGTGAAGTCGACGACAGAAACCGTCGAAGTCGGCACGCGCATGGCGTACCCGTCAAACTTCCCCTTGAGTTCCGGGATGACCAGAGCCACAGCCTTGGCGGCGCCGGTGGTCGTCGGAATGATGCTCATGGCGGCGGCGCGAGCGCGGCGCAGGTCCTTGTGCACAAGGTCGAGGATGCGTTGGTCATTTGTGTAGGCGTGCACTGTCGTCATCAGCGCCTGCTGGATGCCGGCCAGGTCGTTGAGCACTTTAGCCGCCGGCGCCAGGCAGTTGGTGGTGCAGCTGGCGTTGCTGATGATATGGTGTGCAGCGGGATCGTACTTATCATCGTTAACGCCAAGCACGAGGGTCAGGTCTTCGCCCTTGGCCGGCGCGCTGATGATCACCTTCTTTGCGCCGGCCTGTACGTGCAGGCTCGCCTTTTCGCGCGAGGTGAAGATGCCGGTGCTCTCGACGACGATATCGACGCCCAAGTCTCCCCACGGCAATTTGCTCGGGTCTTTCTCCGCCAGCACCTTGATGCGATCGCCGTCGATGACAAGATCGCCGTCCACCACCTCGACGCTGCCGGGGAAAGCGCCGTAGTTGCTATCGTACTTGAAGAGGTGGGCATTGGTTGCTGTGTCGCTGAGGTCATTGACCGCCACCAGATCGAACTTGCCGCGATAGTTCTCGAAAAGCGCCTTAGTGACCTGGCGCCCGATGCGGCCAAACCCATTGATCGCTACTTTCACAGCCATTTGAATCTCTCCTTAGTTTTGGTAAAAACGAATTTCTATCATCGACTCACATGAGGAGTTTCCATTGTGACGACTACGTGTCTATCTTACCATTACTCCTACAAATTGTGTAGTTTACACTTTGGGTGATTTTGCACTGAGTTGATAGTAGATCTCCATCAGCCGCGCGGCCAGTTTTTTGGGATCGTGACGCCAGGGGCGTTCGGCGTCGACCACGTCGCCGACAAAGATGCGGAAATCTCCGTCGTCCTGAGTATCGGGCAGTGCAACCCAGCGCGCGTTGTGAGCCGGTCGAGTCTCCGGGTTGTAATTGCTGTTTGCCAGCGCCATCGTGAACGCATCGCCAGCATGTTGGCGCAGCTTGACCATGTGGTCGAGCACGGTGTAATTGTCGGTTTCGCCGGGTTGGGTCGCTACGTTGCAAATGTAGATGCGCACGGCCGACGACGCGCTGATCGCATCGCGGATTGATTCGACCAGCAGGTTTGGCAATACGCTCGTGTAAAAACTACCGGGGCCGGCGACGATCAAGTCGGCCTGTAAGATGGCGCGAATGGCTTCGGGATAGGCGCGAGCGTGGGCGGGTTGCAGATAAACGCGCTCGATCTGGCCGGCGGCTTTGGGCACGGTGCTTTCGCCCTGCACGGTGAGCCATTCGGTGCGCCCGTCTTCGGTGGTGCGCCTGATTTCAGCGCAGAGCGTGACATTTTCCAGTGTGCTGGGCAAGATGCGCCCGCGCACCGCCAAAACCCGACTGCTTGCTGCGATTCCGCTTTCAAAACTGCCGGTGATTGCCGCCATTGTTGTAATAAAGAGGTTGCCAAAGCTATGACCGGCCAGCTCGCTGTGTTGCACGTCGCCGCCAGAGACGTCATGCTCGGCAAAACGATATTGAAAGAGGCGTTTCATCAAGCCTTCGTCATCGCTGAGCGCAGCGATATTGTTGCGAAAGTCCCCTGGTGGCAGCACGCCGGTCTGCTGGCGCAACCGCCCGCTGCTGCCGCCGTCGTCGGCGACGGTGACAATGGCAGTGATATTGTCGGTGTATTCGCGCAGTCCGCGCAGCAACTGCGGCATACCGGTTCCGCCGCCGATTGCCACGATGCGCGGCCCATTGCGACGCTGTTGGCGACGCATAAACGCCTGCAGCGCCGCCCGATTTTCTGGTGCCTGCAAGCCGGGCCAGATTTCACGCACGATCAACTGATGAAGCCGCAGCGCGCCAATGCCGCCGATCAACAGCCCCAAAATCACCAGCAATAGCGCACGCAGCCAGTCGGGGAGAAAGTCGAGCAAAAGCAGGTGAAGCGGGCCGTTGGCAATCACAAGCAACAACAACAGCGCCATCCCCAGGCTGGTCAAAAAAATGCCAAGCAACGCCGCAGCCAGCCATCGTTTGACGCCAATGCCTGGACGCAAGAAGAACAGCCAGGCGCGCGCTGAGTCTGTCGGTTGTGAGGAGCGATCTCTCATAAAAAAATCAAAAGTCCCCGATGCGCCACGGCAACCTCTGCCTTGTGCGACGCAGCGGGGACTTCCTATCGAATTCTCAACGCAACTCCGAACTGGCCGGCGCTAAAAACCAGGAATGCTCTCCCCTGCACCTCGAAGAGCAGGTGCGCCAAGAGAATCCCTGGCTTGTAGCCAAGTCCATCGGACGATGGAATCAAGTCAGTCAGCCATTGGCACGTACAGAATCTGTCCCTGGGTTGCGCCCGCAGTTACGGTGACGACCACCTCTTCGCTCAACGTCGCGAAGCCGGCTGTATCGGCGATGGCGAATGTGTATGCGCCAGGAGTCAACCCATCGACCAGAACGCCTGCATCGCCCGATGTGAACTCGCCGATCTGGTTGCCGCTTGCATCGATTACGTTGAGCTTGACGCCAACGAGGTTGACTTCTGACAAATCCATCACGCCGTTGCCGTTGTTGTCGGCGAAGAAAAGCACTGCGACTGTGTCCGGCGGCACATTCGGGTCGCTCACAACCGTCGGCGCGGTCGCAATTGCGCGTGTGGTTGCGTTGGGCGCAGTGTTCCCTTCAAGCTTGCGCACCGCAATCAACGCCTGGTCGAGCGCACCGACGAAGGCGTCGAAGCGATCGCCGGTGACAGCCAGTGCATTCACAGCGTTCTGCAAGCTGCTGAGCGCCTCAGATTGACTGTCAAGCTGCTTCATTGTCAGGTCCACCTGGTTGCGAGCGCTTGCCAGTTCGCCGCGCACTTCGTTCACCTGACTGGCGACGAGATCGACGTTTTGACTGACCGCGCCCACATTTTCGCTGACGCGCGCCAGATTTGCTTCCATGACTGCCATGCGTTCCGGGCGAGTGAAATTAAGTGTGCCGCCGTTGATAATCGCCAGCACCAGCAGCGTCGCCAACATGCCCAACACAGCGCCGCCGATGGCGGCGAAGAACATCGACAACGAATCTTGCGACGCAGCTTTATATTCTAATTCGGGCGCAACTGCCTTTCGCTCGCTGTTCTTCAAATCAAGGGATTCGTTTTGTACACTCATGATGCTCCTTCAAGGTATCAATCTCTCGTTGCCGATCATCAGCCAGTGAACTGTGCAACATTATCGAAATACATGCGGCTGAGAAGAACTCTGTTTCGTTCCACCATTGGTGTGCAATAATAGGTTGCAGACATCGCATTGTTGAGAAAATAGCCGCAAGGCTGACGATGTCTCTCAACAGTTGGATGGAGCCGGTGCAAAGAACAAAGTTATTTCCGCATCGCTCATCTAGTTTACCGGCACGCTGCAATGTGCGTCAAGCCGGCTGGAGTGCAATTGACCAACGAAATACAACCGTTTTCTCAGAAAACATTGTCAAAGGCGCTGGAGCGGACGATTGCCGAGCAGGCGCGTCGTCTCGCCGCCGTCGATTTTGTGCTTTCGATGGACGCACAACCCGTGCTTGACCAGCTTGCGCACGAAGCGCTTGATGATGCGCACACACTTGCATTGCTCACTCAGTTGCGGCGCACTTTCTCGGCTGATGTGGCTGCAGAATTGCTCGCCCAGGCGCGGCTGCGACGGCGCGCGTCGGCAAAGTTTGTTCACGCCGCGCGCATGTTTTTTGTCGCCGAGGCGCTCGAACAGGCGACAGCGCAGGCTCCGGCTGAGCATCGTGCGGCGCAGCTCGACGCACTGGCGCCGGCTGGCAATTTTCTCGATCTGGGCTGTGGCATCGGCGGCGACATGCTGGCGCTGGCGCAACGTCGCACAGTGATCGCCTACGAAATCGACCCGGTGCGTGCGCGTATTGCGCAGGCAAATGCAGCCGTTCTGGGGCTGGCTGACCGCGTACGCGTCCACGTCGCCGACTGGACAGCGGCGCTTGCCGCAGGAACGTTGCCTCCCGCCGCCGCTGCTTTTGTCGATCCGGCGCGGCGTCGCGATGGGCGCCGCGCCTTTAGCCTGCACGCAATGCAACCATCGCTGACCGAGATTCTCAAGCTGTGCAACCGAATCCCTCTCGTTGCCGTCAAAGTGATGCCCGGCGTGCGCAACGACGAGTTGCCCGCGGATTGCTGTGTTGAGTTTGTCAGCCATGAAGGCGTGTGCAAGGAGGCTGTGCTCTGGTTTGGGAGGGATGGCGCGCCGCGGCGTTGGGCGACGGTGCATTGCGCCGATCGCTGGTGCGTGTTGGCGGATGACGGCGTCATGCCGCCGCTTGGCGAACTCATGGCCGGGATGTTTCTCTATGAGCCGGATCCCGCAATCATTCGCGCTGGCGCACTGGCGCCGCTCTGTGCGCGTCTCAACGGTCACTTGTTTGCGCCCGATATTGCCTATATTGTAGCGTCCACCTTCAACCCCGAAGCATTGGCGCAGGCGTTCCTGATCGAGGAAGTGCATCGGTTCAGCCTCAAACTGCTCAACCAGCGGCTGGCAGCATTGGAAGTGGGGCAGGTCGAGCTGCTCAAGCGCGGATTTCCACAGGAGCCGGAGAGCCTGCGCCCGCGCTTGCGGCTGACGCCGGGCGGTCGTTCCGCCGCTGTAATCTTCACACGTCGTGGGGACGAGCGCTTGATGTTGATCGGGCGCCGCATGAATGCAGCCATCAGTTGACGGTTTCTACAATAGTCCGAACGCCCGCGCCGTCTCGATGGCGGCAAGCCGTTTGTCCACGCCCAGTTTGCCGTAGAGTGACTTGACGTGATAGCGCACAGTGTTGACGCTCACGATCAGCCGGTCGGCGACCTCTTGATAAGTCAACCCTTCAGCCATCAATCGAAGCACTTCGAGTTCGCGATCGGTGAGGGGTTCGATCAGCGCAGGAGAAGAGGTGAGCGAGAGAGGGGCGGAGGGAGCGTCGGACGGGAAAGCGGCAAGCAGGCGGGTGAGATAGGGGGGAGAGGGGTCAGTTTCAGCAAGTGAGGGTTTGCTGTTCAGCTCGCGCAGCAGCTTCGCAAGCAGATCGCGCATGACGACGCCGGCATTTACAAATGGGCGCACATATTCTTCGGATTCGCCGAGAATCAACGCTTGATGCAGATCGGCAAGCGCCGATTGATTGTCGCCTTGCGCATGACTGATCAATGCGCGCAACACAAGCGCTTCCAACGCGCGCCCCATGCGCCCGCCAGCGATTGTCGATGTCAGAACGCTGCTGGCGCGCTCATACGCTGCGTCGAGCAGGTTCGTTGCCGTTGTTGCGCTCTCTGTCTGACGCAGCAGAAGATGGGTGTATGCAAGCTGCGTGATCTCGGTGTTGTGATCGACTGGATCGGATTGTGCAGCGCCCCAATGTGCAAGGCGCTGGGCTGCTGCTGGCAAATCGCCGCGCGCCACCATCAGTTCAGCTTCTTGCGCTGCAACGCTCGATGTCACCCAGACAGGCATTGCGCGTCGATTGAGAGAGGCTGCCTGGGCAAGCGTGACCGCCGCTTCATCCAATTTGCCTTGCGCCTGTAAAATGCGCGCTTGCATGGCGCACCCATAGGCGATCGACGCTGCGTGACCGCTCAGGCGCGCTGCAGCGAGCGACCGAGCGGCAAAGTGCTGCGCCTCCTCCAACCGGTTCCATTCATAGAGGACATTGCTGTAGCCGCCGTAAACTGAAGCCAGCGTTGGCGAATACGTCTGTCCGGTCTGTTCGGCGGCTGCGATCACACCGCGGCATAGCTCGGCGGCAGCGTGCAGTTGACCGCGCGCCAGATAGAGCATCGCCAGATTGCCGACGATCAACATCGCCGCCACCCTGTTGCCCGACGCCTGACAGAGCGGAAGCGCCGCCTGATAGCTGACCAACGCCTCATCGCTCTTGCCAGCATAGTTGCAGGTTGTGCCGAGCGCAAAGAGTGTCGCACCGTGCACAAATGCATTGGTTGCTGGCGCCATCGATACAGATTCTCGGGCAAGTTCGCAGCCGTGTTTTGGATCGCCGCGCAGCGCCGCCAGCACTGCGCGCAGCGCCAGCGTCTCAGCCTGAATCGCCGCGGCTTCGTCGGTGTTCTCCTGGCGCGCACGTGCGGCGGCGGTTTCGGCGTGGAAAAGGTGTGGCTCTGTTTCCGACAGCCGCCCACGTAAGATCAGCGACCAGACAAATGCCAGGCTGGCATGTGGCTGCATCGAACGCCACGCCTCGGGCAGGCGCTGCAGCCAGGTTTCCACCGTGCGCAGAAATCCTTGCATCATGGTCTGCTGCGCGTAGGTCTCAATCAGATAGGCGACGCGCGCGTAGTCGCCGGCGGTGAAGGCAAGGTCGATTGCCTCGTCCACCGTGCCGTGCGCCTCGAACCACACGCTGGCCTGCTTGCGCAATTGTACAACGCGTTCTGGCTGTATGCGCTGCAACTGAACGCGCAGAATCTCGCCAAAGAGCGGATGATAGCGCCACCAGCGATGCGCGTCA
This sequence comes from Chloroflexota bacterium, assembly GCA_016861025.1. Lineage (GTDB taxonomy): Bacteria > Chloroflexota > Anaerolineae > Caldilineales > Caldilineaceae > Caldilinea. The sequence goes on from BOKO01000011.1 coordinate 90,653, forward strand.
TCGAGAGGGATGACAAAGATATTGGCGGCGTACAGCTCCTCCAATTGCCATGCACTGTCGCGTCGCCCGGTGATGGCGTCGCATACCGCGCCGCTCAAACGCGGCAGCACAGATGTATCGAGCAAAAACTGTTGCTGCGGCTCTGAGAGGCGATGTAGCACCTCGTCGGTTAGATAGCTCAAAATGAAGTGGTGGCTTCCTGACAACGCCGCAACCACGGCGGCTGGATCGCGCTGATTTTGCAGCGTCAGCGCAGCAAGCTGCAGACCGGCCGGCCACCCTTCCACCCGCTGTTCTAGCTGGCTGATCGCGTTCGGGGGCAGCGCCAGCCCCATGACCTCGTGAAGAAAGCGCTCCGTCTCTGTGCTCGAGAAGCGCAGATCGTGGGCGCGCACTTCAGCTAGCTCGCCGCGCGCGCGTAGACGCGCCAGCGGCAGCGGCGGATCCTCGCGTGTGACAATCACGAGTTGCAGCGATGGTGGACGATGGGCGACCAGCGTCTGGACGATTTCATGCACGGCAGGTTCATCGATGAGATGGTAGTCATCGAGCACCACCAGGAAATGTGTGTGCATCCGTTCTGTCAGGTCGTTGATCAACAAGCCAACCAGGGCGACCGGCGGCTGTTGCGCCGCAGCCAGCGCATACTGGAGATCGCGCCCAACTGAAGCGTCGATCTGCTGCAGGCCTGCAAGTAGATAGCGCAGAAAACGGATCGGGTCGTTGTCGGTTTCGTCGAGCGAAAACCAGACGACCGGATGCTGTAGGCGCTGCACCCACGTGCTGATCAAGGTGGTCTTGCCGTAGCCAGCCGGCGCCGACGCCAGGATTAATCCACACGTCTGGCATTGATCCAGTCGGTCAAGAAGATGGTCGCGTGGCACGGAGTGCGGCCGTGTGCGCGGGATTGACAGCTTGGTCGCCAGCAGCGGTTCGTTCGTCGCTGGTCGAACCGGCGGAGGTGTTGCGCCCTTCATGTACAGGATTGTAGATGGGCCAGCGCGCTTCGTCAATCTTGCAGTCGGGATGAATTTTGCGGTTGCTTTGTCCATTTCTCAGGTTTCCAGTATAATCTGATGATTCTGCATGCTGAGGATAGCCTGTTCCATGTCCGACCGTTTGCCGCATTGTCGTTTATGCCGTGATCATCCAAATCTACTCTTTTGGGGATCATTTGTCGCCCTCAACTTCTTACTCTTTCTACCTTTGGCGCTGTTGGATGAGCAGAGTAGTCTCATACCACCCGTTGCGACGCTCGACGGCGGCTGGTGGTTGGCGGTCAATCGCATCTTCATCTGGCGCGAAAATCTTGACCCATTGCGGTTGTCGCTTGAGCTATCGGTGATGACAGCGCTGTGGGTTTGGTTGGGACGCTTCCGTCGCCCCTGGCTCGGTGTTTTCTTTGGTGTGATCTATGGGTTGATTCTGGTTTATACGATTTATGAGGCGATTGTGACTGCTATTTTTCATCTCGAACCCTCTTTTTACAGCCAATTCTATCTGGCGCGCGATGGTCTGCCTTTCCTGTTTGAACACGTCAACGCAGGATGGCCGCCATACGTTGGGGGCGCTCTGGGTTTGTTGGCTGGCGCCGGGATGACCATTGGGCTGTGGAACGTGCTGTTGCGCAGCGGCGCTACACCAGGGCTGCGACGCAGCTCGCGCATTGGCATTGCGGCATTGGCGGTTCTGGCGTTGGCTGCGACGGCAATCTATCAAGTCTACACGGCGCGGCCGGAAATGGTGGTCAGCAGCTTTGGCTTCAAACTTCAGAAAAACCTGGAAGTCTCGGCGAAGATTCATCAGGACGTGCTCAGTTTTGATGACGGCGTGGTGCGCAATATCTACGATTATTCGGGCTATCGATTAGAACAGAAGCCGGACATCTATTTTATCTTCGTCGAATCTTACGGCAGCGTGCTTTATAAACGCCCGCATTTTACGCCACCGTACCGCGCCTTACTGAGAGAACTGGAAGAGGTGTTCGATAATGCAGGTTGGCATGTAGCGACCGCTTTGAGTGAAGCGCCGACCTGGGGAGGCGGTTCGTGGCTTTCGTACACGAGCACGCTCTTTGGAATGCGCATCGACAACCACCCACAATATCTTGAACTGCGCAACAAATACCAGGTGGAGCGCTATCCGAGTTTGGGAGCGACGTTATCCGATCAGGGGTATCACTATATCTGGCTTTCGGCGCTGGATGAGAATATTTCTGAGGTTGGGTGGGCAAAGTACACGCGAATGTTGGCGGTCGATGAGCTGATCCGCAACAAGGACATGAAATACATCGGGCCGCGCTATGGATGGGGGCCGGCGCCGCCAGACCAATGGGTGTTGCACTGGGCGCACGAACGGTTGAAGGCTACGACCGATAAACCGTTGATGTTCTTCACGATCACACAGAACTCCCACTATCCGTGGAAACCGCACCCGGAGCTGGTCGAAGATTGGCGCACCCTCAACCAGCCTGCGCCAGAAGCTGAACCTGTTGATCCAGAGACAATCGCGCTGGATGAGATGCGCGCCAATCACCTGAACGCCATTGAGTATCAGTTGCGGATGTTAACGCAATTTATCCTGGAAGTAGGCGACGAAAACAGCATCTTTGTGCTGATCGGCGACCACCAGCCGCCCGCCGTTTCACGCCGCTCCGATGGGTGGTCGACCCCGGTGCACATTGTCAGCAAAGATGCCGCATTTGTGGATGCGTTTTCCGAATACGGTTTTGTCTCAGGATTGAGCGTGACCGATCTAGAGCCGCCGTTGCGCCACGAAGGTCTCTACTCACTGTTTATGCGTGCGTTGCTTGGGCGCTATGGCGCCGGCAAATTAGTTCAGCCAGCCTACCTGCCTGAAGGAGTTTTGCCTTAAGCGGCGGAAGCAACGAATTGAACGAACGTGTTGTTTCAATAAGGAGGAAACCATGCATATCCGTTTGATAAGAATTATAGCCGTTATGGCGTTGAGTATCCTGGTGGCGGCTTGCGCCTTGCCATCTGCATCGGCGCCGCCGCCGCCGACGGCAACTCCGGCGCCTGCGCCTGCTGAGACCGTTGCCCCTGTTGAAGAGCCTGCCAGCGATGCGCAATCTGATGAAGCGGAAGCCGCGGGTCAACCCGTCTCTGGTTTGCGGACATTTGTCATCGCACCGGCGGAATCGCGCGCGTCGTATCTGGTCGATGAGGAGTTTTTCGGCGGCGCGCTGGCAAAACTTGGCATCCCTGCCGGGCTGGCCGATGTGGTTGGCAGCACGCAGGAGATCGAAGGCCGGCTCCAGCTCAACCTGGACGATCTCTCCTCGGCGCTCGGTGAAAACATCTTCACCGTACGCGTCAACACCTTCACCACCGATCAAAACGATCGCGACCAATGGATTCGCCGCGACGGGCCGCGCTTCAACAACTTCCCGGTGGCAACCTTTGTCGCCACTGCCATCGAGGGCGCGCCTGCGGAATACTTTGAGGGGCAGGAAGTGAGTTTCAAATTGATCGGTGATCTGACCATCCGCGACATCACGCGCCCGACCACCTTTGACGTGACGGCAAAAATTAACGGCGACACGCTCACCGGCGTCGCCACTGCGCGCATGCTCATGAGTGACTTCGGCATCGACCCGCCCAATTTCGTCAACACCCTGACCGTCGCCGACGAATTCGGCATTGAGGTGCAGATCACGGCGCGCGAGGAGTAGAGAGATTGGAGATTAGAGATTGGCGAGGCCAACCAATCTCTAATCTCCAATCTCCACTGTTTTGATCTCTTTTTTCCTCTTCTTCCATAGCAACGCCCCTGCCAGCCATAAACCGAACACGCCGAGCAAGACATCACGCGCGCGGATAAGCAGGCTGAGGCTGACGCCTGCGGCTGGCGACTGACCCAAGACGCGCATTGCCAGCGCCTGGCTGGCTTCGAGCGCACCGATGGCGGCGGGCATCGGCAACAAGATCGCCACGCGCGCGGCCAGCAACGCTGCAATCGCTTCGGGCAATGTCAACCGCATCCCCAATACACTCGTCATTAACCAAAACTCGCCGATGATGGCAATCCAACTCAACAACGATGCGCCGATGGCCGCCGTCAAAAAAAATGGATGGTCGCGGCATAGTGCGATGCTCTGCTCCTCACTCCGACGCACTGCACGCCCGAACCGCGATTCCGTCAGCGACGGACCCGGCGGCCTGCCACGGCGTGCAGCCCATCGCTGTCGCGCCTGTTCGAATACAGTGAGCAAGGATGTGACAGGATGGACGCCGAGAAAGAGCGCAATCAGCAAGCTGAGCGGCGCAGCAAGCAACGCAATGCTGGTCAACAACAATTGCTCTTCGCTAATGCCCACCAGTGCATGCGATTGCATGACAAAGAGCACGCCAAGCGTCAAGAAAGTGAAATTGGTTGTCATCTCCAATACTTTATCCACCAACACCGCGGCCACCGACGCTGAAGTCGGCACGCCATGTCGCGACGAAACCAGATAGACTTGCAGCGGCTCGCCGCCAAAATGGGGGCCGGGGGTGAAATAACTGACGGCAAAGGTTGCCAGTCGGTAAGCCATTAACCGGATATAGGAAATGTGATAGCCCTGGGCGCGCAACAGCAGCCACCAGCGTATGCTAAAGGTTGCCAGCACAGCCAGGTTGACGAGCGCCAGCAGTGCGATCTGCGGCGGCGTCAATCGGCGCAAGCGCTCCCACACCTCGCCCAGATCGACGGCGCGCAACGTCAGCCAGAGCAGCAACACCGCCAGCGCCAGCCAGACTAGATGAGGGATCAGCCTGCCCGACTGCAGCTGGCGCCGCGACCACTGACGAAGCACTGTGGTCATGGATTGGCCCCGTTGCGAGCGCCGAGTTTGGCGTGCAGGTAGTACTCCTCCGGCTGCCACAACGCAAAGCGACCGCTGCCCAGGTGCAGCACGATGACCGCACACGTCAGCAGCAGCGCGTTGTCAAAACGCAAACCAGTGGCGACAGCGCTGAAGGCAGCGACAAACGCCAGCGCCAGCGCGCCCGCTCGTCCGATGACGCCCAACACCATCGACAACGCCGCAACCGTCGCCAGCGCCGTCAGCGCCAGCGGCAGGCTGTCGCCTTGCCAGATCAGCCAGCCGGTCAACAGCGCACCGGTCAGCCGCACCAGCGGCGGCAGCCATTCCTCTACGATTGCTTTGGCGCGACGGCGCACATCTTGATAGCGCGCAGAGTCGGCGTCGATGGTCGTGCTCACCGCCAGCCAATCGCGCCCAAAGCTGAAAATCAACGGCGCAGCGAAGAGCCAGGCGGCGAACATCGCCACTTCGGTCGTCCATACGGGCCAGAGGACGATGCTGATGAAGCCGGTCTGAAAGCCGGCGATCAGGCGACGATGATCGGAGGGCGGCAGGTCGCGCACTGGCCAATTCAGGCGTTGGCGAATCCAGATGCCAAGCACGAACAATTGTCGCCCCAACCCGAGCACAAGGTACCAGACCGGCAGATGCCCATACTGAATCGCCAGGCCGACGGCGATCAGGATGCCCAATCCATCGAACTCCATGTCGAGGATCGCACCCAGCTTGGTCTCACGGCTGGTGTAGCGGGCGACAAAGCCGTCGAAAAAGTCGATGATGCGCTCGGTCATGTAGAGGAAAGCCGGCGCCCACGCCAGCCAGCCCATCGGGTTGGGACCGAACAGAAAGCCAGCCATCAGACAGGTGAGCAAACCGCGCGTCAGCGTCATGCCGTTGGCGACGCCGAGGTCGGGAAAGAGCGCGTCGCCGTCCGGATGATGGTTGAAGCGCAGCGCCCACCACAGCACGATCATCTGCACCGCCATCGTCGCCAGCGCCAGCGCCAGCCACTGCACGGCGTCCGCAGCAGGCCAGACGCGCTGCATCAGCCAGTAGCCAGCGCCGAGCGCCGCCGCATAGATGACGGCTACATAGAGCCATTGTCGTCGCAACCCGGTTAAGAAGCGTCGTTCATCGTAGACCATAGGTTCAGATCCGTTGCGCATAAATGTCGCCCGAACCGGACGACGCAGTGAGTGTGTCGAGCCAGCGCAAGGTCTCGGCAGCGGAGAGCCAACGTTGCGACTGCCAGCGATGCTGTTCACCTTGCGACCAGTTAAATGCATAGTCGCCCAACGTCGTCAGCCAGTTGACGCACTCGATTGCTATCGTCCTGGCTGCACCGATATATTCAAAAGAGAGTGCACGCAGCGGTCGCGAAAGCCCCTGCAACACTTCTAGCTCGTAGCCTTCGACATCGATCTTGCAGAAGACCGGCTCGCCATAGCGGGCGATCAGGTCGTCGAGCGTGGTCACGTGCACTGCAGCCGCGCCGTCCCAGCGTACACTGGCGAAAGAGTCCGCCTGCTGCACGGCTTCAATCCATGGCCGCGACAGTGTGGCGACCGTCGGCGTCTTGGCGCTGACAAAGAGCGTCGCCGTGCCCTGCGCCGCACCGACCGCCTCCTCGACCAGCGTGATCTGTGGGTTGCGCCCATACCAGCTTCGCAGCAGGCGTATGCAAGCCGGCTGCGGTTCGACGCCGATCACGCGTGCGCCCAGACTTTGCCAGACCCACAGGCGGTTGCCAACGTGTGCGCCCAGGTCGAAACAGAGATCGTCGCGGCTGATAAACTGCGCGTAAAATTGGCGCATCCGACGCAGCTTGAGCGGATTGCCGTAGTACACGATGATCGAACGCAGCAACCCCATCCACTGCCGCGGCGTCACGTTGTCTGTGGCGGAAGCCATGCCACCGTCCTGTCTACATGTGTGTCCGGGGAACGCCCGAACAAGGAGTCCGCCGTCGTCGGCGCGTCACAGCCGCTCGCAAGCAGCCAGGGTCAGCTACGCCGCAACAATGGCGATTCGCAATGATAGCGCAAGCATATCACAGAGTGCAGCGTTGTGAAGTACATTATCTTCTAGTCGGAGCGCGTTTTGCCGATGATTTCGACCGCTGAAGAACAGTAAAGAGGGTGGGGAGACTCGGTGGAGACATCGAGCCATTTCGTCTTCCTGAACCACGCCAGCATAGACGCAATGGCTTGATGTCTCCACCGACCTGACAGATTTATTTTTTGCAAAGGGCCTTGTCTGGGGCGCAACTCAAACTAAGGGCGCCCATCGCAGGTCATCGCCTCTGGCGTGACAAAGCGCCTTTACCTGGACGTGAAGCAACTCCCTTTGTCCATCGACAAGACGCGGCTGCGATGCGAAGTATATTGGTGGCGACAGCTCAGTCGATGCCCAGCACATGCACCAGCTTGCGCGCAGTGAAACGATTGCGCAGATAGTGGCCGTTGTCGAAGCCGAGATCGCGCTCGGCGTCGTCGAAGCCGAGCTCCGCTGCTGTGGTCGGCCCGCCGGCGCGCCGCAACAGATCGGCGACGACAGCGGCTGGCGGAACGTGGGCGGCAATTGTCTGGATCTCGTCCCAATGGTCGAGAATGGCGCGCTTGATCGCTTCCACCTTCTCCGGGGCAAGCTCCAGGAAGGCTCTGTGTTCGGCGATCACGTCGTCAGCCAGGTCGCCGTAGGCTGCGCGAATGCGCGCAATCTCCTCGTCGCGTGCAGGCCATGTCGTTGCTTCCAGCAGCTCGGAGACCTGTTCGCGCGTAAGCGCACGCACCCGATCGTACAGCTCCGCCACCATCACTGTGGCGACGCCGACTTTGGCGCCATGCAGAATCGCCGGACGCCCCTCGCGCAGCAGCTTCATCTCCCAGTAATGCGAGGTGTGGTGTTCGGCGCCAGAGGCGGGGCGCGACTCGCCAAAGTCCAACATGCAGTAGCCTGATTCAAGCAGCGCGTCGAGCAGCCGGCTGATTCCTTCCGGCGCCCCCCGGCCAATGGCGTCGACGTTGTCGATGCAGATTTGCACGGCGTCGAGCGTGCGCTGTGCAATTGTCTCGTCGTAGGGTTCATTCCAGAGCAGACTGCCAAGCCGCCAGTCGGCAATCGAGGTCAGCTTGCCGAGCATGTCGCCAAAGCCGGCGGCGATCATCGTCTGCGGCGCGTGCGCGAGTGTGTTGATGTCGGCGAAGATCGCCAGCGGCGCCTGGCAGTAAACCGTGATCTTGACGCCGTGCACGATCAGCGGCGCGCCGATCGAGGCAAAGCCATCGACCGAGGGAGCGGTCGGTATGGAGATGAACTGGCTATGCGTGCGGTGGCTGGCAAAACGCGTGATGTCGGTCAGTGTGCCGGCGCCGACGGCAATGTAGGTGCGCATATCGCCGCCCGCTGCAATCAACACATCGAAGACATGCACAGCATCCGCAACGACTTCTTCGTTGGAAAAGATGATATATTTGAGGTCAAACCCTGCAGCCAACAGCGCCTCCTTCACCGCCTGTCCCTGGGCGGCGAAGGTGTTCGCATCGGCGACCATGAAGAGCCGTGTGTGGTTGTTCGCGCGGCAAAACTCAACCAGATGCTCGACGGCGCGATCGTCGATGGTGACAGCTTGAGGACGATACACCACGATCAGTTTCTCCTTTCAGCGCATTGCAGCGCCCGCACCAGATAGGTCAGCATTGTGAAACCCGCTTCTTCGGCCGTGCGGCCATACGTGACGATCCCGTCTTCGTGTCCGGCCATGCCAAAAATGCGCTTTTGGGGCAGGTCGCTCTCGATATAAAGACGCTTGACCTCGGCGGCCATCTCCGGGGAGCCGTAGGGCACGTTGGCGGTCATCGGCACACCCAGCGCCTCGGCGTTGCACCAGATTTCGGGCGAGTGTGCGTGGACGACCCACAGAATCTGGCTGTCGAGCGCATAGACCGCGCCGTGCGTCAACGCCTCTGAAGACGGCTTGATCGGCCCCTCAGCCACCAGCCGGTTTTCCTGGGCATAGCAGGCTGTTACGACCACATAGTCCTCAGCCGTCAAATCCGCCTTGCCGCCAGTCTGTGTGCCGGTGATGACAAACGGATGCAGCCCATCGCTGCGCACCTGTGCGTCGAGGCGGCGGCTGATGTTGCCGTAGCCGTAACCGCCGTAACGATTCGGGTCTTGACCAATCAGCCCGGTGATCACCATTAATTTGCGCCAGGCGTTCAATTCGCTGAGTTCGCTGAACGGCAACGCCGGTCCTGGTGTGAAATCGCATCGATATTTGACGATGCCTTCCTGGGTGGACATGAGAGTTATCCTCGCTTTTGATTTTGTTTTTCATTCATTTTGCGCATCAACTCGCGCAATTGTCGATACGTATCTTGATATTGTCGCACATAAAATGCGTATTCGCTGTGCCGTTGGGGGTCTGGCGCGTACTCTTTGTCGATGGCAACCATGGCTTGCGCTGCGGTCGTCAGGTCTGGATATAGCCCCGCGCCGACGGCGGCGACAATCGCCGAACCGAGCAGGGACGCCTCAGGCTCGCGTGTGATCAGCAACGGTTGTCCGATCACGTCGGCGTAGATTTGCATGAAAAGTGGGCTGTGCGTTGCGCCGCCGCTGGCGATGATGCGTTCGACATGAAAACCATGGGCGCGGAAGGTCTGCAGGATATCCTCCATGCCATAGGCGATGCCCTCCATCAGCGCGCGGAAGACCTGTGCGCGTCCGCTTTGCAGTGAAAGCCCCCAGATGGCGCCGCGCGCAGCAGAGTCTGTGTGCGGCGTGCGATTGCCCTGGAAGTAGTCGAGAGCGATCAACCCCTCGGCGCCGGGCGGAACTTGCGCAGCCTCTTCATCGAGCAATTGATAGACCGAAACGCCGCGCGCAGCTGCATCCGCCGCTGCGCCTGCGCCAAAATTGCGCTTAAACCAGGAGAGTATAGAACCTGTGGAGACCTGACCGCCTTCCACTAGATTCAATCCTGGGATCACGGCATCGGGAAAGCTGCCAAAGACGCCGGGGAAGTGCATCTCCTCCGTGGAGAGTGCGGAAAGTACATTTGAGGACCCCATGACCACACCCAAATCGCCCGGCTGCGTCACGCCCTGTCCTAACAGCCCGACAAAGGCGTCGCCGCCTCCCGCTGCAACCGGGATGCCGGGACGCAAGCCAAGTTCGCGGGCAGCCTCTGCGCTCAATTCACCAACGACCGAGCCCAGTGGCAGGATGTCGACAGGAAATTTCTGGATGAGGTCGTGCAACCCGATGGCGGCAAAGAAATCTAACGGCCAGCCGCCGCCCGGCGTGTAATAGAACCAGCGCTGTGTGACTGTATTCAGATTGAGGGTCAACCGTCCCGTCAACCGGTAGGCGATCCAGTCCGTCAGTTCGAGCAAAGCGGCGGTGGCTGCATAGCGTTCCGGTTCGTTCTCCTTGAGCCAAAGCATCTTGGGGGGCATCCATTCTGCATTGGCGCCGGCCAGACAATAGCGCAGCGCCGGGTCCCCGCTGGCGAAGATGCGCTGCGCCTGCGCTGCAGCGCGCACATCCATCCACAGCAGCGCACGCCCCAGCGGGCTGCCGGACGCGTCCAGCGGCATCAACGTACAGGTCGTGGCGTCGGCGCTGACGCCAGCAATGGCGTCCGGTGTGATGTTGACGCTGCGCAGGCAATCCTGCACTGCGCCAACCAGGCTATTCCACCAGTCTGCGGGGTCTTGCTCGGCCCAGCCGGGTGCAGGGAAATAGGTTGGATAGCTGCGCGCGCCAATCGCCACGCGTTGACCGTGCAGATCGAATAGCCCGGCTTTGACTGCCTCGGTGCCGGCGTCGATAGCCAGAAGATAAGGTGGTCGTTGTTCTCCGCTCATATTTCCCTTCAACAGTGACGATCCAGGTTCTTTGTCCACAGATTACGCAGATTTTGTGTCCTTACCCCTGCACCATCTGCGGATCATTTGATCGGCATTACTCCATCAATAGCCCGCCGTTGACGGCAATGGTCTCGCCGACGATATAGCTGCTGGCGGGCGACGCCAGAAAGAGCACAGCCTCCGCCACTTCTTCCGGCGCTCCCAGACGGCGCGCCGGTGTATCCGCCATCCAACGGGCGAACTCGTGTGCGGTCTGCTCGTTGACCAGCAGCTCGGTGGCGATGCGCCCTGGCGACACGGCGTTGACGCGGATGTTGTGCTCGATCACTTCGCGCGCCAGCGAGCGGGTGAAGGCGAGCACGCCGCCTTTGGCAGCGGCGTAGTGTGCGTGTCGGGCCGAGCCGCGCTGCCCTGCAATCGAGGCGATATTGATGATGGCGCCGCCACCCGCCGCGATCATCCCCGGCAGCGCCGCCTGGCAGCAATAGAATACGCTGTACAGGTTGGTGCGCACGACCGCATCCCACTCAGCCGGCGTCATGTCGATCACCTTCGTTGCCGGAAAGCTGCCTGCGTTGTTGACAAGCACGTCGATGGCGCCCCGCTTACCTTGCACCTGCTCCACCAGTGCCGCCACCGCGGCTGCGTCGGTGACATCGGTCTGAAAACTGTCAACTCGAGCGCCGAAGTCGGCGCCTGCCTGTTTCACTTCCTTGGCGGCGGCGTGGTCGCTGCGATAGCAAAAGGCGACCTCAGCGCCGCGCTGCGCAAACGCAAGCACAATTGCGCGTCCGATGCCGCGTGAGCCGCCGGTCACCAACACGCGCTTGCCTGCAAACGCGTCAGCCTTCTCGACGCGGCTCATTGCTCCACCTCGGCAAGATCACGGAACAATTGACGCAGCGCCGGATACAACTCACGATAGATGCGATAGAAACGGTCGTAGCGTGCAACGTTTGCAGCGAGCGGCGCGTAGACTTTGCCTGGCTTCACCATGTGGGCGACGGCGTCTGCAATCGATGCATACAGCCCAACGCCGGCGGCAGCGACGATTGCATCGCCCATCGGAGCGCCAAACGCCGCGGCCGGCAGCGAGACCGGGCGGTTGAGCACGTCGGCTTTAATCTGGTTCCATAGCGCACTGCGTGCACCGCCGCCGACGCACGCCAGTGTATCGAGCGCAAAGCCAGCTTCGGCGGCGGCTTCAACGTTGTGGCGTAGCCCGTACGCCGCGCCTTCCATGATGGCGCGCACCAGGTCGCCTTTCGTCGTCGCCAACGAGAGGCCGAAAAAGACGCCGCGCGCACTTGAGTCCCAGATCGGCGAGCGTTCGCCGTACATATAGGGCAGGAAGATCACACGATTGGCGCCGGGGGGGCTTTGCTCCGCCTTCTGGCTCAGCAATTCAAAGGGATCGACGCCCAGCTGCTGCGCCTCGACGACTTCACTCTCGCCCAAATGATCGCGGAACCAGCGCAGCGCGCCGCCTGTCGCCACCATCGCGCCGACGACGAGATGCAGCCCCGCAATCGGATGTCCTAGCGGAAAGAGCACCTTGCCTCGATAGGGTGTGTCGCTGCAAATGAGCAACACAGTCGACTGTCCGGTCATCTCCGCTGCGTCGCCAGGGCGCACCAAACCGACCTCGATGCTGGCTGCTGTGCCATCGGTCATGCCGGCGATCACCGGCGTGCCGGCCGTCAGACCTGTGGCAGCCGCAGCGTGTGTCGTGACCACACCGACGACTTCAGCGCATGGTGTGATCGGAGGCAATTTCGCCGGGTCGATGCCTATTGCATCGATCAAGCGCGGCGACCACTCGCTCTGTGCGCTGTCGAAACAGAGCGTCAGCGGGCCATGCGAACTATCCATGCTAAAGACGCCGGTGAGCTTATGCACAATGTAGCCATTTGCCTGCACGACCTGATGACAGCGGGCATAGGCGTCGGGCGCCGCGTCGCGCAGCCACAACAGCTTGGGCGCCAGAAAATAGGGGTCGATGCGCCCGCCGTTGATCTGGGCGATCACATCTTCATCGAGCGTGGAACGCAACAGCTCGCACTGAGCTTCCGAACGGCGATCCATCCAGATCAGGGCCGGGTGCACGGGCGCGCCCAGCTTATCGACGGCGACCAACGACGGCGCCTGGCAGCTCACGCCGACGCCGGCGATCGCCTTTGGTGAGACGCCAGAATGTGCAAGCGCCTGACGCAACACGCTGCACGTTGCCAGCCACCACGCTTCTGGGTCCTGTTCCGCCCACCCCGGCTGCGGGAAGGATGTGGGATACTCCTCGCCAGCCTGGGCAAGCACGTTGCCGTAGCGATCGCACACGATCGCCTTCACTCCTGTCGTTCCTACATCGACGCCCACCAATAGCTCCACCGGCATTGCTGCTCATCTCCTTGGCGTTAACGCCGCTGCGTTGACGCAGAACTCGAGCGGACGACCGGCGAAGAAGTTGGCGACATCGCGAGTGACCTGTTCGGGGCCGCGTTCAGCCGAGTTACGGGAGGCGCCTGCGATGTGTGGCGTCACAGTGACATTGGGCAGCGTCAACAGCGGCCAGTCGGGTGGAGGCGGCTCTTCGGGGAAACAGTCGATGCCCGCGCCGGCAAGATGACCGCTGCGCAACGCTTCGTACAACGCGTCGTAATCGACCAGCGGACCGCGCGCCGTATTGATGAAATATGCCCCCGGCTTCATCTGGGCAAACTGCGCCGCGCCGATCATGCCGACTGTCTGCGGTGTGACGCGCGCGTGCAGGGTGACGATGTCGGCGCGCGCCAGCAACTCATCCAGACTCACTTGCTCGACGCCCAGTTCGGCGCAGCGCGCAGCGGGCACGAACGGGTCGTAGGCGAGGATGTGCAGCCCGAAAGGGCGCAAATACGCCACCAGCGATTGGGCAATGGCGCCAAATCCGACCAGCCCAATGGTCTGGCCGCGCAGCTCACGGCCTGTGCGGTCGTAACGATAGAGGTCGCCCAACCAGACGCCCTGACACAGCGCTGCATGTGCCCGCGCAATGCCGCGACACTCCGCCAGGATCAGCCCGATCGTGAATTCGGCCACAGCCTGCGAATTGCGCGCGGGCGCGTTGACGACAGGGATGCCGCGCGCCGTCGCCGCAGTCACGTTGACGTTGACAGGTCCGCCGCGACAGCAGCCGATGATGCGCAGGTTTGGCGCAGCGTCGAGCACAGCCTGCGTCACCGGCGCAACGTGTGTGAGCAGCACATCAGCGTCTTGCACAAGCTGCGCCACCTCCCTTGGGTCGCCCAAAAATTCCTTGACTTCGTCGTTGTATTGCAGCGGCGTGTCGGGCCACGGCACGTTCATCGAGACAACAGACGCCTCACCCATTTCTGGTTCAAGAAAGCGGTGCAGCGCATCAACAAACAGCTCGGTTCGCACAAATTGGTCGCCGATGACAGCGACGCGCACTTGCTTCGACATGGATCAACAAACCCCGATATGGAAATTCATGCTCGTACTTTACAGTTTACGTCAGCAGATGTTTGCGCAACTCCCACACCTCCAGCATAGCCTGGCGCTCGGCGCGGTAGATATGCAAGAGCGTTTGGTAGCGTGCGCGATTGCCCGGCGTCGGCTCGAAGGTGCGCGCCGGACGCACCATGCGCGCCACCGCTTCGGCGTAGGAGGTGTAGACGCCGGTGGCGACCGCTGCGTTCATCACCGCGCCGCGTGCGCCGTATTCCGTCCCTTCGGCCACAATCACCGGCGCGTCGAGTGCATCAGCCAGCATCTGCGCCCACAGCGGACTGCGCGCGCCGCCGCCCGCCAGTCGCAGCGAGGTCACCGGCGCCCCCATTGTGTCGTAGCAGTCTAACACGGAGAGAACAACGCCTTCGTACACAGCGCGCAGCAGCGTAGCGCGTGTGTGATAGGCGCTGACGCCGCTGAACTGCGCCCGCGCCGCCGAATTGATGAAAGGCGCCCTTTCGCCTGCCGGGTCAAGATAGGGGTGGTAGATCACGCCGCGTGCGCCGGGCGGCTCCTGCAAAGCAATCTGTTCGAGTGCATCCCAGATATTGCCGCCGCGTTTCTGCGCATCCGCCCATTCCGACGCATAGAATTCGCGCGCAAACCACTGCAGGTTCTGCGTGCTCGTCATTGTCGGCAACAGACGGATCATCACCCCTTCCGGCGCGTGCAGCATGTTGTAGCCGATGTCGGCAGGTTCGAGCGCAGGTCTGTCCACCATGAGCTGATGCACGCCCGCCGTACCCAGCACCGAGCATGCGTCGCCTGGAAATGCTGCGCCGACGCCCAACGCCGAGGCTGCTACATCGAAGGGGCCGGCGACGACAGGGACGCCAGGGCGCAACCCCAACTCTCTGGCGACTGCATCGAGCAAGGGCGCCTTCTGGTCGCGTGGGCGTGGCGCAGCCGGGATGGCGTGCACCCAGCGCTCAACGCCGAGCAATGCCAAGACGCGTTCGTCGAATGCCTGGCTATGCACTGAAAAATAGGTGTGAGAGGCGTCGGTGGCGTCAGTGCTCATCACGCCGGTCATGCAGAGAAAAATCCAATCCTTGGCGCGCAGGACAGCAGCGGTGCGAACGAGGGTCTCCGGTTCGTGTTCCTGAAGCCAGCGCAGGTGAATGGCTTGATTGCAGGTGTTGAGCGCCGTGCCGGTGATCTCGAAGATTGCCCGCCCGACGCCGCTCTGCCAGAACTTTGCGACAAGCTCGGCGGTGCGGCCGTCTGACCATAGAATGGCGGGACGCACCGGCGCACCGGCGCTGTCCACCAGCCATGTCCCGTCGCCCTGACCGGTGACGCCGACAGCGACGATCTGCTCCGGCGCGATGGCGGCGCGCGCCACTGTCTGGCGCACCGTGATCACAACAGCTTGCCACACCGTCGCCATGGCCGATTCGGCCCAGCCAGGCCGCGGCGTCAGGAAGCTTGAATCGTGGGCCGCGCCGGCGATCTCCCGCCCTGCAAGGTCGAAAAGCGTGCTCTTGATCACCGTCGTGCCGGCGTCGATGCCCAGCAGGAAGGAGTCGTTCACAGTGACTTCCCTCAGATTGCAGCTTGCGTCGCTGCATCGAAGAGGTGAAGACGCTCGGAGCGCAGCCGCAGCCGAACTGCGTCGCCCCGATCCAGGCGCAGCCAGGGCGAGGTGACCACCAGCACGGTCGATGTCCCGACGGTGGCTGCAAGCTGACCTTCCTCGCCGAGCGACTCAAACGTGACGACAGTTGCGTCCACGGTGTTGTCGCCTTCATCTTCGACGACTTCCATGTGAATCGGACGGATGCCAAGATCGATCTTCTGCGCACCGCTTCGTTCGACCCTGGTCTTGAGGGCGTCTGTCAACAGAATGCGGAAGCTGCCGTCGACCGCAGCCAGGTGGAGCTTTTCAGCCTCGCGGACAGGCGTTACAGGCAAGAAATTCATCGGCGGTTCGCCGATAAAACCGGCCACAAACTCGTTGACCGGGTGGTTGTAGATTTCGTCGAAGGAGCCAACTTGCTGGAGGACGCCGAAGTTCATCACAGCGATGCGCTGCGCCATCGCCACGGCCTCCAGTTGGTCATGGGTGACCAGGATGGTCGTGCGGCCGGTTTGGGCGTGCAGGCGTTTGAGTTCGACGCGCATGTGCGAACGCTGCGCTGCGTCAAGGTGCGAAAGCGGTTCGTCCATCAGGAACACATCCGGGTCGCGCACCAGCGCGCGCGCCAGCGAGACGCGTTGTTTCTGACCGCCGCCCAACTCGGCAGGCTTGCGATCCAGAATGTCGGTGATATCGAGCATGTCCGCCACGCGCCTGACGCGCTGACCGATCTCGGTCTTGGGAATCGAGCGCGCACGCAGACAAAAGGCGATATTCTCGAAGACGGACAAGGGGGGATACAGCGCATAGGTCTCGAAGGCAAGGGCGACGTTGCGCTGATTTGGCTCCAGGCGGTTCACGAGTCGATTGCCGATGTACATCTCGCCGCTCGTGATATCTTCCAGCCCAACGATCATGCGCAACGTGGAGGTCTTGCCACAGCCCGATGGCCCCAGCAATGCCAGGAATTCTCCATCTTGCACTGTGAGGTTGAGGTCTTTCACCGCCTCCACCTCGCCTTTGTAGGTCTTATAGATATGTTCAAGGCGTAGTTCTGCCATTGCTTACGATCCCTGCTCCAAGAAAAGAATATTTCGCTCGCTTTTGGCGTCGAAGAGTAGAATGTTCTCCGCCTCCACTGCCAGTTGCACTGGTTCGTCGATTGCGAAATCCATTTCGAGCGGCGTCAGCACATCCATCTTGGTCTGCCCAACGGTTGCAGTAAGCACGCCTCTGGCGCCAAGCCGCTCGAAGACGTAGACGACGCCTCTGCACACGTTCACGTTTGTTTCGCCGGCTGCGCCATCTGCAACTGGGTGGAGGTGCATCGGGCGGATGCCCAGGATAATGCGGTCCGCCTTACTCTTTGAAAGAGGCTGGCGAAGCCTGTCGGGGACGGTGACCGTGATGGCGCCGTCCATGCTGATCAGGTGAGGTGCGTCGCCGACCTGTTGCACCTTGCACTCGATCAGATTGATCTGCGGATACCCCAGCAGTTTGGAAACGAAAAGATTGGCGGGATTCGCAAAGACCTCGTTCGGCTTTCCGATCTGTTGAATGTTGCCCTGATCGAGCACAACAAGGCGATCGCCCAGAGAAAGCGCCTCGAGATAGTCATGTGTGACATAAATCGTGGTGTAACGAATGTCCGCCTCAAGCGCCTTGAACTCCTGTCGCATCCGATGGCGCAGTTTGGCATCGAGGTGCGAGATTGGCTCGTCGAGCAGCAACACCTCAGGCTCGCGCACCATCGCTCGCCCCAATGCAACGCGCTGTTTCTGACCGTTCGACAGATGTTGCGGCAAGCGATCCATCAACATGTGGATGTTTAGAGTTTCGCACACAGAAAGGACGCGGGCGTCGATCTCCGCCTGGCTGAAGCTGCGTCCCGGTGCACGCAGTGGAAAGGCGATATTTTCTTTCACCGTCATGTGTGGATACAGCGCGTAGCTCTCGAACGCCATCGCCACGTTGCGATGATGTGGCTCGACGGCGTTCATCAGCCTGTCGCCGATGTAGACCTTGCCGCTCGTGGGCGTCTCGACGCCTGCAATCAGTTTGAGTGTGGTCGTCTTGCCTGCACCTGACGGGCCAAGCATGACGATAAATTCACCGTCCTCGACTGTCAACGAGAGATCGTTTACGGCGCGAGTTTTGCCAAAATCTTTGGTGAGATGTTCAAGTCGTAACGTTGCCATCGTGCGACTAGCCTTTCACAGCGCCAAAGCTGAGGCCGCGAATTAGATAGCGCTGAATGCTGAGCGCCAGGATGATCTGCGGAATTGAAGCCAACACCGAGGCGGCGGCCATGCGATTGAAGAACGCCTGCGCCGAGGAGATATAGCCAAGCGCCGAGACGGTCACTGTCTGAACATTCGAGCCGCCCAGCACTAACGGGAAAATAAAGTTGTTCCAGGCAAAGACGAAAGCCAACAAGGCGGCGGCGGCAAGGCCGGGACGAACCAGCGGCAGCAGAATCAGCCAGAAGATGCGCCACCAGGGATAACCGTCGATCATCGCAGCTTGTTCGATGTCGGGAGAAATATCCTCGAAATAACTGCGCAACACCCAAATCAAGAGAGGCAATGTAACAAGCTGATAGACCCAAATGATGCCCCAGTAGGTGTCATAAAGTCCAAGCTGGCGGTAGATCACCGAGAGCGGGATGATGACGACCAGCTCGGGTGCAAAACGAAACGAGAGGAAGGTGAAGGCAAGGTCTTCTTTGCCCTTGAATTTGTAGCGCGCCAACGCATAGGCGGCCGGCACGCCGACCAACAGTGAGACAATCACCGCGCCCGAACTGACGATCAGGCTGTTCATGAAGTATTTCGGAAATTCCTGTCGCGCCACCACGCCCGCTGCTGCGCGCGGGTCGCCAAAGAGGATGGCTTGATAGTTTTCCAGCGTCGGCGTAAAGATGAATTGTGTTGTAAAGAGTTGCTCGCCGCTCTTGAGCGAGACCAACAACATCCATAAGATAGGAAACAGCGCAAAAATAAAGTAAAGCGCCAGAAACCCATCGGATAGAATCGCCGCCAGTCGATTGCTTGTGACTTTTGATTGCATCGTTGAACCGTCCCTTCCGTCCTCAGTAGCCAGCGGCGCGTCGTTGGGCGCGACCCCATGCTTTGATCAGATACATACTGGTGATGTAAATGATGATGTAAAGCAGGATGGCGTATGGCAATCCTTGCGCCAGGCGCTGAAATTGGATGCCGGTGCGATACGCCGTCAACTGATAGGTCATGAGCGTATTGCCGGGGCCGCCTTCGGTCATCGCAAAGATGATATCGAACATCTTGAGCGAGTCCATCAGACGAAAGACCACGACAATGATAATGAAGGGCGTCAACATTGGCAGCGTCAGGTTGCGAAAGGTGAACCAGAAGGATGCACCATCAACGCGCGCCGCCTCGAACGGTGCACTCGGAAACGATCGCAAGCCCGCCAGCAAAATCAGGGCGGCAAATGGCGTGAACATCCAGACATCCACCAGCACGACCGAAAAGAGCGCTGTCTCCGGCACAGCCGCCCACTGCAAGGATGGCAGTCCCACCGCATTCAACATCGGGTTGAGGATGCCCACACTTGGCTGCATCATCATTTTCCAGATCAGTGTGCCGATCACGGGCGCAATCATCATTGGGAAGATCAGGGTGGGTGTAAAGATTTTTGCCAGCCGCGAGTCGCGGTTGAGCAGCATGGCGACAATCAAGCCGATCGATAGCTGGATGCCGGTGGACAACAGCGCATACGCAAACGTGATATAGGTGCTGTAGAGAAAATCTTCGTGCGTGAACATGCGCGTGTAGTTGCGCAGACCGACGAAAGTGTCAACGCTGCCCGGTCGATTGAAGGCATAGGCGGTCAGCGAATAGTAGATTGCCGTCAGGAATGGGTAGAGGATCCCGATCAGCACCAGCAGCGCAGGCAGGGCGATCAACCAGGGGCGAGCGCGCACTGCAAGCGGCGGTCGGATATTTTCTTCCATTGTTACACCGTTTCCGAAAGCCAAAAACGCATCAGCCTGTTGTACGACAGGGGAAGGGTGATCCCGTCCCCTGTCGTCATGAACGAAACTAACTTACTCCTGATAGATGCCGGCGTCTTTCAGTTGCTCGGTGAGGCTTGCCACCAGTCTGTCTAGACGCTCCTGGGCAGGCTGACCGGCGTAGATGTCCTGCAGCGCCTGCGCCCATTCCGTGGTGGTCTCGAAGAAGAGCGGCTGTGGCGTAAACTGAATCTTCATATCATTGGCTGAGATCGTCTGGAAGGTCTCCAGATAGTCAGTCTGCTCCGCCATCTTCGCCTGGAAGTCCGGATTGTCCCAGATCGACTGGCGCACCGGGTTGACCATGCTGTAGTCGACTGCTGCTGTGGTCAGGAAGTCTTTGCCGGTGGCCCACTGCATAAAGAGCCACGCTGCATCCTTTTTCTTGGAGCCGGCGTTCATTGCCAGCGACCAGATCCAGATGTTGGTGCGCAGCTCGCCGTTTGGCCCGCGTGGCCCAGGCGCCCATGCAATGTTGCCCAACACTTCTTCCGCAGCCGTGCCGGGTTGGTTCTGGAAGTAGCCAAGAATGTCGGCGTCAAAGAGTGTGGCTGCTTTGCCGGCGCCAAAGTCTGACCCAGCCTGATACCAGGTGTAGGTTGTCCAGGCTTCCGGACCTGCGCTCCGCACCATGTCGATCCACTTCTCGGTGACTTCGACAGCACAGGGGGTGTTCATCTGTGGCTGCATCTTTTCGTTATAGTCTTTGCAGCCAAAGCTGGAGTACATTGTCATAAAGCCGGGGTGAATCGTCGCCCAGTTCAGGCTACCGCGCACTACGATGCCTGCATTCGCCGGATCAATCTCCTTGAGCTTCTTGCTAACTTCGACCAGTTCGTCGAGCGAGGTCGGCGGCGTCAAGCCGTTGGCGTCGAAGATGTCCTTGCGATACATGTAGGCGTTGGCTTCCCAGCCCCACGGGAGCGCATATTGCGATCCCTGGCCCAGGTTCGCGGCGCCCGGTTCCAGGTTCCACATTTCCGAATTGCGTAGATCAGCCAGGATGTCTTCAAAGTCATAGTCCGGGTTGGTCTTGCTGGGATCGTTGATGTAGCCCTCCAATGGCTCCATCCAGCCAGCCGGTGCATACTGCCAGATCATGTACGCACCTGTCATGAAAACATCATAGGTGCTTGCGTCGCCTGCCTGCAGGTCAATCGTCACCTTGTCGAAATAGTTTTGTTCGGGGAAGACATCATAGGTGACGCTGATGCCTGTCAGTTCGGTGAATTTGTCGAGCTCGCCGACCAGCGCCTGTTGATAGGGATGTTGGTTGAGAAGCAGCTTCAGGCTTTCCCCCTCAAACGCACGCCAGTTAAATTCACCAGACGGAGCAGAGGCGGCCTGTTGCGCTGGCGCCTGGGCGGCTGGTGCAGGCGCTGCACCTGCGCAGGCGCTGATCACCATCGACAAGATCACCAGAACGGCCAGTGCAAAATAGGTTGTTCGTGTCTTCATACCGTTTCTCCAATGGGAATCTTTAGTGAATGAACCAAACTGCGCTCAAAATCCGGCCGTGTGCAACGGCCCTCAATGCGGCTTCCTCGGTCGTTTCGCATCTTCCTCCTTTCCCTTCAGACAGAAAAGCTTTTCTGTCGTTAACCAACTTCGTTGGCGGCGCAATACGCCCGCCGCCGCAGCGTCGTGGGTGGATTATTCGATCAGCGTTGGGAGAGCGCTCAATCGCTCGATTATAAATGTCGGCGCGATCGCCATGCGCGCAACATCCTCGCGCGTGCTGACGCCTGTCAGGGCAACGGCGGTCAACATGCCGGCGTTCTGCCCCATGGCAATGTCGGTTTCCAGCCGGTCGCCGACCATCATGCAGCGTTCTGCTGGCAGACCGAGGCGCTCCAGCGCCACTTCCATCGTCAACGTAGATGGTTTGCCCGCCAGCAATTGCAATTTGCGTCCGGTCATTGCTTCCAACGCTGCAATCGTGCCTCCCGCATCGGGGATGGCGCCGCCAGGCATCGGGCAGGTCTTGTCGCCGTTGGTGGCGTAGAAATAGGCGCCGCGCATCAGCGCCTGATACGCCGTGTTGAGCTTTCGGTAATCCAGCGTGCGGTCAAAAGCGACGATGACGGCGTCGATGCCCTGCGGATCGATCACTTCTTTGGGGTCCTGGTCAGCCAATTCATCCAAAATGACGAGGCCATGGCTGCGCAACTCAGAGCGCAAGTTTTCCTCACCGATCACATAGTAACGTAGCTCTGACTGATGCATCGCCAGATGGTGACCAAGTACATATCCAGAAGTGATTACATCCTCGGGGGCAGTGGGAATGCCCAGGCGAGTCAACTTGGCGGCGTATTTGGCGCGCGGTTCGAGCGGCTTGTTGCTCACAAAAAGCACGCGCTTGCCGCGGCGCCGCAGCTCTGCGATTCCCTCAACGCTGCCCGGCAGCGCCGCTTCGCCAAGATAGACTGTGCCATCCAGATCGAACACAAACCCATCACACCGAACACTCATCTGGTGAAATCCTTTGCGACAAACTTAGGAAGTTTCACTGTATTTGCCCAGGCTATAAGCTTTGGCGTGGAAAGGAGCGCATACGCCGGAGCTTTCTGACTGAGCGTTCACGATAGGCGCAGCAATGTGCGTCTGACTATCGCTACAGAAGTAGGGAGCAATAAAATTCAGGTATTGCAAATTCTTGCAGAAGTGTAACATGATTGCTGGGATTTGTCAAGAGGTTGTTGAGGCGCTTTTCGCCGCTGTATTGACATTGCATGTGCAAAGTGCTATTCTGTTTGCAAGAATTTGCAAAATTAGAGAATTTATCCTGATTGCAATTGTGAGTCATCCGAATGAGCCAAAAATGAACGAACGCGATGACTTGCTGGCAATGGTTGCCAGCCTCTATTACAAGCTCAATCAAGGTCAGGCCGAGATCGCTGAACGGTTGAATGTGTCCACGTCGACGGTGTCGCGCCTGCTCAAAGAGGCGTGGGAGCGCGGCGTCATCGAGGTGCAGATCAAGACGCCTATTCCGCGTGATTTTGCGTTGGAGATGCAGCTTGTGGCGCGTTTTGGCTTGACCGACGCGCTGGTGCTGGAAGCCAAGCCGGAGAGCGACGACGCCAGCCTGGTGGCGGGCGCCGGTCAATTAGCCGCAATCTACCTGCAGCGGATTATTCCCGATCTACCCGAAGGCTCCACCATCGGCGTTGCCTGGGGGACAGGCGTCCATGCGACGGTCAGCGCGCTGCCCAACAATCTAGCGCGCCAGAT
The DNA here is from genome assembly GCA_016861025.1 of Chloroflexota bacterium. Lineage (GTDB taxonomy): Bacteria > Chloroflexota > Anaerolineae > Caldilineales > Caldilineaceae > Caldilinea. Next base: position 113,731 of record BOKO01000011.1, read on the forward strand.
CGATGTCGTTCAACTGATGGGCGGCGTCGGTGCATTGGTCATTGATGGCCCAGACCTGGCGCGCATGGTGGCGACGAAACTAGGCGGACGCCATTATGACCTGCACGCACCGGTGTTGGTCGAGCGGCCGGAAGTGCGCGATCTGTTTCTGGCTGAACCGACGGTGCGCGAAGGCATTCGACGCGCACGCTCGGTGCAACTGGCGATTACAGGAATCGGCTCGCTCGACGAACGCGACTCCAGCTTTTTGCGCGCAGGTTTGATCACGCGCGCTGATCTGGCGACGCTGCGCGCGCTAGGCGCTGTGGGCGAGACGGCCGGCCGTTTTTTCGACGCTGACGGGCGAACGGCGGGGCTTGAGATCAACCGCCGCGTGATCGGCGTCGAATTGGAAGACCTGCGCAACATTCCAAAAGTCATCGCTGTGGCGCGAGGATTGACCAAAGCCCCCGCCATTCTGGGCGCCCTGCGCGGTTGCTATCTGAATGTGCTGGCGACCGACAATATCACTGCACGCGCTGTCCTGGCGTTGGCAGAGGAGCGAACGCCGGAGCGCGATGTGCGCGCGTGAAGAGAAAGCGTCTCGTCTCACCGCATCAGATACACCACCGCCACGATCACGGCAATTGTCACCACGATCACGCGCAGCGCCTGCGGCTTGACGAAGCGCGCCAGCTTGCCGCCGAGCACACCGCCGAGCACGGCGCCCGCAGCCATCACCGCCGCCGCACTCCAAACGACCTGGTCAGAGAAGATAAAGAAGATCGCCGCAGCAACGTTGACCGAGAAGGCGATGATTTGCTTCAAGCCGTTGAGACGCGTCAACGTGTCGTCGATGACCAGACCAAGCACGGCAAGGATGATGACGCTCAGACCGGCGCCAAAGTAGCCGCCATAGATCGAGGCGAGAAAAACCGGGCCGATCGACCATGCTTCATTCGCCGCCGAACCGCCCGACGCCTCGATGCGCCGCGCCACCCATTTACGCACAATGTCCTGGATCGCCAGCAGAAACGCCGCCAGCAGGATCAGGTAGGGCACGAGTTGGGCGAAGAGTTTTTCGCTGGTGTTGAGCAATAACAGACCGCCGACAATGCCGCCCAGCGCGCCTGTCGGGATCAGAAGCCTCAGACGCCGTTCCTGACCGACCAAATCTTTGAGCTGGGCAAAGGTGGCGCCGAGATAGCCGGGAACAAGCGCCACAGTGTTGGTGACGTTGGCGGCGACCGGCGGGACGCCCACCGCTATCAACGCCGGAAAGCTGATCAATGTGCCGCCGCCGGCGATTGCGTTGACGAAACCCGCCGCCACCGCCGCAAGCCCAATGATTACAAAATCCAGGAGATCAAACGAAGCCGTCATAAAGCAATCCTTGCGTGTTCTATTCGGCTGTGAAGATTAGCAGCTCGCCCGATGCTGTGGCAAGCATCATGCGGCTGTTGCGAATCGTCAATGTGCGCGCCCGGCTCAGGGCATCGAGAAAGGCGTCTTGCAGCGTCTGCTCGCTCTCCGTGCATGCGCCGCCAGGCGCCTCCAGGTTGTCGATGTGTAGACGGTCATCGTTGAGCGTAAAATCGCCGGCGTAGACGCTGCAACCGCCGCGCCCCATCACCCGCCCGCCGCTGAAAAGCGCAGTAATCGGCGAGCCGATAGCCGCCTTGCCAGCCCAACCTTGCAACCGCCATACGCGCCCTGTCAACATCACCAGCAGAGGGCGCTCAAGCACGTACTCGATTTCCGGTGCGCACGATGCGGCGACAGGCTGCATCGGGTCATCGAGAAAAGCGCCGGCAATCTGCACGACGCAATCACCAGCGTGGTGGAGCAGGGCATGACCGTAGGCAGGAAACAGGACGCGCTGTGCGTTGGGCAACGACTCCATCGCCAGTTCAGCCCATAACGCCGGCGTGATGCTGTCCTGTGCACCTGAAAGAAAAAGAACTGGCTGTTCGCCCGTTACAGCAGCTTTGAACGAAGCCGGGGCCGGATGAATGCCCATTTCCAGGCAGGCGCGTTGGTCGGCTTCGACCGTAGCGGCGAAATCGTAGGGGGGCAGCAACGATGGCAAAGGGATGACCGCCTGATTCTTGCGCACACTCTCTGCGTCGACAAACGGAATCTCCTCCTGGCAGTCGATGATCGTCTTGACATCGCCCAGGCTGCGATGATCGTAAAGTGGGAGGTCGGCGCCATATAATGTAAATAGACGCTTGCGTTCGTATGTCGTCATCCCATCAGCGATCGCGCGCAACTGCTCGGCCACAGGCGGCGGCAGTCGGTCGCGAATGAAGGCGAGCAGCGCCGCTTCATCGTTGTTGTCCGCCAACGCCGCAAGCTCACGCCGCAACATTTGCGCTTCGTCTGGCTGCGTCGAACGCAGATAGGTGTCAAAGAGCGGTGCAAAGCGTTCAAACGCATAGACCGGCGCCTGAATTGGCTGCGGAGCGTCAAATTCGTGGTCAATCAGTGCACGATAAGTGGCGGTTTCGCCCCGATCCAGCTCATCGACGATCAACGGCAACAGCGCCATCAGGTCGGGACGGTTTAGCGTCAGGTTAGTAAGATTATAGAGTGCAGCGGCGTCGGGCATGGCAGGATTGGCTGTCTGCGCGTCGTTTTCATCGAGACGATTGAGCAGCGCCAGAAAGCGTCCAGCCATGGCGCCAAAACGACCGCTGCACGCACCATCGCGCTCACAGTTGGCGTAGGGCCACAGCTTCGCCTGATAATCGCCGATCGCTTGCAGCTCAAACGTGAGCGTCTCCGGCGCAACCGTCGAGTCGAGCACAACAGCGCGCACAAACTGCGGTTGTGTGCGCATCATCTCCAATGCCAACCGCGTGCCGTAGGAGACGCCAAAGAGATCCGCCTGCTCGTAGCCGAGCGCCCACAGCAGATCAGCAACATCAGCCGCAGCCTGCGTCGTGTTAAACGCCATCGGCTCGATGCCCTGGCGCCGCAGCATCGCCATACATGCCGGACCGACGCCGCCCTCGGCAAAGGCTGTGCAGTCGATGCGCGGCTGCGAGAAGCCGGCGCCGCGGATGTCAAAGAAGATCAGGTCGCGTTTTGTGCGCAGCGGCGCCAATTTTGGTGCAAGCAACGGCGCATCGTAAACGCCAGAGGCGCCTGGGCCGCCCGCCAGATAGAGCAACGGCGGCGCGGCGGCAGCGGGATCGATGGCGTTCAGGCGGGCAAAAAAGACGCCCAATTGCAGCCCTTGCGGCTCACTATGCATTTGCGGCACGCGCAAGATGCCGCAAACGTAATCGTCGCCCTCGACTTCGCCTGGCAGCGCAAAAGGGCATTCGGATGGCTCGACCGTTGACGGTGGATCGCGCGTTGGCGACGTCGGAGCAATGGCGCGACAACCAGCCAGCGCCAACGTCAACGCGATCACGACCAACCACAACGGCGCTCGCAAGGAGTAATCGCTTTTGTTAACAATAACGCACTTGCAATCGAAGGTGGACACAAAGTCAAGTATATCACGCGCTGAGGGCTACGGCGTCTCAACTTTCGCTCACGACGCGGCTGAGATCGACGAAGGAGATTGCGGTAAGACAAACAAGCATCGCTCACTCGTTGATGGTTTCAGGCGCAGTGGCCTCTTCTTGAGCCGACGCGCCGTTGCGACCGTCAGAATGGCCGCCAATCCGTCGGCTGCGATGAAGCGGTGGAGAAGGATGCTCAAAGCCATACGCCTCGGAGATGATGTACAGTGGACGATTTTTGACTTCGTCGTAGATGCGCCCCAGATACTCGCCGATGATGCCGAGGAAGATCAATTGCACGCCGCCCAGAAAGAGCACGCTCACCAGCGTCGTCGCCTGTCCTAACAACTGTTGGTTTCCAGCCAGACGCATGACGATGGCGATGATAATGGCGATGCCGCTGATGCCCGCAAAAATGAAACCGGTGTATGTAGCCAGTTGCAGCGGCACATGACTGAAGCTGGTAATTGCGTTGAACGCCAGCCGCATCATCTTGCTTAGCGGGTATTTTGTCTCGCCAGCATAGCGCGGGGCGCGTTCGTATTCTACGGCAACCTGTTTGAAGCCGACCCAACTGCTCAACCCGCGCATGAAGCGATTCTTCTCGCGCAGGCGGCGCATTGTCAGCACAACGCGACGATCCATCAACCGAAAATCGCCCGCATCGATCGGGATGTCCACATCGGCAATCTTGCGGATCAGTCGATAGAAGGCGGAGGCGGTCCACAACTTGAACGCCGTTTCTCCTTCGCGCTTTGTGCGCACAGCGTAGGCGACGTCGTAACCTTCGCGCCATTTCTCAATCATGCGCAGCAACACTTCGGGCGGATCCTGCAAATCCGCGTCCATCACGATCACAGCGTCCCCGTCGGCGTAATCGAAACCAGCGGTGATCGCAATCTGATGACCAAAGTTGCGGCTGAAGCTTAACACCTTGACGCGGTCGTCGCGTTCGTGTAGCTCCGTCAACATCTCCAGGCTGCGGTCGCTGCTGCCATCGTTGACGAAAATAACCTCCCAGCGCTCGCCCAGGCCATCCATCACCTGCACGATGCGTTCATATAACACAGGGATCACCGCCTGTTCGTTCCAAACAGGGATGACAAGGGAGAAGACTGGGCGGGCTTCAATTTTGTTATGGCTCATGATCTGTATCGTATCCGATCCCTTCACGGCGGTCAAGCCAATCGGCGCTGACATGTTACTTACACTTGCAATTTCGTTGCACCGCCACTGAATTGACGCTGATCGGCGGCAATGCTAGACTCATTTCAGTGCAGTCTTGCTGAAGATGACAATTTTCTGCAATTCCTGGAAGATGGAAATTGAGCGCAATTTATGGCGACGACATCAATCCAACCAGATCGAACGGGCGCTGATTTCGCCGGATGCACGCCCACCTTTCCGCCCTTGCCTGGCGCAACGTTGCAGACCAGTCATCGACTGACCAATTTTCAGTCCAAACGCCTGATCTTCAATCGACTGGGGCAGCCCGGACAGGTGCACGTCTACTCAGCGGAGTGCCGCGCTGGCGAGCGACTGTATGTACAGATGCTGGTGCCGATGTTGCCGGTGGGCGGCTCTGTGACCCCAGCGCTGGCGGTGGTGGCGCAAAGCCTGCCCTACAGCGCCGATGTACAGAAACTGCCTTTTGCGATGCCGGCCGGCTATAGTGCAGTGGTCGCCTCGCCGCCAACGCAGCTGGTGGCGCCGGTCAGGGATGTTTTGACGCGTGCACGTTATTATTTAGGCCCCACCATCGACACGCGTACACTGGTCGGCGGACGGGCGTACATCGTGGTGTGGAGCCCCTTCAACCACATGGGCAAGTATGTGCTGCGCGTCGGGCATCGATGGTCGTTGCACTGGACGTACTGGGCGCAATTGCCCTACTTCTGGTGGCGGATTCGGGGCTGGTTTGGCTTAAGTCGGGCGACGATGGTCGCGGCGCTTGTAGGCGTGACGCTGCTCGCTGCACTGTTGGCCGCTGTTCTGCGCCGCAAGCCGCGTCCCTAGTGTGCAACCAGGCTGCTCATGTGGACGTACTGAAGTGCGTAGGGCGTTGCTTTTCGGTGCGCCAACATGAAGACAGCAACAGGAGTGTAAAAACAGATGCGAATCATCCTTTATCTGGGCAAGGGCGGCGTCGGCAAAACGACAACGGCGGCGGCCTCGGCTATCCGCTGCGCCGACCTGGGCTACCGTACGCTGGTGGTCAGCACCGACATCGCCCACAGCCTGGCGGACAGCCTCGACATGGCGCTCAGCGCACAACCGATCGAGATCGCGCCAAACCTTTACGCCCAAGAGATCAATGTTGTGGAGGAAGTGCGCGAACATTGGGGTGAAATGCAGGGCTATCTCGGCAATATCCTGCGCAAACAAGGCATGAACAAAGCCGTTGCCGAAGAGATGGCGATCATTCCCGGCATGGAAGAGGTTGTAAGCCTGCTGCACATCAACAAACAGGCGAACGAGGGACATTTCGACTGCGTCATCGTCGATGCTGCACCCACTGGCGAGACCATGCGCCTGCTGACGATGCCGGAAAGCTTTCAGTGGTATGTCAGTAGACTGCGCGGTTGGGGCGATGCGACGCTCAGGATCGCAACCGGATTGCTCAACCGCATTGTGCCGGACAAAGACCTGTTTGGCGGTCTCAATAGCCTCGTCGATGGCGTCAAAGAGCTGCAAAAGGTGTTGACCAACCCGGAGATCACCAGCTATCGCGTTGTGCTCAACCCGGAAAAGATGGTGCTCAAGGAAGGCGCTCGCGCTGTCACCTACCTCTCGCTCTTCGGCTATCCGGTCGATGCCGCCATTGTGAACCGCATCCTGCCCGGCGTGGAAAGCGACGGCGGCGGCAATGCCTGGGTTGCTGCGCCAAGCGAGGATCGATACCTTCATCACCTGCAGGAAATTCAAGCGCGCTACCTGGGCGAAATTGAGCGCGACTTTTATCCGCTCCCGATCTTGCGCTCGCGCTGGTATGATCAGGAAATGGTCGGTCTCGATCGTCTGCGCCATCTCGCCGGCGATCTCTTCGAGGAGCGCGACCCAAGCCAACTATTCTTCCGCGGCCAGGCGCAGTCGATCGAGGAAGAAGGCGAAGATTTCATCATGCATCTACCGCTGCCTCAGGTCGAGCTTGAAAAGGTCAAGCTAACCAAACGCGGGGACGAACTGTTCATCAACATCGGCAACTTCAAGCGCGAAATGTTGCTGCCGTCCGTTCTGGCGCAGCGCGATGCCAGCGGCGCTACGTTTATCAATGGCGTGCTAAAAATCCGCTTTCCACCGCCCGCAGCACAGGGACAGACCGTGAATCCCTGAAATTTTACTTTGCAGGGGTGCGGCGTCTTTGAGTGGTGCATCCAGAAAACGAGGTTCGGACTGTGACAGCAATTCTTACCGCATTAGCAAATTTGTCGATCGCCAGTTTTGGCGTGTTGCTCGGTTTCAAAGGGACGTTGCGTGCACAGCACAATCTGCAGCCACAGCCGCTGCCGCATCAGTTCGCCGGCTTGCTCGATCATCCGTGGCGACTTCAGGCGCTCGACCCGCCGCAGGTGCTTGACGCCTACGGCGTCGCCGCCGGTATGACGGTGCTTGATCTCGGTTGCGGCGTTGGCGTGTTTACATGCACCGCCGCGCACATGGTCGGCGCCAGCGGCCACGTTCACGGCGTCGATTTACAGGCGGCAATGCTCGCACTCGCAAGCAAGCGCGCCATTGCAGAAGGCGTCAATGGCTGGATCACATTCCATCACTGCGGCGCGTACGAGCTTCCACTTTCCGACGATTCAGTCGATGTTGCTATGCTCGTTTCGACGTTAGGAGAAATTCCTGACAAACCAGCGGCGCTCAACGAATTGCGCCGCGTGCTCAAACCGGGCGCACGACTTGGCATCACAGAGGAAATGTATAGCCCCTCCTACATGCTCCCCGGCAATGTGCGTCGTCATGCCCGCGAAGCCGGTTTTCAGCCGCTCGCCAGCGCCGATGGGCTATTTATCCATCATGAGATTTTCATCAATGCCAAGTGAGCGTACAGACGCGCCTGTGGCGTTCGCCGCCCATTCCGCTTTGGAACCTCCCTTCCTGCGAAAGAGCCAGCAAATATGCACAATATAGAAGAACTTGATCTGCGGTTGCCCTATCTGACGGCTAACCTGCCGGGAATCGGCGGGGTCTTGCGCGCCGAACCGGAGCACTTTATCGTGGAGGAAGTGGGTCTCTACGAGGCCGCAGGCGACGGGCAACATCTTTACGTTAATCTGACGAAAGCCGGGTTGACTACAAAAGAAGTGCAGAATCGGTTGGAAAAATTGTTTGGGCTGGAGCAAGGCGCCGTCGGTTTTGCAGGGTTGAAAGACAAAGCGGCGAAAACAACGCAGACGTTCAGCCTCAACGTGGGGCATCAGCCGCCAGCTTTTGCCGACGAAGCAGCACGGCGCATCGAGTCGGAGCTGCCGGTGACGGTGAATTGGGTGCAGTTTCATCGTAATAAGCTTCGCACCGGGCATCTGATCGGCAATCGCTTCGAGATCACCGTCAGCGATCTGGCGACGTCGTCTGAGGTGGCTTTGCAGCGCAGCCAGGCAATCGCCGCAGAAATTCGACGGCGTGGCGTGCCCAACTATTTTGGCGTACAGCGCATTGGGCGCAATGGCGCCAATGTGCGGCAGGGATTGGCGATTTTGCTCGGTGAGCGGCGGCCCGGCGATAAATGGCTGCGTCGCTTTCTCATTTCGAGTTGCCAGAGCTATCTCTGCAACCGCTATCTTGTGCGACGGCTCGAGCTCGGCGCGTTTGACCGGCTGTTGCCCGGCGATGTGGCGAAGAAGACGGCGACAGGCGGCATGTTCGATGTCCAGGATGTAGAGGCTGAACAGCCGAGATACGTCGCACAAGAAATCAACTTCACTGCACCGCTTTTCGGTTCGCGCATGTGGAAAGCGAAAGATGCGGCGGGACGTTTGGAAGACGAAGTGTTGGCGGCGTCGCCTCTGACAGTGGCGCACTTTGAGCGAGCGCGGATCGATGGAACGCGCCGCGTGGGTCGTTTGCTTGTGCCCGATCTGACCGTGGAGGCGCGCGGGGAGCAGATCGTCGCCAGGTTTACATTAACAAAGGGCGCCTTTGCCACAATTGTGATGCGCGAATTGATGAAGGTGGATGAAGACCGCCTTTCTGTTGTTCACGAAGACGACGAGTGAGTTTGAGCAAGATGAAGAATTCTAACGCAATGATGTCTAGCAGCTACGCTTCAGGCGAAAGACCGCGAAACCGCACCATGCTAATGCCGATCTTTCCACTAAAGAATGTTGTCTTGTTTCCGGGTATGGTGCTTCCGTTGCACATCTTTGAGATGCGCTACCGTGAAATGATCGGTCGCTGCATCGACGAACATCTACCCTTCGGCGTGACATTGATTGCCGAAGGTCAGGAGGTGGGCGGCGGCGCCGAGCCGCATCGGATTGGAACAGCGGCGCGTATCGTGCGCGTGGAAAAGCTTGACGATGGACGCATGAACATCACTGCTGTGGGCACGCAGCGTTTCCGAATTCTCGAACTGCGCGACGACCACAGCTATCTGACCGCTGTAGTGAGTCACTATCCGGTTGTCAATGGCGCTACACAGCTTGCCGTCGAACTCAGCCAGCGTGTGCGTCCACAGGTGCTCGACTATGTAGCGTTGCTTTCCAAAGCCGCCAATGTCAACCTCATGCTCGACCGCTTGCCCGAAGATCCGCTGACGCTTGCCTTCATGGTCGCCATTTCTTTACAGGTCAGCCCAAGCGACAAACAGCAGTTGCTGGAGGCGGTGGGCGTGCCTGAAATCCTGGCGCTGGAAAGTCGGATGCTTTTGCGCGAAACGAAGCTGCTCGAATACATGATCGATACGCGCAGCGATGTCGAAGCCATGAATCTAGGCCCAAGCGGCTACATTTTTCCCAACTGAGCAAGCCGTCGATTTTGCCGAAGCGTCTGTACATGCTATACTCAAGAACGCTTTGGGGGATTAGCTCAGCTGGCTAGAGCGCTACGTTGACATCGTAGAGGTCACTGGTTCAAGTCCAGTATCTCCCACACATATGTCAAAAGCGTTGAACAGGACACCTTCGCAGACCATCGACCTTGCAGAGAGCGTTGCACATTGGCTGAAATGCGACGCAGGCGCGATCTCCGAAGACCACCTGTGAGCGAATGACCGAACGCCTTTCGATACATCGGTAAGTAAGTCATTCCGGCTCGCCTCGTTATCGGCGCCACAAGTGGTTGCGAATTGGTTTACAGCAATTCCAACAACATGGGTGGAATCGCGAGCGGAAGCTTCGTCCCATGCGACGAAGCTTTTTTGTTTTACAGGCATTGCAGTATGTTCTGGGCGGAAATCGCCGATATGTGGTCACACAGATGAGCAGCAACCTTTCCAGCGACAGCCAGCGGCTGATCGAATGGAGCATCGCCATCCAGCAGATTGCAGCGCCGACAGGTGCGGAAGCAACGCGCGCGGCGTGGGTCGCTGCGACGTTGCGCGATCTGGGCTACGCCGTCGAGATGGACGACCTGCACAACGTCTATGCCCGCCGTTCTGGCGAGCGGCGCACGCCTGCCCTGGTCGTGAGCGCCCACACCGACACCGTCTTCCCCGTCGCCGTCGATCTCAGTATCCGGCGCGACGAGCGCCATCACCGCATCTTCGGGCCTGGGCTGGGCGATAACTCGCTTGGCGTCGCCGCTTTGGTCTGGCTGGCGGATATGTTGCGCGCGCAACCGGCGCCGCCGGTGGACATCTGGTTTGTCGCCAATGTCGGCGAGGAGGGCAACGGCGACTTACGCGGCATGCGCGCGGCGCTTGATCGGCTGACAGCGACCGATCCAGGCGCCGTGGGCGCCGCCATCGTGATCGAGGGCATGGGGCTGTCGCGCATCGTGCACCAGGCGCTGGCCTCGCGTCGCTTCCGCATCCATGTGACAGCGCCAGGCGGCCACAGTTGGAGCGACTTTGGCGCCGCCAGCGCAGTGCATCTGCTGGTGCAGCTTGCCGCCGACATCACGCAACTGCGCCCGCCCAAAAAGCCGCGCACAACCTTCAACATCGGCGTGATCGAAGGGGGCACATCGGTCAACACCATCGCTCAACACGCTGCGCTGGAGCTTGATCTGCGCAGCGAAGAGCCGGCGGCGCTGGAGAGCATCGTCCAACAGGTTCAGGCGATCATCAGCCGCTATCAGACGGTGCACTGGCAACAGGCGGGCGTCACCGTCACCAGCGCAGTGATCGGCGACCGCCCTGGCGGCGCCATCGCCGCCGATCATCCGCTGGTCGAGGCTGCCATCGCGTCGTTGCGCGGTCTGCGCGTCAAGCCGCAAATGTCAATGCGCATCAGCAGCACCGATGCCAATATTCCGCTCAGCCGCGGCATACCGGCCGTGTGCATCGGCGTCACCGAGGGCGGCAACGCCCACCGCACCGACGAGTGGATCGCAACGCAGCCGATCGACAATGGGTTGCGCCACTTGCTTGGGTTGACCCAGTGGGCGACGCAATGGCTTGGCAAAGCATCGCCGTCACATTTGGGCGCATAGATTGCAAACATTGTAAATAGATACCATTAGGATGCAAGAGTATGAGTCACCTGAACCGTTCATCCGAAGATGAGCAACTGTACAGAATTCGCCACAGCGCTGCGCACGTCATGGCGCAGGCGGTGTTGGAGATTCATCCAGAAGCCAAGATCGCCATCGGGCCGCCCATCGACAACGGCTTTTACTACGATTTCGATCTCGGCAAAGATGAGGCTGGCAGAACGCGCACCTTCACGCCTGAGGAGCTGGAGCAGATTGAGAAGCGCATGCGCCAGATCATCGCCGGCAGACATCCGTTCATCTACCGCCAGGTGAGCGCCGACGAAGCGCGCGCGCTTTTCGCCGATCAGCCCTACAAGCTCGAGCTGATCGCCGGTCTCGAACAGGGCGGCATCGACGAATATGGCAACGAGACGAAGGAAAAGCCGGTCATCAGCACCTATCGCCAGGACAGCTTCGAGGATTTGTGTCGTGGCCCGCATGTCGAGCACACAGGCCAGATTCCACCCGACGCCTTCAAATTGATGAGCGTGGCGGGCGCCTACTGGCGCGGCGACGAGAACAACCCGATGCTCCAGCGCATCTACGGCACGGCATGGCGCAACAAAAAGGAACTCAACGAGTATCTCACCATGCTCGAAGAGGCGAAAAGGCGCGACCACCGCAAGCTCGGTCGTGAGCTGGAAATCTTCATCTTCGATGAAGAGGTCGGGCCGGGGTTGCCGCTCTGGCTGCCTAACGGCGGCGTGATGATCAGCGAATTGGAAAAACTGGCTGCTGAGACGGAGCTGCGCGCCGGCTATCAGCGCGTCAAGACGCCACACCTGACCAAGGAAGACCTCTTCCTGCGCAGCGGTCACTTGCCCTATTACGCCGAGAGCATGTATCCGCCGATGGAGTTGGAGGGCGTCAAGTATTACGTCAAGCCGATGAATTGCCCGTTCCACCACAAAATCTTCGCCAGCAAGCCGCGCTCCTATCGCGACCTGCCGGTGCGACTGGCGGAATATGGCGCCTGCTACCGCTATGAAAAGAGCGGCGAACTCTTTGGGCTGATGCGCGTGCGGTCGATGCAGATGAACGACGCCCATATTTATTGCACTGAAGAGCAGTTTGAGCAGGAATTTATGGCGGTTATCGACCTTTATCGCTATTACTTCGAGGTCTTTGCCATCGACAAGTTTGTGATGCGCCTGAGCACGCACCATCGCAAGGGGCTGGGAAAAAAATACATCGATAACGAGCGGCTTTGGCTCAAGACCGAAGAAATGGTGCGGCGGGCGATGGACAACGGCGGCGTCCCCTACGTTGAGGCGCCGGATGAGGCGGCGTTCTATGGCCCGAAGATCGACGTGCAGATCTGGAGCGCCATCGGCCGCGAGTTCACGCTGGCGACGAATCAGGTCGATTTTGCTGTTCCTGCGCGCTTCGACCTGGTCTACACTAATCGCGAGGGCAAGGAGGAGACGCCCCTCTGCATCCACCGCGCGCCGCTGAGCACGCACGAACGCATGATCGGCTTTCTGATCGAGCACTTTGCCGGTGCATTCCCGGTCTGGCTGGCACCGCAGCAGGTGCGCGTCATCCCGATCACGAATGATCACAACGATTACGCCGCGCGGCTGGCGCAGCAGTTGCAGGCTGCGGGCGTGCGCGTCGAGGCAGACCTGAGCAGCGAACGCATGAACGCCAAAATCCGCGACGCGCAATTGATGAAGACGCCGTACATGCTGGTCGTCGGCGATCAAGAGATGGCGAACAACACTGTCTCGTTGCGAAAACGCAATGGGGAGCGCGTCAACAGCATGGATGTCGGCGCCTTTCACGCGCTGATCAAGGAGAAGATCGAGAGTCGGGCGCTGACGCTTTGACGAACAACAAGAGTATACTTGCACTATGATCGACTATCGCACACCGCGCACGCCCTTTCGTCCGAATCCGTTGGTGCGTTCAGCCAGCGCGCAGACCGTGCTGGCCATGGTGCGTCCTAAAGGAATCGACATCACGACCGACGAGCAGTTGATTTTGCTCGACGCCGGCCCTGATCTGACCGGCGCAGAGCCGGGACGAACAGTGCGGCTGCACGGCTATTTCAACGCCAGCCGTTCGCCGGGCGTCCGGCGTGGGCTAGTCATGATCATCCACGGCTGGGAGGGGTGCAGCCACTCCAACTACAACGTGATTCTCGCCCAACGGCTGGTGGAGCAGGGATATGCTACATTTCGGCTGAATCTGCGCGATCACGGTCCAGGGGTGCATATCAATCCCTATGCTCTAAATCGCGGCGTTTTTCGCGGGACATTGATCGAAGAGACCGCCGCCGCCACGGCGCAGGTTGCCAGATTGGCGGGCGACCGCCCCTTTTTCATCGTCGGTGCATCGATGGGCGGAAATTTTGCACTGCGGCTGGCGAAGTGGCACAGCGAGCGCACGCCGTTTCACAATCTGCACAAGGTGGTGGCGATCTGTCCGGCGATCAACCCTGGTCGCGCCACCGACGCGTTGGATCGCAATCCGGGCACGCGGCGCTATTTCCGCCAGCGTTGGCTGCGTTCATTGCGCGCCAAACGTGCGCTGTTTGCAGATGCGCCCGACGTGCATGAGCTCGAACGGATTCCTCTAGTGCGCGACATGACCGAATGGTTTATCCAGGAGCTTGCTCGCAAAGGCGCCGTCCCATTTCGCAACGCCGACGAGTATTTCGCCTCCTACGCCGTGCTTGGTGATGCGTTGACGAGTTTGACCGTGCGCACGACGATCATCACCGCCATGAACGATCCTGTGATCCCGGTGATGGACTTTTACACGCTCACGCCCCATCAGTTGCTCGACGTTCAGATTCACCCCACCGGCGGTCACTGCGGCTTTGTCGATGCGCCGCCTCTGCGTCACCGTATGGCGGACCTGATCCTGCCTGAACTTGTCGAAGACGTTTCGCAAACGCTTCACTGAAATTTTCGTCGGGAAGATTGGCTGTATGCGCCCGCCAAACGTTTTCAAAAGACGGGGCAATTGGAAATGCAGCCTGATCTCAAACAAATTCATCGCCAGCGCGTTCATTGATCGTGCGCTGGCCGCTGTGCAGTATGGGCTCGCCAGAAGCGGCGGGCGTGCGCAACGAGTCGCCGCGCACCCCAGGCGGGGCGGCGATTTGCTCCTGCAAGATCGTTGGGTAGCGCGACATGAGCGCGACATCTTCCTCATCGTCGGCAAAATAGAGGCGGTCGCGACGCAAGGTGCGCGCAAAGTCGTCGAATCCCAGCGCATCCACCACTTCATCGGGACGGCCGGTGGCCCCGCTGCGCATCTGCACGCGCAAAAAAATGCGATGTTCCTCGGCGGCGACGTCATAGCCAAGATAGCGCAACTCGAAGATCAACGGGCGGAGATTGTATGTGTAGCGCCTGCCTTTGCGTTCGCGCTCGCGCCAGACTGTCTCACGTTGCAGCAACGTCTCGATGCGACCCTCGATCAACCCTGTCGCAATTTCGTGCGGCTCGGCAAACAAAATGATCGTGTAGTCGGCGCCGATGATCAAATTTTGCAGCGCTGTCGCCGTAAGGGGGACCTCATCTACGGCGTGCAGTGTCACTCCGGTGGGCAGCGCAGCGCGCAGGCGTTCGACCACCTCTGTCGTCGGCGTCGGGGGTGAAAGGATGATGTCAAGCAGCTCGTTGTCGCCAGTGATGCCGACGCCCAACGGCGCAGCAAACTGGATGTGTGGCTGCGGGTTGAAGCCTTGTTTGTAGAGCAAGGGCAGATCGGCGCGGCGCAGCGCTCGCTCCCAGAGGCGAAACTCGTCATGATGTGAAATAAATTTGATCGCCTCGCCCTTGCCATAGCGAATCCGCACGCGCTGGCGCGGTGCAACAGTGACCTCTTTATCTTCTTCTAGCATAGTTGTGGGCGGCAATTCATCCGTCATTGAGTGGATTATAGCGTAGATTGTGGAAGCCTTCACATTTGTTTGCCATCACTGACGCTATAATAGCGACACCATTGATGAGGCTCACAATATCGGTGGAGAATTGATCAGTAGAGAATTGGCGAACAAAGGAAGAAAAAGACAATGAATAACCAGACAAATGGCGCTGATGCCGCTGTTCAAGAGCGAGTGGTGTGGGAGCCGATCAAACAATATGAGGAAATTCTGTTTGAGTTATACGACGGCATCGCCAAGATCACGATCAACCGCCCGGAGAAACGCAACGCCTTCACGCCGTTGACCGTGCAGGAGATGATCGACGCCATGGCGATCTGCCGCGAGGACCCGCGCATCAAGGTGATCGTGCTCACCGGCGCGGGCGACAAAGCGTTTTGCAGCGGCGGAGACCAGAGCGTGCGCGGCGTCGGCGGGTATGTCGGCTCGGACAAAGTGCCGCGCCTCAATGTACTCGACCTGCAAAAGATGATTCGCTCGATCCCCAAAGTGGTGATCGCAATGGTGGCTGGCTATGCGATTGGCGGCGGCCATGTCCTGCATGTCGTCTGTGATCTGACCATCGCCGCCGACAACGCACGTTTTGGTCAAACCGGACCGAAGGTGGGTAGCTTCGACGGCGGCTTCGGCGCTTCCTATCTGGCGCGCATCGTCGGGCAGAAGAAGGCGCGCGAAATCTGGTACTTGTGCGATCAATACAACGCACAGGAGGCGCTCGACATGGGACTGGTCAACAAAGTCGTCCCACTCGACCAGTTGGAAGCAACGACCATCGAATGGTGTCGCAAGATCATGGAGAAAAGCCCGCTCGCAATCCGCATGTTGAAGGCGTCCTTCAACGCCGAGCTTGACGGGCAGGCTGGCATCCAAGAGCTTGCAGGAAACGCCACGCTGCTCTATTACCTCTCGGAGGAGGCGCAGGAAGGCAAGCAGGCGTTTCTGGAGAAGCGCAAGCCGAACTTCGACAAATTCCCGAAATTCCCGTAATCGCAGCAAAATCGAACGCAGATTGTGCGGATGTGGCGGAGTCTCACGGATTTCCAGCCTCTCTTGATTGCTCGAATCCACCCAATCTGCGTTCCATATCATTTTCCCCAACACTATGCTTCAGCTTGCGGCGACGCCTTACACACTCCATTTTCGCAACCCTGCGCCGACCTCGCGCGGGGTGTTGACAACGCGCCCGATCTGGTTTGTGCGTGTATGGCGAAGTGCTGCGCCCGAACAGGTGGGATGGGGCGAGTGCGGACCGATCGCCGGCCTGAGTCGCGACGCCGATGGATTTGGCGACGCCCTTGCCGCCTTTTGCGCCGAGTTCAACGCAGCGCGTATTGCCAAAATCGCCGAGGCGATGCAGTGGCTTGTGCGTGAGGCGCCGATGTGGCCCTCATTGGCTTTTGGCGTGGAGATGGCGCTGCGCGATCTGGCTGGAGGCGCCCAGCGGCGTTGGTGGGATACCCCCTTTGCACGCGGGGAAAGTTCGCTCCCGACGCATGGTCTGATCTGGATGGATGATTTCGACGGAGTCTTGCGTCAGATCGAAGCCAAAATTGCCGCCGGCTTCACCGTAATCAAGATGAAGATCGGTGCACTGCCCTTTGAACAAGAGCTTGCCTTGCTGCGCTGCGTGCGCCAGGCGCACCCAACCGTGGAGTTGCGCCTGGACGCCAACGGCGCCTTTTCGCCGGAAGAGGCGCTTGATCGGCTCGACAGCCTGGCTGACCTGACCATTGCATTTGTCGAACAGCCGGTGAAGCCGGGCTGTTGGGGTGTCCTGGCTGATCTGTGCCGTCATTCGCCTGCGCCGATTGCGCTGGATGAGGAGCTGATTCCGATCCGCAGTGTGGAAGAACGGCGAGCCTTGCTCAACACGGTGCGTCCACAGTATTTGATCGTGAAACCTGCGCTGCTTGGCGGTTTTGCCGTCAGTGAAGCGTGGATCGCCGAAGCCGAAGCGCGCAGCATTCGCTGGATCGTCAACTCCCTGCTCGAATCCAACATTGGCCTCAACGCTATTTGCCAGTGGACAAGCGCGATTGGAGGCGATTGCGTGCACGGGCTGGGCACGGGCGGACTCTTCACCAACAATGTGCCGACGCCGCTCACCTTGCAGGGGGGGCGATTGGCGTTGGATTCAACGCGCCCATGGCGGCTGCCTGAATAGGTCAGATCGCTTGCCCAATACCTGGCGCGATGCCTTTCAATAAGCCCAAGACGTCGTGAGAAGGTGTGGGATGACTATAATCAGCTCTTCCTTGTGGTATATTACAGATGTGATGATGCAGGTCAACGAGATGTTGAGCGAATAACAACCACATAGCGAGGCAACCATGAACAGTCATCCCTGGTGGCAGACGTCCATCATTTACCAGATTTACCCTCGATCCTTTCAGGACAGCAACAACGATGGCATCGGCGACCTGCCTGGCATTTTGCAGCGGCTAGACTACGTGAAGAGTCTGAATGTCGGCGCGATCTGGCTGTCGCCGATCTACCCATCGCCGATGCATGACTTCGGCTATGACGTGGCGGATTACTGCAACATCCACCCAATGTTTGGCACGCTCGACGACTTCGACCGGCTGCTGGAGGGCGTCCATGCGCGTGGGATGAAACTGATCCTTGATCTGGTGCCCAACCACACCTCTGATGAGCATCCCTGGTTCCAGGAAAGCCGCAGCAGTCGCGACAATCCCAAACGCGATTGGTATATCTGGCGCGACCCGGCGCCCGACGGCGGCCCGCCCAACAACTGGCTGAGCTTCTTCGGCGGTCCAGCCTGGACGTTCGATGCACACACCGGTCAATATTATCTGCACCAGTTCGTCAAACAACAACCGGAGTTGAATTATCGCAACCCGGAAGTGCTGCAGGCGATGCTCGACCAGATGCGCTTTTGGCTCGACCGCGGCGTCGATGGTTTCCGCGTTGATGTGATCTGGCTGATGATCAAGGACGCTCAATTCCGCGACGAACCACTCGACCCGAACTGGGACGGCGTCAATCCGCACTTTCGCCTGAAGCACATTTACACACAAGATCAGCCCGAAGTGCATGACGTGATCCGCAAGATGCGCGCCCTGCTCGACGAATATGACGACCGCATGATGGTCGGCGAAATCTACCTGCCCAACGAACGGCTGATGACCTACTACGGCGCCAATTTCGACGAATGTCATCTGCCGTTCAATTTCCAGTTGATCCTGGCGCCGTGGGATGCGCCGACCGTGCGCCGCCTGGTCGATCAGTATGAGGCGGACCTGCCTGCCGGCGCCTGGCCGAATTGGGTGCTCGGCAACCATGACCAGCATCGCGTCGCCACACGCGTTGGCGAGTCGCAGGCGCGCGTGGCGCAGATGTTGCTGCTCACCCTGCGCGGGACGCCCACCTGCTACTACGGCGACGAGATTGGAATGGAAGATGTGCCCATCCCGCCGGAGATGGTGCAGGACCCGCCCGCCGTCAACCAGCCGGAGATCGCCCACATTGTCGGGCGCGACCCGGAACGCACGCCGATGCAGTGGGATGATTCACCCAACGCCGGCTTTACAGCGCCCGGCGTTCGACCCTGGCTGCCGATTGCCGCCGACTTTGCACAGCGCAACGTTGCTGTACAGAGCCGAGAGCCAAAGTCGATGTTGGCGTTTTTCCGCGCCCTGACTGCGCTGAGACAATCCTCGCCCGCTCTCACGATGGGGAATTACGCCGCCATCGACACCGGTGTGGAGAACATCTTCGCCTACACGCGCGCGCATGGCGACGAACGGCTGCTGGTCGTGCTCAACTTTGCCGCATCGACCCACCGCCTCGACCTGAGCAAACTTGGCGCTGACGCCGAAATTCTGCTCAGCACTGGCATGGAAAGCACAGGCAGGGTGCGGCTACGTGCGCTTTATGTCGTCGGCAACGAAGGGATCGTGTTGCGCCTGCCCACATAGACAACCAGAATAACTGTGTTTCAAAGGAGAAACTTATCGTGAAACCTACAAAGATGTTGCATGTCATTTTGCTGTTCACGATGCTGTCTTCCTTGTTGCCGTTGCCGACGTTCGCCGCGCCGGTGACGCCGCAAGGTTGGCAACAGGATGCGTCCGACGCCGCCGACTTGACGCCGCGCGTTTTTTTGCCGGCGGTGCAGGCGGCCGTCAACAATGCCACGACGTTGATTGCACCTGCCGCCGGTGCAGCAAATCCAACCAGCGTCACCCTGGTGGGCAGCCTGCAGAGCGAGCTGGGTTGCCCTGGCGACTGGGACCCGACCTGCGCCGCCACCTACCTGACCTTCGATGCGCAGGATGACGTCTGGCAACAGAGTTTTTCCGCACCGGCGGGCGCCTACGAGTACAAGGTCGCGCTCAACAACAGTTGGGACGAAAACTACGGCGCCAACGCACAACGCAACGGCGCCAACATTCCGCTCAACCTCGCCGCCGCCACCCCGGTCAAGTTCTATTACGACCACAAATCCAACTGGATCACCGACAACCAGAACAGCATTATCGCCACCGTGCCCGGCAGTTTCCAGAGCGAGCTGGGGTGCAGCGGCGACTGGCAGCCCGACTGTCTGCGCTCCTGGTTGCAAGACCCCGACGGCGACGGCACGTACACCTTCAGCACCAGCCAGCTGCCTGCCGGCAGCTACGAAGGCAAGGTCGCCATCAACGAAAGCTGGGATCTGAATTATGGTGAGGGTGGGGTGCAGAACGGCCCCAACATCCCCTTCACGGCGCCCGGCCCCGGCACGGTGACCTTCAGCTTCAATGCGACGAGCAAGGTGCTCTCGATCAGCTTCCGCAGCAGCGCACCCGGCCCCGACAACAACATCGAGTACTTTGGTCTGGGCCATAATTCGCATGATACGCTCTATCGCGTGCCTTTTGGCGCCGTCAACCCCGGCGATACGGTGACGCTGCGCTTCCGCACCTACGCCAACGATGTGACCGGTGTGCGCGTACGCGTCTGGGATGCCACCGCCAACGCCCAGAGCTTCCTTGACATGGAGCGCGTCGCCGGCGGCGTCTCCTGCTACGACCCAGCGCAGACCGACAAGCTGTGCGACTTCTGGCAGACCACGATCACGCCCAGCGTCCCGACGACGCTCTACTATCGCTTCATTGTGCAGGATGGCGCGGCGACCGCCTACTACGATGACGACGACTTCCGCAACGGCGGTTGGGGTGAGGCGCGACCGAATCTGCGCGACAACGGCTACGCCATCACCGTCTTTGACCCTGATTTCCAACCGATACCCTGGCTGCAAAACGCCGTCGTCTATCAGATTTTCCCCGACCGTTTCCGCGATGGCCGCGCCAACAACAACCCGACGGGCAACGAACCGCGCTACAGCTTCCCGACCAATCCCCTCGACCAGATCATTGTGAAAAGCTGGGGCGATCTGCCCGAAGGCTTCTGCCGCAGCTACCAGTTTCCAGCGCAACCTTGCACCGAACAGCCGCGTGGCCGCGACTACTTCGGCGGCGACCTGCGCGGCATCATGCAGCGCCTGCCCTATCTGCAGGCGCTCGGCGTGACCGTGCTCTACCTGAACCCGATCTTTGAGGCTGGCTCCAACCACGCCTACGACACGCAGGATTACTACCAGATCGACAAATTCTTTGGCACGAACAAGGAATTCCAGCAGCTCGCCCAGCAGGCGGAGAAGCGCGGCATCCGCATCGTGCTCGACGGCGTCTTCAACCATGTCTCGTCAGATAGTCCCTATTTCGACCGCTACGGCCACTTTGCCACGGTAGGCGCGTGTGAAAGTGTGAACTCACCTTACCGGTCGTGGTTCTTCTTCCGGCCACAGGTGGGTGGTCCGTGCGTCGGCCCTAGCGGCCCCAACACGATGACCTATGACGCCTGGTTCGGCTTCGACAGCCTGCCCGTGCTCGACAAGAACAACCCCGACGTGCGCAAGCTGATCTACGCCGATCCACACGCTGTGGCGCGCCACTGGCTCAACATGGGCGCGGCCGGCTGGCGTCTGGATGTAATGGGCGACCCCTCCTTCCCCGCCGACTTCTGGCCCGCTTTTCGTGCGGCGGTTAAGGCCACGAAAGCGGATGCGCCGATCATCGGCGAGCTGTGGAAGAAGTTCGAGGTGCTGCCCAAAGTGCTCGGCGACAGCGCCGACACCGCCATGAACTATCGCTTCCGCAATGCTATCCTCGGCTTCTTTGGCAAGGTGGACGACAAGGGCTTTCCGGATGATGGTCAAGGCGACCAACCGCCGAGCCTCTTCGCCGAGAAGCTGATCTCTGTGCGTGAGGACAATCCGGACGCGTCCTACTACACGATGCTCAACCTGATGGGCAGCCACGACACGCAGCGCATTCTGTGGGCGCTGACGCCGGGCAACCGCAACCGCGAGGACCGTGAGTTCAACGCCGCCAATGTCGCCGAGGGTGTGCGCCGCCTGATGTTGGCCGCCGTCGTGCAGATGACGACGCCCGGCGCGCCAACGATCTACTATGGCGACGAGGTGGGGCTGACCGGCGACGACGACCCGGATGATCGCCGCACCTTCCCGTGGCAGGATGGCGGCGCCACCGCTGGCGCAGCAGTGAATGAGAGCACAGCCAGCATCGAGGCGGAAGTAGTCGCCGCCGCCGAAGTGAGCGCGGCAACCAGTAAGGGCGGCATTCCCGGTGGCGCGGGCGGCAACGCCGAACTCTGGCGACACTACGCCACATTGACGAGCCTGCGCCGCCAGCACGACGTCTTCCGCAACGGTGAATTGAGCTTCCTGCTCACCGACGACGCCAACCGCACGCTGGCTTACCTGATGCGCACGCCGGACAAAGCCGCCATCGTCGCCATCAACCGCAACAGCACGCCGCAGACGTTGCAGATTCCGCTACGCGGCAAGTTGGGTGATGCAACCTGCTTCTACGATGCACTTGATCGCGCTTCGCAGGCGGGTGCGAAGGACTACACCGCCGTCGCCGGCGTACTCACGATCACGCTGCAGCCGATGAGCGCGGCGATCCTGATTCCCTGGCATGACCAGGACATCGTGGCGCCAGGCGCACCAACCAACCTGACCGCCACCGCCGGCGACCGCCAGGTCACACTGGCCTGGAGCGCCGTCGCAGACGCCGCCCGCTATCGCGTCTACCGCAGCCCGGTCAGCGGCGGCGGGTATGTGTTGGCAGGCGAAACGACGGGTGTGACCTTCACCGACAGCGGTCTGACCAACGCCCAGGCGGTTTATTACGTCGTCAAGGCGATGGATGCGGCTGGCAACGAAGGCGCCGCGTCGAACGAAGCATCGGGCGTGCCGAGCTATCAAATTGGCTGGGCAAATCTGCAGTGGCCGCCGACGATGAACCACACGATCAGCACCGTCAACCGCACGCCGACCGCATATGGTCAGGTCTGGATCGACGGCGTGACCAGTCAGCCTGGCGCTACGCCCACGCTGCGGGCGCAGCTTGGCTATGGCCTGGCGGGCAGCAACCCGACGACGGACGCCGGCTGGCAGTGGATCGACGCCGTCTTCAACGTCGATGCGGGCAACAATGACGAGTTCATGGCGAGCCTGCTGCCCGACGCCGTAGGCAGTTACGATTATCTCTATCGCTACAGCACCAACGGTGGGCGCTCCTGGCTCTACGCCGACCTCAACGGGCCGGTGGCGGCGGGCGCGGCGCCGGTGAATCCCGGCCGGTTGACGGTGGTCGCCAGCGGCGACACGACGGCGCCGTCGACGCCTGCGAACCTGCGTGTGGTGAGCGGCTCACCCGCCGGCATCGTGCTTGCGTGGGACGCGGCCAGCGACGACGTGGCGGTGCACGGCTACGAAGTGCGCCGCAGCAGCACGGCAGGCGGCCCCTACTCGACAGTGGCATTGGTGACAGCGACCGGTTACACCGATGCAGCGGTCGAGGAAAACCAGACTTACTTCTACGTCGTGCGCGCGGTGGACACCTCCTTCAACCGCTCCGGTGCCTCTAACGAGGTCTCAGGCACGGCGGCGCTGCGCACGGTGACAGTGACTTTCAATGTGACGACGCCCGGTGCGACGCCAGCGGGTGCAACCGTCTACATTGCGGGTACGCTAGATCGGTTGGATGGCGGCCTGCCGCAGTGGAACCCTGGCGGCGTCAGCCTGACCAACGTCGGCCCGAACAGCTACACCATTTCGCTGACCGGTCTGGAGGGAACCCAAATCGAGTACAAGTACACGCTCGGTTCGTGGGACTTTGTAGAGAAGGGCGGCGCGTGCGAGGAGCTCGCCAACCGCCAGCTCACCCTGGCCTACGGAGCGACGGGCGCACAAACTGTGAACGACACGGTGGCGAACTGGCGCAACGTGGCGCCGTGCGGGAATTAATAAGCAACGCATAAAGTCGGCCAAGTCCCGGAGGCTATGCAGTCTTCGGGACTTTTTCATTCAACGGCGTATCCTTCCCGGTAGTAGAAACGGGTATTCGCGACCCGTCCAGCGATGGAGTGTCCGGTCGATGCGCCGCGCGGCCAGATAGAAGCGCCAGATGAAGGCGTCGTCGCGATAGTAGGCATCGATTTCGCGACGTTGTAGCGGCGGGAAGGCGGAGTTGGGGAGCAGGTTGTGCAACACCTCATTAGCATGTTCGATCCAGGCGTCGATCAGATCGGTGCGCCCCTCTTTGTGCAGATTGGCGATCAGATCGATGACGACGCGACGCACATCGTAGTAGCGGTCAAGCACATCTTGCAAGAAGAAGCGACGCAGCACCCACCGCAGAAACGAAGGCGCGCTGCGCAAGAACAATTCAGCATCCAGCAACTCCACGCCTGCCTGCCGGATCAATGGCGTGGTTATGTCGAAATAGCTTAAGGCGCCCTCCGTGTCGGCAGCCTGCGGCGTCAGCGCCCAGTTCGAGATTTGCCCATCGATGCCCAGCGCCCACGCGCCGGCATGAGCAACGTTGAAGCGTTGCACTTTCACCAGTTCGCGCAAGACGGCAGTCAACAACGCCCTGGCGCCAACCTGGTCGGCGGTGCGCACAAGCTGGTTGCCGATGGCGCCCGCCGGCAACCGCGGCTGCACCAGATAGAGCACGTGATATGCACCACGGCGCTGTCGCGCCGTCACCAGTCGGCTCGGCGTCACCGTCACCCCGGCGATCGTTAGCTGTTCCACGTAGCGGTCGAAGACGTAGCGATAGGCGTCGATCTCCTCCTCGCTGTGAAACATCGGCATGCGCTTGTACGCCAGCCCATCGTCGCCAATGGCAAGCACGGCGCTGATCTCGCCGTATCCGAGGATTTGCGGCGGCAGCGCGCTGCGCTCCGGATGGAGCAAGTCAAGCCCAGCCTCAAACGCGTCAAGGCGTTCCATATCAACTGCGAGCATATCGTTCATCAGTGAAAAGAATGGACGGTGCGTGTTACGTGTTTCGTATTTCAGTGGTGCGTGTTACGTGTTGCGTGTTTCGTATTTCAGTGGTGCACGCACCATGCAGCACGCACCACGCACCACGCACGCACCACGGCTCACATGCCGCGCAACATCACCGCCACCTGTGTCAGGGCGGCGTCGACGCGCTGCAACAGTTCCTCCACCAGCGGCGGCTCGATGATCAGCGGCGGCAGAAACTGCGCCACGCGCGTGTCGTTGGCAGCGTAGATGGCGAGCAAGCCGTTGTCGTAGGCGGCTTTTGTGAAAAGGGGGCCGCACGCAGGATCCACCATCTCGATGCCCATCATCAACCCAAGCTGGCGCAGACCCACAAGCACCCCGGCATGACGGCGCTGCAGGCTGGCGAAACCGTCAGCGAACAACTGCGCCATTGCCTGGACGTGCGCCAGGAACGCCGGGTCGGCGCTGATCTCCAGCACTTTCAGCGCCACCGGGCAGCCGACTTCGGCGCCGCCAAAGGTCGAGATGTGGATGAACGGGTCGGCGTGAAAGACGCTTTCCAATTCACGCCGCAACAGCGTCGCCGCCATCGGGTAGAGGCCGCCGGAGAGACCCTTGCCGAGCAGCAGGATGTCGGGCGTCACCCCGAAATGCTCATAGGCCCACAGACGCCCGGTGCGTCCCAGCCCGGCCTGGATCTCATCGAGAATCAGCAGCGCGCCGTGCGCATCGCAGAGGCGGCGCACCTGCGCCAGATAGTCGGGCGCCGGGATCGGCATGCCCAGCGTCGCCGGGATGGTCTCCAGAATCACGGCGGCTACGTCTTCATCCAGCGCGGCGGCCAGCGCGTCACTGTCGTTGTAGGCGACCTGGACAAACCCTGGCGCGCGCGGGCCAAAGAGCGCAAAGTACTTCTCATCGCCGGTGAAGAGCGCAAAACCGGTGTGCCCGTGATAGCCGCCGCCAGCCGAGATGATCTTGTGGCGGCGTGTAAAGCCGCGCGCCACCTTGATTGCCAGGTCGGTCGCCTCGCCGCCGCCCACGGCGAAGACGGTGTATGGCAGCCCCGGCGCCAGCTCCGCCAGCCGCGCGGCCAGGCGGGCGCGCGGCGCGCTGAGCAGGTGATGGTTGCCGATGTCGAGCGTCTGCACGCTTTCCACCAGCGCCTGCACCAGGGCAGGATGGCGATGCCCCAGGTTGAAGACGCCGCCGTTGCAATGACAGTTGATCAGCCGCGTGGCGCCGTCGATGTCCCAGATGTATGGCCCTTCACGGCGCCCCATCACGAACTCGATGCCGGCCTGGCGGAAGAACGCCGCCTTGCCGGAGGAGACGTGGTGTGCAAACAGGTCGATGATGGCAGCTTTTTCCGTGGACATGGCGCTCCCTCGGATCGCTACACAAGCGCATCGGTCGGCACACCCGCTGCCCGGTTGAAGCCTGCCCACGCTCGTTCATGCCAGAACGGTTGGCGTCGGTTGGGCGGCGCCGCCGCAATGCGCGTCAACCAGCGCTCCTCAGCAGCCAGTGCACGGCTGAAGCCTTCGGCAACGATGCGGCGCCGATCTTCCAGTGGTGCGTCGCATGCTGCCAGCGCCTCTTCAAGCAGCTCCTGCTCCAGCAACGCCCGCTCCTCCTGGATCACGGTGATGCGTTGCGGGTAGTCGCGCAAGAGCGAGCGATGCAGCCGTTCGTGCCGCCAGAAGAGGGTGTGCGGATCGTAGACGCCGGTGGGCGCAGGTCCGGCGCTCTCCGGCAGTGGCGTGTCGAGCCACAGCGGCTTGAAGATGCTGGTGCATGGCGCGGCCGTGCCGGTGACGAAGAGCAGTGGCCGTTGAGGATGGAGATAGGCGACGAGCGAGCCGGTCGTCTGGCTGCGGCGCACCGGCCCATAGCTGGCGTGCATACAGACGGTGGCGCCGGTCAGCCCGTGTGCGGGCGACCAGTCGGGCGCAGCGTCGGCGGTGTGCAGGCGCAGCGCCGCCAACATCGATTCCGGCGTGGCGCGCCCGCTGCTGGTCTGCAAAGCCGTCATCGTGGCGGCGCAACGTTTGCGCGCGTCACTGAAGCGCGTGTAGAGAAAGTCAGAGTACGCCTGGGCAAAGTCGAACTCCGCCGCCGACTTGCACCAGCCCTGTTCGACGGCATGCGTCACCAGGTCGGGTGACGCCATATCCCATTGCTTGCCCAGCGTGATGGCGTTGGAAATGGCGTAGTGTCCCTGCACGCGGCGCGCCGCCCAATGGCGGTCAGCCGTCTCCAACACCCAGGCGTCGTCAGGCTCGGCGATCAGAAAGCTGTTCTGGTAGTAGAGTGGATGGGCGAAGCCGCAATTGCCGCCCTGCCCGTAGCGCTCCAACAGCGTAGTGATCACCTCCACTGCCTCACGCGCCGTCTCCGCCCGTTCCAGCGCCAACCGCAAGAGATCCATGCCGAGCAGTCGCGGTGTCTTGTCCGCCGGGGCGCGGGTAAAGAGCGCCTCGTTGCCGATGGCGACGCCATGCTCGTTGACGCCCATCTCCGCGCCCCATATCCAGAAGGGCTTTGCCAACGCCACGGCGTGGGTGTGCGGCGCCTGCTCGATCTCGATGTAGGTGCAGTGCACACGGCTCCCCGGCGGGTGGTCGGCGGCGGGCAGCAGCAGCAAATGATGCGCCTCGTTGGGGTCGCGATCTGAGTTCTTGGCGAAGAGCGTCACCCCCGCAGCCGTAGTGGTGCGGGTCATCACCAGCGTGTCGCACATGGTCAGGTCACCTCCACTCGCATAACGTTTCCAGATACGCAGCTGAGCCGTCGCGCAGCCAGCCGTCGAGCTGCGCCACTTCCTTGAGCTGTTGGCCGCGCACGCGCGGCACGGCGACAAACGCACAGTCGAAACCGGGCAGCGTCGTCATGTCGCCCCACAACTTCTCGAATTGCGTCACCGGGTAAATATCCTCCTGCCCCTTGCCCCAGCGCTTCTTGACATCCTTAAGCGTAATGTAGGTTGGCATGCGCGCGGCGACGGTGCGCACCGCCGCCGCCACCTTCTCGGCGTCAGCCAGATCGGCGTGCGTCAGGCCAAAGGCGGCCAGCAGTTGTGCGATGTCGATCCAGTAGGTGGCCGAGTTGTAGTAGGTCAGGTTGAACTCGATCTCCTCGCGCGGCAACGCCAGGCCTTCCACCAGCCGCAAGCGGCCATCGACGCGCGCCAGCCCACCCCCGCGATCGTCAATGCGCCGCGTGATCACCTCGGTCGTCATTGCTGCGCCGCGCGCAATGTGGTGACCCAGCACGAGCGGATCGACGTCGGCGCCCAGCGTGTCGATGTTGTGCACCATCAGATAGCGCAGATGGGGGCGCTCCGCCAGCAACTGCGCCAGCACGCCGTTGCGCAGCAAGTTGGGGACTTCGTACCAGTGCCCCACCGGATGCAGACATTGCTGCGGTGCGTTGTCGGTGTAGTCGCTGCCCTCGCCCGCCTGTTGCGCCCAGTGGATCAGCGCAGCGTGCAGACTTTCGCGCACCTTCTGCGCCTGCTCGTCCAGCAATTGCTGGGGCATCTCCTCCCAGGCAAAGCGCAGATCGCGGGCCATCGGGATCAGCCGCAAGCCCACCGCGCGCCCCGGCGAGAGCAGCAGCGGGCCTGGGTAGCCGTAGTTCTGTTCGCGCGCCAGAAATTCCGCCACCGGCGCGTGCGTCAGATAGCTGGTCGTGATGATGTGCGGCAGCGCCGCGCCCGCCATCCGCCCCACGCGTCGGCTCTTGGCAAGATGCACCTCGATGAAGTTGCGATGTTTGCCACCGACGCGCGCAAAGGGATTGAGCGCCTTGACCACGCCTGCGCCCTTGGTCCAGCGGCTGCCGGCGCCGCCCGCCAGCGAGACGACCGCCACTGCGCCCTGCGCCAGCGCGTCCATGCCGAGGCCGCGCAGCCGGGTGCGCTCCTGCTCCGGCAGGCGTTCGATGTCGGTCACGTCACCGGGCTGCACATCCTCGATCACCGAGCGCACGGGCAGTCGGTTCTGCGCCAGCCCGATGCGTCCGCTGCGCAGGTCGGCGCGAATTTGCTCATGCTGCACGCGGTCGAAGCCGTTCGCGTCGAGCAGCGCCGCCAGGCTCTGTTGACGACCGTCGGCCTGGTCGCGCGGGGGCAACAGCCGGTCGAAGAGCGCCTGCACCATGCCCGCCAGTGCGGGTTGGGTGCGCGCCGCTGCGCCGAAGGCGTCCAGCTCGGCGCGGCGGAAGGCGGAGAGCGCGCGCTGTTCGTGGCGGATCAGCGCCGGCGCGGTGAGCATGTAGTAGCCGGGCGGCATCAGCGCGTCGTCGCCGCTGCGCAGCTCCGCCCACGTTCCGCGTTCGTTGATGGCGAAATCGTAGACGACCGGCTCCATGGCGAAGGGCACGGCGCTTTCCAGCTCGCGCTTGGCGGCGCGCATCATCTGTTGGAGCCAATCCTGCGCCTCGGCTTTGCGTCGTGGGTCGAAGATGAAGCCCATGCCGCCGCCCGCCATGCCGCCCAACATCCAGAAGCCCCAGAAATTCTCGCCAAACGCGGCGCGGGCGCGTTCGATCAGCGTCTCGGTGTAGAGATTGCTCGCCCACGGGATGATCGTCTGGATCGGGCCGCGGAAGTTGCGTTCGGTCGCCGCGCCGATGGCGCGAATGTCGCCCTGGCGCAGCAGGTCGGTGATGCGGTCGTAGATGCGCATTGCCTCCTGACGCCCCGCCCACTCCGCTTCACTGCGCAGCAGGTATTTCTCCGTCACCATCTCCAGGATGGGCCCGACATCCTGCGCCATGCCGCCATGCACGAGCACCAGACTCTCCTGGAGTTGCTGGCGCGTGGCGGGCGTCACCTCGGTGTGGGTCAGGATCGTGTGCTGCGGCAGCAATCGCCCGCGCGAGACGCCGTACTCCGGATCGCCTGCGCTGGCTTCCACGCCCTGGATGAGCTTCATCCCCGGCCAGACGCCGCCGGAATCCTGCCAGCCGCCGCCGGAACCACCCAGCCACTCGCCCAGGATAGCCCGGGCGGCCACGAGGCGGCGCTCCTCCTCGCTCAGCGCGCCGGTGAGCGACTGCGCCTGCCCCGTGGCGCGCATACAGACCGCGATCAGTGACGCCAGCAAATTGGTGGAGACAGCCAGGCGCGAGCCTTTGGGGATGCCGTTGACCCGGCTGACCAGTTCGATGCCGTATCCAGGCGCGATCAGCCGCGCCAGCAAATCCGCCAGCGACTGCCCCGACCCCTCGATGCCGGACGGCACGATGCCCGATGCAATCACCGCCGCCTTGAGCAGCCCCAGGTAATCACGGGCAAAATCAAAGACCTCGGCCAGGGAAGTGATCTCGGCGGCTGCGCCCAGATCGACGCTGACCAGACGCAGGATCGGCTGGTCGATCACTCGGAAGTAGCTCTCCACCGGCGGTTTGGGCTTGCCGTCACCCTGCCCGCGCACCGCCAGGTCAATGGAGACGTTGAGCACCCGCGCCCCTTCGGGGAAGTCCATACCCAGAAAGAAAATGTCGCTCCAGCCGCTGTGGGTCAAATCCATGCGCACAGGTGTGGCTTCGTGGAGGACAGGGAAGAGGGGAGAAGGGGAGAGGGGGAGCGATGTTTTTGGGGGTGATGGGGTTTTGGGGTAGTGGGGCGTATCGTCGCCCCCACCACCCGAAGCCCCCATCACCCCAAAACCCCAAGCTCCCACACCTCGATACAACTCCTCGCGCACGCGCAGCGGCTGATCCGCAGGGTGACCGATGCGGAACATCCACTGGTTGCCACGCACGGAGCGCACGCTGCGCCGCACCTGGTTGGCGAGCGTCTGAAAGCCGAGGCGGCGGTACGCTTCGGCGAGCGCGCTGGCGGTGGCGTCGCTGAGCGGTGCAGCCAGGAAAATGTCGATCGCCTCCTCAAAGCGGCGTTTGAGCAGGTTGTCGTAGCCGTCGAAAGGCACGAGCCCACCAGGCGTCAACCCCGGCTTGAGCGGAATGTGAAAGCGATAGATGGCGTAGAGAAAAAAGAGCGCACGCACGCGTTCATAGAGATTCTCACTGCGCCGGCGAAAGGCGTCGAGCGCGGCGCACTCTGCCAGCAGTTCGTCGAGCGTTGCGGCGCGACAGAAGACGTCGAGCGAGCGATTGCGCATATCTGGATTTTGCGCGGTGATGATCTCGGTCAGGTGGCTCATGGTCACCCCATAACAGAAGCAATTTGGCTTGCAGCGGGTAAGAAATTGATGACATCATTGTAGCGCAAGCCGGTGAGGGTCGTGAATTTGTAGGGAAGAAGGCTGATCGGTTGCATGGCAATAGATAAACCTCTGAAAGAATAAAAAAACAGCGCCGCCAGAGCATTCTTGGCAGCGCTGTTCTTGTTCTTCCTCTTGGCAGCCTCTCGCTGCCCGGCATCATCGTCTATTTCAGCTCGTTGCGCGTGTAGCCCAGGATTTCACGCGCAACGATCAAGGTGTTGATCTGCCCCGTGCCTTCGTAGATGTCGTTGATCTTGGCGTCGCGCATCCATTTTTCGACCAGGAACTCGGTGCTGTAGCCGAGCGGGCCGAGCAGCTCGACCGCCTTCTGCGTGATCATGGTGACGGCGCGTCCCGCCTTGGCTTTCGCCATCGACGATTCGAGCTTGTTTTCCTGTCGCGCGTCGAGCAGCGCCGTGGCTTTGAGTGTGAGCAGCCACGCCGCGCGCAGCTGTGCTTCCATTTCCAGCAGGTCAGCCTGCACAGCGGACAGCTTCCAGCGCGGCTTGCCATATTCCATCTTGACGCCTTCTTTGGCAAGGGTGTCGCGCGTGAACTCAAAGGCGGCGCGACCGATGCCGATGGCGCTGGCCGCCACGATCGGGCGGGTCGAGTCGAAGGTCTTCATGGCGCCCTTGAAGCCTTTGTTGCCGGGGCCGCTCTGCACTTCGGGGTCGCCCAGGATATTGTCGGCGGGGATGCGGGCGTTGTCGAAGATGATCGTCGCCGTATCGCTGGCGCGGATGCCGAGCTTCTCCTCGACCTTGGCGACGATCACACCAGGTGTACCTGCTTCGACGACAAAGGGTTTCATGCCGGCGCGCCCTGCTTTTTTGTCAACGGTCGCCCAGACCACGACCATGCCGTCGGATTCTTCCAGCGCCAGTTTGCCGTTGGTGCAGAAAATCTTCTGGCCGTTGAGCACCCACTCGTTGGTGGCCGGGTCGAAGGTGGCGGTGGTCTGGATGTTGCCGGTGTCGGAGCCGGCTTGTGGCTCGGTCATCGCCATGGCGCCCCATTTGGGCGGCCCTTCGGTGTAGCGGGTCAGAAAGCGTTCGATCTGTTCAGGAGTGCCGACGGCTTGAATCGCAGCGCCGCCAAGTGCGCCGCCGGGGATGCAGAGATAGATGCCGGCGTCGCCCCAGCTGAGCATTTCGATCATGTGGACAAGCGTCATGTTGGCGATGCTTTCCTTTGGCTCGCTCACGGCTTCTTCGGCGGGCGGCGGCGCATCGAGCACGGCGACGCCGCCATGATGTCCGTTAGATTTGACCGCCATTGCCGCCTCTTTCTTTTTGGCGGCGCGCGCCTTCGCCGCCGCGATGTTGGCGCGCTCCAACTCCTGCATCTGCGGCAGCATCATGTTGATGTAGCGCCAGGGGCGCTCGTGTTCGTTATCGTCGAGGCGTCGGCTGTCCGGGCGCATGGCGTGTTCCGCCACGATCTGGACATTGCGCAGTTGTTTTTCGATCACTTCGGGTGTCTTGAATTCGATAGCCATCGTCGGTTCCTTTTTCTGATTGGTAAGCGATATGGAAAATCGCGTTACGCTGCCTATGCCACCACTGCGCCGTCCAAAGTGACGAAGCCGCGCCCGTTGCGCAGCCACAGCTCGACGGGGTGCTCGCGGATGTAGCCATGCCCGCCAAGCACCTGTACAGCGCCATCGGTCACGTCGAGCACCATCTTATCGGCGTAGTTCTTGGCAAGATATGCGGCTTTGGCGGCGTCCTCGCCCGTATCGAACTTGTAAGCCGCCTCCCAGACCATCAGGCGCGTGCCTTCAATCTCGATGCGCATGTTGGCGAGCATAAAGGCGATGCTCTGACGGTGGGCAATCGGCTCGCCAAACGCGACGCGCTCTTTGGCGTAGGCAAGAGCGTACTCGTACGCGGCGCGCGCCACGCCTACCGCCAACGCCGCCAGCGTGATGCGGCTGAGGGTTAGCAACTTCTGAATACGAATGCCTTTCAGCCCACCGAGACGGTTGCCTTTGGGCACGACGACATTCTCGAACTCGACTTCATACATCTCCAACGCCTGTACGCCCATCAACTTGATGCGCTTGCCGACCTTCACACCTTGTGTGTCGGCGGGGACGATATACGCCTGCGTCGTGCCGCTCTCTTGTGCATAGACCAAAAAGAGTTCGGCTTGCCTCGCCAACGGCACATAGGTCTTTTTGCCGTTGATGACGAAATTGTCACCCTCTTTGACGGCTGTTGTCTGCAGTTCGGCGGGATCGAACTGCACCACCGGCTCAATCATTGCGGCAGTTGCGCGCGGGAAGGAATCGTTGCAAAAGAGCGAAAGATATTGCTCTTTTTGTTTATCGCTGCCGAATTGGGCGATCGGGATGGCAAAGAGGTTGGGCGTCAACAGGTGCAGGGTGACGCCGAGGTCTCCCCACGCCATTTCTTCGAGATAGAGGGCGCTGGTCAGGGCTGAGTATTCGCCATAGCCGCCGTATTGGGCGTCGATAAAGCCGGGCAATAGCCCCAACTCCCACCCAGTCTGGACAACTTTTTCCGGCACATGTTTGGATTCTTCAGCCTCGCGGTGAACTGCGCGCAGATTTTTCTCGGCGTACCGGCGCACAGTGTCCACCAACATCTTCTGTTCAGATGTCATGTCAAACGAGTACATAGCTGCTCCGTTTCGGAAATGGAGGCGGAGATATAAGGAGTCTGACCCAAGTCGTTGTCCTCACTGTCGCCGCCACGCTTGCCACATAAACTGTCGAAAAGGACTGTACTCGTAGGCTATGCACTCTATGTTGTGTAGCGGTTGCGACAAGGTTGAGATTGGAGATCGGGAGAGTGGAGATTAGTGTTGCGTATAATGTCTCCAATTTCGCAATCGCTCAATCCCTCAATTTCCCAATCTCTAATCTCCAATCTCCAATCTCTTGGTTCTATCCCCTGCTTACAGTACAATCCCCCAAATGACAATGAGTTCTCTACGTGAACTGGCGGCGTTGCGTGTGGCGTTTGTGCATGACTGGCTCAATCAGATGGGCGGCGCGGAAAATGTGCTGGAGGAGCTGGTGCAACTTTTTCCAGGCGCGCCAGTCTACACCAGCATGTACGACCGCTACGCCATGCCAGCCGCATATCAGCAGTGGGACATCCGCACGACTTTCATGCAGCGGCTGCCCGGCGTGACGCGCCACCACCAGAAGTACCTGCCGGTCTATCCGCTTGCCTTTGCGCGCACCGACCTCAGCGCCTATGATCTTGTGCTCAGCAACAAGAGCGGCTTCTGTCACGGTGTGCGCACAGCTTCCCGTGAACGCAAGGCGGTTCACGTCTGTTACTGCCTGACGCCGACGCGTTACCTCTGGCTGTTTGACCAATATCGTGAGCGCGAGCAGATTCACCCGGCGTTGGGCGCACTGCTACAGCCGATGCTGGCGCAGCTGCGCCGTTGGGATTACGCCGCTGCACAGCGCGTCGATCACTTTATCGCCATCAGCAGCGAAGTGCAGCGCCGCATCCGCGACATTTACCATCGGGAGAGCGTGATCATCCACCCGCCGGTCGACACCGAGTACTTCCAGCCAGCGCAGAAGCCGAGCATCGGCGACTACTATCTGATTGTCAGCCGGTTGATTCCCTACAAACGCATCGACCTGGCTGTGCGCGCCTTTATCCATCTGCCGGAAGAGAAGCTGATCGTCGTCGGCGATGGCCGTGATCTTGCTCAACTGGCCGCGACCGCGCCGCCCAATGTCAGCTTCATCGGACGGCAGCCGCGCCAGCGCGTGCG
Source organism: Chloroflexota bacterium (assembly GCA_016861025.1). Lineage (GTDB taxonomy): Bacteria > Chloroflexota > Anaerolineae > Caldilineales > Caldilineaceae > Caldilinea. Next base: position 148,114 of record BOKO01000011.1, read on the forward strand.
TGAGCTGCTGCAGCACTGCAAGGCGTTTCTCTTTCCTGGGCTGGAAGATTTTGGCATTGCCCCGGTCGAGGCGTTGAGCGCAGGGCGACCAGTGATTGCCTTTGCCGGCGGCGGTGCGCTCGACACGGTGACGCCCGGTGTGACGGGTGAACTCTTTGCCGAACAGACAGTTGAGAGCCTGTTGGCAACGTTGCAGCTGTTTGACGCACACGCCTATGATCCCGTGGCGTGTCGGGTGCAGGCTGAACGTTTCAGCGTCGCCGCGTTCAGGCAGAAGTTGCTGGCATATCTGGAGTGGGTTCTACTTCAGCCCGCAGCCACCAATCTGCCAGGAACATCAGCCCGACCATGATGGGCGGGCCCAGGATGAGCAGATACGTCGTCCACTCGCCGCCCCAGTTGGCGCCAAAACGCAGCAAGAATACACCCGCCGCCAGCAATGTCGTGATGCCGCCGACTAGCGGCCAGCGCCACGCCACCGCCAGCACCGCCAGCAGCGCAAAGGTCGGGATCAGGTGCATTGTCAGCCCAACGATTGTTTCCCACAGCGAATAGCCCTGCCCGAAAATATCCAGAGCGAAGAGGCTGATAAAGAAGGCAAAGACCATCATTCCGATGCGCGGCGTCCAGCGCATCAGAGCGCCAAGCCGCCGCGAAATGTGACGCATCATCAGATGCTGCTCAAGCGCCTCTGCCAGCACATCGGCGGCAACGAAGAGGACGACCAGCAGCAGCGCTACGATCAGGCTGTTGAGCAGCATCAAGTAACCGGGATCGCCGCGCTGGCTGAACTCCCACATCAGCGCTCCCAGCACGAGTAGAAAAAGCACGCCAAAGACAATTCGCGATAGCCATGCGAGTGATTCTCTTCGAAGCAGTTTCATCATGTCCTCCTTGACATCTGTCACATGCACCGATGCATCCATCACCTATCTATAGTATAGCACCGATCCGGGCGGGTGAAGCTGGTTGATATTGGCGCCTTTTGCGATGAATTCGGTCCGATATGCTATGATAGGCACATGACTGAGGAGTTGGTTGTGCGCCTGCGTAAGGCTGGATATAAGATCACGCCGCCGCGCCTGGCTGTGTTGGAAGTCATCCAGCGCGAGGGCGAACATCTCAACCCGCAGGAAATCCTGGAACAGGCGCAGGCGATCCATCCTCAAACTGGCCGCGCCACCGTCTATCGCACGCTAGAGCTGCTCACAAACCTGGGCATCGTGCGTCCGATTTATGTTGGCGACAGCGGCCCCACCTATATCCGCGCCGAAGGCGGCCATCATCATCTGGTTTGCTCATGCTGTGGTCGCGTCGTCGATTTCGAGCAGTGCGTCGCCGACAGCATGGAGCGCGATCTGGAGGAGCGCTTCGGTTTCCGCATCCAAAGCCACCTGCTCGAATTCTATGGTCTTTGCGCTGATTGCAACAAGACCGCCGTCGTTCACGCTCCTCCCGCCTGATCTATCGATCCACCACCCAATAGCGCTTCATGATTCAAGATGCGCGCATCAAGCTGAAACACTCACTCCATCACTTGATGATTGACGGGACACTACTCCACCAACGCAATCCCCTCCACCCGCACCGGCGCATCCCCATCCACCACAATCCGCAGCGACAACGGACTTTCTGGCAGCCCACGTATGCGGGCGACGCGCAGCGCCTCCGCCAGATCAATGCGCACTTCGCCGGCTGATCCCGCACTTGTCGCCAGCACCGCATCGTCGCCGGCGACAAGAACCGACACGGTGGCCGACGCGTCGCTTGCGTAGCGGAGCGTCACTGCACCAGTTGCGGGCGGGTGCATGACAATCACTTCGGCGCGGCCACCTTGCAGTGTGCGGTGCGGAACAGCGTCAGCGCCGCGTTCGAGCGGTCCCCAATCGAGCGCACCGAGCATGAGATAGGGCTGTGGCGTGACAGTGGCTGCTACATTGGGCGCAACGCGATAGACGGTGATGCGCTCGTCCTCAAAGATTGGCGTCTGCCCGGCAAAGATGGCGGAGGCGAGTTCCTCGGTGTAGGTGCGTTCGTCGCCGCCGGGCATTTTGTAGCGGTCGAGCACCACCGTGCCGATGTCCAGGTCACCGAAGACCGTGCTTGCCACCGCCGCCGGATCAACCGCGAGGATGTCGGGTCCCAGATGGCGGAAGTGCTGAAGCACTGGCGTGCGCTCGGTCAGCGTGCGCGGGTCGTCGCGGCTGATGTAGGCGACGGTGAGCGGTTTGCCATGTACAGTCTGGTAGAGCAGATAGCCAGGGCGGTCGTAGTTCATCGGCAGGTTGAGCACGGCGCGTCCATCCGGGTCGGCGGCCAGGTCGGCGTAGTACGCGGGCGTGTCGGGCGGGCTGAGCGGATAGGGCGCCACCCAATACTCGAAGAGCAGGGCGGCAATGATCAGCGCGCTCATAGAGTAATGCGAAATTGAATTTCGCATTACCGCAAGCAGGCGCCACAGCCCAATGGCCGCCAGCACCGCCATGCAAAGCTGCACCATCACGGCGAATCGGCTCACGCTGCGGCTGATGCGCATGAAGGGCACCAGCTCGTTGACCACGCCATAGGGTGTCCAGCTCGCCAACTCCTCGCCTTGCAACGCCGCATCCGGAATGTCATCCCAGGTGATGTCGCCGAGGTGGATCTGCGGCCCCAACGCCAGCGCAAAGAAGAAGATCGCCATCACCCACCAGAACGCTGCCCTGCGCCATGCCAACGTCAGCGCCGTCAACGCCAGCGCCAGCGCGGTGTAGCCAATCGCAATTGTACGTTCGCTAACCGGTGCGATCTGATTGCCGGGCCAGCCGAAGCTGTCAGGACGAAAGAGCGTGTGCAGCCGGTTGGGAATCAGGAAATCCATCACGCTGGCGCTGAGGATGTAGAGGTCGGCGGAGGGGCGCACCATGAAGCGAAAGCGCGTCGCTTCAATCACCATTGGGACGAGCCAGAAGCTCAGTGCGACAGCAAAGATCGAGCCGGCCACCGCAGGCGGCGCCAGCACGCGCAGCAGCTTGCGCAGGTCGATCCGTCCCGACGGCGTCAGCCACTGCCACAGCACTGTGACCACCGTGAACAGGAAGAGGTAAAGCACGAAATACCAGTCGCACAGCCCGGTGAGGATCAGGAAAAGCCCGGCAAACAGCGCCGCCCGCAGCCACGGCTGACCGTTGCGCGCCAGATGCAGACTGCGCAGTAGCGCCAGAATATAGAAGGGCATCCACTGCAAGCTCATCACCTGCATGTGCCCCAACAAGTGCGCCATGTGAAAGGGCGACAGCGTATAGACCAGCCCGGCTACCAACGGTGCGAAGAAAATGGCACGCGGATTACGCGGATCGGGCGGATTGGGGTGGATTTCTTCGCTGCGCTCTGCTGCGTCCTCCCTATCTTCCCCTCTCCCCCTTTCCCCCTCGGCAATCACCCATCGCGCCAGCAGAAACATCCCATACCCGGCCAGCACCCAACTGATGAAGACCACGGCGTTGTAGGCGGGGATCAAGCCAAAAACGAGCTGGATCGGCAGCGTCGCCAGCCCGTTGAAGGGGTTGAGCGTGTGGAAATAGAGCGTGACGCCGGTCGGATAGTAGAGCTGATCGGTGAAGAGCGGGTTGGTCGCCCGCTCCACCAGCGCCTGTTTGATCCACCACAGGTTCCAATAGTTCTGCCAGCCGTCGAAGCTGTCGCCGGGGATGGCAGTGGTGAGGTTGAGCGCCAGCGGCCACGTAAAGACGACGGTGGCAATGAAATAGAGCGCCAGCGCCAGCAAATGCTGAAGGATAGGGTTTGGTGTGCGATGCATCAAGATATGTCAGTGGCAGGGATATGCTCGATCAAACGGAACTACGCCGAAGTACAAGGCAGGTTTCCACCCAAAAACCTGCCTTGCATGACGCAAGAATTGAAAGGGAGCGGCGATTTCATGTCACCCCTCGCTCCCCGCAACTCGCCCCTCCTCAATTGCTGACAGCGCGCTCGGCCGCGCGCAGCAGATTCTCCATCAGCATGACGTTGGTCACAGGCCCGGTTCCCCCCGGCACCGGCGTCAACATCCCGGCGACTTCGGCGACGCCCGCCTGGTCGCAGTCGCCTTTCAGCCCCTCTTCGGTGTAGGTCGTGCCAAAGTCGACGACGATGGCGCCCGGCTTGACCCAATCGGCTTTGACCATTTCGGGACGTCCCACCGCCAGGCAGAGGATGTCGGCGCGGCGGCAAACCGACGGTAGATCGACCGTGCGGCTGTGCGCCAGCGTGACCGTGCAGTGACGGTGCAGAAGCAGCAGCGCCATCGGTTTGCCGACGATGTCGCTGCGCCCGACGACCACTGCCTCCTTGCCCTTGAACGCGACCTCAGCCTGTTCAAGCAGGCGAATGCCGCCAAGCGGCGTCGCCGGCACGAAATAGGGCGGGCGGTCGGCGGAGAGACGGCCTGCGTTGATCGGATGCACGCCGTCGACATCCTTTGCCGGGTTGAGCAGATCGATCAGCGCCGGGTGGCTGATGTGGTCGGGAACCGGCTCCAGGATCATGATGCCGTGCACTTCGGGTGAGGTGTTCAGTTCGGTCAACACCTCCTCGACTTCAGCTTGCTGCGCCGAGAAAGGTAGTTCCACGCTGCGAAACTCGGCGCCGACGCTGTCGCACGTTTTCTGGATGGCGCGCGCATAGCCGGCGCTGGCATCGTCGTCGCCGATGCGCAGCACTGCCAGCGCTGGCGCAAAGCCGGTGCGAGCGCGAAAGGCGGCAAAATCGTTCTTGAGTCCGTCGCGAATCTGTTTGGCGAGGGCGCGACCGTCGAGCAGTTGAGCGCTCATAGCGTCACCCCCAGCGTGGTTTCGATGGCGGACTTTGCTTCGACGTAGGCGGCATCGGCGTCGGCCAGCAGTGCAGCAACCTTTGCACTCCACGCAGTGACAAACGCTTCATCCTTGATGAACTTGAGGTTGATGTTGACATTGACGAGAGCGCTTTTGAGCGCAGCAAATGCCAGGTAAAGCGCCGTCGCCGCGTCGCTGACAACGTTGCTGTTGCCTTTGGCGCCGACCGGCGCCGCCAGCCGGATAATTTCCAGGCATTTCTCCGCCATCTCGAAGGGGACGACGGCGGCGTGCTTGAGCGCATCCTGCATGGCGGCGGTGCGCGCAGCCTTCTCCTCATCGGTTTCTTTGGGCAGCGAGTAGGTGGCGGCGACGGCGTCGAAGGCGTCGGCGTCGGCGTCGACGGCGGCGAGCAGCGCCGCGCGCAACGCCTCACTGCGCGCCAGGCAGCCGCGCATCTCCTCTTCGACATCGGCGTATTTCTTTTTACCAACGGTGAAGTTGATCACCATGCTGACCAGTGCGGCGGCCTGGCTGCCGGTGAGTGCGGCGGCGCCGCCTCCACCTGGCGTCGGTTGACCGGACGCCAGAGCATCCAGGAAATCAGATGTCGTCATTTTGGCTGCGTTCATATCAAACACCCTTTCTGTCCACGGCATTGTGGCGGAATCAAATTGTATGGAACGGGCATGACTATTGCCTATTGCCCAATAATGATACAATAAACGAATGCAAATCGGCTGGAACGCCATGCAACTGATCTGACAAGAGCGATAGGAACAGGCCAATAGGGATGAATTACGATCCGATAGATTTTGAAATGGACGATTGGGATTCCGACAGCGACGACGAAGTGATCTACGAATCGGACGAGTTCCGCGAGCAGAACTCCCCGATCGAGCGCCATCCAGAGCCAATTATTTCCGATGATTTGCCGGTGCTGCCGCTGCGCGGCGTCGTCGTCTACCCGATGATGTGGCTGCCGTTGCCGATCGGGCAGGAGCGCAGCCTGCGGCTGGTTGAAAATACGCTGCCCAATAACCGCATCATCGCGCTGGTGACCAGCAAAAATGAAAATATCGACGAACCATCGCCCGACGAAGTGCATCGCGTCGGCACGGCGGCGCAGGTTCATCGTGTGCTCAAGACGCCAGATGGCACCATGCGCTTGCTCGTGCAGGGGCTGGAACGTGTGCGTCTGCTCGAGTTCACACAGGATCGCCCCTTCTTGCGCGCACGCATCGAAATTCTGCCTGAAGAGATCGAGGATGGCCTCGAAATGGAAGCGTTGATGCGCGCCGTGCAGGACCTCTTCCGCAAGCTGATCGAGCTGGAACCACAAATGCCCGACGAACTGACGATCATGTCCATCAACGTCGACGACGGACGCCAGCTTGCCTATCTGGTCGCCAGCAGTATGCGACTCAAACTCGAAGACGCGCAGGCGATCCTGGAGATGGATCGCGTGCGCGATAAGCTTTTGCGGCTGATCCAATTGCTCAAGAAAGAGGTCGAAGTGCTCGAACTGGGTCGCAAGATTCAGTCCGAAGCACAGGGTGAAATGGAGCGGATGCAGCGTGAGTTCTTCTTGCGCGAGCAGATGCGCGCCATTCAAAAGGAGCTGGGCGAAGAGGACGAGCACGCCGCCGACATCCGCGAGCTGGAGGAGCGCATCGCCGCCGCGGGCATGAGCGAGGAGGCTGAGCGCGAGGCGATGCGCGAGCTGGCGCGAATGCGGCGAATGCCGATCCAGGCCGCTGAATACAGCGTAATCAAAACCTATCTTGACCTGCTCGTCAGCATGCCATGGGGCGCGGTCACGGTTGACAACCTGGACATCAACCATGCGCGGCGCGTGCTCGACGAGGATCATTACGGCCTCAAAGAGATCAAGGAGCGCATCCTGGAGTTCCTGGCCGTGCGCAAGCTGCGCGCCGATCGCAAAGGACGCATTAAGGAAGACTCGGAAGATGTGCGCGACAAGATTCGGCGCGAGCGCGAAGGGTTGGTGCTCTGCTTTGTGGGACCGCCTGGCGTGGGCAAGACCAGCCTCGGCCTAAGCATTGCGCGGGCGATGAACCGCAAATTTGTGCGGCTGGCGTTGGGCGGTGTGCGCGACGAAGCCGATATCCGCGGCTTCCGGCGCACCTACATCGGCGCTATGCCAGGCCGCATTATCCAGAGCCTGCGCCGCATCGAAAGTCGCAATCCGGTCTTCATGCTCGACGAGGTCGACAAGCTCGGGCGCGACTTCCGCGGCGACCCCAGCAGCGCGTTGCTCGAAGTGCTTGACCCAGAGCAAAACCGCGAGTTCCGCGACCACTATCTCGACGTGCCCTTCGACCTGAGCCAGGTGCTCTTCATCACCACCGCCAACGTGCTTGACACGATCCCGCCGGCGCTGCGCGACCGCATGGAGATCATCCAGTTGAGCAGCTACACCGAAGACGAGAAGGTCAACATCGCCAAAGGCTACCTGGTGCCGCGACAGATCAAAGAAAACGGATTGCGACCGAGCGAAGTGCGCTTCACCGACGACGCCCTGCGCGAGATTATCCAGGGCTACACGCGCGAGGCGGGCGTGCGCAACCTGGAGCGGCAGATCGGCAAAGTCTGCCGCAAGATCGCGGCCGGCGTGGCGTCGGGCGAAATCAAGCGTGGGCGCACGATCAAGAGCAAGGACGTGGCGACCTATCTCGGCAAGCGGCGCTTCTTCGACGAAGAGATCAACGAACGGCTGGAAAACCCTGGCGTGGCGATCGGCCTGGTGTGGACCGAAGCGGGCGGCGACATCACCTTCTTCGAGGCGACGCGTGTGCCTGGCGCAAAAGGCTACACCCTCACCGGGCAACTTGGCGACGTGATGAAGGAGAGCGCGCAGGCGGCGCTAAGCTATGTGCGCGCCCGCGCCGAAAACCTGGGCATCGACCCCGACTTCTTTACGCACAGCGATCTGCATCTGCACATTCCAGAAGGCGCAATCCCCAAAGACGGCCCAAGCGCAGGCATCACCATGGCGACGGCGCTGGCGAGTCTGCTCACCAATCGACCGGTGCGCCCCAAGCTTGGCATGACCGGCGAAATTACATTGCGCGGCAAGGTGTTGCCGATTGGCGGCGTCAAGGAAAAGGTGCTGGCGGCGGCGCGCTATGGGCTGGACACCGTCATCCTGCCGCGGCGCAATGATTCGGATCTGGAAGAACTGCCCGAATCGGTGCGCAAACAAATGAACTTCATTCTGGTCGACACCGTTGATGAGGTGTTGGCGGCGGCGCTGCTTTCCCCAGAGGAAGCGCACGCGACAGCCGTCGGGGCGCCGATTGCCAGGCCGGTGGCGGCGACCAACGTGCGGCGACGTAAACAGCCCATCGTCAAACCAGAAATGGTCATGCGCTCGTAGCATCCATGATTCACCTTTTGCTGGGAGCAGATGAATACCTTTCCGCCGAATGGCTCGCTGCGCGCAAGGCGGCGTTGGGCGATCCGGAGATGGCGAGCCTGAACACCACCGAGCTAAACGGCGCGCAAAGCAACGCAGCAGCGATTCTGGGTGAGGCGTCGATGATGCCTTTTTTGGCGCCACAGCGACTCGTGATCGTGCGTGGACTGCTCGACAACTACGAAAAACGCATGGCTGCCAGCAAAAATGCCGAGGCCGCCATCTACACCGAAATGGCAACCTTTCTCGACGGTCTGCGCGGTGTGCCCGACTCGTGCATCCTGGCGCTTGTGGATAACTCTGTGGATAAGCGGCGCGGGCTGTGGAAAGGTTATGTCTTGCCAGCCGCTGGCGATCGCCCAGAGCGCCGCATCGATGGGCTGGACGCGCTGATCAAGGCCGGCGTCGTGCATCTGGAGACTTTGGCTGCGCCCGATGTCAAGGAGCTTCCTGGCTGGCTGCAACGCCGCGCACGTCACAAGAACATCGCCATTGAGGGCGCCGCCGTCGCGTTGCTCTGCAATTTCGTCGGCCCCAACCTGCGCCAGCTCGACAACGAGCTGGAAAAGCTTTCGATCTACGCTGACGGACGTCCCATCACACCACAAGATGTACGCGCCATGGTCGCCGACGCCAGCGAGGAGATGATCTGGAACCTGACCGACGCGCTGGCGCAGCGCCAGCCCGCCAAAGCCATGCAGGCGCTGCGCGATCTACGCCGCAACGACCAAAACCCAATCTACATCCTTACAATGATTGCCCGTCAGTATCGCATGTTGATCGAGGTCAAGAGTCTGGCTGGCGCCGGCGTGACTAACCACTTCGACATCGCCAAAGCGCTTGGCTACGCCGCCTTTCCAGTGCAGAAGGCGTTGCAACTGAGCCATCAATACACGTTTGCCGAGCTTGAGGAAACTCTGGAGCGGCTGTTAGAGGTGGACATGGCGATGAAGAGTGGCGCCGACCAGGACACCGAGTTGGACATCCTCGTCGCCGATCTGTCGGTGCGCCGGCAAAAACGGGCGGCGTGAGGCATGATGTTGCTATCGCGCCTGAGCCTCACCCACTTTCGCAATTATCGGCGTTTGGAGATCGCCTTCGACGCGCCGTTGACCTTGCTGCAAGGGCGGAACGCGCAGGGAAAGACCAATCTGCTCGAAGCGATCTTCATGCTCGCCACCAGCAAGGCGGTGCACGCATCGCAGGAGCGCGAGATCGTCGGCTGGCAGGCGGATAACGAGCCGATCCCTTTCTGCCGCGTGCTCGGCGTCGCCACGCTCGACGGGCGATCAGTGGAACTGGAGATCGTCCTCAGCCCACGCGGGGACGGCGTCAACTTCACCAAGCAGATCAAGATCAACGGCGTCGCCAAACGAGCGATGGATCTGGTGGGCGTGCTGCGCGCTGTACTCTTTCTGCCCCAAGACATCAAGCTTGTCGATGGTGGGCCTGGCGAGCGACGTCACTATCTCGACGTGGCGCTCTGTCAGATCGACAAAACCTATTGCCGTGCCCTTTCTGCTTTTCAGCGTGTCTTGCTGCAGCGCAACAGCCTGCTCAAACAGTTGCGCGAACAAGAAGTCAATCCCACTTCGCCTGCGGTTGACGCCCAACTTGCTTTCTGGGACGAAAAGCTGGCGCATCACGGCGCAGTGGTGATGGCGCGGCGGCACAATTTCATCGTGGAGCTGGAGCAGATCGCCGCCGAACGTCACGCCGAACTGAGCGGCGGTCGCGAACGGTTGGCGTTGCACTATCTACCGAGCTTCAATCCCGGGCTACTGGCGGACAGGGAGTTCGATCTGCTGCGCGATGGGCTGTTGACCGACGCACCAACGTCTCGGCTGGAAGCGAATGTCGTGGCTATGGCTTATCAACGCAAGCTGGCGGCGCGGCGAGTGCGTGAACTGGCAGCGGGAACGACGCTCTATGGGCCGCACCGCGACGATCTGCGCTTTCTTGCCAATGGTCGCGACCTGCGCGTCTACGGCAGCCGGGGCCAACAGCGCAGCGCAGCGCTCTCGCTCAAGCTCGCCGAGGTGCGCGCCATGACCGCTGCGACCGGCTTGGCGCCGCTGCTGTTGCTCGACGACGTGATGAGCGAACTCGACGCCGAACGCCGCGCCATGCTGCTTGCCGTGATCGACGACGTGCCGCAGGCAATTGTCACGACGACCGATTGGGAAGATTTTACGCCGGAATTTCGTCAGCGTGCGCGCTGTTTCTACGTACATTCTGGTATAGTAGAGACAGTTGTATGAACTGAACATGTCCGGCTATCGTCTGCTCAAGCACCGCCAATATGAACGCAACGCCGAGCGCTTGCCCGACTCGATCCGCCGCAAGGCGATGTGGGCGCAGGTGCTCTTGGGCACGCGCGGGCGTACACCAAACGTCAAGACGACCACCGGCTATAATGCGCGCTGGCGACGCACGCCGGTGCAGGGCTATCACTACTATCTCTGGTGGATACCGCTTTCCGAAAGTGAACTGAGCGACCGCGCCGCCAACGGCGTAGCCGAACCGACGATCCTTGTCCACAGCATCCGCCACCACGACGAAACCGACGACCCCATCTCTCTGGCTTCGCTCGACGAGTTTGAGGAAGTGTCGCTGGCAAGCCTCGACCCACGTTTCGACGAGCAGCACGCCGTCAGCCGCCAGGTTAAGGCGGCGCCGATCACACCGGCGACGGTGAAAGGGTTGCCCGGCAGCGGCAAGACAGTCTCGCTCTTTTACCTGGTGCGCGATCTGGTCATCGATCAGGGACTGGAGCATCTGCTTTACATCACCTACACCGGGCGGCTGAAACGCGCCGCGCGTGAATTTTTGTCGGCGCAAGCCACCGAACTGACGCAACGCGTCCACATCCGCACGCTGGCTGAATTGGAAAAGGAGTTGACGGGTCTGCCCGCCGCGATCGATCCGATGAGTGAGCTGGCCGACTTTCGTCGCTATCTGGAAATGCAGCCATCGGCAAGCCTGGGCGTCTGGCGCCGCTATCCATCGGTGCTTTATACGGAGATTCGCGCCCACATTTTGGGGCGCACCTTCCCGGTCGGCTATCCGCTGCCGGAGCAACGCATGGCGGAGGCGGTCTTCAGCGAAGGCGCGCTCGACATTGACGCCTACGCTGCCGGACGTGGGTTGACGCATGACGCCGCCGCAGCAGCAGTGCGCATGGCGGAGCGGCTGCGCAGCGATCGCTTCTTTCTCGACCAGGTTGCCGCCAGCCGTGCGCTGAGTCTGTTGCACCAGGCTGGGCTGGGCGCAGCGCGCAAGCTCCCCGGCTGGCTGCGCCAGATCGATGGTCTGGTGATCGATGAGGTGCAGGACTTGACGCTGCTTCAACTTGCGTTTCTGGCTGAACTGGCGCGCTTCAGCGCCCGTCAGCGCAGCCTCCCCTTTATCGTGGCGGGAGACGAGTCGCAGATTGTACAGCCGAGCGGCTTCGACTGGGGCGTCACCAAAGACCTGCTGCGCGAAGTGCTCGGCGCTAATCCCAGAGAGTTCGAGTTTCGTCACCAACGGCGCTCTCCACGCAACCTGGCTTATGTCATTGACAACGCCTGGAATTTCTATGGCAGGTTGCCCAAGACGCTGCGTCCAAGCGCCAATCGCCAGAGTTTTCTCGACGACGCCGACATGGAGTTGAGCATCTCGACGCACCGCCCCGACAGCAACGAAGAAAATGGGCGGCTGCTGATCTGCCCGTTGCCGGAGTCGATGCAGCGCCAAAACGCCGAATCTGCACGCCAATGGAGGGCGTTTGTCGAGGAACTGGCCGATCTGCCGGGCCGTGCATTGATCGACCTGAGCGGCGCGCTTCCTGCGCTCTCCAACGACGATGACCCCAAAGCCGAAGAAGTCATCTTCAACGTGCGCGAGATCAAAGGGTTGGAGCGCAATACCGTAATCCTGCTCGGCTTGAACGAGGTTTACCAGCAGGCAATGCGTCTGGCCGATGGCGCCGGCGACCTGCCGCCACTGCTCGAAGCGCGCCGCCTGATCGACGAGATGCGTGTGGCGCTCAGCCGTTCGACCGACAAGCTGGTCTTGCTGGAGCAGCCTGACGCCGCTGTGCTAGGGACGCTTGCCATCGACAATGTTGAGGGCCGCTACACAATTACCTGGGAGGCGCTGCGCGATCTGTTGCGCACCGAGCAGATGTCGGAGATCGAGGTGATCGAGGGGTATCTCGACGAGGTCGACGACCTGATCGAGCGAGCGCGCTGGGATCAGGCGCGCGGCCGCAACCGCCGCGCCTATGAATTTGCTGTGCAGATCGAGGATCGCGCCTTGCAGCGTGAGGCGCAGACGCAATATATCCAGATTTTTGTGCAGGAAGCGGCGGCGCACCTGCTGCACGACCGTCTGGCGGACGCGCTGCATCTCAACCGCCAGGCGCGCACACTGGCGGACGATCTGGGCGACCCAGCAATGATTGATGAGGTCGACGAACAGCATGATGCGCTGCGACAGGCCATCGAACGCCGGGTCAACGATCTGTTGGCGCGCGCCGAGAGCTTCGCCGCCAACCTCGCCGGCTTCCACCAGCAGTTGCAGGCGCTCGATGCGCTGGTGACAGCGGTGGAGGACGCCCGGCTGCTGCGGACGCTCGACGAGGCGCGGTTGGCGACGGGCTGGCGTATGGGGATGCAGTTGCTCGATCGCGGGATGGAAGAGGCTGGCAGATTGGCGACCCTGTTCACCGAGCTGGCTGGGCTGATGGAACGGCAGCAGGATAGGACAGGGGCGGCGCTGGCGACTATTGTGGCGCAGCGATATACGACATTGCCGCCTGCCGATCCATTCGATCCCGATCAGATTGCGACGCTGTTGCGTTTGATCGATCAGTATTTGCAGGAACTTGCACCGTTGAAATTGGAACGCGACGCATACGCGTTCGTCTCTGCCTGGCTGGAGGAGAGCTTCCAACAGTTGCGCAACCACACCGAACTTTACTACGACTGGGCAGTGCGCGCCGAACGCTATAACCATCTGGTCGGCTATCCTGAACTCGACGACCGGCTGTGGGATTTGGAGAACCGCGTCGAGTTGGCGCACGGCCCAACCTGGATGGACGCCAGCCAGGACTCGCAGATACTGCGCTTCGCCGCGTTTATTGCGGCTTACAATGGCAATCCGCACGACGCCTCGCTTGCCTGGGAGAAACTCGGTGAGATGGAACTGGCGATCCACCAGGCGCGCGAAGCGGGCGAGCTGGAGCGCGCCTACAACCTGATGCGTCAGGCGGGCCAGCCGATCCCCGACGCACTCTCGACTGCGGTGAAGATGCTGCGGCAGATGGAGCAGCTCCTTCACAAGCAGCAAAGCCTGAGCGAAGGTGAACGCCGCGCCCTGGCGGGGCGTCTCAACAATCTGCTCGCAGCGCTCGACGCGCCTTCCACCGCCACGACAGAGGGCGATTTCCCGCTAGAGTAGGGTGAGGGGTGGCAAGATTGTGTGGCGTGTGTTGCGTGCTTCGTGGCACAACACACACCACGCAACCGCCTGCGGTCTCGACCTATGCCATTTTTTTCAACTCTGGCGTGCGTCGGAAGATGACGATTGCCGACGCCAGCGTCAGCACGGCGGCCAGCGTGATGGCGACGCTCATGCCGATTGCTTCAGAGAGCGCGCCGATCGCCAGGTTGCCAAAGGGCGTGAACCCGAAAAAGGTGAGGGTGTAAAGACTCATCACACGCCCGCGCATATCGTTGGCGACGCGCGTTTGCAGCAGCGTGTTGATCAATGTGAATTGGAGCATGAAGCCGACGCCGAGCAGCACGGTCAGCGGCAACGCCAGCGCAAAGCTGCGGTTGAAGGCAAAGAGCGTAAGCACCACGGGAAAGCCCATCGCAGCATAGAAGAGCCATTGTCCGCGCCTGCCACGGTCACCGTATGTCGCCACCAAAAAAGCGCCACTCACCGCGCCGACGCCCGCTGCAGCCGTAAGCAGCCCAAAGCCGGCCGCGCCGCCATTGAGAATGCGGTCGACGAACGAAGGCAGCACCGTGTTGTAGGAGATGCCAAATGTGCTGAAAAAGAGCGAGAGCAGGATCAACCCGCGCAGTTCTGGCTGCTTCGCCACGTAGTGGACGCCGCTTTTTAACTGTTCCCATGGTGAGCGGTGGTCATGAACAAGTTGCACTCTTGTCAGTTGCATCGCCAACAGGCTGGCGATCACGGCAATAAACGAAAGGCCATTGATTGTAAAGCACCACGCCGCGCCGACTGTCGCCAGCAAAATGCCGCCCACCGCCGGGCCGACCACGCGCGCGGCGTTGAAGGTCATCGAGTTGAGCGCAATCGCGTTGGGTAAATCCTGTGCACCGACCATCTCGACAACGAAGGCCTGACGCGCCGGGCCATCGAAGGCGTTGACAACGCCGATCAACATCGCCAGCACCACGATGTGCCAGACCTGCACCAGGCCGGTGAAGGTCAGAAACGCCAGCACCAGCGCCAGCAGCATGGCGCCCACCTGCGTCAGAATGATCAAGTCGCGCTTGCGCACCTGATCGACGATCACACCCGCCCATGGCGTCACGATCAACGCCGGGATCGCCGACGCAAAGCCGACGACGCCAAGCATTGCCTCCGAGCCGCTCAGCTCATAGACAAGCCAACCCTGCGCCACGATCTGCATCCACGTGCCTGCCAGCGAAATCAACTGACCGATAATATAGAGCCGGAAGTTTCGGTGTTGCAGCGCCTGAAAGGTCTTGATGCGTCGCACCTGGCGTGCGCGCAGCGGCGCCACTTCGAGCGGAAGCTGCGGGTTTAGCGGCGGCTTGAGCGTTGTGACGGCGCCGTCCGGCGGCATCTTGGTTGCTGACGCCTGTTCAGGGCCATCTGATTGCACGACAGTGCGTTTGTCCCAGGTCTTCATGTGTGCATTGTCTCTCGATCGGTGACTCCGGCGCAATCGACGGTGAAAAGAGGATGCAAGAGTTCCATGACTTGCAAGACAGTCTGACATTCTTCGTCGGAGAGTGACGCCAGGCGTTCTTGCAGCCAGGCCATGGTGCCGTTCAGTGCACGCGTATGGACGGCGGCGCCAGCTTCGGTGAGATTAAGCATTACGCGCCGGCGGTCGATCAGGCTGCTCTCGCGCAACACCAGACCTTCGCCGACCAGGCCATTGATCAGCACAGACATGCTTGGCAACGTCAAACCGATGAAATCCGCAACATCGGAAAGCGAGCAGCCTGGATGTCGGGCAATGTAGGCAAGGGTGCGAAACTGTGGGACCGATAGTTCATGCATCCGCTCCAGCCGCATCTCGACGCGGATCGCCTGCATGATGGCGGGCACAGTGTCGAGAATGGCGCGAGCGCAGGTTTGAGAGAGACCGTTCATTTGTCACTTCTCCTGATCAAAGCAATGCCATATAGGCGCCAGGGTTTTGGTTGTCGCTCTTATCACCTGGGGAGCGCTGTTGATAATCCTGGTTGCCATCGAACATGACATTAGTTAGCAATTCTAACTATTCTACGGACAACGCGACGCAGGTGCAAATTTCAAACAAGCACGTTCTTGAATCATACACCCGTTTGGCTGCGGCGGAGCCAGGCAAGTACGGCGTCACCAGGCGGAATGCCATCCAAAAAGAGGGATAGATGTTTCTTGCCACACCTGCTTGCGTCATGTATGCTGGATGACCGAAAGACGCGTTTCGGCGCATCTGTCCAAAAACGCTGTTCGTATTCAGTCTATGCTGCCAGACCTTTGCCGTTGCCAATCCGACCGATCCGTCACCATGTTGCGTGCATGGCTGCTGCCGATCCTGACGGTAATCTTTCTCTTGTCGAGCCGCATGTTTGCGTATGCTGCTGGCGACCCGCCGCCCTTTGCACCGCCTTCCCCAATGCGTTTCGAGCATCTCGCACTCGAAGATGGCCTCTCACAAAATTCTGTGCTCGCCATGCTCCAGGATAGTCAAGGTTTTCTGTGGTTTGGCACGCAGGATGGGTTGAATCGCTACGACGGCTATTCTTTCACTGTTTTCAAAAACGATCCTGCCGACCCGAACAGCCTGAGCATAAATTCGATCCTGGCGCTACACGAGGATGACGACGGCTCGCTCTGGATCGGGACGTGGGGAGGTGGCCTCAATCGCTTCGACCCGCGCACCAATTTATGGACGCTCTTTCGCCGCGACGATGCCAACCCGGCTGGTCTTTGTGGCGATGTCGTGACGACGCTGCTGGAGAGCAAGGATGGTGCATTATGGATCGGCACGAATGACGGTGGACTATGCAGACTCGACCGCGCTGCGCTGACTTTTACACACTATCGCCATCGTCCGGGCGATTCGATCAGCCTCTCCAGCAATGCTGTTTCCACGGTTTTCGAGGATGAGAGGGGAGTTTTGTGGATCGGCACCGGCGGCTTTGGCGCGCCGGGCGCTGGCCTTAACCGATTTGATCCCGCGACCGGCGTCTTCACCCACTTCCGCTCCGATCCCGACGACGCATCGAGCCTGGGCAGTGACACTATCTCCTCGATTCAGGCGGCGGAAGATGGCAGGATGTGGGTCGGCACGGGGGGCTTCAGCGTACCTGGCGCGGGGCTATATCTGTTCGACCCTGCATCAGGAAAAGCCTTTGGCTATCGGCATGACAAGGACGACCCGGACAGCCTCGCCGACGACAACGTTGTCAAGCTCTACACCGACCGCGCTGGCGACATCTGGGTAGGGACATGGGGCGGCGGGCTTGAGCGCATCGAGACCGACGAAAACGGCAACGTGCGCTTCCGGCACCATCGCCACGATCCCTTTCGCGCGTCGAGCCTCAGCGCCGACATCGTCTGGGCGCTGCTGGAGGATCGCTCCGGCGTCCTCTGGGTTGGCACGATCAACGGCGGGGTCAACAAAGTCAACCCACAGGTGCAACGTTTTGGCCTTTATCGACATCATCCGCTCGACAACAACAGCCTGGGCTTCGACGTTGTCGGCAGTTTCTACGAAGACCGCGCTGGCGGCATTTGGATCGGAATGTGGGGCGGCGGGCTGGATCACTTCGACCGCGCCACCGGAAAGTTCACACACTATCGCAGCGATCCGAATGCGAGCGGCGGGCTGCGCAACGACACGATCAGCGCCATCTACGAAGATGACGACGGTTTTCTGTGGATCGGCTCCTTTGATGGACTGTATCGGCTCAACCCGGTCAACGGACAGTTCACCCTTTTCAAGCACGACCCAAACGAACGCAACTCGCTGATCAACGATAGCGTCTATCGCATCGCACCGGCAGGCGACGGACGCATCTGGCTCGGTACGTTGGGCGGGCTGACTCTCTTCGACCCGCGCACACAGCGTTTCACCAATTTTCTTCATGACCCGAACGACCCCAATAGTCTACCCGACAACCAGATCACCGAACTCTACCAGTCACCCTCTGGGATGCTTTGGATCGGCACATGGCACGGCGGGCTGGCTCAACTCGACCCGGACGCATGGAAACGGGGTGAAGCTCGCTTCATCATCCACCGCCACGCTCCGGATAATCAAAGCAGTCTCAGCGACAATTCAGTGTGGGCGATTCGCCAGGATCGCACCGGCGCGCTGTGGGTGGGCACGCAAGCCGGACTCAATCGCCTCGACCACAGCAGCCGGACATTCACGCGCTACTACGAACGGGACGGCTTGCCTAACAATACAGTGCTATGCATCGAAGAAGATGCGCGCGGCTACCTTTGGATCGCAACCAATAACGGCTTGGCGCATTTCAACACGGTGCTGCCCAGTTTTCGCAGCTTTGACGAGAGCGACGGGCTGCAAAGCCGCGAATTCAACTCCGGCGTCTGTATGCGTTCGCGCAACGGCGAGTTGTACTTTGGCGGCGTACACGGCTTCAACGTTTTTCGTCCCGAAGAGATCCGGCGTAATCCGGCGCCGCCGCCAGTCGTGATTACGAACTTCAGCATCTTCAACCGGCCGGCAACGGTCGATTTGACCGGGCAGACGCCGATCGATCTGACCTACGCCGAGAGTTTCATTGCGTTCGAGTTTGCTGCGCTCGATTATCGCGCCCCGCACAAAAACCGCTATGCCTACAAGCTCGAAGGCTTCGACGAGGGGTGGATCGAGGCCGGCGCCCGCCGCTATGCCAGCTACACCAATCTGCCCGGCGGTGCGTATCTTTTCCGCGTGCGCGGCTCGAACAACGACGGCCTATGGAACGAAGCGGGCGTCGCTATTCCGCTGCGCGTCACGCCGCCGGTGTGGGAAACGCTTTGGTTTCGCGGCATCGCCGTTTTCCTGATGTTCGGGTTTGTGGTTGGCGGCATCGGCTGGCGCATCAACAATATCCGCGCCCAGAATCGGCGGCTGGCGCAGCAGGTGGCCGAACAGACCGCGGAGCTACGCTTGCAGATTCAGCAGCGCGAGGCGATCGAGGCGGTGCTGGCAAAGAATGCGGCAGAGACAGCGGTCATTGCCGAACGCACGCGACTGGCGCGCGACCTGCACGACGCTGTGACGCAGACGCTCTTCTCCGCCAGCCTGACCGCCGAGGCGCTGCCCAGTCTGTGGGAAGCTGATCCAGAGGAAGGCAAACGCACGACCGAGGAGCTGCGCCAATTGACGCGCAGTGCACTGGCTGAGATGCGCACGCTATTGCTCGAGCTGCGTCCCAGCGCCGTCACCAAAGCCAGGTTGGAAGACCTGGTGCGCCAGTTGATCGAGGCCACCGTCAGCCGCGCTCGCATCCCGGTGCACTTCAGCGCCGAAGGCCAACGCTCGCTGCCCGACGATGTCAAAGTGGCGCTCTATCGAATTGCGCAGGAATCGCTCAACAATGTTGTAAAATATGCGAAGGCGCAGCAAGTCACCGTCGATCTGCGCCAGCAACCGATGGGCGTGCGTCTAAGCGTCAGCGACGACGGCGTCGGCTTCGACCCGGCGGCGGTCGGGCCGGGACATATGGGGCAGCGCATCATGCGTGAGCGCGCCGAGGCGATCGGCGCCCGCTTTGCTGTACAAAGCGAGATCGGACACGGCACAATTGTCACCGTCACCTGGATCGACCCGGCGTGGTATGAACCGGAGGAGAAAACTACATGAGTGAAAGCAGCCCAATTCGCGTTTTGATCGTCGACGATCATGCCGTCGTGCGCGGCGGTCTGAGTAAGTTTCTGCAGGTGCACAAAGATTTAGAGCTGGTGGGCGAAGCCGAGAACGGCGCAGAAGCGGTGCGTTTAACCCGCCAGCTTCAGCCCAACGTCGTACTCATGGATCTCAAGATGCCGGAGATGGATGGCGTAGCCGCCACGCGCGAGATTCGCAGCAAGCATCCTGGCGTGCGTGTGATTGTGCTGACCAGCTTTGCCGAGGACAATATGGTGCAGGGTGCATTGCAGGCGGGCGCCACCGGCTACCTGCTCAAGAACGTCAGCGGCGCCGAACTTGCCAACGCCATCCGCGCTGCGCACGCCGGGCGCATGACGCTCTCGTCGGAGGCGACCGAGGTGTTGGTGCACGCCGCCGCGCATCCCATCGTGCCGGCGGATGATTTGACCGAACGCGAGCGCGAGGTTTTGACGCTGATGGTGGACGGTCTGAGCAACCAGGAGATCGCCGATCGCCTCTTTTTGAGTTTGGGCACCGTCAAATTTCATGCCGGCAACATCTATTCCAAGCTTGGGGTGGACAGCCGCGTTGCCGCCGTCACTCTCGCCATCCAACGGCGTCTCGTCTAGAGGAGAACAATGGAACGCAGATGAAGCGGATCAGGCGGATCGGCGCGGATGTCGTCGATTAGAAGCCCATGTATCCATGCCCCAGCAACCAATCTCCCATTCTCCCAATCTCTCCTTCTCGCTTCCCTATCCATTCGGACAGTCCATCTTCATAGCCGCCGGACAGGTTGAATCTTGCCTGCAGTCTGGTGACGTGCGCTGCGATTCAACGTAGACTGAATGTAGACACGAAACGTTCGTCACAGTTCAACACAAGGAGGACGCCATGACGACCCTGCATCTCAGTGTTGAGGAACCGACCGCCCCCCAGCGTGTGGAAGCAACAGAGTACAGCGTTCGCCATGCCTGGCATCTGACGGAATTCTGGCGTCGCGAACGCCACCCGCAAACCTCGCAAATGCATGCTACGCCGAAAGCCTGGGCTGGTGAGTTGGTGGAGTTGAGCGTCGCACAGGCGCGTTGGGTGATGGTTTAGCAGGCGGAGCATCAGTGCAGCGTTTCAACAAGATACAGAGGAAATCACGATGAAGGCAGACCAGAAAAGAGCACACAGATTGAGTGTACTCAGTTGGGTGATGTACGCGTTGGCAGTCATGCTGCTGATTGTGTCGATCCTGCTAGGGCTGTCTGTCAGCGGCGCATCGGCGGCGATCCCGGCCGCCACGATCGGTTTCCAGTCACCGGCGCTCAAACCGATCTGGGACGCACTGGTTTCCGGGCTGCAGTTTCTCGGTGTGCTTGTCTTTGGCGGCGGCCTGATCCTGGCAATCCTCATCTTCAGCATGGGGTTGCTGGTGGGGCGCATCGCTGACCTGGAGTATCGCATCAATCAACTGGCAGGGACGGTGGAAGCTGCTCCCGAGCAGACATCGGATGCCCATCATCACTATGTTTGAAGGAGAAATCATCATGCGCACTGACACCCGGCAGATTCTCATGATCTTCACATGCAGCGCGATTCTGATCTATGCGATTGCAGCGCCCTGGTTCTTCGCACTGTTTGCGCGGTGAACTTACTGAAAATGGCTCCTTTCCAGGTTGCTCTGGGCGCCCCCACAATAATGACGATGGCGGTGCACGGTTGGCTAGGGGAGCGGGAAGGGCGGAGCATCTGAAGCTTACACATCTTCGTCGCAACCGGCGCAGTTTCAAGAGACAGTGTATACTGATGACAAGACAAAACCCATCGCTGAGTCAGTCGTCATCCACCGTGAACATTGTCGTTCAGCAAAGACAGGAGCCGTCATGCCATACCTGCCGCCGACCATTGCCAGCCGTGACCTGCCTCGCCTGCGCGCTGTGACGCAGAGCTTTCCGCGCCCGCGCCATCCCGATGTCTACGCCGGCGCGTACGCCGAAGCCACTGCGCAGTTGCAGAAATTGGACGCACGGCCAGGCGCGCGCGTCGCCATCGGCGTCGGCAGCCGTGGGATTCGCGACATCGCAGCGGTGGTGAGGGCCACTGTCGCCGCATGCAGGGATGCCGGATTGACGCCGTTCGTCACACCGGCAATGGGCAGCCACGGTGGCGGGACAGCCGACGGGCAACGACATGTGCTCGAACACCTCGGCGTCACCGAAGCCAGCGTCGGCGCACCGATTGTATCCGACACTGCAGTCGAGCAGATCGGCGTAACGAAGTGGGGTATGCCGATCTTCTTCGACAAAACGGCGCTGGCGGCCGATCTGATCGTGCCGGTCAACCGTGTCAAGCCGCACACCGACTTTGCAGGGACGCATGAGAGCGGCCTGTGCAAGATGCTGGTGATCGGCTTTGCCAACCACATCGGCTGCTCGCGCGTCCATCAGGAGACTTTCGCCCGCTTTCACCAGGTCGTGCCGGAGACGGCGTCGTTGATTCTGGAAAAAGTTCCGGTTGTCTTTGGCATGGCAATTGTAGAGAACGCTTACGACGAGACCTATCTGGTGGAAGCGGTGGCGCGCGAACAGATTCTGGCGCGCGAGGCCGAGCTGTTGCAGATCGCCTACGTCAACATGCCGCGTCTCTACTTCGAGCATATCGACGTATTGATCGTCGATGAGATCGGTAAAAACATCAGTGGTGCAGGCATGGATCCAAACATCATTGGGCGTACGGCAAAGGGCGCGCTGGCCGGCTACAATGGCCCGTCGATCACGCGCATTGTTGTGGCTGGGTTGACCAATGCCAGCGGCGGCAATGGCATCGGCATCGGTCAGGCGGACTTCACCACACAACAAGCCGCCGCACAGATCGACCGCGAAACGACTTATGCCAACGCCATCGCCGCTGGCACGCCGGAAAGTGGTCGCCTGCCCATCGTGCTGCCTGCGCTCGACGACGCGCTGCGCGCTGCGCTGCTCACCAGCGGCGTGGATGACTGGTCGCAAGCTGCCGTGGTGCGCATTCAGAACACGCTGCATCTTGATGTGATTTGGGTCTCCGACGCGCTGGCGCCGGTTGTGGAGACGCACCCTGGCCTGTGCTGGGCGGAAGAATGATGCACTGACCACAACACAGTGTAGAATGATGTAATGTTCGCCATCTTTCTTTCGATTGCGCCGATCTTTTTGCTTCTTGTTCTTGGTTATCTACTGCGGCGCAACGGCATTCCGAGCATCGAATTTTGGAATCTCAACGATCGGCTTGTCTACTGGGTGCTCTTTCCGGCGTTGCTTTTCAACAATACGTCCACGATCAATCTATCGGGTGACCTGCTCGCTTCGTTTGCGGCGGCAATCTACGCCGGCTTTGGCGGAGCAGTGCTCTTTGCCCTGGTCAGCAGTCGGTTGGCGAACTTGAGCGGGCCGACCGCCAGCTCGGTGCTGCAAGGGGCGGCGCGCCACAATTCCTTCATTGCGTTGGCGGTGGCGGAGCGGCTGATCGGCGCCGAAGGATTGGCGCTGGCGTCGCTGGTGACGGCGCTGCTGATCCCGGTCACCAACATTACGGTTGTCACGTTGATGGTGATGATGATTCATGGCGGCGGCGCGCCGCGTGCGGTCATCGGCGCAGTGTTGCGCGATCTGGCGCGCAACCCGCTGCTGATCGCCGTCTTCTTGGGCATCGCCGCCAACTCGCTCGGCGCTACATCGATCCCAATCGTGCACGATATGACCAGGATTCTGGGCGCGGCGGCGCTGCCAATCATGTTGCTGTGTGTAGGCGCCAACATTCGTTTGCGCGCAATGAGCAGCGCTGGGCTGCCGGTTGCGCTGTCGGTGATCGGCAAACTGATGGTCTTCCCGGCGCTGATTCTGGCGGCGGCGCAATTCGTCGATCTCTCAGAAACGGCGCTGTTGGTGCTGATCTTCTACGGTGCAGCGCCGACTGCCGCCTCCGCCTACACGCTGGCGCGACAGATGGGCGGGGACGCACCGGCGATGGCGACAATCATCACGTTGCAGACTGCGCTCTCATTCATCACATTGCCGCTGACGGTGCTTCTTGTGCAACAATTGTAAGGAGCTGGATAGCGCTGCACCAATCAGCCAGTCATAGTTTTCATCCGCCTGACTGTTGGCGAGCGTGGCGCAATGACCGGAGTCGTCCTCGCACTTGAGCGGGTTGTTGTTGACGTAGGCATAGCGGTCGAACATCCTGGCGTCGGCGGGGTCAGGGACGAGGGCGTCGGGCTGGATGAACCGCCCGAGCGCCGGGTCATACCAGCGGGCGTTGTAGAAATACAGCCCCAGCGCCGCCTCCTCCCGCTGGCCGGTGAAACAAGTCATCATCCCTTCTTTCCAACGACGCGCCGCCATTGCTGGGGGACAGTCAAAACAAACTCCACCATGACCAAAGCAGTTAACACTAAACTTAAGAAAACAGCGAGATAGATTGGTAGAAAATGGAACGCTAATGTATTAGCGGGCATTGCTACAAAAATCGCAGCAACGATTAGTCTCCGCTTGGCTTCCTCCCAAGGCTCAAAATCCGCAGTTCCTGTTCTATAGAGAATCATCACTCCGAATACAGACATGAGGAGTGACACAACCCATGAAAATACACTGACCCAGATCATGCTTGTGAATCCTTGTTGCTATTATACTTTTATCGAGAATCCCAAATCAGTTGTGCAACACTTGCAGCAAGATTGATCCACGGATTTTGGGCTGCTCTTCCAATTGCTGTGGTGGTGCTAGTCATGTAGATGTCTTCTAAGGACAAGTTGCCTCTGAATGCCTGGATGCCAGCCCATGTCGCACCTGCGATTGTTGATGCTGTACTTACGCCTCGTCCTGCACTGAAACAAACTCCGGCGCCCGGCCCACACGCTGGCGACGCCACCATGAGACTGGCTCCCGCTACGCCGATCGTATCGATAGTTTGAGCCACGCAGTCCTGATGGCGGCAGTCGGTGTAACGCTGGTTGTAGACGCTGGTGAGGGAGCGGTCGCTAAAATACTGGGCGTGATGATAGCCTTCCCAAGACCCCATCTGCGCCATGTGGGCGAAGGTGCGCTCGTCCCACCACGGCGCAGTCGAGGTGTGCGGGGCATTGGCGCCGAAGCGAATCTGCGGCTGTTCGACCACAATCTTACCTTCTTTGGTGGCGAACTGACCACTCACCCAGGCTGTCCGGTTATCGTAAACGACGAAGGCTTCAACGAAGTCGCCGTCTTCGGCCATGAGCAAGACGTTGAGCCAGCCCCACAGCCCGGCGTGCGAGCCGCCTTCCTGGAAGTGCGCCTCCACGCACGCCCACGTTTCACAGCCGAAGTGGGTCATCAACGCCTGGTCGGAGTAGTGACCGCTGGGGTCGGTGTACTTGAGCGGGTTAAACCGCACATACGCATAGCGATGATAGTCCAGCGCATTGCCCGCCTCCGGCACGATACTGTCCGGCGAGAGGAAGTGACCGAGCGCCGGGTCATACCAGCGGGCGTTGTAGAAGTACAGCCCCAGCGCCGCCTCCTCCCGCTGCCCGGTGAAGCGATAGGTGGTCGGCGTCGTCCCGGACGCAAAGCGGGTGACGCCGAAGGGGCGGTAGCGCAGCTCGCCGGTCTCCGTCGTCCCGCTGATAGTGTGCGCCGTGCCGCCGAGATGGTCGTTCAGCAGCCAATAGAGCGTCCCGCCGCTGCGCAGGGCGATGCGTTGGCCGCCGGCGCTGTAGTACTTCTTGACCACGCCGCCGCTCACCTCGTAGTGGTCGCCCACGTAGTAGGTCGTCACGCCGTTGACCGTGCCCTTGACCCGCCTGCCGTCGCCGTCGTAGACGAAGCTGGCGCTCGCCGCCCCGCTCACGCCCACCAGCCGGTTCTCGGCGTCGTAGACAAAGCTCAGCGTCTGCCCGCCGGATGTGCGGCTCACCAGGTTGCCGTTGGCGTCGTAGGCGTAGCTGTGGCCCCCGCTCACCGCAGTCACGGCGTGCTTGTGCGCCGCATCTGCGTAGACGTAGCCATTGCCACGCGGCCCGTTGACCAGCCGCCCGGCGCTGTCGTAGCTGTAGCTCTCGCTGTACGCGCCGCCGTCGCCGGCAGGCGCAGCGCTCGCACTCAGCAGCCGATCCATCTCGTCGTAGCTGAAGCTGTGCGTCTGCACGCCGCCCGCCAGGTTGTCCTTGATCCAGCTCACGTTGCCCACGGCGTCGTAGGCGTATTCCAGTTTCTGCAAATCCTCGTTCGTCGTGGCGCCGCCGCGCAGCCACTGCCTGCGTCGGCTGGTGTAGTTCAAATCGTCATTTCTTAGGATAAATGTTTTGCACATTGATCGGCGCCCAGAATGTGAAAACGAGTCCCCCTATCAAGCCAGCGGTGAATGCACTAACCACCAAACCCTGCCAGCCAGTTGCAGGGATCACGCACCACATGAGTAGAGAGCTTGATAGCCAACCAGAAACAAACAATCTTGCTTTCCAAGACAATGTGGTCGGGTAGTTTGCCTTTGCATATTGGATTTGACATGCTACCGTTAGCATTAATGCTAGAACTGTTGCCGTCCACATTAACAATATTGCACCCCACATGGTTACGGCGCCTCCAATGGGGACACGAATTTATCCCAAGACCATTGCGCAATGCTAACAGTCAGACCTACAAGTGCATTTGCTCTACTTCCATACTTTGCACCTACTCGCAAAGTAGTTGTGGCTACAGCTCCGTCCAAAGGCGTGGCATTTCCAGTCAAGACATTCCATGCCGTCCATGAGGCTCCGGCTACGCTAAATCCTGTGCTAATAAGGGTGGCGCCAGCCACACACGGTGCAACTCCCCCTGCAGCGCATCCGACTGCCACCGCCGAGGAGGCCGTCGCCGCAGCGTCGAGCGCCTGCGTCACACAGTCCTGGTGACGACAGTCGGGATACTGTTGGTCATAGACGCTGGCGCCATGCCGTCCCATGTAGAAGGCGTTGTGGTCGGCCTGCCACGAGCCCATCACCGCCATCTTGGCAAAGGCAGCCTCACGGAAACTTAGGCTTCTGCATGGTGACCGCTCTTTTTGGTTGATTTTGAATCGTTCACTACAACTGACTGGGAGGACTCGGATCTTTCTATTTTCTGGGACAAAATGACTGCATATATTTGGGAAACCAAAAGAGCGAAATTAACCCCAGAGATATCCCCCCAGTCGCCATGCTGACCACTATACTTGCCAGACCATACTCAACCATTAACCCCCAAAAGCCAAGAGTTCCAGCTAAGAATCCGCTCATGAATAACAAAAACCGCCATCTAGTCGAAAAAGGATAGTTCTTCTGGGCATGTTTCCAGTGTAGGTAGCCTCCGAGGATGCAAGCAACAAGAAAAAACGTCCATTTCAGCATTTGCATTAGTATGGGTTGCATCAGTTGTTCTCCCATGGAACAATGAATGCATCCCATGCCCATTGAAACACACTTGCGCCTAAACCTATATATGGGCTCTTAGTTCCCAATCTGAGAGTTGTCACAGCCACTGCAACATCGAGAGCAGATCCCTTTTCTTGCAGAGCATTCCATGTGGTCCAACCCGCACCCACTGTACTTAATCCCAAACTTGTAAAACCCGCTACACCAGCACACGGAGCAATGCCTGCCATTGCACACCCTGCTGCCACCGCCGAGGATGCCGTCGCCGCACCGTCAAGCATCTGTGTCACGCAATCCTGATGGCGACAGTCGGGATACTGCTGGTTGTAGACGCTGACGCCGTGGCGCCCCATGTAGAAGGCGTTGTGGTCGGCCTGCCACGAGCCCATCAGCGCCATCTTGGCGAAGGTGGCTTCGTCCCAGGCGCCGGCAGGTGTGGACGGCGCCTCCTTGCCGAACTGAAGCTGCGGCCCCTGCACGGTGATCTGGCCGTTGATGGTGGCAAAGTTGCCGCTGACCGTCGATAGCATGCCACCGTAGGCGACGATTGCTTGTACGGCGTCGCCATCCTCTGCCTTGAGCAAGACGTTCAGCCAGCCCCACAACCCGGCGTGCGAGCCGCCTTGCTGGAAATGGCTCTCGACGCACGTCCATGTCTCGCAGCCAAAGTGGGTCATCAACGCCTGGTCAGAGTAGTGTCCGGTTGGGTCGGTGTACTTCAGCGGGTTGAAGCGCACATACGCATAGCGATGGTAGTCCAGCGCATTGCCCGGCTCCGGAACAAGCGTATCCGGCGAGAGGAAGTGACCCAGCGCCGGGTCATACCAGCGGGCGTTGTAGAAGTACAGCCCCAGCGCCGCCTCCTCCCGCTGGCCCGTGAAGCGATAGCTGGTCGGCGTCGTCCCGGACGCAAAGCGGGTGACGCCGAAGGGGCGATAGCGCAGCTCGCCGGTCTTGGTCGTCCCGCTCACGGTGTAGGCCGTCCCGCCCAGGTGATCCGTCAGCAGCCAATAGAGCGTCCCGCCGCTGCGCAGGGCGATGCGCTGGCCGCCGGCGCTGTAGTACTTCTTGACCACGCCGCCGGAGACCTCGTAATGATCGCCCACGTAGTAGGTCGTGACGCCGTTGACCGTGCCCTTGACCCGCCTACCGTCGCCGTCGTAGACGAAGCTGGCGCTCGCCGCCCCGCTCACCCCCACCAGCCGGTTCTCGGCGTCGTAGACAAAGCTCAGCGTCTGCCCGCCGGATGTGCGGCTCACCAGGTTGCCGTTGGCGTCGTAGGCGTAGCTGTGCCCCCCGCTCACCGCAGTCACGGCGTGCTTGTGCGCAGCGTCGCCGTAGACGTAGTTGCCCCCGCGCGGGCCGTTGACCAGCCGCCCCGCACTGTCGTAGCTGTAGCTCTCGCTGTAGTCACCGCCGTCGCCGGCAGGCGCGGCGCCTGCGCTCAGCAGCCGGTCCATGCTGTCGTAGCTGAAGCTCTGCGTCTGCACGCCGCCCGCCAGGTTGTCCTTGATCCAGCTCACGTTGCCCGCCGCATCGTAGGCGTACTCCAGCGCCTGCAAAAACGCACCTGCACTCCCCACCCGCCCGATCAGCCAGTGCATGCGCCCACCCTGTGTGTCCCACGGCCGATAGTAGGGGTCGATGCGCACCTGGTCGGCGCCGAGCAGCCGCAGCTCCACCCGACCGGCGGCGTCGTATTGGGTGGATTGCACATACAGGCTGCTCCCGCTCATGCTGTTGACCAGCTTCTGGCGCAGGTAGGTCGTCGTCACCTGCTCGCCGTCAGGATAGCGCATCCAGGTGGGCAGGTCGGCTGCATCGTACGCCCACTCGGTCACAAA